>NZ_FPBO01000004.1 GCF_900116645.1 Pseudoduganella namucuonensis | reverse complement strand
CGTTCACGCACAAGAAGGTCATCGTCATCCGCAATGCCTACCATCTCAAGACCCGTTTCGTTCGTTTGCGCGAGCGCGGCATGTTGACCGCCAACGAGCTCGCCGCTCAACTCGCCGTTTGCCCGACAACGATATACCTGTGGGGGCAAAATGGATTCCTGCGCCAGCATCGTTACGGCAATCAGCATCGTTGCCTGTTCGAACCGCTTGGCGACGTCGTCCTCGTCAAGGGACAGGGTGGGCGTTACAGTCCGACCGCCCCGACATTTATCGCCGTTCAACCAACCACACAAGGTGCAATATGAAGCCCACTCCTTCTGCCGCGGACAGTGTGGCGTGATGAATTCCTGGCGAAGGCCATAGCCACGCACCAGTGCCGTGAAGCCGCGGCTGGTGAAAACCAATCCATTGTCGCTGCGCGGCAGGAACGGCGCCGGCACGCGGCCCAGCGTGCCAAAGCGGGCAATCAGGGCATGTTCCAGGGCGCTCGATGCCGTACAGGCTTTACCGCTACGCGACAGGTGCCAGCCCAGCAGTTCACGGGTATGGCAATCGATCACCAAAGCCAAGGTCGCCCAGCCATCCTTGCCGGCCCAGATCTTGCACATGTCCGTGGACCAGCGTTCATTGGGCGCCTGCGCCACCGAGGGCAGTGCCTGGATGCGCGGCCGGAAGCCGATGGCGCGTTTGCGCACCTGCCAGCCCTTGAGTTGGAAAATGCGTTGGACAGTGTTCTTGTTCATGCCCAGTAAGTGATGCAGCTTTTTTCGTACCCCCGGCTCCAGCATTGCTTCGCCGTAGGCTTCCTGCAGTTCCTTGATCTGGCGCTCGTACTGCTCGCGCACATCGAGCGGATTGGCGCGCAGCGCGTTCTCCATCCCGCGCTTGCCGTCGTCAACCCAGGCCTCGACCTCGGACGGCGCCAAGTCGTAGGCACGGCTCGCTTCCGCGACCGTCGTCTTACCTTGGATGATTTCCAGCACCAGGGCGCTCTTGCGCTTGGCCGTCCAGCGTTTCGTACTCACTGATAATTTCCTCAATTATGACGTGAGCAGGAATTCAGTGGGTCGCTACAGTGGTTCGGAGTTAGCTCTGCAACCAGTCGGTGCAAGCGGTGTTGCGAGCGGTGTTTCCCGAAACGCTTGATATTCAAGGGACGGCCTGCAAAGCCTTTGGGGACAGTGGAGTTGCTTACGTCTCACCGCCATCCTTGTTGGACTGGAATCATGATCACACGAGGGTTTATTTTTTAATGCCAGAGCAAGTTCTTTGGCGCCGTAGCGGGGCCTACGGCCCGGCCCACATAGCATGTAGAGCGGGCCGAGCCCGAAGTTCAATACTTGCATCATGAAATCATGGCAGGGATACATTGCCGCCCTGCCGCACTGGTAGGCCCATCAAGAAAGCGAATATCGTTCATGCTGATTCTTGTAACACCATGAATCCTGATCATCATTCCGGTAGGGAAAACGGCGATCTGAAATGGCGCGTCAGTGCTTGCAAAATATGAAATCTTCATATTTCGACTGCTTGATGTTGCATGGTAACAACGTAGGAATTCCTTTCCTCGATAAAAAAATAATATGCACGTGAAGCAATTACTTTTTTATTAGAAACAGTGTACCTTGTAGGTGCTCAGCCAGCCCAAACTCCCCGCTGCAAGTCCTGAGCAAAAATATCGGCCAAAATTGTCGCCTCATTCCCGCGACAGCTTAACGATGCAGCCGATTAACAACGATTGTAAATATTGAATGATCAAACTTGTAACAGTGTGTGGCATATGTTAAACATTGGGCAATTTGTTTTTATTCTCGTTGGGACGGCATTTTTTTTATTGCAAACGTCGCGCGCCCCGAGAATCCACACGCCATTCGGAGGGTACCCAGCCATATGTCCAAATGAAGTGAAGGAAATAGCATGCATACCAATATTCCGACCGCGCGGGTTTCAACGGGAGTCCCGGGCTGCGATGACATCTTGGGCGGCGGATTAGTTGCAGGCCATGCATATTTGCTTGCCGGAACGCCTGGAGCGGGGAAAACAATTTTTTCTTTGCAGTGGTTGCGCGATGGATTGCGTCGCGGAGAAAAATGCATGTACATCACCTTGTGTGAACCCGGCGATTCGATCGTCAAAAATGTGGCCGCGTTTGGTTGGAATATGAACGAGGTCGATATCGTCGACCTTTCACCCAGCGGTGAGGCGCTCGGGGAAAATTCGGGCGATTACCATATGTTTCCCCCCAGCGAAGTCGAGAGTGTGCCGGTCTGGAACGCGATCTACCAGGCGGTCCGCGCGAAGTCGCCTCATCGGCTTGTGATCGACTCGGTCACGCAACTCCGCTATCTTGCGACTGATGAGTATCAGTTTCGTAAAAATATTCTCGGCCTGGTCAATTTTCTGGACAAGGCGAACATCACTTCCTTCCTCGTCTTTGAGCCTACTGAGATGGATCGGGATACTGCCGTGGCACTTGCGGCCGATGGCGTCATCCGTCTGCGTTTTGAGATTTCTCCGGCCTTGGCGATCGGATTGCGCAGCATTCAAGTCGATAAGATGCGCGGTTCGGACTTCATGTCGGGACGGCATCCGTTTCGCATCTCTCAAGGTGGTTTTAGTGTGTTCCCGCATCGCATTGAAGGCGCCGGCTTGCGCCCCCCTGGCGAAAGTATATTCTCGTCGGGCATCGAGGCGATGGACTCGCTGCTTGGCGGAGGATTGGAGTCCGGAACGACCACGCTGCTCACCGGCCCCACCGGGACGGGAAAAAGCACCTTGGGTAC
Source organism: Pseudoduganella namucuonensis (assembly GCF_900116645.1). Classification (GTDB taxonomy): domain Bacteria; phylum Pseudomonadota; class Gammaproteobacteria; order Burkholderiales; family Burkholderiaceae_D; genus Rugamonas; species Rugamonas namucuonensis. The sequence continues at coordinate 335,850 of NZ_FPBO01000004.1, read as the reverse complement.
CCAATTTCTGGCGCATCACGCCGCCACCGGCCGCGCAATCTTGTTCACCTTCGAAGAGCCTCCCAGTTTTATTATTGCCCGCAGTCGAGGATTGGGCAAACCCGTCGATATGATCGTGGATTCGGGAATGCTGAAGATCATCCGCATTAATCCGCTGGAACTATATCCAGATGAGTTTCTGGCGATGGTCCGCCACGCAGTGGAAGTCGACGGGTGCACCATGGTGATGATCGACAGCCTGCGCGGGTATCAGTTCGCGATGGAGGAGTTCGGCAAGCCGCAGGCCCACATTCATAATCTTGTCAGCTATCTCTCCCGCCTGGGCGTCACCACCATTTTAATCAATGAAGTCGAACACATCACCAGCACCAGCTTGAAGGCGACCGATCTGGGGGGCAGCCACCTGGCCGATAATATCGTGCTGCTGCGCTATGCGGAATACGCGGGAAAAGTCATCAAGATTGTCGGCTGCCTCAAGAAACGGGTAGGCAATTTCGAGCCCGAGCTGAGACAAATTCGGGTCGATGAATCCGGAATCCATGTCAGCGAGAAGTTGGAGCACTTGCGCGGCATTCTCACTGGAATTCCTGCGTCCACCAAAGATATGTAGGCCGCCATGAATCGTTTGCCCAAAGTTGCAGTGATTGGTCTGCTGATCGCAAATCGGCCGGATGAGCAACTGCTCGCCGAACTTTTGCGCCAGACCGGCTATTCCGTTGTCGTATTGACTCCGGCCGGCCTTGAGGAAGGTGAGCCCGCGGCATCATTGATCATCGTCGACGAATCATCAGCGCGCCGCCACGATGTTCAGCTGTCAGCCCTGCGGCAGCGGCAAAGGCCATTATATGTGCCGATGCTGTTGGCGCTGCCTGGAAAGGCGCGCGCCACGGCATGGCTGCGCGCGGGATTCGACGATGTCCTGCGGCTTCCCCTTCAAAAGGATGACTTGTTGGCGAGGCTCGAAGCGTTTCTGCGCCTCCGGCAGCATTCGGAAGACATGCTCAACGAAAGCACGCAGCGCTTTCACGCGACGTTTGACCTGGCGCCGGTCGGTATCGTGCACATGGCGCTGGACGGGCAGTTTTTGCTATTCAATGCGCAATTTCGCGACATGCTCGGCTACGGCGACGATGAGATCTCAAGTTTGACGATTCACCAGATAGCCCATCCGGACGAAGGTGCTGATTTCGGGCCGACCATCGCCCGCCTGCTCGCCGGACCTGAGGCCTTTTCACATCGTTGCGACAGGCGATATCGCTGTCAGGATGGCGATTTTATCTGGACATCCGTGGCCATCTCATTGGTACGTGATGGCCGGCAATCTCCCAAGCACCTGATCGCGGTCATCGAAAACATAACAGCGCGCAAGCAAATGGAACACGCATTGCGACAGTCGGAACGCTTCATGAAATCGACGATCGACGCGCTGTCACAGCACATCTGCGTGACTGATGAGGATGGGACTATTCTGACGGTGAACAAGGCCTGGCAGGAATTCGCGCTTGAGAACGGTGTCCTGCTGGGTGCCGCATGGGAAAGGAAAAACTACCTTGCCATACATGAACAGGCGGCCGACATGGGGACGCACGACGCGGGCGTATTAGCGGCCGGCCTGAGAGAGGTGGCGTGCGGCGTGCGCGACGAGTTCAACATGGGGTATCGACGCAATTCGCCCACCGCGCAACGCTGGTTTACCGTGAGGGTAACGCGGTTTCCAGCCGGGGGCGCCACGCGTCTGGTCATCGCACACGAGGACGTTACGCAAACCAGGCAAGCGGAAAACGAACTGCAATATCTGGTCCACCATGACAAACTGACCGGTCTGCCCAACCGTTCCCTCTTGCAGGACCGGCTGCGCCAGGCGATTGTCCACGCGGACCGCTATGGGTATCGGGTGTGGGTGATCTTTATCGATCTTGATCGCTTCAAACTGGTTAACGACACGCTTGGCCACAAGGCGGGCGATTGCCTCCTCAATACGATCGCGACGCGGCTGAAACTGGTGTTGCGCGGGACCGATACGGCTGCGCGGTTCGGAGGTGACGAGTTCGTCTTGATCCTGTCGGAGTGTTTCGAGGAAGGGCTCGCACCCAGTATCTTGCATCGTGTCATGTCCACTATCGCCGAGCCAGTCGTCATCGAGGAGCAGGAGTTTTTCTTGTCGTGCAGCATGGGCATCGCCGTTTATCCGAACGACGCCGCGGACCCGGAGACTCTGGTTGACCACGCGGATAGAGCGATGTACCGGGCCAAGGAGCTAGGCCGCAATTCCTATCAGTTTTACGCGGCGGCGATGAACGAGTTTTCCTTGGAGCGCCTACGGCTGGAAAAGCATCTGCGCAATGCGCTTGAACGCGACGAATTCATACTTCACTACCAGCCGCAGGTGGATTTGACGACAGGCGAGATCGTCGGCATGGAGGCGCTGATTCGATGGCAGCATCCGGAGCTTGGCATGGTTCCGCCCGATCAATTCATAGGACTCGCGGAGGAAACAGGATTGATCGTTCCGATTGGTGCGTGGGTGATGCGAACCGCATGCGCGCAGAACAAGGCGTGGCAGCGTTCCGGCTTGGGAAATTTACGCATCGCCGTGAACTTGTCGGCTCGGCAGTTTGCCCAGGAAAACCTGGTGGAGTCGGTTGCCTCGGTCCTTGCGGAAACCGGACTGGCACCCCAGCTTTTGGATATCGAGATCACCGAATCGATCGTCATGACCGATGTGGAGGAGGCAGTCAACACGCTGAACGCGTTCAAGGCGCTTGGTGTAAAGCTGTCCATTGATGACTTTGGCACCGGTTACTCGAGCCTATCGTATCTCCAGCGTTTTCCAATCGACGTGCTCAAGATCGACCGGTCCTTCGTGGCCGATATCACCGAGGGTGCCGACAAAGGGGCGATCGCGAACGCGATCATCGCAATGGCGCACAACCTGGGCATCGATGTGATTGCCGAGGGCGTCGAAACCGAAGCCCAATGCGACACGCTCAGCCAGAACATGTGTGATCAGATCCAGGGATATTGGTTCTCCCGGCCGGTTGCGGCCGAAACGATCGAAACCATGCTGCAAGAGAAAAAAACACTGCCTGCGAATCTCTTGCGCCTGCGTGCGCCGCAGCGCACTCTGCTGATCGTGGACGACGAACGGAATGTTGGATTGGCACTGAGACGCGCGTTGCGCTCCACGGGTATCAGGATTCTCATGGCAAGGAGCGGCCGCGAAGGCCTGGAACTGTTGGCCGAAAACCGGGTCGATGTTATCCTGGCGGACCAGCGCATGCCAGGTATGACAGGTGTGGAGTTTCTGCGTACCGCCAAGCAAAAATATCCTGACACGATGCGCATTGTATTGTCGGGATACACCGAGTTACAGTCGATCACCGATGCGGTCAATGCGGGCGCGGTTTACCGGTTTTTAACCAAACCGTGGGAGGATGATCAGTTGCGCAAACATTTGGAAGAAGCGTTCGCGCACAAGGAAATGGTAGACGAGAACCGCCGGCTTAATCTCATCGTGCAGACAGCGAACAAGGATCTGGCTGCAAGCAATCGCCAGCTGCGCAATATCGTGGCCCAGAAACAAGGTCTGGGTGGACAGCCGCTGGCAATCGGACAGCGCATGGAGCGCGAGGACGCCAGCGAGGTCGCTACCGATGATCGCCAGTAGAAACGATCGCGCTCCATCGACGTATTGAAAGCGTGATCGGCGGGCTAGCCGCTCACGCTGCCAAGAAAACGCGATTGCGGCCTTCATTCTTGGCGACATATAAAGCGCGGTCCGCCAGTTGGATCAGGTCGCCATATGTCGATCTCATGCCCTCGCTTAGCACGGCGAGGCCGATACTGACCGATGCGTGAATCGCTCCAAAGTCGGTCGCGATCGGTTCGGCGCACACGTTTTTCCTGATCCGTTCGGCGATTTCAAGCGCGCTATTCGCCTCGCAGCCAGGCAGGACAACCATCAGTTCTTCGCCGCCGTACCGGCCCAGGGAATCGTAGGGTCTGAGCACCTGGCCCATGCGCCGCGCCACCTCGCGCAGAACGATATCACCTGCCGTATGGCCGTGAACGTCGTTGACTTGCTTGAAATGATCGAGATCCGCGAAAGCCAGGGTCAGCCCCCCGTGGTCGCGCTGCTGGCGCGCTACGGCTTTATCGAGGATGTCGATAATCGCGCCGCGATTGTAGATGCCGGTGAGCGCATCGTAGATGGCTTTCTGCCGCAACAGTTGCTCCAGCTCGCAAATGCGCTTTCCGGCACGGACACGCGCCTCGAGTTCTCCCGGGTGGAAGGGTTTGCCGATGAAGTCGTCGGCGCCCGCATTCATTGCCTCGACAGCGAATTCGGTTTCGGAGCGCGAAGTCAGCATGATGAGATAGGTGTAGCTGTCTTTGCGGTTCGTGCGAATTGCGCGGCAAAGATCAATTCCATCGATCCCTGGCATCATCCAGTCCAGAATTGCAAGCATGGGTGGATCGATCCCGAACAGGACGTCGTGGGCATGTTGCCCGCGACGTTTCGCAGCACATGCCTGTCGATTGGTGTGAACTAGTTTAGACAGACTATAGATAAAGTCCGAAGGAATAATCACCAATCATCACAATGACGAAAATAAGCGGACTTGTTGCAGATACACTACGTGGACAGTGTTGTCGTTTGTCTCGTGTGCGTGGCGCAGCCACGTCTTTATCGCGTGCGAACCGCTTAGCCGAGTTGGCCGCGCAGCGCCCACCCTACAATGGGATATATGTCTGCCCACGCCGGAACGCGTGGCGCTGGCCCGCTTCGAGCTGAAATGGGTCATCGGCCTGATCGCCAACCTGCCCGACCGCTGCAAGGAAGTGGATGGCCTCCAGGCTGCTCGGCGACCTGGGGCGGGCACTGGGCGGCCGGCTTTTCGAGCGCACGGCGCGCGGGCTTGCGCCAACGGGCACCGGCGAGGTGTTAATCCGCCGCGCAGGCGCCGCCCTGGCGCAGATGGATGGCGCGCTGCGGGAAATTTCCGTAGTATCGCCTGGGCCGGTATGGGATTCCCACGCGCAAGGGGGAGGCGTCCGGCCACCCGGCGTTGAATCGACGGCCGCGCGCTGGCGGCACTATTAAAAGGAGACGCTCATGAAATCAAGGATCTCGACGTGCGCGAAGGCCGCGCTGCTGTGCGTGGCGCTGCTGTCGGCCCAGGCCCAAGCCCAAGCCCAGGCCCAGGCCCAGGCCCAGGCCCAGGCCCAGGCCCAGGCCCAGGCCCAGGCCCAGGCCCAGGCCCGCGTCGCGGCGCCGGCCATCCGGCCCGGCGAGCTCTGGCGCGACGACCGCGGCGAGCATATCAACGCGCACGGTGGCGGCATCCTCAAGCTGGGCGACACGTGGTACTGGTTCGGCGAATACCGCCCCAAGGACGCCGTGCCCGGCAGGCGCTATGTTTCCTGCTATTCGTCCACCGACCTGGTGAACTGGACCTTCCGCGGCCTTCCGGTCGACATGGGGCCGCCCGGGGGCATCGGCGCCAACTGGGTGCTCGAGCGGCCCAAGGTCTTCCACAACGCCAAGACCGGCAAGTTCGTCATGTACATGCACATCGACGGGCCGCTCGATCCGAACGAGACCAACCCCCGCATGGCCTACCAGCTGGCCAGGGTGGGCGTGGCCGTGGCCGACAACGTCGCCGGGCCCTACACCTATCTCCGCTCCTTCCGTCCGCTCGGGCAGGAAAGCCGCGACATCGGCCAGTTCGTCGACGACGACGGCAGCGCCTACCTGATCTTCGAAAGCCGGCCGACCAAGGGCTTCTTCATCGCCAAACTGTCGGACGACTATCTCGACGTCGCCGAGCGCACCGCCTTCATCGGGGCCCCCATCGAGGGCGGCGCGCTGGTGCGCCACGACGGCCTGTATTACCTGCTCGGCTCGGCGCTCACCGGCTGGGCGCCGAACCCGAACCAGTACGCCACCGCGAAAGACCTCAAAGGACCGTGGAGCGGATTCAAGGACATCGCCCCGCCCGAGACCAAGACCTACGGCGCCCAATCCACGCTGCTGTTGAAGGTCGCCGGCACCGAGCGGACGACCGTCATCTTCATGGGCGACCAGTGGCGGCCCACCGCCCAGTGGGACAGCCGCTACCTGTGGATGCCCATGGAGATCGGCGACGGCCGGCTCTGGCTCCCCCGGCCCACGGAGTGGTCGATCGACGTGAAGACCGGCGCCGTGCGGCTCGGCCCCTGACGCGCGCGATACGCGGCCGCCCGCATTGCTCAACATGTTGATTGTTGGGACTTTGCGCGCGCGACGCCCCAGGAATTGGTGCTGCTCGCCGGCCTGCGCGCCGGTGTGCTGGCCCGGCGCCGGCCGCATCGCAAACAATCAGCTTTGTGATCCGGCGGCGGCGCCGTTTCAGGGATAATCCCCTGATCATCAAAGCGCGCCCGCCATGAAAAACCACCGCTCACGTCTGCTGCTCTCGTTCGCCATAGTCACACTCCCGCTCGCCGCCGACGCGGCGCCGCCCGATGGCGCCCGGCTGTTCGCCGCCAACTGCGCGATGTGCCACAGCGTGACGCCGGACCTTCAGCCGCTCGCCGGGCCGGGTTTGTTCAAGCTGCTGGGCCGGCGCATCGCCGGCGCCCCGGGCTACGGCTATTCGGCGGCGCTGGCCTCCGCCGGGGGCGGTGGACGCAACTGGAGTGAAAGCGAGCTCGATCGGTTTCTGCTCGATCCGGCCGCCCATACGCCCGGCACCACGATGCCCGTGAGCGTGCCGGATCCGGCCGAGCGCGCGGCGCTGATCGCCCACCTGAAGACGTTCGAGGGTCAGGCGGCGGCGCCCGCAGCCGCCATCCCGCCCCCCGCGCCGGCGGCGGCCGGCGGCGAGCACTGGAGCGCGGACCGGCCAGGGCGCGTCCACGAGGTGCGCGCGGACCGGCTTGCGGCGCCGTTCGCCACGCCCAGCGCGGGCAACAGTCCGCGGACGGTGCCGCGCCCGAGGGACGCCGTGCCCGCCGTGCCGGCCGGTTTCAAGGTGAACCTGTGGGCGACCGATCCGGACAAGGGGCGGCTGCTGGTCAAGGCCCCCAACGGCGACCTTTTCATGTCGTCGATGTCGAAGCGGCTGATCAAGGTGTTCCGTTCCTCGACGGGCGAGCGGGCGGACACGGTCAGCGTGTTCGCCTCCGGCCTGAATCGTCCGTTCGGCTTCGCGTTCTGGCCGGTCGGGCCAAACCCGCGATACCTGTACGTCGCCTACGTCAATTCCATCGTGCGCTTCCCGTACAAGAACGGCGACCTGGTGGCCGGCGCCGAGCCGGAAGTCGTGGTGCCGTCGCTGGTCGCCGCGCCGGGTTCGCACACCACCCGCACGCTCGTGTTCTCGGCCGACGGCAAGACCATGCACGTGTCGATCGGCTCGGCGTCCAATATCGGCGAGCAGATTGGCCCGCGCCCGGCGGAACCGCTGGCGGACTGGGAGGCGAAGCACGGGCTGGGCGGCGCCTGGGGCGACGAGACCGACCGCGGCGTGGTCCTCAGCTTCGATCCGGACGGCGGCAACCGCCGCACCCATGCCACCGGCTTACGCAACTGCGTGGGCATGTATCGCCACCCCGGCACCGGCGACCTGTTCTGCAGCGTCAACGAGCGCGACTTGTTGGGCGACAACCTGCCGCCCGACTACCTGACCCGCGTACCGCGCGGCGCCTTTTTCGGTTGGCCGTGGTACTACATCGGCGCCAACGAGGAGCCGCGCCTGCAGGGCGTGCGCCCGGACCTGAGGGACAAGGTCCGCCAGCCCGACCTGCTGGTGACGGCCCATTCCGCGCCGCTGGGCATGGTGGTGTACGAGGCCGGCCCCGGCCCCGGCGCCGGCAGCCGCTTCCCGGCGGAGTACCACGGCGACATGTTCCTGGCGCTGCACGGTTCCTGGAACCGCGCCACCCGCACCGGCTCCAAGGTGGTGCGCGTGTTCATGAAGAACGGCGTGCCGACCGGTTCCTACCAGGACTTCGCGACCGGCTTCGTGGTCAGCGACCGCGAGGTGTGGGGCCGGCCGTCCTCGGTGGCGGTGCAGGACGACGGTTCGCTGCTGGTGGTCGACGACGTGACCGGCGAAATCTGGCGCGTCGCGCCGGCCCGGGCCGAAGCCGCGCGGTGAACACATCCTGACTCGATGGCGCCGGCCGGGTCGATACGGTGGCGGGCTAGAGCTTGAGCGCGATGCGCACACGGTGGGACGCGGAGCCGCGGTAACAGGTGTGCGGTTTCATCGCGCCGGGCGCTTACACGACGTTGACGGTGATCGGCGTCAGGCCATCGATGTGCGCGACCATCGTGTCGCCCCGGACCACGGCGCCCACGCCCTCGGGCGTGCCGGTCATGATCAGGTCCCCCGGCTGCAGCGCGAACAGCGTGGACAACTGCGCGATGGTCTCGCTGACGCTCCAGATCAGGTGGCTCAGGTCGCTGCCTTGCACCGGATTGCCGTCCACGGTCAGCACGATCGCCCCGCTGTTGATCTCGCCGCTGTCGGCCAGCCGCGTGATCGGACCGATGGGCGCGGAGAAGTCGAACGCCTTGCCGATTTCCCACGGGCGGCCCTGTTCGCGCATGCGCATTTGCAGATCGCGGCGCGTCATGTCCAGGCCGACGGCATAGCCGAAGATGTGTTGCGCGGCGTCCTCCACCGCGATGTCGGCCCCGCCTTTGCCGATCGCCACCACCAGCTCGATCTCGTGGTGGTAGTTTTCAGTGCGGGAAGGGTAGGGCAGTTCCACCGTGGCCCCAGCCGCAACGGGAACGATGGATTGCGCGTCGTTCGGCTTGCAGAAGAAGAAGGGTGGCTCGCGCTCGGGATCGAATCCCATTTCGCGCGCATGGGCCGCGTAGTTGCGGCCGACGCAATAGACGCGGCGCACCGGGAAGGCGGCATGCGCGCCGTTGACGGGCAAGCCGACTATCGGCTGCGGCGGGAAGATGAAGTTCATGGTGGGTCTCTCCAAGTGGGTTTGTGGTGTTAATCGGGCAGGAATTCCTCGCGCAGCAGCCCCATGGCTTCCAGCACGGGACGGTCGGAGAACGAGAACAGCACCACGTCTTCCGGCGCGTCGAACGACACGGTGGCCCAGGACGGGACGACAAAGGTGTCGCGTGGCGCAAACGCGAAACGCTGGCCGCCGATGGTGGCGCTGCCATGGCCTTCGACCACGCTGTACACCGTGCCGTCGGTGCCGCGGTGGCGCAGGCCGGAAAAGCCCTTGGGCAGCAGCTGCATGCAGGCGCCGATGGTCGGCATCGGCGCGCCGCCGGTTTGCGGGTTGATGAAGCGCAGCTTCACGCCATGCCATGCGTCGATGTCTTCGTTGCGCGCCAGCGTATGCAGCGCTTCGCGGCTGCGGGCATACGGATAGCTGAACACGGGCGAGCCGAGCTCCTTGCGCTCCTTGTGCACCGTGCGGACCGGCGCCATGTTGTTGCCGTAGGCGGCGAAGCTGTGGCCTTCCGGGCGGACCACGCTTTGGCTGGCCTGGTCGCCGTTCTCGGCAAAGCCGGCGTCGAAGAAACGCACCATGGGAATGTCTAGCCCATCGAGCCACACCACCGGTTCGGCCACGCCGTCGACGCCGGGATTGCCATGGTCGTGCCAGTTCCACGACGGGGTCAGGACGAAGTCGCCCGGGTGCATGGTGGTGCGCTCGCCATTGACCGCCGTGTAGGCGCCTTTGCCGCTGACGATGAAACGCAGCGCCGATTGCGTGTGCCGGTGCGCAGGCGCCACTTCGCCGGGCAGGATCAGTTGCAGACCGGCGTACAGCGACTGGGTGATCGATGAACGGCCCGGCATGGCGGGATTTTCCAGCACCAGCACGCGGCGCACGGCCTCCTCGGCCGTGATCAGTTCGCCCGCGCGCAGCAGGTGGGGCAGGATGTCCTGGTAGCGCCACAGAGCGGCGGCATAAGGTGGCGCCGGCTGTTTTGGCACCAGGTTGTGCAGCGACTCCCACAGCGGGGCCAGACACTGCTCTTGCATGCTTTTGTACAGGTCGCGGCGGGCCTCAAGCAGCTTGGTGTTCATATCGGTCTCCCTGGTCATGTGGCGAGGCAGTTGTCGGCGGTCCAGCCGTACAGCCATTGCAGCGCGTCGTAGAAACCCTCGGCCTTGCGTCCCTTCCAAAGGTCGTTGCGCACCAGGCGCTCGACGCCGGCGGCGTGGTACAGGCGTCCCATTTCGCGGGCCGACAGCACCACCCGGGCGGTGCGGGGAATACGGGACTTTTGATACAGCGCGAAGGCCGCGTCCATGTCGTACTGGCGGTGGCGGATGGCCGCGCCCAGCGTCACGGCATCCTCCAGCGCCATGCAGGCGCCCTGGGCCATGTATTGCAGCATGGGGTGGGCCGCGTCGCCCAGCAGCGTCATGCGCCCCCGGGTCCAGTTGGCCACCGGATCGCGGTCCGCCGTGCTCCAGCGGCGCCAGCTCGACGGCGTTTCCAGCAGCTTGCGCGGCAGCTCGGCGATACCGGTGAAGTAGGAAAGCACCTCCTCCTTGCTGCCATCGCGCACGTCCCATACCTCCGGGTCGCGGCTGTGGAAGGTGACGACCAGGTTGTACTGGTCGCCGCTGCGCAGCGGGTAGTGCACCAGGTGGCAATTGGGACCGGCCCACACGACAGGGGCGTTCCAGCGCAGCTCCTCCGGCATCACCTCGGTCGGCACCACGGCGCGATAGACCACATGGCCGGACACGCGCACGCCGTCGCCGACGATCTGCTCGCGCGCCACGGATTTCACGCCATCGCATCCGATCAGGTAATCGGCGCTGAACGCGCGGCCGTTCGCGTCCGTCACATGGACGCCATGGCCGTCCTGGCGGATGGCGGCGATCCGGCAAGAGGTCACCAGTTCGATATGCGGCGTGTGGCGGACTTGTTCCAGGATGGCGGTGTGAATGTCGGCGCGGTGGATCACGGCATAGGGATTGCCAAAGCGCTCGCGGAACGCCTGTCCCACTTCAAACGTGCCGACTTCCGCGCAGTCGACCGCGTCCATCATCACCAGGCGGTCGGTGAACACGGCGCGGTCGCGAATGGCGGCGCCGACGCCCAGCGCGTCCAGCGCGGCGAAAGCGTTCGGCCCCAGCTGCAGCCCGGCGCCGATCTCGCCCAGCGCGGAGGCCTGTTCGAGCACCGTGACCGGCATGCCCAGGCGCGACAATGACAGCGCGGCGGCCATCCCGCCTATGCCGCCGCCGGCGATCAGCACCGACGGGCGCTTGCTCTCCAGGGGTTTCATTTCGTCTCCATGTGAATTTCAGGTGGAGCCAGTCTGCGCGATTTGCTTTATTTCCGAAATGGATGGAATGAGATTGCTACAATCATGTTTTTAAATAATGGTGCGCCATGGCCCGTTTCGACCTTGAACTACTGCTGATCTTCGACGAGATCTACAAGACCCGCAACGTCACGCGCGCGGCGGCGAATCTTGAGCTGCCGCAATCGACGGTCAGCATCGGGCTGGCGAAACTGCGCGAGCACTTCAACGACCGCCTGTTCAGCCGCACCGCCAAGGGCATGGAGCCGACGCCGCGCGCGCAAGGCGCCATCGGCGACGTCCGCCTGTCGATCCAGGCCTTGCAGCACGCGCTGGCGGACCAGCCGGTGTTCGATCCGGCGGCCAGCCGCCGCGAGTTTCGCATCTGTATGACCGACATCAGTGAAATCGTGCTGCTGCCGCAGTTGCTGAACCACCTCAAAACCGTGGGGCCGGGCATCCGCATCGATATCTCCAAGATTTCGGCGGACAGCCCGGTGGAACTGGCGGACGGCACGGTGGACCTGGCGGTGGGCTTCATGCCGCACCTGGAAGCCGGGTTTTATCAGCAAAAGCTGTTCGACCAGCGCTTCGCCTGCCTGGTGTCGCGGCGGCACCCGCGTGTGAACGACGTGCTGGACGTGGATGCGCTTCGGCGCGAGGGCCATGTGGTGGTGCGCACTTCCGGCACCGGCCACGCGATCGTGGACAAGGTGCTGGCCCGGGAGGGCGTGGAGCGGAATATACAACTGCGGCTGCCGAGCTTTTTGGGCGTGGCGCGCATCGTCGCTGAGACGGAGCTGATCGCCATCGTGCCGCATCGCTACGGGGTGGTCACCGCCGTCAGCGAGGCGATACGGGTGCTGCCGGTGCCGGTCGCGTTGCCGGCGTTCTCGGTCAAACAGCACTGGCACGAGCGCTATCACGCGGACGCCTCCAACCGCTGGCTGCGGCAGGTGATGGCGCGGTTGTTCAGCGAATAGGGCAGGGGCCTGGCATGGGCGCCCCGCCGTCAGGCTTCACTGCGCATCGTTCCCGGCGAGCACCGCATCGGCCTGGTTCTCGGCCCGCCGCCCGGCCGGCGCCGGCGCCGGCGATGGCGTCCGTTCCGCCGGATGGCTCTTTTCAGCCGCGTTGGCCGGGCGGATCTTGAACCAGATGGCGTACATGGCGGGCAGGAACACCAGCGTCAACACGGTGCCGGCGAAGGTGCCGCCGATCAGCGTGTAGGCGAGGGTGCCCCAGAACACGGAATGGGTCAGCGGGATGAAGGCCAGGATCGCCGCCAGCGCGGTCAGCACCACCGGCCGGGCGCGCTGCACGGTGGCCTCGACAACCGCATGGAACGGGTCCAGTCCGGCCTGTTCGTTATGGTGGATTTGCCCGATCAAAATCAGTGTGTTGCGCATCAGGATGCCCGAGAGCGCGATCAGCCCCACCAGCGCGTTGATGCCGAATGGCTGCTGGAACACGATCAGCGTGGGCACCACGCCGATCAGGCCCAGCGGGCTGGTCAGGAAGACCATGACCATCGCCGAGATCGAGCGCACCTGGAAGATGAGTATCAGCAGGGTGACCGCCAGCATGATGGGGAACAGCGGCAGCATCGCCGTGGTCGCCTTGGCCGATTCCTCGATGGCGCCGGCCTGGTCGATACGGTAGCCGGCCGGCAGCTTGTCCATGATGGGCTGGAGTTGCCGGCTCATGGCGCCGGACACGTCCGGCGGCTGCAGGCCGTCGGCGATGTCGCCGCGCACGGTGATGGTCGGCATGCGGTCGCGCCGGCGGATGACGGGCTCCTCCATGCGCACCTCGACCGTGCCCACCTGCGACAGCGGGATGCGCTGGCCGCCGGCGCCGGCCAGCGTGAAGTCCGCGATGCGGTCCGGGTCGAGCCGGAGGCCGCCGGCCGAACGGGCCACGACCTGCACCGTGCGTATGTCTTCGCGCACGGCGGTGAGCGGCACGCCGCTCAGCAGGAATTGCAGTTGCTGCGCCACGGCGCTGGAGGTCAGCCCCACGGCCTGCAAGCGATCCTGCTGCAGGGTGAAGTGCAGCGCTGGCGAGCGCGTGCCCCAGTCGTTGTTCACGGTGCGCATCATCGGGCTGGCATCCATCACGCGCTGGACATCGGCGGCGATGGCGCGCAGCTTGTCCGGGTCCGGCCCGCTGATCCGGTAGGCGACGGGAAACGGCGAGTAGGGACCAAACACCAGCTGCGTGACACGCACGCGCGCCTCGGGGGCGAGGCCGTCGGCGATGGCCTTGCGCAAGCGCGTTTTCAGCGCCTCGCGCTCTTCCTGGCTATCGGTGCGCACCACGATCTTGGCGAACGACGGGTCCGGCAATTCCGGGCCCATGGCCAGGTAGAAGCGCGGCGCGCCCTGGCCGACGTAGGCGGTGACGATCTTCGATTCCGCCTGTTTGGCCAGCCATGCCTCCACCTTGGCCGTGGCGGCGCTGGTCTGGACGATGGAGGTGCCGTAAGGCAGTTGCACCTCGACCAGCACCTCGGGGCGGTCGGAGATCGGGAAGAACTGCTTCTTGACCACGGCCATGCCCAGCACGGCCGCCACGAACAGGCCGACGACCGCGCCGGCGACCAGCCACTTGCGGGTGATGACGCGCGCCAGCACCCGGCGGAAGCGGTGATAGCGGGGCGTGTCGTAGAGCGCGTCGTGGCCGCCGGCGACCTGTTTCAGGTCGGGCAGCAGCTTGACGCCAAGGTAGGGCGTAAACACCACGGCGACCACCCAGGACGCGATCAGCGCGATGCCGACGATCCAGAACATATTGCTGGTGTATTCGCCGGCGGTGGAGCGGGCGAAGCCATTGGGCATGAAGCCGACCGCCGTGACCAGCGTGCCCGACAGCATGGGCGCGGCGGTATGGCTCCAGGCATAGGCGGACGCTGCGACGCGGCTGTAGCCTTCCTCCATTTTCACCACCATCATTTCGATGGCGATGATGGCGTCGTCCACCAGCAGGCCCAGCCCCAGGATCAGGGAGCCCAGGGTGATGCGGTCGAAGTTCTTGCCGGTGGCGGCCATCACCATGAACACCGCGGCCAGCGTCAGCGGCACCGCCGCGGCCACCACGATCCCCACGCGCCAGCCCATGCTGACGAAACACACCAGCATGACCACCAGCAGCGCGGCGAAGAACTTGACCATGAATTCGTCGACCGCCGAACCGATGTTGACGGCCTGGTCCGTGACCTTGCTCAGACCCATGCCCAGCGGCAGGTCCGCGTTGATCGCGCCAACCTCCTGGTCCAGCGCCTTGCCCAGGTCGAGCCCGTTCCAACCGTCGCGCATGACGACGCCGAGCAGCAGGGCGGGCTCGCCGCCGTTGCGGATGATGAACGTGGCCGGGTCTTCATAGCCGCGCTTGACGGTGGCGATGTCCGACAGTTTCAAGGTGCGTCCCTGCGCCACGACAGGCGTGTCGCCGATCTTCTGCAATTCATCGAAAGCGCCGTCCAGGCGGATGAACACCTGCGGCCCCCTGGTTTCCACGGAGCCGGCCGGCGTCAGCGTGTTCTGGCTATTGAGCGCGGCGAACACTTCCTGCGGGCTGACGCCCAGCGTGGCCAGGCGCTCGTGCGAGAACTCGACAAAGATGCGCTCGGGCCGCTCGCCGACGATGTTGACCTTTTTCACGCCCGGCACGCGCAGCAGCCGCTGGCGCAGCGTTTCCGCGTCGCGTACCAGCAGGCGCTGCGGTTCGCCTTTCGCCTTGAGCGCGAACAGGGCGAAGGTCACGTCCGCGTATTCGTCGTTGACCATCGGGCCGATCACGCCGGAGGGCAGGTTGCCCGCCTCGTCGCCGACCTTTTTGCGGGCCTGGTAGAACTGCTCCTGCACTTCCGAAGGCGGCGTGCTGTCCAGCAGGGTCAAGGTCGTGAAGGCCAGCCCGGGCCGCGTGTAGGTCTCGCTGCGGTCGTACCAGCGCAGTTCCTGCAGCCGCTTTTCAAGCTTCTCGGCGACCTGGTCCTGCATTTCCCGGGCCGTGGCGCCGGGCCAGGCGGTCACGACCGTCATGACCTTGACCGTGAAGGCCGGATCTTCCGCCCGTCCCAGTTTGAAGAAGGAAATCAGGCCCGCCAGCGAGATCAGGCAGATCAGGAACAAGGTGACGGAGCGCTCGCGCACGGCGAGCGCCGACAGGTTGAAACGGCCCGCGCTCATGGCGCCGCTCCCGCCGTGGCGGCGGCGTCGCCGGCCACCCGCACCGGCGCGCCTTCGCGCAGCAGGTGCGTGCCCAGCGCGACGATCCGGTCGCCTTGCTTGAGCTGGCCCGCGATGCGGGCGAAGTCGTCGCCCAGCTGCTGTACCGTCACCGGCCGCCAGCTGACCTTGGCCGGCTCGCCCTGGATGAGCCAGACTCCCGGTCCCTTGCCCGCGTCGAACAGCGCGCCGATCGGCACCGACAGGGCGCCAGGCGTGGCGGCTTGCGCGTCCGGAATCCGAATCGTGACGGTGGCGCCCAGCGGCGCGTTGGCCAGTTCGCCATCCAGCACATAGCGCGCCTCGAAGGTGCGCGTGAGCCGGTCGGCCGTGTTCGACAGCTGCCTGAGCCTGGTCGGAACGGCAAGGCCTTCCTTGCCGAACAGCGTGGCCATCCCGCCCGAGCCGACCGCGGGGCGCAGGGTTTCCGGCAATTGAACGAGGGCTTCCCGGTGGCCGGCATGGGCCACGCGCGCCACCACCTGTCCCGCGCCGACCACCTGGCCGGGTTCGGCCAGCGTTTCCATGACGACGCCATCCGCGTCCGCCACCAGTTCCGCGTAGCGGCTGGTGTTGCTGGCGACTTCGGCCTGGGCCTCGGCGGCGCTGAGCTGGGCTTTGGCGGCGTCCGCCGCGGCCCTGGCCTGGTCGTAGGCCGAGGCCGATATCGCGCCGGTGCCCCTCAGGGCGCCGTAGCGGGCTTCGTCCTCCGCCGTTTGCCGAGCCCGCGCCCGGGCGGCCGCCACCGTTTCCCGCTGGGCGTGCGCCGCCAGCTTCAGATCGGTGGGGTCGATGCGCATCAGCGCCTGGCCGCGCTTGACGGTTTGTCCGGCATCGACCAGGCGCTCCAGCACCTTGCCGGGGACCCGAAAGCCCAGGTCGCTTTGAACCCGGGCGGCCACGGTGCCGGTGAACGCGCGCGGCGCGGCGGCCGCGCCCTGGATCGCGGCCGCGCGCACCAGCGGCGCCTCGGTGCGTGGATCGGATGGCCGCTTTTCGCCACAGGCGAGCAAGGCAAGCGGCAAAGCGGCAATGACGGTGGAGAAAACAAGGCGGCGGAGCATGGCAATCCCATAAGAGAATCAGACAGGATTCTATTTTGGTACTAGTGACTAAATATGTCAAGAGTCACAAGCTCTCCATGGTGCGCCTGCGGAGAAAAGCCGGGCACCAACAGGCTGGATAGTTGTGCGGGCGCGTCTTCATGTGTGACTAAATTATGATATAGTCACTGGATACTTTTTCTTTCACCCTCACGGATGATGCCCATGCCTCTCAAACGCACTCTTTTCTTGTCTGCCATCGCCATGCTCTCCGCGGGTTGCGCGGTCGGGCCGGACTACGTACGCCCCGCCCCGCCCGTGCAGGATCGCTACCTGGGCCAAACGGCGGTCGAGCAGCGGCAAGCCCATGCCAGCGCCGAACTCGACGCGTGGTGGGAAGGCTTTGGCGATCCACAGCTCAGCCGCCTGGTCGTGCTGGCGGTGGCGCAGAACCTGGACCTGGCGCAAGCGTCCGCGCGCGTCGCCCAGGCGCGCGCCGGACTCGGCTCGGCCAACGCCGCGCTGTCCCCTTCCGGCCAGGTTTCCGCCCAAGGCGCGCGGGCGTACCAGTCGCTTGAAACGCCGCTGGGGCGGGTCTTGAATTCGCAGCCGAATTTCGATCGCCACGGCAACGCCTACGAGGCCAACCTCGGCGCGGGCTGGGAGCTGGACGTGTTCGGCGGCCTGCGTCGCGGAAGGGAGGCCGCGCTTGCCGAGTACCAGGCCTCCGAGGCCGGCGCGGCGGCGGTACGGCTGGCGGTGGCGGCGCAGACGGCCGATATCTACATCGGCATCCGCGGCCTGCAGGCCCGGCTGGACGTCGCCCGCGGGCAGGTGCGAACGCAACAGGAACTGCTCGCAACGATCAATCTGCTGTATGGCCAGGGCCTGGCGGCCGAGCTTCAGCTGCGGCAGGCCGAGGGCGCGCTGGCCCAGGTGAGGGCGTCGGTACCGCTCCTCGAAGCGGGGCTGGACGCCGCGATGAATGCGCTGGACGTGATGCTGGGCACGCCGCCCGGTACGCACCGGGAGGAGCTGGCGCCCGCCCGCGCCATCCCCGCCGCCCCGCGCGTCGCGGCCACCGGCTCGCCGGCGGATGTGCTCAGGCGCCGGCCTGACCTGATCGTGGCCGAACGCCGCCTGGCCGCGTCGAACGCCCGCATCGGCATGGCGATCGCCGAGTACTACCCGAAGTTCTCCCTGAGTGGATTGGTCGGCGGCGCGACATCGCTGTCCGGGGGCAATCTGTTCACCGGCGGCGCCAGCCAGGCCGCCGGCGTTCTCGGCCTGCGCTGGCGTCTGTTCGATTTCGGCCGCATCAACGCGCAGATCGACCTGGCCAAGGGCCAGGAAGCCGAGGCGCTGGCCGCCTATCGTCTGGCCGCGCTGCGGGCCACGGAAGAGGTCGAAAACGCCTTCTCGGCCTTGGTGAAACGCGAGGAGCAGGCCGGCGTGCTGACCCAGGGCGTCGAATCGCTCGGCCGGGCCAAGGAGGCTTCGTTGGCGGCATACCGGAAAGGGGTGGTCAGCCTGGTCGAAGTGCTGCAGGCCGATGAGAACCTGCTGCGCGCCTCCGATATGCGGGCGCAGGCGCAAACCGAATCGGCACGCGCGGCGGTCGCCGCGTTCAAGGCGCTGGGGGGCGGATGGCGATCACCTGAAGACGTGGCGGTGGCGATCAGGTAGGCGGTAAAACCCGGCCGATCCCGGCCACCCTTGGCCTTCCAACGGCCGGGGAAGCATCGATGAGGAAGTGGTCCTGCTTGGCCACTTCGATCTATTTTCCGAGCGCCGCCGGCGCGCTCGGCTCCACCCTTCCGACCTCCTCCCAGCAGGATTGTTAGCGCAACCGTCCGATGTTCGCAACATCGTGTCATTACCAAACCACACCGCTCTTTTTTGGTTGACTGACAATCTTGAAAGCCGATATAGTGAAATGGTAGCGTAAAACATTTTAAGTGATATAACAGTTACGCAGGCGCGGGACGCGCCGGAAAGCCGCTGAAAACCAGCTTCGCCGGCACGCACCCACCATTGTTGTAGTTCGGTCTTGGCACTAAAACAGATGGCCCACAGGGCCGCAAACCACGAGGAGACAAACGCAATGAACAACGCATCCAGGGTAGCCGTCGGGCGTCGTATGGGCAGGGGGCGCCAGGCCTTCGTCCTGACCACCATCGCCGGTCTGATTTCCAGCGCCTTCGCGCAGCAGGCACAGGCCCAGGACCAGACCACGGCCACCGGCAAGGAGCCGGCGGTCGTCACCGTGAGCGGCTTCCGCAGCTCGCTGGCCTTGTCCGCCAACGAGAAGCGCGACAACGTCGGCCTGACCGACACCGTGTTCTCCGAGGACATGGGCAAGTTCCCCGACCCCAACATCGCCGACGCGCTGGCCCGCGTGCCGGGCGTGCAGGTGACCCGCGGATCGATCGACGGCGAAGGCTTGAACATCTCCATCCGCGGCATGGGCGCCGCCTTCACGCGTGTGCTGCTGAACGGCGCGCCGATGGCGTCGGCGTCGGCCGGCAGCTGGGGCGGCAACATCAGCGCCAACCGCGAAGTCGACATGGACTTCCTGCCGTCCGAACTGTTCCGCAGCGCCAGCGTGTACAAGAGCCAGCAGGCCAGCCTGATCGAGGGCGGCGTGGCCGGCACGGTCAACATGCGCAGCGTGCGTCCCTTCGACAAGAGCGGCTTCCGCTCGGCCTTCACGCTCTCCGGCAACTACCGCGACCGCGACGGCAAGTTCGGCAACACCGGTTCCGGCTTGATCAGCAACACCTGGCAGACCCCGTGGGGCAAGGTGGGCGTGCTGGGCGGCTTCGCCTGGGGCAACACCAAGTTCTACACCGACGCCTTCCAGACCGTCGACATGCGCAACTTCCAGCTCAAGTCCTTCCAGACCAACGCCACCGACAAGGCCAACGCCACCGGCGGCGGTTCGCAATCGACGCCGGACACGGTGCCGTCCGGCCTGCCGCTGAGCCTGCTGCCCGACTACGCGCGCGCCGTGCTGGTGCCGGGCAAACAGATCGACCGCGCCATGCTGCTGGCGCTGAATCCCGGCGCCACCATCGAGCAGATCGACAACGGCCTGATGGGCCGCCTGGGCCGCCACATCGTCTACAGCGGCACCCGCGAGCGCAAGGGCGAAGTGCTGAGCTTCCAGTGGCAGCCGAACGACCAGTGGGACATCTACCTCGACACCTTGTTCGCCCAGAAGGGCACCAACATGACGCAGCAGGGCATGAACGTCGGCACCCGCGCCAACACGCCCATCCCGATCGGCATGGAGTTCGACCGCAGCGATTGCAGCAAGGGCTGCACCGTCACCAAGGCCACGCTGGCGAACACCTTCTGGTCGCTGGAATACCGCCCCATGAAGGAGAACACGCACTTCCGCAGCATCAACCCCGGCTTCGAATGGCGCCCGAACGACAAGTGGACCATCGACGGCCACGTGAACTACACGTCCAGCTCCTTCTACCGCGACATGCCGACGGTGCTGTTCGCCACCCGCTCGGCGCCGTCCGTCATCACCTACGACAACACGGTGCCCGGCCAGACCCCGGTCTACGCCGGCAACCTCAACCCCAACGACCCGGGCAACTTCGGCTGGTACCAGGCCGGCCAGGGCCTGTCCGGCCTGCGCATGGACCTGTACGAGCGCACCAACAGCACCAAGGGCGCGCGCCTGAACCTGGCCTGGGGCGACGCCGACTTCAACATCAAGTTCGGCGGCTCGCTGGACGACATCGAGCGCCGCTACCGCAGCTTCGGCGTGGCCGACGCGTGGATGAACGTCGCTTGCGGCAACAACGTCAGCGCGCGCCTGTTCGCGCCCAACACCCAGCTGCGCAGCCCCGGCTGCGACGGCCGCAGCACGCCGGGCGCGATGGCGGACGCCGCCACCGCCTACCCGGGCTACGGCACCGGCTACACGGCCGGCGGCACGCCGCTGACCTACCTCGGTTCCAAGGTCACCAACGCCGACATCACCAAGTACGCGGTCCCCTCCAACCACGGCTTCATCACGGCGGACTGGCCGCGCTTCGCGCAGGACACGGATTACCAGTACTTCCGCGACAACATCTACCTCGGCTTCAACAGCGGCAGCGGCGGCTATATCCGCGAGAAGGTGGGCGGCGTGTATGTGGAATCGAACGGCCGCGCCTCGGTGCTCGGCCGCATGCTGCGCTACAACGCGGGCGTGCGCTACGCGCAAACCGAGCAGACCATCGGCGACCTGACCGCCGCCGCCGATCCGCGCAACGCCACCTTGCGCAACGGCGGCCTGTACCCGAACATCGCGTCGTGGGCGTACGAGACCATCAAGTACCACAACCTGCTGCCTTCGGCCACCATGGCCTACAACCTCACGCCGTCGCTGATCGCCCGCGCATCCGCGTCGAAGTCGATGACCCGCGCCAATCCGGCCGAGCTGCGCCAGACCCGCCTGTCGATCGGCGACCAGGGCGCGCGCCAGGGCAACGTGACCAACCCGAACCTGAAACCGTTCGAGGCCAACAACCTGGACCTGGGCCTGGAGTACTACATGACGCGCGAAGCCTATGTCGCCGTCAGCGGCTTCGCCAAGGACATCACCAGCCGGCCCGGCTCGCGCACGTCGACCTTCTCGCTGGCGCAGCTGGACCAGATGTATGGCACCGTGGGCCTGACCGACGCGCAAAACCAGTCGGTGACCGCCAGCGGCGGCCGCGACAAGCACCTGGTGGAAGTGACGGAGCCATTCAATACGGACACCAAGCTGAAGGTGCGCGGCCTCGAGTTCACGTGGCAGCAGCCGCTGGACATGCTGCCGGTGAAGGGTTTCGGCTTCACGGGCAACTTCACCTACACCAAGCAGACCGACAGCGCGCCGAACGCGGCGCCGATCGCCGGCGTGCCGCCCCGCACCAACAACCTGACCGTGTACTACGAGCGCAATGGCTACAGCATGCGGGTGTCGCGCCAGTTCACGTCGACCATGGTGGTCAACACCAATACCGGCCTGAATGTGCCCGGCGGCGCGTACGCGTATTCGACCGAGCGCGCGCAGATCGACCTGTCGGCCAGCGTCAACCTGAAACGCGCGTTCAACTTCCCGTACAACGTCGACCTGTCGCTCAGCGCGTGGAACTTGAACAACGCCATCAGCAAGACCTACACGCAGTTCTCGAACGCGATCTTCGACGAGAACCGTCCGGGCCGCAGCTACACCATGTCGCTGCGCTCGACGTTCTGACGGCGGGGTAGGGCGGCGGTTGAAAAGCCCGGCGGCGCCAAGCCGCCGGGCTTTTTTTTATTCCTTGCCTTGGTATTTGAACCACGCGAAATCGGCGGGCGGCATCGCCGCCTTGGCCGGATTGCTCGCGTACAGGCCGATGAACACGCCCGTGAATCCGCCGGCCTTCTCGGAGCTGAGCGGCGCGGTCGGCAGGGCGCCCAGCGCGTGGGTCTTGCCTTGCGCGGTCGCGCTGAAGGTGTAGGCGGCCGGCGTGCCGTCGATCGCCAGCGTCACCTCGCCGTCCCCGCCATCGGGCAGCGGCTGCGATCCAACCACCGTGGCCTGGCCCTTCACCACCGACACCAGCCGCGCCATGCGCCGGCCCTGGTCGCGCGTCACCACCAGCTGGTAGTGGTTGTTCTCGTCCTGCCGCACGACGATGCCGGCCAGTTGGCCGTCCGCGCCCGGCTTGAAATCGAGCGCGGTGGAGGCGTGCATGGCGAGGTCGCGCTGGCGGATGCCGACGAAGGCCGGCGTGGTCAGCGTGGCCAGCGTGTCGCCGCTGCCTTTCAGACGCAGGTGGCCGGGGCGTTCGCTCAGTGAATACAGGGCGCTGGCCGGCGCGCGCAGCGAATACCATTCCACGCCCAGGTCCTTGCCGTCGAAGGACTCGGTGTCCGGCGCGGCGGGCCAGGGCCGCGATGGCGGCAGGCGGTCACCGGACATGCGCAGCGTCACCGGCTTTTCATGGTTGATCACCGGCCAGCCGTCGTCGCTCCAGGTGACCGGCGCCAGCACGGTTTCGCGGCCGATATGGTGGGTGCGCTCGTGGGGGCGGATGGCCAGCATCACGATCCACCAATCGCCCTCGGCTGTCTGCACCAGGTCGCCGTGGCCGACCGCCTGCAGCGGCAGGCCGGGATGGTCGCGGTGGGTGATCAGCGGATTCCTGGGATGGGCCTCGAACGGCCCCCACGGCGAGCGCGAACGGGCCACCGTGATGCTGTGGTTGTAGGAGGTGCCGCCCTCGGAAATCATCAAGTAGTACCAGCCGTTGCGCTTGTACAGGTGCGGCCCCTCCGGCCACACGCCGCCGGTGCCTTTCCATATCTCGCGCGGCGCCTCCTTGGGCAGCATGGTTTGCGGATCGAGTTCGGCCTGGTAGGCGCCGCCGTGTTCACCGCCGCCGTGGCGCGTGTAATAGATTTTGCCGTCGTCGTCGAACAGCAGCGAGGGGTCCATGCCGCCGCCATCCTTCAGCCACGTGACCTCGGACCAGGGGCCGGCCGGATCGGTGGCGGTGGCGATGAAATTGCCGCCGTTGCTGATGTTGGTGGTCACCAGGTAGAACCGGCCCCCGTGGCAGCGCAGGGTGGGCGCGAAGATGCCGCGCGACGTGGCCTGCTTTTCCAGCGGCAGCTGGGAAGGGCGGGTCAGGGCGTTGCCGATCTGGCGCCAGTGCACCAGGTCCTTGCTGTGGAAGACAGGCACGCCGGGGAAGTAGCTGAAGGTGCTGGCCACGAGATAGTAGTCGCCGCCGACGCGGCAGACGCTGGGGTCCGAGCTGAAGCCCGTGATGACGGGGTTGCGGAAGTCCGGCGCGGCTTGCGCCGAGGCGGCAGCGAACATGAGGGGAAGCGCGAGTGCGACGAGCGCGGCGGCGGGGCGTGGTGTTATCAAGTGCGGTCTCCTTTTATTGAATGTTTGCGCTATCAAGAAAAACAGTTTTCATGTTACACGAATCCGCCATGCAAGAGAAACGGATGGCTTATTGTGAATGGTTGCGTATAACAAAATATGTTGACACTCACGCCGGCGCGCTCCTACACTCGTGCATCACATACAACAACCGGAGACACGATCCATGACGACGCGCCGACAATCATTGTTGCAACTGGCCGCGCTGGCCCCCATGCTGGCGGCGCCCGCCGCCTGGGGCGCGGCCGGGAAGGACGAGGAAGGCGGGGAAACCCTGAAGGCGCTGGCGGCCCGCAAGGGCCTGCGCTTCGGAAACGCCATCGGCACGATGAACGACAAGGCCAGCCGGACCCATTTCAACAATCCGGCCTATCGCGCGCTGATGGCGCGCGAATGCGGCGTACTGGTGGCGGAAAACGAAAGCAAATGGCAGGCGCTGCAGCCGAAGCCGGGGCCGCACGATTTCCGCCGGGCCGATGAACTGTTCGGCTGGGCCAAGCGGCAGGGTATGCTGATCCGCGGCCACTGCCTGGTGTGGCAGGACCCGCGCTGGCTGCCGGAATGGGTCACCCGCCACGGTTTCGGCGCCAATCCCGCGCAAGAGGCGGAGCGTCTGCTGCGCGAGCATATCGCCGCCACCTGCGGCCACTTCGGCAAGGACGTGTACAGCTACGACGTGGTCAACGAGGCCGTCAACCCCGGCACCGGCGAATTGATCGCCAATGCGCTCAACGAGAAGATGGGCGCGCTGGAGCAGATCGACCTGTCGTTCCGCCTCGCGCGGGAACACGCGCCGCACGCGCAGCTGGTCTACAACGATTACATGGGGCCGGGCAAGGACAGCGCCAAACACCGCGCCGGCGTGCTGAAACTGCTGGCCGGCCTGAAGGCGCGCGGAACGCCCGTGCACGCGCTGGGCCTGCAAAGTCATATCGGCGCGTGGGGCGGCGCCGGCGACGGCGAGGCGCGCGCACGCGGTCTGCGCGAGTGGCGCGCCTTCCTCGACGAGGCCAGCGGCATGGGGCTGGATTTGCTGATCACCGAGTTCGACGTCAGCGACCGCGAACTGCCGGCCGACATCGCGCAGCGCGACGCGGCGGCGGCGGGCATCGCGCGCGATTTCCTCGAGCTGACGCTGAGCTATCCGCGTTGCCGCGACTTCCTGTTGTGGGGCTTGAGCGACGACGTCAGCTGGCTGCAAACGTGGAAGGACGCCAAGCGCCGCGACGGCCTGCCTTCGCGCCCATGTCCGTACGACGCGCAGCTGCGGGCCAAGCCGATGCGCGCGGCTATCGCGGACGTGCTGAGGACGATGCCGGCGCGCGCAGCCTGACCCGGTCCACCGGATCGTTCGCCTAGGCCGGCTCGGCCGCGGACGGCGCCCCCATCGGGTTGACGCAATATGGCCGCTCGCGGTATTCGAAATAGTCGAAGTCGGCGTGCAGGGCGGTGCCCGCCATGTCCTGGCAGGCCATGCCGACGAAGGCGCCGGTGAAGTTGGGCTGGCCGGGCGCGTTCGCCTCGTCCGACAGGATGCTGGCGTCGAATTGCTGCGCCAGCCATTGCCAGTCGCCGTCGTCCAGCCGGTAGCCGAAATACAGGCGCTCCTCGTCCACGTCCACGCGCAGCTGCACCGGCACGCCGGGCGGCAGCGCGACCGGCGCCGTGAAGCTGTCCGACTGCACGTGGTTGGGCAGGCTGCTCATCACGCGCAAATGCTTGCCCACCGTCTCGTCGTGCGTGATGTACAGGTAATGGAACTTGGCGCCGCCGTAGTAGCAGACCAGCCCGGCCTGCTGCTGGAAATGCTCGGGTTCGAATTCGACCACGGTGCTCGCGCTGTAGCAGTGCGCCTGCTGGCGCCGCGCCACCAGCGCCTGGCGGAACAGGCTGCCCAGGCTTTCGCGGCCATACAGGCGCAAATGCCCGGGCCGCGCGGCCAGGCTGAACAGCTCTTCCGGCCACGGTGTGCGCAGCCACTGGAAGGCCAGCGGCAGTCGCGGCGCGTCGAATTCCTCGCGCGCCGGCTCGGGGTCGAAACGGTGCTCCGGCAGCTTGGGCGCGGCGGCCCTGGCCTCCGCCGTTCCCCGTCCATCGACGGTGCGCAGCCAGCCGTCCTCGCCCCACACAACGGGCTGGATGGCGGTTTCGCGCCCCAGCGTGCAGGTGCCGCGATTGCGCAGCGGCCGGCCGCACAGGTACACCATATAGGTCTGGCCGTCCCGGGTGTCCACCAGGTCGGCGTGGCCGGCCCGCTGCAGCTCCGCGTCCGGACGGTGGCGCGAACTGAGGATGGTCTGGTCGGGATGCAGCTCGTACGGCCCATGCGGATGGCGGGCGCGGGCCATGGTCACGCCATGGTTCCAGCCGGTGCCGCCCTCGGCGGTGAGCAGGTGGTAGTGGCCGTCGCGCTTGTACAGGTGCGGGCCCTCGGTGAGCCCGTGCGCCGTGCCCTTGAAGATGTTCTCGCGGCGGCCGGTCAGCCGGCGTTCCGCCACCGAGTATTCCTGCGCGACGATGCCGGCGAAGCGGTTGCCGCCGGGGCGGTGGTCCCACAGCTGGTTCAGCAGGTATTTGCGGCCGTCGTCGTCGTGGAACAGCGAGGGGTCGAAGCCGCTGCTGTTGAGGTGGACCGGATCGGACCACGGGCCGTCGATGGCCGGACTGGTGACCAGGTAATTGTGGAAGTCGCGCAGCGAAGCGGCGCCGGCGGCGCCGCCGCTGGAGGTGCGGCCGTAGCGCTTGACGTCGGTGTAGACCAGCCAGAACAAGCCGTCCGCGTGGCTCAGGCAAGGCGCCCACACGCCGCAGGAGTCGGGCGCGCCGAGCATGTTGAGCTGGCTGGCGCGCGTGAGCGGGCGCGTCAGCAGGCGCCAGTTGACCAGGTCGCGCGAATGGTGGATCTGCACGCCCGGATACCATTCGAAGGTGGACGTGGCGATGTAATAGTCGTCGCCCACCCGCACGATGGACGGATCGGGATTGAAGCCGGGGAGGATGGGGTTTCGTATCATGCTGTTTTTTCGATGAGGGGGGCGGGCTCGCGCACCAGGGTCCATAGCAGCACGGCGGCCAGCAGGTCGAGCACCGCCAGGCTGACGAAGAAGGGCGTGTAGCCGACGCTGGCCATCAGCCCGCCGATCAGCAGTGAGAAGATGAGCAGGCCCAGGTTGCCGAAGGTGCCGCACATGCCTGCCACGGTGGCCACCTCGTTGCGCCGGAACAGGTCGGACGCCATGGTGATGACGGTGACGGACAGGGTCTGGTGCGCGAAGCCGGCCAGGCTGAGCAAGGCGATCGCGGCGTAGGGGCTGTCCACGAAGCCGACAAAGGCCACGCCCATCATCATGCAGGCGCCCAGGGTGAACGCGCCGCGGCGGGCGTTGATCAGGCGCACCCCCCGCTTTTGCAGGGCCAGCACCACCAGCGGCCCGAACAGGCAGCCCAGGTCGGCTGCCAGGAACGGCAGCCAGGCGAACATGGCGATCTGCATCAGGTCGAAATGGCGCACCGTGGTCAGGTAGAGCGGCACCCAGAACGACAGCGTGCCCCAGGCCGGGTCGGCCAGGAAGCGGGGCAGGGCGATGCCCCAGAAGTTGCGCATCTTGAGGATGGCGGGAATGGACGGGCGCGCGCCGTCGCCTTGCAGGTGCGTTTCCTGGCCGGCGGCGATCAGTTGCGCCTCGGCGGCCGACAGGCGGCGGTGGCGGGCCGGGGCGTCGTACAGCAGCAGCCAGGCCGCCACCCACACCAGGCCCAGCGCGCCGGTGATCACGAACGCGGACTGCCAGTTGTAATGCAGGATGGCCCACACCACCAGCGGCGGCGCCAGCATGGAGCCGAGGGAGGCGCCGATGTTGAAGATGCCGCCCGCCAGCCCGCGCTCCCTGGCCGGGAACCATTCGGAAACCGCCTTCATGCCGGCCGGGTTGGCCGACCCCTCGGCCAGTCCCAGCAGGCCGCGCAGGGTGGCCAGGGCTTGCCAGTTGGTGGCCAGGCCGTGCGCCATGCAGATCACCGACCACGCCGCCGCGAACAGGGCGAATCCGTATTTCAGGCCGATCACGTCCAGCACGTAGCCGCACAGCGGCTGCAGCATGATGGCGCCCTGGAAGGCGGCCGTGATGTACGAGTATTCCTGGGTGGTGATGTTCAGTTCGGAGAGCAGCGTGGGCGCCGACACGGCCAGCGTGCTGCGCGTCAGATAGTTGATGACCGCGCCCAGCATGATCAAACCTATCATCCACCAACGTAGTCCCCTGATTTTTGTGGGCATTATGTTTGCGCAATCATTTATTGATTGCGCAACAATATCACGTTATGGCGGCCTTGGGCCAGCGCCGCCTGTGCCGGGCGCGCCCGCGGCGCTGCCACAATTTTCAAGGTTTCGTTGACTTCGGTTTGAAACCGCAATAACATAATTAGAATTCGGATTATGATTTAAGGCTGGCGACACCGCCGAGGTGCGCCGCGTCCGGGTCGCCACGCCGTCTAACCCAACACTATGGAACCTACTATGCGCTTCTCAGTCTTTCTCAATGGCCGCACCATGAGCGCGGACGCGGACAAGCAGTTGATCGTCGACCTGGAACAGCACGCGCTGCTGGCCGGCAAGCTGGGCTTCGACGCCATCTTCCTGCCCGACCACCACTTCAACGGCTACATGCCGGTGGCCAGCGACAGCTACATGTTCGCCTCCTACCTGGCGGCCAAGCTGCCGGACATGCACTTCGGCTTCTCCGTCACCTCGGTGCCGCTGCACCACCCGGTGCGTTTCGTCGAGCGCATCAACATCCTCGACCACCTCACCAAGGGCAAGCTGCTGGTCGGCATCGGCTCGGGCACCACGCCGGAGGAGATGATCGGCTTCGGCGTCAACTACAAGGACGCCGGCCGCATCGCCGAGGAAAACCTGCAGGCGGCGGAGGCGCTATGGGCCAAGAAGGTCGAGGACGAGCCGATCGAGCTGCACGGCTTCCACAAGGGCAAGGTGCTGCAGCGCATCGCCCCCGGCCCGTACGGCCGCAAGCACGCGCGCCTGATGCCGGTGGCGATGAAGGAGAGCAGCATCACGCGCGCCGCCGTCAACGGCTGGCCCGCCTTCATCCCGGCGTTCACGCCGCCGCAGATCGGCGGCACGGACCCGATCAGCCACGTGAAGAAGTACTTCGCCAGCTACCACGACCAGCTGCTGGCCGCCGGCCATTCGGACGACACCGTCGCCGACGCGCTGTCGTGGACCACCCACAGCTACCAGGCCGTGCACCTGGCCGAGACCGACGAGCAGGCGCACGAGGAAATGCTGCGCATCCTCACGTCCTACCAGGAGGCCATCGACCGCGAGGCCGCCTTCAACGCCAAGGCGGAGTCGGACGACGCCAACAAGAAGACCGACCGCACCGGCCACGCGCTGACCGAGGAGTGGATGGCCACGTGGTGCCTGTACGGCAGCCCGAAAACGGTGATCGGGAAGCTGCGCGCCTACCAGGAGGTCGGCATCGGCAACATCCTGTGCGGCACCACCACCGGCCCCGTGACCGAGGAGCGCATGGCCTACGCCAACCAGACCTTGCGCCTGCTGGCCGAACACGTGTTCCCGGCCTTTAAATAAGCGCCGGCGGCCATGCGGGAGGAGATCGGAATGACGAGAGAGTTGACCCTGGACGAGATGGCCATGCTGACCGCCGGCGCGTCGATGTGGGCGACGGCGGCGGTGCCTGAGGCGGGCATCCCGCCGCTGCACATGGCGGACGGCCCGATGGGCGTGGCCGGCGCCCGCATCGACGAGCGCGACGTCTCGCTGCTGACGCCTTCGCCGGTGGCGCTGGGCGCCAGCTGGGACACGGCGCTGGCGCAAAGGGTGGGGCGCCTGGTGGGCGGTGAGGCGATACGCCACGGCGTGGACCTGATGCTGGCCCCCAACCTGAACCTGGCCCGCAGCCCGCTGGCCGGCCGCGCCTTCGAGTACTACTCGGAGGACCCGCTGCTGTGCGGCGCGCTGGGCGCGTCCTGGATCCGGGGCTGCCAGTCGGTGGGCACCGGCGCCATCGCCAAGCACCTGGTGTGCAACGACAGCGAGACCGCGCGTGACCAGATGAACGCCGTGGTCGACGAGCGCACGCTGCGCGAGGTCTACCTGCTGCCGTTCGAGATGGCGGCGGGCGCGGACTGCGCCGGCATGCTCACTGCCTACAACAAGGTCAATGGCGACTGGTGCGCCGAGGCGGCGCCCGTGATCCGGCGCGTGGCCAAGGACGAGTGGAACTTCCCCGGCGTGTTCATGAGCGACTGGTTCGGCACCCATTCCACCGCCGGCTCGCTGGCCGGCGGCCTGGACCTGGAAATGCCGGGACCGGCCCGCCACCTGGGCGCGCGCAGCGCCGCCGCCGTGGAGCGGGGCGAGGTTCCGCTGGAACGCCTGCGGGACGCGGCCGAACGCGTGGCCACCGCCGCGCGCCGCTTCGGCGCGGGGAAGGGGGCGCCCATGCCGGACGGCGAGGCGGCCGCCCTGTTGACCGAGGCCGCCGCCGCCGGCTTCACGCTGGTGCGCAACGAGGACGCCATGCTGCCGCTGGACACCAGGCGCTGGCCGCGCATCGCCGTCATCGGCCCCAACGCCAGCGCGCCTTGCTTCCAGGGCGGCACCTTCGCCAAGATCGCCGTCAAGCCGGATGCGGCGCTGCCGCTGGAGGCGCTGCGAGCGCGCTTCGGCGAGGCGCTGGTGTGCTACGAGCCCGGCGTCGACCCGCAGCCCAAGCTGCCGCGCATGACCGTGACACCGGCCCGCGCGCTGGGCGACGGCCGCGTCAAGGGCATGACTGTGGACTACTTCGACAACGCCGCGCTGGAAGGCGCGCCGCTGCTGAGCGAAACGCGCGACACCAACTCGCTCACCTGGTTCCACGGCGTGCATCCTGCCGGCGCCTTGCAGCGCGCCGCCGCCACCCGCGCCAGCGGCGTCTACACGGCCGCCGAATCGGGCGAGCACCTGTTCTACGTGGGCGGCACCGGCGCCTTGCGCCTGCTGGTCGGCGGCGAGGAGGTGTTCCGCCGCGACGAGCAGCTGGCGCCCGGCGACGTGATGGGCCGCCTGAAAAGCGGCGACGCCGATTGCGTCGGCATCGCGCTGGAGCGGGGCGGGGAAGTGGACGTGGTGGTGGAGCTGCGCTACACCGCCGCGCGCTGCCAGGGCTTGTGGTACGGCGTGCGCGGTCCCGGCGGCGCCGAGGCCATGATGGCGCGCGCCGAACAGGCCGCCCGCGAGGCCGACGCGGTGATTCTGGTGGTGGGCGAGACGTCCGACGCCAGCGTGGAGAGCAAGGACAGGCCGGACACCCGCCTGCCGGCGGAGCAGGTCGCGCTGATCGAGCGCGTTTGCGCGGCCAATCCGGACACGGTGGTGGTCACCAACGTCGGCCACGCCTTCGACACGCGCTGGGCGGACCGGGCCAGGGCGGTGCTGCACTGCTGGTATCCGGGCCAGGAGTTC
Source organism: Pseudoduganella namucuonensis (assembly GCF_900116645.1). GTDB lineage: Bacteria > Pseudomonadota > Gammaproteobacteria > Burkholderiales > Burkholderiaceae_D > Rugamonas > Rugamonas namucuonensis. The sequence continues at coordinate 304,868 of NZ_FPBO01000004.1, read as the reverse complement.
GGCCCGGCGCTGGCCCAGGTGCTGGCGGGCGACCGCGAACCGGGCGGGCGCATGCCCGTCACCATCGCGCGCGAGGACGCGGACTACCCGGCGCTGTCGCTGCAACCGGACGCCAACGGCGACCTGCGCTACGGCGACGGCGTGCGGATCGGCTACCGGGGCCTGGCCGCCAACGGCGTCAAGCCGCGCCAGGCGTTCGGCAGCGGCTTCGGCTACGCGGCCTTCGCCATGCGCGACGCGCGCGTGGTCCGGGACGAGGGCGGTGGCGCGGACGGCGGCTGGCTGGTGACGGTCACGCTGCGCAACACCAGCGGCAGGGCCGGCGCGGAGGTGGTGCAGGTGTACCGCGCGCAGCCGGAACTGACGCTGGTGGCCTTCGCCAAGGTGGCGCTGGAAGCGGGCGAGGAGCGCGAGGTGCGCATCCCGGTCGCCTTGCGCCGCCTGCAGGTGTGGCGCGACGGCTGGAGCACGCTGCCCGGCGCGGTCGACCTGCTGATCGGGCGCGCCAGCGACGAGCTGCCGCTGGCGGTGCAAGTGGTCCCGCGGGGCGTTTGAACAAACAAGCTAAACAAGCGTGGCGGGCCGCCGGTCCGCCACGCAAACCAGGCAATCAAGAAAACAGGAGAGACATCATGAACCAGCCATCCATCGTCGCGAAAGCCAACGGCCGCGCGCCCTACATCGTCGGCATCGGCGGCACCACCCGTCCCGGCTCCAGCACCGAAAGCGCCCTGCGGGTGGCGCTGGAGCACGCCCGTGAACTGGGCGCGCACACCGATTTGTTCGGCGGCGAGGCGCTGGCCGCGCTGGAAGGCTATTCGCCGGAACAGAACGAGCGCAGCGAGGGCCAGCGCGCCATCGTCGAGGCGGTGCGCCGCGCCGACGCGGTGATCTTCGCCTCGCCCGGCTACCACGGCGGCGTGTCCGGCCTGGTGAAGAACGCCATCGACCTGCTGGAGGACTTGCGCGCGGACGAGCGCGTGTACCTGGACGGCATGCCGGTGGGCTGCATCGTCACGGCGGCCGGCTGGCAGGGCTGCAACACCACGCTGGGCGCCATGCGCTCCATCGTGCACGCGCTGCGCGGCTGGCCCACGCCCCTGGGCGTGACCCTGAACACGGCCGGCACGCGCCTGTTCGGCGCCGACGGCCAGTGCCTGGACGAGCAGGTGAAAACCAGCCTGCGCCTGCTGGCGGAGCAGGTGGTGGGCGCGCGCAGCACGTCGGCGGCGCATCAATAAAAATTAGAATGTTGGTTCTATAAATTGTGCTATGCTCATCCGCAGCAAGCATAAAAAAACCAGAAATCCGGAGACAAGCGTGCCCCACCCAACCGTTGCAAACCGCATGGCCCTGGTCCGGCCGCGCCAGGCGCTGATCCTGGCCGGCTGGTGCGCGGCCGGCGCCGCCGCCGCCCAGGAGGCGCCGATGATCGAAGTGGTCGTCACGGCGCAGAAGATCGCCCAGCCCGCGTCCAAGACGCCCTTGTCGCTGTCCGTCATCGGCAGCGAGGAACTGCGCCAGGCCGGCGCCACCAACGCGGTGGCGCTGACCGAGCTGGCGCCCAACGTGCAGATATCGACCGACTCGGGCAAGCTGCAGGTCGCCATCCGGGGCGTGGTCAGCCTGGACACCGGCGAGAAGGGCGACTCGTCCACCGCCTTCAACGTGGACGGCGCCTACGTCGGGCGCACCGAGGCGCAACTGGGCGCCTTCCTGGACCTGGAGCGCATCGAGGTGCTGCGCGGGCCGCAGGGCACGCTGTACGGACGCAACGCCACCGCCGGCGCCATCAACCTGATCACCAACAAGCCCGGCCCCCGGCTGGAGGGTCGCGTGGACACCGACATCGGCGACTACGGCGCGCGCCGCGCGGAGGCCATGCTCAATGTGCCGGTGAACGGCGCGCTGGCGCTGCGCGCCGCCGCCACCGCCGTGCGGCGCGACACCTACCTGCGTCCCGGCCCCAACACGGTGGGGCTGGAGAACCAGGACGACAACGCGGCCCGCCTGCACGCGCTGTTCACGTTCTCGCCCGCCACCTCGTGGCTGCTGACGGCGGAGCGCAGCAAGTCCGGCGGCAACGGCGGCAGCACCGTGCCGCTGACGAACTTCTTCAGCGGCGCGCCCATCGCGGGCGGCAACAACCTGGCCGACCCCGTGTACGTGGACCGGGGCGCGCGCGCGCAACTGACCGCCGCCAGCCGCTTCATCAACAGCGACACCCACAAGCGCGACGTGGCCAGCTCGCTGCGCTCCGAGTTCAAGACCACGCTGGGCGCGGTGGACCTGACCTACCAGCTCGCGCGGCTGCGCGCGGAGGTGGACCAGATCAACAACGGCACCTACTTCGGCTTCCCGCTGTACAGCGTGGTGCGGGGCGAGTCGACCCAGCTCACGCACGAGCTGCGCCTCAACTCGGCCGGCAAAAGTGCGTTGAGCTGGGTGGCGGGCCTGTACCACTTCGACGAGGAGATCTTCCGCGCCTCCACCTACAACACACAGACGCCCGGTCCCTTGATCACGGTGCCGTTCCGGCCGGAGGTGCACAGCGGCTCGAAGGCCGCCTTCGGGCAGGCCACCTGGCGCCTGGGCGACAAGCTGCGCGTGACGGCGGGCGCGCGCGCCACGCGCGACGAGAAGTCCGGCCACGACCCGCTCAGCGGCAGCGCCACGGGCCCGGGCTACAGCGCCCGCGTCGAGAGCGCGAAGTCCAACTTCCGCCTGGCCGCGGACTACGACATGCTGCCGGCCGTGATGCTGTACGGGAGCGTCTCCACCGGCTACAAGGCGGGCGGCTTCAACGACACCAGCGGCTCGGGCTACAAGCCGGAGAACATCGTCTCCATCGAGGGCGGCGTCAAGGGCCGCTTCCTCGGCAACAAGCTGCGCCTGAGCGCCGCCGCCTTCCACTACGACTACAAGGACATGCAGCTCACCTCCGTGGTCTGCGCCGGCGCCGGCACGGCGGCCAACTGCGGCGCGCTCACCACCAACGCCTCCAGCGCCAACATCAAGGGCGTGGAGGTCGAGGGCAGCTACGCGGCCACGCCGGACGACCGCGTCACCTTCTCGGCCGCCACGGCGGACGGCAAGTTCAACGCCTACCAGCCGGTGGCGGGGCGGGACTGGTCCGGCCAGCAGATCGACCGCGCGCCGGCCTACAACGCCAGCCTGGGTTACGCCCACACCTTCGCGCTGGAGAGCGGCGCCAGCGTCGCGGCCCGCGTGGGCACGCGCCTGAACGGCGCCTACTTCCTCAGCGACTCGGCGGCGGCGGTGCGTTACCGGCAGCCGTCCTACCGCAAGTCCGACGCCAGCTTGGGCTACACGGCGCCGTCGCAGCGCTATTTCGTCCAGGCCTATGTGCGCAACATCGAGAACACGGTGACCATCGAAAGCCTGCTGCCCGGCGGCTTCGGCCTGGGCGCCCCCCGCACGTTCGGGCTGCGCGCGGGCGCGCAGTTCTAGTTCAGTAGAAAGGCAAGCATGAAGATCAGTAAAGTGCAGTTCACCAGCCTGCCCGGCGCGGCGCACGGCGATCACCACGATCACGCGGACCACGGCGGGCACGCCGAAGGCGGCGTCTCGCGCCGCGACGTGCTGGCCGCGCTGCTGGCCGGCGCCGCCGTGGCCGGCGTGTGGAGCAGCGCCTCGGCCGCCGCCGCGCTGAAGGCGGCGGGCGCCCCTGCGCCATCGAACCCGGGCCTCGGCAAGGCGGAGCTGGCGGTGCTGACGGCCGCCGCCGAGGTCATCGTCCCCGCCACCGACACGCCCGGCGCCACCGAGGCCGGCGTGCCGCAATTCATCGACGCCCTGGTGGCGCGCTGGATGCGCGCCGACGAGGCGGCCCGGTTCCGCGACGGCCTGGCCGCGCTGGACGCCAGCGCCCGCGAGCGCTTCCAGCGCGGCTACGCCGAATGCACGGCGGAGCAGGGCGCCGCGCTGCTGCAGGCGCTGCGCGAGTCCAGCCCCTACACCGGCCGCACCTTCTCGCTGGCCGACCGGGTCACGGACCCCAAGGCGCCGTTCTACCTGCGCCTGCGCGACCTGGTGGTGCTGGGCTACTTCACCTCCGAGGCGGGCAGCACCAGGGAACTGCGCTATCTGCCGGTGCCCGGCAAGTTCGAGTCCAACCTGGACATCAAGACCTGGCCCTACCAGACCGTCATCTAAGAAGGAGCGACATGAGCAAATCCACCCAATTCGACGCCATCGTCATCGGCTCCGGCATCACCGGCGGCTGGGCGGCCAAGGAGTTCACCGAGAAGGGCCTGAAAACGCTGGTGCTGGAGCGCGGCGGCCTGGTCGAGCACCAGAAGGGCTACACCCACGAATTCACGCCGCCGTGGCAGGCGCCCAACCAGGGCCTGCCCGACCGCGAGCTGGACGAGCGCGAGTATCCAATCCAGAGCAAGATCGAGCGCGGCGCCTTCAGCTGGGCCAACCGCCACTACTGGATCAACGACCGCGAAAACCCCTACGAGCAGGTGAAGCCCTTCCGCTGGCACCGCACCAACGTGCTGGGCGGACGCTCGCTGACCTGGGGCCGCCAGTCCTACCGCTGGGGCGACGACGACTTCCGCGCCAACGCGCGCGACGGCCACGGCAACGACTGGCCGATCCGCTACGCCGACCTGGCGCCGTGGTACACCCACGTCGAGAAATTCATCGGCGTGAGCGGCCAGGCCGAGGGCATGGACAGCTTCCCCGACGGCCACTTCCTGCCGCCGATGGAGATGACGGCCGTGGAGCGCGCGCTGAAGCAGCGCATCGAGGCCAAGTGGCAGGACCGCCGCCTGACCATCGGCCGCGTGGCCAACCTCACCGTGCCGCACAATGGCCGCGGCCCGTGCCAGAACCGCAGCATCTGCAACCGCGGCTGCTCCTTCGGCGCCTATTTCAGTTCGCTCAGCGCGACCCTGCCGGCGGCGCAAAAGACCGGCCGCCTGACGGTGCGCACCGACAGCGTGGTGGAGGCCATCGAGGTCGATCCGCGCACCAGGCAGGCCACCGGCGTGCGCGTCATCGACGCCAAGACGGGCCAGCGCATGACCTTCAAGGCCAAGGTGGTGTTCCTGTGCGCGTCCACCTTCGGCAGCGTGCAGATCCTGCTGCAGTCGCGCAGCGCGGCCCACCCCAACGGCATCGGCAACCACAGCGACGCGCTGGGCCGCTACCTGATCGACCACCACGGCGTCGGCGCCTTCGCCGAGATCCCCGGTTTCGACGACAGCAACTACAAGGGCCGCCGCGCCACCGGCGTCTACATGCCGCGCTTCCGCAACCTGGGCGGGCAGGACGCGGATGCCGACTTCACGCGCGGCTACGGCTTCCAGGGCGGCGCCATGCGCGACGACTGGACCAACACCGCCGCGCTGACGGACGATTTCGGCGCAGGCATGAAGCGCAACATCGCGCGGCCGGGCCGCTGGATCGCCTTCCTGGGCGCGTTCGGCGAGCAGCTGCCGCAGGCGCACAACAGGGTCACGCTGAACGACAAGAACCCGGGCGGCTTCGGCCTGCCGCAACTGAGCTTCGACGTGGCCTACGGCGAGAACGAGCGGCGCATGGCGGTGGACGCGGGCAAACAGGCGGAGCAAATGCTGCTGGCGGCCGGCGCCAAGCGGGTGCAACTGATCCCGGCGCGCGCGCTGCCCGGCGTCTCCATCCACGAGATGGGCGGCGCGCGCATGGGGCACGACCCGGCGGAGTCGGTGCTCAATGGGCGCAACCAGGTGCACGGCGTGCGCAACCTGTTCGTCACCGACGGCTCGGCGATGGCCTCCGGCGGCACCGTCAACCCGTCGCTGACCTATATGGCGCTGACGGCGCGCGCGGTGGACTACGCGGTGGCCCAGCTGAAGGCGGGGCGGCTGTGAGGCGGCCGGCGTTCCCTTCGCCACGGGCTTTGGCTATAATCAGAATGTTGATTCTTACTTAACTATACTTTGCCTACCATTCCCATGCCGTCCACCAGCGCCCACGCGCGCGCGCCGAAACAAGGCCGCAGCCGCCAGTCCTTCGAACGCATCATCGAAGCCACCATCGACCTGCTGCGCGAGCGGGCCTACGACCAGATCACGCTGGCCGAGATCTGCCAGCGCTCCGGCGTTTCGACCGGCTCCCTGTATGGCCGCGTCGATGGCAAGGACGAGTTGCTGCGCGTGGTGCAGGTGCGCTTCCTGGAACGCATGGGGGAGCGCTTCACCGAGGAGGCCGAGCGCATCGCGCAAGAGGCGCGCGGCCTGGAGCAGGTGGTGCCGGCCGTGGTGGCGGGGCTGGGCACGCTGCTGAAGGAAAACGCCAGCGTGCTGCGCGCCTTCATGCTGCGCGGCCCCAGCGACGCGGCCATCAACTCGGCGGGGCGGCAGTCGGCCGAGGACAACCACGCCAAGTTCATCCGCTTGCTGCGGGCCTGCGGCGCCGAGATCCGCCACCCGAACCCGGAGCGCGCCATCGATTCCGCCATGCTGCTGATCTACGCCACCCAGGCCCGCTTCCTCGGCCTGGACAGCGTCGGCGGCATGGGCGAGGCCAGCAGCTGGAACGAGCTGCTCACCGACCTGGGCGACATGGTGCTGGCCTTCCTGCTGTTCGTGCCCAAGCGCTGACGCGCGCCGGCCGCCAATGCGCGGCCACGCGCGGCGCTTCGGATAAAAATATAACTATAATTCTAATTATAAATTTAACCTTCATTGCATCACCCACCCAAAGGAAAGAAATGACAGCGACCACCCCCAAACTGCGCTGGGCCTATATGGACCACTGGCGCATCGACACCCCGCAGGGGCAGTTGTCCCAGTACACCTCGGTGAAGCGCTTCGACGCCTTCCTCAAGCAGATCTCGGCCATCGGCTACGAGGCCATCGAGACCTTCGACTTCCACCTGGGACCGCTGCGCGAGCTGTTCGGATCGTTGGAGAACGCGCGCGCCTTCATGCAGGAGCGCGGCATCGACAAGGTGCTGAGCCTGTTCCACGCGGTCATGTACGACGAGCGCCAGAGCGCGCCGCACGTGCGCGCCACGCACGACCACATCTTCAACTACGCCCAGCACATCATGCGCTCCAGCGTGGGCCTGGGCGTGGAGAACTTCATCGTCATGCCGGCCGGCCTGTACTACGACGTCGAGCCGGTCACCGACGACAAGCTGAAGGCCTGCGCCGAGCTGTGGAACCGGGTCGGCAAGATGACGCTGGAATACGGCGTCAAGACCTGCTGCCACCACGAGTTCTTCTGCGGCATCCGCAGCGCCGAGCAGCTGCGCAAGTTCTACGAATACACCGACCCGCGCTACGTGTTCTTCTACTGCGACACCGCGCAGCACGTGATCGCCGGCGTGGACCCGGTGGACCTGTACCTCAAGCTGCACGACCGCTGCGGCGGCTTCCACATGAAGGACACCCACCACGTCGACCTGACCGGCGACTACCGCCGCCGTCCGGACGCCGAGGTGATGGCGCCCACCACGCCGCGCTGGTTCCACGAGATGGGCACGCCGGAGGGCCTGGTGGACTTCCCCGCGCTGCTGGCGGCGATGAAGGAATGCGGCTACGAGGGCTGGGTCGGCGTCGAGCACGACAAGGCGGACGTCGGCGGCGGCAACTACCCCGAAAGCACGGCATTGTCGGCCTGGTACATCCAGCACGTGCTCAAGAAAATCTACGCATAACCCGGAAGGCAGAACATGAACCAACAAATCAAATGGGGCTACGGCGTCAACCAGTGGAAGGCCGGCTTCACCAGCTTCGCCAGGCTGGAGGAGATCGAGCGCGCGCTCAAGGTCACGGCGGCCTGCGGCTTCGCCGCCGTGGAACTGAACGCGGGCAGCGGCCGCTGGGACCCGATCGGGCGTCCCGAGAACATCGCCATCAACTTCGGCTCGGCCACGCACTTCCGCCTGAAACTGAAGGACTGGGGCATAGACCGCGTGGCCAGCACCTTCTTCGATCCCACGCTGATGAGCTTCGAGGAACTGCACTTCGGCCTGATGAGCACCCAGCCGGCGGACCACGCGCGCATCGTGGCGCAGGCCAGGCTGCACGCCGAGATGCTGGCGGAGCTGGGCGGCGAATTCCTGGTGGTGCGGCCCTTCCCGTCGTTCTGGAAGGAGGGCGCGCTGAACGCCGAACGCCTGGCGGCGGCGGCCGACTGCTGGAACCAGGTCGGCGCCATGGCCGCCGCGCTGGGCCTGAAGACGGTGCTGCACGTGGACGCGCTCTCCGCGCTGCGCGGCGCGGACGAACTGGAACAGCTGATGGCGCTGTGCGACGGCGGCAGCGTGGGCCTGGCCTTCGACACGGCCGAACTGACCATCGCCGGCCACGACGTGGTGGCGCTGTACCGCCGCTTCCACGCCCGCGTGTGGCACTTCCACTTCAAGGACGCGCTGGCGGTGGACACGCTGGACGAGTACAAGCTGCAGAACGCCGAACGCGCGATGATCGCGGCCGGCGGCGAGCGCGAGATCCCGCGCTGGTTCGGCGAGATGGGCACCGGCCTGGTGGACTTCCCGGCGCTGATGGCCGCGATGCGCGAGCTGGGCTATGCTGGCTGGGTGATCGTCGAAAGCGACAAGGGACCGGAGCCCATCGCCAGCGGCATGATGCTCAACAGCTGGTACAGGCGGAACGTGCTGGAACGCGCCGCGCGCTGACCTGCGCCCTTCCTACGCCCGAGGCACCGATACTTTGAAAGGACCACCGTGAATCCTCTTCCATCCACCCCGCCGCGAGCGGCGGGCGGGGCACAGGCCGAAGCCGCGGCCATCGGCGGCGCGCCCGCGCGCCAGGCCGGCGCGGCGCAAGGCATCGCCCTGTTGGCCGTGATGAGCATGCCCACGCTGGCGCTGGCCGCGCTGGTGCCCGGCCTGCCGCAGCTGTTCCAGCAGTTCTCGTCCGTGCCGCGCTTCGAGCTGCTGGTGCCGATGATCATCACCGTGCCTTCGCTGTGCGTGGCGCTGTTCTCCGGCGCGGCCGGCGCCATCGCCGACCGCTGGGGGCGGCGCAAGCTGCTGCTGGCCGCGCTGCTGGCGTTCTCGCTGCTGGGCCTTGCGCCGATGATGTTCGACAGCCTGTGGCTGATCGTCGCCAGCCGGGTGGTGGTGGGGCTGGCCGAGGCGGCCATCCTCACGGTGGGCAACGCGCTGATGGGCGATTACTTCGAAGGGCAGCAGCGGCAGAAGTGGCTGGGCTACCAGAACATGTTCGCGCCGCTGATCGGTTCCGCCATCCTGCTCTCCGGCGGTTTCCTGGCCGGGCTGCACTGGCGCTATCCCTTCCTGCTGTACCTGAGCGGCTTCGCCGTCTTCGCCTTCGCGTTCCACGCGTGCTGGGAGCCGCGCAAGCCGGGCCCTGAACTTCGCGCCGAACACCGCGCCGAACCGCAAGCCGCGAGCTCGCCGTTCCCGTGGCGTTCCACGCTGCTGGTGTGCGGCGTGACGGTGCTGTTCTCGCTGGTGTTCTTCGTGCAGGCGGTGCAGCACGGCCGCATCTTCGGCGACATGGGCGTGGCCTCGCCGGAACGCATCAGCATCCTGGCGACCGTGGCCAGCCTGGGCACGGTGATCGGCGGCTACCTGTTCAAGCGCTACGCGAACGTGCCGGTGAACCTGTGGATGAGCGTCATCCTGGCCTTCTATGGCGTTTGCTACATCGGCGTGGCCTGGGCGCCCAACCTGGCCATCGGCCTGCCGCTGGACGCGCTGGGCCAGGTGGGCGGCGGGCTGCTGCTGCCGGTGCTGGTCACCTGGGCGCTGGGGCACTACGGCTACGAACATCGCGGACGCGGCATGGGCCTGTGGGGCGGCGCCTTCTTCCTGGGGCAGTTCCTCAGTCCCCCGCTGGTCACCCTGATCGGAACCGCGGCTGGCGGCTTCCTGGCCAGCGTGGCCGCCATCGGCGCCATCTGCCTGGCCGTCGCGGCGGCCCTCGGCGGCGCGCACCTGGGCCGCGCGCGGCGATGAATACACACATTAAATGAAAGAAGACTATGCAATTCGCAGCTTGTATTGAATGGATGTTCGTGGAAGGCCATGACGACCTGGCCTCCCGCATACGCGCCGCCCACGCGGCCGGCGTCACCGGCGTGGAGTTCCACCTGTGGCGGGAAAAACCGCTGGACGCGATCGCCGCCGCGCTGGACGAGACGGGCGTGCGCCTGCGCAGCTTCTGCGTGGAGCCGCGCTGCAGCCTGGTCGATCCGGCCGACCACGGCAAGGTGATGGCGGCGGTGGCGGACGCCATCCCCGTGGCGCGGCGCTTCCCCGGCGCGGGCATGGTGGTGGCGTCCGGCTTTACCCGGCCGGACGTGCCGGTGGACGAGCAGTTCGACGCCGCCGTCGCCGTGTTGAAGCGCGCCGCCGCGCTGGCAGCGGAGGCGGGCGCGGTGTTGTGGCTGGAGCCGGTGTACATGGTGGTCAACGGCCAGCGCATGTTCGTCGACACCATCGCGCGCGGCCTCGACATCGTGGCCGCCGTCGACAGTCCCGGCCTGCGCCTGCTGGCCGACGTGTACCACTCGGCGCAGACCGGCGAGGACTTCGCGCAAGCCATCGGCGAGCGCATACCGCTGGTGGCCCACGTGCAGGTCGCCGACACCGACGGCCGCCACGAACCGGGCACCGGCAAGCTGGATTGGCCGGGCGTGATGCAAGTGCTGCGGGAGAAGGGCTACCGGGGCGACATCGGCCTTGAATACTTCCCGACCGTGTCCGGCGTCGAATCGCTGGCGCTGACCAGGCGCGCGTTGGGACTGGATGCCTGAGCGGGCGTCCGCTGAATCCAGGTGACCGGGCCTGGCGTTTCTCGCGAAGCGCCAGGCTTTTTTCTATGCTCAAAGAAAGCAACCATATGCGAGTCGAACCCTCTTCCGCCGGACGACGGCGGATACTGAAGCAACTGGCCGCGCTGGCCGTGATGGCCGATGCCGCCAGCCTCGCCCCGGCGATGGCGCAAAGCACGGCCCAGGCGCAGGCGCCGGCCTATCCGGCCTTCCCGCCGCTGACCGGGCGCCTGCGCCAAGGCCTGACGCCGCATCTCTTCAACGCCGGCATGGAGGACACCTGCCGCATGGCTGCCGCGCTCGGCATCCAGGGCCTGGATTTCGCCAGCGACCCGGCCGACTGGCCGACATTGAAGCGCCATGGCCTGATCGTGTCCGTGCTGCGCGTGGATTATGGCGGCGGCAGCTCCAAGCCGGGCCGCGCGTCCGCGGGACCGCCCGGCTGGAACGCCATCGGCACGCCCGACCGCGACGGCGTGTTCGAGGCCGCGCTGCGGGAGCGCATCGACGCCGCATCGGCCAATGGCATCCCGAACATCATCGTCACCTGCGGCGAGCGGGGAGCGTTGGGTTACGAGGAGGGCAAGAGCAACGCCATCGCCTTCCTCCAGCGGGTGCGTGCGCACGCTGAGGCGCGTGGCGTCACGCTGGTGATGGAAAACATCAACTCCGGCCACCTTGGCGGACCGCCCGCCGCGCCGGGCAGCATGTTCGACCACCTGCCATGGGGCCTGGACGTCGTCACCCAACTCAACTCCCGGCGGGTCAAACTGCTGGTGGACATCTATCACGCCCAGCTCATGGACGGCAACATCGTGAACTTCCTGCGCCAGCACATCGGCAAGATAGGCCACTTCCACGCCGGCGGCGTCCCCGGCCGCAACGAGATCGACGAAAGCCAGGAACTGAACTACCGCCACATCGCCAAGACCATCGCCGACCTGGGCTACCGTGGCTTCATCAGCCACGAATGGACGCCATCGGCGGGCCAGGACAAGGCCGCCATCATCCGCAAGTGCATGGACATCATCGATGTATAGGCGGATTACTCATTGATAGACAATTTCTTGCATAAATTCCTCGTTCTAAAACTATTCAATTCTCACTTGTCAAAATAAAGCCTCATAACCTGCAATAGCGAATATTTCAATGGGCAGGCGGCGAGATATTTGGTAAGTTTGGCGATGTTTTATTGATAATTCGCAATATGTCGAAATGGCAATGCGCTAGCGCAGTGTGCTAACTCACTTGGACACGTTTATGCGTCCAAGGCAAGCAGCCGATCGACGTTGTGTCAATTGCTCGCAGTAGGCGGTATAAGCGCAACAAACCGTGAAGGATCCTGCCATGCGTATTGTGTGCCGTGGAGTCATCTCGATAATCGTCGGGGCATTGTTGAGCTCATGCGCCGAGTTCACCACTTCAACCAAAAATGTTGATTTACGAAGTCAATCGCTGGCACTTGACGTAAAACAACGGGTTGTTATTTCTCAATCGCGTTCAGAAGTCGGACAATCGTTATCTGTGATCTGCGCTGAACCCAGCCCTGATGCGCTGACAGTGATTGGCGCATCTGCCGGAATCTCGCTTAATCGAGGTTCGGGAACATCAGGAAGCTTTGCCACCGCGCTCTCTGAAAGCGGCGCGTTTGTAGGCCTTCGGACTCAGTCCATTCAGCTGCTTCGCGACGCAATGTACCGGCTGTGCGAGGGCTATGCCTCAGGAGCCGTCACCCAGCCCGATTTCGCAGCGATGCAACGGCGCTATCAGAGCACGATGATGGGGTTGATCGCCATTGAGCAACTCACAGGGCCGGTTGTCGCGTCGCAAGCGCTACTGATCGCCAGCGCTGATGCGAAGGCCGGCGCAACGGCCGGCGATGCAGCCGTGTCGACGGCGCAAGCTAAGGTTCAAACTGCTACAGATGCGGTGCTTGTCGCCCAGACTGAGTTGGACAAAGCAAGCGCAAAACTTGAATCATCAAATAAAGGAGTTGCGGACGCTCAGCAGAAGTTGGCTGTCGCTCGAAATGTTAAGCCTCCGGTGCAGGCGGACATCGATTCATTGGTGACTTCCCTCGCGACACTACAGGCTGAGCAGCAGACTTCACAGTTGGATCTGGCCGACAAGCGGCGTAAGCTCGATGCCGCCTATGAGGTGAAACGGCTCGCGGGGATTGAACTGAATCAGGCGAAGTCGAGCGTGGCCGCATCGGGTTCCGGGGCAGGGCGTCTAGGTGATGTCGCCAAAGCGACAACGGATTCCAATGTCGCACTTGCTGCCGCAGTGACCGAAATCGTCAGGGAGATCAATCTCAGCTACACGAAGGATGGTTGCCTGGCATGGATGCTTGAAATTATGCAAAACCCTGAATCCCTTGAAAAGCTGGCCGGATTCGCTGAGAAGGCTCAGTCTCCAAGGGATAACGAGACTCAAGTGAATCCAGTGTTGGTACTGCGCGCAACCATCAACACCTGTCAAAAGATTTTGGAGGCCGAAAGTAAAAGGGTAGCGGAAAAAGAAACCAAGGCCGGAGCGTCGCCGCCTCGGAATCTACCGATCACCGAACCTGGTCGTGGATGATCGGGCATTCCAGAGAACTTTGGTCCCCTAACACTTGCCGTTGTTTTTCCATTGCCTTGGCCAGCCGCGTGGCGCCAAACAGGGCGGCGGCCATCAGGCCGAGGAATAGCGGCAGCACTTGCAAATAGGCATTGGTGTAGTCGGACGCGCTCGCCGTCGTGGCGTGCAGGCCGTGGAAGAATGCCATGCCCGCCAGCGCCACGCCCAGCGCGGCGGCGATCTGCTGCACCGCCGTCAGCAGGCCGGCCGCGACGCCGGCGTCGGACATGGGCACGTCTTGCAGCGTGGCGTTGGACAGCTGCGGTCCGCACAAGCCCATGCCCAGGCCCATGCCGAATTGCGCCACCGCCAGCGCGCCGTGCGCCAGCAGCCCGCCATGCACCGACCACGCGGCCAGGCACAGGCTGAAACTGGTCACGCCCACGCCTATCATCATCACCCGCACGCCCAGCCGCCGGAACAGCCAGGGACCCAGCAGCGTGATGGCGCCCATGGCCCCCAGCGCGATCGGCGCGCAGGCGTAGGCCATCTGCGAGGCGGACAGCCCGATGCCGGTCTGCAGCACGAAGGTCATCACCAGCAGGTAGCCGGGCAGCACGGGGTTGATGCACAGGGTGCACAGCAATCCCAGCGACACCTTCCTCAGCTTGAACAGCGCCGGGCTGACCAGCGCGTCGCCATGCGCGGCCTGCCTCCAGCGCAGGTAACGCACCGTGCCCCAGGCCAGCGGCGCGGTTGCGGCCAGCAGCAGCACCAGGCCCGGTGGCCAGCCGCGGCCCGGTCCCTCGATCAGCGGCGCCAGGATGGCGAACAGCACCACGATGGACAGCGCCGCGCCGCGCAGGTCCACCGCCACCGCGTTCACGCCGCGCCCCGCCGGCAGCAGCAGCACGCCGGCGGCGAGGCTGAACAGGCCGATCGGCAGGTTGATCAGGAAGGTCAGCCGCCAGCCCAGGCCGAACCAGTTGGCGTCGATCAGCAGCCCGCCCACGATGGGCCCGAGCGCGGCCGAGAAGCCGCCCAGGAAGCCGAACACGGTGTAGACCTTGTAGCGCTGCTCGGGCGGATACATCACCTGCACCAGCGCCATCACCTGCGGCACCATCAGCGCCGCGCTGGCGCCCTGCAGCAGCCGCGCGGCCTGCAGCGCGAAAGCGGTGGGCGCCATGCCGCAGGCCATCGAGGTGGCGGTGAACAGCGCGATCCCGATCAGGAACATGCGGCGGTAGCCGTAGCTGTCGCCCAGCCGGCCGCCGACGATCAGCAGCACCGCGAACGCGGTCGCGTAGCCGGCGATGATCCATTCCAGCGCGGCCTTGTCCGCGCCCATGGTCTGGCCGATGGACGGGATGGCGACGTTGATGATGGTGGTGTCCAGCAGGTCCATCACAAAGGCGAGGGCCACCGCGACCAAGGCCAGCGTGCGGCGGCGGGGCGTGAAAGAGGAGGCGGCATGGAAAGCGCTGCCCTCCGTGCTCCTGACGGCTTCATTCATTCGAGTTTTCCTTGTTGTTTCAGTGGCCGGTGCGCGCCGGCCGGGTGGGCCGCTACACGCGCATGGCGGCGGTGACGATCCGGTCGCGTATCCAGCTGATGGCCGGATCGTTGTTGCGGTGCTTATGCCATTGCAGCATCTGGACCAGGCGCGGAATCCGCGGTGGCGGTTCCCACACTTTGATGGGGAGGGTTTCCTGGGCGCGCAGCGCGATGCGGCGGTGCACGGTGGCGATGCGGTCGGTGCCCACCACCAGCGATGGCAGGGCGGTCATGGTCGGCGCGGTCACTTCCACGCGGCGCTTGACGTCGAAGCTTTCCATGAACCAGCCGTCGAAGGTGGACAGCGGGTTGGTGCTGGCGAAGGTGGCGATCACGTGGCCGCAGGCCAGGTAGTCGTCGAAGGTGAGCCGTTCGCGCACGCGCGAGTTGCCGTCCCAGGTGACGCACAGATAGTCCTCCTCGAACAGCGCGGCGGACGGGTGTTCCTTGGACAGGAACTGCGAGGGGATGACGAGGAAGTCCGCGTCGCCCTGTTCCAGCACTTCGGCCGGCTTGTCCGACTGGTCGCGCAGGTTGATGCGCATGCCGGGCGCCTCGCGGTACAGCGTCTCCAGCAGCGCCGGCACCAGCACGGCCGTGGTGTAGTCCGACACCAGGAAGGTGAACACGCGCGTCTCCGCGGCCGGGTCGAACCGCGGCTGGGCGGCGATGGTGCTGTCGATGCGCATCAGCACCTCGCGCACCGGCTCCACCAGCTCCTTGGCGCGCGGCGTGAGCAGCAGTTGGCGTCCGGAGCTGACCAGCAGGTCGTCGTTGAAGTACGCGCGCAGGCGCGCCAGCGCGTTGCTGGTGGCGGGCTGGCTCAGGTGGATCTTCTCGGCGGCGCGGCTGATGCTGCGCTCCGCCAGCAGCGCGTTGAGCGCCACCAGCAGGTTCAGGTCCAGTTTATTGAAACGCATGGCGCCTCCTTGCTTGTCGGGGCGGGCGCGTCAGGCGGACGCGCGCACGATCAGCGCGTGCTGCAGCGTGCACGATTCGGCGGGGCCGCCGGCCAGGCGCTTGAGCAGCAGCTCGGCCGCCGTGGCGCCCAGCTCGCGTACCGGCTGGGCGATGGTGGTGAGCGCCGGCTCGAACACGCGCGCCACCGGGATGTCGTCGAAGCCCATCACCGCGATGTCCTCGGGCACGCGGCGGCCCACCCGGCGGAAGGCCTTGATGGCGCCGATGGCCAGCGTGTCCGACACCGCGAACACCGCCGTCGGCGCCGTCTCCATGGCCAGCAGGGTGCCGGCGGCCTCCATGCCGTACACGTAATCGGTGCCGCGCGCGATGCGCACCAGTTGCGCATCGATGGGGATGTTGGCGCGGCGCAGCGCGAACTCGTAACCCTCGCGGCGCTGGCGCGCCCACTGGTAGTCCTCGTCGGCGGTGAGCAGGGCGATGCGGCGGTGGCCGCGATTGATCAGGTATTGCACCGCGTCGATGGCCGCCTGGCGATGGTCGATGCTCACGTTGGGAATCTCGCCGTCCTCCACGAACTCCGAGCAGGCCACCCACGGCAGGTCGGGGATCTCCATCAGCAGCGGCTTCAGGTCGGCGAAGCGCGCCAGGCTGATCACGCCGTCGGCCAGGCGGTTGTACAGCGAATCGAGCGAGGGGCTGTCGCGCGACAGCGTTTCAGACGCGTCGGCCACCACCAGGCCGTAGCCGTTCTTGCGCGTGACCGATTCCACGCCTTTGACTATCTCGGCGAAATAGGGGTTGGCGAAGTCCGGCACCAGCACCAGCAGCAAGCGCGTCTCGCCGCGCATCAGGCTGCGCGCCAGCGCGTTGGCGCGGTAGCCCAGCGCCGCCACGGCCGCCTCCACGCGCGCCCGGGTGTCGTCGTTCACCGCCTTGGTGCCGTTCAACACGCGCGACACGGTGGCGATGGAGACGCCGGCGTGCTGGGCGACGGCGGAAATGGAGGCGAGCTTGCCGCTGGCGGGGACTGCGGGGGCGGGATCGTTGCGTTTAGTGGACATGGCGGGGCTGGTGGGAAAAAGTTTTCCTACTATACCGGAAAAATCCGTCCCAACCGGCCCTCGGGGGTATTCAAGATTTGGATACGACGTATCGATAAAAAGCCGTTGCTCCCGGCGTTTTCCTGGTTGGGAAATGGCTGGGAAAGCGATATCATAATCCCGGTTATGTTTTTCCCGCCGAGACAGGCATGCAGTGATAATAATTCAGGAGGCAAGTCCAATGCGCAGCCACGGTTCCAAGTATTCCCACCAGGAGGGGGCGTCCGCGCCGCCCGCCCGCCGCCAGGCAGACTGGCGCCAGGGCTGGATCCTGGTGTTCTCCGGCTTCCTGCCGGTCATGGCGATCATCGCGCTGGCGCCCACGCTGCCCACGCTGCTGGCCCATTTCCACGACGTGCCCAACGCCAGGCTGATGGTGCCGCTGCTGATCACCGCGCCCAGCGCCTGCATCGCGCTGTTCGCGCCGGCCGCCGGGGTGATCGCCGACCGCTTCGGCCGGCGCCAGTTGCTGCTGTGGTCCATGGCCATGTATGGACTGGGCGGCCTGATGCCCTTCCTGATCGATAACTTCTGGGCCGTGGTGGCCGGGCGCGTCGTCATCGGCATCGGCGAGGCGGGCGTGCTGACCGTGGTGAACACGCTGCTGGCGGACTATTACGAGGAGCGGGCCCGCCACCGCTGGCTGATGATACAGGGCGTGGTCGGCTCCATGCTGGGCACCCTCACCATCGCCGGTTCGGGCTTCCTGGCCGCGCAGGGCTGGCAGTGGCCCTTCCTGGTGTACGCGGTCGCCATACCCATCTTCCTGGCCAGCGTGGTGTACCTGTTCGAGCCGGAGCCGCGCCGCGGGCAGGGCGGCGCCGCCCCCGCCGCCACGCCGTTCCCCTACATGGTGGGCCTGATGGTGTGCGGCGTGACGGTGCTGCTGTCCACCATCTACTACGTCCAGGTGATCAACTTCTCGCTGCTGCTGAAGGACCTGGGCGTCGGCGATCCGAAATCGATAGGCCTGAGCATGGCCATCCCCAGCATCGGCGTGCCGATCGGCGCCATCGTATTCAAGCTGACCACCCGCTTCGGCGCCGGCGCGCAGATCTTCCTGGTGTTCTTCTGCTACGCGGTGGGGCTGAGCGGCATCGGCATGGCGCCGGACTACAAGGTGGCGCTGGCCTTCGCCTTCATGCAGCAGCTGGCCAACGGCATCATCGTGCCCGCCCTCATCGCCTGGACGCAGAGCAAATTCTCCTTCGAGCACCGCGGCCGCGCCATGGGCTGGTGGGCCAGTTCCTTCTTCGTGGCGCAATTCCTGTCGCCCGCCGTGGTCAACCTGATGCGCGGCTGGGTGGGCGGCCTGCAGGGCGCCTTCCTGGCCTTCGGCCTGATCGCGGCGGTGTGCGCCATCGTGGCATGCCTGATGCGCCTGCGCATGCCGCCAGCGCAACCGCGCGCTTCCCTTTGAACCATTTCTTCCAACCGAGGTTTGCATGAACACTAAGCACAGCATCAAGCGCGGCGTCTCGCTCTACAGCTACCAGTACGAGACCTTCCTGCGCAAGATGACCCTTGACGACTGCATCGCCCACGCCGCCGGCCTGGGCGCGCGCGGCATCGAAGTCGTCAGCGAACAATCCTTCACCGGTTTCCCCAACGTGCCCGAGGAGCAGATCGCCGGCTGGTTCGATTCGCTCGAACGCCATGGCGCCTACGCCCAGTGCCACGACATGTTCCTGGACGTGAAGCTGTACAAGGACCGCAAGCTGAATTTCGACGAGATGGTGGCCTCGCTCAAGCGCGACCTGCATTTCGCGCGCCGCATCGGCTGCCGCAACGTCCGCGTCATCGTCAACACCCCGCCCGAGGTGGTGGTGGCCTGCGTGCCGCTGGCCGAGGAACTGGACGTGCGCATGGGCATCGAGGTGCACTCGCCGTTCCACTTCGACCATCCGTGGATACTGCGCTACACGGAGCTGACGCGCGCCACCGGCTCGGACCACGTGGGCTACGTGCCGGACATGGGCATGTACACCAAGAACTACCCGCCCGTGTTCCGCGACCGCTTCCTGCGCCTGGGCGCGACGCCGAAGATCGTCGAATTCATCCTCGAGGCGCACGCCGCGCGCGTGCTGCCCGACTACGTGCTGATGGACGTGCGCAAGCTGGGCGGCAACGCGGTGGACCTGCAAATGGCCGAGACGCTGCGCCACAACATCTGGAGCAACCCGCGGCGCATGCTGGAATTCATGCCGTGGATCTTCAACATCCACGCCAAGTTCTACGAGATCGACGACAGCGGCAAGGAGCCGGCCATCCCCTACGAGGAAATCATCCCCGTGCTGATCGAGGGCGGCTACAGCGGCCACCTGTCCAGCGAATACGAGGGCCAGCGCCATATCGAGGACGCCTTCGAGGTCGATGGCCGCGAGCAGGTGCGCCGCCAGCAAGAGATGTTCAAGCGCCTGTTGGGCGAAGTCTAAGGAGAACGGAACCATGTACGATCAACACATCATTTTCCCCGGCAGCGTGGGCAACACCCGCGAGGGCGACACCGTCACCGGCTGGCGCATGGGGGCGCGCCTGCCTTACTACCGCGGCCAGATCCTGTCGGCCGTGGAAGACATCGGCGTCACCGTGGACGGCGTGAAGGTGCCGCGCGAAAGCGTGCGCTTCTCGGTGCGCGGCAAGACCTGGACGCTGGACGAGCTGGAAACCACCTACGACGAGCGCTGGGAGTTCGGCGAGGTGGCCGAGGTCCTGGTGCTGCAGCCGGGCGGCCTGGCGCCGGGCGCGCACACCGTCACCGCTTCCGTGCAGCTGCGCATTTCCTACCTGCCCTGGAGTCCCGTCACCAACTGCACCATCAGCGCCACGGTGTGAGAGGGAACCATCACATGACCACCATCAACAAGGGGCCGGCCATCTTCCTGGCGCAGTTCGCGGGCGACCAGGCGCCGTTCAACAGCTGGGAGTCCATCACGCGCTGGGCGGGCGAACTGGGATATCGCGGCGTGCAGGTGCCGTCCAACGACACCCGCTTGTTCGACCTGGCGCTGGCGGCGGAGAGCAAGACGTATTGCGACGAACTGGCCGGCGTGGCCGGCGAGAACGGCGTGGCGATCACGGAACTGAGCACCCACCTGCAGGGGCAACTGGTGGCCGTGCACCCGGCCTACGACGAGGCCTTCGACGGCTTCGCGCCTGCCTCCGTGCGCGGCAACCCGGCGGCGCGCCAGCAATGGGCGGTTCGGCAGATGCTGCTGGCGGCCAAGGCGTCCGCCAATCTGGGCCTGGACGCGTCCATCAGCTTTTCCGGCGCGCTGGCCTGGCCCTTCCTCTACCCGTGGCCGCAGCGCCCGCCGGGACTGATCGAGACCGCGTTCGACGAACTGGCCAAACGCTGGCTGCCGATACTGGACGCCTACGGCGAGGCCGGTGTCGACCTGGCCTTCGAACTGCATCCGGGCGAGGACCTGTTCGACGGCGTCACCTTCGAGATGCTGCTGGAGCGCGTGCACCACCATCCGAACCTGGCCATCGCCTACGATCCCTCGCATTTCCTGTTGCAGCAGCTGGACTACCTGGCCTTCATCGACCTCTATCACGAGCGCATCAAGGTCATGCACGTGAAGGACGCGGAATTCCGGCCGGACGGGCGGCAGGGCGTGTACTCGGGCTACCAGCCATGGCTGGAAAGGGCGGGACGTTTCCGCTCGCTGGGCGACGGCCAGATCGACTTCAAGGCCATCTTCTCCAAGTTCGCCCAGTACGGCTTCAAGGGCTGGGCGGTGCTGGAGTGGGAATGCTGCCTCAAGCACCCCGAGCAGGGCGCCGCCGAGGGCGTGGCCTTCATCCGCGACCACATCATCCGCGTGACCGACAAGGCCTTCGACGACTTCGCCGGCAGCGGCGGAGACCCGCTGCGCAACCGCCGCATGCTGGGCGTCGCTTAAGGAGCAGGCATGGACAAGGCAGTATTTCCGGGCCGCGTGCGGCTGGGCATGGTGGGCGGCGGCGAGGGCGCTTTCATCGGCGCGGTGCACCGCCACGCCGCGCGCCTGGACGACCGCTACGAACTGGTGGCCGGCGCGCTGTCGTCCACCGCCGAGGCGTCGCAGCGCTCCGGGCGGGCGCTGGGGCTGGACCCGGCGCGCATCTACGACAGCTACGGGCAAATGGCGAAGGCGGAAAGCGCGCGCGAGGACGGCATCGAGGCGGTCAGCATCGTCACGCCCAACCACATGCATGCGCCGGTGGCGCGCGCCTTCCTGGAAGCGGGCATCCACGTCATCTGCGACAAGCCGGTCACCACCAACAGCGCCGACGCGCGCATGCTGAAGGCGCTGGCCGAGGAGCGCGGCCTGATATTCGCCGTCACGCACAACTACTCGGCCTATCCGCTGGTGCGGCACGCGCAGCGCATGGTGCGCGAGGGCGCGCTGGGCCAAATACGCGTGGTGCAGGTGGAATACGCGCAGGACTGGCTGGCCGAGGCGCTGGAGCAGGGCGGCCAGAAGCAGGCCGCCTGGCGAACCGACCCGGCCAAGGCGGGCGGCGGCGCCATCGGCGACATCGGCTCGCACGCCTGGCAACTGGCGGACACCATCGTCGGCGCTCCGGTGGAGGCGCTGGCGGCGGAGTTGAGTTCCTTCGTCCCGGGCCGCGTCATCGACGACGACGTGCAGGTGCTGCTGCGCTACGCGGGTGGCGCGCGCGGCATGTTGTGGGCCAGCCAGGTTGCGCCCGGCCACGCCAACGACTTGCGCATCCGCGTCTACGGCAGCAAGGGCGGCATCGAATGGGCGCAGCAGCATCCCAACGAGTTGCGCTGGACCCCGCTGGGCGAACCGACCCGCATCGTTGAACGGGGCAGCGCCGCCATGAACGCGGCTGGCGCGCGCGTGAGCCGCGTGCCGGCCGGGCACACCGAGGGCTATATCGACGCCTTCGCCGCCCTGTACAGCGAGATCGCCAGCCACCTGCTGGCGAGGCGCTGCGCAAACTCCGGCGCCGCCGCGGGCGACGCGCGGTTCCCCACCATCGACGACGGCTTGCGCGGCGTGCTGTTCATCGAAGCCGTGCAGGCGTCGTCGCGCGCCGGCGGCGTCTGGGTGTCCCTCTCGGATTAAGCCTGGCTAAACCGCGGTAACCGAAGGCCGCGCCGCGCATGGCGCGGCTTTCGCACGTCCGTAGTAAGCGTTTTCCCAACCACCTTCGAAAGCGCGCGGCTATTCATACGGCGAATGCCTGCTATCCAAATAATGGTGAGGTTGGGGCCAATAATCGCTATGGGAAAAAACAGGAAAGCGCTTATCATTTTTCCTGCAAACACAACCCATACGGCACCCTCGAGAGCTGCCGCGAACACCTAGGAGATTCAACATGCACAACCCCAAGCTGACCTTGCTCGCCCGGGCGCTCCTCGCCGCCGGCTACCTCACCGGCGCCGCCACGGCCATGGCACAGAACGCGGAAACCAAGAAGGACGGCGGCATCGCCGAGGTGATCATCACCGCGCAGAAGGTCGCGCAGCCGGCCAGCAAGACGCCGCTGGCGCTGTCCGTCATGTCCGGCGAAGACTTGAAGAACGCGGGCACCACCGATCCCCGTTCGCTGGCCGAGATGCTGCCCAACGTGGAAATCGCGCAGGAAAGCGGCATGCTCCAGGTGTCCATCCGCGGCGTGACCAGCCTGGACATGACCGAGAAGGGCGATCCGTCCGCCGCCTTCCACGTGGACGGCGCCTACGTGCCGCGCTACGAGGCGCAGGCCGTGGCCTTCTTCGACCTGGACCGCATCGAGGTGCTGCGCGGACCCCAGGGCACGCTGTACGGCCGCAACGCCACGGCCGGCGCGATCAACCTGATCACCAACAAGCCGGGCAAGACGCTGGCCGGCAAGGTCGGCGTGGAAATCGGCAACTACAACACCCGCCGCCTGGACGCGATGATCAACGTTCCGATGGGCGAGGTGTGGGCCATGCGCGCCGCCGTCAACACCAACAAGCACGACACCTATTTGAACCCGGGCCCGAACACCATCGCGCTGGAAAGCCAGGACGACCAGTCCGCGCGCCTGCACCTGCTGGGCACCTTCAGCCCCACCACCAGCCTGCTGCTGACGGCCGAATCGAGCAAGATCAGCGGCGGCGCGGCGTCGCCGGTGCCGATCACGAACTTCTTCACCGGCACCCTGATCGGCACGCTGGGCTTCTCCCCCGCCGGCACCGGCAACCATATCAAGGACCCGGTCTACGTGGACCGCGGCAGGGACGCGCAGCGCACCGCCGGCCTGGCGTTCAAGCAGGACGCCAACTCGCACCGCGACAACCAGGCCGACTCGCTGCGCGGCGAGTTCAAGACCCGCCTCGGCGCGGTGGATCTGACCTACCAGCTGGCCTCCATGCGCCTGCGCCTGGACCAGCTGAACAACGGCATCTACTTCGGCTTCCCCTTCACCACCCTGAACCGGGGCAGCAGCAGCGCGCTGTCGCACGAACTGCGCGTGAATTCCACCGGCAACGGCCCGCTGCGCTGGGTGGCCGGCGTGTACGCCTTCGACGAGGACATCGACCGCGAGGCGGCCTACACCACCTACATCACCGCGCCCTTCGGCAAGTTCAACGTGGTGCTGCCCTTCATGGCCACCTTGGCCAACAAGTCCAAGGCCGCCTTCGGCCAAGCCACCTACGCGCTGCGCGACGACACCCGCTTGACGCTGGGCGTGCGCGGCACCCGCGACCGCAAGACCGGCTACGATCCGCTCAGCGGCGAAGCCGCCAAGCCGCCCGCGACCACCAGCTCCAAGGCCTACTCGCAGGACGTCGAATTCAGCAACACCAGCTGGAAGGTCGGCCTGGACCACGACCTGCGCCGCAACGTCATGCTGTACGCCAGCGTCTCCACCGGCTACAAGTCGGGTGGCTTCAACGCCGAGGCGGACACCGGCGTGTACAAGCCGGAGACGCTGACCGCCTACGAGGCCGGCGTCAAGGGTCGCTTCCTCGACAACCACCTGCAACTGTCTGCCAACGTCTTCCACTACGCCTACAAGGACCAGCAGCTGACGACCACCACCTGCCGCACCAACGATCCGTCCACCTGCCATTCCTTCACCGCCAATGCCGCCAATTCCACGGTGGACGGCCTGGAGTTCGAGGGCAAGCTGAAGGTCGGCGACGACGGCATGCTGCGCGGCACCTGGGCCGTCACCGACGCCAAGTTCAAGAAATACAACCCGTCGGCCACCATCGACTTCTCCGGCCAGAAGCTGGACCGCGCGCCCACGTCCACCATCGGCCTGGGCTACACGCACCGCTTCGCGCTGGCGAACGGCGGCGAGGTGGCGGCCACGGTGGCCACCCGCCATTCGACTTCCTACTACATCAGCGACCCGACCGAAGGCATCCGCTACCGCCAGCCGTCGTACCACAAATCCGACGCGTCGATCGGCTATGAAAGCCCGAACGGCACCTGGAACGTGCAGCTGTTCGTGAAGAACATTGAAGACATGGTGAAGATCGAAAGCCGCGTGCCGGGTTCCTTCTTCATCAGCGACCCGAGGACCTTCGGCGTGCGCGCGGGCTACAACTTCTAAGGCTTTTAACCAAGAAACCCATGTTCAAATACTTCCCCACCAACTACGTTTGGAACCTCTCGGTGGACCTGGCGATCGAGATGGGCGCCCGCATCGGCGAGATCGAGGAGATGTGCGCGCCGCTGCAGGAGGCGGCGCGCCAGCCCGACGCCGCCGGCACGCGCGCCTTCCGCGAAACCTGGGCCCGCATGGCCGACAAGCTGTGCGGCCTGGCCGACGAGGACGAGACCCGCGGCCGCCTGATCTCCGCCGGGGACAAGTACTCGCGCGCCGCCATCTACTACCTCACCGCCGAGCGCCTGCAGGCGCATGGCGCGGAGGGACGCGAGGCCCTGTACCGGCGTTTCCTGGACGTCTTCGCGCGCGGCGTCGAGCTGGCCGGGGAGAACTGCGAACGGGTCGAAATCCCCTACGGCGACGCCCACATCTCCTGCCTGTATGTGCGCGCCGAGGGCGTGCGGGGCCCGGCGCCCATCCTGGTCCAGGTCAACGGCCTGGACTCGACCAAGGAAATGAAATACCGCGTCGGCCTGCCCGCGTGGCTGGCGAAGCGCGGCGTCTCCTCGCTGGTGATCGACCAGCCGGGCACCGGCGAGGCGCTGCGCCTGCACGGCATGACGGCCGTGTACGACAGCGAGCGCTGGGCCGGCAAGGTGGTGGACTGGCTGGAGACGCGCCTGGACGTCGACGCGAAGCGCATCGGCCTGGAGGGCGTCTCGCTGGGCGGCTACTACTGCCCGCGCGCGGTGGCCTTCGAGCCGCGATTCGCCTGCGGCGTGGCGTGGGGCGCCAACCACGACTGGCGCGATGTGCAGCGGAAACGCCTGGCGCGCGAGGGCAGCCTGCCGGTGCCGCATTACTGGGAACACGTGCGATGGGTGTGGGGCGCCAAGGACATGGACGACTTCCTGCGCATCGCTGAAAACGTCCACCTGGACGGCATCCTGGACCGCGTCAAGGTGCCGTTCCTGGTCACGCACGGCGAGAAGGATTCGCAGATTCCGCTGCACTGGTCCCAGCGCACCTACGACCAGCTGGTCAACAGCCCGCGCCGCGAGCTGAAGGTCTTCACCACGCGCGAGGGCGGCGTGCAGCACTCCAGCTTCGACAACTCCGCCAACGCCGGCGCCTACATCGCCGACTGGGTGGCGGAGACCCTCGGCGGCCGCACCTCGGTGTGAACACCAACTTGAGAAACAACTTGAGAAGCAAGGAAACAACATGAATATCATCGGACCCGACGCACTGGTCTTCGGAGTCGACGACGTCGACGCCTGCGCGCAATACCTCGCCGACTACGGCCTGGCGCCGGTGGGCGGCGGACGCTTCGAGGCGCTCGACGGCACGGCCATCGTCATCGCCCGCCAGGACGACGCGGCGCTGCCGGCGCCGCTCGGCACCGCCAGCATGCTGCGCAAGACCATCTACGGCGTGGCGGACGCCGCCGCCCTGGCGGCCATCGCCGAGGAACTGGGCAAAGACAGGGAAGTGCGGCGCCTGCCGGACGGCGGCATCGAGGCGCGGGACGACGCCGGCTTCACGCTCGGCTTCCAGGTGACGGCGCGCCGCGCGCTGGACCTGCCGGCCGAGGCCATCAACGCGCCCGGCGCGGCGCCGGGCCGCGGCGTGAACGTGGCGGCCGTGGACGAGGACGCGGTGGTGCGACCGCGTTCGCTGTCGCACGTGGTCTACTTCGTGCCGGACGCCGCGAAGGCCGAGGCCTTCTACACCGGGCGGCTGGGCTTCCGCTGCACCGACCGCCTGCTGGGGGCCGGTCCCTTCCTGCGTCCCGCCGGCACGCGGGACCACCACACGCTGTTCCTGATCCAGACCCCGCCGTTCATGAAGGGCTGCGAGCACTTCACTTTCCACATGGGCGGGCCGACGGAGGTGATGCAGGCCGGCAGCCGCATGGTGGCCAAGGGCTACCAATCGTTCTGGGGACCGGGCCGCCACAAGATGGGCTCCAACTGGTTCTGGTACTTCAACAGCCCGCTCGGCTGCCACGTGGAGTACGACGCCGACATGGACCTGCACGACGAGCAATGGACGGCCCGCTCCGCGCCGGCCGGCGCCGACGCCTCGCAGCTGTTCCTGTTCCAGTCGCGCGAGAAGTGGGCGCCGGGCGGTCCGCCTCCCGGCGCGGCCGGCGGCCCGCCGCGCGGCTGAACGCGGGGACCTGCCGGGGCCGGCGCGGCGCGCACGCCCTTCATGCGCTTCGGCGACCAGGTGCGCATGGCCGCCATCGACGCCCGCGGCACGCTGCCGTTCGGCGAGCTCGATCAAAAGGTCGTGCGCTGCGGCTGAATCAGCGCTTCGACCCGGTCGCCACCAGCGCGATGCCGGCGATGACCGCGGCGACGCTGGCCCACAGCGGCACGTTGACCTTTTTCTCTTCCGCGACCGACAGGTTGATCGGTCCCACGCTGGCCTTGTGCGTCTCCTGGGTGAAGCTGAACCCACCCAGCACGCCGCCCAGCAGGCCGGCGACGATCAGCACGATGCCGATGATTTTGATTCCGTTCATTTTGTTCTCCGTTTTAGTTGCAGTTGAGCCATAGCATGCGTTGAAAAATAGCAATGGTCTGTGCGATTGCACACAGATAACGTCAATGGCTTACATGCAACCCAAGAATGCCCGGCGGCGCCGGCCACCCGATGTCAAGCGGATTCCAGCGCGCGTTCAAATCCTGGACCGGCGCGCCTCCTGCAGCTTCCGCCGCGGCGAAAAATAAAAAGGGGTCAGGTTCAATTAAAAGTAAAAGGGGTCAGGTTCGGTATTAAAAAACCGAACCTGACCCCTTTTAAAGAAAACCGAACCTGACCCCTTTTCCTGACCCCTTTTCCCAGGCGCTCGATCGCGGCCGCCATGCCGGCGGTGAATTTGTGGATGTCGCCGCTGGCGTCGCTCTCTCCTCGGCGGCGGCCCGGACGTACAGGTGCTGGCGCGCCGCCACGGCCAGGCGCGCGGCCTTGTTGGTGTTGCCGCGGTAGCGGGGGGGGGGCGCCGATGAATCGCTATTGCTCGTCGTCGTCCAGCTCCGCCTTGACGGTGCCGGAGCGGGCGCCGTCGGCCTTTTCCTTGAGCTTGGCCGCGTCGCGCATGAACTCGTCGACCGCGTGCTCCTTGCTCTGCCTGACCTCGGGCGGCAGCAGCACGGACATGTACAGCTCGTCCGCCAGCCGCCCGGTGTTCTGCAGGTTGCTCATCAAGATCAGGCCCGAGCCCAGCGCCATCAGGATGCCGCAGCCGGAGGCCAGCCGGCCCGGGTGGCGCGGCATGATGGTGCGCAGGTGGAAGAACACCATGCCGCAGGCGATCGCCAGGGTCACCAGGTTGCCGTAGCGCGTGAACACCTCGGCCGACCAGGCGTAGGCCAGCACGTTGCTGATGACCTTCCAGGCGCCGGCGGTGATCAGCCCACTGCCCAGGATGAACAGGTGCCGTCCCATGCGCGCGTGGCCGCCGAACAGGCGGTTGGCCAGTGCCCAGACGCCGCTCCACACCAGCCCCGCGCCCAGGCCGGAGGCGATCGTCAGCAGGTAGCGGATGGTCTGGAACGGCTCGGCGTCCGACAGCGCCTCCTCCACGCCGGTGAACAGCGCGATCAGCGCCATGCCGGCCAGCGCGGGCGCGCCGCCCTCCCAGGCGTGCATGGTGGTGTCGGCGATTTCTGGCGGCACCGGGAAGTCCGCGTCGCGCACGCGCAACCGGGTGTGGCCCAGGCGCACCACCGTGCCGCCGTTGAGCGGCACGGCGGGCTGGCGTTTGCCCAGGTGGACCAGGCCGTTCTGGCTGTCCAGGTCGCGCATCACCAGGTGGCCCTCGTCGTCGGCCTCGATCACCGCGTGGCGCTCGGCGGTGTGGGCGTCGTCCAGGATGCAGTCGTTGCCGTAGCTGCGGCCGATGCGGATGGGCAGCTGGTC
Organism: Pseudoduganella namucuonensis; assembly: GCF_900116645.1. Taxonomy (GTDB): domain Bacteria; phylum Pseudomonadota; class Gammaproteobacteria; order Burkholderiales; family Burkholderiaceae_D; genus Rugamonas; species Rugamonas namucuonensis. The sequence continues at coordinate 276,462 of NZ_FPBO01000004.1, read as the reverse complement.
GTAGCGGTGGCGGTGCAGCACGTCGCCGTTGCGGCTCAACACCTCGATGTAGTAGGGCGCCGTCATTTCACCGCCCCGCGCGCCAGCGCTTCCAGGAAGGCGCGCGCGGTGCGCATGCCGTTTTCATAGGACACGCCGCGCGCGTCCAGACGGCTTTGCAGGTTCATCAATCCCTCGTCGGTGCTGGCGGTCAGCAGGGCGAAGTCGTACAGCCCGTCGAACTTGCGGTAGGCGCGCACGCACAGCACGGCGCGCAGCGGCAGCGTGGCGTTGCGCACGAACTGCTCGGTGCATTGCGGTCCGGTCAGGCGGCTGTCCTTGTTGCTGCCGAAGCCCTCGTTCTTGAACGAGGCGCTGGAGAGCTGGGCGAAGCGCACCCGGTCCAGCCCGGCGCTGCGCATGAACTGGTGGCGGATGCCGATCGCGCCCGTTTGCAACGAGCCGGAGACGAAGATGGCCGACTCCATCGAGCAGCTGGTGATGTCGACCGTGAACGGCTTGTCGGCCTTCACGTTGGACCTGCCCCAGCAGCGCATCTGCTCCGATTCGCGCACCGGCACCATGTAGGGGCCCATGGCCTTCATGGTCAGCGGCGTGGCCAGCAACTGGTCCACCATCGCCTTCTGGTGCGCCAGCAGCTGTTCGGCCACCACGCTGGTGAAGTCCTTGGGCGGCGGCGCGGCCGGCTTGACCTTTTTCAGCAGTTCCTGCGCGTAGCGGGCCGGCACCAGGAAGCTCACCAGTTCGCCGTCCAGGCGCTTGGACACGTTGACGCCGGCCAGCTCGCCGCCGACGGTGACGCTGGGGCCGCCGCTCATGCCCGAGTTGATGGGGCCGGTGAACATCAGCTGGTCGTAAAAGCTGCGCGAGATGACGCCGTTGTACGAGCCCTCGGAGATGGCGAAGCCCAGGTCCAGCGGATTGCCCAGCGAGTACAGGTACTGGCCCTGCGTGAGCCGCGCCAGCTGCTCGGGCACGTTGAACACGCCGGTGCCCTGGCGGTTCACGCGCACCACGGCCAGGTCGTGCAGCACGTCCACCGCCAGCAGTTCGACACTGCCGCGCTGGCCGCCGGTGTCGACCCACTCGCCGGTGTAGGTGTCCGGGTCGAGCGCGAACTGGGACACCACGTGGTAGTTGGTCAGCACCAGGTTGCTGGTGCCGATCAGGAAGCCCGAGCCCACCGAGGACTGGGTGCGGCCGCTTTTCAGCAGCGAGCGCACCTGCAGCAGGTCGGCCTTGGCGCTGGAATAGAGCTTCTGCGCCGCGCTGGACGGCGGCGGCAGTTGCACGGCCGGGGTGTCGGCCGCGTTGTTGGCCGGGTTGTTGGCGGCGTTGTCGGCCGGGGCGGCGGTGGCGGGGGGCGCGGCGGGGGCGCCCCCCTGCGGGGCGGCCAACGCTTCGGCGCAGCCCCAAGTCATGGTCAGTACAGCGGCGAGATGGCTTAGTTTCATGCAGATCCGGTACTTGGGGATGTTCGGTGGTGTGTTACAGCTCGCCATCCTCGGCGGCCGGCGGCGGCGGGGTCATCATGTGGCCCAGCTTGGCGGCCTTGGTGTTCAGGTAGTGCTGGTTGAACTTGTTGCGGTTGACCAGCAGCGGCACGCGCTCGGCCACCGTCACGCCCAGCGCCTCCATGGCGGCGATCTTGCGCGGGTTGTTGGTCATCAGGCGCAGGCTGGTGACGTTGAATTGCTTGAGCATGGGTTCGACCAGCGCGTAGTTGCGCTGGTCGGCCTTGAAGCCGAGTTGCTCGTTGGCCTGAACCGTGTCGAAACCGGCCTCCTGCAGGCGGTAGGCGCGCATCTTGTTGATCAGGCCGATGCCGCGGCCCTCCTGGCGCAGGTACAGCACCACGCCGCGGCCCTCGGCGGCCACCTTCCTCAGCGCGCCCTCGAGCTGGGCGCCGCAGTCGCAACGTTGCGAATACAGCACGTCGCCGGTCAGGCACTCGGAGTGCACGCGCGCCAGCACAGGCTGGCCGTCGCCGATGTCGCCCAGCACCATGGCCAGGTGTTCCTTGCCCGTGGCGTGCTCGACGAAGGCGTGCAGCGTGAACTGCGCCCACGGGGTCGGCAGCGCGCAGGAGGTGACGTAGTCGAGTTCTTCTTTCACGGGTGTTTCGGCGACGGGCTGCATGGCGTTGTCAATCTGAATGCTCAAAGTAAGTGCCATCATAGCAAAAATTATGCTTGGGCCATTCCGGGCGGGCTATTCCAGGCGGGCTAGGCCTCCCGTCCATCCGCGAAGTTGTCGAAGATCAGGCTGCGCAGCCACTTGTTGGCCGGCTCCTTGTTGAATTTCGCGTGCCAGAACACGTTGATGTTGATCTCAGGCAACGCCAGCGGATGGGTCACGTAGCGCAGGTTGAACGGTTGCACGCAGGCCATCGCGTAGCGTTCCGGCACCGTGGCGATCATCGCGCTGTTGGACAGGATATGGCCCACGGCCACGAAGTGCGGCACGGTCAGCCCGATGTTGCGCCGTATGCCCAGGCGCTCGATCGACTGGTCCACGATCGCGTGGCCGGTGCCGCTGGCGACCACCGTCACGTGGTCGGCGTCGCGGAACTCCTCCACCGTCAAGCCCTCCTTGTCCAGCGGATGCCCCTTGCGGAACATGCACACATAGCGCTGCCTGAACAGGCGGCGCTGGAAGTAGCCCGACTTCAGCTGCGGCAGCAGCCCGATAGCGAGGTCGACGTGGCCGGCCTCCATTTCATCCTGCAGGTTCACGGTGGTGTTGCGCACGGTGCTGACGCTGACGCCCGGCGCCTGCCGGCGCAGGATCTCCATCAGCTTGGGCAGGAAATACATCTCGCCGATGTCGGTCATGCCCAGCGTGAACTTGCGCTTGCTGGTGGCGGGATCGAAGTGCGCCACTTCGTTCAGCGAGTCGTGGATGGTCGACAGCGCGTAGCCGATCGGCTCGGCCAGGCGCAGCGCGTACGGCGTGGGCTCCATGCCGCGCGCCGTGCGCACGAACAGCTCATCCCCCAGCAGCAGCCGCAGCCGCTTGAGGGCGTTGCTGACGCCGGGCTGCGTCAGCCCGAGCGCCTCCGCCACCTTCGACACCCGTCGTTCGGCGAGCAGCTGGTTGAACACGAGCAGCAGGTTGAGGTCGACGTTTTTCAGTTCCATGGGCGAGTAATATTGCTACGAGTGATTTAATGCATTCACGGGATTCTATTTATTTATATTACTCCGCTTTCTATACTTTGCCCATCAGTTAAGCATCAGTTCAACGTCGGTTCAACACATGGGGATGGTCATGGAATTAGTCGTGCAACCGCTGGGACGCACCCTGCATCTGGAGCCAGGCGCCAACCTGCTGGCCGCCCTGCGCGAGCACCAGGTTCCGATCTCCTACAGCTGCACCGCCGGCCGTTGCGGCACCTGCCGCTGCAAGGTGCTGGAGGGCGAGGTGCTGGAAACGGGGCGCGACTCGAAGATCACGCATCCCGACGACGAGGGCTATGTGCTGGCCTGCATGAGCGTGGTGACCGGCAATTGCGTGGTCGAGGTGCCGGAGCCGGATGAGGTGGTGACGCATCCGGCGCGCATCGTCAAGGCCACCGTGCTGGCCATCGAGCCGATGACGCACGACATCCGCCGCCTGCGCCTCAAGCCGGCCAAGCCGCTGGAATTCTCGCCCGGCCAGTACGCCACCCTGCAATTCGGCCCGGAGCTGGCGCGCCCGTACTCCATGGCCAACGTTCCCGGCGGCGACGAGCTGGAATTCCACGTGCGCCTGGTGCCGGACGGCCGCGTCACCGGCCATATCGAGCACACGCTGGCGGTGGGCGACGCGGTGCGCGTCAGCGGTCCGCTGGGCACGGCCTACCTGCGCCGCAAGCACGAGGGGCCGATGTTGTGCGTGGCCGGCGGCACCGGCCTGGCGCCGGTGCTGTCCATCGTGCGCGGCGCGCTGGCGGCCGGCATGGAACAGCCCATCCACCTGTATTTCGGCGTGCGCACCCCGCGCGACGTCTACGGCCTGGCGTGGCTGGAAGAGCTGCGCCTCGGGCACCCGAACCTGCACCTGCATGTCGTGGTCAGCACCGGCAACGACGATCCGCAATGGCGCAGCGGCCTGGTGACGGACGCCTTCAACAGCGACTGGGACAGCCTGGCCGGCTGGCGCGCCTACCTGTGCGGCGCGCCGCCCATGGTGGAGGCGGCCGCCATGCTGGCCCGGAAAAAAGGCGTGCCGCCCGAGCATGTCTACGCGGACGCGTTCTACCCCAGCGGCATCTGACCATCAATAACAAAGGAGAACACAGCATGAGCAACGCCAGGGACGACGGCGCCCGCCAGGACTTCTACCAGCGCATAGACCGGCATTACATGACCCCCCTGTGGGAGGTGCTGGGCGCGCTGGTGCCCAGGCAGCCGGCCTCGCCGCTGCAAGCGGCGCTGTGGCGCTACGCCGACGTGCGCCCGCACGTGATGGAGGCGGGCCGCCTGATCACGGCCGCCGAGGCCGAGCGCCGCGTGCTGATCATGGAAAACCCGGCCTTGCGCGGCAACTCCTCGATCACGCAGTCGCTGTACGCCGGCCTGCAGCTGATCATGCCGGGCGAGGTGGCGCCGGCGCACCGCCACACGCAGTCCGCGCTGCGGCTGGTGCTGGACGGCGAGGGCGCCTACACGGCCGTCGACGGCGAGCGCACCACGATGCGGCGCGGGGACTTCATCATCACCCCCGCCTGGACCTGGCACGACCACGGCAACCTGGGCGACGAGCCCGTGGTATGGCTGGACGGCCTGGACATCCCGACCGTGCGCTTCTTCGACGCCGGCTTCGCCGAGCACGGCGCGCAGGCGACGCAGGAGGCCAGCCGGCCCGAGGGCGACGCGCTGGCCCGCTACGGCAACAACATGCTGCCGGTCGATTTCGCGCAGACCGCGGCGCAGCCGACCAAGGTGTTCGTCTACCCGTTCGCCAAGACGCGCGAATCCCTGCTGGGCATCGCGCGCGGCGCCATCGACGCGCACCTCGGCCACAAGCTGCGCTATGTGAATCCCGCCACCGGCGCCTCGCCCATGCCGACCATGGGCGCGTTCGCGCAGCTGCTGCCGGCCGGCTTCGAGACGCTGCCCTACCGCTGCACCGACGGCACCGTCTACGTGTGCCTGGAGGGCGGGGGCGGCGCGGACATCGGCGGCGAGCGATTCGATTTCGCGCTCAACGACGTGTTTGTCGTGCCGTCCTGGCAGCCGCTGCGCCTGCGCGCGGACGCCGACACCATTCTTTTCAGTTTCTCGGACCGGCCTATCCAGCAGGCGCTGGGCCTGTGGCGCGAAGAAAAAGCACAGCACTGAACCCCCTCATCAGGAGACCACCATGAAATACGCAGTTCCAGCCGCCCCAGTCTTCAGCCTCGCCATCGCCGGCAGCGAAGAGCGCTTCCCCGTCAACCGCGTCTTCTGCGTGGGCCGCAACTACGCGGCCCATGCCCGCGAAATGGGCCGCGATCCGGACCGCGAAAAGCCGTTCTTCTTCATGAAGCCGGCCAACGCCATCGTGCAGGCCGGCGCCGGCGAGGCCACGATTCCGTATCCGCCCAAGACCGCCAACTTCCACCACGAGATCGAGCTGGTGGCCGTCATCGGCAAGGGCGGCGCCAACATCCCGCTGGAACAGGCGCTGGAGCACGTGTACGGCTACGCCGTCGGCCTGGACATGACGCGCCGCGACATCCAGCTGGAGGCGCGCGACAAGGGCCGCCCATGGGAGTTCGGCAAGTCCTTCGCCAAGTCGGCGCCGATCGGCACGATTTCGACGGTGGCCGACGTGGGCCACCTGACCGAGGGCGCCATCTCCGTCACCGTCAACGGCGAGCCGCGCCAGAGTTCGGACATCTCCAAGCTGATCTGGTCGGTGGCCGAATCGATCGCCTTCCTGTCGGAATACGAGGCGCTGGAGCCGGGCGACGTCATCATGACCGGCACCCCCGAGGGCGTGAACGCCGTGGTGCCGGGCGATGTGATGTTCGGCCAGGTGGCCGGCCTGGCGCCCATCATGGTGCGCGTCGAGGGAGCGTGACCATGGCCGCCGTCTTCCCGATCAAGCCGGTCTGGGACCAGCCCGGATCGAGCCGCATTCCGTTCTGGGCCTACACCGACGCGTCGCTCTACAAGCGCGAGCTGGAACGCCTGTTCTACCAGGGCCACTGGTGCTATGTCGGCCTGGAGGCGGAGATTCCGAACCCGGGCGACTACAAGCGCACCGTCATCGGCGAGCGCTCCGTGATCCTCACGCGCGCCGCCGACGGCAGCGTGAACGTGGTGGAAAACGTGTGCGCCCACCGCGGCATGCAGTTCTGCCGCGAGCGCCACGGCAACAAGAAGGAGTTCGTCTGCCCCTACCACCAGTGGAGCTACACGCTGAAGGGCGACTTGCAGGGCGTGCCGTTCCGGCGCGGCGTCAAGCAGGACGGCAAGGTCAATGGCGGCATGCCCAAGGAATTCAACACCGCCGACCATGGCCTGAACCAGCTCAAGGTGGCGGTGCGCGGCGGCGTGGTGTTCGCCTCCTTCGACCACGGGATCGAATCGCTGGAGGACTTCCTCGGCCCCGACATGTGCGGCTATTTCGACCGCCTGTTCAACGGCCGCAAGCTCACCATCCTGGGCTACAATCGTCAGCGCATCCCGGGCAACTGGAAGCTGATGCAGGAGAACATCAAGGATCCCTACCATCCGGGACTGCTGCACACCTGGTTCGTCACCTACGGCCTGTGGCGCGCGGACAACAAGTCGGAACTGAAGATGGACGCCCACTACCGCCACGCGGCGATGGTGTCGACCCGCAGCCAGCAGGCCGCCACCAGCGAGGTGACGGCGGGCGTGACCAGCTTCAAGGCCGGCATGGAGGTCAACGACAAGCGCCTGCTCGACATCGTGCCCGAGGCCTGGTGGAAGGGCCCGACGGCCGTGATGATGACGGTGTTCCCCAGCGTGATCTTCCAGCAGCAGGTGAACAGCGTGTCGACGCGCCACATCCAGCCCAACGGCACCGGCTCGTTCGACTTCGTTTGGACCCACTTCGGCTTCGAGGACGACACGCCGGAGATGACGGAACGCCGCCTGATCCAGGCCAACCTGTTCGGCCCGGCCGGCTTCGTGTCCGCCGACGACGGCGAGGTGATCGAGCTGTCGCAGTGCGGCTTCGAGCAAAAGCCGAACCACCGCACGGTGGCGGAACTGGGCGGCTACGGCGCGGAGAACACCGACCACATGGTCACGGAAACGCTGATACGCGGCATGTACAACTACTGGCGCAAGGTGATGGACGTATGAATACCCTGGACTTCGAAACCTGGATCGCGCTGAACCGCCTGTACGCCGACTACGCGCTGGCGGTGGACAGCAACGATTGGGACAGGTGGGTCGATCTGTTCGTCGACGATTGCGACTACCGCGTGCAGCCGCGCGAGAACCACGAGCGCGGCTTCCCGCTGTCGACGCTGGCCTTGATCAGCAAGGGCATGCTGCGCGACCGCGCCTACGGCATCAAGGAAACCCTGTTCCACGATCCGTACTACCAGCGCCACGTGACCGGCGCGCCGCTGGTGGAGCGCGTGGAGGGCGGCGTCATCGTGGCGCAGGCCAACTACGCGGTGTTCCGCACCAAGCTGTCGCAGGAGAGCACGGTGTTCAACGTGGGCCGCTACCTGGACCGCGTGCGCGCCACGCCGGACGGCCTGCGCTTCGAACAGCGCCACTGCGTCTACGACACCGAGATGATCCCCAATTCCCTGATTTACCCCATCTGAGGAGACACCCATGAGCAGCAACTGGATCGACGCGGCCGCCGAGGCGGACGTGCCGGAGGACGACGTGACGCAGGTGGCGGCGGGCGGCGTGGAGCTGGCGCTGTACGGCGCCGGCGGCGAGGTGTACGCCACCGCCAGCCTGTGCACGCACGGGAACGCGCGGCTGTGCGACGGTTTCCTCGACGGGCACGAGATCGAATGCCCGCTGCACCAGGGGAAGTTCGACATCCGCGACGGGCGCGCGACCTGCGAGCCGGCCACGGAGGCGGTGCGCACCTATCCCGTCAAGATAGAAAACGGCCGGGTCTACGTCGACCTCGGCTGATCCCCATACAACAACCACGGAGACAACCATGAACAAGAAAATTATCGCCGCTTGCTGCACCTGCGCCGCCATGCTGCTGGGCGGCGCCGCCCACGCCCAGATCAAGATCGGCTTTTCCGCGCCGCTGTCCGGCCCCGTGGCCGTGGTGGGGCAGGACCAGTACGACGGCTTCATGCTGGCGCTGGAGCAGGCCGGCGGCAAGCTGGGCGGCCAGGCCGTCACGGTGCTGAAGGAGGACGACCAGTTGAAGCCCGAGGTGGGCAACCAGATCGTGCGCAAGTTCATCGACAAGGAACGCGTCAACGCCATCGTCGGCCTGGGCTTCTCCAACGTCATGATGGCCAGCCACAAGGTGATCGTCGACGCCGGCGTCGTCGCCATTTCCACCAACGCCGGCCCGTCGCCGGTGGCGGGCGCCTCGTGCGCGGCCAACGTGTTCGGCGTGGCCTGGCAAAACGACGGCGCGGCCGAGAGCATGGGCAAGTTCATGCAGGAGAAGGGCTACAAGCGCGTCTACCTGATGGCGCCGAACTACCAGGCCGGCAAGGACATGCTGCAAGGCTTCAAGCGCTACTTCAAGGGCGAGGTGGTGGACGAGGTCTACACCCAGGTCGGCCAGTCCGACTACTCGGCCGAGATCGCGCAACTGCAGTCGGCCAAGCCGGACGCGGTGTTCGCCTTCTACCCGGGCGGCATGGGCGTCAACTACATCCGCCAACTGAGCCAGGCCGGCATGCTGGCCAAGCTGCCCAACTTCTCCGTGTTCACCGTGGACGGCACCACCATGCCGGCGCTGAACAACGCCGCAGTCGGCACCACCTTCGGCGCCATGTGGGACGCCGCGCTGGACACGCCGGAGAACCAGGCCTTCGTCTCCGCCTTCACGGCCAAGTACAAGCGCGTGCCCAGCGAGTACGCCGCCGCCGCGTACGACGCCGGCCGCTTGCTGGACGTGGCCGTGCGCAAGGCCGGCGCCCAGGCGGCGGACAAGCGCGCGCTGGCCGCCGCCGTCAAGGCGGCGGGCTCCGAGTTCAAATCGGTGCGCGGCCCGTTCCGCTTCAACAAGAACAACATGCCGGTGCAGAACTACTACGCCTTCCAGGTCGCCAGCGAGGGCGGCAAGCCCACCGTCAAGGTCCTGGGCACACCGCTGCCGGCGCACGCCGACAGCTACCAGCCCAAATGCGCGCTGCCCTGAGGAAGAACGGCATGACCATCCAACTGCTGTTGACGCAGCTGCTGAACGGCTTGCAGTTCGGCGTGCTGCTGTTCCTGCTGGCCGCGGGGCTGACGCTGGTGTTCGGCATCATGAGCTTCGTGAACCTGGCGCACGGCTCGCTGTACATGCTGGGCGCCTATTTCGCGGCCACCGCCTACCAGCACACCGGCTCGTTCGGGCTGGCGCTGCTGGCGGCGGTGGCCGGCTGCGTGGCGCTGGGCTTCATCCTGGAACGGGCGGCCATTTCGCGCCTTTACGGGCGGGACCACCTGGACCACGTGCTGGCCACCTTCGGCCTGGTGCTGTTCTTCAACGAGATCACGCGCATCATCTGGGGCCCGCAGCCTTACTTCCTGCCGCTGCCGGCCTTCCTTGAAAGCACGGTCGACCTGTTCGGCATCAGCTACCCGAGCTACCGCTTCGCCATCATCGTGGTGGGACTGGCGGTGGCCGTCGGCGCCCACCTGCTGATGCACAAGACGCGCCTGGGCATGCTGATCCGCGCCGGCGCCGTCAATCCGGCCATGGTGTCGGCGCTGGGCGTGGACATCAAGCTGCTCAACGCGGTGCTGTTCTCGCTGGGCGCGGCGCTGGCCGGGCTGGCCGGCGTCATGGCCGGCCCCATCATGTCGATCCAGACCGGCATGGGCGAACCGGTGCTGATCACCGCGCTGGTGGTGATCGTGATCGGCGGCATCGGCTCGGTCAGCGGCGCGTTCTACGCCGCGCTGATCGTCGGCACCGCCGACACGCTGGGCCGCGCCTTCCTGCCGGCGCTGCTGCGCGAGATCGCCAGCCGCGACGTCGCCAACGCCGCCGGACCCGCGCTGGCGTCGATGCTGGTGTATCTGTTGATGGCCGTGGTGCTGGCGTTGCGCCCGCAAGGCCTGTTCCCCGCTGGAAGGACTTGATCATGTTATCCGCAAATCTCTCCGCGCTGCGGCGTCCCGCCAACCTGGTGCCGGTGCTGCTGCTGGCCATGCTGGCGCTGGTGCCTTTCGTCGCCACCGCGGCCGAACAGCCTTTCTACATCGTGTTCTTCGCCCGCATCCTGGTCTACGCGATCGCCGCCACCGCCCTCAACCTGGCGCTCGGTTTCGGCGGCCTGGTCAGCCTGGGCCACGCGCTCTTCCTCGGCCTGGGCGCCTACAGCGTGGCGATTCCGGCATACCACGGCATCGACAATGGCTGGGTGCACCTGGCCATCTGTGTCGTCTCCTGTGGCCTGGTGGGGCTGCTGACGGGCGCCGTCAGCCTGCGCACCACCGGCATCGGCTTCATCATGATCACGCTGGCCTTCGCGCAGATGGGTTACTTCGTCTTCGTCAGCCTGAAGCAGTACGGCGGCGACGACGGCACGCCCATCACGGCCACCAGCCGCTTCTTCGGCCAGGACCTGGGCCAGCCGCTGACGGCCTACGCGGTTGCCTTCGCGGTGCTGTGCCTGGTGATCTGGTGGACCGCGCGGCTGCGCGTGGCGCCGTTCGGCATGGTGCTGCGCGGCGCGCGCCAGAACGCGCGCCGCGTCAACGCCATCGGCCTGCAAGGCCGGCGCTACCTGCTGGCCGCGTATGTGATGTCGGCGGTGCTGTGCGGCGTGGCCGGCATGCTGCTGGCGAACCTGACCGCCTTCGCGTCGCCCGCCACGCTGAGCTGGATCGTCTCCGGCGACCTGATCGTGATGATCGTGCTCGGCGGCCTGGGCACGGTGTTCGGTCCCTTGCTGGGGGCGGTGGCCTTCATGGGCGCGGAGGAACTGCTGAAGATGGCCACCGAGTTCTGGCCCGCCATCTTCGGCTTGGCGATCTTCCTGATCGCGCTGCTGCGCACGGCCGGCCTGGCCGGGCTGCTGGCGAAGCTGTCGCCGCCGCGTTCCCGCGCCGCGCCGGAGGAGGCGCCGGACGGTGTCGCCGCCACCGCGCCCACCGTCGCGGTCCCCGCCGCGACCAACACCGCAGCCAACACCGCGGCCACCGCCGCGGGCCCCATCGCGGCGCCCGCCGCCGGAGGACAAGCATGAGCATCCTGAGAACCGAGGCGCTGGTCAAGCGCTACGGCGGCATCCTGGTCACGGACTCGGTGTCGCTGGACATCCGCCCCGGCGAGCTGCACGCCATCATCGGCCCCAACGGCGCCGGCAAGACCACGCTGATCAACCAGCTGTCGGGCGAGCTGGCGTCCAACGAGGGCAAGGTCTGGTACGACGGCGAGGACGTGACGGCACTGCCGATCCACGCGCGGGCGCGGCGCGGCCTGCTGCGCTCCTACCAGATCACCTCCATCTTCGAGGACTTCACGGTGCGCGAGAACGCCGTGCTGGCGGCCATCGGCGCGCAGGAGCATGGCTGGCGTTTCTGGCAGCCCATGCTGGCGCGCGGCGCCCAGACCAGGGCGGCGGACGAGGCGCTGCAAGCCTGCGGGCTGGGAGCGCGCGCCGAGGCGCCCGCCGCCGACTTGGGCTACGGCGAACGGCGCCAGCTTGAACTGGCGATGGCGCTGGCGGCGCAACCCAAATTCCTGCTGCTCGACGAACCCATGGCCGGCATGAGCGTGCAGGAGTCGGCCGCCGTGGTGGCGATGCTGGCGCGCCTGAAGGGCCGCTATTCCATCCTGCTGATCGAGCACGACATGGACGCGGTGTTCGCGCTGGCCGACCGCATCACCGTGCTGGTGTACGGCAAGGTGCTGTTCACCGGCACCCCGGACGAGATCCGCAACCATCCGGAGGTCCGGGCGGTGTACCTGGGCGAAGAGGAGACAGAGGCATGACGACATTACTCGAGATGCGCGACGTGCACGCGTCGTACGGCCAGGCGCAGGCGCTGTTCGGCGTCAGCTTCGACGTGAAGGCGGGCGAGGTGGTGACCCTGCTGGGCCGCAACGGCATGGGGCGCTCCACCGCCATCAAGTGCCTGTTCGGCATGTTGCCGCTGAAGTCCGGCGCCATCGCCTTCGGCGGGCAGCCGCTGGCCAGGCTGCCGTCGCACAGCATCGCGCGGCTGGGACTGGGCCTGGTGCCGGAGGGACGCCAGGTGTTCCCCAACCTGTCGGTGGAGGAGAACCTGGTCGCCACGGCGCGCGCGCCGCGCCACGGCCAGGCCGGCTTGCGGCCCTGGGACCTGGAGCGGGTGTACCGCTTCTTCCCGCGCCTGCGGGAGCGGCGCGGCAACCACGGCTGGCAGCTGTCCGGCGGCGAGCAGCAGATGCTGGCGATCGGCCGCGCGCTGATGACCAATCCGAGGCTGCTGGTGCTGGACGAGGCCACGGAGGGCCTGGCGCCCATCATCCGCGCCGAGATCTGGGCCGCGCTGGCCGAACTGAAGGCGGAGGGGCTGTCGCAGATCGTCATCGACAAGAACGTGGGCGCGCTGCTCAAGTTCGCCGACCGCCATTTCGTGCTGGAGAAGGGCAGGGTGGTGTGGCAGGGAAGCTCGGACGCGCTGCGCGCCGAACCCGGCATCGTCCAACAATACATGGGAGTCTCTTGATGACGGAATCGACTTCGCAGCTGGTGCTGCATAACTATTTTCGCAGTTCCTCGGCGTACCGCGTGCGCATCGCGCTGGGCTTGAAGGGCCTGCCGTACGAGTACCTGTCGGTGCACCTGAACCGCGACGGCGGCGAACAATTCAAGCCGGCGTACAGCGCGCGCAATCCGCAGCAACTGGTACCGACGCTGAGCGACGGCGGGGCCGATATCGGCCAGTCGCTGGCCATCATCGAATACCTGGACGAGACGCGGCCGGCCGCGCCGCTGCTGCCGCCCGCGCCGCTGGCGCGGGCCAGGGTGCGTTCACTGTCGCTGGCCATGGCCTGCGACATCCATCCGCTCAACAACCTGCGCGTGCTGAAGTACCTCAGTGGTCCGCTGGGCGCCAGCGAGGAGGGCAAGGCCGCCTGGATCAGCCACTGGCACGGCGTCGGCCTGGCCGCGCTGGAGGCGGACCTGCGCCGCGATCCGCAGCGGGGCCGCTACTGCGTTGGCGATACGCCCACCATGGCCGATTGCTGCCTGGTCCCGCAGCTGTTCGCCGCCCGCCGCTTCGGCATGGACCTGGCGCCGTTCCCGACGCTGCTGGCGATCGAGGCCGCCTGCCTGGAGCTGCCGGCGTTCCAGCTCGCGCACCCGTCACGGCAGCCCGACAGCGAATAGGCGGAGGCCGGCCAAAGTTTGCCCATTGTCAACTCATGCCTTCCCGCGCTGACTAAAATCGCTAGCTACGGCGCTTGTTGCGCTTTGGAAATTAAATCCTGACGTGGCGGCATGGGGAGGCGGCATGAGGCAAAGGAGCGACATCCCGCGCGGCGCATACGCCCGCCGCGCCGGCCAGCGCGGCGCGATGACGGTGATGTTCGCGATCGTCGCGGCCGTGCTGTTGGGTTTCATCGGCGTAGCTTTGGACCTGGGGATGCTCTACAACCGCAAGGCGGAGTTGCAGGGCATGGCGGACCAGATCGCGCTCGCCTCCGCGCGCCAGTTGAACGGCACGGCGGCCGGGGTCGCGAACGCGCTGGCCGCCGCGAGCGCCATCGCGGGCGGTTTCAAGTACCAGTACAACCAGCGCGACGTCGTATGGAGCGACGCCGCCATCAGGTTCGGCAGCGAGTCCGACGGCGCCTGGCTGGACGCGGCGGCGGCGCAGTCCGCCCCCTCCGGCCTGGGCTTCGTCAAGGTGGACACCACCGCCCTGGACGAGGCGCACGGCAAGATAGACCTGGTGTTCATGCGCGCGCTGTCGGGCGCGCTGGAGTCCGTCACGACCGGCGGGCGCGCGGTGGCCGGACGCGCCTCGATCCGGGTCGCGCCCTTGGCCGTGTGCGCCATGGCGGCCACGCCGGCCGCGTCGCGCACCAATCCGGGCACGCCGCCGCAGGTTGAACTGGTGGAGTTCGGTTTCCGCCGGGGCGTGGTCTATGACCTCATGCAGCTCAATCCCGGCGCCACCACGCCCGAGAACTTCGCCATCGACCCCACCGCGCCGCCGGGCAGCGCCGGCGCCGCCGCCAACATGCTGCAGGCGACGATAGGCCCCTTCGTCTGCAGCGGCACCATGGCCATGCCGCGGGTCACGGGCGGCGCCATCACGGTGGGCCGGCCATTCCCGCTGGCGTCGCTGTACCAGCATCTCAATTCCCGCTTCGACCAGTACACCGGCGGCTACTGCACGCCGAACGGCGCGCCGCCGGACACCAACGTCCGGCCATTCATCTATAACGTCAACTCGTGGATGGCCGTCGCGCCCAGCGGCCAGACGGCGTTGTCGACGACGGTCGGCGGCAAGCTTTGGACCGTCGCCGACCAGTTGCCGGGAACCGCCGGCACCGCGTCGGCCTACGGACCGCTGTGGGCGTACGCCAGGGCCGTGCCCTTTTCGTCCTACGTCGCGGGCACGCCCGAGCCGGCGGCCGGCTACACGCCGTTCGCCACCTCCGTCTGGGCGACGCTGTACCAGTCGGCCCCTCCCACCGCGGCGGCCAGCTACCCGTCCGGCGTGTCCACGCCCTACAAGGCCATCGCCGGCGTCAATTTCCTGGCCCCCACCCTCGCCACCAAGCCCGGGCTGGCCAACCGCCGGGTGCTCAACGTGCCGTTGCTGTCCTGTCCCGTCGGCGCGGGCGCGACGACGACGGCGACCGTGCTGGGCATCGGCAGGTTCTTCATGACGGTGCCGGCGACCGCGACCAGCCTCCCCGCGGAATTCGCCGGCGCCGTTCCCGAGCAATCGCTGGGCGGCCAAGTGGAGCTCTTCCCATGACACGGATGAACCGTTTTCCGCCACGCCGGCGCCGCGCCGCGGCGGGGGCGTCTGACTCCTCCACGCGGTCCGCTCCGCCACGCGAACCGCAGGCCGGCGCCTTTGTCGTCGAGTTCGCGATCCTGCTGGTGGTCTTCTTCGCCTTCATCTTCGGCGTGCTCGAGTTGGCGCGGATGATGTACCTGTTCAACACGCTGCAGGAGGTCACGCGCCGCGCGGGCGAACTGGCGGCGGTCACCGACTTCAGCGACGCGACGGCGATGGCGTCGGTGCGGCATGCGGCGGTCTTCCGCGACTCGGCGGGCGGCCTGCGGCTGGGAACTCCGGTCACCGACCAGCATGTCCGCATCGACTACATGTCGCAGCCGCGCGGCGCGACGGGCGACCTGCCGCGCGAGCCGATCGCCACGGGCAGCCTGCCTTCCTGCCCCGCCGGCAACCGCCTGACCTGTCTGCGCAACCCCAACGACGGCAGCTGCATCCGCTTCGTGCGCGTGCGGATCTGCGACCCGGCCGACGCCACCGCCTGCAACCCCGTGCCCTACGAGACGGCGTTCCCGCTGATCGAGATACCCGTCACGCTGCCCACCTCCACCACCATCGCCACCGCCGGCTCGCTGGGTTTCACGCCCGGCGCCCCGCCTTCCTGTCCGTGACGCCCTCAGGCGCCGGGCGGCCGCGGCGCCGGGTGCAGCGCGACCGTCCGGTTGCGCCCGGAGGTCTTGGCCGTGTACAGGGCGCGGTCGGCGCGCTCGATCATGTCGTCGATTCCCTCGCCCTTGACGTGGCGGGTGATCCCGCTGGAAAACGCGATGCGCAGGTGCGGCGCCGCTTCGCTGATCCGCGTCGCCGCCAGCGCGCCGCGCAGCCGCTCGATGCCGATGTTGGGATCGCCGTGCGGCGTCTCCGGCAGGACCAGCAAGAACTCCTCGCCGCCCCAGCGCGCGACGATGTCGTCGCCGCGCAAATGGGCGCGGGCCTGCCTGGCGAAGCAGACCAGGGCCTCGTCGCCGACGCGATGGCCGAAGGTGTCGTTGACATTCTTGAAATGATCGAGGTCGATCAGCGCGACGTGGACCATCGGGCCGCCGCGCGCCTCGCGGCTGATGTGCTCCGCCATCAGGGCCAGCGCATGGCGCCGGTTGGGCAGGCCGGTCAGTTCGTCGTGGGTGGCGGCCTTGCGGATATGTTCGAGCGCCGCCTCCAGTTCCTTTTTTTGGGAACGCAGGCGGCCGCGCATGTTCGACAGCTGCACCGACAGCGAACCGATCGCCGGCAGCGCGCTGGCGGTCATGGCGAAATAAATCACTTCCAGCCGCGCGGGATAGGTGGCCGGATCCGTGTGCGCGCACCAGGCCATCACCGCCCCCATCAGGCAAACCGTGTAGACCAGCAGCAGGCGGACATTGCGCGTGCTCATGTCGAACATGCCGAAGCACATGACCATCGCCAGGAAAACCAGGTTGGCCGCGTGCACCGGTCCGGTCACCGCGTAGGAAATGGCCACCAGCGTCTGGGCGACGGCCGCCTGCGGGAACGCCAGCGACGGTTCGGCGAACCGCAGGTTGTAGCCGCCGCGGATGAGCACGAAGAAAACGATGGCGGTCAGCGCGAAGAGCAGGCCGAGCACCGCCGCCCGGGCCGGGTCGAAGATGCCGAACACCACGCCATAGCCCAGTATGGCCGAGCAGACGGCGTACATGGCCACGGTCATCAGCACCATGGCGACGCGGCGCCGCTGGCGGAAGTCGTCCGTCAGGACCAGGCTGGCGAAACGCGCCGGCAGGCCGCGGCGGGCGCCGGTGTGATGTTCGATAGGGTGGGGCATCGATCCGGTCCCGCGGGTGGCTGTCCTCGGCCGATTATCCCCCAAAGCGGGCGGCCGGGGCGCGGTGTGTGACCGGAATGCCAAATTTGATAAAAATCGCATACCTTTCGCTAAAAAAGGCATAGGTGCGGTGCGCGACGGGCAGTTACCCTCCCGACTGCGAGACGCGAAACGCCTGGCTTCGCCGTCGACTCCTTCACACACCATCACAACTCGAACGCAATGGCAAACTCTACAAATAAACCCGTCAAGATCGGCCTGGTCGGCCTGGGCAAAATCGCCGTGGATCAGCACATTCCCGCCATCCGCGCCAACCCCAACCTGGAACTGGTGGCGGGCTGCTCGCCGCACGCGCGCCCCGAGGGCGTGGTGGGCTACAGCGACATGCAGGCCATGCTGGCGGCCCATCCCGAGATCGAGGCGCTGGCCATCTGCACGCCGCCGCAGGTGCGGCACCGCATCGCCAAGGAGGCGCTGGCCGCCGGCCGCCACGTGTTCCTGGAGAAGCCGCCCGCCGCCACGCTGGGCGAGGCGGAGGCGCTGCGCGACTTCGCGGCCGAGCGGGGCGTGACGCTGCTGGCCAGCTGGCACTCGCGCTTCGCCCCGGCGGTGGGCGCCACGCGCGACTGGATCGCGCAGCGCGCGCTCAAAAGCATCCACGTGGTGTGGAAGGAAAACGTGCGGCAGTGGCACCCGGGCCAGGCCTGGATTTTCGCGCCCGGCGGCATGGGGGTGTTCGATCCGGGCATCAACGCCTTGTCGATCCTGACCCGCATCGTCGGCGACACGGTCGTGGTCAAGAAGGCCGACCTGCACATCCCGGTCAATTGCGACGCGCCGATCGAGGTGGGGATGGACATGGTCACCGAGGGCGGCGTGCCGGTCCGGGCCGACTTCGACTTCCTGCAGGAGAACCTGCAGACCTGGAGCATTTTCGTCGAGGCGGAGGATGGCGGCAAACTGGCCCTGAGCATGGGCGGCACGATACTGGAGATCGACGGCAAGCCCGTCATGCAGGAGCCCGAGCGCGAATACCCGGGCCTGTACGCGCACTTCCACGAGCTGATCGCCAGCGGCGCCTCGGACGCCGACTTCTCCCCGCTGCGCATCGTGGCGGACGCGTTCATGCTGGGCAAGCGCATCGCCGCGCCGGCATACGTCGAGTAAGCCGGCCATGATGGCGTACCGTTTCGGGCCGCGCCTGGCGGGCGCGCTCGCCGCGCTGCTGTGCGCCGGCCAGGCGCTGGCCGCGACGGTGGTGCCGGCCGACCACGCCCATCTCCAGTACACGGGCAGGATAGACCACGCCGACGCCGCCGCCCCGGTGCTGTCCTGGCCCGGCTCCAGCATCGAAGGCAACTTCACCGGCGGCACGCTGGCGGTGAGGCTGCGCGACCAGTATGGCAAGAACTTCTTCAACGTCTTCATCGACGGCGATCTCGCGCGTCCGGTGGTGCTGCGGGCCGAGGAGGGGAGCAAGACCTACGCGGTGGCCACCGGCCTGGCGCCCGGGCCGCACCGCTTCCTGATCACCAAGCGCACCGAGGGCGAGGAGGGGGCGACCGCGTTCCAGGGGCTGGAGCTGGCCGACGGCGCGGCGTTGCTGCCGCCGCCCCCGCGCAAGGAGCGCCGCATCGAGTTCTTCGGCGACTCGATCACCAGCGGCATGGGCAACGAGTCGCCGGACGACGGCCCGGACCACCGGCTCGAGGACAAGAACAACTTCCTGTCCTACGCGTCCATCGCCGCGCGCGAGCTGGGCGCCGAGGCGCACGTGATTTCGCAAAGCGGCATCGGCGTGATGATCAGCTGGTTCCCCTTCACCATGCCCGATTTCTACGACCAGTTGAACGCGGTGGGCGACAACGACTCGAAGTGGGATTTCAGCCGCTGGACGCCGGACGTGGTGGTGGTCAACCTGCTGCAGAACGACAGCTGGCTGATCGACCGCGAAAAGCGCCTGCTGCCGGTGCCGGACGACCGCCAGCGCGCGCGCGCCTACAAGCGCTTCGTGGAGAGGTTGCGTTCGCTGTATCCGCGCGCCCACATCGTTTGCGCGCTGGGCAGCATGGACGCGGTGCGGCCCGGCTCCAAATGGCCGGACTATGTGCGCGCCGCCGTGGAGGAGATGCGGCGGGAGGGCGACGGCCGCATCGACACGCTGTTCTTCGAGTTCACCGGCTACCAGGCCCACCCGCGTGTCAAGCAGCACCAGGCCAACGCCGCCAGGCTCGCCGCCTTCGTCCGGGGGAAAATGGGCTGGTGAACGCGCCGGGATGTTATAGTTTTCAACTATGACACATTTCTACGCATTCAACGGCGACGCCGACGGCCTGTGCGCGCTGCAGCAGCTGCGGCTGGCCGAAGGGCCAAGCGCGACCGGGGAGGTGGCGCTGGTCACCGGCGTCAAACGCGACATCTCGCTGCTGCGGCGGGTGGCGGCGGGCGCGGGCGACCAAGTCACCGTGCTCGACATTTCCCTCGACCAGAACCGCGCGGCGCTGGACGATATTCTCGGCCGCGGCGCCGCGGTGCGCTATTTCGACCATCATTTCAGCGGCGCGCTGCCCGCGTCGCCGGCATTCACCCCGCACATCGACGAGGCGCCGGACGTGTGCACCGCCATCCTGGTGGACCGCCACCTCGGCGGCCGCCACCGCCAGTGGGCCATCGCGGCCGCCTTCGGCGACAGCCTGCCCAAGGTGGGCGCGGCCATGGCGGCCGAGGCCGGCCTGGACGCGGCCACCACCGCCGCCCTGCGCGACCTGGGCACTTATCTGAACTACAACGCCTACGGCGACACCGTGGCCGACCTGCATGTGGACCCGCACGCGCTGGCGGGCCTGATCCTGCCGTACACGGACCCGGTGGGCTTCGTGCGGGAGTCGGCCGCCTACGCCACGCTGAGCGCCGGCTACGCGGCCGACATGGAGCGCGCGCGCCAACTCCGGCCCGCGCACCAGGAGCCGGGCGCCACGGTGATGCGCATGCCGGACGAGGCCTGGGCCAAGCGCGCCATCGGCGTGTACGCCAACGAACTGGCGCGCTCGCTGCCGGGCGGCGCGCTGGCCATCCTGTCGCCCAATCCGGCCGGCGGCTTCGTCGTCAGCCTGCGGGTGCCGGCCGGCGCCGCCGTGCCGGCCGACGCGTTTTGCCGGCGCTACCCCACCGGCGGGGGGCGGGCGCTGGCGGCCGGCGTCAACCACCTGCCGCGGGAGGAGGCCGAGCGCTTCGTCGGCGCCTTCGTCGATTGCTACCGTTGCCCCTGAACCAGTAGTCGCCGACGAATTGCGCTAGCAAATGTTAACGCGATGAACTAAAGTCGTGGGAATCCTGTCTTGGACAGGATTCCACCGATTTAACCTCACGCTGGATTACCTTTGGCCTATCTCATCGGCAGTTACCACCCGGGCCTCGTCCTGCTGTC
Source organism: Pseudoduganella namucuonensis (assembly GCF_900116645.1). GTDB lineage: Bacteria > Pseudomonadota > Gammaproteobacteria > Burkholderiales > Burkholderiaceae_D > Rugamonas > Rugamonas namucuonensis. The sequence continues at coordinate 256,127 of NZ_FPBO01000004.1, read as the reverse complement.
TATCCTGGTCGCCATGATGGCGTCCTACACCGCGCTCAACCTCACCAGCCGCGTCACCGAGACCGAGGGCCGCAGCAGCATGTTGTGGCTGGGCGGCGGCGCGGTGGCGATGGGCGGCGGCGTGTGGTCGATGCACTTCATCGGCATGCTGGCCTATACCTTGCCGATCCGGATGAGCTACGACTTGCCGCTGACGCTGCTGTCGCTGCTGGTGGCGATCACGATCTCGGCGTTCGCGCTGCGCATCGTCAGCCGCAAGCGGGTCAGCGGCGCGCGCTTCCTGCAGGCCGGCGTGCTGATGGGGCTGGGCATCTGCTGCATGCACTACACGGGCATGTACGCGATGAAGATGCTGCCCGCGATACGCTACGACACCGCGCTGTTCTCCGCCTCGGTCGCGATCGCCATCGCCGCCTCGGTGGCGGCGCTGTGGCTGGCCTTCACGTTGCGCGCGGACAACGGTCTGCTGGCGCATTTCAAGAAGGTGGGGGCGGCGGTCGTGATGGGCCTGGCCATCGCCTCCATGCACTACACCGGCATGGAGGCGGCCCGCTTCGACCCGTCCAGCGTCTGCATGGCCGCCGGCGGCGTCGACAGCACCTGGCTGGCGGCGCTGGTGGGCATCACCGCCGTGTCGCTGCTGACCATCACGCTGCTGCTGTCGGTGGTGGACGCGCGCCTGGCCGCGCGCACGGCCGGCCTGGTGCAGTCCCTGAGCCAGGCCAACCGCCAGTTGCACCACCTGGCCCTGCACGACACGCTCACGCGCCTGCCCAACCGCAGCCTGCTGGAGGACCGCATCGAGCACGCGATCGCCGTCGGCCAGCGCTCCGGCAAGCGGTTCGCCGTGATGTTCCTCGACCTCGACCGCTTCAAGACCATCAACGATTCGCTGGGCCACCACTACGGCGACAAGCTGCTGCAGGGCGTGGCCGAGCGGCTGACCCAGTGCCTGCGCGCCGAGGACACTGTGGCGCGCCTGGGCGGCGACGAGTTCGTGGTGCTGCTGGAGGACGCGGGGCCGCCCACGGTGGTGGCGGCCGTGGCCCAGAAGATCCTCGACGCGCTGTCCTCGCAGGTGGTGGTGGAGGGGCAGGAGCAGAGCATTTCGGGCAGCCTGGGCATCAGCATGTACCCGGCCGACGGGGCCAGCCTGCGCGAGCTGATGAGCAACGCCGACAGCGCCATGTACCACGCCAAGAAGATGGGCCGGGCCAACTACCAGTTCTTCGCGCCGGAGATGAACGCGGCGGCCGGCGCGCGGCTGGCGCTGGAGCGCGACCTGCGCCGCGCGCTGGAGCACGGCGAGTTCGAACTGCACTACCAGCCCAAGGTCAACGTGGCCGGCGGCGAGGTGGTGGCGATGGAGGCGCTGCTGCGCTGGCGCAGCCCGGAGCGGGGCCTGGTGCCGCCCAACGACTTCATCCCGGTGGCCGAGGAGATCGGCCTGATCATCCCGCTGGGCGCCTGGGTCCTGCGCGCGGCGTGCCGGCAGAACCGCGCCTGGCAGCTGGCCGGTTTGCCGGGCATGCGGATGGCGGTCAACCTGTCGACCTACCAGTTCCGGCAAAAGGACTTGCCGGAGTTCGTCGCCTCGGTGCTGGAGGAAACCGGCCTGGCGCCGTCCTTCCTGGAGCTGGAGGTGACCGAGAGCGTGGTCATGCACAATCCCGTCGAGGCGGCGCAGATACTGGAGCGCCTGCACGCGCAGGGCATCCACATCTCGGTCGACGATTTCGGCACCGGCTATTCCAGCCTCAGCTACCTGAAGCAGTTCCGGCTCGACACGCTCAAGATCGACCGCTCCTTCGTGCGCGACATCAGCTCGGACGCGGACGACGCGGCCATCGTCCGCTCCGTCATCGCGCTGGCGCACAGCCTGCGGCTGCGGGTGATCGCCGAGGGCGTGGAGACCGACGAGCAGCTGGATTATCTGCGCGAGCTGGGCTGCGACCAGTACCAGGGTTATCTGAGCAGCAAGCCGCTGCCGGCGGCGGAGTTCGAGGCCATGCTGCGGCTGGCCAACGCGATGGCGTGAAGCCGGTCAGTGCAGCGAGCGGGTCCTCAGCCAGTCGGTGCGGCCGGCGTTGCGGCGCAGCTGGTTGATCTGGGCCATGTTCTCCTCGAAGTCGTACACGCAGAACACATGCTCCTTGAAGGCGGCCACCAGGGTGAACGGGCTGCCCTCGAAATCGGGCCGGGTGAGCAGGTCCAGGTAGGCCTCGTCGGCCATGGACAGGTCGGATGCGGTGGTTTCCGTCCACGACAAACGCTCGCCCGAGGCGGTGCGCACGTAGATGTGGAAATGGTCTGTTAGATCTTGTTGTTCCATTGTTACTCCGCAGTCATATCAAAAGCTGGCGGCACCAGCAAATCAGTTTTCTATCGTATGCCGTTTGGCGCGCAATTTGAAGCCTATTCGGCCCCCGGCCGCCGCTTAACGCCCGAAAGCGTGGTCGAACCGGCCAGAGGTGTCGTTTTTCCGTTGACGCGCACGGTCGCGTTTTGTGTGGTTTACACAGTGGTCCCCCCGGCCATGTGGACGGGGGGACATCATTGTTAATCGCCTCCCGCCTTGAATTCACGTTCCCTGGCCTTGATGCTTTCCAGGACGGGTTGGATCACCTTGCGCGACTGCAGGGTCTGGTACAGCGTGGCGGTGGCCTCGCCGGCCTCCCGCCGCAGGCCCTGGCCGGCCAGCGCGTCGCTGTAGCGGTCCACGTAGTAGTGGTAGTCGAAGTGCGACAGCGTCTCGGCCGCCAGTTGCGGACGGCCCAGCAGGGCGTCGGCGAACAGCTTGCTGCCGGCGCCGAAGTCGGCCCGCTGCAAGGTCAGCGTGGCGTTCGCGTCGCGCTGCGCCACCGGGCCGTCGGGCAGGTGGCTCATGTCCAGCGACTTGGCGTCGCGCACCAGCGCGCTGGCCAGCGCCACCTTGCCGTGCAGGGCCGCGCGCGACTCCGGCAGCCGCTGCGCCAGTTCCCGCAGCGTGTCCACGCCTTCCCGCAGCACGCGGCTGCCGTCGAAGCGCAGGATGCGGCCCACGTCCTCGGTGAAGAAGTCCTGCGCCAGGTATTCCTCGTCGTAGTTGCGCGGCGGGGCGACCCGCAGTTTCAGCGGCGGCGAGACGATGTCCTCCTTGCCCAGGTGCAGACACATCTGGATCGTGTAGCGGCCCGGCTCGGAGATGTCCCAGCCGTTTTGGCCGGCCGAGATGAACAGCGACTGGTAGGTGGCCTGGCCCGGCAGCAGCACCTGCTTCTTCTCTTCCCAGAAGTAGCGGGCGAAGGGACTGAACACGCGCGCCTCGCGGCCCTCCTTTTTGATGATCACCGTCATGTGCTCCAGGGTCAGCAGCACCTTCTCGTCGATGATTTGCGGCTGCTGGGTGGCGTTGCTCAGCTTGAGGTCGAGCACGATGGGCTCCATGAACTCGAAGTCCGCCTTGGCCCGGTTGACGCGCGCCTCCAGCTTGAAGGTGGGCTCCTGCGACACGGCCGCGTGCTCGAAGCCGTGGTGGTCGAACCAGGCCGCGTTGCCCATCTGCACATAGCGGTGCGGCGCGTGGCGCAGGAACAGCAGTTCGGCGTCCGAGAAGCGGAACTGGAAGTTGTTGAAGAAGGCGGTCTGGCCGCCGGCCACGTTGTACGGGTAGTTCATGAAGCTGCGCGCCTCGGGATCGTTGGCCAGCGGGATCCACGGCGTGCCCAGCGCCTTTTGCCACGAGTGCGCCAGGTTGAAGGCGTGGCCCATCTCGTGGCAGGCGGTCCAGAACACCATGCGGTTCACCCACGCGGCCGGGTTGGCGTCGCCGGCCGGCGCCTGCGTGATGAAGGAGTTGGTGAAGATGGCCGTGCCTTGCCGGTGGTTGGGGCCGATGTCGTCGAACATGATGCCGCCCAGGCTGCTGCCCTGCTCGTGCTGCGCGGCGAAGAAGGTCCACAAGGCCCACTGGCTCTTGTTGGCGAAGCGCGACCAGTAGACCTGCATCGCGTCGTGCATCTCCATGTCGCTCCACTGGCCGTTGGCGCCGGCGCCGGCGAGCGGCACCACGCTGGCGCCCGGCGAGGTGGTCACGTTGAAGCCGGCGCGCTGGAACACCTTCTGGATGCTCAGCGATTCGCTCGGCAGGCTGGCCGGACGGTTGGGGTGGGCGTGGGTCTGGATGGCCTGCACCGGCTTGGCGTCGGGCGTGGCGTCGAATTCGAATTCAACCGGGCGGAAATACGCCGAATTGAACTGGTAGGCGCGCACGCGCTTGGCCGCGCCGCCGCCGGAGAAGGTCACCGTGGCCTTGCGCAGGCTGGGGAAGGGGCTGGTCTGCACCACGATGTCCACGTTGGTGTAGGGGAAGGAGGCCAGGTTGCCGTCCTTGTTCCAGATCGCGCCCTGGTACTGGTTGGGCGCGCTGCCCGGACGCAGGCGGGCGATCCAGTTGATCTCCTCGGTGAGGAAGCGGCGGATGCTGCCGCTGGCCACCATCAGCGGATAGCGGCCGTCGATGTCGAGGTGCAGGCGCTCGCTGACGAAGGGCAGGATCAGGTCCTGGGCGTCGGCCGGGCCGGCGTCCTCCAGCTTGATCTGGCTGCCGGCGGGCTGGGCGATCGGCAATTGCGGGTCCCAGGTGTAGGCGCCGCTGGCCGTGATGTTCAGCGGCACCTGGATGGGCAGGCCGGGCAGCGCCGCCTCGGCGCTCTCGTCGCTCTGTTCGAATATCTGGGTCAAAGCCTGCTGCAGTATGCCCGCGGGGGTGTCTTGTACACGCATGATGTCTCCTTTCAGGATGGTGGGACCGGCCTGCGCGCGCTACACGTAACCAAACGGTTCCCTCGAAATCTTGAATTGGATGGCCTGCCCGGGGCCGATGCTCACCCCGGCCCAGACGGCCTCTTGAAAATCGATTTCGACGCTTCCACTGGCGCCTTTGGCGGGCAGTGAAATCTCCAGCGTGGCCCTTCCCTCCGGGGCGGGCGTGCCGGCCGCCGCTGCAAAGCCGGTTTGCATGCGGGTGGTGACGCGCTCCATATCCAGCACTTCCACGCCGTTCAAGCGCGCGACGACACGGTCATCGTGGAAGCCTTCCTGCAGTTCGACGTGCAAGGTGTGCATGGCGTTTCGCCTTGGCTGGTCTTGGAGTGCACGTAGTATAGGAGTGCAATCATGACGAAAGGCTCACACATTGTCACAGCGGCGCACACTCCGCGAAACAAAACAACGGTGCCGATTTCCACGCGGAATGGGATCTTTGCGCCAGGTTTCGCCGGGGTTTGCTAAGCTGGAGGTGACCGGCCTTGTTCCGCCCGGGACGGGCCGGCCGCCCCCATGTTTCGGTAAAGGAGATCAGCCATGTCATTTGAGACCTACGTAAGGCAGCAGGGCCTGAAGAAAACCTACGAGATCGAATACACCAGCCTGCGCTACAAGATATCGCTCGACGGCAAGGTGTTGAAGGAAATCGAACTGCCGCTGGACGCCGTGGCCGCCAATGGCAACGAGCTCAGCTGGAAAAGCGCGGTGGCCGACATCGAACACCTGCGCGGCATGCCGGAGCAGTAGGGCGCGGCCCGCCGGCTTGCCGGCTGAAACCGGCGTCCGGCCCGGCCTGTCCACGACGAGGTATTGCTAAATATCATAACTTTTTTAGTTAATGTTGTTTTTAAGTCATTGTGTCCGATTTGGCACTTGACCCTCTAGTTACTAGAGGCTTTCCAATCCGAATTGCGAACCCATGAAAAAGTAATAAGGGTATTACTTTTTCTTTGGGCGCCTTATTCCTGGAGAGAAAAACAACATGCTGAAAACGTCCAATTACGTTGCAACCCTGAAAAACCTGGGCATCGACCCCCTAGCCGCGGCGGCGGCGTCGGTCAGCGAGCTGTATCGCATGACCGACGCCGAGCTGAACCAGCTCAAGACCGAGCTGATCGCCGATGCCTTCCGCTTCCACTACGACAACAACGCCTTCTACCGCAAGGCCTGCGACGAGAAGGGCGTGACGCCCGCCGGCATCGCCGGCTACGACGACCTGGTCCGCATTCCGCTGATCCCGATCGCCAAGTTCAAATCGGCGTCCAACCACGAACTGCTGTCGCGCCCGCTCAACACCATCGAGCACGAGATGCGCAGCACCGGCACCAGCGGCATCCCCAGCGTGTCGCGCCGCTGCGGCGACACGCTCGACACCGCCATCACCGGCATCTACGCCATGTACCGCGAGTTCCTCGGCATCTCCAAGGGCGCCGGCCTCTACATCTGCCCGTCCACCGAGGAAATCCCGGAAATGGGCATGATCAAGGCCCTCAACATGCTGGCCGGCCTGCTCGACACGCACCGCTTCATGGTGAAGGAGGAGCGCTTCGTGCCCGAGGACGCGATCGCCCAGTTGATGGCCTGGGAGAACGGCTTCACCCGCCACATCATCGGGCCGCCGTTCCTGATCCACCGCCTGGTGCAGTTCCTCAAGCAGACCGGCCGGAAGATCAAGCTGGACAAGGGCAGCCGCGTGATCACGCTGGGCGGCTGGAAGCGCTTCACCGGCCAGATGATCTCGCGCCGCGAATTCAACCTCATGTGCGAGGAATACCTGGGCCTGGAGCCGAACGGCGTGCGCGACATCTACGCGCTGGTCGAGTCCAACGTGCTGGCCATCGACGACGAGTACCAGGTCAAGCACGTTTCGCCCTATGTGCACTTCTCGGTGCGCGATCCCAACGACCTGGGCAAGGAAGTGCCGATGGGCCAGAAGGGCGTGCTGGGCATCCTGGACCCGGTCGCGCTGGCCACCCCCGGCATGATCCTGACGGAGGACATCGTGGCCCTGATCCCCGACAGCCGGTCCGGCCGCTCCGGCCAGCGCATCGAGTACATCATGCGCGCGCCGTCGTCGCTGGAGTTCGGCTGCTGCGCCGTCAACCTGGAAAAGAAGATGGACGGCCAGGCCGACGAAGCCGTATGTCCTGTCGTCAACTAGAGGGGATCATCATGTTCAACGAAATCATCGTCGAGAACTTCTCGAGCCCCCGCTACGCCGAAGAGCTGGCGGCGGCCGACCTGACCCTGGAACTGGGCAACCCGGTGTGCGGCGACCGCATCCGCGTGCAGCTGCGGCTGGACGGCGGCACCGTGCGCGCCGCGCGCTACCAGGCCTGGGGCTGCGCCACCTCGCTGGCGACCGGCAACATCTTCTGCGGCGCCATCGAGGGCAAGCCCCTGTCGGCCGCGCGCGCCACGGCGCCGGCCGACATGGCGGCCATGCTGGGCGAGCTGGAGCCCTCCCAGCACCACTGCCTGGAAATGCTGCGCGCGCTGTTCGAGCAGCTGAACCAGAAAACCGCCGCCGGAAGCGCATGACCATGTCCGCCATCGCCTATTTCGACAACAACGCGACGACGCCGATGTGCCATGGCGCCGTCGCCGCGCTGGCCGACGCCACCCCGGTGTTCGGCAATCCGTCCAGCGCCAGCACGCTGGCCAAGAGCGCCAAGCACCTGGTGGCCGCCGCGCGCGTCTACGTGGCGGCCCTGCTGGGCGCCGACACGGACGAGGTGGTGTTCACCTCCGGCGGCACCGAGTCCAACAACTGGGCCATCAAGGGCGCGATCTGCAAGCGCCTGGTGTCGGGCGAGCGTCCCGGCCACGTCATCGTGTCGGCCATCGAACACGCCTCGGTGCTGCAGGTGGCCGAGTACCTGGAGCGCGTGCTGCGCTACGACGTGACGCGCGTGCAGCCGGGCCGCGACGGCGTGGTCGACGCGGCCGCGGTCGAGGCGGCGCTGCGGCCGGACACCCATCTGGTGTCCGTCATGCTGGTCAACAACGAGGTGGGCACCATCCAGCCGGTGCGCGAGATCGCCGAGCTGCTGCGCCACACCGGCATCCATTTCCACGTGGACGGCGTGCAGGGCATAGGCAAGGTCGCCGTCGACGTGCACGAGCTGGAGGTCGACACCTTGTCGCTGTCGGCCCACAAGTTCCACGGCCCGAAGGGCGTGGGCGCGCTGTATGTGCGCCGCGGCGTGGCGCTGGAGCCGCTGTTGCACGGCGGCAGCCAGGAGGGCGGCCTGCGCGGCGGCACCGAGGCGGTCCCGCTGATCGCCTCGATGGGCGCCGCCGCGAAGGAGGCGCAGGAGCGGCTGCCGCATTACCAGCGCCAGGTCGGCGCCAGGCGCGCCGCGCTGCGCGCGCGCCTGCTGGAACGCGTTCCCGGCTGCGCCTTCAACGGTCCCGCCGACGACGCCAGGGTGGCGCCCAACACGCTGAGCCTGCGCGTGGACGGCATCCGCGCGGAGGCGGCGGCGGCGCTGCTGGACCAGAAGTACGGCATCCAGGTGTCGCTCGGTTCGGCGTGCAGCAACAACAAGGCGGTCTCGCTGTCCCATGTGCTGTCGGCCATGGGCATGGGCGAGGAACAGATCAAGAGCACCATGCGCGTCAGCATCGGCTACGCCACCACGGAACGGGACGTCGAGCATTTCGTCGCCTCGCTCGGCAGCGTGGTCGAACTGCTCAGGAGGATCAGTCCCAAGCCCAGCGCGCCGCCGGCGCTGCCGCTGGACGGCGCGGCGTCCATCCTGCACTGCCTGGAGCACTACGCGGCCAGCCAGGCCGACGCCGCGGCCTACGTCTTCCTCGCCGACGGCGACCGCAAGGAACAGCGCCTGACCTACGCCCAGCTGCGCGGACGCGCGCTGCGCTTCGCCGCCATGCTGGACTCCCGCCGGCTGAAGGGCAAGGCCGCGCTGATGCTGTATCCGTCCGGCCTGGAATTCGTGGTGGCCTTCTTCGGCTGCCTGTACGCCGGCGTGGTGGCGGTGCCGGCCAACCACGCGCGCAACAGCCACCATTTCCTGCGGCTGCGCCACATCATCGCCAACTGCGAGGCGGCCGCCGTGCTCACCACCGAAGCGCTGCGGGGCGCCGTGAAGAGCGGCATCCTGGCCAGCGGCGTGGAGGAACAGGCGGTCTTGTTCCTGACCGAGCCCGCCGGCGACGCGCCGGCGGCGTTCGACGTGGTCCTGCCCGACGGCGGCGCGCGCGCCTTCCTGCAGTACACGTCCGGCTCCACCGGCCAGCCCAAGGGCGTGATCGTCACGCACGGGCAGCTGATCGCCAACGAGCGCGCCATCCAGCGCTGCGGCGGCCTGCCGGAGCGGGCGGCGGTGGGCGGCTGGCTGCCCCAGTACCACGACATGGGACTGATAGGCACGACGCTGCAGCCCATCGCCCTGGGCGGCTGCTACACCTTCATGCAGCCGCTGCATTTCCTGCACCGGCCCACCCGCTGGCTGGAAATGATCGCCACGCACCGCATCCAGACCACCGCCGTGCCCAACTTCGCGCTGGACATGTGCGTGCGCGTCGCCGAGGAAAACATCCCCGCCGGCCTGGACCTGTCCAGCCTGCGGGCCATCTTCTGCGGCGCCGAACCCGTGAACGCGGACACCGTCGCGCGCTTCCAGCAGCGCTACGCGCCGTACGGCCTGCGGGCGGACGTGCTGCAGCCGTGCTACGGCCTCGCGGAGGCGACCCTGATCGTTTCCGGCGGCGCCACCGAACCCGCCATGCGCACCGTGCACGTCAGCCGCCAGCAACTGCTGGAGGGCCAACTGGCCGTGCTGCCCGAGGGCGGCGCCGGATCGCAGCCCATCGTCTGCTGCGGCAAGGTGGTGCCCGGGCACGAGGTGGCCATCGTCGATCCGCAAACGTGCGCCGAACTGGGCGCGGACGCGCTGGGCGAGATCTGGGTGGCCGGTCCGAGCGTGGCTTCGGGCTACCTGGGCAACGAGGCCGGCACCGCGGCCACCTTCCAGGCCATGACCGGCGCCGGGCGCGGCCCCTTCATGCGCACCGGCGACCTGGGCTTCGTGCACCAGGGCGGCCTGTACGTCACCGGCCGCATCAAGGAGCTGATGATCATCCGCGGCCGCAATTTCTACCCGCACGACATCGAGGCCACCATCACCGCCTGCCTGCGCCAGCACGGCGAGGTGGCCACGGCCGTGTTCCATCCGGAGGAGCGCGACGCCAAGGGCCTGGTGGTGATGGTTGAACTGGGACGGCGCGGCAAGCTCGATATCGGCTTCGAGCGCGCCGCCGGATCGCTCAGGCAGGTGATCTCGGAGGCCCACGAGCTGTCGGTGCGCGACGTGTTCTTCGTCGGCAGCGGCGGCATTCCGCGCACGTCCAGCGGCAAGATCCAGCGCCACCGCTGCGAGGCCCTGTACCTGAACGGGGACCTCAACCAGTCCGAGACCAAGCTGTTCTCCACACGCGACGCCGGCCCCCTGGCCGCCGCCTGACAAAATCGAAGGAAAATGAAGATGACCCAAGCAAACACGCAAGCATCCCAACCCGCCGCGCTGATCGAGGTGAGCGGCTGGCTGATCGAGCACCTGGAGGGCAAGCATCCCGAGATGCGCGGCCAGCTGCACAAGGACATGTCGTTCGACAGCATCGGCCTGGACTCGCTGGCGCGGGTGGAGCTGATCTCGGCCATGGAGCGGCGCTTCGGCGTCGCGCTGGAGCCCACGCTGGCCTACGACTTCGTGACGGCGGGCGCGCTGTCGGCCTACGTGTGGGGCCAGATCAGCGGCACGCCGGTGGACCAGAAGCACCTGATGGGCGTGTGACCATGATCGACTGTCTGGTCGTGGGCGCCGGCCAATCGGGCCTGAGCTGCGCCTTCCTGCTGGCGGCCGCCGGCCACAGCTACCAGGTGATCGACGCGCACCGGCGCGTCGGCGACGTGTGGCGCCAGCGGCCGCGCAATCTGCGCCTGTTCACGTCGCGCCAGTTCTGCCGGCTGGGCGACATGGCGATGCCGGGCGAGCAGGGCGGCTTTCCCTCCGCCGCCGAATTCGCGGACCACCTGGAGCGGTTCGCCGCCGAGCGCCGTCTCAACGTGCGCCTGGACTGCCGGGTGGACCGCGTGGCCTGGCGCGACGGCGCCTTCGTGGCGACCCTGGCCGGCGGCGAGGAGATCCGCGCGCGCACCGTCATCAACGCCACCGGATCGAGCCAGGTGCCCATCGTGCCGGCGCTGGCCGGCGCGTTCGACCCGCGCGTGCGGCAATTGACCGCCGCCAGCTACCGCGATCCGGACAGCGTGGACAAGGCGGGACCGGTGCTGGTGGTGGGCGATGGCGCCAGCGGGCGCCAGATCGCGCTCGAACTGGCGGCGACCCACCAGGTCGTGATGTCGATGGGGCGCAAGCGCAAGCTGGTGCCGAACCGGGTGCTGGGCCGCGACATCTTCTGGTGGCTGACCAGGCTCGGCGTGCTGTACGCGCCCACCGGCTCGCCGATCGCCGGCATGCTGCGCAAGCGCGATCCGATACCGGCCGGGGACGCGGACAACGAGCGCCTGCGCGAGGCCGGCGTCACGCTCAAGCCGCGCACCAGCGGCGCCGCCGGCGACAGCGCCTCCTTCAGCGACGGCTCCTCCACCCGGGTCGGCACCGTGGTCTGGTGCGGCGGCTACAAGGAGGACCTGGGCTGGATCGCGCTGCCCGGCGTCGACACGCGCGCCGGGCACATCGAGCACCGGCGCGGCAAGACGGCGCAGCCGGGCTTTTTCGTCATGGGAAGAAAGTGGCTGTCCTGCCGCGCCTCCGAGCTGGTGCTGGGCGCGGCGGCGGACGCGGAGATCGTCCTCGGCCACGTCGCCGAGCAGCTGGGGCTGCCGGGCGCGGTATCGGCATCCAAATTGGCACCTGCACAGGGGAATTAAACATGTTTCGACATTTCGCTACGTTCGTGGTCCGGAGACGGCTCTGGATACTGCTCGCCATCCTGGCCATGACGGTGTTCCTGGGGCTGCAGATCCGCAACCTGAAGATCGTCATCAACCCCAACACCATGCTGCCCGCGCATCACGAGAACGTGATCGGGACCAACCTGGCCGAGTCGCTGTTCGGCTCCAAGCACGTGATCGTCATCGGCGTCGGCGCGGCCAACGGCGGCACCATCTACCAGCCCGACGTGCTGAGCGCCGTGCGGCGCCTGTCCGAGCGCATCGGCGCGGTGCCCGGCGTGAAGCGCCACACCATGATGAGCCTGGCCGCCGACAAGGCCAAGTCCATCCAGGCCGACGGCGAGGACCTCAAGGTCGAGAGGATGTTCTCCGGCGCGCTGGACGAGGCCGAGCTGGCCGCCGTGCGCCAGAAGGTGCGGAAGAACCCCATCTACGCCGGCACGCTGGTGTCCAGGGACGAGACGGTGGCCTCGGTGTCGGTGGCGATCGACGCGGGGGCGGGCGGCTTCCGCGCCATCGTCGACGGCGTCGACAAGATCATCGCCGAGGAGTCCGGCCCCGCGGTGGTGATGCGCGCCAGCGGCACGCCGGTGTTCTTCGCGGCGGTGGAGCGCTATGCGCAGCGCATGGGCATCCTGTTCCCGCTGGCGCTGATCCTGATCGGTATCATCCACTACGAGGCCTTCCGCACCATGCAAGGGCTGCTGCTGCCGCTGGTGACGGCGCTGCTGGCGGTGGTCTGGGGCCTGGGCATCATGGGCGCGGCCAAGGTGCCGATGGACGCCTTCAACGCCACCACCCCCATCCTGATCCTCGCCGTCGCCGCGGGGCACGCGGTGCAGATCCTCAAGCGCTACTACGAGGAGCACCACCGGCTGGCGCGCAGCGAGGCGGGCGGTTCGGCGGCCCAGTTGAACGACAGGGCCATCGTCGAGTCGCTGAGCAAGGTCGCGCCGGTGATGCTGACGGCCGGCCTGGTGGCCGTCGCCGGCTTCTTCTCGCTGGTCACCTTCGACATCGCCACCATCCGCACCTTCGGCATCTTCACCGGCCTGGGCATCCTGAGCGCCTTGCTGATCGAGCTGACCTTCATTCCCGCGCTGCGCAGCTACCTGCCGGCGCCCAGGGTCGCGCCCGCCGCCGCCAACGGCGCCCGGCTCTGGGACCGGCTGGCCGACGCGGTGGGTGTGCTGATCGTCAAGCGCCGCGCCGTCATCCTGCTGGGCTTCCTGGCCGTGGTGGTGGGCGCCGCCGTCTGCATGCCGCATGTGAACCGCGAGAACTCGACCAAGACCTATTTCGGGGACGGCGTCAAGGTGCGCCAGGACGACCGCTACCTGAACGCCAGGCTGGCCGGCACCAACACCGTCTACGTGGTCTTCCAGGGCAAGCACAAGGACCAGATGAAGGACCCGGCCGTCCTCGCCGTGATCGAGGACGCCCAGCGCCACATCGAGCGCATGCCGCAAGTGGGCAAGACCCTGTCGATCGTGGACTTCCTCAAGAAGATGAACCAGTCCATGAACGGCGGCGCCGCCTCGGTGCACGCGCTGCCGTCGACGGCGGAGCTGGTGTCGCAATACCTGCTGTTCTATTCGATGTCCGGCGACCCGACCGATTTCGACGCCTATCTGGACTATGACGCCCGCAACGCCTGCCTGGTGATCTGGACCAGGAGCGACAGCAGCAAGTACGCGCAAAAGATCGTGCAGGACATCCGCGACTACCTGGGACCGCGCCTGCCCAGGGACGTGACGATACAGGTTGGCGGCAGCGTGCCGCAGTCGTCCGCGCTCAGCGAGGTGCTGGTGGAGGGCAAGATCAAGAACGTGGCGCAGATGATCCTGGCCGTGTTCGTGGCCGGCGCCATCATCTTCCGCTCGCTGGTGGCGGGCCTGTACCTGATCATCCCGCTGCTGGTGACGGTCATGGTCAACTTCGGCATGATGGGCTTGACCGGCATCCCGCTCAACACGCCGAACTCGGTCAGCTCGGCGATGGCGATCGGCATCGGCGCGGACTACGCCATCTACCTGCTGTATCGCATCCGCGAGGAGCTGGACAAGACCAGCGACTTCACGCTGGCGCTGCAGGAGACGCTGCGCACCGCCGGCAAGGCCGTGATCTACGTGGCCACCGCCATCGCCGGCGGCTACGCCGTGCTGATGCTGTCGTTCGACTTCTACGTCCACATCTGGTTCGGCATGCTGATCGTGCTGTCGATGGTGGTGAGCGCGGTGTCCGCGCTGGTGCTGATACCCTGCCTGCTGTCCATGTGGCCGCCGGCCTTCCTGAAGGGCCGCGCGCGCCGCGCGGGCCTGCGCTCGGCGGGGGCCGCGTGCCTGGCCATCGCCATGGCCGCGGGCGTCGCGGGGGCCGTGGCGCCCGCCGAGGCCAGGGCGGAGGAGGTCAACGCGGCCGAACTGGCCGAGAAGAGCTACCAGGCCACCCGCGTCGACAGCTCCGTCTCGGAAGCCACCTTCACCATGGTCAACGCCAGCGGCCAGGAACGGGTGCGCCAGACCTTCGGCGCCACCAAGCTGCAGGCCAACGGCGTCGACAACCGGCGCGTGATCCGCTTCCGTTCGCCCAGCGACGTGCGCAACACCAGCACCCTGGTGCTGGAGAACACCGGCAAGAGCGACGAGATCTGGGTCTACCTGCCCGGCCTGAAGAAGGTGCGGCGCCTGGCGTCGAACAACACCAAGAGCAGCTTCGTCGGCACCGACCTGTCCTACGGCGACCTGGTGGGCTACCGCACGGCGGACTGGAACCACAAGTGGCTGCGCAAGGAGGATGTGCAGGGCGTGCCGTGCCACGTGGTGGAGTCCACCCCGCGCACGCCGGAGATCGCGGCGGACTCCGGCTATTCCAAGCGCGTCAACTGGATCGCCAGGGACAACAGCGTGGCCCTGCGCACCGAGTTCTACGACGCCAATGGCAACCTGCTGAAAACGGCCGACAACGCGGAGGTCAGGCAGGTGGACGCGAAGCACGGCAAGTGGCAGGCCATGGCCGTCAGCGTGAAGAACCACCAGACCGGCCACAAGACGCTGATCAAGCTGACGAGGTTCGAGGCGAAGGGCAATGTGGCGGACGACTACTTCACCACGCGCTACATGGAAAAAGAGGAGTAGGGCTTGGCCAGCTTGAAACAGCAACTGGGCGCGGCGGCGGCATCGCTGGCCGCGCTGGCCGCGCCGGCGGTCCAGGGACAGGAGCGGGAACAGGAGCAAAGCTTCGCGGCGCCGTTCGGCGAATGCCGCGCCGGCTACTGGAGCTCGACCCGCGACCTGGACGACCGCGCCGGCGTGGCCAAGGGCACGTGCTTCGTGAACTGGAAGCACGCGTTCAATGAACAGTGGCGGGTCAACCTGGGCAGCCGGCTGGGCGTGCGCGACGCCGGCGACACGCGCGGCGCCCGCAACCGGCTGCGGGAGGCGTACGTGGAAGCCGACGCCGGCCCGCTGCGCCTGCGCCTGGGCCGGCAAGTCGTCGCGTGGGGCAGGGCGGACCGCATCAACCCCACCGACAACCTGTCGCCGCGCGACTACACCACGCTGGTGCCCGAGGACGAGGAGCAGCGCATCGGCATCGACGCGCTGGCGGCCAATTACCGCCTCGGCGACAGCCTGGAACTGGCCGCCGTGCTGGTGCCCGAATTCGAGCCGCACCGCACGCCGCGGGGCGCGCTGCCGGGCAACCGCGCCGTGGCGCCGGCGCCGGACAACGGCGAGTGGGCGCTGAAGCTGGAGAAGTCGGGCGGCGCCTGGGACGGATCGGTCTCGTACTACGACGGCCACGACCGTTTCGTGCGCTACGGCGCCGCGTTTCCCCGTCCGGCCACGCTGGTGTTCAGTGGCGCCCATGAACGCATGCGCACGCTGGGCGCCGACTTCGCCACCACCGCCCATGGCTGGGGCGTGCGCGGCGAGTTCGCGGCCGGCAGGTTCTCGCCCGATTGCGCGGCATGCGCGGCCCCCGCGGGTCCCCGGCGCTCGGTGCGCCGCCTGGTGCTGGGCGTGGACCGCGACATCGGGGACGGCGCCAACATCAACCTCCAGGCCTTCGCGATACGGCGGTCCGGCTATTCCGAAACGGCGGGACTGCCCGCGCAGCTGCGGCCGGCCGGGCTCGCCATCAACCGCCTGAACTCCGAGTTCGGCGCGCACGAGCACGGGCTCAGCCTGCGCGTGTACGACCGCTACTGGAACGACCGGCTGAAGGCGGAACTGGGCGCCATCCTCGACCTGAGCGGCCATAGCGGCCTGGTCCGCCCCCGCGTCAGCTACAGCGTCAGCGACGCCGTGAAGCTGACGGCCGGCGTCGATTACTTCCATGGCGATACCCAGTCCTACTTCGGCGCGCGCGCCCGCAACCGCCTGGGCTTTTTCGAACTGGCGTTCGTCTTCTAATTAAATACCCCAGGGGTATTTATGAGGGGTTTGCGTATTTGGTCCAGAGTAATTACTATGGAGATATTGTTATGTTTGCAAGAGAGTCGGCATGAAAATCGGTGAATTGGCGAAGCTGACGGATGTGCAGGTGGAAACCATCCGCTATTACGAGCAGGAGGGGCTGCTGATGGCGCCGGCCAGGTCCACGGGCAACTACCGCGTGTACGGGCCGGAGCACGTGGAGCGGCTGCAGTTCATCCGCCAGTGCCGCTCGCTGGACATCACGCTCGACGAGATCCGCAGCCTGTTGCGCTTCCAGCAGGCGCCGAACGAGAACTGCGTGCTGGTCGACTCGCTGCTGGACGCGCAGATCGACAAGGTCGCGCAGCGCATCGAGCGCCTGGTCTCGCTGCAGCGGCAACTGACCGCGCTGCGCGGCCTGTGCGGCCAGGAGCGCGCCGTCAAGGATTGCCGCATCATCCACAAGCTCACCTGCTGCGACGACCAGCGGCACGAGGCCGGGCACGGGAAGCATTGAGTCGTCTAGGCGCCGGCCAGCAGTTTGCCGAAGCGCTCGGCGGGCATGGCCCGGCCGAACAGGAAGCCCTGGCCGTAATCGCAGCCCGCGCGGCGCAGCAATTCATACTGCGCGGGCGTCTCGATGCCCTCCGCGATCACCTTCAAGTCCAGCTTGTGCGCCATGACGATGATGGCGTCGCACAGCGCCATGTGGGCCGCGTCGTGCTCGAGGTCGCACACGAAGGACTGGTCGATCTTGATGAAGTCCAGGTCGAACTTGCGCAGGTAGGAGAGCGACGAGTAGCCGGTGCCGAAATCGTCCAGCGCGATCTGGATGCCGGCCTGGTGCAGGGCGTTCAGCCGCACCATCACCCCCTCGTCCGCCGTCAGCATCATGCCTTCGGTGATCTCCAGCATCACCGGGTGGCCGGCCCGGCCGGCGGCGGCGTAGCGTTCGATCCACAGGCTGCACTGCTCGTCGTTGCCGCGGTAGAGCTGGGCCGGCGAGACGTTGACGCTGATATTGAACCGCGGCCGCTGCGCGCGCCACAGCACGGCCTGCGCCAGCGCCATGTGGAACACCCAGTCGCCCAGCGCCACGATCATGCCGTTGTGCTCGGCGATGGGGATGAACTCGTTCGGGCTGATGGCGCCGCGCTCGGGGTGCTGCCAGCGCAGCAGCGCCTCGGCCTTGACGATGCGCCGGTCGGCCATGTCGACCACCGGCTGGTAGTGCACCCGCAACTGGTCGGTGTCGAGCGCGCGGCGCAGGTCGTTGCCCAGGGTCATGCGCGTTTGCGCGGCCACCTGCAGGCCGGGCGTGAAATAGCACACGCGGTTGCGGCCCAGTTTCTTGGACTGGTACATGGCCTGGTCCGCGTTGCGCACCAGCTCGCCCGTGGTGGCGGCGTCCTGCGGATACAGCGTGATGCCGACGCTGCCGGAAATATAGGCCACCTCGCCGTCCAGCTCGAAGGGGCGCGACAGTTCGGCCAGGATCTCCTGCGCCACGTCCGTCACGGTGTTCAGGTTGCCCAGGTCGCTCAGCGTGACGGTGAACTCGTCGCCGCCCAGCCGGCTCACCGAATCGCACTCGCGCACCTGGGCCACCAGGCGTTCGCCCACCTGTTTGAGCAGGCGGTCGCCGATCACGTGGCCCAGCGTGTCGTTGATTTCCTTGAAGTGGTCGAGGTCGATGAACAGCAGCGCCACCGTGGTGCGGGTGCGGTGCGCCTTGCGGATCTCCATCTCCAGGCGGTCGAGGAAGACGCTGCGGTTGGGCAGGCCGGTCAGCGGGTCGAAATTGACCTCGCGCAGCGCGCGCTCGACCTGCCGGCGGTCGTGCACCTCGCACGCCAGCGCGTAGGCCTGCTGCTGCAGCGACGCCACGGTGCGCCGCAGCTGGTCGGCGCTGCCTTGCGGGTCGTAGCTCTCCGCCGGGAGCACCTCGCCGTGCAGCGCGCACACCTCCTGGAACATGGCGCGGTCCTGCTCGCGGGGAAAGGCGCTCAGCGGATAGGCGCACAGCAGCGTGAAGGAATGGTGCTCCAGCAACTCGTTGAAATAGCGTTCGACCTGGACCGCCGCCTGGTGCCCGCCGGGCGAGCGCAGCTGGCATTCCACCGCGCCGCACAGTATCGCCACCATCTCGCCGAAGATGTAGACGTGGCCGGGATGCCGCTGCGCCGCGGCCGCGATCACCTTGCCGATCGCCTCGTGGAAGCGCTGGCGGTCCGGCAGGCCGTCCGCCATGAACAGCGGCAGCATGCGATCCGCCTCCAGCGCGGTGTAGGCGCGCGGCGGCGCGGCCATGCCGCCGCCGCCGCCCGGCCAGCGCTGGCGCAAGCGGACGTCCAGCAGGTCCAGATGCGCGCGGGTGGCGATGACGATGCCGTGGTTGCCGCCTTCCAGGGCCGCGCCCACATAGTCCGCGAGGCGCTCGATCAGGAAATTGTCATCTTCATAAAACTGCACCAAATGTTCATTGGCCGCATGGTTACGCATCGCACTCCCGCTTCTCAAGGGCCGGGCAACGCCCGCCCGGCCACGTGGCCCTTATCGTAAGCGCGTTCCGGGCGGCACGGCGCACGGCACCGCGGTTGTCCCCCGTTCGTTTCTGATGGATAATCCCTGCGCCCAGACGCCACCGTACGCAACCAGAAGGAGTTCCGATGTTCGCCATTCCCGGCCGCCGCGCCGTCCTGTCGAGTGCCTTGTCATTGATGCTGGGGGCGGCGCAGGCCGGCACCCCGCCCAAGAAGGTGCTGTTCTTCAGCAAGTCCTCGGGCTTCGAGCACAGCGTGGTCAAGGAGGTCGACGGCCAACCCAGCTTCGCGGCCCGCGTGCTGGCCGAGCTCGGTCCCAGGCACGGCATCGCCTTCACCTTCTCCAAGGACGGCGGCAAGTTCACGCCGGAGTACCTGGCCCAGTTCGACGCCTTCCTGTTCTACACCACGGGCGACCTGACGCAGGCCGGCACCGACGGCCAGCCACCCATGACGGCGGCCGGCAAGGCCGCGCTGCTGGCGGCGATCGAGGGCGGCAAGGGCTTCGTCGGCGCGCACTCGGCCAGCGACACCTTCCACACGGCCGCGCCGGCCGCCGCCGCCGCCGCGCCCGGCTACCGCGACCACGGGCCGCTGGCCGATCCGTACATCCGCATGCTGGGCGGCGAGTTCATCATGCACGGCTCGCAGCAAAGCGGGCGCATGCGCGTGGCCGACCGGGCCTTTCCCGGCCTCGCCGGCCTCGGCGACAGCTTCGACCTGACCGAGGAATGGTACTCGCTGAAGGAGTTCGCGCCGGACATGCACGTGCTGCTGGTGCAGGACACCGCCCACATGGGCGACCGCGACGCCACCGGCGGCAACCTGAGCTATGTGCGGCCGTCCTACCCGTCGACCTGGGCGCGCCGCCACGGGCGGGGCAGGGTGTTCTACACCGCCATGGGACACCGGGAGGACGTCTGGACCAATCCCCTGTTCCAGAAGCTGCTGTTCGGCGGCCTGGCCTGGGCGGTTGGCGACGCGCAGGCCGATGTGAGCCCGAACCTGGCCGCCGCGGCGCCGCGCGCCGCCGAGTTGCCTCCCTCCAAGTGACCCGCGGGGAGCCCGGCATGGACGCCAAACTGGACGCGCGCGGCACGGCCGCGCTGCTGCCCTATCCCGCGCTGGTGGAGGCGCTGCGGCTGGCGGTGGCGCAGGTGGCGGACGGCGTGATCGCCTGCCCGGAGCGGCAGGTGGTCCCCATGCGGGACGGGGCCGCGCTGCTGTCGATGGTGGCCACCGCGCCGGACATCGCCGTGCACAAGCTGATCTCGGTGGTGCCGGCCAACGCCGCGCGCGGCCAGCCCACGATCCTGGGCCAGGTCAGCGTGGTGGACGCGGTCACCGGCGGCGTCGCGCTGACGCTGGACGGCGCCACCGTGACGGGGCGCCGCACCGCGGCCCTGTCCATGCTGGGCGTCGCGACCTTGCTCGGCCGCGCCCCGCGCAGGGTGCTGCTGATCGGCACCGGCGCGCAGGCGGGCCACCACGCGCAGGCGCTGGGCGCGCTGTATCCCGGCGCGCGGGTCGACGTGGCCGGGCGCGACCTCGCCCAGGCCGAAGCCTTTTGCGCGCAGTATCGCGGCGCTTGCCCGGCGTTGAGGGCCGCGCGCCCTTTGGCGGCCACCCCGGTCGCGGACGACACCGACGTCGTCGTCACCTGCACGACAAGCAAGACGCCGGTCTACGCGGAGGCGGCGCGGGCCGGGCGCCTGCTGGTGGCGGTCGGCGCCTTCAAGCCGGACGCGGCGGAAATCGCCCCGGACACCGTGCGCGCCAGCCGCGTCTACGTCGACGATCCGGCGGGCGCCTCGCACGAGGCGGGCGACCTGATACAGGCCGGCGTCGACTGGAGTTCGGTGCGGGCCTTCGCGCTGGCGCTGGCCCGGCCGCCAAGAGACGGGTCGCCCATACTCTTCAAGACGGTGGGGTGCGCCGCCTGGGACCTGGCCGCCGCGCGCGTGGCGCTCGCGACAGCGGCGGGAAATTAACCCTGGGGTAAAAAGTAAAGGGGTCGCAAAAAAGGGGTCAGGTTCGGTATTTTTAATACCGAACCTGACCCCTTTTTTGCGACCCCTTTTTTTGCGCCGCGCGGCGCGCGGGCGGTTATTGCAGCAGGGACAGCACCAGCGAGGACTGGCTGTTGCTTTGCTTGAGCATCGCGGTGCCGGCTTGCAGCAGCATCTGGCTCGACATCATCGATGCGCTTTCCGACGCGAAGTCGACGTCCATGATGCGGCCGGAGGCGTTCTTGGTGTTGGTGACCATGTTGGACAAGTTGTTGTACACGTGGTCCAGGCGGTTGGCCGCCGCGCCCAGCGCCGAGCGCACGGTGGAGACGGAGTCGATCGCGGTGTCCAGCAGCGAGATCGAGTTGTTGGCGTCGGTCGCCACGGCGATGCCGGTGCCGGTGCCGGCGCCGACCACGCCGGTTTCCGAGAAGGTGTGGCCGCCGTTGGTGGCCAGCAGGTCGGTGTGCATGGTGCCCAGCATGGTCGACAGGTCGACGTCCATGGTTTCCGTTTCGGCCGAGCCGATCTGGAAGGTGATGGCGGTGAAGAACTTGCTGTCGGCCTTGCCGCTCAGCAGCGTGGTGCCGCCGAAGGAGGTGTTGCTGACGATGTTGGTCAGCTCGTCCGTCAGAGCGTCGTACTCGGACTGCATCGCGGTGCGGTCGGTGTCGGTGGCCGAGCCGTCGGCGGCCTGGGTCGCCAGGTCCTTCATGCGCACCAGGATGGCGGTGGTCTCGTCCAGCGCGCCGTCGGCGGTCTGGATCATGGAAATCGAATTCTGTGTGTTGCGCATGGCCATGCTCATGCCGCTGGTCTGCGCCTTCAGGCGGGTGGCGATCTGCAGGCCGGCCGCGTCGTCCATGGCGGAGTTGACACGGTAACCAGTGCTCAGCCGGGTCATCGACGTGGACAGGTTGCTCTGGGTCCGGGAGATCGAGTTTTGGGCGGACAGCGCTGCGTTGTTGGTGTGAAGGCTCAGCATGGAAAGCTCCTGATTGGCGGGTTCGTTTTGGCGCAACCCTTGTTGTTTGCGCCGTCAAATGTACAAGACGACCGCGCCGCGCCGGGCATTAAATGCCCTTGAGGAATTTTTCGAATTTTTTTCGATCTTTTTCTGTGTTGCATTTTTTAAAAGAGCCATCTATACTCGATTTAAGTTGTATGACGACTGACAACATGATTATTTTTCAAGCTGGCAAACCAACCTTCATAGGAGCTGGAGCATGAGCGCATTAAGAATCAATCATTTCAAGCGGGCGATCAAAAGCGGCAAGTTGCAGGTCGGCCTGTGGTCCGGGCTGTCGAGCAACATCACGGTCGAGGTATTGGCCAACGCGGGCTTCGACTGGCTGCTGCTCGACACCGAGCATTCGCCCAACGAGCTGCCCATGGTGCACGCCCAGCTGCAGGCGATCGCGCAGGGGCCCACCCATCCCATCGTGCGTCCGCCCTGGAACGACACGGTCGTCATCAAGCGCTACCTGGACGTCGGCGCGCAAACCCTGCTGATTCCCTTCGTGCAGGACGCGGAGGAGGCGCGCCGCGCGGTGGCCGCCACCCGCTATCCGCCGCTGGGCGTGCGCGGCTACTCGGCGGCGGCGCGCGCCTCGGACTACGGCCGCGTGAAGGACTATGCCGTCACCTGCCAGGACGAGTTGTGCGTGCTGCTGCAGGTCGAAACGCCGCTGGCGCTGTCCAACATCGAGGAGATCGCGGCGGTCGACGGCGTCGACGGCGTCTTCATCGGCCCGGGCGACCTGGCCGCGTCCATGGGCCACCTGGGGGACCTGAAGCACCCCGAGGTGGTGGCCGCGATCGAGGACGCGATCCGCCGCATCGTCGCCACCGGCCGCGCGGCCGGGGTGCTGATGGGCGACGAGGCGCTGGCGCGCCGCTACATCGAGGCCGGCGCCACCTACACGGCGGTGGGCAGCGACATCGGCCTGCTGGCGCGCGGCGCGGAGGCGCTGGCGGCGCGATTCAAGGCCGCGGCGTGAACACGGTATCGCGGTATCTATCAAGGAGAAACAAATGAGCAAAATCGGATTCATCGGCGTCGGCATCATGGGCGCCCCCATGGCGGCCAACCTTCTCAAGGGGGGCCACGAGCTGTTCGTGCTGGAGCGCAAGGCGCTGCCGGCCCAGCTGGCGGAGCAGGGCGCGGTCGGCTGCGCCACCGCGAGGGAGGTCGCCGAGAAGGCGGACGTGATCATCATCATGGTGCCGGACACGCCGCAGGTGGCGGAAGTGCTGTTCGACGAGGGCGGCGTGGCGCAAGGCCTGTCGGCCGGCAAGATCGTGGTCGACATGAGCTCCATTTCGCCGATCGAGACCAAGAAGTTCGCCGCCCGCGTCAATGAACTGGGCTGCGCCTACCTGGACGCGCCGGTGTCCGGCGGCGAGGTGGGCGCCAAGGCGGCCACGCTGACCATCATGGTCGGCGGCCCGGAGGAAACCTTCAACGCCGTCAAGCCGCTGTTCGAACTGATGGGCAAGAACATCACGCTGGTGGGCGGCAACGGCGACGGCCAGACCACCAAGGTGGCCAACCAGATCATCGTGGCGCTCAACATCGAGGCGGTGGGCGAGGCGCTGCTGCTGGCCTCGCGCATGGGGGCCGATCCGGCCAAGGTGCGCCAGGCGCTGATGGGCGGCTTCGCCGCGTCGCGCATCCTGGAGGTGCACGGCGAGCGCATGATCAAGCGCACCTTCGATCCCGGCTTCCGCATCGAGCTGCACCAGAAGGACTTGAACCTGGCCCTGGGCAGCGCGCGCCAGGTCGGCGTCAGCCTGCCCAACACCGCGACGGCGCAGGAGCTGTTCAACACCTGCGCGGCCCACGGCGGCAAGGCCTGGGACCATTCGGCGCTGGTGCGCGCGCTGGAGATCATGGCCAACTTCGAGATAGGTTCGCCGCAACCGGAATAGGACGGGGCGTGGGCTTCCAGCGCACGCTGCCGGATGGCGCAGGCACGCGCTTTTAGGCGATATCGAAAACGGTATGTATACCGGCGAATAAGTTATTGGCCGCTCCGTTCAGCTAGCGCTACGATGCCCCCCACCGAAGGGGGTTGCCGCCTCGCCCCCAGGGCCAGGCGGCTTTTTGCTGTGATTGACTTCGCAATGGAAACGGGGTTAAATCCCATCACCACTTGAAAACGATTTCATAAATAAACAATGATTAAAGAGACAATGCGTAGCTTGCCCCTATTCGCGGCCCTGGCCGCCCTTTCGGCGTGTTCGGTACCGGGCACGCAGGCCCCCGCCGCCGGGGAGCTGGCCATTTTCTCGGCCCGCCCGCATCCCGCGCTGCACGTGGCGGCGGCCAATTCCGAGCGCCAGCAGGTGTTGAACGGCGCGTCGGCCGCGGCGCCCAAACCCCCGGGCGCCAACGCGCAAGACAACAACGTCGCCGTGCGGGTGTCCGGCAAGGACGGCGCGGACGACGCGCTCACCCTGCAATGGAGCAACGCCTGGTACGCGTCCATGCGGTTCGAAGGCGCGCCGCAGGACCTGCGGCCGTATATCCCGTCCGGCGTGCTGGCGTTCGACCTGAACGTGAAGGACCTGTCCAAGGGCGGCCTGGCGATCAAGGTCGGCTGCGGCAAGGACTGCGAACGCCAGGTGCCTTATATGCTGCCGGCGCGCGCGATGGAGGGGCAGGGCTGGCGCCGCGTGGTGCTTTCCATGAGCTGTTTCGTGCATGAGGGCGACGACTTCAGCGCCGTCACCCAGCCTTTCGCGCTGCAGGCCGGCGGCGCCGGCGAGGTGTCGGTGGCCAATGTCGGCTTCCAGGCCAGCGGCACCCCCAACGCCAGCTGCCCGGACTACAAGACCGTGTCGGTGACGCCGGACATGCTCAACGAATCCTGGTCCCTCGACTGGTGGCGGCCGCGCCACGAGAAGAAGCTGGAGGAGGCCCGCGCCCTCAAGGCGGCGGGCAAGAACAGCGAGGTCGTCTTCATCGGCGACTCCATCACGCAGGGCTGGGAAAAGGAGGGCGCCCCCGTCTGGAGCCGCCACTATCAGAAATACAACGCGCTGAACCTGGGCTTCGGCGGCGACCGCACCGAGAACGTGCTGTGGCGCCTGCTGCACGGCGAGGTGGACGGCCTGGATCCGAAGGTGGCGGTGCTCATGTTCGGCACCAACAACACCGGCCACCGCTACGAGGATCCGGCCTTGATCGCGGCCGGCATCAAGCGCAATATCGACGAGCTCCAGCGGCGCCTGCCCAACACCAAGATCCTGCTGCTGGCCATTTTCCCGCGCGACGCGACGGCGGATGGGCCGGCCCGCCGCAACAACGAGCGCGTGAACGCCATCCTGCCGAGCTTCGCGGACCAGCGCAAAGTCCACTTCGTCAATCTCAACGCGGCTTTTGTCGGCGCCGACGGGGTGCTGTCCAAGGACATCATGCCGGACTTGCTGCATCCGAACGAAAAGGGATACGAGCTGTGGGCCAAGGCGATGGAGCCGGAGTTGCAGAAGCTGCTGAAGCCATAAGATGAGGAACGCACATATGAAGCAGCCGCCGCGCCCCGGCCAGTTGCGTCCCACGATGGCGGCCATGGTGGTGGCCACCCTGTTCGCCGCGACGATGGCCTTCGCGCCGGCGGCGGTCCACGCCGCCGCGCCCGAGCTCACGCTGCGCTACGCGGCGGCCGCGCCCGACACGCCACAGGGATGGGAGCAGCAGGCGCTCCCCATCGGCAACGGGCGGATAGGGGCGATGATCTTCGGTCAACTGGCGCGCGAGCGCATCCAGTTCAACGACATCACGCTGTGGACGGGCGACGACAAGACCATGGGCTCGTATCAGCCCTTCGGCGACGTCTTCATCGACCTGCCCGGACACGGGGCCGCCGTCGGCAACTACGCCCGGCAACTCGATATCGGCCGCGGCGTGCACGGCGTCGCCTACACGCTCAACGGCGTGCGCTTCCAGCGCCAGGCCATCGCCAGTCATCCGGCCCAGGTGATCGCCGTGCGCCTCACGGCGGACAAGCCGGGCCAGTACACCGGCGCCATCTCGCTGGCCGACATGCACGACGCCCACATCAGCGCCCATGGCCAGCGCATCCACGCGACCGGATCGCTGGCCGGCTACGTGATGCCCAAGCACCGCGGCAACCCGTGGACGCCGGCGACCTCGCCGCTGTCCGCCAACATGATGAGCTACGCCAGCCAGGTGCAGGTGGTGAACGAGGGCGGCACCTTGACCGTCGACGGCAACACCATCCGCTTCGCCGATTGCGACGCCATCACGCTGATCATCGGCGCGGGCACCAGCTACGTGATCGATCCGGCCAGGAAGTTCCAGGGCGAGCACCCGCTGCCGCGCGTGTCGGCGCAGGTGGACGCCGCCGCCGCGCGGCCGTGGGGCGAACTGCTGGCCGAGCACGAGAAGGATTTCCGCGCGCTGTTCGGCCGGGTGGCGGTGGACTTCGGCGCGGCGCCCGAGGCGCGCCGCGCACTCACCACCGACCAGCGCATCGAGGCCTACACGCTGCAGGGCGGCGACCCCGAACTGGAGGCGCAGTACTTCCAGTTCGGCCGCTACCTGCTGATCTCCAGCTCGCGCGGTTCGCTGCCCGCCAACCTGCAAGGGCTGTGGAACAACAGCTACGCGCCGCCGTGGAACTCGGACTATCACACCAACATCAACATCCAGATGAATTACTGGCCGGCCGAGCCGGCCAATCTGAGCGAGCTGGCGACGCCGTTCTTCGATTTCGTGCGCGGCGTGACGCCGGTGTACCGGCGCCACCTGGCGGAGACGGCGGCGCGCGCCCCCTTCAACAAGGACCCCAAGGAGGAAACCTTCCTCACCGCCGCCGGAAAGCCGGTGCGCGGCTGGGCCGTGCGCACCGAGTCGAATCCCTTCGGCGCCTCGGGCTTCGTCTGGAACAAGACCGGCAACGCCTGGTACGCCCAGCATTTCTGGGAACACTACGCCTACACCCAGGACCGCGAGTTCCTGCGCACCGTGGCCTACCCGATGATGAAGGAGGTTTGCCAGTTCTGGCAGGACCACCTCAAGACCCTGCCCGACGGCCGCCTGGTGGCGCCCAACGGCTGGTCGCCCGAGCACGGCCCCGTCGAGGACGGCGTCAGCTACGACCAGCAGATCATCTGGGACCTGTTCAACAACACCGTGGAGGCGGCCGACGCGCTGGGCGGCGACCGCGCGTTCCGCGACCAGATCGCCCGTCTGCGCGACCGGCTGGCCGCGCCGCGCGTCGGCAGCTGGGGCCAGCTGCTGGAATGGCTGGACGAGAAGAAGGACCCGGTGCTGGACACCCCCGGCGACACGCACCGCCACGTCTCCCACCTGTTCGGCGTGTTCCCGGGGCGGCAGATCTCGCCCACCACCACGCCCGCGCTGGCGGCCGCGGCGCGCAAGTCGCTGGAGGCGCGCGGCGACGCCGGCACCGGCTGGTCGATGGCGTGGAAGACCGCGTTCTGGGCCCGCCTGCTGGACGGCGACCGGGCCCACAAGATGCTGCGCGGCCTGCTGGCCAAGCCCGGCGCGCGCGCCGCGCAGCAGGCCGGCCCCGGCTCGGAGGGCAACAACGCGGGCGGCACCTACCCGAACATGTTCGACGCCCACCCGCCGTTCCAGATCGACGGCAATTTCGGCGCCACCGCCGCCATTTGCGAGATGCTGCTGCAGTCGCAGACGGGGGAGCTGCACCTGCTTCCGGCGCTGCCCTCGTCCTGGCCGGACGGCTCGGTGCGGGGATTGCGGGCCCGCGGCGGTTTCGAGGTCGATCTGGCCTGGAAGGGGGGACGGCTGACGGCCGCCACCATCCGTTCGGTGGCGGGCAAGGGCGGCGGCAAGGTGCGCTACGGCGGCAAGGTGGCCGACCTGCGCCTCAAGCCCGGCGCGTCGATACGGCTGGACGCCGATCTTGCGTCGTCCGCGCAACAAAAGTGACGGCGACCGCGGATGGGATTTGACAGCGCGCCCGCGATGCGTTTTTCTATGTGGAACTGTTTGGAACTGTTCGCTTACGCAACAAAAGCGACTGCGGAGCGGATTTTGATTTGACACCGCGGCCTCAATATGAGTACTATGAAAACGGTTTCAAAACAAATGAAATCGATTTCTTGATAAGTGAAATCGTTTTCATGAAAATGTGGCTAAAAGTATAAAATCAGGAGACATACTAAATGAGAGCGTTTAAGAAAACCGCGATCGCCGTCGGCGTCGCCGCACTGCTGTCGGGCAACATCGCCATCGCCCAGACCGCGCCGGCCGAGCCGGCGAACGAGGCGGCCGTCGTGGTCGTCACCGGCCAGCGCGCCGCGCTGAACTCGGCCCAGAAGCTCAAGCAAAACTCCGACGAGATCGTCGATTCCATCGTCGCCGCCGACATCGGCAAGCTGCCGGACCGCTCCGTGACGGAAGTGCTGCAGCGCGTGGTGGGCGTGGCGATCGACCGCACCATGTCCAAGGGCGATCCGGAGCACTACTCGGTGGAAGGCTCCGGCGTCACCATCCGCGGCCTGACCTATGTGCGCTCGGAACTGAACGGCCGTGATTCCTTCTCGGCCAACGGCGGCCGCTCGCTGAACTTCGAGGACGTGCCGCCCGAGCTGATGGCCGGCGTGGACGTCTATAAAAACCCGTCCGCCGAGCAGACCGAGGGCGCCGTCAGCGGCCTGGTCAACCTGCGCACCGCCATGCCCTTCGACTACAAGGGCTTCAAGGCCGCCATCTCGGTGGACACCACCTATTCCAAGCTGAAGGGCGGCAAGACCTCGCCGTCGATCTCCGGCCTGATCTCGAACCGCTGGAAGACCGACCTGGGCGAATTCGGCGCGCTGGTCGACCTGGCCCACTCGGAGAGCGCGGTCCGCACCGACGCCTTCCAGGTCGAACCCTACTATCCACGCACCGAAAACGGCAAGACCGTCTGGGTGCCGAAGGGCGCGCAGTGGCGCACGCTGGAATTCGACCGCGAGCGCGAAGGCGCCTACGGCGCGCTGCAGTGGAAACTGAACAACGATCTGCGCAGCTCGGTCACCTACTTCAAGTCGCGCTACCAGATGCAGTGGGACGAACAGGCCATCTTCGCCCAGTCCAACCCCTACAACATCCGCGTCAGCCCGGACGCCACCTACGACGCCAACGGCGCGCTGCTGACCGGCACCCTGACGGCGCCGGCGGACGGCGGCATCAACTTCGGCGACGACGTGCGCACCGCGAACCGCAAGTCGGACACCACCGACATCTCCTGGAACGTGCAGTGGAAGCCGTCCCCCGCGTGGACCCTGACCTCCGACCTGCAGAGCATCAAGGCCAAGACCAACAGCTTCGATTCGACCGTGGCCACCGGCGTGCAGATGCCGAAGGAGACGCTGGACCTGCGCGGCGACGTGCCGGTGCTGTCGTTCGACGCCGCCGACCGCGCCTACCTGGCCGATCCGAAGAATTACTACTGGGCCTTCACCATGGAGCACCAGGATCGGAGCAAGGCCGACTCGAAGGCCTGGAAGGGCGACGCCAAGTATGACTTCGACCATCCGGTGCTGCGCGACGTGCGTTTCGGCGTGCGCCTGACCGAGCGCACCTCGGTGAACGAGAACAGCA
The DNA here is from genome assembly GCF_900116645.1 of Pseudoduganella namucuonensis. Classification (GTDB taxonomy): domain Bacteria; phylum Pseudomonadota; class Gammaproteobacteria; order Burkholderiales; family Burkholderiaceae_D; genus Rugamonas; species Rugamonas namucuonensis. Next base: position 226,806 of record NZ_FPBO01000004.1, on the reverse strand, counting down.
ACCCGAGCTACAACTGGTCGCCGATCTCGCAGCCGTGGCAGCTGGGCTGGAACATCAGCCAGCTGGCCTACCTGGGCGACCCGCGCTTCAGCGGCAACACCAGCCTGCACAGCTTCGACAACTTCTTCAACGGCAAGGTCGCCGTGCCGTCGTTGGTGTTCCCCAACGTGTCGCTGGCCACCGGCTACCCGGCCAGCTACGAGGCGCTGCACAAGTACCACGACATCCTGTGCGAGGAGCAAAGGGTCAAGCAGGGCTGGGGCTCGTGCGATCCGTGGAAGGCCGCGACCTTCGGCACCGATCCGGCCGGCATCAACGACCAGTCCGAGAAGACCAAGGCGGTGTACACGCAGCTGCGCTTCGGCTTCGACGACCTGAAATACCCGATCGACGGCAATGTCGGCGTGCGTTACGTGAAAACGGACATGACGGCGCGTGGCTACACCGTGTTCACGAACAACGCGCCGGTGATCCCGCCTGGCGTGTCCGTGACCGGCGTCGCCATCCCGAACATCCCGGCTTTCTCCGCCAAGCAGGACTTCGACAACTCCTACGACAATGTGCTGCCCAGCCTGAACCTGCGCCTGAAAGCCAGCGAGAAGCTGCAGTTCCGCTTCGCCTTCGCCTCGGCCCTGTCGCGCCCGGACTTCTCGCAGTTGCAGGCCTACACCAGCATGACGCAGAGCGCCAGCACCACCACCAACACCGCCGCCGGCACGATGGTGGTCAACAGCGTGAATCGCAGCGGCACCGCGAGCGGCAACCCCAAGCTGACCCCGATCAAGGCCAACCAGTTCGACGTGACGGCCGAGTGGTACTTCGCGCCGGTGGGTTCGTTGACGCTGGCGGTGTTCGACAAGGAACTGAAGGACATCATCGTCAACCAGGTCTACAACTACCAGTTGCCCGACGTGACCGGCAAGATGCAGGACTTCGTCGTGACCGGCCCGGTGAACGGCGCCAAGGGTTCGGCGCGCGGCTTCGAACTGGCCTACCAGCAGACCTTCGACCAGTTGCCAGGCCTGCTCTCCGGCCTGGGCATGCAGGCCAACTTCACCTTCGTGGACAGCAAGCAGAAGCTGTACAACCCGGTGTTCTCGGCCTACTGCTCCAGCACCGGCGGCGCCGCCAACCTGAACCTGAACATGAACGGTTGCGACACCAACGGCCAGACCTTCGGCAACCTGCCGCTGCAAGGCCTGTCGCGCCGCTCGTTCAATGTCGCGCTGATGTACGACAAGGGACCGGTCTCGAGCCGCCTGGCCTACAGCTGGCGCTCGAAGAGCCTGCAGTCGGTCAACGCCAACGGCACCAACGGCAGCGACGGCACCGACACCAATCCGGCCAGCCCGACCTTCGGCCAGCGCAACATCGTGTGGGGCCTGCCGACCTGGGCGGACGACTACGGTCAGCTGGACGCGTCGATCTTCTACAAGATCAACGACCGCATGCAGATCGGCCTGGAGGCGACCAACCTGACCAACTCGGTGTACCGCCAGCTGATGGACCAGCATATCGGCACCAAGGGCCGCGCATGGTTCGTCTCCGGTCCGCGCTACACCGCGAAAATGACGTACTCCTTCTAAGAAAAAAGCATAGCCTCTTGCGATCCCGGTTTCGGGCCGCAAGAGGCTTTTTTTTAGGCTGATCGCGGATAAGGGAATCCCGTAGTATGTGGAGCCCTTATCCGCGATGAACTTTTTCCATCATCAGTCCTCGAAGGATGAACACATGAGCAAGACTTCCAGCCGGCTGCTGGCCGCCCTGTGCCTGGCGGCCATGGCCACGGCCGGCGCCCAGGTGTCGCAAGCCGGCGCCGGCCTGCCGCACCTGGTGAAAAAAGACGGCCGCCACGCGCTGATCGTCGACGGCGCTCCCTTTGTCATGCTGGGCGCGCAGGCGCACAATTCCAGCAACTATCCGCGGGCCCTGGCCAAGGTCTGGGCCGCCGCCAGGGACATGCACGCGAACACGGTCGAGATTCCGGTCGCGTGGGAGCAGATCGAGCCGGTCGAAGGCAAATTCGATTTCAGCTACGTGGACACGCTGCTGGCGCAGGCGCGCCAGAACAAGGTGCGCCTGGTGTTGCTGTGGTTCGGCACCTGGAAAAACACCAGCCCTCAATACACCCCCGAGTGGGTCAAATTCAACAACCAGCGCTTCCCACGCATGGTGGGCCCGGACGGCAAGACCACCTATTGCCTGTCGCCGCTGGGCGAGGAGACGCTGAAGGCCGACAAGAAGGCCTTCGTTGCGCTGATGAGCCACATCAAGAAGATCGACCAGGAGCACCGGACGGTCATCATGATGCAGGTGGAGAACGAGGTCGGCACCTTTGGCTTCGAGCGCGATTTCAGCCCGCGCGGCCAGGCCGCGTTCGGCCAGCCGGTGCCGCGGGCGGTGTTGGAGCGCAAGAAGTCCCCGGTGCCACTGGCGGCCAAGGGCAGCTGGAGCGAGGTGTATGGCGACTACGCCGGCCAGTATTTCCACAGCTACGCGGTGGCCAGCTACATCGAGGAGATCGCGAAGGCCGGGCGCGCGGTGTACGACCTGCCCATGTACGTCAACAACGCCCTGCGCGATCCGCTGGAACCGCTGGCGCCGTGGAAGAGCAATTTCGCCAGCGGCGGCCCGACGTACGACGTGATCGACATCTACAAGGCCGCCGCGCCGCACATCGATTTCGCCGCCCCGGACATCTACCTGCCCGAGTCGGCCAAGGTGGCCGCCACGCTGGACCAGTTCCAGCGCCCGGACAACGCGCTGATGGTGCCGGAAATGGGCAACGCCGCGACCTATGCGCGTTATGCCTACCTGGTGCTGGGCCGCGGCGCGCTGGGCTACGCCCCGTTCGGCATCGACTACGCCGAATACAGCAACTTCCCGCTGGGCGCCAAGGGCTACGACAAGGCGATGGTGGAACCGTTCGGCAAGATCTACGCCGCCTTCCGGCCGATGGAACGGCAGTGGGCCAAGTGGGCGTTCGAGGGCAACACGCGCGGTGTCGCCGAGGGCGACGACCGCGCCGAGCAGAGCGTGGCGCTGCGCGGCTGGAAAGTCAGCGCCTCCTTCAGGGAGTGGCAATTCGGCGAGAAGGCCTGGTTCCCCAATTTGAAGGACACGCCGCCGAACACGGAGACGCCGAATGGCGGCGCCGCGATCGCGCAGATCGGCGACGACGAATTCATCGTCATCGGCCAGCATATCCGCCTGAAATTCGCCGGCGCCGGCGGCAACGAGGGCAAGCCCTCGATGTTCGCGCGGGTGGAGGAGGGGCGTTTCGACCCGTCCGGCAAGTGGGTCTTGGAGCGCAATTGGAACGGCGACCAGGTCGATTACGGCCTGAACCTGCCAGCCAATCCCGTTGTGCTGCGGGTGAAACTGGGTAAGTACTAAAGAACATGAAGAATATCGGAGGACACAAATGCAACTGAAACAAATGACCGCGGTAACCTGGCTGGCGCTGGTCGCCATGAATCCGGCCCTGGCCGGCAGCTTCGAAAAGACCGCCACCGGCGTGGTGGTGCTGCCCGACGAGGGCGCCGCCAAGGAAGTGCGGCTCGAAGTCATGCGCGACGACATCATCCACGTCGTCAAGCTCGACCAGCCGGGCAAGAAACGCTCGCCGTCGCTGATGACGGTGGCCGCGCCCTGCGCCTGCGATTTCAGCGTCGCCAAATCGGCCGGCGATTCGGTCACCCTCAAGGCCGGCAAGATCTCGGCCACCGTCTCGCTGAAGACCGGCCTGGTGCAATTCACCAACGCCAAGGGCGAGGTCTTCCTGCGCCAGGCGTCCGAGAGCATGGCGCCCGTCACCATCGGCGGCAAGCCCTACATGGCCATCAAGCAGGGCTTCAACCACGGCACCAAGGACGCCTTCTACGGCCTGGGCCAGCACCAGAACGGCCAGATGAACATGAACGGCGAGGACGTGACGCTGGCCCAGCACAATATGGACGTGGCCGTGCCGTTCGTGGTCTCGGACAAGAACTACGGCGTCCTGTGGGATAACAATTCCATCTCCCGCTTCGGCGACGCCAAGCCCTACGGCCCGATGGGGCGCGACCTCAAGCTGGTCGACGACCAGGGCAAGGAAGGCGGCCTGACGGCGCGCTACTACGTCGACGGCAAGCTGGTGCTGACCCGCCACGAGCGCGACATCGCCTACCAGTACCTGAAGGACGTGGCCGAGAACTGGCCCAAGGAACTCGGTTCCAGCAAGGACCTGAAGAACCTGAAGGACCTCAAGGTCGTGTGGGACGCGACGCTCAGCTCCGACAAGCCCGGCGTGCACAAGATGCAGCTGTACGCGTCCGACTACGCGACGCTGACCGTGGACGGCAAAGAGGTGCTGGACGTCTGGCGCCAGGACTGGAACCCGTGGTACCACAACTTCGAGGTGAAATTCGCCAAGGGCAAGCCGGTCAAGCTGCACCTGGAGTGGAAGCCGTCCGGCGGCATGGTCGCCATCACCCATAACGATCCCCTGCCCGAAGCCGAGCGCCATTCGCTGACGTTCTCGTCCGAAGTGGCCGAGGGCATCGACTACCACGTGATCAGCGCCGACAACATGGACAAGGTCATCGCGGGCTACCGCCACCTGACCGGCCAGGCGCCGATGATGCCGAAATGGGCCTATGGCTACTGGCAGTCGCGCCAGACCTACGGGACCCAGGAGCAGTTGCTGGGCGTGCTGCGCGAGCACCGCAAGCGCGGCTGGCCGCTGGACAACATCGTGCAGGACTGGTTCTACTGGCCCGAGAATGGCTGGGGCTCGCACGACTTCGACAAGGCGCGCTTCCCGGATCCCAAGGGCATGGTGGACGAGGTCCACAAGAACAAGGCCCGCATCATGCTGTCCGTGTGGGGCAAGTTCTACTCGAACACCGACAACTACAAGGAACTGGCCGCCAAGGGCCACATGTGGACCAAGAACGTCGAGGACGGCGCCCTGGACTGGGTCGGCCCCGGCTACAAGAACAGCCACTACGACCCCTACACGCAGGAGGCGCGCGACATCTACTACCGCCAGATGAAGTCCAAGCTGGTGGACCTGGGCTTCGACGCCTGGTGGATGGACAACAGCGAGCCGGACGTGCTGTCGAACACCCGGCCGGCGGACTTCAAGAAGCTGATCGGCCCGACCGTGCATGGCGCGGGCGAGGTCACCTTCAACAGCTACAGCCTGCAGCACACCAAGGCGCTGATCGATGGCCTGAACCGCGACCAGCCGGACACGCGCCAGTACATCCTGTCGCGCTCGGGCTTCGCCGGCATCCAGCGCAACTCGGTGGCCGTGTGGAGCGGGGACGTGGTGGCCCGCTGGAACAATCTGTATGACCAGATCTCGGCCGGCGTCAACTTCTCCATGTCCGGCATCCCGAACTGGACGCACGACATCGGCGGCTACGCGCAGGAAACCCGCTACCAGAGCGGCGACGTCGGCTCGGCCCAGGAAAACCGCGCGACGACGGCCGCGCAGATGAAGCCCGAGGACGAGAAGGAGTGGCGCGAACTGAACCTGCGCTGGTTCCAGTTCGGCGCCCTCACGCCGCAGTTCCGCTCGCACGGCGAAGTGGTCAGGCGCGAGATCCACCTCATCTCGCCGGAAAACTCGGACATGCGCGAGTCCATGCTGTGGTACCTGAAGCTGCGCTATCGCCTGATGCCCTACATCTACTCGGCCGCCGCGGACACCCATTACAACTCGGGCACCATCATGCGCGGCCTGGTGATGGACTTCCCCAACGACGAGCGGGTCAAGGACATCAAGGACCAGTACCTGTTCGGCCGCGACCTGCTGGTCGCGCCGGTGCACGTGTACGGCGCGCGCGAACGCAGCGTGTACATGCCCAAGGGCGCGTCGTGGTACGACTTCTACACGGGCGAACTGCACAAGGGTGGCGCGTCGGTGGTCGTGAAGGCGCCCGCCACCCGCATGCCGCTGCTGGTGAAGGCCGGCGCCATCCTGACCATGGGTCCCGTGACCCAGTACGTCGACGAGAAGCCGGACGCGCCGATCACGCTGAAGGTCTACACCGGCGCCGACGGCCAGACCAGCCTGTACGAGGACGACGGCGTCACCAAGGCCTACGAGCGGGGCGAGTCCAGCCGCATCCCGTTCAGCTACAACGACAAGACCGGCACGCTCACCATCGGCGACCGCGCCGGCCAGTACAAGGGCATGGTCGCGCAGCGCCAGTTCCGCGTGCACTTCATCAAGCCGGGCGTGTCCAGCTCCGAGAGCTTCGACGACGCGGACCAGATCGTCGCCTACAGCGGCAAGGCCATCACCATCAAACGCAAATGAATATGAAACTGAACAAGAACGCATGCGCCACCGCGGTGGCCCTGGCCCTGCTGGGCGGCGCCGGCGCGAGCTGGGCCCAAACCCCGGCCCAAACGGCGGCCCAAACCCCCGCGAGCCAGCCATGGATGGACCGCAGCCTGCCGGCCGAACAGCGCGCCGCGCTGGTGCTGAAGGAAATGACGGACGACGAGAAGATCAATCTGCTGTTCGGCTACTTCCCCAACGACTTCAAGGGCATCAAGCGGCAGGAGGCGGGCCGCAAGCAGGCGGCGGGCTACTTCAAGGGCATCCCCCGGCTGGGCATCCCCGAGCTGCACCAGGCCGACGCCGGCATCGGCGTGGCCAGCCAGCCGGGCCCGGACGTGCGCGAGCGCACCGCGCTGCCCTCGGGCATGGCCACGGCGGCCACCTGGAACCCGGCGCTGGCCTACCAGGGCGGCGCCATGATAGGCGCGGAGGCGCGCGCCTCCGGCTTCAACATCCTGCTGGCCGGCGGCGTGAACCTGGCGCGCGAGCCGCGCAACGGGCGTAATTTCGAATATGGCGGCGAGGACCCGTGGCTGGCGGCGCAGATGGTGGGCGCGCAGATACGGGGCATCCAGTCCAACCACATCGTCTCGACCATCAAGCACTTCGCCGCCAACGACCAGGAGACCGGCCGCAACCACCTCGACGCCCGGCTGGGCGACCAGGCGGCGCGCACCTCCGACCTGCTGGCCTTCCAGTTCGCCATCGAGAACGCCAGCCCCGGCGCGGTCATGTGCGGCTACAACCGCTACAACGGCGACTACGCCTGCGAGAACGACTACCTGCTGAACCAGGTGCTCAAGCGCGACTGGGGCTACAAGGGCTGGGTCATGTCCGACTGGGGCGGCACGCACTCGACCGTGCCGGCCGCCAACCGCGGCCTGGACCAGCAATCGGGCTGGCCCTTCGACCACTCGGCCTACTTCAACGAGGCGCTCAAGGAGGCGGTCGAGAACGGCCACGTGCCGCGGGCGCGCTTCGACGACATGGCCAAACGCGTGCTGTGGGCCCTGTTCGACAAGGGCGTGATCGACCACCCGGTGGCCGAGGGCGGCGCCATCGACTACGCGGCGCACGCCAAGGTGTCGCAGGCCGACGCGGAGGAGGGCATCGTGCTGCTGAAGAACAGCAAGCAATTGCTGCCGCTGGCGCCTGGCCTGAAATCCATCGCCATCATCGGCTCGCACGCCAACGTCGGCGTGCTGTCGGGCGGCGGCTCGTCCCAGGTGTATCCGGCCGGCGGCATGGCGGTGCCGGGGCTGGGGCCGAAGGAGTTCCCGGGGCCGATGGTGTATTTCCCGTCCTCGCCGATGAAGTCCATCGCGGCGCGCAGCAAGGCGCAGCTGCGCTACGCGGACGGCTCCGACGTCGCCGCGGCCGCGCAGCTGGCCGCCTCCAGCGAACTGGTGATCGTGTTCGCCAACCAGTGGACCGCCGAGGCGCTGGACGCGTCCCTGACCCTGCCGGACCGGCAGGACGCGCTGATCGCCGCCGTGGCCAAGGCCAATCCCAACACCGTGGTGGTGCTGGAGAGCGGCGGGCCGGTGCTGATGCCGTGGCTGGACCAGGTGGGCGCGGTGGTGGAGGCGTGGTATCCCGGCACGGCCGGCGGCGAGGCGATCGCCCGCGTGCTGAGCGGCGAGGTGGACGCGTCCGGCCGCCTGCCGCTGACCTTCCCGGCGTCGCTGGAGCAGCTGCCCCGTCCCAAGCTGGACGGCGAGGGCCTGCCCAAGGACAGCCGCTTCACCGTCAACTACCATGAGGGCGCGGCGGTCGGCTACAAGTGGTTCGACCTCAAGGGCCACAAGCCGCTGTTCCCCTTCGGCCACGGCCTGTCGTACGGCAGCGTCGCGTACTCCGGCCTGGCCGCGCGCGCGGACGGCGGCAAGCTGACCGTCACCTTCAAGGTGAGCAACGACGGCCAGCGCACCGTGAAGGACGTGCCGCAGGTCTACGTGTCGCCCGCCAACGCGGCCAAGTGGGAGGCGCCCAAGCGCCTGGCCGCCTTCGAGAAGGTGGAGCTGAAGCCGGGCGAAAGCCGTACCGTGAGCCTGAGCGTCGATCCGCGCCTGCTGGCGGTGTTCGACACGGCGGACAAGCGCTGGAAGATAGGCGCGGGCGACTACCGCGTGCAGCTGGCGAAATCGGCGGCGGACATCCGCCACACGGTCTCGGTGCGCCTGCCGGCGCGCAGCCTGGACGTGCGCGGCAAATAACGTAGCGAATTCAAATCGGCACCGGCCCGCGCCCAGCGGCCGGTGCCCGTCCCGGGCCACAGCGCCACTCCCCCCGGCGCGCGCATTCCTCGCGCGCGCAATTCCCTTCCCTTAATAAATATCCCTTTCCACGCGCCATGTTGCGTGTTTCCGACTGCGCCAGAACGTTTGATTTAGATTAAATGCTGCGCCGCGGTATACCTTCATATTATTAACTAATTAATAAAAAAACAGGGGTAAATATTTCAAGCTAATGCTTTGAATTTTATGGAAATTTTTATTTCACTGAATAAATAATTGAGTGGAATAAATATTGTGCGCCGCATCAAACATATTATCTGTTTGGGGGTTAAATGGACGCTGATCTTTTAATGGCCACACCCAATAATATTCCCGAGGGAATTAAATTGGCGGGCGCGACGCTTTATCGAATTCCCGTCGACGGCATGAGCCACGCCTTCGTCGACACGATTCGAAACGGCCCCGCCGGGGACGAATACCCTCCGGAGGACATCGGCGGGGAGACCGGCGCGGCCGGGGACGACCCGGGTTCCGCGCTGCAGCGCCGTTTCGAGATGCTGGCGCAGACCAATCCCGGCGCGCTGGCGGTGCGCGGGCCGTGGTCGCAGCTGACCTATGGCGAATTGGACGCGCAGGCGGACGGCCTGGCCATGATGCTGCAACAGCACGGCGCCGGGCCGGGACGCGTCTGCGCGCTCAACCTGGCGCCGTCGATCGCGCTGGTGCGCGTCGTCCTCGCGGTGTTGAAATCCGGCGCCGCGAGCCTGCTGCTGGATCCCGGACAGTCGCCCGAACGGCGCCACGCCACGCTGCGCGAGCGCGGCGCCACGCTGCTGCTGACCGGCCAGCCCCGGGACCTGGAACTCGGCGTGCGCGGTTCGGTGCTGTTTTGCCCGGAGGACGACGCGGCGCTGCCATATGGCTGGCCGCTGGAGCATCCGACGCGGCGCCTGTCGCCGGCGTACGTGGAGGCCGGGGCGCCGCGGCCGCGCAGCCACGGCGCTGTCCTCGACGGCCTGCTGGCGGCGCAGCGGCTGTGCGCGCTGCGGCAGGGCGACGCGGTGCTGATGCACGTCGCCGCGCCGCCGTACGCCGTGCCCTGGGACGTCCTATGGCCCCTTTCATGCGGCGCCAGGCTGGTGATCCCGACCCAGCGGGAAAGCAGCGACGGTTACGGCCTGGGGCAATTGCTGCGCCGCGAGCGGGTGGCGGTGATGCCGGTCACGCCCTCGCTGTGCGCCTTGCTGGAGCGCGACCCGCCACACCCGGGACTGGACTCGATGCGCGCGCTGTTGCTGCGGCGCGCCGCTCCGGCCGATCCAGCCGGTCCACTTCACCGAACTCGGAAGGGAAACGCGCAATGAGCACGCTACTGAACAACACGAAGGTGATCGCGGTGACGCCGGCGCACAGATTGACGCCGGAGATCGCGATCGCGGCGCGGCGCGCCAACGCGCTCGGCGTACTGGACCTGGGGCATGGCCAGGGCGAGGACGCGCGCCGGCGCGCGATCGCCGCGCTGCGCGACGGCGCCGACGGCATGGACCGCGCCGGAGGCTGGGGCGTGCGCTGGGATTGTCCGGACCGCGGGGAGGGCGCCGCGCCGGACCTGCGGGAATTGACGCGGCTGCTGGCGGAGCGCGCGGTGCCGCTGCTGGTGCTGGCCGGCGTGCCGGCCGGCCACCTGGCCGGCGCGTGCGCCGCCGCGCGCGGCGTGGCGGGCGCCGTGCTGCTGGAGGCTTGCGATATCGACAGCGCCGAGGCGGCCGCCGCGGCCGGCTACGACGGCGTGATCCTGAAGGGCCACGAGGCCGGCGGCCGCGTCGGCCAGTGCGCCGCCTTCATCCTGCTGCAGCAGGCCGCCGGCCGGCTGGCGGCGCCCTATTGGATACAGGGCGGCATCGGCCCGAACAGCGCGGCGGCCGCCGCGCTGGCCGGCGCGGCCGGCGTGGTGCTGTGCGAGCAGCTGTGGCTGACGCAAGAGGGGCCCTACGGCGCCGGACCGGCGCGCCAGGCCTGGCAGGGCCTGGACGGCAGCGAGACCGCGCTGGCCGGCGCGGGGACGGCGCAATACCGCGTCTCCAGCCGCTCCGGGCGCGCGCGCCTGCGGCGGATCGAGGCGGCGCGCGCCGCCGCCGAGCCATGGCGGGCGTTGTTGGCCGAGGGGCTGGCCGAGCGCGAGGACGGCCTGCTGCCCATGGGCCAGGAGATCGCGCTGGCGGCGCCGCTGGCGCGGCGCCACGGCACGGTGGGCCGGGTCGTCACCGCCATCGCCGCCGGCATGGCCGAGGCGCCCGGCCTGGCCGCCGCGCAGGCCGCGCTGGCGCCGGGCGGGCCGCTCGCCGCCGCGCACGGCACCCGCTATCCGGTGGCGCAGGGGCCGATGACGCGCGTGAGCGACGTCGCCCCGTTCGCGCTGGCCGTGGCGCGTGGCGGCGCCTTGCCCTTCCTGGCGCTGGCGGTGCTGCGCGGACCGCGGGTGGCGGCGATGCTGGAGGAGACCCGCGCGCTGATGGGCGACCGGCCCTGGGGCGTGGGCCTGCTCGGCTTCATGCCGCTGGCGCTGCGCCAGGAGCAGCTGGAGGCGGTGCGCGCCTGCCGGCCGCCGTTCGCCGTCATCGCCGGCGGCCGGCCCAGCCAGGCGCGCGAGCTCGAGGCGCTGGGCGTGGCCACCTATCTGCACGTGCCGTCCCCGGGGCTGCTGCGGGGCTTCCTGGCCGAGGGGGCGCGCCATTTCGTTTTCGAGGGCAACGAGTGCGGCGGCCACACCGGGCCCCGCTCCAGCTTCGTGCTGTGGGAACAGGCCATCGAGGTGCTGCTGGAGGCGGGACTGAAGGACCCGGAGGCCGTGCGGGTGATGTTCGCCGGCGGCGTCCACGACGCGCTGTCGGCCGCCATGGTGGCCGCGCTGGCCGCGCCGCTGGTGGCGCGTGGCATGAAGGTGGGCGTATGGATGGGAACGGCCTATGTTTTCACCGAGGAGATCGTGGCCGCCGGCGCCATCGTCCCGGCCTTCCAGCGGGAGGCGGTGGCCTGCCGCGAAACCGTGCTGCTGCAGTCCGGCGTGGGGGTCTACACGCGCTGCGCCGCCACCCCGTTCTGCGCCGAATTCGACAAGACCAGGCGGGAGTTGATCCGGGCCGCCACGCCGGAGCGCGACATGCTGCTGGCGCTGGAGAAAATCAATATCGGGCGCCTGCGCATCGCCGCCAAGGGCATCACGCGCGGCGCCGACGCCGGCGCGGCCGAGCGCTACGTCGGCCTGGACGCCGGCGAGCAGCGGCGCGAGGGCGTGTACATGCTGGGTGACGCGGCCCGCCTGCGCGGCGACACCTGCACCATCGCGGCGCTGCACGAATCGGTGAGCGCCGGCGCCCAGGCGCTGCTGGCGGGCCGCGCGGCGCAGGCCGCAGCGGCGCCCGCGCCGGCGCCGGCGGCGGAGCCCATCGCCATCGTTGGCATGGCATGCCTGTTCCCGGGCGCGCAGGGCCTGCGCGAATACTGGGAGAACATCGTGCGCGGCGTCGATTCGGTGCGCGAGGTGGACCCGGAGCGCTGGGACGCGGAGCGCATGTTCCAGCCCGGACGCGGCGTGCCCGACAAGGTGTACGCCAAGTGGGGCGGCTTCCTCGACGATATCGCCTTCGATCCGCAGCGCTACGGCATCGCGCCGGCCAGCCTGGCGGCGATCGAGCCGATGCAGCTGCTGGCGCTGGAGGTGGCGCGCCAGGCGCTGGCCGACGCCGGCTTGGACACGCGCCCCTTCCCGCGCGAGCGCACCGCCAGCATCTTCGCCGTCGGCGGCATGGCGGACCTGAGCAGCTATTACAACTTCCGCACGCTGCTGCCGCTGTACCTGGCGCGGGTCGAGGGCCTGGACGAGGGGGAGCGCGAGCGCATCGTCGAGACGCTGAACCGCGAGGCGCTGCCGCGGTGGACCGAGGATGCCTTCCCCGGCATCCTGGGCAACGTGGTGGCCGGACGCGTGGCCAACCGGCTCGACCTGGGCGGCACCAACTTCACGGTCGACGCGGCCTGCGCCGCGTCCCTGGCCGCGCTGGACGTGGCCATCAAGCAGCTGCGCCACGGCGACGCGGACGTGGCGCTGGCCGGCGGCATCGACTGCACCAACGGCGCCATCGGCTTCATGTGCTTCGCCCAGACCCACGCGCTGTCGCCGCGCGGCCGCTCGCGCCCCTTCGACCACGGCGCCGACGGCATCGCCATCAGCGAGGGGGTGGGCGCCGTGGTGCTGAAGCGCCTGGCCGACGCCGAGCGCGACGGCGACCGCGTGTACGCGCTGATCGAGGGCATCGGCAGTTCCAGCGACGGCCGCAACCGCAGCCTGACCGCGCCGCATCCGGCCGGCCAGATGCTGGCGCTGCGGCGCGCCTACCGCGACGCGGGCCTGGAGCCGGCCAGCGTCGGCCTGGTCGAGGCGCACGGCACCGGCACCGCGCTGGGCGACCGCTCGGAGCTGGAGGCGCTGGGCGGGGTGTTCGGCGGCGCCGCGCCGCGCGGCATCGCGCTCGGCTCGGTGAAGTCGATGATCGGCCACAGCAAGGTGGCGGCGGGCATGGCGGGCCTGATCAAGGGCGCGCTGGCGCTGCGCCATCGCGTGCTGCCGCCCACCATCGGCGTCGAGCGGCCGGCCCGGGCGCTCGCCGACGACGCCTCGCCGTTCTACCTGAACACCGAGGCGCGCCCCTGGCTGCACGCGGCCGGCGGCCGGCGCCATTGCGGGGTCAGCGCGTTCGGTTTCGGCGGCACCAATTTCCATCTGGTGCTGGGCGAATACACGGGCCGCTACCGCGAGGCCGACGCGTCCAGCCTGCAGCCGCGCGAGGCCGAGATCTTCTGCTTCGCCGCCGCCACGCGGGCGGAGATCATCGACGCCGCCGGGCGCCTGCTGGCGGCGCTGGAGCACGCGGCGCCGGGCGACCTGGCGCGCCTGGCCTGCGCGCTGCACCGCGAGCAGCACGCGGCGCGGCGCGCCAACGGCGGCCATCCCTGCCGCCTGGTGCTGACGGCGGGCGGCGTGGACGAATTGCGCCAGCGTCTGCGGCGCGCGCTGGAACTGCTGCCGGAGCGGGCCGAGATCCGCCAGCCGCCCGGGCTGTACTACCGTGAAAGCGCCAGCGACGCCGGCCGCGTGGCCTTCCTGTTCCCGGGCCAGGGTTCGCAGCGCGTGAACATGCTGCGCGACCTGGTGATGGGCGCGCCGGCGCTGCAGCGCTGGTTCTCGGACCAGCCCGCCATCGCCGGCCTGGTCTACCCCGCGCCGGTGTTCGACGACGCCGGGCGCGAGGCGCAACAGCGCGCGCTGAACGCCACCGAGGCGGCGCAGCCGGCGCTGGGCATGGCCGGCATGGCCGCCTTCGAACTGCTGTCCGGCTTCGGGCTGGCGCCGGACTTCGCGGCCGGCCACAGCTACGGCGAGTACGTGGCCCTGTGCGCGGCCGGCGCCATCACGCCGGATGGCCTGCGCCGCCTGTCCGCCGCGCGCGGCCGGCTGGCGGCCGGCGCCCCGGCCGGCGCAATGGCGGTGCTGGACGGCGACGGCGCGCGCGTGGCGGAGGCCATCGCGCGCCTCGGGCTGGGGGTCGGCATCGCCAACCTGAACGCGCCGCGGCAGACCATCGTCGCCGGCGGCGCGGAGGCGCTCGACGCCGCGCTGCCGCCGCTGCAGGCCGAGGGCATGCGGGTGCGCAGGCTGCCGGTCAGCGCCGCCTTCCACTGCGCCGTGATGGACGGCGTGCGCGCGCCGCTGGCCGCGGAGCTGGAGGCGGTCGCGTTCCAGCCGCCGCGCGTCCCGGTCTATTCCAACACCACGGCCGAGCCGCATCCCGCGTCGGCCGAGGGCATGCGCGCGCTGCTGGCGCGCCACGTGGCCGAGCCGGTGCGCTTCGTCGAGCAGATCGAGGCCATGTACCGGGACGGCGCGCGTGTGTTCGTCGAATGCGGCCCCGGGCTGGTGCTGGGCGGCCTGGTCGACGCCATCCTGGACCAGCGGCCGCACACCACGCTGTCGCTGGACGCGCCGGGCCGGCCCGGCTGGCAGCAACTGGCGCAGCTGCTGGCGCAGGCGATGTCGATCGGCTTGCCGGTCGACATCGGGCCCTGGTTCGCCGGGCGCGGCCTGGACGAGGCCACGCTGGAGCAGGTGGCCGCGGAGGCCGCGCGGCGCGCCGCGCCGGGGCCGCTGGCCTGGCGCGTCAACGGCGGCCGGGCCTTGCCCTGGCACGCCGCGCCGTCCCGGCCGGCGCGCGCCGCGATGGCGGACGCGGGCGCCCTGGCCGACGCGGGTGGGACGACCGGCGCCGCCGCCATGACCGACGTCGGCGCCATGACCGACGCGGGCGCGACGACCGGCGCCGCCGCCGGTACGCCGGCGCCCGCCCAACGCGCCGCCTCGCACGTGCCGGCGGCGTCCGGCGCGCCCGTGTACCGCTTGCCGCCGCGCCGATCCGCCAGTTCCTTGCCCACATCCCACCAAAGGAGAAGCACCATGAACGCAGAAGAATTCACCGCCCACGAACCGCCCTCCGCGCCGCACGCGGTCCAAGGCGCGCCGGGCCACGCGCAGATCGCCCAGATCCAGCATGGCCTGGCGCGCCTGCTCGACCTGCAGCGCGAGCAGCAATTCAGCCTGCGCCACTTCATCGATTTCCAGGCCCAGCTGGCCGGCCTGGCCTACGAGCGCCTGCCCGAGGCGCCGGCCCTGATGGCGCCGGCCGGGACTTCCGGGACCGACGGCGCGGCCTGGCCGCGCGCCGGCGCGCCGCTGCGGGACGCGCCGCTGGAGGACGGGCAGCCCGCGATGGCGCCCGCCCGCGCGGCCGCGCCACCGATACACCTGGTGGCCGCCGCGCCAAGCGCGCCCGAGCCGGCCGCCGCGGCGCCGGCCGCCGCCGCGCGGGTCGCCACCCCCGCGCCCGCCGCGCCGCGCGGGGCCACGCCGCCCATCCCGGTGCTGCCGCCGCTGGGCGCGACGCCGGCCGCCGCGCCCGACGGCACCGTCAAACCCGGCGCGGCCGAATTCAAGGCCGAGCTGCTGAGGGCCGTGTCCGAACGCACCGGCTATCCGACCGACATGCTGGACCTGGACGCCGACATGGAGGCGGACCTGGGCATCGACTCGATCAAGCGCATCGAGATCTTCAGCGGCCTCACCGCGCGCTACGACCTGATCGGCGAGCGCGACGAGGAGGCCGTCATCGGCGAACTGTCCGGCTACAAGACGCTCAACCAGATCGTCGACTGGTACGCGCTCTCCCTGGAGCCGGCCGCTCCGCCGGAGGAGAGCGCTCCGCTGGAGGAGACCGCGCCAAAAAAAGCGCCGGCTCCGTCGTCTCCGCAGTCTGAGGCGGTGGAGCCTGTTTCGGCCCCGGTCCCGGTCCCGGCCCCGGCCCCGGTGGTGGCCGCGGCCGAGCCGGCCGACCCGGTGCGCCGCTATGTGGTGCGGGCGCTGGAGGCGGCCGCCCGGCCCGCGCCCGGCGCGGAGCTGTCGCGCGCCTTCCCGGTGCTGCTGGCCGGCGCCGAGTCGGCGCTGGCGACGGCGCTGCGCGACGCGCTCGAACAGCGCGGCTACACGGTGCTCCAGCTGATACCGGGCGCCGCCAGCGCGCGGCTGGACGCGGTGCGCTGCACGGCCGACCTGTCGCAGGCGGCCGGCGTGCGCGCCTGGCGCGCGCTGGAGGAGGCCCGGCGTCCGTTCGGCGCGCTGGTCAACCTGATGGGCGCCGACCAGGGGACGGACGACGCCCACGTGCACGACGCGCGCGCCCTGTTCCTGCTGCTGCAGGCGCTGCAGCCGGACCTGAGGGCGTCCGCCACGCAGGGCGCCGGGCGGGTGCTGAACCTGACCCGGCTCGATGGCCGCTTCGGCCTGGCCCGCGCCGGCGAGCTGGCCGCCGCCAGCGCCGGCACGCTGGGCGTGGCCAAGTCCGCCGCGCGCGAGTGGCCGGCGGTGCGGGTGCAGTGCGTGGACGCGGCGCCGGACATCGCGCCCGAGGCCCTGGCGCCGCGCCTGCTGGCCGAGCTGCAGGGCGCGCCGGAGGCGGTGGAGACCGGACTGACGGCGGCCGGGCGCTGGCGCCTGGACCTGCGCGGCGACGACGCGCCGCGCGAGGAACTGGCGGCGCTGCGCCTGGCGCACGGCGCCGTGCTGCTGGTGACCGGCGGCGCCTACGGCATCACCGCCGACATCGCCTGCGCGCTGGCGGCCGAATACCGGCCGACCATGGTGCTGGTGGGCCGCAGCGCGCCGCCCGGCGAGGAGGGCGAGGACACGCGCGGCGTGCCCGCGGAGGATCTGCGGCGGGTGCTGCTGGAGCGGATGCGCGCCGCGCGGCCCAAGGTCAAGCCGGCCGAGGTCGACCGGGCGGTGCGCTCCGTGCTGCGCGAGCGGCAGACCCGCGCCAACCTGGCCGCCATGCGCGCCAGCGGTTCCGTGGTCGAGTACCACGCGCTCGACGTGCGCGACGGCCCGGCGCTGGCCGCGCTGCTGGACGACCTGTACCTGCGCCACGGCCGCGTCGACGGCGTGCTGCACGGCGCCGGCGTGGTCGACGACAAGCTGATCGGCGACAAGACGCAGGCCTCGTTCGAGGCCGTGTTCGACACCAAGGTGCTGCCGGCGCTGCTGCTGGCCGAGCGCCTGCGCCCCGACAGCCTGCGCTTCATCGCCTTCTTCTCGTCGGTGGCGGGGCGTTTCGGCAACGCCGGCCAGTGCGACTACAGCGCCGCCAACGAGGTGCTCAACAAGCTGGCCGACAGCCTCGGCGCGCGCTGGCCCGGGGTCCACGCGCTGTCGATCAACTGGGGCCCGTGGGACGCCGGCATGGTCGACGACGGCCTGCGCAAGCTGTACGCGGCGCGCGCGATCCGCCCGATCGCGCCGGAGGAGGGGCGCCGCCATTTCCTGCGCGAGATCGCCCGCGGCGCGGCCGGCGAGCCCGAACTGGTGATCACCTCCAGCATGCGCCAGATCGCCGCGCCGCGGGCGCGCCGCTGACGTTTCCGTTCCATTCCACGCACCAGGAGAACCGCAATGAACGCCCCCCAACCCGTGTTGTTTGATTTCCAGCCGGCCCAGGTCGCCCGCCCGGTCGGCCAGCGCGTCGCGCTCGAGATATCGGCCTTCGGCCTGGCCAAGGGCCACTGCAAGGCGCACCAGCTGGACAAGAAGGAGGACCTGCTGCGCACGCTGCGCCACATGCGCGACAAGATCGCCCGCTACGCCGTCTCGACCGACCAGATCCACCGCCGCCAGCTGGTGCTGTTCCCGCGCCTGGTGGACCTGCGCTACAACGAGGGCGAACTGGTGCTCAAGGAACCGGAGGAGGAGCACCTGCGCCTGTTCGACGGCCCCGAGGACACCAGGGGCTTCGACCTGAAACGGCGCCACGCGGCCTACGGCAAGATCGTCGGCGGTTGCCTGGACGAGCTGTTCCCGTCCGGCCGCGAGGCGCCGGACGACCTGATCCACGTGACCTGCTCCGGCTACCTCGCGCCCAGCCCGGTCGAGCGCATGGCGGCGCAACGCGAATGGTACGACACCACCGTCACGCACAGCTACCACATGGGCTGCTACGGCGCCTTCCCGGCCATCAAGATGGCGCACGGCTTCCTGGCGTCGGCCCACTGGCACGACGGCGCCCCGCGCGAACTGGTCGACATCGTGCACACCGAGCTGCTGTCGGGCCACCACAACATCGAGGACGACGGCATCGAGAACATCATCACCATGAGCCTGTTCGCGGACGGCTTCATCCGCTACTCGCTGGGCAGTGACGCCCACGTGCGGCGGCGCGGGCGGCGCGGCCTGCGCGTGCTGGCCGCGCACGAGCACCTGCTGCCCGATTCGGCCGACGACATGACCTGGGTGCCGGCCTCGCACCAGTTCCAGATGACCCTGTCGGTGATGGTGCCGGTGGTGATCAAGCGCCATGTGCGCGCCTTCGTGGTCGGCCTGCTGCGGCGCGCCGGCATCGAGTTCGAGAGCGAGCGCGACGGCCTGGTGTTCGCGATCCACCCGGGCGGGCCGAAGATCGTCGAGCACGTGCAGGGCGAGCTCGGGCTGCGCGACGAGCAGGTGGCCATCAGCAAGCAGGTGTTCCGCGAGAACGGCAATATGTCCTCGGCCACCATTCCGCACATCCTCAAGGGCATCGTCGACGAGCCGGACATCGCCGCCGGCACCCGGGTGGTGGCGCTGGGCTTCGGTCCCGGCCTGACCGTGACCGGCCTGGTGATGGAGAAGACATGACGCCGGCCATGCCCTTCCTGGGCGAGGTCCTGGGCCACGTCCCGGGCCGCGGCATCGCCGTGCTGCGCACCCTGGCGCTGGACGAGGACCTGCACCTGGCCGACCACCACTTCGTGCCGGCCCGCCCGCACAAGCCGCTGGCGGCCTGCTACCCGGTGCTGCCGATGACCTTCAGCCTGGAGGCGATGGCCGAGGTGGCCGCGTGCCTGGCGCCGGGACTGGGCCTGACCGGCATCGACGCCGTCGGCGCGGTGCGCTGGATCGCGCTGGAGGACAGCGCCACGCTGGCGCTGCGCATCGAGGCGCGGGTGCTGGAGGAGGCCGGGCCGCGCGGGATCCGGGTGGCCGCCTCCATCGTCGCCGGCGACGCGCCGCAGCCGGCCATCAGCGCCGAGTTGCTGTTCGGCGCGCACTACCGCCACAGCCTGGAGCCGGTGGCGGCCGCGCCGGCCGCGGCGGCGGCCATCGGCGCGGCCGAGGTCTACGCCAGCCGCCAGCTGTTCCACGGCCCCACGCTGCGCTGCCTGGACGGCCCGATCGCGCTGGACCGGGACGACGCGGCCGGCACGCTGGCGGTGCGCGCGCCGGACCGCCTGTTCCGCTCCAGCGCCGCGCCGCAGCTGCTGACCGATCCGGCGCTGATGGACGGGGTGGGGCAGCTGATCGGCGTGTGGGCCATGGCGCGCCACGGGCGCGTGACCTTCCCGATCGGCCTGGGCAAGCTGGAATACTACGGCCCGACGCCGCCGCCCGGCAGCCGGGTGCCGATCCGCGTGCGCACCCGCGCGCTGGGCAAGCTGCTGAGCAGCGACGTCGAGATCGGCGACGGCGCCGGCGCACCCTGGCTGCGCATCCGCGACTGGAAGTCGTGGCAGTTCCGCTGGGACCGGCAACTGCTGGACTTCCGCCGCCAGCCCTGCCGCCACCTGCTCAGCGTGGAGCAGGCGCTGCCGGCGGCGGCCGGCGCGGCCCTGGTGTGCCGCTGCATGGACGGGCGCGCCGTCGCCGATTTCGACCGCGGCCTGCTGGCGCGGCACTACCTGCACCTGGCCGAGATGGCGCCGTACCACGCGCTGCCCGCGGCGCGCCAGCTGGCCTGGCTGCTGGGCCGGATCGCCGCCAAGGACGCGGCGCGGGTGTGGGCCGCGCGCGGCGGCGGCGCGGCCGACATGCTGCACCCGGCGGCGTTCTCGCTGGCGGCCGACGAGCGGGGCCAGCCCCGGGTGGACGTCTGGCCGGGCCCGCAGGCGCCGCCCTCGCTCAGCATCGCCCACCACGGCGAGCGCGCGGTGGCGGTGGCGCACGGCGCGCCGGTGGGCGTGGACCTGGAGCGCGTGGCCGCGCGCGAGCCGGCCTGCCTGGCCGCCTACGCCGGCCCGGCCGAGCTGGCGCTGCTGCCGGACGCCACCCCGGCCCAGGCCGCCGAATGGCAGACCCGGTTGTGGTGCGCCAAGGAGGCGCTGGGCAAGCTGATGGGCACCGGCTGCCTGGGCTCGCCCCGGCGCTACGCGGCGCTGCGGCGCGAGCCCGACGGCGCGCTGCTGATGCGCCACGGGCCCGGCGGGCGCGAGGCGCTGGTGCACAGCCTGCGCGAGGGCGACCTGGTGTGCGCCGTCGCCGCCGACCCCGCGCCCGGCGGCTGACACCGCGGCGCGTTTTCCCCCGGCCGGCGCCCGCGCGCCCGCCCAATCCCACAGGAGTGCATATGCTCAACCAAATCCAGCCGCCGCTGCTCGAACTGCGCGGCGTCGGCAAACAGTACCAGCTGGGCGAGGTCGCGCTCGACGCGCTGGCCGGCGTCGACCTGCGCATCGAGCGCGGCGAATTCATCGCCGTCTGGGGGCCGTCGGGCTCCGGCAAGTCGACGCTGTGCAACCTGCTCGGCCTGCTCGACACGCCCACCTCCGGCAGCCTCGCCTTCGACGGCGAACCGACGGCGCGGATGTCGGACCGGCGCCGCAGCGACGTGCGCAACCGCGCCATCGGCTTCGTGTTCCAGAGCTTCAACCTGGTCCCGGTGCTGTCGGCGCTGGAGAACGTGATGCTGCCGCTGCAGATCGGCGGCGCGCCGGAGAGGACCGCGCGCGCCGAGGCGGCCGAGCGGCTGGCGCAGGTCGGGCTGGCCGCGCACATGGCGCACCGGCCGGCCAGGCTGTCCGGCGGCCAGCAGCAGCGGGTGGCGATCGCGCGCGCGCTGATCACGCGCCCGGCGCTGGTGGTGGCCGACGAGCCGACCGCCAACCTGGACACCGAGAACGCCGTCATGATCATCGAGCTGATGCGCCGGATCGGCCGCCACGAGGGCGCCACCTTCGTGTTCTCCACCCACGACGAGCGCCTGCTGGGGCGGGTCGACCGCCAGCTGCAGCTGCGCGACGGCCGCGCCGTGTCCGACCGCCAGGTGGCGCCGGCCAGGGGGGTCTCATGAGGACCTGGCTCAGGCTCGCCGCGCGCAACCTGTTCCGCAACGGGCGGCGCTCGCTGGTGACGGTGGCCGCCATCGGCCTCGGCTTCGTGGCCGTCAACACGCTGGGCGGCTTCACCGCCTACATCTTCAGCAGCCTGGAGGACAGCTACATCTACGGCGAGGGCAACGGCCACCTGACGGTGTACAAGGCCGGCTTCCTGCGCCAGGGCAAGCTGGATCCGGCGCGCTACCTGCTGGCGCCGGCCGAGCTGGCGCGCGCGCGGGACACGCTGCTGGGCGACCCGGAGGTGCTGCTGGCCACGCCGGCGCTGCACATCGCCGGCCTGCTCAGCAACGGCCAGGTGTCGACCATCTTCGTCGCCGCCGGACGCGTGCCGTCCGACGTGGCGGCCATCATGGAGCAGGCGCCGAACGGCGCCGACCGGGTGCGCCAGTACGACGGCGAGGCGCTCGACGACGCGCGCCGCGACGGCATCGGCGTCAGCCGGGGCCTGGCGCGCCAGCTGAACCTGGAGCTGGGCGGCGCGGCGGTGGCCATGGCGCCCACCGTGTCCGGCCAGATCAACGCGCTCGACGTGCGCCTGGCGCAGCTGGTGGACGCCCCGGTCGAGGCGCTGGAGGACAAGCTGGCGGCGGTGCCGCTGGCGTTCGCGCAGGGCCTGTACGACACCGGCGGCGCCGACCGCGTGACGGTGCTGCTGCGGGCCGGCGCCGACGCCGACGCGGCGCGCGACCGGCTGGCCGGCGCGCTGGCGGCGGCCGGCCTGGAGGTCGAACTGAGGACCTGGCGCGAACAGGCGCCGTTCTACACCAAGGTCAAGAAGATGTTCGACGTGATCTTCCTGATCACGTTCCAGATCGTCTTCACCATCGTCGTCATGAGCGTGCTCAACACGGTCGGCATGGCGGTGATGGAGCGCACCCGCGAGATCGGCACGCTGCGCGCGCTGGGGGTGCGGCGCGGCGGCATCGTCGGCCTGTTCGCGCTCGAGAGCGCGCTGCTGGGCGCGGCCGGCGCGCTGTTCGGGATGGCGGTGTTGCTGCTGCAGCTGTACCTGCTGCGGCTGCTGGAGCCGACCTGGGTGCCGCCGCAGATCACGCGCGAGGTGCCGCTGCGCATCTACCTGGTGGGCTGGCACTGGCTGGCCAGCGTGCTGCTGTTGCTGCTGCTGTCGCTGGCGGCGGCGGTCGCGCCGGCGCGCAAGGCGGCGCGCATGGACATTCCGCGCGCCCTGGGCTACACCTGACGGAGGACATCATGGAAAACTGGAAACGCAAGCGCGGGACGGCCGGCCCGGCAGGATGGAGGGGCGCGCCGACGGCCTGGGCGCTGGCCGTGGCGTTGGCATGGTCGCCGGCGGCGCCGGCCGGGGCGGCGGCGCCGGCCGCGCTGGAGCTGCTGCGGGCGGCCGACGAGGCGCGCGGCAATGTCGAGGGCATCGCCTGGAACGTGACGGTGGAGACCAGCGAGAACGAGCGGGTGACCGACACGCTGGTGTACGAGATCAAGGCGCGCGGCTTCAACGTGGCCGGCGTCAGCCAGGCGCCGCCCAAGTACAAGGGCAACAAGCTGTTGATGCTCAACACCAGCATGTGGTTCTACAAGCAGGGCTTGAGCAAGCCGGTGCCGGTGTCGCAGCGCCAGAAGCTGATGGGCGACGCCTCCTACGGCGACATCGCCTCCACCAACTACGCCGAGCACTACGACGCCGCCGAGCTGCCTGAGGAGGACGTGGACGGCGAGGCCTGCCGCGTGTTCGACCTGAAGGCCAGGACCGACAAGGTGACCTACGACCGCATCCGCTACTGGATCTCGACGCGGCGCCAGGTGGGCGTCAAGGCCGAGTACTACACGGTGTCGGGCAAGAAGTTCAAGACCGCCACCATGGACTACGACAACGAGGTGCGGCTGGGCGGGCGCAAGCGGCCCTTCCTGTCGCGCATCGTCATGCGGGGCGAGCTGATGAACGGGGCGGTGACCCGGCTCAGCCTGCGCGAGCCGCACATCGGCCCGCTGCCCGACCATGTGTTCGACCTGAACCTTT
Source organism: Pseudoduganella namucuonensis (assembly GCF_900116645.1). Lineage (GTDB taxonomy): Bacteria > Pseudomonadota > Gammaproteobacteria > Burkholderiales > Burkholderiaceae_D > Rugamonas > Rugamonas namucuonensis. The sequence continues at coordinate 203,489 of NZ_FPBO01000004.1, read as the reverse complement.
TCATGCGATAGGACCCGCCATGCGTAAGCACCCGCCCCGTCCGCCCGCGCCGCCACTGGCGCTGCTGCTGGCCCTGGCCGCCAGCCCGGGCCCCGCCGCCGGGGCGGACGCGTCCGCCGCCGCGCCGGAGAGCGAACTGTACACCCGCTACAACCTGTTCGCCTTCGGCGTGGCGCACCGGCAGAGCGGCGCCGAGCGCGGCTTCAACCTGCTGGCGCTGCCGCGCAACCAGCAGCAGCTGGACCTGCGGCCCGACTTCGGCTGGACCGGGGCCGGGCTGGAACTGGGCTTGAAGCCGCGCCTGTCGCTGCTGCGCAGCGAAACCGACATGGAGTTCGGCCTGCCCGGCCGCCAGACCTACCACGCCTCCCACGCCTACATCAACGAGGGCTATGTGCGCTACCGCGCCGGCGACGCGTTCACCTTCATCGCCGGCCGCGAGAACCTGCAATGGGGGCCGGCGGCGCTGCTGTCGGCCTCCAATCCCTTCAATCCCAACAACGGCAAGAGCAATCCCAACGTCGAGCAGCCCGGCATGGACTATGTGCGCGCCGTGTACATCCCCAGCGGCACGTGGACGCTGTCGCTGATCGCCAACACCGGGCGCGGCAGGCTGGGGCGCGAGGACCGCCACAGCGCCACCGTCGGCAGCTTCGCCCTGGGCGCGGCGGCCGCGCTGGCCGGCGCGCGGGAGGCGGTGGCGGACTTCTTCGACGCCACCGAGCGCGAACAGACCGGCTTCGACCGGACCTACGCGGCCAAGCTGGACTACACCGGCGACGGCCACTACGCGTCGCTGCTGTGGTCGCACCGCAAGCACGGCCTGAACCGGACCGGCGCCTTCGCCGGCTGGAACGCGTCGGAGGCCCTGCTGGTGTACGGCGAGGCCAGCGTGGCGCAGCGGCGCGCCAGCCAGGCGCCGCAGCGGCGCGACTACCGCGCGCTGCTGGGCGGCTCGTACACGCTGGAGAGCGGCGCCACCTTCACGGCCGAGTATTTCCGCAACAACGCCGGCTGCCGCCTGACGCCGGTGGCGCTGTGCGCCGGCACCGCGCTGCCGCAGCCGCGCCTGCCGGTGCTGCGGCGCCGCTACCAGCTGCTGCAATACGTGGACACCAAAGTGGGCGGCAACACCAACCTGCTGCTGCGCGCCATCCGCAACGCCGACGACCATTCGCACCAGGCGTCGCTCCACATCGAGTACGAGCTGGGCGGGCACACCCAGCTCTACCTCACGCCGACGCTGTCGCGCGGCAAGGCGGGCAGCGAATTCGGCACGCTGCCGCGGCGCTCGCTGTTCTACGGCCTGTCGTACACCTTTTAGTCCACCCTTCAGCCCACCTTCTAGCCAGCCATTGGAGAACACCATGCTTATCGCCCCCAGTTTCGCCATCCTCACCATGGGCAGCGGAGACTATCTCGGCTCCACCGTGCGCGACCTGACGCTGGCCAACGCGCTGCACCGGCGCGGCCACAAGGTCGTGGTGTATTGGATGCTTGAGTGCAACGAGGAGCTGGCCGACGCCGGCATCGGGCACCGCATGCTGTGCCACGGCACCCGCTACCATTTCCAGCGGCCGTCCGAATTCCTCGACCGCGTGGTGGGCGGCGCGCTGTTCCTGCTGCCCAAGCGGCTGCGGGTGCGCGCCATCCAGCGCCGCGGCGGCTATGTCGAGCGCCTGCTGTCCAACATGCTGCGCTCCCTGTTCGCCGGCCCCGAGCCGGATCCGGCGCTGGCGCGGCGGCTGCGCGGCCATATCGCCGAGGACGGCGTCACCCACCTGCTGGCCGGCTTCGGCACGCTGGGGCCGCTGGCGATGGCGGCCCAGGGCAAGGACGCGCAGTTCGACTACGCGCTGACCTTCCAGGGCGACGAGGAATTCGCGGCGCTGGCCACCCGCATCGGCCTGGGCGAGCCGTTCCGCGCGGGCGTGCGGCAGGCCATGACGCGCTCGGCCTGGCGCGCGATCGCCGTCAGCGAGGACTACGCGCAGCGCCTGGTCGAGGAGATCGGCGTGTCGCCGGCGCGGCTGCAGGTGGTGTACAACGGCGTGGAGTTGCCGGGGCCGGGGGCGCGCCCGGACTTCGCGATGATCAAGGCCGCCTTCCCGGCGCTGCGGCAGGACACGCCGATCGTGCTGTACCTGGGGCGGCAGGAATCCGAGAAGGGCATCGACCTGCTGCTGTACGCGGCCAGGCTGCTGGCCCGGCGCGGCCAGGCGGCGCCGCCGATGCAGCTGGTGATCTGCGGCGCCACCGCCAAGGGCCAGGGCTACCGCGACGTGCTGACCGACCTGGGCCGGCACCTGGGGCTGGCCGTGCACCACGCCGGCACGGTCGCGCCCGAGCTGCGCGGCGCGCTGTACGCGCACAGCCACTGCGTGGTGTACCCGTCGGTCAACCGCGAGCCCTTCGGGCTGGTGGTGGCCGAGGCCATGAGCCACGGCACGCCGGTGCTGGTGCCCGACTACGGTGGCGTGGCGGAGGTGATCCACGACCAGGGCCGCTCCGGCGGATTGAGTTTCCGCACCTGGGACAGCGGCGACCTGGCGCGCCAGCTGGGCCGCCTGCTGGAGGACCGCGCGCTGCACACCGAACTGGCCGCCAACGCGCGCGTCGTCGCCTCGCGCTTCAGCGTCGACCGCATGGCCGACGGCGTGCTGGAGCACATGGGCATGCGCCCGCAGCCGTACCGGGCGGCGGCGGGAGGGGCGGGACGGCGCGCCTGAGCGGCTTTTCGACGCCGCCCGTTGGGCTATAATCGCCTCCCGGGCGGCCGCTGGCCGGACCGCCGCCATCCACCAGCAGAGAACCGCCATGACCCAGCCCGACCCCGCCGCCAACCCCGCCAACCACGCGCACGCGCTGCGGACCGCCGCGCGCGTGCGGGCGATCGAGCCGTTCCGGGTGATGGAGATCATGAAGGCGGCCGGCGAGGCGGCCCGCTCCGGCGTGGACGTCATCAGCATGAGCGTCGGCGAGCCGGATTTCACGGCGCCGGAGCTGGTCGCCGAGGCGGCCATCCGCGCCATCCGCGGCGGCGCCACCCAGTACACCGACGCGCTGGGCATGCCGGCGCTGCGCGAGGCCATCGCCGCCCATTACCTGGGCGCCTTCGGCGTGGCCGTCGATCCGCGCCGGATCGTCGTCACGGCCGGCGCCTCGGCCGGGCTGCTGCTGGCCTGCGCCGCGCTGCTGTCCGAGGGCGACGAGGTGCTGATGCCGGACCCCAGCTATCCCTGCAACCGCCATTTCGTCTCCGCCTTCGGCGGCAAGGCGGTGCTGGTGCCGTCCGGCCCCGAACAGCGCTACCAGCTGGTGGCCGGCGACGTCGCGCGCGACTGGACGCCGCGCACCCGCGGCGTCATCGTCGCCTCGCCGTCCAACCCCACCGGCACCTCGCTGACCATCGGGCAGATGACGGACATGCTGGCCGCCGTGCGGGCGCGCGGCGGCTTCGCCATCGTCGACGAGATCTACCAGGGGCTGAGCTACGACCACGCGCCGCACAGCGCGCTGGCCATCGACGACGGCGTCATCACCGTCAACAGCTTCTCCAAATACTTCAGCATGACGGGCTGGCGCCTGGGCTGGCTGGTGGTGCCCGATGAACTGGTGGGCACGGTGGAAAAGCTGGCGCAGAACCTGTTCATCTGCCCGTCCACCATCGCCCAGCACGCGGCGCTGGCCTGCTTCCACCCGGATTCCATCGCGGTGTACGAGGAGCGCAGGCTGGAGCTGAAGCGGCGACGCGACTTCCTGGTGCCGGCCCTGCGCGGCATGGGCTTCGGCGTGCCGGTGATGCCGGACGGCGCCTTCTACGTCTACGCCGACTGCGGCCGGGTCGCCCATCCGGACGCCGGCGACAGCGCCAGGTTCGTGCTGTCCGTGCTGCGCGAGGCCGGGGTGGCCTTCGTGCCGGGCGACGACTTCGGCGTGGCCGCGCCGCATCGCCATGTGCGCTTCTCGTACGCGACCGCGCAGCCGCGCATCGCCGAGGCGATGGCGCGCATGGACAGGCTGTTCGGCCGCGGCTAGCCGCTCACTCCAGGCTGCGGATGTTCACGCCCACCATGATGCGGCGGCCGGTGTACGCGATGTCGAGCAGGTTGGGCGTGCCGTCGGCGAACGGCGAGTACACGCCCTGGCTGTTCGAGACGGTGGCGCGGCCCAGGTTGCGGGCCTCGGCGAACAGCTCGATGCCGTTCTTGAAGCGGTAGGCGATCTTGGCGTCGACCCAGCGCGTGGCGTCCCTGAAGTTCGGCGACCCCGGGTTGTACGGCGTGATCGTGGTGCGTCCGCCGGCCGCGTTCGGGTAGTTGTTGACCGTGTTGCCGCCGCAGCCCGCGATGCAGCTGAAGAACGAGGCCACGGCCTGCACCGCGACGCGGGCCGACAGCGCGCCGTCGTCGTACCACAGCGCCCAGTTGTACGAGTACTTCGACTCGCGCGCCGGCGGCAGCGGATCGCCGGTGATCAGGTCCACGATGTTGACCGACGACACCGCCGAGCGCAGCTTGGTGTAGTTGGCGTCGATGCCGGTGTTGCGCAGGTGCCAGGGCAGGAAGGTGAAGGCGGTGCGGGTCGAGAACTCGACGCCCTTGCGGGTGGTGCTGGCGCCGTTCTCCCAGGTGCTGAAGTTGAAGTCCAGGTCCGACAGGCGCCGGCCGGTCTGCGGGTCGATCAGGTCGGTGCCGTCGAACAGCTTGACGTCGCTGCGGCCCACCGTGGTGGCCGCGCCGACCTTGCCGACCTGCTTGAACGTGGCGACGCTGAATTGCGTGTCGCGGTTCGGGTACCATTCCAGGCTCACGTTCTGGTTGGTGTTGCGCTGGGCGCGCAGGGCCGGGTTGCCGATGGTGCCGGAGCAGCTCTGGTCGGTGTCGCCGTCGGTGCTGGTCGAATAGCGGCGCTCGTCGAAGGTGCAGGTGCCGGCCGGCAGCAGGCTGGTCACGGGAGGGCGGGCCACCGCCTTGGAGCGGTGGTAGCGCAGCACGACCTCGTTCGGCACCACCCACATGGCGTAGTTCTGGATCGGCAGGTAGTCGGTGGTGTTGGCCTCCAGCGCCGTGATCTTGCCGATGGTGCTGGACGAGATGCCGGTGGCGAGGTTGGGGAAGGCCGGGTCGAAGGACGGCGTCTTCACGATGGACGTGAAATACATCATGCCGGTGGCCTTGACCTCGGTGCGCACCACGCGGTAGCCCAGGTTGCCCTCGAGCTCCATGCCGAAGGGCAGCGCCTTGCCGGTGAAGGGGATGTGGTCGAGCGAGAAGTCGGTCATGGCGTAGCCGGCCGTGGTGCGCTCCTTGAAGGTGCTCACCGGCTGCTGGTACACCTTGCCGTCGCTGCCGGTGCATTCCTTCACGCAGTCGAAGTCGATGTTCGGGGTGCCGACCAGCGAGAACACCTTCTCCACGTCGATCTGGTTCCAGCCCTTGATCAGTTCCGCCGGCCTGTCCTTGGCGCCGTTGAAGAAGAGGGAGTTCGGCTGCGTCATGGACTGGGCGATGATGTCCTGGAACTGGGCCTGGGTCATCACGGTCTGGCCGGACTGCACGGTGTTGGGACGCGGATCGCTGCTCGGGTTGAAGCCGTATTTGCACGGCGCGCCGCCGGCGCCCAGCGAACCGGCGGTGTTTTCGCAGCCCATGAAGGAGCTGCGCACGTTGGCCGACGGCACGTGCACGGCCGGCACGTAGCCCGCCGCGCCGAACTCGCCCTTGGCGGTCGCCGCCGTGTAGCCGCCGGCGCCCCAGCTGTTGCCGCCGGTGTCGCGCAGGTTGAAGCCGGTTTTCAGGCGGGTCAGCAAGGGCACGCCCTCGGGCAGGGCGTAGCTCAGGTCCAGCTTGGCGGTGCGCTCGCTGGACTCGTTGATCTTCGGCGTCCAGGTGATCTGCGGCGCCTGGGTGCGCAGCGGCTGCTGGGCGATGCTGTAGGCGGGCAGGGCGACCGTGTTGTTGGCCGACAGTGGCGCCGCCACCGTGGCCACCGTGGCCGGCCGCGCGGCGGCGTACAGGGCGGGATTGGTCTGGTCGAAGGCGCTGCCGGCCGGGAAGCTGTAGCTCCACAGGCCGTTCGGCAGCGCCTGCAGGGTGGCCGGGCCGTAGTTGTAGCTCCAGCTGGTGCGCTTGTCGCCGCGCGAGAAGTCGGCCTTGGAGTCGCCCACCAGGAATTCGGCCGCCAGCGGGCCGCTCTTCCAGCTGCCGCCCGCCTGCAGGTAGCGCACGCTGGTTTCCATCACGTTGTGGATCTGGTCCACGCCGGCGCTGCCGTCGGTGATGGAGAACCTGGTCACGTGGTGGTTGGCGTCGACCACGGCGGAGCCGGGCACCACGTTGGCGACCGCGCCCTCGATCGGGAAGGCGTTGGTGCGGAAGGTGTAATTGTCGTAGTTGTAATAGCCGGAATTCGGGACGGCGACCCGCTTGCCGGTCGCGTCGCTGAAGGTGGGGCCGTTGTAGGTCGGGCTCAGGGCGACGGCGGTGTTGACGTTCAGGCCGCCGAGGCCGTAGGTCATGAAGGTGTCGTCGATGCGGCGCCGCGTCAGGCTGCCCTTGGCGTACACGCTCAGCTCGTTGTTGACCTTGAAGTCCAGGCGCAAGTCCATCGAGCGGCGCTTGTCGACCTGGCTCTTCTCCAGGAAGCGCACCAGCGACGGCGTGTAGTCGTTCCACTGGTTCAGGCAGGTCAGCAGTTCATTGCCGCGCTGGTTGATGGCGGCGTTGCGCCCCGCGTTGCCGGCGGCCATGGAGTTTTGCTGGGCCGTGGTCAGGTTGGGGAAGGCGGCGTGGCAGTCGGCCTTGGACTTGGCGGCGGCCGAGCGGGTCACCAGTTCCAGCGGCGAGGCGGAATTGAAGAAGCCGCCGGCCGTCATCGGGATGGACTGGATCGGCGAGGTCGAGGCCGGATCGTTGGCCGAGACCGTGGCCGGGTTGAAGGAGAAGGTCTTCGCGGGCGAGTTGTCGAAGTCGATGGCGCGCGCGTAGCCGGCCACCTTGCTGGTCGCCACCTCGGACGAGTGGCCCTCGTTGTGCATCTGCGAGGTCGACACGTTGAGCAGCACGCCCAGGCGGTTGTCGAGGAACTTGTCGGCGAGGATGAGGTTGGTGTCCGGCGACCATTGCTTGTTCAGCGAGCCCTGGGAGCCGGCCACGCGCAGCGAATAGAAGGGCTTCTTGAAGTCCAGGCCGGTGCGGGTCTTGATGATGATGCCGCCGCCCAGCGAGCCCTCGGTCATGTCGGCGGTGGCGCCCTTGACCACGTCGACGCTCTTGATCAGGTCGGCCGACATCTCGCGCAGCTCCACGCCGCGTCCGCCACCGCCGCCGTTCAGGTCGGTGCCGCCGCCGGCCAGCACGCCCTGGCCGTCGATCTCCACGCGGGTCAGGTCGGCCGAATTGCCGCGCACCGCCACGCTGACACCCTCGCCGAAGTCGCCGCGGTCCAGCGCCACGCCGGACAGGCGCGAAATCGCCTCGCCGACGTTGCGGTCCGGTAGCGCTCCCACGTCTTCCGCGACGATGGAGTCCATCGCCGTCGCGGCGTTCTTCTTCCGTTCGATGGCCGATTGCTGGGAGGCGCGGGTGCCCACCACCAGCACTTGTTTCACCTCGCCATTTGCGGCGACGGCGGTCGCCGATTTATTCTCCTGGGCCACGGCGATATTACCCGTCACCAAAGACGCCAGCGCGATCGATACCGCGTAGCTTAAAGGGCGTAACCGCAATCTGTCCTGGTTTATATTATCCACTCTCATCTCCGTATTTGGTTTTTGACTCTGTTTTATTAATCAACAGCTGCCCGGCCAGTATATAAAGCCGAGCATGGCCGCGCGCGGCGGTCGAATGAACAATCACACGGTTGATCGGGAGTGGCGGGGAGGTGTGGCGGAAATGCCGAACATATAACGGAATTGGTGTCCGTTATATTGGGGAGGAATACATAATGATCAAGAAATTGATCGTTTGGCGAAGGGATTTAATAAGCGATATTCCCAATGCGGCGCGCGATTTATTCGCGGGGATTAATGCTCGGCCTTGCCCAGATATTTACGGTAAATCGCGTCGAATTGGCCGTTGTCCTTGATGTGTTTTAGTCCGGCGTTGAAATCGTCGCGGATCTGGCGGTTCCAGAACACGGTGCGGTAATCCATCGGATTCAATTTGACGAAGCCATGCTCGGTGACCGGTTTGAGCCGCACCGCCTTGTTCCGCGACTGCAGCAGCATGAAGTATTTGAAGATGTTGCGGTCGCTGAGCACCAGGTCGTAACGGCCCATGTTCAGGGTGGTCACCTGCAAGCCCTGGTCGTTTTGCTCGTAATAGTGGCCCGCCTTCTGCACCGGCCCCAGCCACTCGGGATAGCGCTTGGCCGCGCCGGGGAAGGAAATCACCGTCAGGCCCCGCAGGTCCTCCGGCTTGCGGATCACCAGCTTGCGCTCCCTCAGGCTGATGAACACGTTGTCGTAGGTGACGGCCGGGTCGCCGTACCAGGCGCCGGCGGCCAGCATGTCCTGGCCCAGGTCGGTCATCGCGCTGTCCACCACGTGCGCCTTGAAGGCGACCGGTATGCGCGCGAACGGGTAGTACACCGGCTTGAGCACATGGCCCCGGTGGGCCAGGGCGGCGCTGATGACCTCGATCTCGATGCCGGAATTGGTCTCGGGGAAGCAGAACGGCGGGATCTTCTCGCCGAAGGCCATGGTGACGTCGTTGGCGGCGGCCGGCCCCGCGCACAGGCACAGGGCCGCCAGCGCGGCGCGCAGCGGACGGCGGGGCGCGGGCGGCATCGCCGTCGCCCTCATCGCAGCAGCAGCAGCAGCGCCCGCGCGTCGTCGGCCTGGGCGAAGCGCGTGTCGCCGGCCAGCAGCTGCTCCAGGTGCTGGCGCGCGGCGGGCTTCTGGCCCGCCTTGGCGAGGCCGGCGGCCAGGTGGTAGCGGATGTCGCGCGCCAGCGGCGCCTGGGCGTGGGCTTTTTGCAGGATCGGCAGGCCGCGCGCCGTGTCGCCCTGCTCGATCAGGATCCAGCCCAGCGTGTCCATCACGGCCGGCTGGTCGCCGGCCAGCTGGTAAGCCTGTTCGGCCACGGCGCGCGCGCGCCTGTCCTTCATCTGCTGGTAGGCCCAGGCCAGGTTGTTGAGCGCGGTGACGTTGTCCGGGTGCCGTTTCAGCATGGCCTCCAGGTAGGGCGCGGCCTCGGCGTACTGCTTGTCGGCCAGCATGGTCTCGGCCTTGTACAGTTCGATGCGCGCGTCGTCCGGATTGGCCTTCAGCCACTGGTCCAGCCGCCGCACCGCCTCCTGCGGCTTGCCGGTGGCGCGCAGCGCGTTGGCGATCTTGACGACCAGCTCGTTCTTCTTGCCCAGCGCCAGCGCCTGCTCGTAGGCCGCCAGCGCCAGTTCGTGCTTGTTCTGCACGGTGCGCACGTCGCCCGCCAGCTGGTAGCCGGCCGAGGCCTTCGGATACTTGCGCTGCAGGCGGTCGGCCATCATCATCGCCAGCTCGTACGAGCCGCGCTTCACGTACAGCTCGGCCTGCGCCACTTGCGCGGCCGGGAAGTCCGGCTGCATCGCCAGCGCCGTCTTCAAATGGTCCTCGGCCGCCGCCGTGTTGTCGAGCAGCAGCTCCATCGCGGCCACCTGCATCTGCGCGTGCGCGGAACGGGGCAGGGCGGCGGCCAGCTTCTTGTAGGAATCGAGCGCGCCGACCTTGTCGCCGTTGGCCAGCTGGCTCTTGCCCAGCAGGTCCAGCAGGTCCGGGTTGTCCGGGTGGTCCAGCTGGACCTTGCGCGCCAGCAGCAGCGCCTTGTCGTTCCTGGCGTTGACCAGGTAGTGGGACAGCAGGCGCACGGCCGGGCCGATGGCGTTCGCGTCCACCTCGTGCGCCTGTTCCAGCCAGCGGGTGGCCTCGTCGGGCTTGCGCTCGGCGGTGGCCAGCGTGGCCAGCGCGTTCAGCGCCTCGACACTGCCCTTGTTGTTCGCCAGGAAGTTCTTCAGCCGCTGCCGGGCCGCCTCCGGCTTCTTCTCCACCGCGTCCAGCTGCGCCAGGTTGGCGGCGGCGGGGAAGTAGGCCGGCTCCAGCGCCAGCGCGCGCTCGAAGGCGGCGCGGGCGCGCGCCGGGTCTTGCTTGCCGAGGTAGACCATACCCTTCAGGTCCTGCAGCGTGGCGTTGGCCGGCTGCGTCTTTTCCAGCGCCTCGACGGCGGCGTGGGCCTGGTCCAGGCGCTGCAGGCCCAGTTCGGCGCGGATCAGCGCGATGCCGGCCTGCTCGGAACTGGTGTCCAGCCTGGCCGCCGCCTGCAGGTCGCTGATGCCCTGCGCGCGGTCGCCCTTGCCCAGCTTGCTCATGCCCAGCGAGGTGCGCAGCTTGGCCGCAGTCGGATCGAGCTCGCTGGCCTTGCCGAAGTATTCGGTGGCCTTGTTGAAGTCGCGCGCCTGCATATAGGATTCGCCGGCCAGGGCCAGCAGCTGCACGTCCTGCTGTTCGCTCTTCAGCGCCGGCTCCAGCACGGCCAGCGCGTCCGGCGTGGCGCCGCTGCGCAGCAGCGTGGAGGCCAGCATCTTGCGCGCGTAGACGTTGTAGGGGTTGCGGTCCAGGTAGCGGCGCAGGTGGTGCTCGGCCTGCTGCAGCGAGCCCAGGTTCAGGGCCACGGCGCCGGCCAGCAGCACGCTGGGCGGATGGTCGGGCGCCACCCGCAGCACCTTCTGCAGCGACTCCTGGGCGGCGATGTGCTTGCCCCGCGAGAAGTCCAGCAGGGCCTGGGTGTAGGCCACCAGCACGCTGCCGGGCGTGACCTTCTCGGCCTTGGCGAGGTTGGCCTGGGCCTCGGCGAACTTGCCGACGGCGATTTCCAGGTAGGCCATCTCGACGTGGACGGTGCGGTGCTGCGGATTGATGGCGATGACCTGGTCGTAGGCGTCCAGCGCCTGTTGCGGCTGGTTTTGCGCGCGCAGCAGGTCGCCCTTGAACATCAGCGCGTCGGTGTTGCGGGGCTGGGCCGCCAGCACCCGGGTGGCGTATTGGTGGGCCAGGTCCACGTCGCCCGACAGGAAGGCCACGCGGCCCAGGCCGATCAGGGCGGTGGGATGGTCGGGGTGCAGCTCCAGCACCTTCTCGAACACTTTCTTCGCCTCGGGCACCTGCTCCAGCGCCAGGTGGGCGTCGGCGCGCACGCACAGCAGGTCGGCGCCGTTATTGGCCGCCTCGGCCTCGGTCTCCTCGAGCGCCTTCTTGAACTGGCCCTGCTGCAGCAAGGCCTTGGCCAGCACCGGCATGGCGGTGGCGGCCGGCGTGCCGTTGGCCAGCGCCTTGCGGATCTCCTTCTCCGCCGCCAGCGCGTTGCCGGTGTCGTTGTACAAGGTGGCCAGCAGGAAGCGGGCCTCCGCGTGGTCGGGATTGGCCTCCACCGCGTTCTTCAGCGAGATCAGGGCGGCGTTGAATTCATTGTTCTGGCGGTATTGCCTGGCTTGGGCCAGCAGGTCGGCCTTGCTTTCCTGCCGGCAGCCGGTCAGCGCGGCCCCCACGAGCAGCGCGCAGCACAGGCTGGAAAGCGCCGTTCGTTTGTTAATAAAATGAAACATGAATTTCCTTTGGGTACGAACCAGTATACAATGGCGGCAACCCTGAATGGTGGCATGCTTGCGCGCACGGTGCAACCGGGCAACCCGGACTGTCGGAAATCTTTACAGTTCGCGCCACACGGGCGGGGGGAGGCGGGTAAGGGCTTGTTTACAAAGCTTGTTAACCGCCTGGCATGATTAATGCTTTAAAGAATTAAATCTTTCCACGGGACGAATCATGAAAAAACTGTTCAGCGCCTTTTGCGCCGCGTTCGCGCTGCTGGCGATGCATGGCGCCCAGGCTGGCGGGATCAGCGACTCCGGCGCGAACGCCTATTGGGGCGGCGACAGCCACGGCCAGGGCGACGTGATCGGCGGCAGCATGTACGACATCGGCGGCGCGACGATCGCGCGCGTCGGCAGCGTGCTGACGGTGACCATCAACACCGCCTTCGCCGGCCACGCGGGCGCCGACTCCTGGGCCGGCCCGAACGGCATCGGCTATGGCGACGTGTTCCTGTCGCAGGCCTGGAATCCGTTCGGCACGGACGCCCACCACACCGGCGACAACGCCGCCAACGGCACCAAGTGGAACTACGGCTTCAGCCTGGACAACCGCTGGAGCAACACCGGCGGCACCTTCAAGCTGTACCAACTGAACGGTTCGACCAACGCGGCCAACATCAAGAACTCCGAATCGTTCATGACCTGCACGCTGGGCACCCAGTGCCTCTACCGCAATGGCCAGGCCACGGCGGTGAAGACCACCTCGAGCACCGTGAATTACACCGGCCTGACCGGCAGCTGGACCGTGACGAAGGACCAGAAACTGACGTTCACGATCAACGCGTCGTCGACGGCGCTGGTCAATTTCTCGTCCTTCGCCATGCACTGGGGCGAAACCTGCCAGAACGACGTGATCGAGGGTCTGGTGCGCGTGGTGCCGACGCCGGGCAGCCTGCCGTTGCTGGCGCTGGGCCTGGGCGCGCTGTGCATGCTGCGCCGCCGCCGTCACGGCTAAGTCCTCCCGTTCCCGACCAGCGGCGCCCGGCTCTTGTCCGGCGCCGTTTTTCTTTGCCGCGCAACTTTAAATAGCCCTGGGCGCTTTTTATGCCGGGGCCTTGAAGTTCTTGCGGATGCCGGCCCAGCATGCCTGGTAGTCGCCCTGCAGTTGCGGCGAACGCAGCGCCTGCTCGGTCGGGCGGATCACGTGCCGGGTCTCGAACATGAAGGCCATGGTGGCGTCCACCTTGTGCGGCGTGCTGGTGTCGGCGGCGCTGGCCTTGTCGAAGGTGCCGGCGTCCGGGCCGTGGCCGCTCATGCAGTTGTGCAGGCTGGCGCCGCCGGGCACGAAGCCGCCGGCCTTGGCGTCGTATTCGCCGTGGATCAGGCCCATGAACTCGCTGGCCACGTTGCGGTGGAACCAGGGCGGGCGGAAGGTGTTCTCCGCCGCCAGCCAGCGCGGCGGGAAGATCACGAAGTCCAGCGTGCTCACGCCCGGCGTGTCGCTGGGCGCGTGCAGCACCAGGAAGATCGACGGGTCCGGATGGTCGTAGCTGATCGAGCCGATGGTGTTGAAGTGGCGCAGGTCGTACTTGTAGGGCGCGTAGTTGCCGTGCCAGGCCACCACGTCCAGCGGCGAGTGGCCGATGCGCGCGCGCCACAGGTTGCCGCAGAACTTGGCCACCAGCTCGAAGTCGCCCTCGAGGTCCTCGTAGGCGGCCGTCGGCGTCAGGAAGTCGCGCGGGTTGGCCAGGCCGTTGGAGCCGATCGGCCCCATGTCCGGCAATTGCAGCAGCGCGCCGTGGTTTTCGCAGATGTAGCCGCGCGCCTCGCCGTCCGGCAGCGCCACCTGGAAGCGGATGCCGCGCGGGATCACGGCGATCTCCTGCGGCTCGATCTCGACCAGGCCCAGTTCGGTGGCGATGCGCAGGCGGCCCCGCTGCGGCACGATCAGCAGTTCGCCGTCGGCGCTGTAGAAGTAGCGGCCCCGCATGTCCGCGTTGGCGGCGTACAGGTGGATGGCGCAGCCGGCCTGGGCCTCGGGCGCGCCGTTGCCGGCCATGGTGGTCCAGCCGTCGATGAAGTCGGTGGGCGCGGCCGGCATGGGCAGCGGGTCCCAGCGCAGCTGGTTGGGCGGCGGCGCGGGATGGTCGAAGCGGCCGACGAGGCGGCCGTTGTCGATGCGCTCGAAGGCGCCGTGCATCGCGGCCGGACGGATGCGGTACAGCCAGGAGCGGCGGTTGTGGCTGCGCGGCGCGGTGAAGGCGGTGCCGGACACCTGCTCGGCGTACAGGCCGTGGGCCACCCGCTGCGGCGAGTTGCGGTGCTGGGGCAGGGCGCCCGGCAGCGCCTCGGTGGCGAATTCGTTGCCGAAGCCGGATTGGTAGGCGGTGGTCGCGGTCATGCTGTCTCCTCTGAACGGTATGGCTACACTTTAGGGGATGGGCGCGGATTTTACGATGTGAATATAAAAATGTAGAATATTCACATTGTAAATTATGGTGGACTCATGCTCGAGCTGCACGACATCGACCTGAACCTGCTGGTGGTGTTCCAGGAGGTCTACCGCGAGCGCCGGATCTCGGCGGCGGCCAGGCGTTTGCGCCTGACGCAGTCCGCCGTCAGCAACGCGCTGGCGCGCCTGCGCCGGGCGCTGGGCGACGAGCTGTTCGTGCGCACCGCGCAGGGCATGCAGCCGACTCCTTTCGCCGAGCAAATGGCGGAGCCGGTGGGCGCCGCGCTGGGGCAGGTGGCGCTGGCGTTGAACCAGCGCGACCGCTTCGACCCGGCCACCAGCCGCCGCCGTTTCGCCATCGCGATGACGGACGTGGGCGAGGTGTATTTCATGCCGGCGCTCATCGAGCGCTGCAGGGCGCTGGCGCCGCGCGTCGAGATCGGCTCGGTGCGCGCCGGGACGGCGGCGCTGAGGGAGGAGATGGAGGCCGGCCGCATCGACCTGGCCATCGGCGCGTTCGAGGACGCGTCCGAGGCGCTGTTCCAGCGCCTGCTGTTCCGCCAGCCCTATGTCAGCATGTTCCGCCAGGGGCACGCGCTGGGGCAGGGCGAGCCGACGCTGGAGCGCTTCCTCGCCGCCGAGCACCTGCTGGTGGCCTCGGCCGAGAGTCCCTACGACCGCATCAACGAGCTGCTGCGCGAGGCGGGCGTGCAGGCCGCGTCGCGCTACCGGGTGCCGCACTTCACCGCCATTCCCTACATCGTCTCCACCGCCGACCTGGTGGTGACCGTGCCGCTGAAGCTGGCGCAGCGCGCGGCGGCGCCGTTCAAGCTGGCGTGGATCGCGCCGCCGCTGGCGTTGCCGGAACTGCAGACCAACATCTTCTGGCACCGCCGCTACGGCCAGGACGCCGGCGGCCAGTGGCTGCGGGGGCTGATCATGGACACCTTCGGCGAATGAGGTCCGCAAGCGGCGCGCCAGCGCTTATAATTCCCGTCACGATCGCTGGCCGCCGCCAGCAGCCTGGCCCCTGGAAAATCCGCATGCAAGACAACACGATCACGCCGCAGGGCGCAGCCGCACAGCGCGCCGCGCCGGTCCTCCCGCAGCATCCCAACTTGTTCAAGCGCGTGCTCGGCCTGGCCAACCTGGGCCTGGTGGTGCTGGACGCGCGCCGCCGCATCGTGCTGTGGAACCAGTGGATGGCCAGCCGTTCAGGCCTGTCCGCCAGCCGGGTCGAGGGCGTCGACCTGTTCGAGCAGTTCCCCGACCTGCTGGGCCAGCGCCTGGAGCAGGCCATCCACAGCGCGCTGGCCAACAACCTGCCGGCGCAGCTGCCGCAGGCGCTGAACCGCACGCCGTTCCCGTTGTACCCCGCCGGCACCTGGGGCGGCGAGCGGATGGAGCAGTCGGTGGCGGTGACGCCGTTCAGCGAGGGCAAGGAGCGCTACTGCCTGATCGAGATCGGCGACGTCAGCACCACCGTGGGCCGCGAGCGCATGCTGCGCGACCAGGCCGAGTCGCTGCGCGCGCAGTCCTACGTGGACGGCTTGACCGGCATCGCCAACCGCCGCCATTTCGACGTGGCGCTGCAGCGCGAGCTGGGGCGCGCCCAGCGCCACGGCGGCGAGCTGTCGCTGCTGCTGATGGACATCGACTCCTTCAAGGCCTACAACGACCACTTCGGCCACCAGCAGGGCGACGCCTGCCTGACCATGGTGGCCGAGGCCTTCGCCGGCAAGCTGCAGCGCTCGGCCGACCTGGCGGCGCGCTACGGCGGCGAGGAGTTCGCCGCCATCCTGCCGGACACCGGCCCGGAGCAGGCGCGCCAGCACGCCGAGGCGATCCGCGCCTGCATCGCCGCGCTGGAGATCACGCACGCGCCGGCCGCCGTCCGTCCGCACGTGACGATGAGCATCGGCGTGGCCAGCTTCGACAAGGACCGCCTGGCCGACGCCGAATCGCTGCTGCGCGCGGCGGACCAGGCGCTGTACGCCGCCAAGCGCGCCGGCCGCGACCGCGTGGCGGTCGACGGCGAGGCGCAAGCGGCATAGGGGGGCGCATGAAAAAGGTAGTGATCATCACCGGCGCCGGGCGCGGCATCGGCGCGGCGACCGCGCTGGCGGCGGCGCGCGAGGGCTACGCGGTGGCCGTCAACTACCTGAGCGACGCGGCCGCCGCGCGGGGCGTGGTGGACGCGATCGTCGCGGCCGGGGGCGAGGCGATCGCGGTGCCGGGCGACGTCGGCGCGCCGGCGGACGTGGCGCGGCTGTTCGAGACCGCCGAGCGCGAACTGGGGCCGTTGACGGCGCTGGTCAACAACGCCGGCATCACGGGCGGCCTGGGGCCGTTCATGCGGGCCGATCCCGCCGTCATCGCCGACGTCTTCCGCGTCAACGTGCTGGGGCTGATGGACTGCTGCCGCGCGGCGGTGGCGTCCTTCCAGCGCAGCGGCGCGGCGGGCGTGATCGTCAACATCTCGTCGACCGCCGCCTCCAGCGGCAGCGCCGGCGACTACGTGCACTACGCGTCCAGCAAGGCGGCCGTGGAGGCGTTCACGATGGGACTGGGGCGCGAGCTGGCGCCGCGGGGCATACGCGTGTGCGGCGTGGCGCCGGGCATGACCGAGACCGAGATCCACGCGCGCGGCGGCGACGCCGGCCGCCTGGCGCGCGCGGCGCCGAACATACCGATGCGCCGGGTCGGACAGCCGGGGGAGATCGCCGAACCGGTGGTGTTCCTGCTGTCGCCGGCGGCGTCCTACATCACGGCCACCACCATCACGGTCGGCGGCGGCAAATAGGGAAATACATGGCGATCAAGTTGAGCAAGGAAGTGGAGGAGCGGCTGGTGGGCTCCATCCAGCGTTACTGTTCCAAGAACCTGGACGAGGAGGTGGGCGAGCTGAAGGCCAGGCTGTTCCTCGACTACTGCCTGCGGGAGATCGGTCCCAGCGTGTACAACCAGGCCATCCAGGACGCCCAGGCCGCGATGCAGGACAAGATCGCCGAGATCGACACCACCTGCTACGAACATGAGTTCTCGTACTGGCAGAAGAAGTAGCGCGGGCCGCCGCGCCGCCGGTCCGGGGCGCGGCGCGCGTCGCCGTGGCCTCCCCGCGGGGACGGCGGGGTGAATCCCCGACTCGCGGCCGTGCTGGCGTTCGCCGGCAAGCTCGCCGCGCTCGCGGCGCTGGGCTACCTCGGACTGTGCGCCGCGCTGTTCGTGTTCCAGCGCTCGCTGATCTATATGCCGCCGCCGGCGTCGCCCGTCGAAGGCGCGGACGTCGTCGCGTTGCCGGTCGATGGCGCGGAGCTGCGCGTCACCGTCCGCGATCGTCAGGGCGCGCGGGCGCTCGTCTACTTCGGCGGCAACGCGGAGGACGTGAACCTCGGCCTGCCCGACCTGGCGGCCGCGTTTCCCGAGCGGGCCATCTACCTGATGCATTACCGGGGCTATGGCGGCAGCACCGGCAGCCCCACCGAGCGGGCCCTGGTCGCCGACGCGCTGGTCCTGTTCGACAAGGCGCGCGCGCGCCACGGGAGCGTGATCGTGATGGGCCGCAGCCTGGGCAGCGGCGTGGCGGTTCAAGTGGCGAGCCGGCGTCCCGTCGCCGGGCTGGTGCTGGTGACGCCGTACGACAGCGTCCAGACGCTGGCCGCGCGGCTGTTCGGCTACATCCCCGTCGGCACGCTGCTGCGGGACAAATTCGAATCCTGGCGGTATGCGCCCAGGGTCGCCGCGCCGACGCTGATCCTGGCGGCCGAGCACGACGAAGTCATCCCGCGCGCGAGCACGGAATCGCTGCTGGCCAGCTTCCCGTCGCCGGTGGCGACGCTGCGTATCGTTCCGGGGACCGGGCACAACACCATTTCGCTGAGTCCGGAGTATGTCCGGCTGCTCCGGGATTTCGCGAATCGATGATTGCGGCCGACGTTGAAATCGATGATCATGGCGGTCCCGCCTTGGCGAAAAAACAAAGGAACATCATGCGTAAATCCGCCGCTCTCGTCGCGTCGCTGTCGTTGCTGGCGCTGTCCAACCCGCGGGCGGCCGAACTCCCGCCGCAACTCGGCTATAGCATCGCGCTGCGGAACGACCACGGCGTGGAGACCCAGGCGCTGTCGCTTCCCGTGGGTGGCGACACGCGTCAATTGAAGCTCGTCGGCGGCGTGGTGGAAGTCACGCCGCCCGCGAAAGCCGGCGGCATCTCCGTCATCAAACTGTTCGCCGATGGCAAGCCCGGGCGGCTGCTGCACACGGCCAGGATCAGCCGGCCGGACGGGCAGCCGGTGCGCGTGGCGTACTCGCTGTGCGGCGGCCAGGTGGGCTATCAGTCGCCGGCGCCGGACAAACTGGATGGCTGCGCGGCCGGGGCGAATTGAAGGTAGACCACGTATTCATCCGCGCGGGCGTCGGCGCGCCGGAGGCCGATTTGCTGCGCGTGTTTGGCTTGTCCGAGGGGACCGGCAACCGGCATCCCGGACAAGGCACCGCGAACCGCCGCTTCTTCTTCCGCAACGCGTTCATCGAATTGCTCTGGATCGCGGATGAGCGGGAGATCGTGAGCGAATCGACGCGGCCGACCGGCCTGCACGAACGCCTGTCCGGGACGCGGGGCGTCTCGCCCTTCGGGATTTGCTTCCGGCCGTCGGGCAGCGAGACGCCGGCGCCTTTTCCCGCCTGGGCTTACCGTCCCGCGTATCTGCCGGCCGGCATGAGCATCGACATCGGCCGGGACGTGCCGCCGTCGGAGCCGATGTGGTTCTTCCTGTCCAATGGCGCGCCGCCAGTGGAGGCGCCACCGGAGCGCCGGCAGGCGCTTGAACACGCGGCTGGCCTGCGCGAGATCACCTCGCTGACCGTGACGATGCCCGGGGCCGAAGGCGGGTCGGCGGCGGCGCTGGCGGCGGTCGAGAGTGGTGCCGTGTCGATACGCGAGGGCGGGCGGCACCTGATTGAAATCGGCTTCGACCACGAGGTCCGCGGCCTCGCGCACGATTTCCGGCCCGCCTTGCCGCTGCTTTTCCGCTACTAGGCCGCTCCGAAGAATGCCGCGGATGATCCGCCGCGCGCTCCTCACGACCTGGCGTGGCCGGCCTCGCGCTGGCTGCGTACCGCGAGCACAAATACGTTGTTGTTTTCCCCGCCTAGCGGCGCAGCCAGCGCGCCAGCGGGCCGCGGCGGCGGCCATCGCCGCGAAGGGCGGAGCGCCCGGCGAGGTAGGCCAGTTCCGCCGCCAGCGCCACCTCGATCTCGGTGCCGGCTCCGGGTTCGCTGCGCAGCCGCAGCGTGGCGCCTATGCCCGCCGCGCGCTCGCGCATGCCCACCAGGCCCCAGTGGCCGGGTCGGTGGCCGGCCCGCGCCACGGCCTCGTCCAGCCCGCGGCCGTCGTCGCGCACGCGCAGGGTGAACACGTCGGCGTCGTAGTCCAGCTCCAGCGTGATGCGCCCGGCCTCGGCGTAGCGGGAGGCGTTGAACAGCGCCTCGCGCGCGATCGCGTAGATCTCGTCCTGCACCTTCGGTTGCAACGGCCGCCGCCGGCCGCCGACGTGCGCCTCGAAGGCGTGCGCCCGGTGCTCGGACAGGCCCTTGCCGAACTCGCGCAGCGCCAGGCCCAGTTCATCCGGCGAGGCCGCCGCGCGCAGGTCCATGATCTGGTCGCGGCCCTCCACCAGCAGCCGGTCCGCCAGGTTCAGCGTCTGGTCCAGGCGCGCGCGTTCGCGGGTGCCCTCCGGCAGCAAATGGGTGTGCGCGTGGAAGGACATGATCAGCCCCTGCACGCTTTGCAGCAGCGTGTCGTGCAGCGCGCGGGCGATGCGGGAACGCTCGGCCAGCCGCTCGCGCAGCCGCTCCCGCATGCGCCGCGTGAGGTGGCGTATGCGCAGCGCGTAGGCCGCGTAGGCCAGCGCGGCGCCGGCCAGCGCCAGCAGCAGCGCGAACCACGGCGTCTGCGCGAACTTGGGCGGGATGCGGATGTCCAGCGTGGCGCCCTCCCTGTTCCACACGCCGTCCTCGTTCGCCGCGGTCACCTGGAAGCGGTAGGCGCCGGGGGCGAGGTTGGTGTAGAAGGCCTCGCGGCGGCCCACCGGCTCCTGCCAGTCGCGGTCCACCCCCTCCAGCCGGTAGCGGAAGCGCACCCGCTCCGGCATGGACAGGCTCAGCGCCGTGAACGCGACCTGCAGGCTGTCGCTGCCCTTGGGTAGTTCCAGCGGCGCGCCGCCCCCGGCCGGGTAGTGGCGGCCGGCGGCCGTCACGTCCCGTATCAGCACGGCCGGCGCGAGCGGGTTGCGGCGGATGCGGGCCGGGTCCAGCATGGCGATGTTGGACCCGGTGGAGAACCACAGTTGGCCGTCCGGCGCCTGGATCAGCGAGGGGTTGGGGCGCAGCTGGGAGGCGGTGCCCCGCAGGCCGTCCAGCGCGTCGAAGCGCTCGAACTCGATCTCGGCGTCCGCGCCGGCCATCCAGCGCGCCAGGCCGGCGGCGCCGACGCGGTGGATGCCGTCCGCGCCGTGCAGCCACAGGTCGCCGTCGGCGGTGCGCGCGATGCCGGACACGCCGCGGAAGGCCTCGCCGCCGCGTCCCCGCAGCGGCGTGAAACGGCCCGCGCGGTACAGGGCCGTGCCGCTTTCGCCGCCGGCCCACATCAGTTCGCCGTCGGCGCGCAGCTGCAGCAGCGTGCCCAGGTCCAGCCCCTCGGCGGCGCCCAGCACGCGCACCTTGCCGTGCTCGACCAGGCTGACCTGGTTGCGCGCGTGGCCCATCCACAGCGCGCCGCGCGCGTCCAGCGCCATCGTCATCGCCAGCGCGGCGGGGAAGCCGGACAGGCCGCCGTGCCTGGTCCACCGTCCGTCGGCCAGCCGGAACAGGCCGCCGCCGGAGAAGGACACCCACAGCGCGCCGTCGCGGTCCTGCTGCATCGCCTGCGGGTCCAGGCCCCGCACGCCGGGGGGCGGCGCGAAGCGCGTCAGGGCGCCGCCGGGCGCGCGGCGGTGCAGCCAGCGCTCGTTGCCTATCCATAGGGTGCCGTCGGGCGCCCTGAAGGAGGCCGACAGCGGCCCCTCGATCTCCACCCGCTTCGCGCCGGCGGCGGTGAAGCTGCGCACGTGGCCGGCGTAGTCGCCGACCCAGACGTCGCGGTCCGGCCCCGGCACCATGCCTGGATGGTCGAGCGGCGCGTCCACCGGCAGCGTGGCCAGGCGGTTGGGGCGCAGCCGGTCCACGCCGGCCGAGGTGCCGATCCAGACGTTGCCCTCGCGGTCCTGGAAGAAGGCCTGCGGCAGCGGGCCGCTGATGCCGTTCTGGCGCGTCAGGCGCTGCGCCGGCGCGGCGCGGCGGGACATGTCCAGCTTGCGCTCCACGCCGTCGGCCCGCAGCAGCCACATGGCGCCGTCGCGGCCGAAGTGCATGCCGGTGCCGGTCAACCCGGGCCCGGCCGGGCCGGCCGGGCCGGCCGGGGGCGCGGTGGCGACCCGGTGGTAATGGTTGCCGGCGTCCGCGGCCCAGATCGCGCCGTCCGGCGCCTCGGCCATGGCCATCAGCGTTT
Source organism: Pseudoduganella namucuonensis (assembly GCF_900116645.1). GTDB lineage: Bacteria > Pseudomonadota > Gammaproteobacteria > Burkholderiales > Burkholderiaceae_D > Rugamonas > Rugamonas namucuonensis. The sequence continues at coordinate 181,926 of NZ_FPBO01000004.1, read as the reverse complement.
TGCGCGGCCAGGCGTGGGTGAAGCGCGTCTCGCCGGGCTTGCGGAAGTACACGCCGGCCAGCGCCGCGATCCATTGCGTGCCGTCGCGGCCATACAGGATCTGGAAGATGCGCCGCTCGGGCAGCCCCACCTCCTTGCCCTGCGGCTCGAAGCGCGCCGCGCCGGGCGCCAGCCGCGCCAGGCCGTCGCGCGTGGCGACCCACACCGCGCCGTCGGGGGCGGCGGCGATGTGGAACACGGCGCCGCCGGGCAGGCCCTCGGCCTCCATGAAGGTGCGCGCGCCGTCCGGGCGGAACACCGTCACCCCGCCCAGCCGGTAGCCCACCCACAGCGCGCCGTCGGCGCCGGCCATCAGGCCCAGCACGTTGCTGGAGTGGAGCGGCCGGCCGTGCACGGCGTCGGCGCGTTCGAAGCGCACGCCGTCGTAGCGGTACAGGCCGGTCGGCGTGGCCATCCACAGCCAGCCATCCGGACCCTGGGCGAACTTGAGCACGTCCACCGGCGCGGCCTGCAGGCCGCCCCAGGCGGTGTGGGTGTAGTCGGAGAGCAACGGCCCCGGCGGGGCGGCCGGACAGCCGGAATGCAGCGCGAACAGCGCCGTCGCGGCGGCGTGGAGGAGGAGGCGGGGGACTGTCACTGGGAAAACGTGGGCGCGGCGCGGCTATCGTTGCTTGAATGTCCACTATATCGCATAAGCGGTGCCGCGTGGCATTTCCAGCCATCTTGTTTTTTGTTAAAACGAAATAAAAAGTTCGTTCGGGAAATTTATCGACAGTCGCAAACCGCTGTTATAAAGTGTGAGAATCTGAGCGCCGGCCCTTGCCGCCACGCCTTTCCCGACACCTTGATCACGCGCCGCCGTCCGACCGCCGGGTAACCGTTTGCGTCATTCGCCAGAAAGTCCCTGAATGCAGAAAGCACCCGTATCCCCGCGCCGCGCCGCGCGCGTGGCAGGCATGGCCGGCGTGGCCGGCGCCGCCATGGCCCTGCTGGCCGCGCCCGCGCGCGCCGACCACCGCGAGGAGGCGGCGCGCTGGACCTTCGGCGGTTTCGGCAGCGCCGCGCTCACCCACAGCAACGAGCGCCAGGCCAATTTCACGGCCAGCGTGCTCAATCCCGGCCGCGCGGGCCGCGACCGCCGCTGGAGCGCGGACGTCGACAGCCGGCTGGGCGCGCAGCTGGGCGTGGAGCTGGACGCGCACTGGTCGGCGGTGCTGCAGGTGGTGGCCGAACGCGCGCCCACCCACGACTACGCGCCGCGGGTGGAGTGGGCCAACGTGAAATACCAGGCCACGCCGGACCTGGGCGTGCGCGTGGGCCGCATCGCCTCGCCGCTGTTCCTGGCCGGCGACTACCGCAAGGCCGGCTACGCGCTGCCATGGGTGCGGCCGCCGGTGGAGATGTACGGCGCCATGCCGATCAGCCACAGCGACGGGGTGGACGCGGCCTACCGCTGGACCCTGGGGGACGTGAAGAACCGCACGCAGGTGTTCGCGGGACGCACCAGGCAGGAGGTGCAGGACGACCGCTACGCCAAGGCGCGCGGCATCGCCGGCCTCTCCAACACCGCCACGCGCGGCCCGCTCAGCGTGCGCGCGGTGTTGCTGCGGGCGTCCGTGTCGGTGGACTTGACGCGGCCGTTGTCCGACGGCCTGCGCCGATTCGGCCCGGCGGGCGCCGCGCTGGCCGGGCGCTACGAGTTGATCGACAAGCGCACCACGGCGGGCAGCGTCGGCGCCAGCTACGACCCGGGCGACTGGTTCCTGATGGCGGAGGTGGCGCGCATCAACACGCGCTCCTTCGTCGGCGACCGCACGGCCGGCTATGTCAGCGGCGGCTACCGCCTCGGCGCGTGGGCGCCGTACGCGACCCGCGCCATGGTGCGCGCCAACACCGCGACCGCCATCGCCGGCCTGCCGCTGGAGGGCCTGCCGCCGGGGGCCGCCGCCGCCGCCGCCGCGCTGAACGCGGGCCTGAACGCCGCGCTCAGGGGCGTCGGCGCGCAAAGCACCGCCAGCGCCGGGGTGCGCTGGGACTTCCTGCCGTCGGCCGCGCTCAAGCTGCAGTACGACCGCGTGCGACCCAGGGACGGCACCAACGGCATGCTGATCGACGTCCAACCCGGCTTCCGCTCGGACCGCGCCTTCGGCGTGACCAGCGTGTCGCTCGATTTCGTCTTCTAGGGGAGGCGGCATGGCGCGACGTCCGCTCGCCTTCCTGCTCGCGGCCCTGCTGGCCGGCTCCGCCCGCGCGGCGCTGGGCGCGGAGCTGGTGGTCATCGTCTCCGCGCGCAGCGCGGTCACCTCGCTCAAGCCGCGGGAGGTGGCGGACATCTTCCTGGCCGAGGCGGGACGCTACCCCGAGGGCGGCGAGGCGGTGGCCATCGACCAGTACCTGGGCTCCCCGCTGCGCGACGAGTTCTACGCCAAGGTGGCCTCGCGCTCGCCGGCGCTGATGAAGGCCCACTGGACCAAGATGATCTTCACCGGGCGCGGCCAGCCGCCGCGCGAGGCGCCCGGCAGCGCCGCCGTGCGCAGGCTGGTGGCCGACAATCCCGCGCTGATCGGCTACATCGAGCGCTCCGCGCTCGACGCCAGCGTGCGCGCCGTGCTGGTGGTGAACTGATGGACGCCGGCGCGCGCGAGCGGGGCGAGTCGGCGCGCGCGCGCTGGCTGCGCATGGGACTGGAGACCCACGTCGCCCTGCCGCTGTTCGCGGCGCTGTTGCTGGCCGCGATCTGGGCCTTCACGCTGCATTTCATCGCGCTGGAGCGGCAGGCCGCGGGTGCGGCCGCGGCCGACTCGGTGCGCGAGCTGGCCGACACCTACGAGGCGCAGGTGGTGCGCAACCTGGGCGCGATCGACCAGTCGCTGAGGGTGATGGCCTACGCGGTCGAGCGCAAGGGCGCGGCCGGCGCGCTGACGGAGCTGAACCAGCACGGCCTGCTGCCGCCCGGACTGGTGTTCGCGGTGGCCATCGCCGACGCGCACGGGCGCGTGGTGGCGCGCAACCCGGCCGCCGGGCCGGCCTCGGTGGCGCGCCGGCCGTATTTCCTGCACCACCAGCGCAACAAGGGCGCCGCGACCATGGCCGGGCCGGCGCGGAGCGACGAGGCCAGCGGCGAGGCCAGGATCGATTTCTCCCGCCGCCTGGAGGACGAGGAGGGCGGCTTCGCCGGCGTGGTGGCGATCGCCGTCGAACCGGCCTATTTCACCAGCGGCTACGAGCGCCGCCGCCAGGGCGAGGCCGGCGTGCTGGCGCTGGTGGGCAACGACGGCATGGTGCGCGCGCTGCGGGTGGGCGAAAAGGTCATGTGGGGCCGCAGGATCGACCTGGCGCGCGACGGCGGCGCGCCGGCCGCCAGCTCGTGGGACGGCGTGTCCCGCTACACGGTGGCGCGCCCGCTGCACGGCTTTCCGCTGACCGCGCTGGCCGGCCTGTCCGAGCGCGAGCAGCTGGCCATGTTCGAGCAGCGCCGCCGCGCCAGCCTGTGGGAGGCGGGCGTGGCCAGCGCCGCCGTGGTGCTGATGGCGGCCCTGCTGTGGTACTGGATCTGGCAGGCGGCCAAGGTGCGGCGCCGCATCCGCCGCGCGCAGGAGACCTACGCCGCCGCGTCGGAGGCCAATATGGACGCCTTCTTCGCGCTGCGCGGCGTGCGCGACCGGTACGGCGTGGTCACCGACTTCAAGATCACCGCCGTCAACAGCCGCGCCGAGCGGCTGACGGGCCTGGGCCGCCACCAGCTGCAGAGCATGACCCTGTGCGGCTGGCTGCCGCACGCGCGCGGCAACGGCATCTTCGAGACGCTGGCCCACATCACGCGGGTGGGCGGCGTGCACGAGGAGGAGCTGCGCAACAGCATGCCGCAGTTCCACGCGGACTGGCTGCACTGGCAGGTGGTGGGCGTGGACGGCGGCGTGGTGGCCATCGTGCGCGACATCAGCGAACGCAAACAGGCCGAGGAGCGCATCGTCCACATGGCGCACCACGACACCCTGACCGGCCTGCCCAACCGCTCGCTGGTGGCGGACCGGCTGCGGCAGGCCATCCTGCACGGCGAGCGCAACAACCGCGCGGTGGCGGTGGCCTTCATCGACCTGGACGGCTTCAAGCTGATCAACGACGGCCTGGGCCACAACGCCGGCGACGCGCTGCTCAAGGAGGTGGCCGCGCGCATGGTGGGCTGCGTGCGGCGGCACGACACCGTGGGCCGCTTCGGCGGCGACGAGTTCGTGCTGGTGCTGCCGGAGCAGCAGGCCGGCGACGGCGACCGGCCGCTGGCGCTGCTGCTGGACAAGCTGCGCGAGGCGGTGATACGGCCGGTGGCGCTGGAGGGCCAGCCGGTGCAGGTCAGCTGCAGCATCGGCGTGGCGGTCTACCCGCGCGACGGCGGCGACGCCGACACGCTGCTGATGAACGCCGACGCGGCCATGTACCGCGCCAAGGAGACCGGCAAGAACAACTGCCAGTTCTACGCGCACGAGATGAACGCCTCGCTGGAGCACAAGCTGGCGCTGATGGAGGGCCTGCGCACGGCGCTGGCGGAGCGGCAGTTCCGGCTGCTGTACCAGCCCAAGGTCGACGTCGAGACGGGCCGCGTGTTCGGCGTCGAGGCGCTGCTGCGCTGGCATCATCCGCAGCGCGGCGTGGTGGGGCCGGACCAGTTCATCCCCCTGGCCGAGGAGAGCGGCGCCATCGTCGACATCGGCGAATGGGTGCTGCTGACCGCTTGCCGCCAGGCGCGCGCGTGGCGCGACGCGGGGCTGGCGCCGGTGACGATCTCGGTCAACGTGTCGGCCCGCCAGTTCGACGAGGCGCGCCTGGTGCAGCGCGTGCAGCGGGCGCTGGAGCGCAGCGGGCTGGAGCCGGAGTGGCTGGAGCTGGAGGTGACGGAGAGCCTGGTCATGCGGGACCTGCGGGAGTCGGTGGAGAAGATGCGCGCGCTGGAGCGGATGGGCATCGCGCTGGCGATCGACGATTTCGGCACCGGCTATTCCAGCCTGGCGGCGCTGAAGTCCTTCCCCATCAGCTGCCTGAAGATCGACCAGTCCTTCGTGCGCGACCTGGACAGCAGCGCCGACGACCAGGCCATCGCGCGCGCCATCATCTCGCTGTCGCACCAGTTGCAGTTGCGGGTGATCGCCGAGGGCGTCGAGACCGGGGCGCAGCGCGACTTCCTGCTGCGGAACGGCTGCCGCGAGATGCAGGGCTATCTGTTCGGCCGGCCGCTACCTCCGGAGGAGATCCAGCGCCTGCTGGAGGGGCAGGCCACGGTCCCCGCTTGATGCATTACAATTGCCGGATCGAAACCACAGCGAGCCGGCCATGAGCGAATTCTCCGACGACATCTACACCGAACCGTCCGACGTGGACGTCGACACGCTGGCCAACCTGGGGCCGCTGGCGCCGATGGCGGGCGTCTGGGAGGGCGCGCGCGGGCTGGACATCAAGCCGAAGAAGGACGGTCCGCGCAAGCAGGCCTACGTCGAGCGCATCGAGCTGCAGCCGATCGACCCGGTCACCAACGGGCCGCAGCTGTTCTACGGCCTGCGCTACGTCATCCTCATCACCAAGCCGGACCAGGTCAAGACCTACCACGAGCAGGTGGGCTACTGGCTGTGGGAGCCGGCCACCGGCACCGTGATCCAGACGCTGGCCATCCCGCGCGGCCAGATCGCGATGGCGTCCGGCACGGCGGCGCCGGACGCCAAGACCTTCGAACTGGTGGCCTATCGCGAGTCCGAGACCTACGGCATCCGCTCCAATCCCTTCCTGGAGTACGGCTTCAAGACGGTGGAGTACCGCATCAAGGTCACCATCAACGACGACGGCAGCTGGGGCTACGAGGAGGACACGGTGATGCTCATTCGCGGCAAGGAGGATGAGCCCTTCCACCACATCGACCGCAACCTGCTGCACAAGGTGGCCGAGCCGACGCCGAATCCGATGGCGCGTTGAGGTGCCTCGCGCGAACCCCATGCGGGAGAACGCCCTGAAACCGGTACTGAAACGACCTGAAATGAACTGAAATTCCCTGAGAAGGTCTAACTTAACAGGCGGTTTCAGTTTTTTTCAGGGCTTTTCAGGTCATTTCAGTGGAGGTTTCAGTATGTTCTCCCACACAGCACTCGCAGTACCCACATCCACCTTGCACCGGCTTCTCGACCATCTGCGGCGCGAGGGAGGAGGCGTGACTCCCGAGGAAGCGGTCGAAGCGGCCATCAATCTCTGGCTCGAGCGTAAGCAAGAGGACACGGGTGACGAAACCATCGCCGGCGGCTATCAATGGAAATCCTTGTTTCTGCCCGAGGGCACCAAATTGACGGTGGTCGGGAGGCACAGCGCTGGCTACGCCCGCGTGATCGGCGACCAGCTAATCCACCATGGATTGCCGACATCGCCGAACCGGTTTGTCCTTGCAGTGGGCGGCTACGTGCGCAACGCGTGGAACGACGTGATGGTCCATCTGCCGGATGGTTCCAGGCCCAAACTGGCGGCGATCCTGCGACGCGAATCGCAACCACAACCGCAACCCGCGCCCAGGCCAGCACCTGCAAAAGCCCCGCAAACCGCTCCGGCGGCAAAGCGCAGCATCGCCATGGAGAGCGCCACCGAGTGGCCGTTCATTGAACGCCGGTCGGTAAGGACTTACCCCGGCGACATCCCATTCGATCAACCCCGGACAGGCGGCTGATCGGCGGACAGGGAAGGGGGCGACAGGACCGGGCGCGCTTTGCTAAGGTGTCGGCATGGAGCGATATCGCAACAAAAGCGGCAAGTCCGGCGTCACCGCCTACGCCATCGGCGCGGACGCCATCGAGGTCCGCTTCGTGGGCGGCGACGTCTACCGCTACAGCTACGCCAGCGCCGGCCGCGCCCGGGTGGAGGAGATGAAGCGGCTGGCGCGGGGCGGCGAGGGACTCAGCGGCTATATCGCCCGGCACGCGCGCGACGCCTACGAACGGTAGCCCCGGACCCGCACTACTCCTGGTCCTGCTGCTTGCGGTACACCAGCCATCCCGCCACGGCGGTGAAGGCGGCCACGATGCCGGCCACCACCCAGAAGCCCATCGGGTCCCCGGCCATCGGCACCCCGCCCACGTTCATGCCCAGCAGGCCGGCGATGATGTTGATCGGCAGCGCCAGCACGGTCACGATGGTCAGCACGTACAGGCTCTGGTTGTTGCTCTCGTTGACCTGCGCGGCGATCTCCTCCTGCAGCAGCTTGATGCGTTCCTGCAGCGAGGCCATGTCGTTCAGCACCACGGCGAATTCCTCGGTGGCCTGGCGCAGTTCCTCGCGGTCGTCGTCCGCCACCCAGCCGGGCGGGCGCTGCAGCAGGCGGAACAGCGCGGCCGGTTCCGGCGCCAGCAGGCGGCGCAGGCGCACCAGCACCCGCCGCAGCGCGCCGAGGTTGGCGCGGCGGCGCTTGAGCTTGCCGGCCAGCAGGTTGTCCTCGATGCCGTCCACGCGGCCGATGGCGTCGCGCACGATCTTCACCAGCGCGTCGGCCTGGTCGCGCAGCAAATGGGTCAGCAGTTCCACCGGCGAGCGTATCGGCTCGCCGCCGCGCACGGCCTGGCGCAGGCCCTCGATGGCCTTCAGCGGCTGGCGCCGCGCGCTGATCACCAGTTGCCGGTCCACGCTCAGCCACAGGGAGGCGATGTCGGACGGGTCGAACGAGAAGTCGTGCACCACGTCGTTGATGACGGCGATCAGCGCGTTGTCGGCCATTTCGATGCGGGTCGAGCGCTGGCCCTCGTGCAGGCTCTCGTAGAACTCCTCGGCCAGCGTGCAGTGCTCCTTCAGCCATTTCTCGCTGGCGGTGTTGGCCAGGTTGAAGTGCAGCCAGAGGAACTCGCCCTCGTGGTGGCCGGGCTGGCCCAGCCACTCGCGGGCCGCGTCGGTTTCGATCGGCAGCGGCTGGTGGCCGCGGCCGAACAGGTAGCCGCACACCAGGCCGGAGTGGTCCGAACCGTAGGCGGGGGCTGTGATCGTCATGCGTGTCTCCGGGATGGGGGGAGCCGCAAGCATAGCAAATCGCCACCGTCCCCGTCGCCCCTCGGCAATTTTTATTGCGCGGCTTGCGCTACAATGCGGGTTCCTGTTCGAGTGACGCCATGAGACTGACTTCCTTCACCGATTACACGCTGCGCTCGCTGATCTTTCTGGGCATGCATCGCGACGCCCTGGTCACCATCCAGGACATCGCGGACACCCACAACATCTCGAAGAACCACCTGACCAAGGTGATCCACCAACTGGGCGTCAACGGCCTGGTCGACACCGTGCGCGGGCGCAATGGCGGCCTGCGCCTGAAGCGCGAGCCGGCGGACATCAATATCGGCGCGGTGGTGCGCGGCAGCGAGACCGACTTCTTCATGGCCGAATGCTTCGACCAGGCCAACAACACCTGCGCGCTGGACGGCGACTGCTACCTGAAGTTCAAGCTGAAGGAGGCCACCGAGGCCTTCCTGAAGGTGCTGGACGGGGTGACGCTGGAGCAGTTGCTGAGCACGCGGCGCGCCCCCGGCGCCCCGCAGGCGGTGCTGTTGCACGCGATGCGGCAGAACGGCAACAGTCTTTGAGCGGGCGGCGGCCCGCGCGCATCCCCACACGCGTCTCTACACGCATCTCTACACATTTTCCGCACAATTTGCTGTTAAAGTATTTCCTAGGTTCAATTCCCTAGGAGACACGCATGTTGGAAAAACACATCAAGGTTGGCGCGCCCAGCTTTCTGCCCTACGAACGCTTTTCCGGGATGGGCAATGGCGCGCTGGTGGAGTGCGAAGGCACCACCAAGGCTTTCGCCTTCGGCAGCTTCAAATTCCTGCCCTTCCTGCCGAACGCCATCCACACGGTCGCGGCGGCCGGCGTGGACGTGATCAGCGCCCCCTTCAGCGGCTGCCTGATGGCGGCGTACACCGACGAGTCCGGTCGCCGCATGGTTTGCCACATCTCCACCGGCGGCGAGTTCGGCGATTGCAAGGCCGCCTGGAACGACATGAAAGGCCGTTTCACCAACGTCGTGGAGTTCCGCCCCAGCGATTTGTGCGGCGACACCAAGTTCGAGACCTGCTATGGCCTGATCACCCAGGAGTCCGGCTGCTACGCGGTGCTGGTGCAGGCGCAAAACGCGACGCTGCCCTCCAACTCCGGCGGCGTGTACAAGACCGACGCCAAGTTCGTCAAACTGGCCAAGGCCTGAGCCCGGGCCCGCGCCGGGCCGCGGGCCTCACACCAGCAGGGCCGCGTTCATCGCGGCCGCGTCGCGCTCCGACTCGGCCAGGATGCGCTCCAGCATTTCCTCGTCGATGAACAGGTCCACCACCGATTCCGCGTGCGGCGGCAGGTCGCGCGGCGGCGCCTGCATGGGCGAGTCCACCGGCGACAGCTGGTTGGCCAGCAGCAGCGTGTCGAGCAGGGTTTCGGGCGGGATCTGCAGGAAGCCGTCGCGCAGGTTCTGGATCGCGTTGCTGACCGCCTCGGGGATGTTCAGCTTGTTGAGCACCTCGCGCGTGATGATCTCCTCGCTGGCCGGCTGCCAGTTGTCGGGATCGTCCTCCAGCAGGCCGGGGAACTCGTCGGCGCGCGACAGGATGTAGAAGTTGCCCACCTCGTGCACGATGGAGGCGAACAGCGCCGTGTCCGGGTTGGTGCCGGTGACCTCGCGCGCGATGATGCGCGCCAGGCAGGCCACGTGCACCGTGTGCTGCCACAGCTGCTCGGCCTTGGCGCGCAGTTCCGGATCGACGATCTTGCTGCCGAACTGGCGCACCACCATGGCGGCGGCCAGCGCGAACAGGTTGTGGTAGCCGATGCGCATGATGGCCGAGCGCACGTTGACCACCTCCGTGCTGGTGCGGTTGAACATCGCGGAATTGGACAGCGCGACGGTGCGCGCGGCCAGTTGCGGTTCGGCCAGCACCAGGCGGATCGCCTCGTCGATGGGGCAGTCGGGATCGTCCAGCGCGAGCTGCACGCGCAGGGCTGCGTTGACGCTGGTGGGGAACACCAGGTCGCCACGGATCGCCAGGGCGGCGATGTGGCCGTATGCTTCCAGTTTATTCATGAAAAAATTATACGCAGGGCGGCCGGCAATCACAATGGATAGATGGCGCGCGCGCGCATTTGCCGCGGCGCGCGGTTTTGTCGCGACCGGCGCGCGCCGGGTCCGCGGGGCGCGCCTCAGGCGTTCACCAGCCGCGGGGGGCGCGCCGCGTGTTCGCCGCCGTAGCGGGCGACCGACAGGTCGTCGGCCTTGATCGCCGTGCGCTTGGCGGAGATGATGTCCGCCAGCAGCTGGGCCGAGCCGCAGGACATGGTCCAGCCCAGCGTGCCGTGGCCGGTGTTGACGAACAGGTTGCGCACGCCGGTGCGGCCCACCACCGGGGTGCCGTCCGGCGTCATCGGACGCAGGCCGGTCCAGAAGCTGGCTTGGGCGGTGTCGCCGGCGCCGGGGAACAGGTCGTCGACCACCATCTCCAGCGTTTCGCGGCGGCGCGGGTTCAGGCGGTGGTCGAAACCGGCGATCTCGGCCATGCCGCCGACGCGGATGCGGTCGTCGAAGCGGGTCACGGCGATCTTGTAGGTCTCGTCCAGGATGGTCGAGGTCGGCGCCGCGTCCGCGTCCGCGATGGGCACGGTGATCGAATAGCCCTTCAGCGGATACACCGGCACGTCCACGATGTTCCTCAGCAGCGGCGTCGAATAGGCGCCCAGCGCGACCACGTAGCCGTCCGCCGTCACCAGGCCGGTTTCCGTCATCACGCCCTTGATCCCGTCGCCCTCCATGGCCAGGTTGGCGATGTTGACGTTGTAGCGGAACTTCACGCCCAGCCGTTCGGCCATGGCCGTCAGGCGGGTGGTGAACAGCTGGCAGTCGCCGGTCTCGTCGTTGGGCAGGCGCAGGCCGCCCACCAGGCGGTCCTTGGAGCGGGCCAGGCCGGGCTCGGCGTGCACCAGTTGCTCGCGGCTCAGCAGTTCGAACGGCACCCCGGTTTCCCTCAGCACCTCGATGTCCTTGGCGGCGCCGTCCAGCTGCTGCTGGGTGCGGAACAGCTGGGTCGTGCCCTGCTGGCGGCCCTCGTACTCGATGCCGGTGGCGGCGCGCAGCGTCTTGAAGCAGTCGCGGCTGTACTCGGCCAGGCGCACCATGCGCTCCTTGTTCACCGCGTAGCGCTCGGCGTTGCAGTTGCGCAGCATCTGCCACATCCATTGCAACTGGAACCTGGTGCCGTCGGGCGTGATGGACAGCGGGGCGTGGCGCTGCAGCATCCACTTCATCGCCTTGAGCGGGATGCCGGGCGCGGCCCAGGGGGAGGCGTAGCCGGGGGAGATCTGGCCGGCGTTGGCGAAGCTGGTCTCCTGGGCGGGGCCGGACTGGCGGTCGAGCACGGTCACGTCGTGGCCGGCCAGGGCCAGGTAGTACGCGCTGGTGACACCGATGACGCCGCTTCCCAGGATGACGATACGCATGATGCTCCCCCTATGTGTTGTGATCGGCCCGCGCCGGATATAACGCTATGGTATGTGCGTTCGCCTAGTATTTGTTACTATATAAGTTCCGAAATTTAGTGGAAAATCATGCGAACCACCAAGGAATCCGTCCGCACGCTGGACAAGCTGGACCGCAAGATCCTGCGCATCCTGCAGGAGGACGGCAGGATCTCGATGAAGGACTTGAGCGAGCGGGTGGGCCTGTCGATCACGCCGGCCATCGAGCGCGTCAAGCGCATGGAGCGCGACCGGGTCATCACCGGCTACCACGCGCGCGTCGATCCGCCCGCGCTGGGCGCCAAGTTGCTGGTGTTCGTGGAGATCACGCTCAACACCAAGTCGGCCTCGATGTTCGAGCAGTTCCGGCGCGAGGTGCTGCGGATACCGGAGGTGCAGGAGTGCCACCTGGTGTCGGGCGACTTCGACTACCTGATCAAGGCGCGCATCCACGAGATGGCCGAGTACCGCAAGCTGCTGGGCGACATGCTGCTGCAGCTGCCGGGCGCGGCCCAGTCCAAGAGCTACGTGGTGATGGAGGAGATCAAGGAAACGCTGTTCCTGTCGACCGAATCCCCCTAGCACACGATTGAACGCGATCAACGTTGCGTGTGGTGGGGACGCCACTATAATGGTTTTGACAAGGGCGGCCGCGAGACCCGAAACTTTTGCCATGAGAGCCGGATGGAGCCAGAACACCTGATCGAAGTGCGCACGCTGGATGAACACCTGTCCTCCGACCATAGCTTCGGCTCCGCCCTCGCGCGCACCGTCGGCGCCATCGCCGCGGCCGACGGCGCGCCCACGCTGGCCCAATTCGCCGCCGTGACCGACATCGCCGGCGACGGCAAGGCCTCCGCCGTGTTCACCGCGCTGGTGCTCAACGCCATCGAATCGGGCGTCGGCGTCGACTGGGCCCTCAACGCCCTCGCGCGCAGCGCCGCCGGCGCCGACCACGCCGCCCGCGAGAACGCCTTCACCATGCTGCGCCCGCTGATCGCCCTGCAGGGCGCCAAGGCGCGGCCGCTGGCGCAGAAGGTGACCAAGGCGCTGGGCCTGCGCATGCGGGTGGACGCGCTGGACGAATTGCCGCTGGACGAGGAACGCAAGCTGCTGAGCAACCTGGGCGACCAGGCGCGCAAGCTGGTCAAGGGGCGCGGGCTGGCCGACGCGGTGGCCGACTTCGGCCGCAGCACCGGCCACGCCGAGCTGCTGGACGGCGCGCGGCGCTACCAGGGCGGCAAGCTGGACCAGGGACAGCTGCGCGAGCTGGTGCGGCAGGTGACGACCGCGATCGAACACGGCATCGCCGCCTACCAGGAGCGCGCCGCCACGCTGGCCGTGGCCGAGGCGGGCGCGGCCAGCATGCTGGCCTCGGCGCAGGAACTGCAGCGCCAGGTGCAGCAGCGGCTGGCGCTGGTGGACGCGCGCATCGCCTACGAGCGCAGCGCGCTGTGGCAGGACATCGACGACGCCGTGCACGACGCCGGCAACGCCATCGAACTGGCCATCACGGACCGCCTCAACACCGACGAATGGAAGGACGAGGACGTGTGGGCCAGCATCGGCCGCAACCAGTTCGGCCAGGAGATGGAGCGCCGCCTGGACCGCGTCGTGCGGCGCAAGGAGGAGGCGCTGACCCTGCTGAACCACGACCTGCGCCTGTTCCAGGCCGACATGCGCCTGTCGCAGGCCAGCGTGTTCCAGCGCGAGCACCACGCCGCGCTGGCCAGGCTGATGCCGCGCTTGCGCGTGGGCACGCGGCTGGTCAACAAGGTGGACACCGCCGCCAACCTCACCCTGATGAGCAGCGCCGTGGCGGCGGCCGGCACCGGCACCGCCGCCTACCTGTTCGGCGTGGCCGTGGTGATGCCGGTGATCGCGCCGGTGGCGCCCTTCGTGGGCGGGGCGGTGCTGCTGGCCGGCGCCTTCAAATGGCTGACCGATGGCGGCAAGCGCAAGCGCTCCGAGATCCGCGACAAGCGCCGCGCCTTCGAGGATGAACTGCGCAAGCGGCTCAAGGAGGCCGAGCTGTCGTTCACCAGCCAGCTGGAGCAGGTGGCGCTGGGCTTCCACGAATCGGCCCGGCAGATGCTCACCCCCGTGCTGCTGGAGGCGGAGGCGGCCGGGCGGGTGCAGGGCATGCGCCAGCGCATCGCCGACAAGGTGATCACCCAGTCGCAGTCCGCGGTGCGCCAACTGGAGCAGCATCTGGCCAGGGCCGAGTAGCCGGCGTGGCGCGTTCGCGTCACTCTGTACGCTGCCGAACATACGGCCGGGCTCAAAGGCCGTACAATTGGTTCCTGGTAGCAAGTACCTCAACACAACAAAGAGTCCAAAAATGAAAAAGTTCCTGATCGCAGCCAGCCTGCTGGCGGCCTGCGTAGCCGCCAGCGCCCAGAACGTGTCCATCAGCGTCGGCCAGCCCGGCTTCTATGGACGCATCGACATCGGCAACATGGCGCCGCCGCCGGTGATCTACACCGAACCGGTGCTGGTGCGCCGTCCCGCCCGCTTCGTCGAGGCCCCGCTGTACCTGCGGGTCCCGCCCGGCCACGCGAAGAAATGGTCCAAGCACTGCGGCGCCTACAACGCCTGCGGCCGCAAGGTGTATTTCGTGCGCGACGACTGGTACCAGAACGACTACGCGCCGCGCTACCGCGCCGAGCACCACCGCGGCCGCCAGGAGGTGCGCCACGAGATGCGCCACGACGACCGCCGCGACGACCATCGCGACAAGCACGAGCGCAAGCACGACAAGCATGAAGACAAACACCATGGCAACGGGCACGGCAAGGGTCACGGCAAGGATTGACGCGCCGCCGCGCCAAGCCCCCGACGGGAGGTTCATTTGCGTAGCAACATAGTGATCGTGGGTGGCGGTGCGGGCGGCCTGGAACTGGCCTGCAAACTGGGCCGCAAGCTGGGCCCGAAACAAGTAATGCTGGTCGACAGCCGCCTGTACCACATCTGGAAGCCCTCGCTGCACGAGGTGGCGGCCGGCACGCTGGACATCCACCAGGAGGGCCTGTCCTACCAGATGCTGGCGCACGACAACGGCTTCACCTATGTCTACGGCGCCCTGACGGCGCTGGACGCGCCGGCCCGCCGCCTGACGGTGGCGGCCATCGAGACCGACGGGCACGAGGAAGTGCTGCCCGAGCGCGTCATCGAATGCGAATCGCTGGTGCTGGCCATCGGCAGCACCTCCAATTACTTCGGCGTCCCCGGCGCCAAGGAACACACCATTTCCCTGAACGCCACCGAGGACGCGGAACGCTTCCGCCTCACCCTGCTCAAGCTGCTGACCAAGGCCTCGCTGAAGAAGGGGCGGGACGCGGCCGCCGCCGAGGGCGTGGACATCGTCATCATCGGCGGCGGCGCCACCGGCGTGGAGTTGGCGGCCGAACTGCGCGAGGCCAGCGGCGTGTACGCCGCCTACGGCTTCGGCCACCTGGAGCCCATGCGCGACGTGCGCATCACGCTGCTGGAAGGGGCGCCGCGCATCCTGGCGCCGCTGCCCGAGCGGGTTTCCGCCGCCGCCCTCAAGCTGCTGGGCGAGCGCGCCATCGAGGTGGCGACCTCGACCCGCGTGACCGCCATCGACGCCGACCATGTCGGCACCGAGGAGGGGCGGCGCTATCCGGCCGACATCGTCGTGTGGGCGGCCGGCATCCGCGCGCCGGAACTGCTGGCGACGCTGGGCCTGCCCACCGCCAAGGGCGGCCAGATCGAGGTCGACGGCCAACTGGCCGTCAAGGGCCATCCCGGCATCTACGCGCTGGGCGATTGCGCGCTGTGCCTGGGCGCCGACGGCAAGCCGGTGCCGCCGCGCGCGCAGGCCGCGCACCAGCAGGCCGACTACCTGGCGCGGGCCTTCCTGCTGCGGGCGGCCGGCAAGCCGCCCCCAGAGCAACCCTATGTGTACCGCGATTACGGTTCGCTGGTGTCGTTCGGGCAGACCTCGTCGGTCGGCAGCCTGATGGGATCGCTGAAGGGGCTGAACTGGTTCGTGGACGGCTTCGTCGCCCGGCTCATGTACACCAGTTTGCACCTGATGCACCACCAGGCGGTGATGGGCACGGTGCGCACCGCCGCGCTGGCGCTGGCGCGCTTCCTGATCAAGCGCACCACGCCGCTGGTCAAACTACATTGACGGACCGTCAGGGCGCCGGTTTCGGCAGCACCACCGTCAAGGTGGCGCCGCCGGCGGCGCCCGGCAGCAGGGTCAAGGTGCCGCCCAGGTAGGCGGCCCGTTCGCGCAGCACGCGCAGGCCGTGCTTGCCCTCGGCCAGGCCGTTGACGCCGCCCCCGCCGTGGCCGTTAGGCCGCGGCGGACCCACGCCGTTGTCCTTCACCGTCAGCATGATCTCGTCGTCGTTGTCGTCGACCACCACCTCGACCTCGGTGGCGCGCGCGTGCAGGCTGACGTTGCGCAAGGCTTCCTCCGCCGCGCGCAGCAGCACCACGCTGTGCGCGCGCGGCGCGCGCGGCTCCTCCTCGGGCAGACTGCAGCGCGCCGCCAGGCCCTGCTCGGCGCCGAACTGCGCCACCAGCTCGCCCAGCGCGACGCGCACGCCGAGGAACTCCAGCTTGTCGTTCCACAGCTTGTGCTGCATCTGGCGGTTGGACTCGATGATGTTGTGCAGCAGGTTCTTCATCTGCGTGGCGCGTTCCTGCAGCGCCGGGTCGGGCGGCATCTTCTGCATCAGCAGGCCCAGGTGCATGGTCAGCGCCGTCAGCGACGAGCCCATGCTGTCGTGCAGCTGGCGCGACAGCTGGCGCCGCTCGTTGTCCCAGCACGCGTTGGTGTGGCCGAGCAGTTCGCTCAGGTCGGCGACGCGCGAGGCGTCGAGGGGGGCGGCGGGGGCGGCGGCGGACATGGTCTTCTCAGTCTGGTGGGAGCTGGTTTTTATGGCGCGATCTTACCCGAGCCGGCAAATAGTTGTCGCACGGACGCAAACGCATCAGGGCTTGACGGTGGCCGGGGAGCAACTGCCGATGGCCTTCATCAAGTGGTCGATGTCCACCGGCTTCACCAGGTGCAGGTCGAAGCCCGCCTCCAGCACCCGGCGCTGGTCCTCCGCCAGGCCGTAGCCGGTCAGCGCGATCAGTTTCATGCCGCGCGTGCTCTCGTTGGCGCGCAGGCGGCGCGCCACCTCGTAGCCGTCGATGCCGGGCAGGCCGATGTCGACCAGCGCCAGGTCGGGCAGGAAGTTGGCCGCCACTTCCAGCCCCTGCAGGCCGTCCGCCGCGTGCCGCACCTCGTAGCCGTAGCAGCTGAGCATCATGGACATCATTTCGCGTCCGTCGTCGTTGTCTTCAATCAGCAGCACGGTGGGCTTGCCGGTGTCCGTTGTTTCCATGATGGGTTGCCTCTTGTCGGCCGGGCGCGCGACGCGCGGCAGCCGGATGGTGAAAATACTGCCCTCGCCGGGGCCGTCGCTGTGCGCGCTGACGGTGCCGCCGTGCAGCTCGGCCAGCCGCCGCACCAGCGACAGGCCGATGCCCAGCCCGCCCTGCGCGCGGTCCAGCGTGCTGGTGCCCTGCACGAAGACATCGAATACCTGCGGCAACAGCTCGGCGGTGATGCCGACGCCATTGTCCTCCACCGCCAGCGTCACCTCCTTGTCGTCCACGTCGCAGCTGACGTGGATCGCGCCGCCCGGCGGCGTGTACTTGAGCGCGTTGTCGAGCAGGTTGCTGACGATCTGCTCGAGCCGGGTGACGTCGCCGTCCACCCAGCCCGGCTCGGCGTCCAGGGTCACCGAATAGCCGGCGGTGCGGCCGGTGGTGCGGTAGGTCTCCAGGCTGGTGGCCAGCAGGCCGGCCACGTCCAGCGGCGCGCGGTTCAGCAGGATCTTGCCGGACATGGCGCGGCTCAGGTCGAGCAGGTCGTCGACGATGCGGCCCAGGTGCCGGCTCTGGCGCTGGATGATCTGCTTGGAGCGCGCCACGCCGTCGGCCGACACGCCGGGCAGCGCGATCAGC
Organism: Pseudoduganella namucuonensis; assembly: GCF_900116645.1. Lineage (GTDB taxonomy): Bacteria > Pseudomonadota > Gammaproteobacteria > Burkholderiales > Burkholderiaceae_D > Rugamonas > Rugamonas namucuonensis. The sequence goes on along the minus strand of NZ_FPBO01000004.1, from coordinate 164,436 downwards.
GAGGCGGCGCTGCTGATGGCGCTGAGCGGGTTGCGCAGCTCGTGGCCCAGCATGGCCAGGAACTCGTCCTTGGCGTGGTTTTGCCGCTCGGCCACCTGGCGCTCCTCGATCTCGCGCGTCAGCCGCTTGTTGGTGGCGGTCAGCTCGGTGGTGCGCTGGCTCAGCTGGCGGGCCTGCTTCTTCAACTCCTCGTTCTTCATCGCCAGCGCCACGAACACCGAGATCTTGGCGTGCAGGATCTGCGGGATCACCGGCGTGAACAGGAAATCGACGGCGCCGCGCTGGTAGGCCTTCAGGCGGTCCAGCTCGTCGGCCACGAAGGCGGTGATGAAGATGATGGGGATGTCGGCCGAGCGCGCGCGCTGGTGGATCGCCTCGGCGGTCTCGAAACCGTCCATGCCGGGCATGTTCACGTCCAGCAGGATCACGGCGAAGTCGTGCATCAACACCTGGCGCAGACCCTCCTCGCCGGAGCGGGCCGCGATGACCTCGTAGGATTCCTGGTCCGACCATTGCGCCAGCAGGCTCGTCAACGCGAACAGGCTGTTGGCGTCGTCGTTGACCACCAGGATTTTGGGTTTGTCTATTTTAGGCACAGGTATTTTGCTGAGTGTGACGTAGTTACGTCAGACAAACTATTGATTGATCATAACAACGAGACAAGTGAAAGTCAAAAGCGCGCGCGGCTACGGAACACGCGTCCCGCATTGCGGCGCCAAGGTACGCCGGCGCACATACAGCGGGGCAAGCGCATGCCATAGTGAAACCAGGAATACCCACCCATGGAAAGGACGCATGATGAATATCGACACGGTAGTAGACAAGGAGTACCTGGGCAAATGCTTCCGCGAACTGGCCGACGCGCCGGTGAGCGCGCTGCGCGGCGTGAGCAACAACGACGCCAAGGCGCTGGCCAAGGCCTTCAATGTGCACACGGTGCGCGAGCTGGCCGAGCTGGACTTCGTCAAGTGGGCGCAGGCCATCGCGGTGCTGGCCGACCATGAGCAGCCGCTGCCGCACGAGGTGGCCAAGGAAACGCTGCTGGACGACGCGGTGGAAATGACCTTCCCGGCCAGCGACCCGATCTCGGTCGACGCCGGCATCACCCGCATCGAGGTGGCGCCGGACAAGGTGGACGCGCACACCGACCACCAGCACGCCGCCAAGGTGGAGGCGTCGACGGAGGAGGGCGCCGCGCGCGAGGCGGAGGCCGCCGCGCACTGATCCGGGACGCAAGGGCAAAGGCCGCGCGGGTGACCGCGCGGCCTTTTTCGCGTCCACCGCGCAAGGGGCGGACGGCGGGCGGGGCGGCATGGGCTCAGGCGGTGGCGGACACGCCCTGGCGCTGCGGGCTGGCCGCCGGCGCCACGTCCGGCGCGGCGCCGTCCATGCCCGCGGCGGGCTGCGCCGCGCAATGGCGGTTCTTGCCGCTGCGCTTGGCGTCGTACAGCGCCTGGTCGGCCTTCTGGATCAGCGGGTTGACGCTGTCGGCGTGGTCGGGATACAGGGCGATGCCGATGCTGGTCGACAAGTGCAGCGTCAGATCGCCCACCTTGTAGGGCTCGGACACCACCTCGATCAGCTTGGACGCCGGCTCCTGCGCGTCGGCCAGGCCGCCCACCTCGCCCAGCACGATGACGAACTCGTCGCCGCCCACGCGCGCCACGGTGTCCTCCTTGCGCGAGGAGCCCACCAGGCGCGCCGCCACCTGCCTCAGGATCTCGTCGCCGCAGGCGTGGCCGTGGGTGTCGTTGATGGCCTTGAAGCCGTCCAGGTCCAGATACATGACGGCCGCCTTGCGCATGTGGCGGGCGGCGTGCTGCAGCGTGGTGGCGATGCGGTCCTCCAGCAGGCGGCGGTTGGGCAGGCCGGTCAGCGGGTCGTGCAGCGCCAGTTCCTGCTGCTGCTTGCTGTATTGCGCCAGCTCCTTGTAGAGCAGGCGCACCTCCAGCATGTTGTGGATGCGCTTGTGCACCTCCAGCAGGTCGAAGGGCTTGCTGATGAAGTCGCGCGCGCCCGCCTCCAGCGCGGCGATCTTGAAGCTGGGCTGGGCCGTCAGCGCGAGCACCGGCAGATAGCCGTCCTGCTCGATCTCCTTCAGGCCCTTCATGACCTGGAAGCCGTTCAGTTCCGGCATCTGCAGGTCCAGCAGGATCAGGTCGTAGCAATGCTGTCGGTGCAGGCCGCAGACCATACCGGGCAGCATGGTGGACGAGACGTTGGCGTAGCCGGCGTCGCGCAGGATTTCAAGCATGAGGTCGATATTGTCGGCGCAATCGTCCACCACAAGAATCTTGGCGTTCAGAATTTCATCCGGGCTGGGCATAATGGTCTCGTCAAAACAGATCTTATTAAGTTTAGCGTGCTCTGCGGATTCGCGGCGCACGTGTTAAAAATGCAACGCGCGGCGTGCCTTCCAACAACTGAAGTCTAGCAAAGCTTCGCGAAGTTACTTGTAGGACAGCGCCGCGTCTGCGGGTAGGAGTGGAAGTTATGCCACACAGAAACTTATGTTTCCATAAAGAATCTACCGATTTCGGGCGGCGCGGGCCACCGCGTCGAGCAATTCGGCCGGTTCGACCGGCTTGGACACGTGGTCGCTAAAGCCGGTCTCGAGCGCGCGCAGCCGGTCCTCGGCGCGGGCGAAGGCGGTCAGGGCGATGGCGGGCACGGCGCCGCCCCGTTCCGGGCCCAGCGCGCGCACCTTGGCCAGCAGTTCGAAGCCGTCCACCTCGGGCATGCCGATGTCGCTCACCAGCAACGCCGGGCGCAGGCTTTCGACCAGCGCCAGCGCCTCGGCCGCGCTGGCGGCGGTGCTCACGCTGGCGTGGCAATCGCCCAGGATGCGCTTGATCAGCTCGCGCGCGTCGGCCTCGTCGTCCACCACCAGCACGCGCAGCCCGGCCAGGTCGGGCAGGGCGGCGTCGCGCGGGGCGGCCGGCGGCGGCGGCGCGGCCGGCCGCGGCTGGCGCGGCCACTCCGGCGGATTGGTCGCCAGCGGCAGGTGCACCGTGAAGCTGGCGCCCTGGCCCTCGCCGGCGCTGGACGCGGCCACCGTGCCGCCGTGCTGCTCGACCAGGTGCTTGACGATGGACAGGCCCAGGCCCAGGCCGCCGTGGCGCCGGGTGGTGCTGGAGTCGGCCTGGCGGAAGCGCTCGAACACGTGGGCCAGGAACTCCGGCCGGATGCCGATGCCGGTGTCGGCGATGGCGATGGTGATGTGGCCCTCGCCGGCGCCCACCGTGATGCGCACGGCGCCGTCCTTGGGCGTGAACTTGATGGCGTTCGACAGCAGGTTCCAGATCACCTGCTGCAGCCGGCTCGGGTCGGCCGCCACCAGGCCGCCGGCGCCGTAGTCGCGCGAAATCGTGATGTTCTTGGCGTCGGCCGCCGGGCGCACGGTCTCCACGGCGGCGTCCACCACCGTCAGCGGCGACAGGATCTGCATGTCCAGCAGCACCTTGCCGGAGGTGATGCGGCTCATGTCCAGCAAGTCCTCGATCAGCTGGGCCTGGGCGCGCGCGTTGCGCTCGATGGTCTGCAGGCCGCGGTGCAGGTCGGCCTCGTCGCGGCTGCCGCGGCGCAGCACCTGGGCCCAGCCCAGGATGGCCGTCAGCGGCGTGCGCAGCTCGTGCGACAGCGTGGCCAGGAACTCGTCCTTCATCTGGCTGGTGCGCTCGGCCTCGGCGCGCGCGCTGCGTTCGCTGTCGAGCAGCACCTTGCGCTCCTCGGCCGCCTTCTGCGCCGCCTCGTACAGGCGCGCGTTGTCGATCGCGATGCCGGCCTGGGCGGCGATGCCGCCGATGATGCGCTCGGTGCGCTCGTTGAACATCTCCGGTTCCGGGTGGCCGAAGAACAGGCTGCCGATCACCTCGCCCGAGCGCGAGATCACCGGCACCGCCAGGTAGCTGCGCACTTTCGGGTGGCCGGGCGGGATGCCCTGGTAGGGCGGATTCTTGCCATAGCGCGGGTCTTGCAGCAGGTCGTCGATGCGCACGATGCCCTCGCCGCGCATGCTGGGGCCGAAGATGGCCGTGGCGCGCGGATGCGGGAAGTGGGCGAACGGGTCCTGCGGCAGGCCGGACAGGGTGTACAGCACCAGCGCGTCGCCGCCGCCGCCGGTGCTGTTGTAGAAGAAGGCGCCGAAGCGCGCGCCGCTGATGCGGGTGCAGGCGTCCGTCACCTCCTGCAGCAGCGAGCGCAGGTCGCGCTGGCTGGTCATCGCGTTGCCTGTGCTGTTGAGCAATTCCAGCACGTTGGTCTCGTCGCGCAGCGCCTCCTGCACGCGCTTGACCTGGTCGACGTCGGTGCTGGTGCCGAACCAGCGCAGCAGGTGGCCGGCGCTGTCGCGCACCGGGTTGGCGCGCGACAGGAACCAGCGGAACTGGCCGTCGGCGCCGCGGATGGGGAATTCCATCTCGAACGGTTCGCCGTTCTGCAGCGACTCCCGCCAGCGCTGGCGGATGGCCGGCACGCACTCCTGGTCGTACACCTCGTCCCAGGCGCCGGCCGGCGCGGTGTCGCGGCTCAGGCCGGTGTACTCGTACCAGCGCTCGTTGTACCAGACCATGGCGCCGTCGTGGCGGGCGATCCAGGCCAACTGCGGGATGGAATTGGCCATCGCCTGCAATTCCTCCTGGCTCTGGCGCAGCGCGCCCTCGGCCAGCTTGCGGTCGGAGATGTCCTGCACCATGCCGGTCAGGCCGAGCAGGGCGCCGTCGTCGTCGTAATTGCCGTGGCCGACCACGGCCAGCCAGCACAGCGCGCCGTTGGGGCGCACGATGCGGCACTCGATATTGAAGTCGCCGCGTTTTTCCAGCGTGCGCGCGAAGGCGGCGGCGGCGTGCTCGCGGTCCGGCTCGGGCAGGCGCTCGGCCAGCGCGTCCCAGTTGACCACGCACTCGCCCGGCAGCTCCAGCAGTTCGGCCGCGCGGCGGCTCAGGGTGACCTGGCTGGTGCCGGCGTCCCACACCCAGTCGCCCAGCTTGCCGGCGGCCAGCGCCACCTGCAGCCGGTTGGCGCTCTCGCGCAGCGCGCGCTCCTCGGCCTTGCGCTTGCTGATGTTCTGGACGCTGGCGGCCAGGCCGGCGGCCGACGGCCAGGCCCGCACGTCCAGCCACAGCTTGCGCGGCAGGTGGTACAGCTCGAAGCCGGCCGGCTGCTGCAGCTCCATCGCGCGCCGGAACTGCGCCTCGAGCACCGTGCCGCACAACTCCGGCAACGCCGACCACAGGTCCTGTCCGGGCGTCACGGCGCCGCCATCGCTTGGATGGAGCAGGTCGGCCGCCTGCGGATTGATATAGCTGATGGACCAGTCGGGGTCCACCACCAGAAAGCCATCGGTGATGCTTTCAAGGACTGCGCTCATGCGCGGGCTGGCTGAGGGGTCGGTTAGGAGCATCATGGATTGGTCAAGGCCCAAGCGGGCCGTGCGCTGATTGTACCGCCTGCGCCGTGTTTCCAACCGCACCATTGCGCGGCCGCCATTTCAGGCGGCCGGGCCGGCCAACGCCCGCTGCAATTGTTCCAGGTCGTAGGGTTTTTGCATGGCCGTGGCGGGGAAGTCCAGGTGGCTGGTCAGCGCGTTGCTGTAGCCGGAGGCGAAAATCACGCGCAGGTCCGGATACCGGCCGTGCGCCGCGCGCGCCAGTTCCACGCCGGACATGCCGGGCAGGCTGACGTCGCTGAACAGGATGCCGTAGGGCCGCTGGGCCAGCATGGCCAGCGCGTCCTCGCCGTCGGCCGCCGCGTCCACCTCGTGGCCGAGCGCGCGCAGCATTTCGCACACCAGGTAGCGGGCGTCGGCGTTGTCCTCCACCACCAGGATGCGGCGCCCGCCGTCGTCGGCCTGGCCGGCCGGGGAGGCGGGGGCGGCGAACCTGGCCGGCGGCGGCGCCTCGGCCAGGCGCAGCGCGCACAGCACGCCGCCCACGGCGCCGCTTTCGTCGCGCACGGGCGTGTAGTGCAGGTCCAGCCACTGGGTGGCGGGCGAACCCTGGCGCCACAGCGGCAACTGCTCGGCCGAGAAGGCCAGGGCGGCGCCGTCCCAGGCGGACGCCAGCGCGGCGCGGTTCCAGCCGAACACGGGCGGCTGCATGGGCGGCACGCGGCAACCGGGCACGGTGTCCGGCCGCAGTCCGGCCAGCGCCGCGTAGGCGTGGTTGTAGAAGAGGATCTGTTCCGGCCCCCATTCCAGCGCCATCGGCAGCGGACAGTTCAGCATGATGTCGACCGTCAGGCGCAGGCTGTGCGGCCATTGCGCCGGCGCGCCCAGCGCGCCGCGGGACCAGTCGACCGCTGGCAAAGTGTGCAGGCTTGTGCTTTGTTGCTGTGTCATCCCATTCCGCTTTGCGAGTGCCAAGGTGGGGAAATCGTACACTAAAACGGCATGGGGGAGGGGATGTCCCGGGCGCGGCGAGGCCAGCAAGGCCTGGCCTTCACTCAGGGTGGCTGGCTCGAGCTGGCCGGAGTGCCTGGCCAGGTTTATTTGCCTAGCGGTCGCGGCCACATCGAGCATGCCCTGGTTCCAGCTTCGATGAGTTTCCGCTACTCCGGGTGGGACGCACGAGTCATGATGGTGTCACTTTAGGTGGGGAGAGTGAGGTTATCAAGTGACGACCTGCGACTCCCTATTGCAGTGTCCATGGCCGCTTCTCCTGTGTCGGGCTCCGAAAGGCGCTATCGCCTTGGCGTGCCGATTTTAGTTATAAGCCTGGATGCTTGTGCTGCCGCCGGAACGCCCTGGGCGTCATCCCCATGCGGGCCAGGAACTGGCGGTTGAAGTTGGACAGCGTGGCGTAGCCGCACTGTTCTGCGATCAGCGCCACCGGCGCGGCGCCGCGCGTCAGTCGCAGGCAGGCCGCGCTGCAGCGGACGTCGCTGACATAGCGGCTGAAGGGTTTGCCCGTCTCGCGCCGGAAGAAGCGGCTGAAGGCGGCCGGCGTCACGCAGGCCAGCGCGGCGGCGTCCTCCACCCGCAGCGGACCGCCCAGGTGCGTGTGTATCCATTCCACCACGCGCTCCACGCGCCGGTCCCGCTCCGGCCGCGCCGCGTCGCGCACCGGGCTGGCGGCGATCGGATGCAGGTCGGCCGCGTGCTCGGCCAGCGCCGCCAGCAGCGCGATGAAGGCGGACAGGCGCATCAGCGGATTCAGCTCCCGCATGCCGGCGAGCAAACGCGTCACCTCGCCCCGGCAGCGCCCGTCTATCCGCAGGCCGAGCTGGGCGCCGTCGATCACCGCGCGCAGCGCGCCCAGTTCGGGCAGGGCCGCCAGCTCCAGCAACTCCGGGGCGAACTGGATCACCGTCACCTCGATGGCGTACACGTCCGGCTGGTCCACGTCCCAGATATGCGGCAGGTTCGCGCCGATCAGCGCCAGGTCGCCGTCCGCGTAGGGGGAGGCGTCGTCGCCGACGTAGCGGATGCCGCTGCCGTTCTCTATCCAGGTCAGTTCCAATTGCCGGTGGCGGTGCCACTTTCCGGGCAGCGGATCGCAGGTGAAGCGGATGTAGCGAAACGCCTGGTCCGGATGGGTGACGTGCTCGTTGGTGACCTTCATGGACGAATAGTCTTAATTAGGGGTAAGAATAGTATCGGTTCCAGACGGTCCGCAGTCAATCGCGGCGTCCGTATGCCCGAAAATACGCAGGCAATTCATTATTTCCAAGGAGACCACCAGATGCTTATCACGCAGCGCCGCAACTTCCTGAAAACCGTCGCGGTGACCTCGCTGGCCGCCGGCTGCGCGCCCGCCGCCTTCGCCGCCACGCCGGCCACCCCGGCCGCGCAACCCAAGGCGGGCGGCCGCTTTGTCGACTACGAACCGTTCGCCGCCACCGAGGCGGCCCCGCGCAGGGTGCGCGTATGGCTGCCGCCCGGCTACGACGCCGGCAAGGAGCGCTACGCCGTACTCTATATGCACGACGGCCAGAACCTGTTCGATCCCGCCGACTCGGTGCAATGGGGCGCCTGGGACGTGGACCGCCACCTGGTCGAACTGGCGCGCCAGAACAAGGTGCGTCCGACCATCGTGGTGGGCGTCTGGAACTTGCGCGAGAACCGGGGCCGCGAATATCTGCCCCAGGCGCCCGTGATGTCGCTGCCGGCGGAATGGCGCGGCGAGGTGGCCGCGCCGAATCCGGACGGCGCCAGCGCGCCCCTGTCGGACGCCTACCTGCGCTTCCTGGTCAAGGAGCTCAAGCCCTTCGTCGACGCCAACTTCCGCACCCGGAGCGGCCGCGCGGACACCTTCGTGATGGGCGCCAGCATGGGCGGGCTGATCTCACTCTACGCGCTGGCGAGCTACCCGGAGGTGTTCGGCGGCGCCGGCTGCGTGTCCACCCACTGGCCGATGACCACCAACGGCAAGCTGATGCAGCCATCCCTGGACCCGAAAGTCGACCAGATCGCGCAGGCCTACCGTGCATGGCTGGCGAAAAACCTGCCGGCGGCGGGCGGCCACAAGCTGTACTTCGATCACGGCACGGTGGAGCTGGACAGCCTGTACCCGCCGTTCCAGGCCAAGGTCGACGAGTTGCTGAGGGAGAAGGGCTACCGCCAGGGCGTGGACTGGATCACGCGGCCCTTCCCGGGCACGGCGCACAACGAGACCGTGTGGCGCGCGCGGCTGGCGATACCGCTGGAGTTCCTGCTCAAGCCGGCCTGAGCCTTCACGCGCCGCCGCGTAAATACCCCTGGGGTAGTAAATACCCCTGGGGTAGTAAATACCCCTGGGGTATTTACGGGCGGCGGGCAAAAAAAAGCCCGCTACAAGGAGCGGGCTGAATCTATTTCCGTTGAGGGAATAGAGGAGACAGGTGCCATGATGCCGTGTTTGCGCTAACAAAGCCAATTTTTATTGGTGATGTCCATTATCAGTTTCATGAATAAACTATTTCTCAATAGTATCGTTCAGTTACGAAACGAAACCCCGCGCGCTTTCCCTCTGGACAAGCGTAAAAGTTATCCCTATAATCTTGCTTCCTTCGACGGCACGCTGTCGAGGAAAAGCAAAACGAGGCGGCTGTAGCTCAGCTGGATAGAGTACTTGGCTACGAACCAAGGGGTCGTGGGTTCGATTCCTGCCAGCCGCACCAGTTTTACCGTTGTTCGGATGTGATGAAGTTTTTTGCGGCTGTAGCTCAGCTGGATAGAGTACTTGGCTACGAACCAAGGGGTCGTGGGTTCGATTCCTGCCAGCCGCACCAGAATTCGGGGACCAGATCGGAAGATCTGGTCCCTTTTTTCGTTCTACACTACGTGCTCACCGACTCCGGGAGCGCGCATGGCCGTCATCACCTGCATTGAAGACTTGCGCATCCTCGCGCAGCGGCGCGTGCCGCGCATGTTCTACGACTACGCGGACGCCGGTTCCTGGACCGAGTCCACCTACCGCGCCAACAGCGGCGACTTCGCCCCCATCAAATTCCGCCAGCGGGTGGCGGTCAACCTCGAAAACCGGTCGCTGGCCAGCACCATGACAGGCCAGGCCGTCGCCATGCCGGTCGCGCTGGCGCCCACCGGCCTGACCGGCATGCAGCATCCGGACGGCGAAATCCTCGCCGCGCAGGCCGCCGAGCGCTTCGGCGTGCCGTTCACGCTGTCGACCATGAGCATCTGCTCGATCGAGGACGTGGCGGCGCACACCACGCGGCCGTTCTGGTTCCAGCTGTACGTGATGCGGGACCGCGATTTCATCGACCGCCTGATCGACCGCGCCAAGGCGGCTGGCTGCTCGGCGCTGGTGCTGACGCTGGATTTGCAAGTGCTGGGCCAGCGCCACAAGGACATCCGCAACGGCCTGTCGGCGCCGCCCAAGCCCACGCTGGCCAACCTGCTGCACCTGGCGACCAGGCCGCGCTGGTGCCTGGGCATGCTGGGCACGCGGCGGCGCTCGTTCGGCAACATCGTCGGGCACGCGAAGTCGGTGTCGGACCTGTCCTCGCTGTCGGCGTGGACCAGCCAGCAGTTCGACCCCGGCCTGTCGTGGAAGGACGTGGAGTGGATCAAGCGGCGCTGGGGCGGCAAGCTGATCATCAAGGGCATTATGGACGCGGAGGACGCGCGCCTTTGCGTGGAGGCGGGCGCGGACGCGCTGATCGTGTCCAACCACGGCGGCCGCCAGCTCGACGGCGCGCAGTCGTCGATCGCCGCGCTGCCGGCCATCGTGGAAGCGGTGGGCAAGCGGATCGAGGTGCAGATGGATGGCGGCATCCGGTCCGGGCAGGACGTGCTGAAGGCGTTGGCGCTGGGCGCGCAAGGCGTCCACATCGGCCGCGCCTTCCTGTACGGGCTGGGCGCGATGGGCGGCCCCGGCGTGAGCGCCTGCCTGGACATCATCCGCAACGAACTGGATTTGACGATGGCGTTCTGCGGCCTGCGCGACGTGCGGCAAGTGGAGCGCGACATCCTGCTGCCGGGCAGTTATCCGGTCGCCACCCTTTAGCGGCGGATGGCGGGATCCTTGCAGGTGAGTCCGTATTTGGTCGCCGCGCAGCCGAGCTGCATGCATTTGGTGGCGTGGTAGCCGGCGGCGCGGCATAGCCGCAGCGTGTCGGCCAGCGCGCGCGAACTTTTCGCGGCGGGCCGTTGACTAGCCGTGGCCGCGCGCGCGGCGGTCCTCTGGGTGGACCTGGCCGCTTCGCGAGTGGCGGCCCTGGTGGCGCGGGCCGATGGCTTTTGCGCCTGGCCAGCCCTTTGCGCCAGCGCTTCCCGGCGCGACATGGCGGCGTCGGCCCGGCGGGCCGAGGAACTGGTGGCGGGAACCAAGTCTTGAGCCGGACGCTGGTCTGGCGCCAACGCCGGAGTTCCAGGTCGGGATGGGACCCGATCTTGGGTCTGCGTTTGGGCCTGGCTCGGGCTCTGGCCGTTGCCCGGACCCTGACCTTGGTCGTTGATCAGGTCTTGGCCGTTGCCCTGGCCGTCGCGCAGACCCGCGCTCTGACCGCGGCCATTGCCCAGATCCTGGCTCAGCCCCTGGCCGCCCTGGCCGGACACCGCCGTTGCCGAGCCAGGCATGGGCGGAAGGGCGGACGACCTTGCTGGTGCGGACGGGCTCGCCGCCATCGCGGACGTGGCCCCAGGCATGGCCTGCCGCGCGTCGCTTTGCGCTGGAATCGATGTTTTCGCCACCAGCGCCAGGTTGCTATTGAGTTTGTTCTCGCTATGGAACCACATGCCGGCGCCCGCCAGCAGCGCGGCCAGCGTCAGGCTCGCGCCTCCCAGCGCCGCCTTCCGCCCCCAGCGGTCGATCCAGCCAACGGGAGCGGTGTCTCCGCCGGCGAAAGCGGCCTCCGCCTCGGATTGCCAAGGCTGCGTGAACGGTTGATCGGACGACGGCGGAAACAGCGGTTCGGAAAATGGCGGAAAAAGCGGCTCGGACTGCGTCCCGGGCGGAGGCTCGGATGCGGACTCCACGCCGGCCGGCGGCAAAGGTTCCAGCGTGGGCTCCTGCCTGGCTTCGCGCCTGGGCGCGGCCAGGGCCTCGGGGGGCGGTTCGAAGCCGGTTTCAGCGCCCGCTTCGAGCGGTGGACGAGGGGGCGGGGCGTCGGCGGGCCCGGCGGCGCCATTGGGTGGTGGAGGCGAGACGTGGCTCTCGCCGATATCCTGGAGCAGCTGCGATTTCATACGATATGTTTGCGTCCTCGAGGCTGACGATACTAGCGTATCTAAAACGGCAAGGGTGCGCGCTTGCGCGCCGGCATCGCCGCCTTCGAGGCATTGCTAGCCGACCACGTTCACCGGCTTGTTCGCCGCGTAGGCCTCGATGTTGTCGATCAACTGGTCGGCCAGCCCCTGCATGGCCTGGGTGCTGGCCCAGGCCATGTGCGGCGTGAGGATGAAGTTGGGCAGGCGCAGATTGAGCAGCACGTTGTCCTCCGGCGGCGGTTCCTTGGCCAGCACGTCGAAGCCGGCGCCGGCGATCACGCCGGTGGTCAGCGCGGCGGCCAGCGCCGCCTCGTCGACCAGGCCGCCGCGCGCGGTGTTGATCAGCAGCGCCGAGCGCTTCATGCGCTCCAGTTCGGCGGCGCCGATGATGTCGCGCGTCTGCCCGGTCAGCGGCGCGTGCAGGCTCAGCACGTCCGACGTCTCCAGCAGCTCGTCCCACGACACGTTGCGCACGTCCGGATCGTCGACCGGCGTGCGCTTGTGCACCATCACCTCCATGCCGAAGGCGCGGCCCAACCTGGCCACCGCCCGCCCCAGCGCGCCATAGCCCAGCAGGCCCAGGCGGCTGCCGTTCAGGTCGGTGATCGGATGGTCGAACAGGCAGAAGCGTTCGGACTTTTGCCATTTGCCGGCCTCCACGTCCAGCCGGTAGGCCAGCAGGTTGCGGCGCAGCGCGAGGATCAGCGCGAACGTGTGCTCCGGCACGGTCGCGTGGGCGTAGTCGCGGATGTTGGACACCACGATGCCGCGCGCGCGCGCCGCCGCCAGGTCCACGATGTCGGTGCCGGTGGCGGCCACGGCGATCAGGCGCAGGTCCGGCAACCGCTCCAGCGTGTCCGCGCGCAGCGGCACCTTGTTGGTGATGGCGATGGTGGCGCCGTGCAGGCGCTGGGCCGCCTCGGCGCCGCTGCTGGCCGCGTACTCGGTCCAGCTGTGCGGGAAGGACGGCCGGCGCACGTTGGCGATCAGGCTGTCGCGGTCGAGGAATACGATGTTGTGTGTCATGGCCTAGCCTGTGGAAGTGGTGGGGGGGGCGCCACGCATGCCGGGATGCTTGGCGAACAGGTCGGACACCCATTCGACGAACACGCGCACCTTGGCCGACAGGTGCCGGTTCTGCGGGTAGACCACGTGGATGGGAACGGGGTCGGAGGTCCAGTCGGCCAGCAGCTGCACCAGTTGGCCGTCGCGCAGGTAGTCGGTCAGCGCGAAATCGGTCATCTGCACCACGCCCAGGCCGGCCAGGCCGGCCGTCACGTAGGCGTCCGAATCGTTCAGCGCGATCAGGCCGGGCAGCGGCAGCTGGATGCGCTCGCCGTCGCGGCTGAAGTCCCAATCGTAGACTTTGCCGGTCTTGGACGAGAAATAGTTGATGCAGCGGTGGCGCTCCAGCTCGCGCGGGTGCAGCGGCGTGCCGTAGCGGGCGATGTAGTCCGGCGCGGCGCAGGTGACGAAGCCGAGCACGCCGATGCGGCGCGCGATCAGGGCCGAGTCGCCCAGCTCGCCGCCGCGCACCGCGCAATCGACGTTTTCCTCGATCAGGTCCACCGGGCGGTCGCTGCAGCCCAGCTCCAGCGTGATGTCCGGGTAGCGCTCGAAAAAGTCGGGCAGGGCCGGGATCAGCATCTGCCGCGCCAGGCCGGTGGGCGCGTCCACCCGCAGCCGTCCGCTCGGGCTGAGCTTGGTGCGCGACAGCGATTCCTCGGCCTCGCGCACGTCCGACAGGATGCGCAGGCAGCGCTCGTAATAGGCCGCGCCGTCGGCCGTCACGCTGATCTGGCGCGTCGTGCGGTGCAGCAGCTTGACCGCCAGCGCCGTTTCCAGCCCCTGGATCAGGTTGGAGACGGTGGCCTTGGGCAGCTTCATGTTGTCGGCCGCGCGCGTGAACCCGCCGGCGTCCACCACTTGCACAAAGACTTCCATCGCCTGCAGTTTATTCATATCCGTCCTCTATTGTTCGAAATCCTGAACAATCAATTCGTCATTGCCATATTTAACAGATTCTAGTTCAAGTTTATAGTTAACGTACTGCAGCATAAAAGCTGCTCATCTGAGAAGCGAAGAGGAGTTTGTCATGACACGTCGGGATGGAATTATCGCAACGCTCGCCATCGTGCTGGGTTCGTTGGCCCTGGCCGTGCTGGTGAACACGGACGCCTATTCGAACGCGGCGCGCGCCGAGGCCAAGGGCTACAAGGCGCTGGCGCGTGAAATGAGCGGCGAGCTGGTGGCCGACGCCGGCCCCGCGCGCCAGGCGGCCCGGATGAACGGCGTGCTGACCGCGTCCGCGTCTGTGGCGGTGCAGCAATGACGACCTCCCAGGCCGCCGCGCCGCTGGAAGCGAAGACGAACGTCAAGCTGAAGACGCGCGATATCGAAGTGAGCGGCGCCAGCGGCCCGCTCGCCGCCCGTATCTACGCGGCGGCCGAGGGTGCCCCGGCCGCCAAGCGCGATTCGCTGATCGTTTTCTTCCACGGCGGCGGTTTCGTCAGCGGCGACCTGGAGGAGGGCGACGAGTTCCTGCGCAGCCTGGTGAGCTGCGACCAGCGCCACGTGGTGCTGGCCAGCACCTACACGCTGGCCACCGCCAGCCCCTTCCCGGCGGCGGTGGAGGACGCCCACGCCGTGTTGATGTGGGCGAAGAAGAACAAGTCCAAGCTGGGCTGGAGCGGCAAGCGCATGCTGGTGGCCGGCATCGAGGCCGGCGCCAACCTGGCCGCCGTCTGCTCGCTGATGGCGCGCGACCGCGGCGGCCCCACGCTGGCCGGCCAGATCCTGATCATGCCCATGCTGGACCCCGGCCTGTCCACCGGCTCCATGCGCGAAATGCCCAATTGCAGTTACAAGGCCCAGGCGGCCGACGTGTGCGCCGCCGGCTACCGCGGCTATCTGCCCAACGCGGCCGACCGTACCCACCCTTACGCGTCACCCCTGCAGTCGAGCAGGCTGAAGAACCTGGCGCCGGCGCTGATCCTGTCCGCCGAGGACGATCCGCTGCGCGACGAGGCCGAACAATACGGCGCCAAGCTGATTTCCTGCGGCGTCAAGACCACGGTCCGGCGCTTGCCGCCGACGCCGCTGCCGGATGTCGAGGCGCGCAACGAATGCGCGTGCAAGGCGTTCGCGTTGAGTGAGATCGCCGGCTTTGTCGCCGGCCTGGACGGGGCGGAGATCCCTCCAGTCTAAACAACTACAGAGACACCCGGGAGAGCGATTTTCTGCGCCTTGAGCGCGGCGGGGCCGTCTTTTCCCACGTTTTGTCACAGGCAGGCCGTATCGCCACGACTATTAAAGATTTTCATACAAAAAGGAAAAATTATGAAAAACCCGATGAAAACTTCGACTGATCTGACCTCCCTGCTGCGGCCGCTGGCCGCCGCCCTGGCGGTCGCGGGGCTGGCGGCCGCCACCCTGGTGGGCTGTGATACCGCTAACGGCAAGACCGCCGAGGCGCCCGCCGCCGGCGGCCCGCCTATCTCGGCCGCCGCCGTGGTGGAAAAGTCCGTCACCGAGACCCAGGAATTCTCCGGCCGCCTGGAGGCCATCGAGCGCGTGGAGATCCGTTCCCGCGTGAGCGGCTTCATCACCGCCGTGAACTTCAAGCCGGGCAGCGAGGTCAAGAAGGGCGACGTGCTGTTCCAGATCGACCAGCGTCCCTACCAGGCCGAACTGAACCGGGCCGAGGCCGCCGCCAACTCGGCGCGCGCCAAGGCCGACCTGGCCAAGCTGGAACTGGCGCGCGCCGAGAAGCTGCTGGCCGACAAGGCCATCGCGCAGCGCGAATACGACGAGAAGGCCTCCGGCCTGAAAGAGCTGGACGCCAACGCCCGCGCCGCCCAAGCCCAGGCCGAGGCGGCCCGCCTGAACCTGGCCTACACCCAGGTGCACTCGCCGATCAACGGCCGCGTCTCCAAGGCCGAGATCACCCTGGGCAACCTGGTGGACGCCTCCGCCATCCTGACCTCGGTGGTCTCCACCGACCGCATCTACGCCAGCTTCGACGGCGACGAGGACACCTACCTGCGCGTCGGCTCGCTGTCGCACAAGGGCCAGCCGGTGACGGTCAAGGTGGGCCTGGCCAACGAGACCGGCTTCCCGCACGAGGGCAAGCTGGAATTCGTCGACAACCAGCTCGACCCGCAGACCGGCTCGGTGCGCATGCGCGCCACCTTCACCAACGCCGACAAGGCGCTGGTGCCCGGCCTGTTCGCCCGCGTGCAACTGTCCGGCGCCGCCGGCGGCAAGCCCGCGCTGCTGATCAACGACCGCGCCGTGGGCACCGACCAGAACCGCAAGTTCGTCTACGTGGTGGGCGCCGACAGCAAGGCCGAATACCGCCCGGTGGTGCTGGGCCCGCAAAGCGACGGCCTGCGCGTGGTGCGCGAGGGCCTGAAGCAGGGCGAGAGGATCGTCGTCAACGGCCTGCAGCGCGTGCGTCCCGGCGCGCCGGTGACGGCGCAGATGGTGCGGATGGATTTCGATCCGCTGGCGCCGGCGCCGGTCAAGGCCGAACCGAAGAAAGATGAAAAGGTCGCCGCCCTGGACAAGGCCGGCGCCACTTCCAAGGAATAAGAATATGAACTTTTCACGATTTTTCGTCGATAAGCCGATCTTCGCGGCGGTGCTATCGATCATCATCTTCGTCGGCGGCCTGATTTCCATCTTCAAGCTGCCGATCTCCGAGTACCCGGACGTGGTGCCGCCGTCGGTGGTGGTGCGCGCGCAATACCCCGGCGCCAATCCGAAGATCATCGCCGAAACCGTGGCCGCGCCGCTGGAGGAGCAGATCAACGGCGTCGAGAACATGCTCTACATGTCGTCGC
Source organism: Pseudoduganella namucuonensis (assembly GCF_900116645.1). GTDB lineage: Bacteria > Pseudomonadota > Gammaproteobacteria > Burkholderiales > Burkholderiaceae_D > Rugamonas > Rugamonas namucuonensis. Next base: position 147,945 of record NZ_FPBO01000004.1, on the reverse strand, counting down.
AGAACACCTCGGACGGCTCACTGGCGCTGACCGTGACGTTCAAGATCGGCACCAACGTCGAGCAGGCCGAGTCCCAGGTGCAGAACCGCGTGCAGCGCGCGCTGCCGCGGCTGCCGGAGGAGGTGCGCCAGATCGGCGTGACGACCGTGAAGTCGTCGCCCAACCTGACCATGGTGGTCCACCTGTCGTCCCCGGACGGCCGCTACGACGACCTGTACCTGCGCAACTACGCGGTGCTGAACGTGAAGGACCAGCTGGCCCGCATCCAGGGCATGGGCGAGGTCCAGCTGTTCGGTTCGGGCGACTACGCCATGCGCGTCTGGCTCGACCCGCAAAAGGTCGCGGCCCGCAACCTGACCGCCGGCGACGTGGTGGCCGCCATCCGCGAGCAGAACGTGCAGGTCGCCGCCGGCGTGATCGGCGCCGGCCCGTCCAAGGACGCGGACTTCCAGCTCACCGTCAACACCCAGGGCCGATTGCAGTCGGTGGAGGAGTTCGGCAACATCATCGTCAAGTCCAACGCCGAGGGCGCGGTCACGCTGCTCAAGGACGTGGCGCGCCTGGAGATGGGCGCCAGCTCCTACTCCCTGCGTTCGCTGCTGAACAATAAATCGGCGGTGGCCATCCCCATCTTCGAGGCCCCCAACGCCAACGCGCTGCAGTTGTCGGCCGACGTGCGCGCCAAGATGGCCGAACTGAAGAAAGATTTTCCGGAAGGCGTCGAGTACAGCGTTGTATACGACCCGACCCAATTCGTGCGGGAGTCGATCGACGCCGTGATCCACACGCTGATCGAGGCGATCGTGCTGGTGGCGCTGGTGGTCATCATCTTCCTGCAAACCTGGCGCGCCTCCGTCATCCCGCTGCTGGCGGTGCCGGTGTCGGTGGTGGGCACCTTCGCCGTGATGATAGGCTTCGGCTTCTCCATCAACACGCTGTCGCTGTTCGGCCTCGTGCTGGCGATCGGCATCGTGGTCGACGACGCCATCGTGGTGGTGGAGAACGTCGAGCGCAACATCGCCAACGGCCTGTCGCCGCGCGACGCCACCATCCAGGCCATGAAGGAGGTGAGTGGTCCCATCATCGCCATCGCCCTGGTGCTGTGCGCCGTGTTCGTGCCGATCGCCTTCGTGTCCGGCCTCACCGGCCAGTTCTACCGCCAGTTCGCGCTGACCATCGCGATCTCCACCGTGATCTCGGCCTTCAGCTCGCTGACCCTGGCGCCGGCCCTGTCGGCCGCGCTGCTCAAACCGCACGACGCGCCCAAGGACGCGCTCACCCGCGGCATGGACAAGGTGTTCGGCCGCTTCTTCGCCTGGTTCAACCGCTTCTTCGGCCGCGCCTCGGACAAGTACGAGCTGGGCGTGAAGGGCGTGATGCGCCGCAAGACCGCCACGCTGGCCGTGTACGGCGCGCTGGTGGTGGCCGCCGTGTTCATGTTCAAGGTGGTGCCGTCGGGCTTCGTGCCGTCGCAGGACAAGCAGTACCTGGTGGGCTTCGCCCAGCTGCCGGACGCCGCCTCGCTGGACCGCACCGACGCCGTGATCAAGAAGATGTCCGCCATCGCCCAGGAAATCCCCGGCGTGGAGGCCAGCATCGCCTTCCCCGGCCTGTCGATCAACGGCTTCACCAACGCGCCCAACGCCGGCATCGTGTTCACCTCGCTCAAGCCCTTCCACGAGCGCAAGGACAAGAGCATGTCGGCCGAGGCCATCGCCGCCGAGATCAACAAGCGCATGGGCGCCGTGCAGGACGCGTTCGTGATGGTGTTCCCGCCGCCGCCGGTCAACGGCCTGGGCACCATCGGCGGCTTCAAGATGATGCTGGAGGACCGCGGCAACGTCGGCTACGACGAACTGTACAAGGCCAGCCAGGCGATGCAGGCCAAGGCGTGGCAGAACCCGCAGCTGCAGGGCGTGTTCTCCAGCTTCCAGATCAACGTGCCGCAGCTGTTCGCCGACGTCGACCGCACCAAGGCCAAGCAGCTGGGCGTGCCGCTGGCCACCGTCTACCAGACCCTGCAGATCAACCTGGGCTCGCTGTACGTGAACGACTTCAACCAGTTCGGCCGCACCTACCAGGTGCGCGTGCAGGCCGACGCGCCGTTCCGTTCGCAGGCCGAGCAGATCGCGCAGCTGAAGGTGCGCAACGACAAGGGCGAGATGATCCCGCTGTCGTCGCTGATGCGCGTCAAGGACAGCTACGGCCCGGACCGCGTGCAGCGCTACAACGCCTACGTGTCGGCCGACATGAACGGCGGCCCCGCGCCCGGCGTGTCGTCCGGCACCGCGCAGGCCATCTTCGAGCAGATCGCCAAGGAGACGCTGCCCAAGGGCGTGACCTACGAGTGGACCGACCTGACGTTCCAGGAGATCCTGTCCGGCAACACGATGATCTACGTGTTCCCGCTGTGCGTGCTGCTGGTGTTCCTGGTGCTGGCCGCGCAGTATGAAAGCTGGACCCTGCCGCTGGCGGTGATCCTGATCGTGCCGATGTCCATCCTGTGCGCGCTGATCGGCGTGAAGCTGACCGGCGGCGACAACAACATCTTCACGCAGATCGCGCTGTTCGTGCTGGTCGGCCTGGCGTCGAAGAACGCGATCCTGATCGTGGAATTCGCCCGCGAACTGGAAGACCACGGCCGCACCGTGCTGCAGGCCGCGCTGGAGGCTTGCCGCCTGCGCCTGCGTCCCATCCTGATGACGTCGATCGCCTTCATCATGGGCGTGGTGCCACTGGTGTTCTCCAGCGGCGCGGGTTCGGAGATGCGCCACGCCATGGGTGTGGCGGTGTTCGCCGGCATGCTGGGCGTGACCTTCTTCGGCCTGTTCCTGACGCCGGTGTTCTACGTCCTGTTGCGCACCCTGGCCCAGCGCATTGAAAAGAAAACCCACGCCCCCGCGCCAGCGGCGGCGGTGAAACTGGAAGGGACCCACTAATGAATATGATAGCCAAGGGCGTCGCGCCCCTGGTCGCGGCCTTGCTGCTGACCGCCTGCGCCGCGCCCGCGTTCAAACAGCCGGAGATCGCCGTCCCGGCGGCGTTCAAGGAAAACCAGGCGGTGGTGACGGCCGCCGACGGCACGCGCTGGAAGCAGGCGCAGCCCGCCGAGCAGCAGCCGCGCGGCGAATGGTGGTTGGCCTTCAACGACCCGGCCCTGAACCAGCTGGTCGCCGACGCCACCAAGGCCAACGCCAACCTGGCCGTGGCGGCCGCCCGCGTCAAGCAGGCGCGCGCCATCGCCGGCATCGCCGAGGCGGACCGCGCGCCGCAGGTGGGCGTGGGCGCCGGCGCCCAGCGCAACCGCGCGTCGGCGATTTCGCTGGGCCTGCCGCAAGGCTCGGCCGTGTCGCCGCAGACCAGCTACAGCGCCAGCCTGACGGCCAGCTACGAGGTCGACCTGTTCGGCCGCGTGTCGTCCGAGGTGGCCGCGGCCAACAGCGACGCGGCGGCGGTGGAGGCGAACTACCGCTCCGTGCTGCTGGCGCTGCAGGCCGACGTGGCGCAGACCTATTTCCGCCTGCGCGCCACCGACGCCGAACTGGCCACGCTGGAGCAGACCGTGCGCCTGCGCGAGGAGAACGTCAAGGTCAACCAGCGCCGCTTCGACCTGGGCGACATCGGCGAGTTCGACCTGTCGCGCGCCAAGACCGAGTTGGCCACCACGCGCGCCGAGGCCATCGGCCTGCAGCGCCAGCGCGTCACCACCGAGCACGCGCTGGCGGTGCTGCTGGGCAGGCCGGCCGCCGACTTCACGGCCGGCGTCAGCCCGCTGCTGGACGCCTCGCTGCTGCCGGCCATCCCGGCGGGCATGCCGTCCACCTTGCTGGAGCGCCGGCCCGACATCGCCGCCGCGCAGCGCGCGATGGAGGCGTCCAACGCCCGCATCGGCGTGGCGCGCGCCGCCATGTTCCCGTCGCTGAACCTGAGCGCCTCGGGCGGCGGCGCGGCCGGCGCCTTCGCGGACGTGTTCAAGTGGAGCAGCCGCTCGTGGGTGCTGGGCGCGCTGATGTCGGTGCCGCTGATCGACGGTGGCCGCAACAAGAACAACGTCACGCGCAGCGAGGCCGCGCTGGAGGAATCGGTGGCCGGCTACCGCCAAAGCGTGCTGACCGCGTTCGCCGAGGTGGAGGACAACTTGGCCGGCCTGCGCATCCTGTCCGGCCAGACCGCGCAGATCGAGGACGCGCTGGTCTCCGCGCGCCGCTCGGCCGACCTGGCGCAGAAGCTGTACGCGGCCGGCCGCTCCAGCTACCTGGACCTGCTGGACGCGCAGCGCAACCTGGCGGCGGTCGAACGCAGCGCCGTGCAACTGCGCGGCAGCCGCGCCGTGACCACGGTCGCGCTGATCCGCTCGCTGGGCGGCGGCTGGGGCGGCGCCACGGTGGACAAGGTGGCGCAGAAATAAACGCCGCTTCAAAAAGGGGTCAGGTTCGTATTTTTAAAAAGGGGTCAGGTTCGTATTTTTAATATCGAACCTGCCCCCTTTTTTCACGCGCGATGATTGCCCTTGCGGCGGGCCCGGAAACGGGTCCGCCGTTTTTTTTTCCGCCGCGCGCCCAAGGGGGGACGGAAGGTTTATCATGCCGCCTCCATCCACCCCATAGAAAGCGACCACATGCTACGAGCACTCTCCGCCGCCCTCATCATGGCGCTGGCGCCCACCGCCGTCCTGGCGCACGACAACTGCACCATGTGCGAGGAATGGAACGCGCCACAAGCGCCGTTCTCCCTGTACGGCAATAGCTATTACGTCGGCGTGCGCGGCCTGTCCGCCGTGCTGATCACCGGCCCGTCCGGCCACGTGCTGATCGACGGCGCGCTGCCCGAGTCGGCGCCCCTGATCGTCGACAACATCCGCCGGCTCGGCTTCCGCATCCAGGACGTGAAATACATCCTGAATTCGCACGCCCACTTCGACCACGCGGGCGGCATCGCCGAACTGCAGCGCCTGAGCGGCGCCAGGGTGCTGGCGCCGCCGCTGGGCGCCCAGGTGCTGCGGACCGGCAAGGCGCTGCCGCAGGACGCGCAGTTCGGCGACCTGTCCGACGTGGCCGTGGTGGCCGACGTGCGCACCCTGGCCGACGGCGAAACCGTCAAGCTGCCCGGCCTGGAGGTGACCGCCCATTACACGCCCGGCCACGCCCCCGGCGGCGCCAGCTGGAGCTGGAAATCGTGCGAAGGCGACAAGTGCGCCAACATGGTCTTCGCCGACAGCCTCTCCGCCATCCCGTTCAACAACTACAAGTTCAGCGCCCACCCGTCTGTGATGGCCGATTTCGAGCGCAGCTTCGCGAAGGTCGAATCGCTGCCGTGCGACGTGATGCTGTCCGCGCATCCGGAAGCGTCGGACCTGTGGACCCGGCAGGCCAGGCAAAAGGAGCTGGGCAATGCCGCCATGGTCGATCCGGGCGCCTGCCGCGCCTACGCCGCCAGGGCCCGCGCCAACTTCGCCAAGCGGCTGGCGGCCGAACGCGGCTAGCTGGAAGTTTGTTGCGGAGAAGGAACGCCGCCGCAAATGCCGCTTGCCGAGGCCGGCCGCCGGGCATAGCATGGTTGGGCCGGAAGGGACAAGGCCAACCATAACGCAAGCCATACGGAGACCGCGATGAAGAGATTCCTGCAGACCATGTTGATGGCATTGCTGATCGGCGCCAGCGCGGTGGCCGGGGCGGCGGACGAGGAGCGCGGCAAGGCGGACGAGGCGGTGGCGCTGGTGAAGAAGGCCATCGCCTATTACAAGGCCAACGGCCGCGAGAAACTGGCGGCCGAGATCAATGGCCGCAGCCCTCAGTTCCGCGAAAAGGACCTGTACCTGTTCCTCTCGCCGATCGCCAACGCCGGCGCCCTGATCGCCCACGGCGCCAACGCCAAGATGGTCGGCAAGTCGCTCGGCGAGCTGAAGGACGTGGACGGCGTGCCCTTCGTGCAAAAGTTCCGCGAAGTGGTCAACAGCAAGGAGGGCAAGGGCTGGGTAGACTACAAATGGCCGAACGCGCAGACGGGCCAGATAGAACAGAAGAGCACCTATCTCGAGCGGGTCGACGACATCTACATCGCCTGCGGCATCTACAAGCCCAAGTAGCCGGCTCTGTTAGCTGGCTAACCGTGGCGCCGCCCATGCCGGCGTAGCATCGCCGGTATGAGCGATACCCTCAAAACCTACAAAGCCAAGCGCGATTTCGCCGTCACGCCCGAACCCGCCGAAGGGGGCGAGGAGGGCGGCGAAAACCGTTCCTTCGTCATCCAGAAACACTGGGCCTCGCGCCTGCACTACGACTTCCGCCTGGAGCTGGACGGCGCCATGAAAAGCTGGGCCGTGCCCAAGGGGCCCAGCTACGACACGCACGACAAGCGCATGGCCGTGCACGTGGAAGACCATCCCATTTCCTACAACACCTTCGAGGGCACTATCCCCGAGAAGCAGTACGGCGCGGGCAAGGTCATCATCTGGGACAAGGGCACCTGGCATCCGCTGGAGGATCCGCGCAAAGGCTACCAGGCGGGCAACCTCAAGTTCGAGCTGCGCGGCCACAAGATGCACGGCAAGTGGGTGCTGGTGCGGATGAAGGGCAAGGGCGAGAGGCAGGAGCCCTGGCTGCTCATCAAGGAAAAGGACGATTACGCCAGGCCGGCCGGGGAGTTCAGCGTGGTGGACGAGATGCCGGACAGCGTGAAGAAGCTGGGCATGCCGAAGGCGGCCAAGTGCGCCGCCGCGGGGCGCGCCAAGTCGTCCGGCGGCGAGCCCGCCGGTGGCGAGTCCGCCGCCAGGGCGGCCGCGGTCAAGGCGCCCGCGGCCAAGGCGCGCAAGGCCAAGGGCGCCCCGACCGGGGACGCCGCCGACGACGACGCGGCGCCCGCGCCCGAGAAGGCCGAGCTCCCCGCCACGCTGACGCCCGAGCTGGCGACGCTGGTGGACGCGCCGCCGCCCGATCCCGAAAACTGGATGTTCGAAGTCAAGTACGACGGCTACCGCATCCTGGCGCGGGTGGACGGCGCGGACATCCAGCTGTTCACCCGCAACGGCAACGACTGGACGCACAAGCTCAAGCCGCTGCACGCCGCGCTGGCGAAGATGAAACTGCCCCGGGGCTGGTACGACGGCGAGATCGTCGTCCACGACGAGAACGGGCGGCCCGACTTCGGCCTGCTGCAGCAAGCGTTCGACGGCGAAAAAACCAACAGCATCGTCTTCTTCGTCTTCGACGCGCCCTACCTCGACGGCTACGACCTGCGCCAGGTGCCGCTGTTCCAGCGCCGCGAACTGCTGGAACAGGTGATGGACAAGGCCGGGTCGGAGACGGTGCGCTACAGCGCCACGCTGGACGCGCCGCCGGCCGAGATGGTGGCGGCGGCGTGCAAGATGGGGCTGGAAGGCATCATCGGCAAGCGGCGCGACTCCCCGTACGCGTCGCGCCGCTCCGGCGACTGGATCAAGCTCAAATGCGGGCAGCGCCAGGAATTCATCATCGGCGGCTACACCGACCCCAAGGGATCGCGGCAAGGCATAGGCTCGCTGCTGCTGGGCGTGCAGGACAAGGACGGCAAGCTGCACTACGCCGGCAACGTGGGCAGCGGCTTCAACGACGAGGGCCTGCGCTCGCTGAAGGCCAAGCTGGACAAGCTGGCGGCGGACGAAAGCCCGTTCGCCCCCGCCAAGGCCATCGACAAGAAGGCGCACTGGGTCAAGCCCACGCTGGTGGCCGAAGTGAGCTTCGGCGAATGGACGCGCAGCGGATCGATACGGCACTCCGTGTTCCAGGGACTGCGCAGCGACAAGCCCGCGCGGCACATCGTGCGCGAACAGCCCGCGCACATGGAGGACATCGCGCACGAGGCGGCGGACAAAGCGGCGGACAAAGCCGAGGACAAAGCGGCCGCGCCATCATCCTCCGGGCGGGCAAGGACGACAGGCGCCGGCAAGGCGCCAGCGGCGTCCGGCCGCGACGGCAAGGGCGGCGCCGCCAGCGCGCCCCAGGGCAATTTGCCCGACACGCTCAAGGTCACCAATCCCGACCGCGTGATCGACGCCGCCAGCGGCACGACCAAAATCGCGCTGGTGCGCTACTACGCGCTGGTGGGCGAGCTGATGATGGAACATTTGAAGGACCGTCCCGTCTCGCTGGTGCGCGCGCCGGCCGGCGTCGGGGGCGAGCTGTTCTTCCAGAAGCACGCCGACGTCGCCAAGATGCCGGGATTGAAACATCTCGCCCAGGAGCTGGACCCCGACCACCCGCCGATGCTGGCGGTGGCCGCGAAGGAAGGGCTGCTATCGACGGCGCAATGGAACGTGGTTGAAATCCACACGCAAAACGCCACCTCGCGCAGCTACGAAAAGCCCAACCGCATGATCTTCGACCTCGACCCCGGCCAAGGCGTCGACTGGCCCGCGATCCAGGAGGCGGCGGAACTGATGCGCGCCTTTCTGGAAGAACTCGGGCTGCCCGCCTTCCTCAAGACCAGCGGTGGCAAAGGCCTGCACGTGGTGGTGCCGCTCAAGCCGCAATACGACTGGGACACCGTCAAATCCTTCTCGCAAACCATCGTCGAGCACATGGCGCACACCCTGCCTGACCGGTTCGCGTTCAAGAGCGGGCCGAAGAACCGGGTGGGCAAGATCTACATCGACTACCTGCGCAACGGCCGGGGCGCCACCACGGTGTGCGCCTGGTCGCCCCGCACGCGGCCCGGGCTGGGCATCTCCATGCCGGTGCGCTGGGACGAGCTGCCGGCGCTGAAGGGCGGCGACCACTGGACGGTGGACACCGTCCACACCCGCCTCGACCAAGGCAACGCCCCCTGGTCCGACTACGCCGACAGCGCCAAAAGCCCCACCGCCGCCATGAAGCAGCTCGGCTTCAAACCTTGATAAAAACACATCGGTGTCAGGCGCGACATTCGGACACGGGCTCGACGGTTCGCCCAAATGACCAGGCGTCAATGTCCGAATGTCGCGCCTGACACCGATGTAAATGTGATAACTTTCAGGCGGCTTTGCGGCGGGGAGGGGCGGGTTTGGAGGCGGTCTTGCTGGCCGTGGCGCGCTTGGCGGCGGGCTTCGCCGCGGGCTTCTTGGCGGCCGCCTTGCGGGGACGCGGCGCCGGCGCTTCCTCTTCCACGGCTTCCTCCTCGTCCTCTTCCTCGTCGTTGGCTGCGCGTCCCTTGCCCTTGGCGCCCAGGCTCTGCTTGAGCAGGGCCACCAGGTCGACCACATTGCTCGACGCGGGCGCCTTCTTCTCCGGCGCGGCCACCGTGATCGATTTGGTCTGCTTGGCCTTGATCTTCTTTTGCACCAGCGCCAGCACGTCGTTCTTGTAGGTGTCGTGGTATTGCTCGGGATTCCATTCCTCCGTCATACCGTCCACCAGCGACAGCGCCATCTTGATCTCCTTGTCCGAGATGCCGGCCGACTTGATCGACTTGGGCGGCAGCTTGAGGTCCTCGGCGCTGCGGATCTCCTCGGCGAAGCGCAAGGTGTTGAGGATGATGCTGTCGTCCACGCACACCAGCGCGCACAGGTGTTGCCGCACCCGTATCACCACCGTGGCGATGGCGATGCGGTCGGCCTTGCGCAGCGTCTCGCGCAGCAGCGCGTACACCTTGTCGCCGCCTTTGCCGGGCGCGAGGTAGTAGGGCGTCTCGTAGTAGGTCAGCGGCACGTCGGCCGCGTTCACGAAGGCGAGGATGTCGATGGTCTGCGTGGCCTTGACGTTGGCCTGCTTCAGGTCCTCGTCCGACAGCACCACGTATTCGCCGTCCTGGTACTCGTAGCCCTTGATGATGTTGTCCCAGCTGACTTCCTTGCTGGTGTTCTTGTTGTAGCGCTTGAAGCCGATCGGCGAGAAGTCCCGCTTGTCGAGCATCGTCAGGTCCAGGTCGTGGCTTTGCACGGCCGTGTGCATTTCCACCGGTATGTGCACCAGGCCGAAGCTGATGGCGCCTTTCCACAATGAGCGTGCCATGGCGTCATCTCCTTGATGGTTAGTCGCCGACGCTGCCGGTCACCGGCAGCACGATGCCCGAGATGTAGCTGGAGCAGCAGGGCGCCGCCAGGAACACGTAGGCGGGCGACAGTTCCTCCGGCTGGGCGGGGCGCTTCATGTCCGTGCTGGCGCCGAACTCCTTGATCTTGTCGGGCGACTGGTCGGCCGGGTTGAGCGGCGTCCACACCGGCCCGGGCGCCACCGCGTTCACGCGGATGCCCTTTTCCAGCAGGTTGGAGGCCAGCGACATCGTGAAGGCGTGGATCGCGCCCTTGGTGGTGGAGTAGTCCAGCAGGTGCTTGGAGCCCCTGAGCCCCACCACGGAGCCGGAATTGATGATCGAGCCGCCGCGCTTCAGGTGCGGCTCGGCCGCCTTGGCCATGTGGAAGTAGCCGTAGATGTTGGTCTTCATGGTCAGGTCGAAGCGCTCCTCGGACAGCTCGGCCAGCGAGCCGGCGTGCTCCTGGAAGGCGGCGTTGTTGACCAGGATGTCCAGGCGGCCGAACTTGGCCAGGGTCTGCGCCACCGCGCCCTTGCAGAATTCCGGGTCGCGCAAGTCGCCGGGCAGCAGCAGGCAGCTCTGGCCCTCGGCCTCGACGAAGCGGCGGGTCTCGGCCGCGTCCTCGTGTTCGTTGAGGTAGACGATGGCCACGTCCGCGCCCTCGCGCGCGTACAGCACGGCCACCGCGCGGCCGATGCCGGAATCCCCGCCGGTGATGATGGCGGTCATGCCGGCCAGCTTGCCGCTGCCGCAGTAGTCGGGCGCGAGGAAGCGCGGCCTCAGCTCCATGTCCGCCTCCATGCCCGGCTTTTCCAGGTGCTGGTCGGGCAGCGGCGGGGCGGGCTGGTCGCTGTGGCCGGTCTGCACCGCCTCCTTGCTCTCGCTCTGCGGACCTTTCTGGCGGTCGCGCTGGTCCTGCTCCCGCTGGATCGCGCGCTGCATGTTGCCGGCCGATCCGGCCTTGTTTTCCGAATTCGTCATGATGCCCTCCTTCTATCTACAGAAGGACAGTATTCGGAAGGCGGACGCCGCTGACGGTGCGCTTCCTCACATAGGCGGCGCTTATTTCGTCGGCGCGGCGATAGATTTTGTGGTTTTTAGGGCAAATAATATTGCATTTTTTTAACTTTATGGCAAACTGGCTGGATACGATTCTTATAATAGGTCTGGGGATATCTCATGGTGCCTGACATCGACAGCCACGCGCGACGTGTGGGCTTGTTTCTGAACCTCGCCGGCGAGCGGCGGGGCGAATTCCAAAGCGCCTGCGGCGAGCTCTTCAATCGCCTGCTGCTGGCCGAAACGTTCGACGGCGCGCAGGGCATGCTGGCCCGCGAGACCGTCGACCTGCTGGTGCTCGATCTGGAAGGCCACGAGGACCACGGCGACCTGCTGTCGGCCGCCAACCTGGTGCGCGCCCGCCACGGCGCGCCCGTGCTGGTTCTGTGTCCCTACAGCAAGACGTCGTGGTTGCCCGAACTGATGGGCGCCGGCCCGCTGAGCTATCGTATCAGCCCCATCCTCAGCGACGAGCTGCAGCAGGCGGTGGGCGCGGCCCTGGCCGTGCCGCTGGACGCCGCCGCGAATGCCCAGCAGCAGTTGCTGGACAAGGAAAAGGAGTTGCGCGACCTGCTGACGGTGCAGCGCAGCGTGCAGCGCGCGCTGACCGGCATGGACGAGTTGCAGCTGATGGCCAGCCAGATCTGCGTGGCGCTGTGCAGCTTCCCCGGCGTGCGCCACACGGCGCTGTTCCATATGAAGGAGCGCGGCAACCTGCGGCTGGAGGCGCAGGAATCGCGCAACCACCTGGACCTGGTGCAGCTGCTCGGCCGCGGCGACAATCTGCTGCAAACGCCGCAGCACGACGCCTTCCCGCCGCTGCTGGCGGTCAGTTCCGGCGACCTGGTGCTGCTGGACGCGCCCGAGAAGGGCGGCGATCCGATGCTGGCGATGGGTCTGCACGATTGCGGCGTGCGCATGGTGCTGGCGATGCCGCTGCGCAGCGAGCCGGGCGGTCCGGTGCTGGGCGCGGTCAGCATGATGTTCGACCGTCCGCTGCAGTTCTCGCGCGAGCAGTTCTCCTGCTTCGGCAGCCTGGCGCAGTTCATCAGCTTCGGCCTGGCGATGAGCGAGCTGAAGCACCAGAACGACGCGCTGGCCGGCCAGCTGACCCAGATCACCACGACCGACGCGCTGACGGGGGCGGTCAACCGTCGCCACGGCGAGAACGCGCTGGACAACGAGATCCGCCGCGCGCGCCGCTACGGCATTCCGCTGGGCGTGATTTCCTTCGACATCGACAACTTCCGTTCGGTCAACGACATCTACGGCTATCCCTGCGGCGACCAGGCCCTGCGCACGGTGGCGCACACGGTGCAGAGCCGTCTGCGCACGTCGGACACGCTGGTGCGCATGCGCGGCGAGGAGTTCCTGATCATCGCCACCCACACCTCGGCGATCGACGCGCTGAAACTGGCCGAAAAGCTGCGCGAGACCATCGCCAGCACCGAGTTGCCGGGATGCGACGCGGTGACCATCAGCCTGGGCGTGGCCCAGGCCGGCCCGGAGGAGGGCGCCAGCACCCTGCTGGAACGCCTGGACGCGGCCCTGCACCGCGCCAAGCGCGCCGGGCGCAACTGCGTCGAACTGGCGATGGCTTCCTGAAGCGGCCCGCCGCCGAGGCGGCGGCGGTCTCGCGTCGCGCGCCCGGCGGCTAAAAGTCTTTCCTCGGGTTTTTAAACCGCCATCATCATCAACGCGCCATATATTATGCTCATAATGTATAGTGGCGAATGGACGTTGACGATGGAGGTGTGCGATGAAGGTAAGCAGGGAGCAGGCGGCGCTGAACCGCGAGCGCATCGTCGAGACGGCGGCCAGGCTGTTTCGGGAAAAGGGCTACGACGGCATCGGCGTGGCGGACCTGATGAAGGCGGCCGGGTTGACGCACGGCGGCTTCTACGGCCATTTCGGGTCGAAAGAGGATTTGCTGGCCGAGGCCTGCGGCAAGGCGCTGGAAAAATCCGCCGAGCGCTGGACGAACGTGGCCGCGCGCGCGCCCGGCCGGCCGCGGGAGGCCATCGCCGAAGCCTACCTGACGGGGCGGCACCGCGACCGGCCGGGCGCCGGCTGCGCCGTCACCGCCCTGGGCGCGGACGTGGCGCGGGCGGGCGAGGCGGCGCGGCGGGCGTTGTCGAACGGCGTTGAACAGCAGTTGGCCATCCTGTCCCGGCTGGAACCGGGCGAGACGGACGCCGAGCGCCGCCGCCGGGCGATCGCCGACTACGCCGCGATGGTGGGCGGCATCGTCCTCGCGCGCATCGCCACCGACCCCGCGCGCTCCGACGAAATCCTCGCCGCCGTCACCGCCGCCCTCACCGAAAAGTAAGCGCCGCCAATAAACCGCCCAGGGCCATTTTCGAAAAGCGCCCTGGGCGTATTTAGCCGCCAGGCAACCACGATCCGGCGCGCCCCGGAGGGGGGCGCGTGCGGGCGGGGCCGGAAAGTTGCCACGCGGCGAAAATGGCCCTGGGCGCTTTTTGCGGGCGGGAAAAAAGAGCCCTGGGCGCTTATTGCTGTCTGTTATGCGCGGGGTGGGCGTGGTAGGCTTCGCTTTTGTCACGAAGCGGATTGGGTGGGGCATGCTGCATTGGCTCAGGCGGTACCGGCGCGCGATGTTGCCTGGCGATGTGGCGGCCGGCGTCGTCGTGGCCATGATGATGATTCCGCAGGGGATGGCGTACGCGCTGGTCGCGGGACTGCCGCCCGTCGTGGGGATTTACGCGAGCATCCTGCCGCCCGTGGTGTACGCGCTGTTCGGCAGCAGCATGACGCAGTCGGTGGGGCCCATGGCCATCGTGTCGCTGATGACGGCCGCGGTGATCGCGCCGCTGGCGCCGGCCGGCTCGGGCCTGTATTCGGTGCTGGCGGCCCAGCTGGCGCTGGTGGCGGGACTGGTCTTGCTGCTGTGCGGCTTGCTGCGCATGGGCTTTTTGGCGAACTTCTTTTCGCGCCCGGTCATGAGCGGCTTCACCGTCGGCGCGGCCATCGTCATCGCTGCGGGACAGGTGCGCACGCTGCTCGGGGCCCCGTTTCCCCATTTTCACCTGCCCAGCGCGCTGCTCGGCGGCGCCTCCCTGCTGGCCCTGGTGCTGGCGAAACGCCACCTGGCGGGACTGCTGCGGCGCTGCGGCATGCGGCCGTCCGCCGCCGACGTCGCCGCGCGCCTGGCGCCCATGCTGGTGGTGCTGGCGGCGACGGCGCTGGTGCCGCTGCTCGGCCTGGAGGCGATGGGCGTGCGCACCACCGGCGACGTGCCGTCCGGCCTGCCGCACCTGAACCTGGCCACGTCCTCCGCGCATTGGCGCGCGCTCTTGCAGCCGGGCCTGCTGATCGGCTTCGTGGTGTTCCTGATGAGCATGTCCTCGGCGCAGGCGCTGGCGCTCAAGCGCAACGAGAAGCTGGTCAGCAACCATGAACTGATCGGCCTGGGGGCGGCGAACGTGGCCAGCATGGTGTCGGGCGGCTTCCCCGTCACGGGCAGCATGTCGCGCTCGGCGGTGAATTTCGCGGCCGGGGCGCGGACGCCGCTGGCGAGCGTGATCGCGGCGGCGCTGCTGGCGCTGTCGCTGACGGCCCCCACCGGCTGGCTGGCGCTGCTGCCCTTGCCGACGCTGGCGGCGACCATCATCGTGGCGGTGCTGGGCATGCTGGAGCTGGACACGCTGCGCACCGCCTGGCGCTACGACCGCGGCGACGCCGCCGCCTGGTTGGCCACCGGCGCCGGCGTGCTGGCGCTGGGCGTGGAGGCCGGCGTGGTGGTGGGGGTGGCGCTGTCCATGGGCACCCTGATCTGGCGCGCCAGCCGTCCCCACATCGCCGTGCTGGGGCGGATACCGGGCAGCGAGCATTTCCGCAACATCGAGCGCTATCCGGCCGAGACGCAGCCGGACATGCTGATGCTGCGCATCGACGCCAACCTGTTCTTCGGGAACGTGGAGGCGGTGGGCGAACGCATCGAGGACGAGGTGCGCACCCATCCCGGCGCGCGCCACCTGGTGCTGGTGATGACGGCCGTCAGCTCGATCGACACGTCGGCGCTGTTCGCGCTGGAGGAGTGGAACCTGAGCCTGGGCCGGCGCGGCGTGACGCTGCACCTGGCCGAGGTGAAGGGGCCGGTGCTGGACCGATTGAAACAGAGCGACCTGCTGCGCCAATTGGGCGGGCCGATTTTCCTGAGCGCGGCGATGGCGTGCGACGCCCTGCACGCCGCCGCGCCCGGGCGACCTTGAAGGAGCAGAACATGCAAGACCAGCCCTACCGCCCGGCCGATTCGCCCGGCGGCGTCGAGCGCCGCCAGGCCAAGCTGCTGTGCGCGGCCTACAACCGCGAGGACGACACCGCCAAGCGCGCCGAGATCCTGGCGAAGCTGATGGGCCGTCCGCACAACGCGCATTTCGAGCCGCCGTTCTTTTGCGACTATGGCCACAACATCCACGTCGGCGACAACTGCTTCGCCAACCACAACCTGGTGATCCTGGACTGCGCGCCGGTGACGCTGGGCGACAACGTGCTGATCGGCCCGAACACGGTGATCTCGGCGGCCAGCCACCCGGTCGATCCGGTGGCGCGCAACGCCGGCGTGTTCGAGGCGCTGCCCATCACCATCGGCAGCAACGTGTGGATAGGGGCCAACGTCACCATCCTGCACGGCGTGACCATCGGCGACAACTGCACCATCGGCGCGGGCAGCGTGGTGGCCAGGGACGTGCCGGCCAACAGCCTCGCGGTGGGCAATCCTTGCCGCGTGGTGCGGACGATAGGGCCGTCGCGCTGAAAGGTTGACGGGCCCTGGTCAAGCCATTACGATTAAGCAAGGGCACGCGCCGCGACGCGGCGCGCCGTCCGTGCGCCAGTGTCTGGACCGTACAACCGCGTTCACCAGGATCGCCATCGCCATGCGGGCTCACGCCGCCATCCCCATCGCCGCCCCGGAGGAGTGCCCGCGCGGCGAAATCCTCGTTGTCGAAGACACGCCCGCCTCGCTGCGGCTGCTCTCCAAACTGCTGACCGACGCCGGCTACCGCGTGCGCGAGGCGCCCAGCGGCGAGCTGGCGCTGTGGAGCGCGCAGGCGCAGGCGCCCGACCTGGTGCTGCTCGACATTCGCATGCCCGGCATCGACGGCTACGAGGTGTGCGGCCGCCTCAAGCGCATGCCCGGCCTGGACGAGGTGCCGGTGATCTTCCTGTCCGCCCACAGCGACATGGACGACAAGCTGCGCGGCTTCGAAGTGGGCGGCGTCGATTTCATCTCCAAGCCCTTCCAGTTCGAGGAGGTGAACGCGCGCGTGATGGCGCACCTGAAGATCCGCCGCCTGCAGCGCCAGCTGGCCGAGCACAACGACCAGCTGCGGCGCGAGTCGCGCCAGCGCCTGGCCGAAATCGCCCACATGAACCGCAACGCCGGCGCCACCGTGTACTGCGCGGCGCTGGTGCACGAGTTGAACCAGCCGCTGGCGGCCATCATGAGCAACGCCGAGGCGGCCGAGCTGTTCATGCGGATGGACCCGCCGGCGCTGGGCGACGTCGAGGAGATCCTGGGCGACATCAAGCGCGACGACCGCCGCGCCAGTGAACTGATACGGCGCATGCGCGAGCTGTTGAGGAAGTCCGACCCGGTGGCGCAGCGGGTGGACTTGAACGAGGCCGTGTCCCAGGTGCGCGCGCTGCTGGCGGGCGAGGCGCGCATGCGCCGCGTGGCGCTGGAGGCCGAGACGGCGCCGGCGGCGCTGCCGGTGTCGGCCGACCCGGTGCAGCTGCAGCAGGTGCTGGTCAACCTGGTGCTGAACGCGCTGGACGCCACCGAGGCGGTGGACGCGGCGGCCCCCCGCGCCGTCGCGCTGCGCGCGCGGCGGCGCGGCGACGGCATGGCCGAGGTGCTGGTGAACGACACCGGCTGCGGCTTCGGCGGCGACCGGGAGCGCCTGTTCGAATCGTTCTTCACCACCAAGCCGCAGGGCATGGGCCTGGGCCTGTCGATCGCCTCGGCCATCGTGCAGGCGCACGGCGGGCGCATCTGGGCAAGCGACAATCCCGGCGGCGGCGCCACGGTCGGCTTCTCGCTGCCGGCGCTCGGGGAGGGGGCGTGAGAATCCACATCATCGAGGACGACGACGCCCTGCGCACGGCGCTGGCGCGCCTGCTGGGCGCCTGCGGCTACCGGGTCGACGTCCACGCCTCGGCGGAGGCCTTCCTGCGCGCCGGGACAGGCGGCGAGGCCGGTTGCATCCTGCTCGACGTGGACATGCCGGGCCTGGGCGGGCTGGAACTGCAGGACCGGCTGCGCGCCAGCGGCAGCATCCTGCCCATCGTGTTCCTGACCGGGAACGGCAGCATCGCCATGAGCGTGCGCGCCATCAAGGCCGGCGCCGAGGACTTCCTGTCCAAACCCGTGGGCAAGGAGGCGCTGCTGGACGCCATCGGCCGCGCCATGCGGCGCTACGAGACGGCCGCCGCGCGCGACAGCCTCCTGAGCGACTTGCGCGGGCGCGCCGCCATGCTCACCGCGCGCGAGCGGGAAGTGTTCGCGCTGGTGGTACGGGGGCTGTTGAACAAGCAGATCGCCTTCGAGCTTGGCAACACGGAGCGCACCGTCAAGGCGCACCGCCGCAGCCTGATGGAAAAGCTGGGCGCCGGCTCGCTGGCCGAATTGGTGCAGATGGCCAACCGCCTGGGCGTTTCCGATCCCGGCCACGGCGCCGTCCAATAGTACGGTGGCGCGGGCGCGACAAATGGTTGGACTTGCCCCCGGGTTAAACTTATCATCTGCTAGTGGCGCGGACTTGGCGGCGCCGCGCTCCCCCCCGCTAATCTCATCGGCATGGACATGGCTACAGCGACAACGACAGCATCCGGCGCCGCGGCGCGCGCTCCGGGCGCGCGCCTGCTGGCGGCCTGCGCGCTGGCGCTGGCCGCCGCCTCGCCGCCGCCGGGGGGCGCGCGGGCGGCGCCCATCGCGGCCCCGCTCATGGCCCCCATCATGGCTTCCATTCCTGCCTCCGCGACACCCAGCCCCTCCACCCCAGTCCATCCAGTCCCCCCCGCCCCCGCAGCCACCATCGCCACCACCGCCACCGCCACCGTCGGCAACCCCGCCCTCGCGGGCAAGCGCATCCTGCTGCTCAATTCCTACGGCTACGGGCGTCCCGGCGTGGACGCGGCCATCCGGAGCTACGCCTCGGCGATGACGGCGCGCGGCGTCGGCGCGGAAAACCTGATGGTGGAATACCTGAACCTGAACCGCAACAGCGGCCCGGACGCCCAGCGCCGCCGCCGCGAACTGCTGGAGCTGCAGTACGGCGCCCAGCCGCCGGACCTGATCGTGGCGCTGCAGGAGCCCACGCTCAACTACGCGCTGGACGAGCTGCGGGGCATGGCGCCGGGCGCGCCCGTGCTGTCGGACGAGCAGGCGCCCATCCCCGCGCGCCAGGCCGGCCAGCGCCGGGTGGCGATCCAGCTGATGGCGCCGGACCTGCCGGGCACCATGGCGCAGGCGCTGCGGCTGCTGCCGGCCACGCGCCGCGTGGTGATCGCGGTGGGCGTGGGCGGCGCGGACCAGGCCTTCAAGCGCGCCGCGCAACTGGCGCTGGCGCCGTGGCGGGACCGGCTGGCGATCGAATACACGGACGGCATGAGCTTCGCCGCCATGCGCGGCTACGTGGCGCGCCTGCCGGCCGGCACGGTGCTGGTGCACGGCACCACCAACCGCGACGTGGACGGCGCCGCCGTCTCCAACTACGAGTTCGCGCTGGCGCTGACGGCCGCCTCCAGCGTGCCCGTGTTCGCGCTGTACGACACCGGCGTCGGCCTCGGCATGCTGGGCGGCTCGGTGCGCCACCTGGGGCGCGAGGCGGAGCGCCTGGCCGCGTATTCGGCGGCGCTGCTGGACGGCAGCCTGGCCCTGGCGCGGCCGGTGACGGCGCTGCCGTCGGCCCCGGTGCTGATGTACGACTGGCAGCAACTGCGGCGCTGGCGCATCGACCCGGCGCGGGTGGCGCCGGAGGCGCTGCTGATCAACCGGCCGCCGTCGCCGTGGCAGCAGTACCGCGGCGAGATGCTGCTGACCGGCGCCGCCTTCGTGCTGCTGACCGCGATGCTGGCCGCGCTGCTGCTGCAGCGGCGCCGCCTGGCGCGCAGCGAGCAGCGCAGCCGCGAAAGCGAGGCGCGCTTCCGGGTGCTGGTGGAGCACGCGCCGGAGGCCATCATGGTGTACGACCTGGACCTGCGCCGCTTCGTGGACGCCAACAGCAAGGCCGAGCGCCTGTTCCATTACAGCCGCGCGGCGCTGATGGCGTCCGGGCCGGTGGCGCTGTATCCGCCCGAGCAGTTCGACGGCGTCACGCCGGAACACGCCATCCACGCCAACGGCGAGCGCGCCTGCGCCGGCGAGGACCTGGTGTTCGAGCGCACCGTGCGCGACGCGGCCGGCCGCGTCTTCCCGTGCGAGGTCAGCCTGGCCAGCCTGCCGACGGCGGGACGGCGCCTGGTGCGGGTCGGCTATGTCGACATCAGCGAGCGCAAACGCGCGCAGCGGGAGCTGCTGCGGCACCGCAACCACCTGGAGGAACTGGTGCAGCAGCGCACGGCGGCGCTGTCGGTGGCCGTGACGGACGCGCAGGCGGCCAACCGCGCCAAGAGCGTGTTCCTGGCCAATATGAGCCACGAGCTGCGCACGCCGCTCAATTCCGTGATCGGCTTCTCGCAGATGCTGGCCGATTCCACCACCATCGTCGACCAGGAAAAAAGCCACCTGGCCATCATCAACCGCTCCGGCCACCACCTGCTCACGCTGATCAACGACATCCTCGAACTGTCCAAGATCGAGGCGGGCCGGGTGCAGCTGCAACCGGGGCCGCTGGCGCTGGCGCCGCTGCTGCTGGAGGTGCTGGAAATGGTGCGGGTGCGCAGCGAGCAGGCCGGCGTGGCGCTGCGGCTGGAGTCGGGCGGCGTGCCGCCGCTGGTGCTGGCCGATGGCGCCAAGCTGCGGCAGGTGCTGCTCAACCTC
Source organism: Pseudoduganella namucuonensis (assembly GCF_900116645.1). GTDB lineage: Bacteria > Pseudomonadota > Gammaproteobacteria > Burkholderiales > Burkholderiaceae_D > Rugamonas > Rugamonas namucuonensis. Next base: position 127,898 of record NZ_FPBO01000004.1, on the reverse strand, counting down.
TTGTCGAACGCGGTCAAGTTCGTCGAGCGCGGCAGCATCACGCTGTCGCTGCAAGGCGAGCCGCTGGCCGATGGCGGGACGCGGCTGGCGTTCGCCGTGCGCGACACCGGCGTGGGCATCGCGCCGGAGGACCAGCGGCGCATCTTCGAACCCTTCGTGCAGGCACACGGCGGCGCCGGCGGCGGCCTGTATGGGGGGCATGGCGGCACCGGCCTGGGGCTGGCCATCTCGCGCGAATTCGTGCGCCTGATGGGAGGCGAACTGCGGGTGGTGTCGGCGCCGGGCCAGGGGTCCTGCTTCAGCTTCGGCATCGCCGTCGCGGCGGCGACGGCGGAAGCTGGCACGCCGGCGTCGCCCGCGCCAGCGCGGCGCCGCGTGGCGGGCCTGCCGCCGGAGGAGCGGGGCCGCCTGATCCTGGTGGTGGACGACCACGCCGATTGCCGCGCGCTGCTGCGCGGCCTGCTCGAGCCGCTGGGCTTCCTGCTGGCCGAGGCCTGCGACGGCGCGGCCGCGCTGGCGGCCATCGCCAGCCTGGAGCCGGACCTGGTGCTGATGGACTGGCGCATGCCGGGCATGGACGGCCTGGCGCTGACGCGCTGGACGCGGAGCCAGCCGGAACTGAACCAGCCGCGCATCGTGATGCTGACCGCGTCCGCCTTCGAGGAGGATCGGCGCGAGGCGCTGGCGGCGGGCGCCGACGGCTTCCTGCGCAAGCCGGTCGAGCAGGACAAGCTGGTGGACATGCTGGCCGGGCAGCTGTCGCTGCATTTCATTTCGCACGCCTGCGACGAGGCGCCGCCGCCCGCGCCGCCGCCGTCTGCCGCCCAGCTGGCGCGGCTGCCGGCCGCCGCGCGGCGGGCGCTGATGCTGGCGGTGCGCGAGCTGGACGTCAAGCGGGCCTGCGGGCTGCTGGCCGACCTGGCGCCGCGCCAGCCCGAGCTGGCCGCCGGCCTGGCCGGCATGCTGGAGCGCCACGAGTACCTGCGGCTGTGGGAGCAGCTGCAGGCGGTGGCGCCGGGGGATGCGGACGCCGCCGCCGGGGCCGAGCTGGCGCCCGAGGCGGACGCCGGGAGCGGCCCGTGAGGCGCCGCGCCGCGCCGCCCTCCAGCCACGTGCCCCCGCGCCGCGCGCGCGGCGAGGTCTCGATCGCGCTGCTGGTCAGCGTGGCGCTGACGGCCGTGGTCACGGCGGTGCTGGCCGCGTTCGCGGTGTACTTCTATCAGAGCGAAAAGGCGCAGCGCTGGGACGAGCTGCGGCGCGGCCTGGCCGCCAGCGCGGACGAGCTGGCGGCCGCCGTCTCGCTGTCGGTGTGGAATTTCGACGAGGCGCAGATCGTCACCATCATGAAGAGCGGCTTGAGCAACCGGCGCCTGCACGCCAGCATGGTCACGCCGGTGGGCGGCGCCCATCCCTACATCCTGCTGCGCAACGAGGAGGGCCTGCTGGTCGGCAGCCCGGTGGCGCCGCAGGACGCCGGCCTGCTGGTCGAGCGGCGCCAGATGATGGTCGAGGGCCAGCGCATCGGCAGCATCACGCTGTACGCCTCGCCCGAGGCCCTGCTGGGCGAATTGCGCCAGCGCGCGACCGGCATCGTCGGCATGATCGTGGTGCTGGACCTGGTGCTGGTGGCGGGCCTGTACGCGGTGCTGTGGCACCTGATGCTGAAACCGGTGCAGGCCATCGGCCGCTACGCCGCCGACGTGGAGGCGGGCCTGAACCCGGGCGCGCAGCCGCCGCGCGCCTGGTTCTTCGGCGAGCTGAAACGGCTGTACGCCACCATCCGCGAGATGGTGGCGCTGCTGGACCAGCGCTACCAGGCCATCCAGGCCAACGAGCAGCGGCTGCGGATCGCCACCCGCGCGGCCGGCATCGGCATCTGGGACTGGAACATCCAGACCGGCGTGGCCGAATGGGACGACCAGATGTTCCGCCTGTACGGCGCCACGCGCGCCGGCGTGGCCTCGCCGCTCCAGCTGTGGCTGGACCAGCTGCATCCCGAGGACGCCGAGCGCGCCCAGGCCTCGCTGCGGCGCGCGCTGGAGGGCGCGGGCGACATGGCCGACGAGTTCCGCATCGTGTGGCCGGACGGCTCGGTGCACCATATCCAGGTCGACGCCATGCTGTTCCGCGACGCCGCCGGCCAGCCGGCGCGCATGGTGGGCGTGAACTACGACATCACCGCGCACAAACTGGCGCAGCAGGAACTGCGGCGCCACCGCCACCACCTGGAGGACCTGGTGGCCGACCGCACCGAGGCCCTGTCGGTGGCGGTGACGCAGGCGCAGGCGGCCAACCGCGCCAAGAGCGTGTTCCTGGCCAATATGAGCCACGAGCTGCGCACGCCGCTGCATTCGGTGATCGGCTTCTCGCGCCTGATGGCCGACGCCGGGCATATGCTGCCCGAGGAGCGCCGCAACCTGGGCATCATCCACGGCTCCGGCCAGCACCTGCTGGCGCTGATCAACGACATCCTGGAGCTGTCGCGCATCGAGGCCGGCCGCTCGCGGCTGCAGCCCGAGCCGCTGCCGTTGCCGGAAATGCTGCAGGAGGTGGTGGACATGGTCAGCATCCGCGCGCGCCAGGCCGGCCTGGCGCTGCGGCTGGACTGCCAGGACCTGCCGGCCCGGGTGCTGATCGACGGCACCAAGCTGCGCCAGGTGCTGTTGAACCTGATGTCGAACGCGGTCAAGTTCAGCAGCGACGGGCTGGTCACGCTGCGGGCGCGCGCCGAGCATGTCCACGGCGATGGCGATGGAGGTGGCCCCGGCGGCTGGCGGCTGGCGTTCGCGGTCATCGACACCGGGCCGGGCATCGCCCCGGCCGACCAGCAACGCATTTTCGAGCCCTTCGTGCAGGCCGGCGCCGACCCCCACAGCGGCGCGCGCGAGGGCACCGGCCTGGGGCTGGCCATCTCGCGCGAGTTCGTGCAGCTGATGGGCGGAACCTTGACGGTGGAGTCCGCGCCGGGCGAGGGCGCGGCGTTCCGCTTCACCGTGCCGGCCCGGCCGCTGGCGGCGGACCGGGAGGCGCACGCGTCCCGGGCCGCGCCGGCGGGCGGCGCCGCGCATGGCGGCGCGCCGCCACCGCCGCTGACGGCCGCGCAGCTGGAACGGCTGCCGGCCGCGCTGCGCGTCCCCTTGCACGAGGCCGTGCGCCAGTTGAACCTGGCCCAAGTGGCCGCGCTGCTGGCGGCGCTGCCGCCGGAGCTGGCCGACGTGGTGGCCGGCATCGAGGCGATGCTGGCGCAGCACGCCTATCCGCAATTGTGCGCGCTGCTGCAGGAGCGGGGCCGCAACGTGAAGGAGCAGGCATGAGCCGGATGGCGGCGCGTCCCGGCCCTTGGGGCGGCGTCGAATATATGGTAGCGTGGCGGGATTGCCAGTGGGCGGAAAGGACATGATGCGGGCGGACCAAGCAAGCAAGGGGGAAGTGCTGATCGTGGAGGACACGCCGGCCTCGCTGAAACTGTTGAGCGACCTGCTGACGGAGGCGGGCTACCACGTGCGCCAGGCCCCGAACGGCGAGCTGGCGCTGTGGACCGCGCAATCGCGTCCGCCCGAGCTGATCCTGCTGGACGTGCGCATGCCCGGCATCGACGGCTTCGAGGTGTGCCGCCGCCTGAAGGCGTCGCCCGACCTGCGCCACGTTCCCGTGATCTTCCTGTCCGCCCAGCACGACACCGACGACAAGGTGCGCGGCTTCGCCCTGGGCGGGGTCGACTTCATCGCCAAGCCCTTCCAGGCCGAGGAGATCCTGGCCCGCACCGACGCCCAGGTGCGGCTGGGCCGCGCGCAGCAGGCGCTGGCCGCCGAACGCGAGTCGCTGGAGCGGCGCGTGGCCGAGCGCACCGCCGAACTGGCGTCGCTGGCCGTGTCGCTGGAGGCCGAGGTGGAGCGCCGCCGCGCCAACGAGGACGCGCTGCGCCTGGCCAGCCAGGTGTTCAGCGCCGCGCAGGACGGCATCGTCATCACCGACGCCGCCGGCAACATCGTCGCCACCAACCCCGCCTTCAGCACCATCTCCGGCTACGCCGGCGAGGAAGTGGCGGGCCGGCACGTGACGTCGCTGCACACCGTGCAGCGCAACGCGGCCGTCTACGAGGGCATGATGCGCAGCCTGGCCTCGCACGGCCACTGGTCCGGCGAGCTGCTGGCGGTGCGCAGGAACGGCGCCACCTATCCCGGCCTGCTCAGCGTGTCGTCCGTGGCGGGCGCCGGCGGCGTGGTGGAGAACTACATCGTGGTGATCATGGACATCACCGAGCGCAAGGCCGAGCAGCACCTGATCGACTTCCTGTCCTATTACGACGCGCTGACCGGCCTGCCCAACCGCGAGCAGGCGCGCCGGGACTTCGGCGAGGCGCTGGCGGCGCGCCGCGACGGCCAGTGCGTGGCGGTGCTGTGCCTGGACCTGGACCGCTTCAAGAGCGTCAACGACTCCTACGGCCCGCTGGTGGCGGACCAGGCGCTGAAGGCGGTGGCGCGCTTCCTGCGCGGCTGCGTGCGCGAGGGCGACGTGGTGTCGCGCCAGGGCGGCGACGAGTTCCTGGTCATCGTGCCGGACGACGCCCGCTGCAGCGCCACCATCGCCATCGCCGACGCCATCCTGGGCGGCCTGCGCGACGGGCTGCAGATCGAGGGGCAGACCATCTCGCTGAGCACCAGCATCGGCATCGCCGTCAGCCCCGGCGACGGCGACACGCTGGACGAACTGCTGCGCCACGCCGACACGGCGCTGTACCGCGCCAAGGAGACGGGGCGCGACAGCTACGCCTTTTTCACCGAGCGCATGGACGCCGACCTGCGCGGCAAGCTGGCCATGCAGGCGCAGCTGCGCGGCGCCATCCTGCACCCTGGGCGCGGCGAATTCGCGGTCCACTACCAGCCGCAGGTGTGCCTGCGCACCGGCGCCATGCTGGGCGCGGAGGCGCTGCTGCGCTGGGACAATCCGGTGCTGGGCAAGGTGCCGCCCAACCGCTTCATCCCGCTGGCCGAGGAATACGGCCTGACCAACGCCATCGGCGTGTGGGTGCTGGAGACGGTGTGCGCGCAGATCCGGCAGTGGCGGGACGAGGGCCTGGGCCAGGTGAAGGTGGCGGTCAACCTGTCCGGGAGCCAGTTCGCGCACGACAGCACGGTGCCCGTGGTGGAGGGCCTGCTGCGCCGGCACGGCATCGCCGCCGCCAGCCTGGGGCTGGAAATCACCGAGGGCACGGTGATGGGCGACCCTGACAAGGCGGTGGAGGCGCTGCGGCGGCTGAAGGACATCGGCGTCGCCATTTCGCTGGACGACTTCGGCACCGGCTATTCGTCGCTGGCCTATCTGAAGCGCTTCCCGATCGACGTGCTGAAGATCGACAAGTCCTTCGTGGACGACGTGACCGCCAAGGCCAGCGACGCGGCCATCGCGCTGTCGGTGATCTCGCTGGCCCACAACCTGAACATGCGCGTCATCGCCGAGGGCGTGGAAACGCGCGAGCAAGTCGACTTCCTCGCGGCGCACGGCTGCGACGAGATGCAGGGTTATTACTACAGCCGCCCCCTGGAGGCGGCCGCTTTCACCACGCTGCTGCGCCACAAGCGCCCCTTGCAGCTGTCCGACACCTAAAAGGAGAGTCTTGACGTCCTCTCCGCCCTAAAGGGCGGAGATTCCTACAGCTAGCGTCGCACGTCCGCGACGGAGAATGTTTAACGCGGCATTGAGATCACGATCATGTTCGGCACCGCAATCGCTGCATCGCCATTCCCTTACTCCAAGGTCCGCGATACCTCTCGGCCTGGACTCCGGCAACGTGCCGCAGTTCGAGCAAACCTGGGTGGTGAAACGTTCGTCCACTTCCTCGAACCAGGCGCCATGCCTAACGGCCTTGTACGCCAGTTGATTACGGAAGGACGACCAGCCCGCGTCCAGCACCGACTTCGCCATGCGGGTTTTGGCCAGCGCGGCGGCCTGGACATTGCCGACCACGATGTAGTCGAAGTCGCGCACCATGCGGGTGGAACACTTGTGAAGGAAATCGCGCCGGCGATTGGCGATCTTGGCGTGGATGGCGGTTACCCGCCGCCGCTTGCGGGCGCGCTGCGCCACCGCCAGCGCCGCTTCGGCTTCGCGGTAAATCCGTGGCGCTTCGATTTTTTCGCCATTGGACAGTGTGGCCAATTCCTTCAGGCCCAGATCGATGCCAACCCCACGCACCGGCGTCCTTGCGGGCGGCTCCGCGACTTCCAGCACGATGTTCAGAAACCAGTTGCCACGGCGGTCGCGGGAAAAGTTGGTGCCGTCCAGGATTTTCCCTTCCGGCAGCGGTCGCGAGTAAAACACGCGGAAGGTGTCGCCGGCGAAGCGGAAGGCATTGCCTTCCCGCTTCAACTCGCGGCCCTTGAGCGGCACCCAACCCAGCGATTTCCGGCTCCGGAAGCGCAGGTAGGGACGATGCGACTGGCTGCGCGACTTGGCGTACTGCTGGCACACGTCGTTGACCGTGCCGGAATGCAGTCCAAGCTCATTGCTGCAGCCGGTGGTCAGTTTGATCAGGTCGAAGCCGGAGTGCCAGCGGCGGTTGAAGCGCAGCGCGTCCTTCTGCCTTTCGTTGCAGTAGTTCCAAACGAAGTTGACCGCCCGCGCCTGCTGGTTCAGCAGGCCGGCCAACGACTTCACACGATAACGGTAGACCAGTTTCATGCTTGTTTGACCAGCAGAGCTGGAACTGGTTCCCATTTTAATCTATGCGAGTTCGGCGGCTCCCGGCATGACTTTCCACAGGGCCCGAATTGCCATGCAATTCGCCGTCGGCTCCTTTCACTCCCCGTCCTGAAGGACGAGGTTTCTCGGAGCAAAATCAGATGAAGAAATCCAGCGCTGCCATCGCAGGCGCGTGCATCATCTTTGCCGCGGCCGTTCCATCCCACGCCGCCCCGGCCGCCGCCAAGGCCGCCACCAGGGCCGAAGCCCGCTTCAAATCCCTGTACACCGAGGAATGGGCCTGGCGCCTGAGGCAGCGCATGGAGGACGAGGAGGACGACGTCCATGGCAACGGCATCCGTCCCAGCCTGCCGCGGGTGGACCCCGCCACCCAGCAGGCGCGTCTGGACTACTGGCGCAACGTCATGAGGCGGCTGGACGCGATCGCGCCGGCCAGCCTGTCCGCCGGGGAGCGCATCAACTACGCCGTCTACCGCGCGCAAATCGCCGCGCTGATCGACAACCAGCGCTTCCGCGAATACGAAAAACCGCTCAACGCCGATTCCGCGTTCTGGTCCAACATGGCCGGCGACGCGCGCAAGACCTTCCGCACGGCCGCCGAATACGGCGCCTACGTGGCGCAGCTGAACGACGTGCCGCGCTACTTCCGCGACGAGATCGCCAACATGCGGGCGGGCTTGAAGCGCGGCTTCACGCCGCCCAGGGTCACGCTGGCCGGGCGCGACGGCTCGATCGCCGCCGTCACCGGGGAAAAGGATCCGCAAAAGCTGGTCTTCTACAAACCCTTCCGCGAGATGCCGGCCTCCATCCCCGCCGACGAACAGGCGCGCTTGCGCGAGGCGGCGCTGAAGGCCATCCGCGAGGCCGTGGTGCCCGCGCACGAGGAACTGCTCGAGTTCATGCGCGCCGAATACATCCCCGGCGCCACCGAGGCGCTGGCCGCCGAGAGCCTGCCGGACGGGAAGGCCTACTACCAGTCCAAGATCGCCGAATTCACCACCACCGCGATGAGCGCGGAGCAGATCCACCAGACCGGCTTGGCCGAGATGGCCAAGATCCGCGCCGAGATGCTGGACGTGATGCGGCAGGTGAAATTCGAGGGCGACCTGCCGGCCTTCCTCCAGTTCCTGCGCACCGACCCGCGCTTCTACGCCAAGACGCCGGAAGAGCTGCTGATGCGCGCCGCCCACATCGCCAAGCGCTTCGACGGCAAGGTCGGCGACTACTTCGGCTACTTGCCGCGCAAGCGCTTCGCCATCATCCCGGTGCCGCCGGAGCAGGCGCCGTTCTACACCTCGGGCCGCGGCGGCCCCGGCGTCTACCTGGTCAACACCTACAACCTGCCGGCGCGCGCGCTCTACAGCCTGCCCGCGCTGACCTTGCACGAATCGGCGCCCGGCCACGCCTTCCAGATGCCTATCGCGCTGGAGCAAAAGGGTAGGCCGGCGTTCCGCAAGGCCTACATCTCCGCCTACGGCGAGGGCTGGGCGCTGTACACGGAGCGGCTGGGCGCGGAGATGGGCATGTACGAGACGCCGTACGAGGTGTTCGGCATGCTGAGCTACCAGGCGTGGCGCGCGTCGCGGCTGGTGGTCGACACCGGCGTGCACGCCAAGGGCTGGACCCGCGAGCGGGCGCAGGCCTACCTGCACGACAACACCGCCCTGTCCGCGCACGAGATCGAAACGGAGGTGGACCGCTACATCTCCTGGCCGGGCCAGGCGCTGTCCTACTACCTGGGCGAGATGGCCATCGTCGAGGCGCGCAAGCGGGCCGAGGCCGCGCTGGGCGCCAGGTTCGACATCCGCGCCTTCCACGACACGGTGCTGAACCTGGGCTCGGTGCCGCTGCCGGTGCTGCGGACGCGCATCGACGACTTCATCGCGGAAGGGGGCAAGAGCCCCTATCCGAAAGAGGACTGAGAAGAGAACTGAGAACAGGACCGGCCTCGCGCCGCCTCATTTCGTGTTCGGCGCCAGTGGCGTGGCCGGGCTGGCGGCGCAGGGCGGCCTGAATTGTCCTGAACATCTTTTCGGATCGTGTCCGCGCGTCATTGCCGGCGCTGGCGGGAGCGGACGCGGCGCTTCCGGTACACTAGCCGTCATGGCGTGAATTTTCGGAGAATGGAAAATGTCTGACAAGATAGTGCACCGGGGCGTGGCCATCGTGACGCTGGCCGACGGCGACCTGATGCTGGAACACTGCAAGCCGCACGACATCGCGATCCGCCAGGACGCGTCGGGCTGGTGGACCTACTTCGTCGGCGAGAACGGCGAGGTGGACGGCTACGACGAGGCCTTCCCCAGCCGCGACCAGGCCATCTGGGCCGCCAAGGCCGCCGCCGAGTTCGGCGAGGGGTGATGTCGTTTTGGATATCGCGCTTGCGGAAAAAATTATTGCTTGGGCCGGCCTCTCGGGTGTCAGAATTGCAATGAGATAAGCCACGCCGCAACGCGGCCCCGACTCATGCAAAAATCACTCGCGATTGTCCCGCTGGCCATGATGGCGGCGCTGCCCGGCGCGGCGTTCGCCGCCGAGCTCGATGTGATGGAACAATTCCAGGAGGGCGGCCTGGCCCTGGTCGCCATCCTGGCGCTGTCCATCCTGTTCCTGGCCGTGGCGATAGAGCGCCTGGTGCATTTCCGCGCCAGGCGCGTCGTCCCCGAGGGGCTGGCCGACGCCGTCATGCCCATGTGGGCGGCCAACGACTTCGCGGGTATCCAGCGGGCGCTGGAGCAGCAGGACAGCACGCTGGCGCGCGTGATCCAGTTCATCGTCGCGCACCGGCACCACGATTTCGCCCGCGTCAGCGGCGGCGCGGCGGATATCGCGTCGCTGGAGTTGCGCCATCACCAGCAAAAGTTCTACGCGCTGTCCATCGTGGCGACGGTCGCCCCCATCGTCGGCCTGCTGGGCACCGTGGTCGGCATGATAGAGGCCTTCCACGTGATCGCCTACGCCGAGGGCATGGGCAACCCCGCGCTGCTGGCGGGGGGTATTTCCAAGGCGCTGGTCAACACCGCGTCCGGCCTGTGCGTGGCGCTGCCGGCGCTGGCCATGCACCACTTCCTGAGGAACCGCACCGCCTTTCTCGGCCTCGCCTTGGAGAAGGAGACCAACAAGCTGCTGAACGCGTGGTTCCCGCCGCGCGTGGCCGGACCGCAGAACCTGCAAGTGGTGAACCATGCGCATTGAGCTGGGCCATGAGGAGCCGCCGGAGATCGGCCTGATCGCCCTGATCGACTGCATCTTCTTCCTGCTGATGTTCTTCATGATCGCCACCTCCTTCAAGCAGGACAAGCAGCAGAAGCAGGACAAGGAATTGCCGGTGACGCTGCCCACCGCCCAGGCCAGCCTGGCCATCAATGGCGCCGCCGGCGCGCCGCTGGTGATCGGTGTCGACGCGAAGGGGAAAATCTACATCGACGGCGACAGGATGGGGGTGCAGGCATTCCATGATCGGCTGAAGAAGGAGGCGGCGGCCAATCCGCGGCGGCGCATACGCATCGATGGCGACCAGCGGGCCGAATACCAGCACATCGTGCGCGTCCTGGATCTGTGCCAGTTCGAGGGCTTCACCAACATCGCCATGCGTACGCGTAAGTGATGCGCACCTTGTTTTCCCTTCCGAGGCGGCATCCGTATCTGAGCGTTTCGCTGGCGGCGCACGCGGCGTTGCTGGCGCTGCTGTACCACTTCGGCACTTACCAGATCCAGCAGGCGGAGCTGCGGCAAGTCGACGCCAGCCATCAACTGGCCAGCCATGCCAACATGCGCAAGCGCGTGACGGACATGGAGCGCATCAAGGAGTTGATGCGGCAGAGTATGGGAGAGGAACAAGGCGCCGCCGCCGAGGAACCGCGCTTCGACGCGACGTCGGCGCCGGAGGACAAGAAGGAGCTGCTGGCGCTGGCGGAATCGCTGTCGAAGGAAATCGAGGCGATGGGCAGGCAGCTCAAGGCCGAGGAGTACGCGAAGCTGACCGGCGCGAAACAGCTTGAGGCGCCGGCACCGCCGGAGGCGCCGATTCCGGCCCCGGGCGACGCCGCCGCCACGGCCGACGCCCGTATCGCCGCCCTCGAAAAAAGCGCGCGCGATGTGCTGTCGCAGCGCCAGCGCCAGCTTGAGCGGCAGGAGCGGGGCGTGCCGGTGAATGGCGGGCGAAGCGAGGGCGAGGGCGGGCATGGCGCCGGCGGTGGCCGGGACGGAAGCGGAACCGCTGGAGCGGGAACCCCCGGAACCGGCGCTGGAACCGGAAACGGCGGCGGTTCGGGCACCGGGTCCGGCATTGGGCAACGCATCGCCGCTTTCGTCAACCGTGACCTTCCCTCGCGGAACCATGCCTCCGGCCGCTACGGCGGCTCCGGCCCGGAACTGTTCGACCGCGGCGTGGGCCACATGTCCGCGGTGTCCGAGGCCGGCATGCGCAAGGGCGCCGGACGCAAGCTGGGTGCGGGGGGCGAGTTCGCCAACCGCCTCTTTGTGAACAGCTGGTACATCATCGGCCCGTTCGAGGGCAAGCATGGACGAGGCATGTTCGCCACCGACAGCTATCCGCCGGAGCGGGCCGTGATCCTGGACGCGGCCTATGATGGCAAGGACGGCCGCGTGCTTCGCTGGCGCTACGTGGAGACGCCAAGCTATCCGCTGGTGCCGCCGGATTCGGCGGAGGACAGCGTCTACTACGGCTACACGGAATTGATGTTCGACGAGGCGCAAGACCTGGCCGCGTGGATAGGCGCCGATGACGACGTCCAGGTATGGGTCAACGACCAGAAGGTCTGGGCGGGCGGCAACGTCAACAAGCTATGGTTTTTCAACCAGGTCTACGACACGCAAAACAATTTCGTGCCGACCTACAACCTTTCCGAAGGCAAGGTGCCGGTGCGTTTCAGGAAGGGCCGCAACAAATTGTTCTTCAAGCTGTCCAACGGCCCGACCCGGGTGTTCTTTTCGATGGTGCTGACGCCGCTGTAGCCCGCCGCCTACGTCGGCCAGAAGCGGTCGAACAGCGGTTTCACGCTGGTGCCGTGCACGACGATGGACAGCATGATGACCACCAGCGTGATGTCGATCAGGTCGCGCGCCAGCGCGGGCGGCAGGCCGTGGTTGACCGCGTACATCAGGTAGTACACGGAGCCGATGCCGCGCACGCCGAACCAGGCGGTGATGCCGCGCACGCGGCCCCGCGCGGCCGAGCCGGCCAGGCCCAGCATCACGCTCAGCGGCCGCGCCACCACGAACAGGAACAGCGCCGTGCCCCAGCCGCGCCAGTCCCATGAATGCGTGTTGACCGCCGCGCCCAGCAGCAGCACCAGCGTCAGTTCCGACAACCGTTCCAGGTGTTCCTTGAAGATCAGCGACTCGCCGCTGACGGTGAGCGGGATCTCGCTGCCGTCCTCCGCGCGGGCGGTGCCGGCGCTGGCGCCGCCGCCGCTGGGCGGTATCGCCTCGCGCAAGCCGTGCTTGTCCTTGGGCATGCCGGCCAGCTTCAATTCCGTCTGCCGCAGCGCCACGCCGGCGAAGAACACCGCCAGGAAGCCCCAGGAATGCAGCGAGGCGCTGAGGCCGTAGACCACCGCGATCAGGCCCAGCCCGACGAGGTCGTCCAGCACCTCGTGGCGCGGGTCCTTGCCGCGCAGCGCCCAGCCCAGCCGCGCCAGCAGGGCGCCGCCCGCGATGCCGATCAGCACCGCGCTGGACGTGGCCCACAGCACGTCGACCAGCACCCAGCGCCAGCCGAATTCGCCCAGTTCGTGCAGGCCCAGCAGGCCCAGGCCCAGCATCACCAGCGGGAAGGCGCTGCCGTCGTTCATGCCGGCCTCGCAGGTCAGGCCGAAGCGCAACTGGTCCTTGTCGCCCGCGTGGCGCACCTGCACGTCGGTGGCCAGCACCGGGTCGGTGGGGGCGAGGATGGCGCCCAGCAGTATCGCCGCGCCGACGGGCAGGCCCAGCACCAGCCAGCCGAAGGCGGCCATGATGCCGACCGACAGCGCCATCGACAGCCAGGCCAGCCGGATCGACGGCGCCCAGCGTTTCAGCGAGAACGGCACCGGCATTTTCACGCCGGCCGAGAACAGCGAGATCAGCACGGCCAACTCGGTCATCACCTCCAGCAGCTTGGCCTGCTTGAGCGGATCGACGGAAAACACGCCCAGCACGGCGGGCCCCAGGAACAGGCCGACGCCCAGGTAGACGATGGCCGAGGTGACGGGCAGCCGCGACAGCGTGGTGGCGGCGAGGCCGCGCGCCAGCATCAGGCAACCGATCAGTATGAACCAATGGTATGTACTCATGTTGCTGGACTATACGCGGTGTTGGCCGGCGGCAGCGCGCCGTATTTGTCGGCGCCGCCAGTCGTGCGCCACATCGGTGCGCCCGCGCCGTTTTGGTGCGCGTCATGGCGCGCAATGGACCGAATTATCACGCGGCCGCTGGCACGCGTCTTGCTGGATAAAACCCATCATTACTCCTTGCACCATTCATGCCCGACTGTACCGTCATCCGCGACCCGCAAGCCAGCTCCGGCCATGGCGCCTGGCAGGCCAGCCTCGTCCTCGGTTTCGCCGACGACGCGGGCACGACACGCCTGGTCGAGCGCCGCCACGCCGGTCCGCTGCGGGTGCAGAAGCCGCTGTATCCGGAGGGACCGGAAACCTGCCACGCCATCGTCGTCCATCCGCCCGGCGGCGTGGTCGGCGGCGACCAGCTGGAGTTGACGGCGCGCGCCGGCGAGCGGGCCCGGGCTTTCCTGACCACGCCCGGCGCGGCCAAGTGGTACAAGGCCAATGGCAAGGTCTCGCGCCAGCGCGTGACGCTGGAGGCCGCCGCGGGCGCGGCCATCGAGTGGATGCCGCAGGAGACCATTTTCTTCGACAACGCCCACGTGGAGCTGGACCACGACGTGCTGCTGGCCGCCGACGCCAGCTATCTCGGCTGCGAGATCCTGTGCATGGGCCGCCGCGCGTCCGGCGAGTCGTTCACGGGCGGGCGGGTGGCGCAGCGCACCCGCATCCGCCGCGGCGGCAAGCTGTTGTGGTGGGAGCAGGGCGCGCTGACCCCGCGGGCCGTCGCCAGCCCGCTGGGCCTGGCCGGCCGCAGCGTGAGCGCCACCCTGATCGCGGCCGGCGCCGCGCTGCCGGCGGCCGTGCTGGCCGAGCTGCGCGCGCTCAGCGACGACCCGCTGTTCGGCGCCACCCAGATGAGGCAACTGCTGTGCGTGCGCCTGCTGGGCGACGACAGCGAGGCCGCGCGCGAACTGATGCTGGCGGCCTGGCGCATCGTGCGGCCCCACCTGCTGGGCCGCCCGGCGTTCGAACCGAGAAGCTGGCGCACCTGACGGCGCCCCTGGACACAAGGAAGACCATGGACCTGACACCACGCGAAAAAGACAAGCTGCTGATATTCACCGCCGGCCTGCTGGCCGAGCGGCGCCGCGCGCGCGGCCTGAAACTGAACTACCCGGAGGCGGTGGCGCTGATCAGCGCCGCCATCATGGAGGGCGCGCGCGACGGCAAGACCGTGGCCGAGCTGATGTCCGAAGGCACGCGCATCCTGGCCCGCGCCGACGTGATGGAGGGCGTGCCCGAAATGATCCCCGACATCCAGGTCGAAGCCACATTCCCGGACGGCAGCAAGCTGGTGACCGTCCACCATCCGATACCCTGAATACGTTTTATCAGCAAGAAAGAAGGAGCACATCATGACCCCTGGTGAATACTTGCTCGAGGAAGGCGAAATCGGCCTCAACACAGGCCGCGAAACCGTCTCCGTCGTCGTCGCCAACCGCGGCGACCGTCCCATCCAAGTTGGATCGCATTTCCATTTCTTCGAAGTGAACACCGCGCTCGCCTTCGAGCGCTGGAAGGCCTACGGCATGCGGCTGAACATCGCCGCCGGCACCGCCGTGCGCTTCGAGCCCGGCCAGCAGCGCACCGTGGAACTGGTGAAGCTCAGCGGCGACCGCGAGGTCTACGGCTTCAGCGGCGCCGTCAACGGCAAACTGCAAGACAACCCACCCAAATCCTGACATGGCATCCATCCCCCGCGCAGCGTACGCAGAAATGTACGGTCCCACCACCGGGGACCGCATCCGCCTGGCCGACACCGAGCTCTTCATCGAGATCGAGCGGGACCACGCGATCTACGGTGAGGAGGTGAAGTTCGGCGGCGGCAAGGTGATCCGCGACGGCATGGGCCAGTCGCAGCGCCCGCACGCCGAGGTGATGGACACCGTCATCACCAACGCGGTGATCCTGGACCACTGGGGCATCGTCAAGGCCGACATCGGCCTGAAGAACGGCCTGATCGCCGCCATCGGCAAGGCCGGCAACCCGGACATCCAGCCCGGCGTGACGATGGCCATCGGCGCGGCCACCGAGATCATCGCCGGCGAGGGCCTGATCGTCACCGCCGGCGGCATCGACTCGCACATCCACTTCATCTGCCCGCAGCAGATCGAGGAAGCCTTGATGAGCGGCGTGACCACCATGCTGGGCGGCGGCACCGGCCCGGCGGTGGGCACCGCCGCCACCACCTGCACGCCCGGCCCCTGGCACTTGCACGCCATGCTGTCGGCGGCCGACGCCTTCCCCATGAACCTGGGCTTCCTCGGCAAGGGCAACGTCAGCATGCCGCTGCCGCTGGAGGAGCAGATCCGCGCCGGCGCCATCGGCCTCAAGCTGCACGAGGACTGGGGCACCACGCCGGCCGCGATCGACAACTGCCTGTCCGTGGCCGAGCGCATGGACGTGCAGGTGGCCATCCACAGCGACACGCTGAACGAGGGCGGCTTCCTGGAGCACACGCTGGCCGCGTTCAAGGACCGCACCATCCACACCTTCCACACCGAAGGCGCGGGCGGCGGCCACGCGCCGGACATCATCGCGGCGGTCGGGCAGGGCAACGTGCTGCCCTCGTCGACCAATCCCACGCGCCCCTACACCGTCAACACGCTGGACGAGCACCTGGACATGCTGATGGTGTGCCACCACCTCGACCCCGCCATCGCCGAGGACGTGGCCTTCGCCGAATCGCGCATCCGCCGCGAGACCATCGCCGCCGAGGACATCCTGCACGACATCGGCGCGATCTCGATGATGTCGTCCGATTCGCAGGCCATGGGCCGCGTGGGCGAGGTCATCATGCGCACCTGGCAGACCGCGCACAAGATGAAGGTGCAGCGCGGCTCGCTGCCCGAGGACTCCTCGCGCAACGACAACTTCCGCGCCAAGCGCTACATCGCCAAGTACACCATCAACCCCGCCATCACGCACGGCGTCTCGCACGTGGTGGGCTCGCTGGAGGTGGGCAAGATGGCCGACATCGTGCTGTGGAAGCCGGCCTTCTTCGGCGTGAAGCCGTCGATGATACTGAAGGGCGGCATGATCGCCGCCGCGCAGATGGGCGACCCCAACGCCTCCATCCCGACGCCGCAGCCGGTGCATTACCGCCTGATGTTCGGCGCCTACGGCGGCGGCCTGCGCAAGTCCTGCACCTTCGTGTCGCAGGCCGCGTACGACGCCGGCATCGGCGATCAACTGCGCTTGAACAAGCCGACCATCGCGGTGAGGAATATGCGCACGCTGCGCAAGCGCGACATGATCCACAACGGCGCCACGCCGGTGATGGAGGTCGATCCCGAAACCTATGAAGTGCGCGCCGACGGCCAGTTGCTGGTCTGCGAGCCCGCGCTGGTGCTGCCGATGGCGCAGCGCTATTTCCTGTTCTGACGAGGCCCCGCATGCTCACCCTACACACCAAGCTGGCCGCCGCCGAGGCGGGCAAGATCGCGGCGCAACTGGTGCTGCCGTACGAACTGCGCGAAAAATGCCGCCTGCGCGCCACCCTCAGCAGCGGCGAGGAGGCGGCCGTGTTCACCGCGCGCGGCACCGTGCTGCGCGACGGCGACCTGCTGGCCGGCGAGGACCGGTCGGTGGTGGTGCAAGTGGTCGCCGCGCGCGAGCCGACCTACAAGGTCACCTGCGCCGACGCCCTGACCCTGCTGCGCTGCGCCTTCCACCTCGGCAACCGCCACACGCAGGCGCAGGTGGGCGACGGCTTCCTGCGCATCCGCGCGGACGCGGTGCTGAAGGACATGCTGCACGGCCTGGGCGCGGCGGTGGCCGAGGAGATGGCCGCGTTCGAGCCGGAGTCCGGCGCCTACGGCGGGGGCCACGGCCATGGCCACGAGCACGGCCACCCGCTGGCGCCGATTCCGCTGCGCCAGAAGATCCACCGCCCGGGGGACGCGTCCGCATGATGCAAGCGTCCGCGCTGCTGCACCTGCTCCAATTCGCCAGCCCCGCGCTGCCGATCGGCGCCTACAGCTACTCGCAGGGCCTGGAGGCGGCGCTGGAGGCGGGCGAGGTGCGCGACGCCGACACCGCCCGCGCCTGGATCGCCCGCCACCTGCGCGAAGTGATGGCCCCCTGGGAGGCCCCCGTCAACTGGCGCCTGATGCGCGCCTTCACCCGCCGCGACGCCGCCGCCGTGGCCGAGTGGAGCGAGCGTTTCCTGGCCTCGCGCGACACCGCCGAATTCCGCGCCGAGACCGTGCAGATGGGCTTTTCCCTGTCCCGCCTGGTCTCCGAACTGGGCATCGCCGACGCCGACATCACGGCCATGTTGCCGCCCGAGGCGGAGCTGGCGCTGCCCGTGGCCTACGCCTGCGCGGTCGCCGCGCTCGACATCCCGCACCAGGAGGCGCTGCTGGCCATGCTGTTCGCCTGGGCCGAGAACCAGGTGCTGGTGTGCGTCAAGTCCGTGCCGCTGGGGCAGGTGGCCGGGCAGCGCATGCTGCTGTCGCTGCGGCCCGAGATCGAGGCCGCCGCGCTGGTGGCGCAAGCCATCGCCGACGAGGACATGAGCAACTGGTCGCCCGGCCTGTCGCTGCTGTCCATGCGCCACGAAATACAGTACAGCCGACTATACAGATCATAAAAAGGAACACGTCATGAACACATCCAACCCGCTGCGCGTCGGCATCGGCGGCCCGGTCGGCTCCGGCAAGACCGCGCTGTGCGAAATGCTGTGCAAGGGCATGCGCGACCACTACGACATGGCCGTCATCACCAACGACATCTACACCAAGGAGGACATGGAGATCCTGCTGCGCGCGGACGCCTTGCCGGCCGAGCGCCTGATGGGCGTGGAGACCGGCGGCTGCCCGCACACGGCGATCCGCGAGGACGCGTCGATCAACCTGGAGGCGATCGCCCGCATGCAGGCCGATTTTCCCGACCTGGACCTGATCCTGGTGGAATCCGGCGGCGACAACCTGGCCGCCACCTTCAGCCCGGAACTGTCGGACCTGACGATCTACGTGATCGACGTGGCCGGCGGCGAGAAGATCCCGCGCAAGGGAGGCCCGGGCATCACGCGCTCGGACCTGCTGATCATCAACAAGACCGACCTCGCGCCGCACGTCGGCGCCAATCTCGACATCATGGCGCGGGACGCCAAGCGCATGCGCGGCGCGCGTCCCTTCTTCTTCACCAACCTGCGCAGCGGGGAAGGGGTGGGCGACGTGATCGACTTTATCCGTGAACAAGGCCTGCTGGGGCCGGCCAACAAGAAGGAGTCCGCATGAAACCCGCCGTTCGTACCGCATTGCTGGCGCTGGTCGCCGCCACCGGCGCCGCCGCCAGCGCGAGCGCGCTGGCCCACCCGTCCGCCGCGCACGCCATCGCCGCCACCGCCACCGGCCTGGGGGAGCAGGCGCTGGCCGGCTTCGCGCACCCGTTCACGGGCTTCGACCACTTGCTGGCCATGACGGCGGCCGGCATCTGGAGCGTGCGCCAGCCGCAAGGCGCGCATCTGCCCAAGGTGTTCCTGGCCGCGATGCTGCTGGGCGCCCTGGGCGGCGTGGCGGGGGTGACGGTGCCCGGACTGGAGACCGGCATCGCCGCCACGGTCGCGTTGATCGGCGCGCTGATCGCGATGGCGGCGCGCCTGCCGGCGATGGCGGGCGCGGTGATGGTCGCGGCCTTCGCGGTCCTGCACGGCAACGCGCACGGCCATGAACTGCCGCAGGTGGCCAGCGCCGCCGGCTTCCTGGCCGCGAGCGCGCTGCTGATGGCGGCGGGACGCTGGTTCGGCCGCGCGGCCGAAGGCGGCATGGTGCGCGCCGCCGGCGCCGGCATCGCCGCCACCGGCATGCTGATGCTGGCCGCGTAAACCTAGTCCGGCCGCCGCTCCCGCAGCACGATGGGGGCGGCGTCCCCGGGATGCAGTCCCTGGTGGCCGGCGAAGCCGGCGCGTATCGCCGCCATGTCGGTGTCCTGGTCGCCGGTGAGGAACACATGGTCCCGCACTCCCAGCACCTTGTTGGGGTAATCGATGTACACCAGGCATAGCGGCACCCTGGCCGCCAGCGCCAGGTGGTAGAAGCCGCTCTTCCAGTTCGGCCGGTAGCCGCGTGTGCCCTCGGGTGTGATGCCCACCCAGTACCAGTCGGCCGCGTTCATGCGGTCGGCTTGGCGCTGGATCATGCCGGTCTTGGCGCCGCGGTCGACCGGATCGCCGCCCATGGCGTGGAACCACTTGCCCAGCACGGGAATCCTGAACAGAGTATCCTTGGCCAGCCAGCGGAACGGCAGATCCAGCGCCCATTTGCCGAACAGGCCGATGATGAAGTCCCAATTCGACGTGTGCGGGTAGATCACCGCGATGCCGCGCGGACCGGGCAGCGGACGCCACAGCATGCGCCAGCCGAATAGGTTCAGCATCCGCAGCGCCACGCGCTGGCCCAGGCGGGGCAGGGCCGCGGGCTTCAGTTCATCTTCCATGGCGGTCTCCATTCTCGCGCGGCGCTTGCTAAATAAGTAGTGTTGACAGGACGGCATTTCACGTCGTGAAAAATCCGAGCCCGGCATTCTATCGCCGCCTTCCGCGCGCGGCAAGACCGTCGAGTTCGCTTGTGGTTTTTGAGCCGCCTCAACAGAGTATTGGTTTTTACGCTATCTTATCGTTCCGCATAACACTAAATAAAAGGGGTAACCATGATCCTGAAGACACGCCACCTCGCCCTGTTCGCCGCCATCGCGGCCGCCTGCGCCACTGTCCAGGCCGCCGCGCCCATGGCCAAGAGCCAGGCGCCGGGCTATTACCGCATGATGCTGGGCGACTTCGAGGTGACCGCGCTCAACGACGGCACCGTGGACCTGCCGGTCGACAAGCTGCTGCACCAGGACGCCGCCAAGACCAACAAGGCGCTGGCCCAGTCGTTCCTGAAGGCGCCGCTGGAGACCTCGGTGAACGGCTACCTGGTCAACACCGGCGGCAAGCTGGTGCTGATCGACACCGGCGCGGCCAAGCTGTTCGGCCCCACCTTGGGCAAGCTGGTGGCCAACCTGAAGGCGGCCGGCTACCAGCCGGAGCAGGTCGACGAGATCTACATCAGCCACATGCACAGCGACCACGTGGGCGGCCTGGCCGCGGACGGCAAGGCCGTGTTCCCGAACGCCGTGGTGCGCGCGGAGAAGCACGACACGGATTTCTGGCTGAGCAAGGTGAACATGGAGAAGGCGCCCGCCGCGATGAAGGGCTACTTCCAGGGCGCGATGAATTCGGTGTCGCCGTACAGCGAGGCGGGCAAGCTGAGCCCGTTCGAGGGCAACACCGAGCTGGTGCCGGGCGTGAAGGCGGTGACCAGCTTCGGCCACACGCCGGGCCACACCACTTACGTCATTGAAAGCAAGGGCCAGAAGCTGGTGCTGCTGGGCGACCTGCTGCACGTGCAGGCCGTGCAGTTCGAGGACCCGTCGGTGACGATCGACTTCGACGTCGACAGCAAGGCCGCGCTGGCGCACCGCAAGGCCGCGTTCGCCGAGGCCGCCAAGCAAGGCTACCTGATCGGCGCCTCGCACCTGCAGTTCCCCGGCATCGGCCACGTGCGCGCGCAGGGCAAGGGCTACACCTTCGTGCCCGTCAACTACACCGCGCCGCGCTGAAGCGAACTGAGCCCCATTTGGGGCATGGCGGGGACGCCGAGTCACCAAATGGGGCTCAGTTCGCTTGGGGCACGGCCCGCGTCGACTACGCCAGGGCGGGGTAGTCCGTGTAGCCCTCGGCGCCCGAGTGATAGAACGTTTCGGGACGCGCCGGGTTCAGCGCGGCGCCGGCCTGCAGGCGGCGCGGCAGGTCGGGGTTGGCGATGAAGTCCTTGCCCCAGGCCACGGCGTCGGCGGTGCCGGCGGCGATGATGCCCTCGGCCGTCGCCTTGTCCATTTTCTCGTTGGCGATGTAGATGCCGCCGAACTCCTTCTTCAGCAGCGGTCCCAGGCTGTCCTCCCCCACCGCTTCGCGCGCGCAGATGAAGGCGATGCCGCGCTTGCCCAACTCGCGCGCCACGTAGCCGAAGGTGGCGGCCGGGTCGGAATCGCCCATGTCGTGCGAATCGGCGCGCGGCGCCAGGTGCACGCCGACGCGGCCCGCGCCCCACACCTCGATGCACGCGTCCGTCACTTCCAGCAGCAGCCGCGCGCGGTTCTCGACCGGGCCGCCGTAGGCGTCGGCGCGCAGGTTGGTGCTGTCCTGCAGGAACTGGTCCAGCAGGTAACCGTTGGCGCCGTGCACCTCCACGCCGTCGAAGCCGGCCAGCTTGGCGTTTTCCGCGCCCTTGCGGTAGGCGGCGACGATGCCGGGGATCTCGTCCGTTTCCAGCGCGCGCGGCGTCACGTACCCGCGCTGCGGACGCAGCAGGCTGACATGGCCCTTGGGCGCGATCGCGCTGGGCGCCACCGGCAATTCGCCGTTCAGGAAATGGGGATCGGACACGCGGCCCACGTGCCACAGCTGCAGGAAGATCTTGCCGCCGGCGGCGTGCACGGCGTCGGTCACCACTTTCCAGCCGGCCACCTGTTCGTCGGACCAGATGCCCGGCGTGTCGGCGTAGCCCACGCCCTGCGGCGTGACGGCGGTGGCCTCGCTCAGGATCAGCCCGGCGGAGGCGCGCTGCACATAGTATTCGGCCATCAGCGCGTTGGGCACGCGCTCGCCGCCCACCGCGCGCGAACGCGTCAGCGGCGCCATGATGACGCGGTTGTTCAGGGTCAGGTCGCCAATTTTGATCGGTTCGAACAGGTTTGCCATGATGTGTTCCTTAAAGTGCGGCCGCTACAGGCCTTCATTCATATGGTCAATAAAGCCCTGGATCACTTCATCGTTGCGCTTGAAAAAGTTCCACTGTCCGACCCGCTGGACCGTCACCAGTCCCGCCTTCTGCAAGGTCGCCAGGTGCGCCGACACGGTCGATTGCGACAGCCCGGTGCGCTGGTCGATCAGGCTGGCGCACACGCCGAAGGTCAGCGGGTGCGCCTGGTCGGCGAAATAGGCTTCCGGCTGCTTCAGCCAGGCCAGGATCTGGCGCCGGACCGGATTGGCCAGCGCCTTGTGGATTGCGTCGATGTCTATGCTCATATTGGACTCTAGCGATGTACGCATCGGATTGGTTCGATGTGTATATCGGTATCTTACGATATAAATGGAAAACCCGCTGGCGGCGCCTTTTTGGGTCCTGATTTGCGGTCAGGCCAGACCGAGGAGCAGCAGCGCGACGGCGGCCGGCACCGTCTGCACGAACAGGATGCGGCGCGACACGGTGGCCGCGCCCCACAGGCCCGCCACCGCCACGCAGCTCAGCCCGAACACGGTGAAGGCGCGCGCGGTCGCCGGATCCGGATGGAGGAAACCCACCGCCAGGGCGGCGACCAGGAAACCGTTGTAGCAACCCTGGTTGGACATGGCCGGCTGCACGATCTCCGCCTTTTCCGCCGACAGGCCGAACACGCGGCGCCCGCGCGTGCGGAACAGCACCGTTTCCAGCAACACGATGTAGACGTGGATCAGCAGCACCAGGCCGGTCACGATTTGGGCAAGCAGCAGCATAAGGGTCCTCTACGATGCAAATATTGCAGCAATGATATACTTTCCGGCGTTGCCTGCGGGGACGACCTCGCGCTGAAGGGCCAGTGGGGCGGGGACGACCTTGCCGTGCAAGGGGGAATCATGTCCTGGGTGTTGTTATTTATCGCCGGTTTGCTGGAAATCGGCTGGGCCGTGGGCTTGAAATACACGGAAGGCTTTACCCGGCTGCTGCCATCGGTGGCCACGCTGGGCGCCATGGCCGGCAGCGTCGGCTTGCTGGGGCTGGCGTTGCGCGAGCTGCCCTTGGGCACGGCTTACGCGGTCTGGACCGGTATCGGCACGGTGGGCACGGCGCTGTTCGGCATCCTGGTGCTGGGCGAACCGTCCGGGGCGCTGCGCCTGTTCTGCATTTCGCTGATTACTTGCGGCATCCTCGGCTTGAAGCTGGTGTCGCCGCACTGAGCCACGCCGAGGGACGTCAGGGAAGGGCGGTGGCCCAGCGCTCGTAAATGCGGGCCAGTTCGCCCTTGGCCGCCAGTTTTTGCAGCGCCTGGGTCATCAGGCGCGCGGTATCGGGATCGGTTTTCTTACTGATCCAGAAATAGATCGGCTCTTCCTTCATCACCGTCGGCAGGATGTACACCTTGTCCTGCAGCTTGTGGCGGCGGATGATCCATCCCAGCGTCAGCTCGTTCATGTACATGAAGCGGCCGTGGCCGGCGATGATTTTCTTCAGGTTGGTCAGGTTGTCGCCGGTGCTGTCGTCCACGTGCAGGCCCAGCTTGCGCAACTGCTCGGAATAAGCGGCGCCGCGCGAGGTGGCGATCAGCGGCTTCAGGCGCACCAGGTCGTCCATCGTTTCCACGCTCACCTTGTCGTTGATGGCCGCCGCCAGCCGGTGGCGCACCACGTACAGCTTGCCCGCCTGGAGCGCGATCCGGCGGCGGCGCTCCGAATCCAGCAGCCCACAGGCGGCGGCCACCCGGCCCGTTTCCAGGCCTTGCTCGATGACGGGGACGGAGCGTAAATCGTCGAGGCCGGTGAACCTCAGCCTGGGTTCGGCCTTTTCCATGGCGGCCAGGATGTCCGGACACACGCCCTCGGCGCGGCCGTCGCGCAGCACCCATTTGGGCGGAATGCTCTCCTGGCCCAGCACGCGGACCGGCACGGTGGTGTCCGCCTGCGCGGTGTGGGCCAGGCTTGTCAGTAGGGCGGCGGCCAGCGGCAGCGGCGGAATGCGCATGTTAATCTCCTGCAAACCATTGTAGCCGCAGGCAAAGCCGCGCGCACCGCCTTTGGGCCGCTGTCGCGCCACCGCGACAGCGGCCCGAGCCTGCAGGGGCTAGAACGCCGCGTTGGCTTTCGCCAGGTAGAACCATTCGGCGTTGGCCTTGGCGTTCACGTCGGGGAACAGGATGGTGGCGTCGTACGGGGCCAGCACCGGCGTGCCGTCCGCGCGGCGGCCGATCTCGTCGCCCTTGGCCAGGCGGTCGAAGCTGGACCAGACGCGGCTGAAGGTGTCGCCCGCGTCCAGCCGGTCGCGCACTTCCACCATGCTCAGGTATTCGGTTTCCTCCGGGTTCACGGGCTCGGGAGCGGGCGCCGCGATCAGGCCCAGGAAGGCGAGCGTGTTCATGATGGCGCGGTAGGCCACCTCGGGCGCCTGCGGATCGGCGTGCTGGCCGCATTCCAGCGTCAGCGCGTAGCCGCCCGTCGAGCGCATGTACTCGGTGGTGCCGACGCCGTAGCGCAGCACGGTTTCCAGCTGCGAGTCGCCGCGCAGGCGGCGCTGCACGCCGTCGCCATAGGTCGCCAGCCAGCCGTCGACGAAGCGGTGCACGCCCAGGCGGCGCGCCATGGCGCGTTCCCGCTCCTCGTGACGGAAGGGCTGCAGCGCGCCGTCGTTGTCGCGCGGGCCCACCATCACGAAAGGCTGGCTGGCGGCGTTAAAGGAATGCAAATCCAGCAGCACGTCGTGCTGGGCCAGCAGCGGGCACAGCCAGTTGGCGATGCGGTCCTCGAAATCCTGGGGCGCCTCGTTCGGAAACAGGTTGCGGTTCAGGTTGCGGTCGCCGGAGCGTTCGCCCTTGGCGTAGGCCAGCGGATTGGTGACGGGGACGAATGTGACGCTGCCGTTGACGATGCGCAGCGCGCCGCTGTCCAGTTCCGCCATCACGCGCGCGATGCCCTTGGTGCCGCAGGTCTCGTTGCCGTGGACGGCGCCGGTGACGATCAGGCGCGGTCCCTTGCCCTGGCCGGTATAGTTGACGGATTTGAAATGCAGTTCGCTTGCTACGGTCATGCTGTGTTCCCCTGGTCTGGTCGATGGCCGCTATTCTAGCGGCTATTGCCCCCCGGAAGCGGCGTGAGCAGCACATGGGGTCAGACCCCCAAGCGGCGTGAGCAGCACATTGGGGCGGTCCTCCCCCCCCAAGCGGCGTGATCGGGGGATCAGGAGCGCATTTCGATGACGTCGAACGGCGATTGCATGTCGGCCAGGAAAGCCAGCAGGTTGCGGACGCGGTAGGGCGCCTCTTCGCCCACCGTCGAATCGATGGCGTGGCGCAGCCCCGGCACGGCTTCGGCGGTGTGCGGGCTCTGGTAGGCCTTGATCAGCAGGGCGGCCAGTTGCGCCGCCTCGCGCTCGTTGCGGTGGCGCAGCCGCGCCTCGATCACTCCCAGCAGGGCGCGCTGCATGCGCGGGGTGGGATGGGTGATGTGGGCGAACACCAGCGGCGTGTTGGCGATGGCGTCCGCGATGCGGCGTTCCATTTCCTCCGGCTTGACGTCGGAGGCGATGTCGAAATAGGCGCCCACCCAGCGCGTGCGCGCGTGAGCGTGTCCCGGCGGGAAGGAGTCGGCGGTCTCGAAGCCGCAGAGTCGGCTCAAGTTCTTGAGCCAGGCGAGTAGAGTGTTCATGGCGGCATTCTAGCCGTTTGCGCCCGACAAATGTAGACAGCCCCGGGGGACCGGCCCCCGGAGACTGGTTGTGACCTTGATACGACCTAAGCGTGCGCTTCCTCGCCCAGCTTGCCGGCGCGGAAATCCTCGACCGCCTGCATCAGCTCGGCCTGCGTGTTCATCACGAACGGGCCGTATTGCGCGATCGGCTCGTTCAGCGGCTGGCCGGCGACCAGGATGAAGCGGCTGTCCTCGGCCGCCTGGATGCGCACGCCGTCCGCATCCGGGGTGTTTTCCAGGATCGCCATGCGGCCGCTGGCGACCGGCTTGCCGCCGATCTCCACCGCGCCGCGATAGGCGAAGATGAAGGCGTTGTGGCCAGCCGGCAGGCGTTGGCCGAAGCTTGCGCCGGCCGGCAGTTCCACGTCTATATAAATAGGCTCCGTCACCTCGCGCTGAACCGCGCCCCGCACGCCGTGGCTGTGGCCGGCGATCACCTTCACTCGCGCGCCCTCATCGGTGGCGAAGGCGGGCACCTGCTCGGCGTTGAAATCGCGGTACCACGGCTGGCGCATCTTGTCCTTGGCTGGCAGGTTCAGCCACAGCTGGAAACCCTCCATGAGGCCTTCCTCCTGCTCCGGCATCTCGGAGTGGATCACGCCGCGCCCGGCCGTCATCCACTGCACGCCGCCGTTGCTCAGCAGGCCCTCGTTGCCGGCGCTGTCGCGGTGGCGCATGCGGCCGGTGAGCATATAGGTCACCGTCTCGAAGCCCCGGTGCGGATGGGACGGGAAGCCGGCGATATAGTCGTTGGCCGCGTCGCTGCCGAAGTTGTCCAGCATCAGAAACGGGTCGAGGCGGCGCTGCAGCGGCTGGGTCAGGACGCGGTTGATCTTCACGCCCGCCCCGTCCATCACGGCCTGGCCGTTGATGATGCGTTCCACGCCGCGCGATCGCAGCACGCTTTCCGATGTTGCGTTGACTTGATTCATGCCATTCTCCTAAGTTTGCCCCGGCGCCCGCGGGCGCCGCCTCTCAATCCATTACACCAGAACCGCGTTGATCTGGGCGTCCGCGTCGGCCTGCGCCTTGGCGACGGCGTCCGGACCCATGCCCAGGCCTTCCGAGTAGACGAACCGCACGTCGGTTATGCCCAGGAAGCTCAGGAACATCTTCAGGTGCGGCAACTGGGTGTCGCTCGGCGCGTCGCGGTGCATGCCGCCGCGGGCCAGGGCGACGTAGACCTTTTTGCCGCTCAACAGGCCGACAGGGCCGGTGGCGGTGTATTTGAAGGTCACGCCGGCGCGGGCGATCGCGTCGAACCACGATTTCAGCTGCACGGTGATGCCGAAGTTGTACATCGGCGCGCCGATCACGATCACGTCGGCCGTCTGCACCTGGGCGATCAGCGCGTCGTCCAGCGCGACGCGGGCCGCTTGCTCGGGGCTGCGCTGGTCGGCCGGGGTGAACAGCGCCTGCAGGGTGGGCTCGTCGATGACCGGGTGCGGCTGGGCGGCCAGGTCGCGGCGGGCGATTTCAGCGCCGGGGTTGCTGGCGGCCAGCTTGGCGACGATGGAGTCGGCCAGGCGGGTGGACTCGGAACCGGTGCTGCGGGCGCTGGAATTGATTTGCAGGATGTTCATGGTGTGCTCCGTTCTTTGTTGGGTCGTTGTTGGGTTGTTTGCTGCGATGGATGTACTTTAACAATTCCAAAATCAAAGAAAAAGCCGTTAAAATGGATAACATTAGTCCACCTATGGAACAATCATGGCCTTGGATCCCGGAGATTTGTTGCTATTTGCCCGCATAGTCGAGTACGGCAGCTTCAGCATGGCGGCCGACCGGCTGCAATTACCCAAGTCCACCGTGTCCCGGCGGCTGTCGCTGCTGGAGGCGCATCTGGGCGAGCGGCTGCTGCAACGGACCACGCGCCGGTTGGTACTCACCGAGTTCGGGACCAGCCTGCTGGAACACGCCCGCAAGGTGGTGGAAGAGACGGAGGCCGCCGGTGCATTGGCGCAGCATCGCCAGCAGGCGCCCAGCGGCTTATTGCGGGTGTCGATGCCGGGCGATTTCGCCAATTACGCCATGGATCGGGTATTGGCCAAGTTTATGGAAACGTATCCGGCCATTTCGCTGGAACTGGATTTGTCGCCGCGCCGCGTCGATCTGGTGGCGGAAAACTTCGACCTCGCCATTCGCATGGGAAATCTACCCGACGATTCGTCCTTGGCGGCGCGGCCGGTCGCCATCAGCCGCATGGCCTTATATGCGTCGCCGTCTTATACGGCGTTGCACGGCCTGCCGGAACATCCGGATGACTTGTTTCGGCATTCATTATTGAGTCTGCCGCGCATGCAAAACGGATTGACGCGCTGGACTTTATTGCGCGGTAAAACAACCTGGGCAAGGGATTTGCCAGTGAAAATGATGGCTAATTCCCCCGAGCTATTGGTGCGGATGGCTTCAACAGGCATAGGCATCGCGGCCAGCACCGAATTATTCGCGCGCGGTTTCCTGAAAAGCGGCGCCTTGGTGCGCATATTGCCGGATTGGGCCATGCCCACCGTCACCGGCTGGGCGGTATTTCCAGGCCGGCGACTGATGCCGGCGAAAACAAGGGTATTCCTGGATATGCTGGAATCGATGAATAACGATGGGGAAGGATTGGGGGCTTAATGGCGACATTACGGAAAGCGGTGGTGGACGACATTCCCGGGATGCATAAGGTTCGATTGGCGGTGCGCGAGAATCCCTTGACCTCATCCTTCATACGGGAAGAGCACTACGTGCCGGAGATAACCGTAACGGGCGATGGCTGGGTAATCGAAAAGGATGGCGGGATTGTGGCTTTTGCGATCGGCAATAAGCTCACCGGCAATATATGGGCGCTGTTTGTCGATCCCTCGCACGAAGGGCGTGGATATGGGAGCCGGCTGCACGATGTCATGGTCGAAAGCCTGTTGGCGCAAGGCCTGGACAGCTTGAACCTCTCCACCGGAGCGGACACCAGGGCGCGCGTGTTTTACGAGTGCAAAGGCTGGCGCCAAGTGGCCTGCCGCGACGGCGACGTGTGGTTCGAGTACGCCGCAGGGGCAAACTCGGCGAATTCAAGCTAATATTTGGCTTGATAATGCCAGAAACGGGCATAAACCGTGCGTGCGGAGACGGTTGGGTGCGACGGCGGGGAATGTTTTTCGAGCGGGGGGATTTCAGGAATGGAATTTATCCATTCCTGTTTTCGCCGGTTGCGCCGATATGGCGCGCGGCATTAAACGCTGGTGGGGTGTTACTGGAGATTGGCCATCATTTCGCCCAGGCGCACCGGGGCGGCCGGTTGCCAGGCGTTATTGAATTGCAGCGCGTCTTTGGGGAACAGCATGACCACGGTGGAGCCGAGCAGGAAACGGCCAAGCTCTTCGCCTTTTTTCAAGACGATATCCTGGTCCGCGTAAGTCCATTCCTTGATATCCGGCTGCCGCGGGGGATTGACCACGCCATGCCATACCGTCGCCATACTGCCCACGATGGTGGCGCCCACCAGTGTCATGACGAATGGACCCTGGGCCGTGTCGAATACGCAGACCACGCGTTCATTGCGCGCGAAAAGGCCGGGAATGCCGCGCGCCGTCGTTGGATTAACCGAAAACAGCTCGCCCGGAATATAAATCATGCGCGTCAGTTTGCCATCGCAAGGCATGTGTATGCGATGGTAATCACGCGGGCTCAAATACAGGTTGGCGAAACTGCCATGCTGAAACTTGGCCGCCAATTCCCTATCGCCGCCGACCAGCGCGGTGGTGGTGAATTTATGCCCCTTGGCCTGGAATATCTGGTCGTCGTCGATGACGCCGAATTGGCTGATGCGTCCATCGACAGGGCAGATAAAGTCGGCCTGCGCCAAAGGACGGGCGTCCGGACGCAATGCGCGGGTGAAGAATTCGTTGAAGCTGTGATAACTCGCGATATCAGGATTGAGCGCCTCGCCCATATTCACATCGTATTTACCGACGAACCAGCGGATCAAGCGGGTGGTCATGGCGCCGCCTTTCGCTCCCGCCACACGGCCTGCGAAGTTGGTCAACGCGCCCTTGGGGAGCAGGTATTGCGGCAGTACGGCTAGGCGGTCGGACACAGTTATCATACCTATCAATATAGATGAATACGCATTATAACGAAGCGCTGGTGACGCGGGAAAAAATCCGCATCGCCCTGTGCATGGGGTGGATGGTATGATTGAAGGATGGCAAAAACTAAAAAAATCGAGCCACTGATAGAGACGGCGGATACGCCAGATGCGCTGCACCAGGCCTTGGCCGAGGTGCGCCATTTGCAGCGTACTATCATGGCACTGCGCACCGAACTGGAAATCGCGCACCACGAACGCCAGCGGCAGGTGCAGGACGCGTTGTCCGGCGCCCACAACGAGGTGCAGCAGGTGCGCGCCACGGTGTTGACGCTGCGCGAGTCGCTGGAGCAGGCCCAGCTGGAGCGCGAAGCCGCCTTGAAGACAGCATCCACCGGCGCGCAGGCGGAAATCGCCCAGCTGCGCGAAACGGTGGCCGTGCTGCGCACCGAATTGGAACGCATTACCGGCGAGCACGCGGAAGCGATGCAGCAGGCCGCGACATCGCACCGCAGCGAGGTGATGCAGTTGCATGAAACCATACGTGTCCTGCGCGACGCCCTTGAAGCGAATACCCACGCATGAATCACATGGAAAAAAACGGTCCCGAACCGCGCGCCAAGCCGAACGGCGCGGCCGCCGCCACCGCCACGGCCGGCGCGCAGAGCCGGCGCTTGCGCCAGGTGGAGCTGTTGCTGGAAACCTCGCGCCGCATGGCGGCCTACGACACGCTTGACGAAATCCTCACCGCCCTGGTGGAAGTGACCACCGAGGAGCTGGGCGCCGAGCGGGGCACGCTGTTCCTGAACGATGCCGAGACCAACGAGTTGTTTTCCCGCGTCGCCCAGGGGGAGACCCAGCGCGAGATCCGCTTCCTGAACACTTCCGGTATCGCCGGCCACGTCTTCACCACCGGCGAGCCGCTGCTGATCTCGGACGCCTACGCCGATACGCGCTTCAACCGCGCGATCGACGAGCAGACCGGCTTCGTCACCCGCAACATCCTTTGCGTGCCGATCCGGACTTTCAAGGGCGAGATCATCGGCGTGTCGCAGACGCTGAACAAGCGCCGCGGCAAGTTCACCCGCAACGACCTGCAATTGCTGGAGGCGCTGACCACCCAGGGCACGCTGGCGCTGCAAAGCGCGCGTTTCCTGGAAAGCATGAAGAAGGTGCGCCGGCAAGAGATGGAGTTCATCGACGTGGTGTCCGAGGTCACCGCCGACATCAAGCTGGGCTCGCTGCTGCAGCGCGTGATGGGCGAGGCCACCCGCTTGCTGAACGCGGAGCGCTCGACCTTGTTCCTGAACGACGAGAAAACCGGGGAGTTGTGGTCCGAGGTGGGGCAGGGACTGGAATCGATGCAGATCCGGCTGCCGAACAACGCCGGCATCGCGGGCGCCGTGTTCACGTCCAACAAGACCATCAACATTCCCTACGCCTACGCGGACTTGCGTTTCAACCCCGCGTTCGACAAGCGCACCGGCTATTTCACCCGTTCCATCCTGTGTGTGCCCATCGTTAACAAGAACGGCAAGACCATCGGCGTGACCCAGGTGCTGAACAAGCGCGGCGGCCCGTTCACGGGAGAGGATGAGTCGCGCCTGCGCGCGTTCACCGCCCAGATCTCGATCGCGCTGGAAAACGCCAAGCTGTTCGCCGACGTGCAGCAGATGAAGAACTACAACGAGGCGATGCTGGAGTCGATGTCGAACGGCGTCATCACACTCGACAGCCTGGAAAAGATCGTCACCTGCAACGCGGCAGGCATGCGCATCCTGCGGGTGGACTCGGCGCAAGTGCTGGGCCGCCCGGCCAACGAGTTCTTCGTCGGCCCGAACAGCTGGGTGCTGGACAAGCTGCGCCAGGTGGAGGAAAACCAGTCCGCCGAGCACATGATGGACGCGCCGCTGATCGTCGGCGACGAGACGATATCGGTGAACTTCAGCGTGCAGCCGCTGCTGTCGGTGGAGAAGAAGCGCATAGGCTGGATGCTGATGTTGGAGGATATCTCCAGTGAAAAGCGTTTAAAAGCCACGATGTCGCGCTATATGGACCCGAACATTGCCGACCAGATGGTGGCCAACGGCGCGGAGATGCTCGGCGGGAAAAACGTGACGGCCACGGTGTTGTTCTCCGATGTGCGCAGTTTCACGACCATCACGGAGCAGTTGGGCGCGCAGGGCACGGTGGCGCTGCTGAACGAGTACTTCACGATGATGGTCGATTGCATCCAGCGCGAAGAGGGCATGCTGGACAAGTTCATCGGCGACGCCATCATGGCCGCGTTCGGCATCCCGGTGCCGCACGAGGACGACGCCGACCGCGCCGTGCGCACCTCGATCGCCATGATGCGCGAGCTGCGCGCCTGGAACCAGGTGCGCGTGAAGGATGGCAAGCTGGCGGTCGACATCGGCATCGGCCTGAATTCCGACCAGGTGGTGTCCGGCAATATCGGCTCGAAGAAGCGGATGGACTACACCATCATCGGCGACGGCGTGAACCTGGCCGCGCGGCTGGAGTCCGCCTGCAAGCAGTATGGCGCGCACATATTGATCTCGGAATTCACCTACCGGGCGCTGCGCGGCACCTACCGCGCGCGCGAGCTGGACATTGTGGTGGTGCAGGGCAAGACCAAGCCGGTCTCCATTTACGAGGTGATGGATTACCACACCGAGGAAAGCTACCCGCACCTGATCGACGCCATGGGCCTGTTCCGCAACGCCGTCATCAACTACCGCAAGCGCAAGTTCGCGGCCGCGCAGCACCTGTTTGAAGAGGTCAAGGCGCTGAACCCGAACGACAAGGCGGCCGCCATGTATATCGACCGCTGCCAGCGGCTGGCGGCCGACCCGCCCGACGCCGACTGGGACGGCGTGTATGTGATGCAAACCAAATAGCCGCGATGAAAATACCGAAGAGCACGCTGGAACAGTGGCAGGTGCTGCAAGCCATTGTCGATTGCGGCGGCTATGCGCAGGCGGCGGAGGCCTTGCACCGCAGCCAGTCTTCGGTCAGCTACATGGTGGCCAAGCTGCAGGAGCAGCTGGGCACGGAGTTGCTGGAGATCGACGGCCGCCGCGCGCGGCTGACACAGAACGGCGAGACCCTGCTGCGCAAGGCGCGCCAGTTGCTGGACGACGCCTTCCAGCTGGAGGAGCTGGCGCAGAGTCTGAACGCCGGCTGGGAGTCCGAGTTGCGCTTCGCGGTGGACAGCCTGTTCCCCAGCGAGCTGCTGATCCAGATCCTGCAGGAGTTCGAGCCGCTGGCGCGGCACACCCGGGTGAATCTCGAGGAAACGATCTTGTCGGCGTCCGACGACGTGCTGCGCGAAAAGCGGGCCGACGTGGTGATCGCCAATTACGTGCCCAGCGGCTTCCTTGGCGACGCGCTGCTCGATATCGAGTTCGTCGCCGTGGCCCATCCCTCGCACCCGCTGCACGGCCTGGGACGGGACTTGAACGAGGACGACCTGGAGCGGCACCTGCACATCGTGGTGCGCGACGGCGGCGTGTCCAGCACGCGCGATTTCGGCTGGCTCAACACGAACCAGCGCTGGACCGTGACCAGTCCCGCCACGCGCACCGAGATGGTGTGCGCCGGGCTGGGTTTCGGCTGGATGGCCAAGCACAAGATCGCGCGGCACCTGGAGGCGGGGCAGTTGAAGCCGCTGCGGCTGCGGGTGGGGCAGAAGCGCAAGCTGTCGCTGTCGCTCATCATCGCCAACGCCGAGCGGCCCGGTCCGGCCGCGTGCCAACTGGTCGGCATCATCCGCTCGGTGATCGCGCGGCACTGTCAAGCCAGGGGCGGCGGCTGCCCCGAAATCTGAGCCGCTAGGCGCCAGGATATTCCAGCTTCGGATACCAGTCCGTTCCCCGCCCCGCCGGCGTGAGGTCCAGGATGTTCCACAGGGGCGTCGGGTCGGGCGCGCCGCGCGGGTCCTGGCCTGGGTCTTGGGTGCCGCCCATTTCGGACGCCCAGAAGTGGCGCACCACACCGTCCTTCCTGACCCAGATGTCCAGCGCCGGCCACTCGCTGCCGTCCGGCGCCAGGCCGCGGTAGTCGCGCGCGAAATCGTCGCCGACGGTGGCGTAGAACTTGAGGTTGCGCCAGCCGCGCTCGCGGGCGAAGGCCAGTTGCCGCTCGACCGGCGAGCGGCCGATGACGGCGATGGCGATGCGCTGCGCGATGTCGCGCGCCGGGGTGTCCAGCGCGCCGATCAGGGCGGTGCACATGGGGCACGGCCGCTCGCGCCGCGGCCCGTACATCCAGAAATAGGTGCACAGGGTGTCGTGCTGGCCGAACAGGTCGGCCAGCTTCACCGTTTTGCCGTTCTCGTCCTTGAAATCGTAGTCGGGCGCCTCGCCGCCAGGCGGCAGCGCGCGCCGCTGCTCGGCCACGCGTTCGATATGGCGCCTGAGTTCGATCTCCTCGGCCAGCAGCGCCACGCGCGCCGCGCGGTAGGCCGCGCTGTCGTTGGGGTAGGGTTTGCCGGCCGCCTGCGCGGCAAGCTCGGCGGCGGGTTTCAGTTCGTTCATCGCGTCCTCCTGTGGTGGCGCTTGCCGCATGGCGCATGGCATCGCCGATGCCGCGCGATCCACGCACCTTACGCCAGGCGCGCCGCGCGGACGGTGCGCCAGCGCACCCGGGCCGCGCCCGGCGGCGGCGCGGATCAGCGCATTTCCAGCGGGCTGTTCCGGCGGGGCAGGGGATAGGCGCGGTCCAGTTCGGCCAAGTCCTCCGGCGTCAGCGCCAGGTCCAGCGCCGCGCGGTTTTGCCGCACGTGCTCCGGGCTGGACGCCTTGGGGATGGCGATCACCCGGTCCTGCCGCAATATCCAGGCGAGGGCCACTTGCGCCGGCGTGGCGCCGTGCCGTTCGGCCACGGCGCGCAGGCCGGGATTGCCCAGCATGGCGCGCTGTTCGCGGGCCGACGATTCCAGCGGCGAATAGGCCATGACGGGCACGTCATTCCGCTGGGACCACGGCAGCAGATTCCATTCGATGCCGCGCTTGGCCAGGTTGTACAGCACCTGGTTTGCGACTATGCCGTCGCCGCCGGGCAGGGCGCGCGCCTCGTGCATGTCGTCCAGGTCGAAGTTGCTGACGCCGTAGTCGCGTATCTTGCCGGCGCGTTTCAGCGCCTGGAAGCCTTCCAGCATTTCCTCCAGCGGCACCGAGCCGCGCCAGTGCAGCAGATACAGGTCCAGGCAATCCGTTTTCAGCCTT
This sequence comes from Pseudoduganella namucuonensis, assembly GCF_900116645.1. Lineage (GTDB taxonomy): Bacteria > Pseudomonadota > Gammaproteobacteria > Burkholderiales > Burkholderiaceae_D > Rugamonas > Rugamonas namucuonensis. The sequence goes on along the minus strand of NZ_FPBO01000004.1, from coordinate 93,074 downwards.
TTCAGGCTGCGCTCGCAGGCGGCCCGCACGCCGGCCAGGCTGGCGTTGTGCGGATACACCTTGCTCACCAGGTAAATCTGTTCGCGCCGGCCGGCGATGGCCGCGCCCACCACTTCCTCGCTGCCGCCCTCGGCGTACATTTCGGCCGTGTCGATCAGCGTCATTCCCAAATCCACGCCCAGCTGCAATGCGGCTATTTCCCGCTGGCGCCCGGCCGCGGTCTCGCCCATATTCCAGGTTCCCTGGCCCAGCGCCGGAACGCCGACGCCGGATGATAGTTGCACTGTCTTCATGGCGCACTCCTTTGTTGTCGGCTTCAATCTTACCCCATGGTTGCTCATTTTGTAATTCAGCGCCATTCCGTGTATCCAAACACTTTCCGGGGCGCCGCGGTATTTATTTCCGGAGAATGTATGGAATATGCACTTCAATTCATAATTGACTAGAATAGTCATGTATTCTTATGGTAAATTGCGTTTCTGGATTCTCACAGATTGTCACACTGGTTTTTATCGCAACACGCAACCATGGGCCAGTCGGGAGATTCGCCCACTTAAACTTAAGGAAGCTGTGATGACTACCTATCAGGAATATCAGGCCAAGATCGCCGAACTGCAAAACCTGGCCGAAAGCGCCCGCCGCGAAGAACTGAACAAAGCGAAAGAACAGATCGCCGCTATCATGCGGGAACACAATCTGTCGCTGTCGGACCTGGCTGGCACCGCCAAGCCCGCTAAAGTCAGCAAGCCACGCGCGCCAGTGCCGATGAAATATCGCGACGAGGCCACCGGCCAAACCTGGACCGGCCGTGGCCGCGCTCCGAAATGGCTGGAAGGAAAAAGCAAGGAATCCTTCCTGATTAAGTAATGCCCCTGCAGTGCCGAAGTAAAGGCGCGCTTCGGAAAGTATCGGGCATATCCACGCGGATATGCCGGCTATTTTCCGCGCAAGCCGGCCTTGTTTAAAACAACGGCCTCCGCTTGCCGCGCCCGATAGCCCCGGTCCGCGCCCCCGCGCGCGCCGCGCCGGGCTGCCGTCGCGCCCCGCCATGTCGCTTTCGTGTTGAAAGAGGCGCGATTCCCCGCCGCCGCCCGTATTTCGCGTTTCAGCCACGCTTCAATCGTGCGATGATAGCGGATGTCCGCAATTCCCTTATTCCCGCTTAATACCGTCTTATTCCCGGATGGCCACTTGCCCCTGCAAGTGTTTGAAGTCCGCTATCTGGACATGATCAAGAAATGCATAGCCAGGTCCGAAGAGTTTGGCGTGGTGGCGCTGGCCTCCGGTAGTGAAACCCAGCGCCCGGAACAGCACGAGGTATTGACGCCGATCGGCACCATGGCGCGCATCGCCGACTGGTCCGCGCCCGTTTCAGGCCTGTTGCATATCACCTGCGTGGGCACCAACCGCTTCCGCATTCTTTCATCCGAACAGCTCAAGCACGGTTTATGGATGGGCGAGGTGGAAATGCTGGAGCCCGATATGGCGCTGTCCGTGCCGGCCGAACAACAGGACGTGGCCAATGCGCTGGGCGCGGTGATCCGCTCGCTGCAGAAACGCCAATTGCCCCCCGCCCAGATGCCGCTGCTGCCGCCTTACAAGCTGGACGATTGCGGCTGGGTCGCCAATCGCTGGTGCGAATTGCTGCGCCTGGGCGTGCCGCAAAAGCAGCTGCTGATGGCGCAGCTCAATCCCGTGCTGCGGCTGGAACTGGTGCAGGACGTGCTCAGCGAGAACGGCCTGCTGAGCTGAAGCGGTCGTGGTTCCATATTTTCCCCGCGTGCTGGCCCTGCCCATGGGGCCTGCGGGACGCTACACTGGACGGCCCAACCCTATGGAGCCGCCATGTACACCCAAGCCGCATTCCAGGAAGACCGCCCGGACCTCCAGCACGCCCTGATCCGCGATTATCCATTGGGTACGCTGATCGCCACCGGTGGCGCCGGCGTCACCGCCGACCTGATCCCCTTCATCCTGTATCCGGGGGAGGGCGCGCGCGGCGTGCTGCGGGCCCACGTCGCGCGCGGCAATCCGGTGCTGGAGGCGTTGCGGGAAGGGAGCGAGGTGCTGGTGGTGTTCCAGGGCGAGGACGCCTATGTCAGTCCCAGCTGGTACGCGACCAAGGCGGAAACCCACAAGGTGGTGCCGACCTGGAATTACGCCATGGTGCAGGTGCGCGGCCGGCCGCGCGTGGTGGACGACGGCGCCTGGCTGCGCCGCGTGCTCGACGACCTCACCGACAAGCAGGAGGCGGCGCTGCCGGCGCCCTGGCGGGTGGCGGACGCGCCGGCCGAATTCCTGGAGCGGATAGCGCAGGCCATCATCGGCATCGAAATCCCGGTGGCGTCCATCGCCGGCAAGTGGAAGATGAGCCAGAACCGCGGCGCGGCCGACCGGCTGGGCGTGATCGCCGGCCTGCGCTCGGTGGGGCGGGACGGCGCGGCCGCGCTGGTGGAGGCGACGCTGCCGCCGGCCGTCAAGGCGGCGTGACCTCCTCCTCCAGCGCGTGCACCCGCACCGACCACATGACGCCCGCCGTCAGCAGCACGATGGCGGCGGTTTCCAGCGGGCGCGGCCACTGCTGCTTGTAGATGAAGCCGTATAGCAGCGCGAACAGCGTTTCAAACAGGATCAGCTGTCCGGACAGCGTGACCGGCACGCGGCGGCTGGCGACGTTCCACAGGTGGTTGCCGATCACGGACGCGCCCAGCGCCAGCAGGGCGTTGGTGATCCAGAACACGGTCCAGTCGCGTCCGCTCGCGGCGCCGGCCGCGCCGGTCACCTCGCCATGCCAGACGGCGAGCGCGGCCAAGCCCACCATCAGCGCGATCAGCCCGCTGGACAGGCCGTACAGGGCCGACCATTCGGCGCTGGTGAAGTGCGGGTTGCGCTTCAGGTAGCGCGCGTTGTCCAGCGTGTACCAGCTCCAGCAGAACAGGGCGCCGGTGGCGCACAGCACGCCCAGCAGCGTGCGCCACGGGTCGCCGCCGGCCGCCCGGGCGTGGCTGAACACGTCGATGTTGATGCAGGCGATGCCGGCCGCCACCACCAGCAGCGGCAGCGCCAGCCGCCGCAGCGGCACGGCGCCGTGGTCCTTGCGGCCCATCAGGGTGACGGAGATCGGCAGCACGCCGATGATCAGCGAGGTCGGCGCCACGCCGGCCAGCTTCACGCCCATGGCCAGCAGCATGTAATAGACGATGTTGCCGGCCAGCGCATGGCGCACCAGCGCGTGGTGGTCCGCGCGGTCCAGACGCGCCACCAGGCCGCGCAGGCGCGGCAGCATCAGGCCGAAGGCGATGGCGCCGTAGGCGACATAGCGCCCCACCGCCATCTCAACCGGCGAAAAGGCCGACAACAGCTCCGGCACGATGAACACCATGCCCCACATCGCTCCGGCCAGCAGGCCGCACAACACACCATTCCACATGATTCGGTTTTTCCAAATGACAAGCCCGATAGTGTCTCACAGCTGGCGCGGTCGCGGGGCATGGCGTGCGCCATGGCGCTCGCGGCGGGCGTACGATAAAAGGAGAGGACACCTATACGGGAGCGCGCCCCATGACCGATCCAGGCACCATTGCGGCGCTGCGCTATGAAGCGCGGGCGCTCGCGTCGGACGAGCAATTCGACTACCTCCTTGAATGCATAGGCGACGCGTCGCTGGTGCTGCTGGGCGAGGCCACGCACGGCACCCACGAGTTCTACCGGCTGCGCGCCGAGATCAGCAAGCGGCTCATCGTCGAAAAGGGCTTCGACGCCATCGCCGTCGAGGCCGACTGGCCCGACGCCCTGCGGGTCAGCCGCTACGTGCAGCACGCCAGCGCGGACGGCACGGCCGACGCCGCGCTGGCCGGTTTCCAGCGCTTCCCCCAATGGATGTGGCGCAACACCGAGGTGGTGGAGCTGATCGACTGGATGCGCGCCCACAACGCGCACGTGGCCGATCCGCGCCGGCGCGCCGGCTTTTACGGGCTGGACCTGTACAGCCTGCGCGCCTCCATGCACGCGGTGATCGCCTACCTGGACCAGGCCGACCCGGCCGCCGCGCGCCGCGCCCGCGAGCGCTATTCCTGCATGGACCACCTGGCGGAGGACCCGCAGCGCTATGGCTACGCCACCACCTTCGGCCTGGCGCGCGATTGCGAGGACGAGGCGGTGCGCCAGTTGCGCGAGCTGAACCAGCAGGCCCTGCGGCACCTGTCCGAGTCCGGCGGCGCCGTGCCGGACGAACTGTTCTACGCGCAACAAAACGCCCGCGTGGCGAAGAACGCGGAAATCTATTACCGCGCCATGTTCCAGCACGGCGACGCCTCGTGGAACGTGCGCGACACCCACATGGCCGAAACGCTGCGCGCCCTGCGCGTCCACCTCGGCAAGCGCAACGAACGCGCGCCGGCGCGCATCATCGTGTGGGCCCACAATTCCCACTTGGGCGACGCGCGCGCCACCGAGATGGGCGAGGGCGGCCAGCTCAACCTCGGCCAGCTGGTGCGGGAGCAATATCCCTTGGGCGAATCCTTCCTGCTGGGATTCACCACGCACACGGGCACGGTGACGGCGGCGTCCGAGTGGGACGGGCCGGCGGAGTTGAAGCCGGTGGTGCCGTCGCGGCCGGACAGCGTCGAACGCCTGCTGCACGCGACCGGCATGGGCAATTTCCTGCTGCCGCTGCGCGGCCACAACAGCGTGTTGGCGCAATTGCCGGACCGCAGGCTGGAACGCGCCATAGGCGTGATTTACCGCCCGGAGTCGGAACGCCACAGCCACTATTTCCACGCCGACGCCGCGCAGCAGTTCGACGCGCTTATCCATGTCGACCGCGGTTCCGCGGTGCGGCCGCTGGAGCGCTCCGCGCTATGGCATGGGGACGAGGTGCCGGAGACGTATCCGTCCGGGCTGTAGGGCTTGTTCCGGCTTGTCAGGCCGGCGCCTGCAGCCGCGCCAGCCAGCCGAAGGCGGCCATGTTGACGGCGACGGTCGCCCAGAACATCAGGCGGAACGAGGTCTTGCTGGATTTGTGGCGCAGCCATTGCTGGGCGAGAATGGCGCCCGGCCAGCCACAGAACAAGCCCAGCATCAGCAGCGTGCTCTCCGGCGTGCGCCAGCGGCCCGCGCGGGCGGCGGATTTGTCGATGGCGTAGACGATGAAGCAGACCAGGCTCGCCAGGCCGTAGACGGCGGCCGGCCAGGCCGGCAGCTTCCACAGCAGGATGGACACCAGGTAGAGCAGGGCCAGCGCGCCGATGGCGAGGTAGGACGCCGCGCCGCCGGCGCCGACCGCCGGGGCGTTGGCCGCGCCGGAAGCGGCCTTGGCGCCGCCGCCGGACTTCCCGCCGCCGCGGCCCGTGCCTGCCCGGCTCCCTCCTCCACGCGCCGCCACCGCCGGGTCGCGGCCTTTGCCGCCGCTCAGATCCAGCGTGCGCTGGCCTGGGTTGGCGCCGGAAGCGCCGCTCGCGCGGCCGCGGCCGGCACTCGCGGCGCGCGCCGGCGCCGCGCCGGCGTCACCGGCGCCGGCTTTGCCTTTGGCGCCGGGCTTGCGCGCGGCCGCCGCGTCGGACTTCATTTGTCGGACTTCATGTATCGGACGACGCGGGGATCAGAAATAGCGCAGGCCGAGCGCGGCCTTCACTTCGTCCGTGGTGCGCGCGGCCACTTCGCGCGCCTTGGCCGTGCCTTCCTTCAGCATCTGCATGACCTGGCCCTTGTCCTTGGCGAATTCCTCGCGGCGGGCGCGGATCGGCGCCAGCATGTCCTGCAGCACCGCCTCCAGGCGTTTCTTGACGACGCTGTCGCCCAGGCCGCCGCGCACGTAGTGCGCCTTCATCTCTTCCAGCGCCGCCTTCTCGGTGTCGAACGCGTCCAGGTAGATGAAGGCGACGTTGCCCTCCAGGTGGCCGGGGTCCTCCACGCGCAGGTGCAGCGGGTCGGTGTAGACCTTTTTCACGGCGGCGCGGATCTCGTCGGCGGACGCGCCCAGGTTGATCGTGTTGCCCAGCGATTTGCTCATCTTGGCCTTGCCGTCGATGCCCGGCAGGCGGCCGATTTCCGGCACCAGTGCCTTGCACTCGACCAGGATGTCGCGGTTGGCCAGGCGGTTGAACTTGCGTACGATCTCGTTGGTCTGCTCGATCATCGGGATCTGGTCCTCGCCCACCGGCACCAGCGAGGCCTTGAAGGCCGAGATGTCTGCGGCCTGGCTGGCGGGGTAGGTCAGGAAGCCGGCCGGGATGTCGCGCTCGAAGCCGCGCAGCACGATCTCCTGCTTGACGGTCGGGTTGCGCTCCAGGCGCGCCACGGTCACCATGTTCAGGTAATAGAAGGTCAGCTCGGCCAGCTCCGGGATCTGCGACTGGATCAGGATGGTCGACTTGGCCGGGTCGATGCCGACGGCCAGGTAGTCCAGCGCCACCTCCACCACGTTGCGGTGCACCTTGTCGGTGTCCTCCATGTTGTCGGTCAGCGCCTGGGAGTCCGCCAGCATGATGAATTGCTGGTAGTCGTGCTGGTAGGCGACGCGGTTGCGCAGGCTGCCGACGTAGTGGCCGAGGTGCAGCGGACCGGTGGGACGGTCGCCGGTGAGGATCACGGCGGGTTGCTGGGACGGTGCTGGCTGGCTCATACGGGTTCCTTTTGCTTGCCCCCGCATGATGCGCCCAAGAAAAAAACGCCACCCTGCGAAGGCGGCGTTGTTTTAACTCACATCACTGTGCAGTGGCCGCGCTATGTCAGCGGGGCCACCAATTCAGGCAGGAGCGATGTGGTTGGGAAAAATTCATGGCCGTATGGTTGCAGTTTGCCGTCGCCCTGTCAAGGCGGCGGCTGGTTTTGCCGCCTCTTATTGGCGATTCGGGTTGTCCGGCCGGTTGTCGAGGCGGTTCGGCACGCCGTCGTTGTCGCGGTCGCGGTCCAGGCGGTTCGGCACGCCGTCGTTGTCCCGGTCCCGGCCCCGGTCGCGGTCCAGGCGATTGGGCACGCCGTCATTGTCGCGGTCGCGGTCATAGCGGTTGGGGATGCCGTCGCCGTCACGGTCGCCACGGCGCCAGCCGCCGCGGTCCATCATCCAGCGGCCGTCGCGCTGTTCCCAGGTCGATTGCTGGTAGACGTAGCCGGGCCGGTCGCGCACCCATTTGCCGCGCACCCAGACGTTGCGGCGGCCGTTCCAGTCCCAATGCCCGGCGACCCAGGTGTAGCCGCGGCGCGCCTCGGGGATGCGCTCGCTGCGCGGCGGCGGCGGCGCGGTGCGGACGATGACGACTTCGGCGCTGGAGGGCAGGGCGACGCTGCCCAGCGAACTTGCCAGCATGGCGGCGATCAGCAGCTTTTTCATGATGGTGACTCCTCGTTATTGATTTGTGTGACCGACTTTAAGCCGGCTCGGCCGCGTTGTATGTGCGGCCACGCGCATATCGGCTTGCAACGTTGCCTTCGATGCAAGCGGTCTGTACCATGGGGGCTCATCAGAGGAGTCGCCCATGCATGTCCGCACCATCGCCAGCCTGGCCGTGTTCCACGCCTGCGCCTGCGCCGTTCCATTCCAGGCCCAGGCGCAAACACCGCCCATGGCGCCCGACATACCCCAGCGCTACGAGGCGCCCGCGCCGCCGGACGCGGACTACGAGAAGCGGGTGGCGATGATACCGATGCGCGACGGCGTCAAGCTCTACACCGTGATCGTGCTGCCCAAGGGCGCGCGGCGCGCGCCCATCGTCATGACCCGCACCCCCTACAACGCGGCGCGGCGCGCGCAGCGCAACGCCAGCCCCGGCATGGCGGCCACGCTGCCGCAGGGCGACGAGACGCTGGTGGCCGAGGGGTATATCCGCGTGTTCCAGGATGTGCGCGGCAAGTACGGCTCGGAGGGCGACTACGTGATGACGCGGCCCCTGCGCGGCCCGCTGAACGACACCCGCACCGACCACGCGACCGACGCCTGGGACACCATCGAGTGGCTGACCAGGCACGTCCCCGAGACCAACGGCAAGGTCGGCATGATAGGCTCGTCCTACGAGGGCTTCACGGTGATGATGGCGCTGGCCGCGCCGCATCCGGCGCTGAAGGCGGCCGTGCCGATGAGCGCCATGGTGGACGGCTGGCGCGGCGACGACTGGTTCCACAACGGCGCCTTCCGCATGCCTTCGCTGGGCTTCATCGCCAGCCAGACCACGGTGCGCGGCCACGGCGAGGCGCTGGCCACCGGCGTCTACGACGACTACGAGGGCATGCTGCGCGCCGGTTCCGCCGCCGGCTACGCGCGCCGCTTCGGGCTGGACCGCTTGAACTACACCAGGAAGCTGTTCGAGCATCCCGCCTACGACGACTACTGGCGGCACCAGGCGCTGGACCTGCTGCTGGGCGCGCGCAAGCTGACGGTGCCCACCATGCACGTGGTGGGCCAGTGGGACCAGGAGGACATCTACGGCCCCTACGCCGCGTACGCCGCCATGGAGCGGCAGGACCGGGACAACAAGCTCAATTTCCTGGCCATCGGGCCGTGGCGCCACAGCGGCGTGAACTACGAGGGTTCGCGCCTGGGCGTGTTCAAGTTCACCGGCGACACCGCGCTGGAGTTCCGCCGCGAGGTGATGCAGCCCTTCCTGAACCAGTACCTGAAGGATGGCGCGCCGGAGGCCGACACGCCGCCGGTGCTGAGCTACCAGACCGGCGTCAACCGCTGGCAGCGCTTCGACCAGTGGCCGCGGTCCTGCGCCGAGGGCTGTCCGTCCAGGTCGGAATCGCTGTACCTGCGGGCCGGCTTCACGCTGGGCTTTTCCGCCCCCGCCGCCGCGGTGGAGGGCGAGGGCTACGACGAGTACGTGGCCGACCCGGCCAAGCCGGTGCCTTTCGTGCCGCGGCCCGTGCGCATGGGCGACGAGGCGGTGTGGAAGCCGTGGCTGGTGTCCGACCAGCGCTTCGTGGCCGACCGCACCGACGTGCTGAGCTATGTGAGCGAGCCGCTCAAGGCGCCGCTGAGCATCGCGGGCCAGCCCCGGGTGGACCTGTACGCGGCCACCAGCGGCACCGACGCGGACTGGGTGGTCAAGCTGATCGACGTGCATCCGGACGAGGTGCCCGGCCAGCCGGAGCTGGGCGGCTACCAGCAGGGCATCTCGATGGACATCTTCCGCGGGCGCTATCGCCACAGCCTGTCGCAGCCCTCGGCGATACCGGCCGGCCAGGTCGAGCGCTACCGCTACGCGCTGCCCAACGTGAACCACGTGTTCCTGCCCGGCCACCGCGTGATGGTGCAGATCCAGAGCAGCTGGTTCCCGCTGTACGACCGCAATCCGCAGACCTACGTGCCCAATATTTTCCACGCGCGGCCGGCCGACTACCGGAAGGCCACGCAACGCGTGTACCGCGCGCCGGAGGCGCCCAGTTCGATCGAACTGCCCGTGGTTGGGCGATAGGGGGGCGATAAGCGGGCCGGCGCGGCCTAGCGCGGCCGCACGCTTTCGGCCAGGACGTCGGGCCGGTGGTGGCGCTGGAAGGCCTCGATCACGGCTGGCGAGCGCGCCAGGTTCTCCAGCAGTTCGCGCAGGATGGCCTGGTCCGCCGGCGTGAGCGAACGGTGCGACACATAGACGCCGGCGAGGTTCCACGGCAGTTCCGGTATCGGCTCGATGCGCAGGCGCTCGCCCAGCGCGGCCAGGCGCGGCTCGTGCGCCACCGCGCCGGCGAAGTTGGTCGGCCCCATGATGGTGACGTCGATCGCGCCGGCCTGCATCAGGCGCGCGATGGCGATGGTGTCGACCTCCCGGAACAAACGGCCCTGTTTGGCCAGCTCGGCCACCAGCGCCTGGTAATGCTCGCCGAAATCGTAGCCGCGCACCACGGCCACGCGCAGGTCGGTGCGATCGAGCAGGTCTTGCGCGCTGGTGATGGGGGCGTGCGTGCCGGCCAGCGAAATGAGCGTGGCGCGGTGGCCTATCAGCGGCACGAAGGTGCCGTGCCGGTCGCGCGCGGGCGTGCGCGTGGCGGGCAGCAGCAGGTCCGCCTTGCCGATCTCGAACAGCGCCGCCTGGCGCGCGCGCGGCACGATGGTGTAGACCAGCTTGCAACCGGCCTTCGCCGCCGGGCCGTCCAGCACCTCGGGATAGATGCCGCCCACCGCGCCGCCGTTGACGATGATGCTGGCGCCGACCGGCGCAACCGGCACGTTGATCTCGCGCGAGCAGCCGGCCCGCGCCGCGCCGCAGGACAGCGCGCCCAGCACGATCGCGGCGAGGACCAGGCGGCGCCTCACACGGCGCTCCCTCTGGCCGCGCGGCGGGCGCTGAAATAGCGGTAGGCCACCAGGATGGCCAGCGCCTGCATGGCGGCGCAGACGAAGAAGGTGCCGCCGATGCGCCAGTCGTTGGACGGCAGGTGGCTGACCTCGCCGAGGATGGCGCTGCCGGCCAGCGGCATCAGCACGCTGCCGATGCTGCTGATCGATTGCAGCGATCCCATCAGTTCGCCCTGCTGGTTGGCCGCCGTGGACTTGGAAATGATGCCCTGCAGCGCCGGGCCGGCGGCGAAGGCCAGCAGGTTGCAGCAGATGAAGACGTACATCATCCAGCCCTGCGTGGCCAGGCCGTACAGCATGTAGGTGACGCAGCCCGAGCCCAGGCCCAGCAGGGTCAGGCGCACCTCGCCGAAGCGCCGTATCAGCACGCCCAGCAGCCCGGCCTGCACCACGGCCGCCGCCAGCCCCACGCAGAACAGCGCCATGCCGTTCTGGCCCGGCGTCCAGTCGAAGCGGAAGTGGGTGTACAGCACCCAGGTCGATTGCAGCATCATCTGCGCGCAGGTCATCAGCGCGAAGGCCACCACCAGGCCGCGGATGTCCACCCGCGCGGCCAGCTTGAGCAGGCCGGCCAGCGGATTGACGCGGGTCAGCTTGAACGGCGCGCGCTGCGCCTCGGGCAGCGATTCGGGCACGAAGAAATAGCCGTAGACGAAGTTGGCGGCCGACAGCGCGGCCGCCGCGTAGAAGGGCAGGTGCAGGTTGATGCTGCCCAGCAGCCCGCCCAGCATCGGCCCGGCGATGAAGCCCAGGCCGAAGGCCGCGCCGATCTTGCCGAAGCTCTTGGCGCGGTTGTCGTGGGTGGAGATGTCGGAGGCGTAGGCCGAGGCCACCGACATGCTGGCCGAGGACATGCCGCCGATCACGCGGCCGATGAACATGCAGGCCAGGTTGGGCGCCAGCGCGGTGGACAGGAAGTTGACGCACATGCCGGCCATCGAGTACAGCAGCACGGGACGGCGCCCCACGCGGTCGCTGATGGCGCCCAGCATGGGCATGAAGATGAACTGCATCAGGCCGAACACGGTGCCCATCAGGCCATACCACAGCGCCTGCTGGTCGCGCGCCTGCACGAATTCGCCCACCAGGATGGGCAGCACCGGCACCACCAGGCCGATGCCCAGCATGTCGATGAAGATGCAGACCAGCACGAAATTGAGGTTGCCGTTGGACGCGGTGGCGAGTGGCGCGGTGTCGCTTTGACTGGTCATGTGCGGTCGGAGCGGAGGCCTGGCCTTATGGCGTGGCGGGGCTGGCGGCCCATTCGGCGATGAAGCTGTCGCGGAAGGCCACCAGTTCCCTCAGGCGGCGTTCCCCCAGGCGGCGGCCGGCGGCGGTCTGCATCTTGGCCGGCAGCGTGGCCAGCTTGACGTCGATGTGGTCCAGCGAATAGGCCTTGTCGTCCAGCTCGCGCTGCAGCGCCATCGGGTCGTCGGCGTGGGCCAGGGCGGCGCCCATGCGGCCGGCCGTGTAGAACATGCGGGCCAGGCCGACGGCGCCCAGCGCGTCCAGGCGGTCGGCGTCCTGCACGATCTTGGCCTCGATGGTCTCGGGTGGGATGCCGGCCGAGAAGCTGTGCGTCTCGATGGCGTGCGCCACCGCTGACAGGCGGTCCGACGGGAAGCCCAGCTCGGCCAGCTGGCGGCTGGCCAGCCGCGCGGCCTGGCGCGAGGCCAGGTGGCGTTCCGGATGGTTCTTGGGCAGGTTGACCAGGTCGTGCAGATAACACGCCGCCAGCACCACCAGCGCGTCCGCCTCCGGATTGTCGTCCATCAGCAAGGTGGCGTTGCGCCACACGCGATGCAAATGGTTGGTGTCATGCGCGCCATCGTCTCCCGCGGCGCCGCTGGCCAGCGCCACCAGGCGCGGATGCCAGCTACTCAACAGCGTATTCATTGTTCTCCTAGCGTCGATCCTGCTGTGCAATTGTGGCATGAATCGCGCCGCGTTCCCATAGGCGTTTTTATTTGATGCGAAAAATCTTGACCTGCGGTAACATTATCCATCTTTCTCGAGGAGAACTCATATGACGACCGACGCCATCGCCAGCGCCAACGTAGACCACGCCGCCGAATATCTGGCCTTCACGCTGGGCAAGGAGGAGTACGGCATCGACATCCAGAAGGTGAGCGAGATCCGCAGCTACGAGACGCCGACCCGGATCGCCAGCGCGGCCGAGTTCGTCAAGGGCGTGATCAACCTGCGCGGCATCATCGTGCCGATCGTGGACATGCGCATCAAGTTCGGGCTGGGCGCGCCGACCTACAACCAGTTCACCGTGGTCATCATCCTCAACATCGGCGCGCGCGTGGTGGGCATGGTGGTCGACAGCGTGTCCGACGTGACCATCCTGACGCCGGAGCAGATCAAGCCCGCGCCGGACATCGCCTCGTCGATGAACACCGAATACCTGGTCGGCCTGGGCACCATCGACGACCGCATGCTGATCCTGGTGGACATCGACCGCCTGATGACCGGCGCCGACATGGGCCTGGTCGACAGCCTGCCGCTGGCCGCTTAACTTTCCCCCTGGCGGTCCGCGCCGGCGCGTATGGCCCGCTGCGACAGGCTGTCCGCCTCGCCGTTGCGGTGGCGCGGCACCCAGCGCAGCGTGACGTCGTCGAGCCGCGCCATCAACGCCAGCACCCGCGCGCGGTGCGCTTCCAGGCCCTTGGCCGGGCCTTTGACGCCGCGCGGCGCCGTTCTTGTGGCGGTTATCGCCGCATTCACATCGTCGATCACCACGCGGCTGTCCCCGTACACCGCCAGCGCGGGGACGCGGGCCGCCACGGCCGCCTCCAGCAGCGCCTCCAGCGCCAGATACTCCGCTTCGCTGCTGTCGCCGTGACCGGCGCGGCGCGAGATCTCCACGCGCTCGCCGCCGGGGGCGCACAGCAGCGCGCCTATGCCCAACAGGCCGGGATTGGGCGTGGCCGACCCGTCGAACCATGCGCGCCATGCGCCGGGGACCGCGTCGCTTCGCGCCCGCAGCCGCCGCGCCTTGGCTTCGGCCCTGGCGCGGGCCTTGTCCGCGCGCCGGGCCAGCTCGTCCAGCCGTAGCCGGGCGCGCGCTTCCAGCAGCGCCGCCACGTCAGCCCATCCCGCCTGCGCGGCTGCGCGCTCCAGCGTGGCGCGCAGCGCTTCCGTTTCGGTGATGCCGGCGGTTTTCGCCAGGCGGCGCGCCGCCACGCGTTCGTTATGGAAGGCGGCGGATGCGAGGGCGGGGAGGTCGTGCATGCGGGGTGGCCAAATGTGAAAAATCCCGCCATCGTAGCAGAAGGCGGGATCGGCGGGCCGGGGGGCGAGCCCCCGGGGACGGGCTTTAGTAGCGGCGCGGATTGTTCGGCCTGTCGTCGACGCGATTGGGTACGCCGTCGCCGTCGCGGTCGCGGTCCACGCGATTGGGCACGCCGTCGCGGTCCTGGTCGCCGTTGCCGGCGCGGTCGCGGTAATGGTTGTTGCGGTCGTAGCGGTTGGGGATGCCGTCGCCGTCGCGGTCGCGGTCATAGCGGTTCGGGATGCCATCGTGGTCGCTGTCGCGGCGGTAGCCCGCGTGGCGCTCCTGGCGATCCCAGCGTCCGCCCTCGCGGTACCACTGGCCGTCGCGTTCTATCCATTGCGGCTGCATGTAGACATAGCCGGGGCGCGCGCGCAGATAATGACCGGGGACCCACACGTGGCGGTGGCCGCGCCAATCCCAGTAACCGGGGCTCCAGACGTAGCCGGGGCGCGGACGAGGTATCACTTCATGACGGAGCGGGGGAGGGGCATTGCCGATGACGACGCTGAAGTCCACTTGCGCCAATGCCTGAGCAGGCGCGAAGGCCGCGGAACTCAGAGCCAGCAGGGCGGCTGCGTAAAGGGTAGGCTTGATCATGGTATCTCTCCGGTTGTGGTGACGCTGAATTCACTATAGCAAGCGACTTCCACAGGGAGAAAACATGATTCAACTTCTTACAACTGACACAGATCAAACAGAACTATTGTGCGTCTCCGCACAGACGATGGGTTCGCCGCGGCGCGATCATTGATCGTTACAGTGCCGCGCGCGGGCGAACCGGCGAACCGCGCTCAAATCTTGCTCGCGCCGTTGGCCGCGATCGAGGCGCTGGCGGCCTTGCGCTCGGCCAGCAGCGACTGGGCTTTTTCCTCGGCCGTCAGGCGTTTTGCGCTGACCACGACGACTTGCATGTCCTTGGCCGCGGCGGCGTAGGCTGGCGCGGCCGCGCGCACTGCCGTTGGCTGGCTATCGAGGGCGGCGTCGGTGTCAACCACATAGTTGGCTGCGCAAGCCAGGCCCAGGGTCACGACAAACAGGGCTTCGAAGTTTTTCAGGACGTTCATTTTGTTTCCTTCCGGTGGTGGGTGGCTGGTGTTTTGTGTTTCGATGTATGCACTGTATCCATCGGGCCTCCGGGTCGCCATTGGATTGCGACGAGCGGTGGAATTCGCGGCGCGAGATGCGCAATGCGGGGATAAAACGGCCAGGCTTTCCACCTCCCCCGGCTAGGCGCTGGCAGACCGTATACACCAGCGCGAGGGGCCGATGGGCAGCTTATTCACACACCTTATCAAGGCCCTGGCCGGGCGGCGGCTGGCATGGCGGCGCGCCCGCAATCTGCGGCGCGGCGGCACTTCGCGCGGCTCGGGCGGGGCGCGCGGCGCGGCGGCGCGTTCCGATGGCGCGAGGTTCCGGCCGGCGGCGTTGGCCGCCGTGCTCGGCCTCGCGCTGGCGCTGGCCGGCGCCGCCGTCATCGTCGGCCATGCGCGCAAGCTCGGCGCCGCCACCCTTTCCACGGAAGGCGGCGCGGGAGCGAGCCGCGCCGCCCATGTGTTCCAGTCCGTCCTGCCGGGCGCGGTGATCGAAGCTCCGGCCCGGCAAGGCGTGCGTTACGTGCAAGTCAAGGGCGGCGCCGTGGTCACGCTGGCCGGCATGCGGGCGATGGTGCCGGTGCGGGTGGACTTGTGCGGCCAGATGCGCGAACCGGGCGGCGCCCGCCTGGCGCCGCTGCGGCTGGGTTACCGCTATGGCGATGTGCAGCGGATGCGGGAGTTGCAGGGCGCGGCGCCGCGCAACGTGGTGCTGGCGGGCGGGGCGTCCGGCGCGAGCGACGACATGCCCGAGGTGACCATATCGGGCAACGCGCGCGCGGACTTCGCGCGGCCGGAAGGCGAGGCCTTGCGTCTGGCCTGGCGCGGCGCGGCCGGCCAGCCGGTGCGCTGGCTTGGCGACGACAGCCAGGGAAGGACGACCGAGGGCCGCGAGGCCGCGGTGTCCTTCCGGCGCGAGGGTTGGCTGGCGTGGGGCGAGGACGCGGCACTGCGCGTCGAGCGGCGCGCAAGCGCCGCTTGCTCGCAAGCGGGTGAGCTAGTGATGCAGTTGCATCGCCGCGATCCCCGCGCGCGCGCCGCCGTGCTGGTGGCGGCGTTCGCAGAGCGCGGCGCGGCCGCGCAAGCCTGGTTGCCTGCGGGCGTGTACGCGGTTCCGGCCGCGGCGCCGGCCGCGCTGGAGGACCAGGCACTGTTCGCCGCCTTGCAGGCGCGCGGGCTGGTGCGGCTGGCAGCCGACGGTGCCGTCGTCGCCGCGCCGCGTGACCTGCCGCTGTGGTCCGCGAGCGATTCGGCGCAGCGCGCGAGCGGCCTCGCCGAATGGGCGGACGTGAGGATGGACGCGGACGCGGCGCGCCTGCTCAAGCGTCTTTACCAGCAGGCCGACGGCGCCTATGTGCGCCAGCAGATCGACGTCCACAACAGCGAGCGCCGGCTGCTGGCATGGCGCGTGGCGTCTGGCCCCGCGTGGCAGGCCAGCGCGAGCGGCGCGCCGCTGCCCGCCACCGGCCGGATGCCGGGCGCCGCCTCCCGTTTGTTCGCCGAACTGCCGCAGGGCTGGCAGCCCTGGTCGCGCGTCGCCGCCTGGCCCGCCGGCGGTGGCGCGGTCCGGCTCGCCCTTGCGTACAGCCCCGGCGAAACGGGTTTCGCAGGCGCGGCGGCCCGCGCCGATGGGGCGGCGCTGCGCCTGCTCGTCGCGGGCAGGGTGGGCGCGGTCGCCGGCGCCGACATCTTGTCGCGGCGGGCCGCGTGCACGGGCCGGGGCTGCTCGGCGCCGGACGACGTGACCGAGCTGTCGCTCGCGCCCCATCGCGGCGCCTCCGCCATCACGGTGGATGTGCTTCCGCTGGACCTGGCCGCGATGGGCGGGCCGGCGGACCAGCAATACCGCCACCTGCGCGTCGCCGGCGGCCGCGTGTCCTGGCAGGCGCTGGCGCCGCAAGCGCTGGCGCCGCCGCGGCGGGGCGGGCCCGCGTCGTCTGTGCTGCTGCGTGACCGCAACGGCACCTTGCTGTGGGCCGACGGGGCTCCCGCGCCGGCCGCGCTGGACGCCGGGCTGGCTCCCATGCTGGGCATCGGCCCCGGTCACGCGAGCGGCATCGCCGGCATGCTGGCGCGGCTGCCCGCCACGTCCGGCGGCGCCGTCACCGGTACACTGTCGCTGGACCTGCCGCTGCAAGCCCTGAGCCAGCGCGTGCTCGAATGCGTGGGCATGCATCGCGGCCGTTGGGACGGCAAGGCTTGCGCCGGCGCCAGGCCCGCGCCGCAAGGGCGGCAGGCTGGCCTGGTGTTGCTGGACGCGGAGAACGGCGACATCCTCGCCGCCGCCGGCGCCGGCAACGCGCCGGTGGGCGCGGCCAACTGGGAGGAGGCGCGCGACTTCGACCGCGCCAACCCGGCGCGCAGTCCGCTGCGCCTGCCCGCGTTCCAGCATGACGGCGGCGCGCACCGCAGTCCCGGCTCCACCTTCAAGGTCGTCAGCGCGCTGGGCCTGGAGCTGGCGGCGAAGTCCGATCCGCGACTAGACGCGCTGTTGGGCGGCATGCCGCTGGCCGGCATCAACGACGTGGCGCGCCAGCGCGGCTACGCCTTCCAGACCGGCGCCGCCACCTACCCCGCCACCGGCAACGGCGCGCACGTCACCAACTACCGCGAGCAGGCCATCGACCGCCGCGCGCAGGAGGGCAGGCTGGGGCTGTCCCAAGCGCTCACCTACAGCCTGAACACGTGGTTCGCCTGGACCGCCGAGATGAGTGACCGCAGCCTGTTCGGCCGTCCCGATGGCGGCGCGCCGGGGATGCAGGCGCTGGAGGCGGATGGCATGGATGGCGTGCGGCCCGTCGCCGCCGCCGCGCGCCGCCTGGGCTTCGGCCAGGAGCTGCATCTCGATGGCGGCCTGCTGCCCGTGGATTACGCCTGGTCCGCCTACGACGCGCTGCAAGCCACGCCGGCGCGCATGGACGCCATCCAGACCCGCCACGAAGTGCGCCAGATGGCCATCGGCCTGCGCATGCAGGCCACTCCCTTGCAGATGGCCATGGTGTCGGCCGCCATCGGCGGCGGCGCGACCGTGCCGCCACGGCTGCTGCTGGAACTGGACGGCAAGCCGGCCGCGCCGCCCGCCCCGGCGCGGCTGGACGCGCGGCTCGACCGCATCCGCGCCGGCATGAAGGGCGTGGTCGACGGCGGCACGGCGGCCGGCGCCTTCGGCGGCGCGCGGCTGGCGGCGCTGCGCCCCGGCCTGTACGGCAAGACCGGCACCGCGCCCGTCACCGACGGCGCGGCCACGGTGTGGTTCACCGGCTGGCTGGAGCCGGGCAGCCTGCCGGGGCAGACGCGCAGGCTGGCGATGGCGGTCTTCGTCAGCCATTCGGAAGGCAGCGGCGGCGAGCACGCCGCGCCCGTGATCGCCGCGTTGCTGGGCGCTCTTTCCGCGCAGAATGTCGAACAGAGGGGTAAATAGCCGTGTAACCGGGCATATGCCCGCGGCCCGTCCGTGGCATGATTTTGAAGTGTCTGTTTTTCTTCGACGGGATGCCATGCGGCTGCCAGGAACGCGATATCAGGAACATGGGTGGGAACAGGTGCGCAAGCTCCTGGGACGCTGCTCGTTGTCCGCCTTCCGGCGGATGGACCTGGGCGCCATGCCGGACCGCGCGCGAGAAGCGGAGTTGCTGGACCTGTACACGGACGAGGTGGCGGCGGAGCTGGACCTGTGCCGCCGCGGCGCGCGCGGCGAGGCGGCGGGCAACAGCTACGGCGAGAGCGTGGCCGAACTGGCCATGGCTTTGCTGTTCGAGCTGCGCGCCCAACCCGCGTTCTGGAGCGGCCTGGTGTCCGCCATCGCGGCGGAGCATGGCAAGCTTGGCGCGTTCTGGCTTTCGCCGTCGGGCGACGCCATGCTGCGCAAGAAGGTCAACGACATGTACGCCGGCCTGCGCGACAAGGTCGACGCGGACAACTACCAGGTGGCCACGGGGCGCGCCTGCTCGCCCAACAAGATGTACACCTACCGCATGCTGGACACCGCCTACCGCGAGATCGAGCGGCTGTTTGCCAACTGGAGCCACCACGCGGCGCAGGTGGCCGCCATCCTGGACCGCGGCGCCGACGGCGTGCCGATCGAGGCGCGGCAGATGAAGTCCATAGGCGGCTGCAAGGCGCCGTGGGTGATCAGGTGGAGCGAGACGCTGGAGCGCTTCAGCGGCTCGCCGGGGCCGTTGCACACCAGGTCCAAGCGTTTTTCCAGCCTGAGGAACAATCCGGACAGGATCGCCGCGCTGATGGCCGAGATCGGCGACTACGAGGCGCTGTCGGCCAACATGGGCGCCGAGGACTGGCGCGGCGACGAGGACGAGGCGGGCGCCTGGCTGGAAGACTACTGGCGCGTGGTCGGCGAGTCCGAGGCGGCGGATGAGGAGCCCGCGACGCCGGACATGGTCGACCAGATCCTCCAGCCGCTCCCCCCCGACGAAGAGGATGACGACGAGGACAGCGAGGAGCCGCTCCTTGCCTATGTCGAGGAAGCAGGCGGGGAGGACCCAGACTCCAGCGAGGACGGCGAGGGCGGCGACCAGGCCGGCGCGATGACTGCGCGTGGACCCGCATACGCCGCGCCGGGCATGGCGGGGCCGCCTGCGGCCGCCGTCGCGTCGAACGCTGGATCGCTGGCCGTCGCGGCGGCACCCAAGGCGGAACTCCGGGCCGCCGGCAACGCCGCCGACGAGGCGCTGGCCGCCGGTCTTTCCCTGCCCCCCCGCTTTATGGAATTGGCATCGGCCGCGCAGGACGCGGGCAGCTGGCTGGTACGCATGTTGAAGGACGATTCGCTGCCCATCCGGCTGGCGGTCTACCACAAGCTGCTGGGCGCCGAGGACGAGAGCTACCCGGACGCGTGGCTGGACCCCGAGACGGGCGAGCTGCCGACGCTGGCGCAACTGGCGGCGCTGGACCGCATCTCGATGCCCACGCTGCGCAAGCGCCGCAACGAGGCGATCGCGCGGCTGCAGGCGGCCAGCGCCCGAGTGACGAATTGAAGGAAGCGAACATGACCACGCCAGACCATAAACTGCAAGCGCGCCTGCTGCTGTCGCGCGCCGTGCCCGGCGACCGCCTGGTGCTGGCCGACGCCACGCTGCTGGCCGCGCTCGATGGCGCGCGAGCGCTGACGCCGAACGAACGCCAGGCCCTGCAAGCCTCGCCGCTGACGCTGCGCCGCTTCCGCCAGCTGTCGCTGGAGCGCCGCGCAGGGGCCGAGCGGGCCGCACCGGTGGCGGCCAACGATCCCGTGTGGGGCGGCAGCGGGGGCATGCTGCGCGCCGCCGCCACCGAGGCCGCGCTGGACACGCTGCTGACCGACGATGGCCACTGGAGCCTGCATTTCGTGCCGCGCGACCAGGACGGCGGCTGGCAACTGATACTGAAACTGGACGCCGAGGCGCCGTTCGCCGCGCGCGTGCTGCGGGAGTTGCCGATGCTGCGCGTGGTCGACGGCGGCGGCGCCATCCTGCTGCAGGGCCGCCTGGACGCGGACGGCGAATGCGAACGCGCATGGCCCTTCGAACTGGCGCCCATGCCGCACTTCCAGCTGTACGGCGGCGCCTTCGCCGTGGAACCGGTGCGGGGATGATCATGGGACTGTTCTCCTTCGCGCGCCGCGCCAGGGCCGGCTCCATCCAGCGCGACATGCGTGCCGCGGAACTGGGGCGCGGCCTGGTGGCCATGCGGGTAGAGGGGGAGTTTCGCGCGCCGCCCGGGTGCGTGGAGGTGGTGTTCAGCGCTGGCGGCCAGGCCCGCCGCGTGCCGGCCGCGCGCGCCGGCGCGGACGAGCGGGCGTATTGCTTCCATCCCGGGCCTTACGCCGTCGAGTTCGCGCCGTACGAGGGCGCGCCGGAGCTCGGCCTGCAACTGCGCTTCGTCATCGACGCCGCCGACCCGCGCGTCGCGCAGCAGCGCTTCGACCTGTACCTGTTCAGCGAAGTGGAGGACGCGCTGCCGGTCGCCGCAGCGGGCGCCGCGATCGAAGACGCGGTGCGGGAAGCGCTGGCGCAGGGCACGCTGGACCTGCCGCCTTGCACCACCCTGCAGGAATGGAACGCGTTTCGCGCCGGCCTGAACCAGCTGCTCTACACGCGTTTCGGCGTGACCGTGGACGATTGCATCCCCGTGGACCTGGGCGAGCGGGTGGACTACGCCGCCATGCTGCGCGCGCGCGCCGCCGTATCGGCTCCGGCCGTGCCGCCCGTCGACGCGACGGCGAGCGCCGAACCGGCGGCTGTCGAATCGGTTTCCCCCACGGCGTCCAACCAAGCGCTCGCGCCCGATGCCGCGCCGCCTAATGCCGCTTCGCCAGCCCACGCGCCGGCCACCGCCAAGTTGGCCACCGCCGCGCCGCCACCCGCCGCGTCGCCCACCGCCGCGTCGACCCAAGACGCGTTGCCCGCCGCCGCGTGGTCCCACGTCGTGTCGCCCACTGCCGCTTCGGTCCAAGACGTGGTGCCGGATGCCGCGCCGCCCCACGTCGCATCGCCAACCGTCACGTCGGTCCAGGACGCGCCGCCCGCCGCTGTGTCGCCCCACGCCGCATCGGGCACCGGCCAGCATCGGGCCCCGGCGCCGGACACCACACCGGGGCCCGATGCTGGCCGGGCCAGCGCCCGGGGCGGCGCGCCGGCCGGGCCTTGGCCGAAGCAGTCCGCACCGACGGACACCGCCCATGCGGACGCCCGCGCGCTGCGGCGCCTGTTCCTGGAGCTGCCTTACCTGTCCAGCGGCCTGCGCCTGCTGCCGCTGCCGCCGGGCCAGCCGCTGTTCGTCGCGCATCGCAACCTGCTGCAGCGCATCGCCGTGATCGCGCTGGATGTCAACACCATGCCCTCGCTGGCCTGGGCCGCGCCCGACCAGCCGCTGGCGAGGGATCAGCAGGCCCGCCGCGCCCTGCACACCCAACTGGCCGCGCAGGCGCTGGACCAGGCCTGGGCGCTGCTGGCCCGCATGCAGCTCGCCGCCGCGATGCAATGCTGCGAGGGCGAGATGGGCGCCTTGCTGGACGACGCCGACCGGCTGGTGTCCAACCTGGACTTCCATCTCGGCCAGCGCCGCGTCGCCCACGCCAGCGCCGCCGACGCCCGCCGGGAACCGACGCTATGAACGCCCCCAAACCCGCCAACGCCGAATGCCGCTGCCCGCTGCCGGACGGCCGCGTGTTGACCGTCACCGCCAGCCGCCGTCCCCGCGCCAACCGCGCCGACGTGAAATGCGCGGTCGCCGGCGCGCCCGCGCTCAGCACGCGGATGCAAGAGGTGGTGCGCCTGGCGCGCCACACGGAGTCCCGCTTCGACAGCCGCGACCAGGTGGTGCTCAGCATGGACGCCGCGCCGCCGGCGGATGAACGCGGCTGGGAGCTGGCCGCCGTGCTGGCCGACCGCACGGTGCGCGGCGCATGGCTGCCGCCAAGGCAAGGCGTCTTCGCCTACGGCTGGTCCGACGCCTGGCAGCTCGGCGCCGTGCAGGGGCGGCCGGAGCCGGTGCTGGCCGCCATGAACTGGACGCGGGCGGCCGACGGCTTCGTCGTGCTGGGGGAAGACCCGTCGCCGAGCGGCGTCGCGCGCGCCGTCTCGCACGACATCCTGACGCTGCCCCACCTCGGCGCGCTCACCGGCCACAGCGATCCCCGCGCCGCCGTGTCCAGCGCGCGCGCCTGGTTCCCTCTGCACAGCGGCGGCATCAACGACAGCCTGAGCTGGGTCGAGGTCAGCGTCCACCCCGCCGACCACGCCGGCGCGGACGAGGAGGACACGATCGCCGTTTCCGACCTGGCGTTGACCGCCCAGTTGGCGGTGCGGCAAGTATTGGCCGCCGCCCGCCATTTCGACGGCAGGGGCCTGGGACGCTGGCGCACCGTGGTGCGCTTCGGGCAGCCGCGCTTCCAGGGCGCGTCCTACGAGTTGGCGCTGGTGATGGCGGACCGCCTGGCCCGGGGCCGTGAATGCGTGCCGCGGGGCCGCGTGATCGCCAGCGGCTGTTCCAGCGCCTGGCACGCCGGCCGGGTGGACGCGGTGGAGGGCCTCGCGGCCAAGATGGAGTTGATACTTAAGCAAGCAGCGCCGGGCGACCGCGTGCTGCTCCCCAAGGACGGCGAACCCGATGCCGACCCGGCCTATGCCGACGCCCTGCGGGCCAAGGGCGCCAGCCTGGCCCGCATCGAGCGGATCGGCATGATTTAATCGTGCGCGGCCATGCGAGCGGCGCGCCCTGCTAAAATCGGGTAAGGCGGCTGGAATGATTGAAGAGGAGTACGACATGTTCCAAAAGTTGGGCTTGGGTGGCGCGGAACCGGTTCTGCGCGACAACCGCTGGATACCCGCCAACGACGAGCTGGCCGTGTATTTCGGGGTGGACGCCTTGTCCGGCATCTTCACCAAGACGCTGCGCGTCCCGGCCACCACGCGCGCCTACATCCTGCAGGGCGACAAGGCCACCGAGGTGCCGCAGGGCGAATACGAGATCGAGGGCTTCTTCACGCGCCTGAACAACCTGCTGCGCGACCAGCACGCGGAAATCCTCATCACCCGCACCACGCCGCTGCCGGTGGAGTTCTGCTTCAGCGACCTGCACACCACCGAGCACCTGAAAGTGGCGGCGCGCTTCACGGTGGGCGTCAAGGTGGAAAACGTGCCGGCCTTCGCGCAGCATTTCATGACCGCCCCCGGCGCCGTCACCACGCTGCGCCTGCACGACCTGCTGGCGCCCTCGGTGCGGCAGGTGGCGGCGGAGTTCATCGGCGGCCGCGCGATGCGCGACATGAGCAACAACCCGGACCTGCGTCCACAGCTCGACGAGCGCCTGCAGTCGGCGCTGAAGCTGCGCCTCGCCGAATTCGGGCTGGCCGTGGTCCAGGTGGAAACGCTGGCCCTGCGCCACGACAAATACGACAGCAACCGCGAACGCATCGGCACCCTGTGGCTGGTGGCCGACGAGCGCCACGTGCAGCTCGAGCATGTGAAGCAGCTGGACGAGCTGTATAGCGAAGAGGAGTGGCAGGCCATCTGGCGCGAGGAACAGAAGATGCGCAGCGACTTCCGCCGCGCCGAACTGCGCCAGGACGCCGCCGTGGACAAGGCCGAACTGGCGATGCGCGAGGCCGAGCGCATGCAGGCGGTGCGCGCCCGCAATGTGGACCTTTATGCCCGCATCGTCGAATCCAAGACGCGCCAACAGGCCTTCGAGCGCGGCGCGGGCGCGGCGCTGACGGAACTGGAACACGAACTGGCCCGGAAGAAGACGGCGCGCATGGGCGAGGCCGCGGCTTGGGAGCATGTGCGCCAGCTGGCGCAGATCAAGATGCGCACCGAGCTGGAATTGACGCAGCAGGAGGGCCTGGAGGAGCGCCAACTGGCCAAGCAGCGCTTCTCGCACCAGCTGCACCTGCAGCAGATCCAGAACCAGGTGGCGCAGGCCATGACGATCGAGGACGAGGCCCACCGCCGCGCCATGCTGCAGCGCCTGCGCCAGGCCGAGCTCGACGCGCAAAAGCGCGAGGCGGAACTGGAGGAGGAGCACCACACGGCGCGCTTCCAAGGCGTGGCCCTGGCCAACGCCGCGCGCAAGCGCGAGGCCGAGCGCGTGCGCGAGTGGGAGGACCAGCAGCAGTTGGCGCACCAGCGCGAATCGCTGCGCGCCGAGGCCGAGAAGGACGCGGCCGGCAATGTGCGGGTGGCCGAGGTGAACGTGAAGCTGGACGAATTGCGCCGCTCCGGCGCGTCGGCCGACGCCATCGCCCAGCACGAGAAGCTGCTGCGCACCATCGAGGCCGACGGCATCCACGCGCGCCAGGCGCAGGAGCTGGCCAAGCAGGCCATGCTGGACCAGCTGGCCGTGGAGGAGCAGCGCCTGGCGCTGAAACAGCGCGAGCAGGAGGCGGGCTGGCAGCGCGAGCTGAAGATGATGGAACACGAGCGCGAGGAGAAATTCGCGCGCTGGAAGGGCGAGTACGACCTGCTGCTGGCGCGGCAGACGCACGCGGCGGAGCTGGCGCGCATCGACATCGAACGCATCGGCGTCATCGGCAACCTGAGCGACGCGGGCAAGGTGGCGATGGCCGCCGCGCCCAACGCCGCCGCGCTGGCGCAGGTGATGAAGGAGCAGGTCCGCGCCGGCATGAGCCCCGAGCAGATCCGCGCGATGGCCGAGGTGGCGAGCGCCGAGAACAGCCTGAGCCCCATGGACGCGATGCGCATGGCGCAGGAGCGCGTGGCCGAGGAGCGCGCCCACCGCGACGCGCAGGAGCAGAAGGACAAGCAGCACCAGCTTGAACTGCTCAAGCTGCAGAACGCCACCCACGCCAACGCGCTCAGTTCGCAGATGCAGCTGGGCGTGGGCGTGGCGCAGGGCAGGGCGCAGCA
This sequence comes from Pseudoduganella namucuonensis, assembly GCF_900116645.1. Taxonomy (GTDB): domain Bacteria; phylum Pseudomonadota; class Gammaproteobacteria; order Burkholderiales; family Burkholderiaceae_D; genus Rugamonas; species Rugamonas namucuonensis. The sequence continues at coordinate 68,054 of NZ_FPBO01000004.1, read as the reverse complement.
GGTTCCGCAGCCGCAACCGCATAGCGCGCAGCCGGCGCAGCCCGCCGCGCGCCACTGCGCCAACGGCCACCCCGTGCCGGCCGACCGGCCCAACGCCAAGTTCTGCGCCGAGTGCGGCGTTCCGCTACCACCTTGAACATGCAGACAGCGAGAGACAAGATACGCGAACTGCGCGCCTTGCACGAGGATGGACTGCTGAGCTTGCAAGAGTTCGACCGCCGCAAGAACGCGATCCTGGACGCCGAGTATTCGCCGCTGGGCGGCACGGCGGCGCCGGGCGCGACGCCGTCCGGCACGCCCGCGCAAGGCGGCGGGCAGGCGGCGGGGCAGCCGGGCCCCTCCAGCGCCATGCAACTGCGCCAGGGCACCGAGCTGGGATTGATGGCGGGCCAGGAGATCGGCCCGCAGAACCGGCGCTACCGGCTGGAGCGCCTGATCGGCATGGGCGGCATGGGGCAGGTGTGGCAGGCCACCGACCTGGCCACGCACGCCGAGCTGGGCCACAGTGACCAGGTGGCGCTGAAGATCCTGCCGCCGCAACTGACGCAAAGCGCGTCGCTGGCCAAGCTGCTGATCGAGGAGGCCACGCAGGCGCGGCGCCTGGCGCACGAGAACGTGGTGCGCATCTACGAATGGGCGCAGGACCCGGCCACGGCCAGCTACTTCATCATCATGGAGTACCTGGAGGGCCAGGACCTGGACGCCTGGCTGGCCGACCACGGCCCGGTGGAACTGGACCAGGTGGAGCGCCTGCTGCGGCCGGTCGCCAGCGCGCTGGACTACGCCTGGGACAAGTACAAGCTGGTGCACCGCGACCTCAAGCCGGGCAACGTCTTCCTCACGCAGCGCGGCGACGTCAAGCTGCTGGACTTCGGCATCGCCTCGCGCCCGCGCAATCCGGGCAGCAGCATCGCCATCCAAATGCCGAACGCCGGCACCACCGGTTACCGCGCGCCGGAGGCCGGCACCAACCAGCGCCAGCCCAGCCCCCGCCTGGACGTGTACGCGGTGGCGGTGATGATCTACCAGATGCTGGAAGGGAAAATGCCCTTCGACGGCGCGCGCACCGCGCAATTCCTGCCGTCCGCGCCCGCCGCGCTCAATCCCGCGCAATGGCAGGCGCTGCAGCGCGGCTTCGCGTACGTGCAGGACCAGCGCCCCGAATCGGTGGGTGAATTGCTGGACGCCTTGCAGCGCGCCTCCGGCCCGTCCGAGGAGGAACTGGCCGCGCAGGCGGCCGAGGCGGAGCGGGAGCGTGAACGAGAGCGCCAGCGACAGCGGGAACGCGAACGGGAGCAGGCCGCGCGCGCCGAGCAGGCCCGCGTCGAGGAGCAGAAGCGGCAGGTGGAGCTGGCCGCGCGCCGCAAGGCCGAGGCGCAGGCCGCCGCGATCGAAAAGGTCAAACAGGACCAGCAGCGCCGCGAACTGGAGCGCCAGCAGCGCCTGCGCGCGGAGCAGGAGGCCAAGGAGCGCAAGGCCAAGCTGCGCGAGCAACTGCTGGCGCGGCGCGAGGCGGACGCGCTGCAGGCGCGCCAGGCGCAGGAGGAGCAGCAGCGCAAGGCGGCGGCGCTCAAGGCCGAGGCGGCGTACCGCGTCGAGCAGGAACGCCACCGCAAGGAGCAGGCCGCCCGCAACGCCGCCGAGCTGGCCACGCTGATGCCGACGCCGGGCAGCCCGGTGGCCGACGCCAACGGCGTGCTGCGCGACCGTTTCCTGGACGGCACCGGCGCCGGGCCGGACCTGGTGCTGATACCCACCGGCCGTTTCCAGATGGGTTCTTCGGACTACGAGCGCGGCATCGCCATGTCGTCCGGTTCCAGCCGGCAGTGGCTGGACCGCGAGACGCCGCAGCACTGGGTGGGCATCGAATATCCGTTCGCGCTGGGGCGCTATCCGGTGACGGTGGGGCAGTGGCGCCAGTTCGTGCGCGCCACCGGCTGGGAACCGCTGACCGACACCGACTGGAAGGCGCCCGGCTTCGCCCAGACCGACGAGCACCCGGTGGTGGGCGTGAGCTGGCAGGACGCGCAGAAATACGTGGCCTGGCTGTCCGGGAAGACCGGCCAGGTGTACCGCCTGCCCAGCGAGGCGGAATGGGAATACGCCTGCCGCGCAGGCACGCACACGGCGTTCAGCTTCGGCGACGAGATCGGCACGGAGCACGCGAACTACGACGGCAACTTCACCTACAACAAGGGCGTGAAGGGCGAATTCAGGAAGGGCACCACCAAGGTCGGCGCGTTCCAGCCCAACCCCTGGGGTCTGTACGACATGCACGGCAACGTGTGGGAATGGGTGCAGGACGTGATGCATCGCAACTACGAGGGCGCGCCCATCGACGGCAGCGCCTGGATGGCGGGCGGCGACCACGCGCTGCGCATCCTGCGCGGTGGCTCCTGGCTGTACCCGCCGCGCTACCTGCGCACGGCGCTGCGCAACGCCTATTCGGCCATGCTGGCCAACGACATCGTGGGTTTCCGCGTGGCGCGCAAGCTGGCTTGAGTCTCCCCGGTCAGCCCGGCGCCAGGCGGCGCAGCTTTTCCATCGCCATCAGCCCGGGGGCGTCGCGCGGATCGACGGCGACGCGGTCGCCGCGTCCGGCGAAGCGGTAGCGGCGGCCCGTCGCGCTGCCGGTCACGATCAGCGTGGCCTGGCCGTCGTAAACGAAGGGCACGCCGGCCGCGCCCGGGCCCGGGCTCGGGCTACCGCCCAGGCCGCCCGCGTATCCTCCCGGGTACCCTCCCGCCTGGCCGCCCGGCTGCCCGCCGGTTCCGGTTCCGCCCTGGCCTGCGGGCACTTGCCGGCCGGCCCCGAACGGCATGGCGGCCTGCGCGTTGCGCGCGGCCTGTTCACGTTTGCTTCCACAGCAGCCCATGTCAATGCTCCTCCGGCCCGAGCGCGGCGTGCGCCCGTTCCATCAATATCGCCGCGCCCGAAAGCGCGGGCCACAGCAAGAAAAAATGCAGCCACCCCGTCGCCAGCGGCGCGGCCACGGGGGCCGCGATCCACAGGCTCAGGCAGTAGAAGCAGTCCATCGTCCGTCCCGCCATGCCGTCGCCGGCGGCGCCGCGCAGGCGCGCAACCATGTCCCACGGCCCGTCCTCCGCGTGCACCAGGTGGCTGACGCGCCAGACGGCCAGCGCGCCGAGCAGCAGTCCATACCACGCGCTTTCCATTGCGCCGCCGCGTCACTGCGGCGGCAATGCTTGCGCCAGTTGAGCCGGTTGCGCCGTCGGCCGCTCCGGACAGATTTCGGGGCATAGCTCCGCGCGCAGTATCGTGAAGGCGATCTTGAACTCGTTGTTGTGCACCAGGCTGGGGTCCGCGCAGCCGTTGGTGGTGCGCTTCCAGGCCCGCAGCCGCAGGATGTAGGCGCAGCAGACCGGGAAGTCGGCCCCCTTCAGCGTCACCTTGTAGTCGCCGCCGTACCAGTGCGGCCGCGGCGCGCCCTGCATCAGCGCGGCGGCGTAGTCCGGCCCGACCTCGAAGGTGGGATCGGCGGCGAAGCTGCCGTGCGCGCCGGTGCCGATATCGAAGAACAGCGACACGCCATACTCCGCCCGCATCGAGTAGCCGCCCAGGTGGCCGTCCCGCACCGTGGGCGGACAGGTGGCGGTGAAGTGCACGGTCAGCGTGTCGTTGGCCGCCAGGCGCACGATGTCGCAGGCTGCGATGCAGCGCGCCGTGGGCGTGCCCTCGTTGATGCAGATGCTTCGGATGTGGCAGTCCGGTTCCCTGGTGCAGGTGTGCACGGTGCCCGGTCCGCACGGGTGCAGCGGCACGGACGGCGCGTGCGTCATGGCGCGGTTGTCGATGCGCAGATACACGGACTCGGTGCGCGCCTGGCCGCAGGTGGGCAGGATGCGCTCGGACGACGGCACCAGGTTGTCCGCCGCGTCCGCGTTGTAGCCGACGAAGCGCAGCTGGTACAGCGCGTCCGGCGTCAGCGCGGGGTTGGCGATGGTGTTGAAGTAGAACAGCGTGTCGTAGTCGAACCAGATCACGCTGCCGCCGAAGCGCGGTATGGCCGGATGCAGCGCCTCGTAGTGGCGCCGCGTGATCATCACGGTCTGGCCGTTTTTCAGGATGGGGGTGAAGGCCGGGGCGGGCGCCACCACCGGCGCGCTGCCGTCCCAGTAGCTGCGCGAGAAGCCGTCGAAGGCGGGCACCGGCAGGTCGGTCCAGGGGCCGCCGTTGCGCGACACCTGCACCTTGAAGTAGTCGACGTCGCTGCCGACCGCGCCGCGCATCTGCAGCGCGCCGTGGAACGGCCGGTCCAGCGAGGCCGCGACGTGGGCGTAGCCGCGCAGGTCGGGCGGGCCCGCCGTCGCGCCGATCTGGTCGGTGGTGGTGCAGCCGACGAAGGTGAGCTTCAGGCATTCCGGGCATTCGGGGTCGCGGCAGACGGGCAGGCAGCAGGCGTGCTGGTTGGCCAGCAGCGTCACGTTGAGCATGGTGGGAATGTCCCAGCGCGTCTGCGCGTTGGTCTCGCTGTGGATCACGCGCACCTGGCCGTCGCACGGCTGCGTGACGCGGAACACCACGTCCGGCGCGCAGTCGTTGCGGTCCCACCAGGGCCACACGTGCAGCGCGGCCAGTTCGGGCGATTCCGGCAGCACGGACAGCAGCGCTTCCGGCGACAGCGGCTCGTCGATGACGCCGGGCGCGGGCAGGGCGAGGGCGCCGGCGCGGCGCGACCCCGGCAGCTGGCTGGCACGGGCGGCCAGCTGCTGCAGGAACATGGGATCGGGCTCGTCGCCCGGCGCCGTGGGCGGCATCAGGATGCCGGCCGAGGCCAGCAGCGCCTGCACGCGCGAATACAGTTCGGCGTCCACCGCCCAGCTGCGCAGCAGCCAGGGCCACCAGCGCAGGCAGCACCAGCGGAAGCGGATCACGAAGTTGCCGGCGATGTCGGTGACGGCGCTCTGTATCAGGTCGCGCCGGTACCAGATGATCCAGCGGTCCACGTCGTAGGCCTCCACCGTGGCGCCGGGAACGGGCGCGTCGCAGAAGCTGTAGCGGCCGGTCTGCGGATCGTAGTGCCACTGGCGGCACACCACGCGGCCCCGTATCGTGTAGGTGCGGCAGCAGAACAGCCAGCAGAAGTACAGCTCGGGCGCGACCACCAGGGCGCCGATGTCGACGCGGGCCTGCTCGTCGTCCTTGAGCGCCAGCTCCACCTCCATGGACAGCGTTTCCAGGCTGATCAGTTCGAGGTCGTTGACGTTGGGGCCGACGATCAGGCGCACCGGGCACGGCAGGCGGCCGCCGGGCTGCACGGGCGGATCGAACTGGACGGAGAACGGCAGCTTCTCGCGGACCGATCCCGCCTTCACGACGGTGGCGCCCAGCACCTTGTTCTCGCGCACCACCGCCACGCGCAATTCCAGCTCTGGATCGAACTGGTCTTCCGGGACGCCGCTCAAATCGATAGCACCGCTAATCTCGCTCATGATCCGCCCTCCTGTTGGCATGCATGCTTTGACTTTAAGCAGCGGGGGGCGCAATACCAGCCGTAAGGGGCCGGCGTTTGCGCCAGGTCATTGAGTGATTTCCGGAAATGGGTTCTCCAAATGGGGTAGGCGTTTCAAGGGCAAACGGTGTAAATTGTGGTCCCAAGACTCAAGCTTGAAGGAATGTCATGACTATCAAAGTGAAACGCGACCAGTCGCTGGCCATGCGCCACATCGCGCACGTGCGCAAGCACCTCATCTCCGTGGACGGCTCGCTGGAGGAGGGCGGCGACGACGCCGGCCCCTCGCCGCACGACCTGTACGACGCCGCCGTCAGCGCCTGCAAGGCGCTCACCGTGGTGTGGTACGCCAAGCGCAAGGGCTATCCGCTGGAGGATGTGGAGGTGACCACGGAACGCGACGACAGCGAAGAGCGCAAGGGCGTGTACCGCCTGGCCGCCACGCTGCACCTGAGCGGCGACCTGTCCGAGGCGCAGCGCGCCGAACTGCTGTCGGCGGCGCAGAAATGCCCGATCCACAAGCTGATGACGGCCGTCACCACCGAAATCTCCACCGTGCTGGGATAAGCGCCATGACCATCTCCAACGTACTCAAAGGCCACGAGAAGGACCTGGGCGGCGGCTTCGTCGTGCGGCGCTATCTGCCGTCGGCGGTGAAGCAGGCGGTCGGGCCCTTCATCTTCTTCGACCACTTCGGTCCCATCGACGTGGCGCCGGGCGCGGACCACGACGTGCGCCCGCATCCGCACATCGGGCTGGCCACGGTGACCTATCTGTTCGAGGGCGCGATGGACCACCGCGACAGCCTGGGCACCTTCCAGCGCATCGAGCCGGGCGCCATCAACCTGATGACGGCCGGGAAGGGCATCGTCCATTCCGAGCGCACGCCCAAGGACTTGGTGGACCAGCCGCACCGCACGCACGGCCTGCAGCTGTGGCTCGCGCTGCCGAAGGAGCACGAGGAGGACGAGCCGTGCTTCGAGCACACGCCGGCGGCGGACATCCCGTCGTTCCAGGTGAATGGCGCGTCGGTGCGGGTGCTGCTCGGCACCGCCTTCGGCAAGACCTCGCCGGTCAAGACCTACAGCCAGACCCTGTACCTGGACGTGGCGCTGCGCGAGGGCCAGGAGATCGGCCTGGCCGGCCTGCCGGCGGAGGCGGCGATCTACCCGATCACCGGCGAGATCGAGATCGACGGCGCGCCGATGGCGCCGCACACCATGGCGCTGCTGGACACGCGCACCTCCCAGCGCGTGCTGGCCAGGTCTTCCGCGCAGTTCGTGGTGGTGGGCGGCGAGGCGCTGGACGGGCACCGCTACCTGCTGTGGAATTTCGTCTCGTCGAGCAAGGAGCGCGTGCTTCAGGCGGCCGACGATTGGGAAGCGCTGCGCTTCGACCAGGTGCCGGGCGAGACGGAACGCATTCCGCTGCCGAAGAAGCCCGGCGCCTGAGCGGGGGGGCCGCCCTACGCGGTGAACAGGTCGGACGCGGCGACGGTGCTGTGGATGTCGTTGGCGCCGGTGCGGATGATCCAGCTTTCCGGGTAGGGATCGCCCGAGAAGCGCGTGTGGCGCGGGACGCGGCTCAGTTTATCGAGCGTGGTCGACGGCGCCAGCGCGGTTTCCTTGCCGGTCAACTGGTCCAGGTGCCAGAATCCGCCGTTGTGATGCACGATCAGCGGCAGCACGGCCGCCTGCGGCGAGGCGGCGAAGGCCGGCATCGGATAGCCGGGATGGCTGTCCGGCGCCAGCAGGAAGAAGCATTCGGCGTGCGCGCCCTGGTCCACGCGATGCAGGATCACGCCGTGCGGCATGATGGCCGACACCGCCATCACCACCACGCCCTTGATGCTGGCGCTCAGTTCCACGCGCATGCCCAGGCGCAGCCGCACCGGCTTGTGCTTGCCCGGCCAGACGCCGTCCAGCAGCACGCCGTAGCGCGACACGTCCTCTATTTCAAAACCGCCCTGCGCGGCGCGGCGTATCACGGCGTGGCGGCCGGACAGGCGCCGCGTGAGGCCGCCGGTGTCCTGGCCGTTTTCGCCGTAGTGGGTCAGTAGCACGTCGGCCTCCGGGTCCACCAGCTCGAAGCGGCCCAGCACGCATTCGTCCATCGCGAACAGGCGGATCTGGCGCTGCGCGCCCGCTTCCGGCGCGGCGTTGACGAAGCTGGCCGCGGTGGACGGGTGGGGATGGGCCGGGGCCATGCGCGGCATGGCGATTTCGATCAGGTCCTCGTCCCACGCGATGGTGGAGAAGCCCATGTCGATCTTGCCCTGCGGCGCGTCCAGGTTCACGTGGGCGATGCCGGCGTTGCGCGCGGTGACGTCGATGTCGAGGCGGTCGCCGCCCTGCGCGTTGATACGGGCGATGGAGGCGTCGTCGGCCATCACGCGCACGTTCTTGTGCGTGCTGAGGAAGATGCGGTGGATCTCGGTCAGCGTGGCGTCCAGGCGCGGCACCAGGATGACGAAAATGCATTCCCAGCGGCGCGTGGCGACGCCGGCGTGTTCACTGAGCACCGAGGCGCCGATCTGGTACTGGCCGTGCTCCTTGTCGCGCGACGAGAACTCGACGAACACGGGCCGCCAGCTGCCGTCGGCGGCGCGCACGAAGCGCTGGCGCGAGGCGCCGTTCGGGATCAGTTCGGATTCGAGCGCGATGGACAGTTGCGGCGCGCAGTCGTCTGGCATGCCGCGCAGTTCCATCTTGAGGGTCTGGCGTCCGCCCGCGGCGCGCGGGTCGAAGCCGCTGATGCGCAGTTGCGGGCGGGCCGCCGGGGTCTTGGGAGCGGCGCCGGGATAGCCGGTCGCCGGGGCGATGGCGACGGCCGAGGCGGGCACGTGCAAAGGCGCCGTGACCGCCTGGGCGGCACGGGCGCTGCGCAAGGAACTGAGCAACTCATAGCTGGAGGGGGCGGGGGCGGCTTGCGGATGGCCGCCCGAGCAAGTGTCTTCCCCTGGCATGACCCAGAACGTGCAATGTGGATGTTCCGTGTTACCGCATTTTTTCATGGCTGTTCGACCGACGACATAGCCCAGAGCTTACGCGCTTTTGGCCATCCGTGGCAACCGCCATCGCCAATATTCGAGGCGCCGGCGGGCCCGCCGGGGCGGGCGCGACGAGGCCGCTGCATCGGCGCAACAGATGCTTGTCATGTCGTCCAGACGCGGCGCTGCCTTTCCATCAATGTTGCGCCTCGGCGGCGCGCCGCAGCCAAAGGCTGCTGGCCCAGCCGGTGCGTTCGGCGCCGCCGGCCTGAGTGCGGATCTGCCACCAGTCGCCGTCGGTCGCGCCGGTCGCGGTGACGGTGGCGCCCGCCGGCACCACGCCGAGCCGAGGCGCGTGGACGCCGGGTTCGGCGCGCAGATTCAGGGCGCGGTGAACGCGGAACTCGGAAACTATCGCCACGCTAGCTGCCTTGCCTGCGCTATTAACGGCGCTTCCGGCGCCAACTTGAGGGTGGGGGCGCGCATTGGGCTGCGCTTGGAGCTGCGTCCTGGGCTGCGTTGGCATCGGCGCGACGACGAACGGCGCGGTCGGCTCCGGCGGCGGCGCTGGCGACGTTGGCGGCGTGGGCCGCGCCAGCGCGAGCAGCAGGCTGCCGGCGCCCCATGTGCCGCCCGCCAGGATGGCCAGGCCGCGCGCGGTCGGCCTGCGCCACCAGGCGCGCGGCGTGAGCCAGGACGCGAGCGCCAGCGTCATGGCCAGTCCGGCAAGGTAGGCGGCGGCCGTGTACAGGCTGTCGGTGTGCATGGCGTTCAGACGTCGAAGCGCAGCACGTAGTGGCCGGCGACGAGATGATGGCCGGGTGGCAGCAGGTAGGGCGTCTCCACGCTGGCCTCGGCGACGCTGGCCACGAAGCGCAGCTGATCGTCCAGGTGGTACAGCGCCTGCGTGGGTGCGAGGCGCGCGATGCGGAAGCCTTCCGGCGAGGCCTCGTAGCTGAACGCCTCGCGCGACAGGCCGATGCGGTCGGCGCTGGCCGGCTTGTTCGCATGGCCGGCATCGACGCCGCCATTGATGCAGCCATCGACGCCGCCATTGACGTCGCCAGTGAGGCCGCCATGGACGCCGGAGCCGCCGCAGCGCAGGAATCGCGGCGAATCGAGCAGGCGCAGGGCCGCCAGCGCGGCCGAACGGCGGCCGAAGCTCTGGCGCGCGCCGCCCGCCGGCGCGGCCACCGGCAGCGGCAGAGCCAGCAGCGCGCAATAGCGTTCCGTCATCTGCCGCGGCGCGGGCAGCACGCGGATGGCGCGCGCGTCCACCGGTGTGAAGCTGGCCGGCGCGGTCACGCGCTGCTCGCCAGCCTCCGTGCGCACGCTCAGTTCATCGGCGGCATTGACGGCGAAGCTGATCGCGTGGCCGGCGGCGTCGGGATCGGACTGAATGGCCAGCGTGCGGCTGAACGGGATCTCCAGCACCGAGGCGCCGGTGTCGCGGTAGCGGCTCAGGCGGGGCAGGGCGAGCGCCACCAGGCTGACGCGCTGGCGCGCCAGCGGAACGTAGGTGGCGTCCGTTTCGCCGCCGCGCGTGGCGGGGGCGCGGCTGGCCGCTTGCGGCACCGCGGTCGCGTCGTCGGTCCCCGCGCTGTCGCGTGGGCGGACTTGCCACACCGCCGGCGCGGCGGAAGGCGCCACGCCGGCGCGTTGCGGCGCCAGCGGGATGCCCATGCCCCCCGTGTCGCGTCCGCCGGGCGTGTGCGTGGCCATCCGCGCGCTCGACGCCGGGGCCGAGCTGCAACGGGTGATCTTCAACATCATGCGCGCGGGCGCGCCCTGCGCGTCCACGCCGCCGCGCCGCGACTTGATGACATAACAGCCAGCGTTGGCGTCGAAGCCGCAATCGAAGGCGTCCTTCGGGCGCATGTGGACGACGGGCTGCGCGTCGGGCCCGTCGTTGAGCAGCAGGACCGCGCCGTCCGCGCCGAAAGGCCAGCCGCTGGCGACGTAGCTCGCCATGCCGTCGTCGCCGCCGATCAGCGCCAGGCGCTGGTTCGGGTAGATCGGGCAAACAGGTTTCCACACCGCGCCGTCGCGCGACACGCACACATTGAACAGCGCTTTTTCATCCGGTGCGGGCAGGTAGACGGCGTGGCCGAAGCGCACCTCCACCTCGCCGGGCGCCAGTTCCTCCTTGCCCAGCACGTCGTAGCGCACCTGGTCGTTGCCCAGCAGGTCGCCGAAATCCTTCTGGTGCAGTGCGGCCAGCGTCTGCGCCAGTTCCCGGGCGCGGGCGCCGCGGGTCAGGTGGTAGTCGTCGTCGACCTCCTCCTGCGGCAGCATCAGCGTCACGTGGGAGAAGCAGCGCGTGGCGGCGCGGCCGCGATGTTCGCGCGGGCTGCGCTCCAGCAGGTCGCGCAGCAGCGGGCGGCGCGAGAACAGCGCCAGCCCGGGCGCCTGCCAGATCGATTCGGCGTTGAAAACGTCGGGAATCCGGCCCAGGACTTGGTGTTGGACATAGATCGGCATGTTGGAACTCCTCTCAAGATTGCGCACTGACCGTACTGAAAGCTAGCAGGGGGCAGAGGAAAAACAGCAGGTGGCTGCCGCCGGCGGACAGAAAACTCATGGGCTGGCCCATGACGGGGAAGATGGCGAGGTTGGTGCCCCACGACAGCAGCAGGTGGCCGAACACGAAGGCCGCGCCGCCGCACAGCGCGAAGCAGCGGAAGCGGGCCAGCCAGGCCAGCCGGTAGTCGCGCGCCTCCCCGGCCGCGGCGCGGGAGGCGGCGGCCATGCGCGCCAGGCCCGCCAGCAGCGTGGCTTGCGCCGCCCATAGCAGCAAGGCGCCCAGCAGGCCGTGGCGGTTGATGAAGAACGATGGCGCGAAGTCGTCCTGCACGGCCGGGATGCCGATGGCGGCGCCGGCCGGCTGGCCGAGCGAGCGCAGTCCCAGCATGTGGTCGGCGCCCCACCAGCCGCCCTCGGCGATGGCGCGCGCCGCCAGCAGCATTTGCTGGCCGGTGTGCGGGTGTTCGGACGGCGCCAGCCACACCTGGAAGCGGTCGGCGTAGAAGCCCGAGGACAGGCCGGCCAGCGTGTCTGCGCTGGCGCCGCCCAGCGCCGTCACCGCCGCCCCCGCGCCCAAGGCCAGCGCCGCCAGGCAAGCCGTCATCGCGTGCTTGCGGGTGGCCAGCGCGTAGGCGCAGGCCATGGCGGCGCTCCATATCAGCAGCAGGATCAGCGGCGAGTAGTCGTCCACCTGCACCAGCGCCAGGCCGAGCAGCGCGAGGAACAGCAGGGCGGGGCCGATCAGGCGCAGCCAGCGCGCGCCGCCCGCCCTGTCGCCATCGTTGGGCGAACGCCAGCCCAGGCGCAGGGCCAGGCAGTGGGCGGTCAACGCGGTCAACGCGAGCTTGGCCAGTTCCACCGGCTGAAGGTCGAACACGCCGGTTTCGTCGCCCCACAGCACCTGCGCGGCCAGGGCCGCCAGCGCGACGGCGGCGAGGGAGGCCAGCAGCCATTCCACCGTGCGCTGGCGCATGGGTGCGCGCGGGGAGCGCAGCCAAAGCCGGCACAGGGCGCCCGCGCCGCTGCCGATGGCCAGCAGCGCGGTGGACTTTTGATAGTAGCGCAGCCAGGACGAGACGCCCGCGCCCAGTCCCAGCTCCAGCTGCGCCAGCAGGCCGGCGGCGAGCAGCACGAGGGCCGCCGCGACAGCCAGCGGCAGGCGGGCCGGGACGGCCAGCCACGGTGTCAGCGCGGCCGCGGCCAGCGCCAGCGAGCACGCGGCGGAGGGCGGATGGCCGCCGCGTTGCGCCAGCATCGCCAGCACCCCCGCGAGCAGGAGCGACAGTGCCGCCGCCAGGGTGACGGTGTCGCGCCAGCGCGCGGCGGATCGCCGCACCGCGATCACGGCGATGGCGGCGAACGAAATGGCGATGGCGAGCCAGATGAACGAAGGCATTGTGGCGGAAGCGGCGTCCATGCCCCATAAAGCGCGCTGGCGCCATTCCCACTCGACCCGCGGGTCCAGGCGCGCGTCCGGCGCGGCGTAAAGCGCCACGTTGCGCGCTGGCGCCAGGGCCAGGCCACCTTCCAGCGCGGAGAGCGAGAAGCGGGTATTGCCTGCCGTGAAAGCGGATACGCCGGCCAGCGGTAGTTCCCTGCGGCGCAAGTCCGTGTCGCCCGTGGCGCCGGCGATGCGTAGCGCGGTGTGGCCGTCGTCCTGCGCGCCGGGCGCGAAACGGAGGCCGCCGTCGCCGCGCGCCAGCGTCGCGGCGCCGGGGGCGAGCGCGGGCAGGCCCAGCCTGTTACCGCAATGGACATTGCCGCCCAGGGCCAGCGGCCGGGCCAGCGTCAGCGCGCGCGGCGCGGCGCGGTTCCAGATGGCCGCCAGGCGCGCGGCCGGATGGGCGTCCGCGCATGCCGGCTGGGCGGCGCCGTTGCGGTACAACGTGGCGCCGTCATAGCGCCAGGTGTCGCCGGCGTGGCGGAACGCGATCTCGCCGCCATCGAACGCGGTGATGCCGAAGATTGCCGCCCCCGCCTGGAACTGCCGCGCGCCGTCCAGCGTTACCCCGCTCATGCGCAAGTCGGTGCCGTTCCTGTGCAGCACGGGCGGCGTTGCCGAGACCACGCTGGCGATGTGCCAGGCGCCCCGGGCGTCGCGGCGCAGTTGCAGGTGGGCCTGTTCGGCGCGCGGCGCGGCGAGTTCGCGCGCGCCGAGCGTCAGCGTTTCGCCGGGAGCGAGGCGCACCAGGATACGTCCCGGATACCACGCCGCGGGCGCGCGCAGCAGGCTCCACGCCTGCAACGCAAGCAGCAAGGCGATCAATGCCGCCGTTGCCAACAGGAGCCGGCTGCGCGGCGACGGCGTGGGTGCGCGGGCATGGCCAGCCTGCGCCTTGCCGGAACTGGCGAGCCGCAGCCGCGGTTTGGCCAGCGCGCGCCGCCATGGCCAGTCGCGCGCCGGACGCGCCCCGTCGAGCAATCGTGACGCGAGCCGATTCATGGCGTGTCCGCCGCGTGCGGCCAGGCGGCGTCAGGGCTGAGAGCCACCCCCGTCCGCGTCCAGGCATCCGTACCCGCGCCAGCTGGCGGCAGCCCGGCGGCGGAGCGGATGGCGGCGAGGCCGCGGCTGATCTCGATGGCATGGCGCGGCCGCGCGGCGGGATCGGCCTCCAGCAGCTTGCGCAGCAATGCCAATGCGGGCCGGGCCGCAGGACCGCCGACCGCCTCGGCGAAGCGCCGTTCCTCGTCCGGCAGCAGTGTCGGCGGCAGGGCGCCGCCTAGCTGCCGCAGCATCACCCGCGCGCCCTCGGTGTGATGCTCCCGGTACGCCATGCCGCAGTCCGCGCCGTATTGCAACTGCACGCCGCCGCTGGCCAGGAAATAGAACAAGGCGCCCAGCGCGAAGAAGTCGCTGTGGGCGCCGGTCGCGTAGCCGCCGCCACCGGCCGGGAAAAACTGCTCGGGCGCCTGCCAGTTGGCGGTGCCCGCGTAGCTGTGCTCCTCCATGGCCGCCAGCCGGCGGTTGGTGCCGAAATCGGCCAGTTTCACCACGCCCAGCTGGGCGTCGACCAGCACGTTGGCCGGTTTCAGGTCCAGGTAGCGCCAGCCGTACTGATGCACTTTTGCCAACGCCTGGTTCAACTGCGCCATCCAGTCCAGCAGCCGCGCCAGCGGCAGCGGGGCGCCCCGGGCGCGCAGGCCCTTCATGTGGCGGCCCAGGTCGCAGCTCATCAATTCCAGCGCCAGCACCGGGAGGCCCTCGTGCCAGCCGCTGTCCAGCAGGCGCACGATGTGGCGCTCGTCCCACGGTTCCAGCGATTCCAGGAAGGCGATTTCATTGACGGCGCTGGCGATCCAGCGCTCGCGCTGCGCGGGCAGGGCGCGCGCCATCTGGTTCTGGTTGATCAGCTTGAGGGCGACGTCGCGCGTGCCGCGCGGGCCATCCGCGCGCCACACGACACCGTAGGCCGAGCCGCCTATCCGCTCGCGCAGGCGGTAGTGGCCCAGTTCCAGAGTGATGATCGTGTCGCTGGCTGTCATGATGCTCCCCGTGCGGCGGCATGCCGTCGCAAGCGGCTAGCGGGGGGAGACGAAAAAAAACCTGGCGCCGGAGCGCCAGGTTTTCAGTGCGGCGTTGAATCGACCGCGGGATTAACGGTGGCCGTGGCCGCGTCCATGACCCCGGCCGTGGCCGCGATAGTAGTGGCGGTCGTAGCCGCGCACCGGATAGCTGCGGTATTCCTGGTAGTACACCGGGCGGGCCGGCTCGTAATACACCACCGGAGGCGCGCGGTAGTAGCGCGGTTCCTCGTAGTACACCGGCGCCGGCTCGTAATAGACCGGCGCGGGCTGCGAATAGACGCGGGTGGAAACGTAGCCGCGGCTGTGGCCGCGATGGCCGCCGCTCAGGCTATTGCCCACCGCCGCGCCAACCAGGCCGCCCACCACGGCGCCGCCCGAACCATTCTGGCTGCCGATCGCCGCGCCGAGCACGGCGCCGGCGGCGGTGTTGAAGTCGCGGTCGCCGGCGGCCATGGCCGAGGACGAGGCGGCAACGGTGGCCACCACGGCTACTGCGCCCAATAGTTTCTTGATCAGCATGATGTGTTCCCCTGTGCTCGGCCAGGGCCGGAATGGCCATGTCGCCGTCGTATGAGTGAACTATAGCTGCGCCAGATCAAAACGCCCACGCCTTATACACATTCTTACAAAGCGGCGTGGCGTGTAACAGACGCGCGTTCCCACTCGGGCCGCAGCAGGCTGTAAATCCTGACATCCTGATAACGGCCGTTGATGAAGAAGGCCTGCCGCAGCGTGCCGTCCTCGGTGAAGCCGCATTTTTGCGCGATGCGCACCGAGCCCCGGTTGGCGGGCGCCGTCAGCAGTTCCAGCCGATGCCAGACGTGCACGTTGAACAGGTAGTCCACCAGCAGCCGGGTGGCCTCGGTCATATAGCCTTGCCCGGCCAGCGCCGTGTCGAACAGGCGGTAGCCGATCTCGCGCGAGGTCGGCGTGCGGCTCTTGAAATGGGTGATCACGCCGACGATGTGGTGGGCGCGGTCCTCCACCACGAACAATTCGCTGTCCTCGGTGACGAAACCGTTCTGCATGAACTCCTTGCGCATGGTTTCCGGCGACTTGAAATGGGCCGAGAAATGGTCGCCCCGGGACGGCAGGTCGTTGGCCAGCGCGATGAAGGTGTTGAGGTCGGCGGTGAGCAGATGGCGCACCGTGCACAGTTGTCCCTTGAGCATGACGGTCACACGTGGAGGAGGGCGGGATCTCCATCATAAACTGCTGCGCAATATTTTCAAATACGCTATCGTTTGCATCCCTCATCGTTATACCCAACCATAGGATAGTAATGAAAACCGTATTGACCGTTTTGATGAGCTGCATGCTGGGGACCGGCGCGATCGCCGCCCCGGCCAACGACCCCGCCACCCTGGGACAGATCCGCGACGCAGCGATGAAAAGTGACTACGCCTACGAACGCCTGGCCGACATGACGGACCTGATCGGCCCGCGCCTGTCCGGTTCCCCCGGCGCGGCCGCCGCGGTGGAACAGGTGGCCGAGGCCATGCGCAAGCTGGGCGCCAAGGTGACCCTGCAACCGGTGAAGGTGCCGCACTGGGTGCGCGGCGCGGAGACGGCCGAACTGGTGGAGTACACCGGCCGCCCGGCCGGGCTGACCCAGCGCGTGGTGCTGACCGCCCTGGGCGGCTCGGGCGCGACGCCGGCCGCCGGCATCACCGCGCCGGTGCTGATCGTGCGCAGCTTCGACGAACTGAAGGCGCGCGCCAGGGAGGCCAAGGGCGCCATCGTGCTGTTCGACGTGCCCTTCGACCAGGAAATGGCCGACCGCGGCTACGCCGGCCCGGCCTACGGCCACGGCGCCGGCTTCCGCTTCAGCGGTCCCAAGGTCGCGTCGCAGCTGGGCGCGGCGGCCGTGCTGGTGCGCTCGGTCGGCGGCGCCGACTACCGCATTCCGCACACCGGAGCCACCGGCCTGACGGACGAGGACCGCATTCCCGCCGCCGCCGTCACGGCGGAGGACGCGATGCTGATGGCGCGCCTGTCCAAGCGCGGCCCGGTCAAACTGCGCCTGACGCTCACGCCGCAAAACCTGCCGGACGCCGACAGCTTCAACGTCATCGCCGATCTGCCGGGCAGCGAGAAGCCGGAGGAGATCGTGATCGTCTCCGGCCACCTCGATTCCTGGGACCTGGCCACCGGCGCGCACGACGACGCCACCGGCGTGGCCGGCGCGATGGCCGTGCTGCAGACGTTGAAGACGCTGAACCTGAAGCCGCGCCGCACCATCCGCATGATCGCCTGGATGAACGAGGAGAACGGCACCCGCGGCGGCGCCGCCTACCACGAGGCCAACAAGGGCGAGATCCTGAAGCAGTTCGCGGCGATCGAAAGCGACAGCGGCGGCGGGCGTCCGTTCGGCGTCAAGGCCAGCATCGAGCCGAAAGCCGTGAAGCTGTTCGCGCCCCTGCAGCAGGTGCTGCAGCCCATCGGCGCCGGCGTCTTCAACCGGGGCGACCATCTGGGCGCGGCCGACCTGCGCCTGCTGGAGGAGGACGGCGTGCCGCTGTTCGAACCCATCGTCGATGGCCACAGCTATTTCCACTACCACCACACGCCGGCCGACACGCTGGACAAGGTGGACCCGGAAAACCTGCGCCGCCACGTGGCGGTGATGACCACGCTGTCCTGGTACCTGGCCAATATGGACCAGCCGCTGGGCCGCGCGCCGGCCCAGTTGAAGTAATCAGAAGGCGTTGATCGGTATCTTCAGGTAGCGCACGCCGTTCTCCTCCGGCTCCGGCAGATGGCCCGCGCTGATATTGACCTGGATCGCGGGCAGTATCAGCACCGGCATCTGCAGCGTGGCGTCGCGGCGGGTGCGCATGCCGACGAACTCCTCTTCGCCGATGCCGGCGCGGATGTGGATGTTGGCGGCGCGCTGCTCGGCCACCGTGGTCTGCCAGCGCGCCTCGCGCTCCGCTGGCGGATAGTCGTGGCACATGAACAGGCGCGTCTCCGGCGGCAGCTCCAGCAGGCGCCGCACGGAGTGATACAGCATCGACGCGCAGCCGCCCGGGAAGTCGCAGCGGGCCGTGCCCACGTCCGGCATGAACAGCGTGTCGCCCACGAAGACCGCGTCGCCCACCTGGTAGGCGATATCGGCCGGGGTGTGGCCCGGCACGTGCAGCGCGCGCGCCTCCAGGCCGCCGATGCGGAACACCTCGTCCGCCTCGAACAGATGGTCGAACTGCGAGCCATCCCGCGCGTGCTTGAAGTTGTAGATGCCGGCGAACGCGTGCTGCACCGTGCGGATGGCCGCGCCGATGGCGATGCGGCCGCCCAGCCGCTCCTGCAGATAGGGCGCGGCCGACAGGTGGTCCGCGTGGGCGTGGGTTTCCAGCAGCCAGGCGCAGCTGAGGCGGTGCGCGCGCACGAAGTCGACCACGCGGTCCGCGTTTTGCGTGGACGTGCGGCCGGACTTGGGATCGTAGTCCAGCACCGAATCGATGACCGCGCACTCGGCGCCGTCGCCTTCATAGACGACGTAGGTGACGGTGGACGTGGCGGGATCGAAAAACGCTTCTATCTGTGGCTTCATATGAGATTGATGTGTTCGGCGGCGCATTCATTATAATGAAAATTCATAACGGCACGGTAGTTCGGCAGCCGTGATAATATGCGCCCATGAAGACCGTGTTCCGTTCCCTGCTCGTCTGGCTGATGCTGGTTGCGCTGCCCTTCCAGGGCTTTGCGTCGGCCGGCATGCTGCTGTGCGGGCCCGAGGGACAGGCGTTCGCGCAAGCGCAGGCTGTGCAAGGCGAACACGATCACGCCGCCATGCTGGCCGCGCAAGAGGCGCAAGCCGGGCATGGTTCCGCCGCGCACGCGGGCCACGACGGCGGCGATGGACACGATGGCCACGGCGCCGCCAAGTGCGCCAGCGCCGGCGCCTGCTGTGTCGGGGCGCCGCTGGCGCCTTCCGTGGCGGCCGGCGTGCCTCCGCTGGACAGCGGTTCCCAGCGCATACCATTCCATACCGTCCGCCCCCCCGCGGTCGATCTCGCGGTTCCGGAACGTCCTCCCCAGTCCCTCTTCGCTTAAAGCTGCCGACGCCGCGCGCACGCGTTCCCGTGCCCGCGGCCATTAGTCACGCATTCCAAGGAAGACACACCAATGAGAATCACAACAACACTGCCAGCGGCGGCGCTGGCGCTGCTGCTGACCGGCTGCGCCTCGCTGTCGGGCGACAGCGGCTTTGGCGCGGTGGCGCAAGCCACCCAGGAGCGCATAGGCCAGCAGGGCAAGCTGCTGCGCACCGACGAGGACCGCAAGGCGCTGGCGGACCTGCTGCAAACCAAACTGAAACAGCCGCTGACGGCGGACGACGCGGTGCACATCGCGCTGCTGAACAATCGCGGCCTGCAGGCCACCTACTGGTCGCTGGGCGTCGCCGAGGCGGACCTGGTGCAGGCGGGCAGCCTGCAGAATCCCGCCTTCGGCTTCAAGCGCACCCACGGCGGCGGCGACACCGCCATCGAACGCACGCTGACGCTCAACCTGGTCAACCTGATCACCTTGCCGCTGTCCAGCCGCATCGAGGCGCGCCGCTTCGAGCAGGCCAAGCTGACGGTGGCGAACGAGGCCCTGAAAGTGGCCGCCGACACCCGGCGCGCCTATTACGAGGCGGTGGCCGCCGCGCATAGCCAGGAATACGCGCGGCAGGTGCGCGACGCGGCCGAAGCCGGCGCGGAGCTGGGTCAGCGGATGCAGAAGGCCGGCAACTGGAGCAAGCTCGACGCCGCGCGCGAACAGGCCTTCCACGCCGACGCCTACGCCGAGGCGGCGCGCGCCGACAAGCAGGTGGTGGCCAGCCGCGAAAAGCTGGTGCGCCTGCTGGGCCTCACCGGCGCCGACATCAGCGCCGACAAGGGCTTCAAACTGCCCCCGCACCTGCCCGAACTGCCGTCCGCGCCGCGCGAACTGGCCGACACCGAGCAGGCCGCGATCGACAACCGCCTGGACATCCAGGCCGCGCGGCTCGACACCGAACACACGGCGTCCTCACTGGGCCTGACGCGCGCCACGCGCTTCGTCAACGTGCTGGAACTGGGCGGCATACGCGAAAGCGCCAGCGGCGAACCGAAATCGCGCGGCTACGAGATCACGCTGGAGATCCCGCTGTTCGACTGGGGCACGGCACGCGCCGCGCGCGCCGAGGCGGTGTACATGCAGTCGGTGAACAAGCTGGCCGAGACGGCGGCGAACGCCCGCAGCGAGGCGCGCGAGAGCTACCAGGACTATCGCGGTTCCTACGAGCTGGCCAGGCACTACCGCGACAGCGTGATTCCGCTGCGCCGCCAGATCTCGCAAGAGACCATGCTGCGCTACAACGGCATGCTGGCCAGCGTGTTCGAACTGCTGGCCGACGCGCGCGAGCAGTCCACCGCCGTCAGCGCCTACATCAACGCCCTCAAGGACTTCTGGATCGCAGAGACGAGCCTGGAAGCCGCCGTCGGGGGCAAGCTGCCCGCCACCGGCACCGAAAAAACCGGAGTGAAACCATGACCAATCGTAGATCCTTCCTGAGTGGCGCCGCGCTGATCGGCGCCGGCATGGTGACCAAGGCCGGCGCGGCATCCCTGCCCGAAGCCCCGCAGCAGTCCTCCCCGGGGTCCTCGGCCGCCACCGCCGGCCCGCTGGCGCCGCCCAACGGCCGTCCCTACAACCCCGTGGTCACGCTGAACGGCTGGACCCTGCCGTGGCGCATGAAGAACGGCGTCAAGGAATTCCACCTGGTGGCCGAGGAGGTCGAGCGCGAGATCGCGCCCGGCATGACGGCGCGGCTGTGGGGCTACAACGGCCAGAGCCCCGGCCCGACCATCGAAGTGGTGGAGGGCGACCGCGTGCGCATCTTCGTCACCAACAAGCTGCCCGAGCACACCAGCATCCACTGGCACGGCCAGATCCTGCCGAACGGGATGGACGGCGTCACCGGCCTGACGCAGCCCGGCATCGAGCCGGGCAAGACCTTCGTGTACGAGTTCATCGCGCGCAACGCCGGCACCTTCATGTACCATCCGCACGCCGACGAGATGGCGCAAATGGCGATGGGCATGATGGGCTTCTGGGTGACGCACCCCAGGAATCCCGCGCTGCACGCGGTGGACCGGGACTTCGTGTTCCTGCTGAACGCCTACGACATCGAGCCGGGCAGCTTCAAGCCCAAGATCAACACCATGCTCGACTTCAACCTGTGGACCTTCAACAGCCGCGTCTTCCCCGGCATCGACCCGATGGTGGTGCGCAAGGGCGACCGCGTGCGCATCCGCGCCGGCAACCTGACGATGACCAACCACCCCATCCACCTGCACGGCCACACCTTCGAGGTGACGGGCACCGACGGCGGCTGGGTGCGGCCGTCCGCCCGCTGGCCGGAGGTGACCACCGATATCGCCGTGGGGCAGATGCGTTCCATCGAGTTCGTCGCCGAGCACGCGGGCGACTGGGCCTTCCACTGCCACAAATCGCACCACACCATGAACGCCATGGGGCACGACGTGCCGAACATGATAGGCGTGGACCATAGCGGCGTGGCCGAGAAGATCAACAAGCTGGTGCCGGACTACATGGTCATGGGCGACAAGGGCGGTTCGATGGGCGGCATGCAGATGGAGCTGCCCGAGAACACGCTGCCGATGATGACCGGGGAGGGGCCGTTCGGCGGCATCGAGATGGGCGGCATGTTCACCACGGTGAAGGTGCGCGAGGGCCTGGGCCGCAACGACTACAAGGACCCGGGCTGGTTCAAGCATCCGCAGGGCACGGTGGCGCGGGAATGGACGGGCGAGCTGCCGCCGGCGCCGCGCGCTCCCAACGCCCCCGCCGCGGCGGCGCCCAAGCCGGCCGCGCCCTCCGGCCACCAGCACGGCCACGAGGGCCACGTGATGGAAGTGAAACGCGACGGCGCGCACAAGCACTGACGCGGCCTGACAGGGGCGGGGTACAGGCGCCGGGCTTGATCCCCGCCGGGCGATTTGCTACGATGGCCCACCTTGATCCCGCCCCTCACATACCTCGCCAAGTGGAGCCTGATCGCCAGCCTGGTCGCGGCGCTGGCCGGCACCGCCTCCGCCTTCTTCCTGTTCGCGCTCGACGGCGCAACGGCTTGGCGCATCTCCCATCCCTGGATCGTCTGGCTGCTGCCGTTGGCCGGCTTCGCGGTCGGCTGGATCTATCTGCGTTTCGGGCGCGCGGTGGAGGCGGGCAACAACCTGCTGATCGATGAAATCCACGACCCGCGCCAGGTCGTCCCGCTTCGCCTGGCGCCGCTGGTGCTGGGCGGCACGCTGGTCTCCCATTTGTTCGGCGCCTCGGTGGGCCGCGAAGGCACGGCCGTGCAGATGGGCGGCGCGCTGGCCGACCAGCTGACCCACGTGTTCCGCCTGCGCCACGAGGACCGCCGCATCCTGTTGATGGCCGGTATTAGCGCGGGCTTTGCCTCCGTGTTCGGCACGCCGCTGGCCGGCGCCATCTTCGGCCTCGAGGTGCTCGCCATCGGCCGCCTGCGCTACGACGCCATCTTCCCCTGCATGCTGGCCGCCATCGTGGCCGACCAGGTGGGACTGGCCTGGGGCGTGCGGCACGCGCATTACGCGATCGCCGCCATTCCGCCGGTCACCGCGTGGACGCTGGCGGCCGTGCTGGCGGCCGGCGTCGCCTTCGGCCTGGCGGGCATGCTGTTCGCCAAAGCCACCCACGCCGCCGGCGCCTTCATGAAGCGTCGCGTCGCGTACGCGCCGTTGCGGCCGCTGCTGGGCGGCGCGCTGGTGGCGGCCGCCGTGTGGCTGCTGGGGGATCGCTATATCGGCCTCGGCCTGCCCGTCATCGCCGAGGCCTTCCACGCGCCACTGGCGCCCTGGGACTGGCTGGGCAAGTTCGCGTTCACGGTGGTGTCGCTGGGCAGCGGCTTCAAGGGAGGGGAGGTGACGCCGCTGTTCTACATCGGCGCCACGCTGGGCAACGCCCTGGCGCCGCTGCTGCAGTTGCCGTTTCCGCTGCTGGCCGGCCTGGGCTTCGTCGCGGTGTTCGCCGGCGCGGCCAACACGCCGCTGGCGTCGACCGTGATGGCGCTGGAACTGTTCGGTCCCGCCATCGGCCCCTACGCGGCCCTGGCCTGCGTGGCCGCCTACCTATTCTCGGGCCACACCGGCATCTATCACGCGCAGCGCCGGGAGCACCGCAAAACCGGTGCTTGAATCAGCGGACCGCGATGGCCTGGCCGGACGCCAGCCTGTCGCGCTTGCACGCGGCGGTGGACGCCGAGGCCGATCCGATCTCCGCGAGAGAGGCTTCCTGACACGAACTCTGCTGAATACGGGCGGCATGGCCGGGGGCCATCAGTCCGTTGAGAACGTAGAAGAAATAAAAAGCAATGGCTGATATGGCAAATGTTTTCATTTTGACTCTACCCGTTGCGCTGTAGAAAAATCTTAACAGATCCCGTTTAAGAAAGATCAACGGCATGCAAATATTGTTGCGGTGCAGAAATTTATGATGTGTTTTTGCAACGTGACAGCGATGCAATGTTGCATCGCAAGGGCGGAAAAGCGGGAAGGGAGTTGCCGGACGAAGGTGAAACGCCGATGCGGCAGCCGCGGCATCGCGCCGCGGCGTGAAAAACCAGCTTAGTTCGCGGCGATGGCGCGGCTGGCCATCATGGTGTCGCGCTTGCAAGCGCCGGCGGCGCCGGACTTGGCGGAGGCTTCCGCCATCACGGGATCCTGGCAAGCGTTTTGCTCGCGGGTCGCCTGGCCTGGGGCCATCATGCCGTTCAAGACATAGAAGAAGTAAAAAGCTGCAGCCGATACGGTGAATGTTTTCATTTTGACTCTACCCATTGCGTTATAGAAAATATTTTAGCAGATATTTGTTGATGGCTGTCAAAAAAAGTGTGAAATTAATTGGTGGTGAGAAATTTTTGCTGAAGAAAAAACAACAAACGGGCGCTTAATTTGCTGCACTGCAAGATCGATAACCACGCGTGATCGAAAGGCGGGCTTCGATAGAAAATGGGGAGGGCAAAATGAAGCGGGCGCTGCCATATGGCAACGCCCGTTCAGGGGACTTCCGGTCTCGCCCACCCGGCAACGCCGGGCAAGCTTGCCGCGATGAATTTAGCGCACCGCGAGCATATGCGTCTTGCACGAGCCAGCCGAAGCGGCTTTGGCGCCCGTTTCAACCGATACGGCGTCCTGGCACGCTCCTTGGGCGGGGCGGGCGGCTTGGCCCGGCGCCATCAGGCCGTTAAGGACGTAAAAGAAGTAAAAAGCGACCGCTGATACAGTAAATGTTTTCATTTTGACTCTACCCGTTGCGTTATAGAAAGAATTTTAACAGATCTTTTTTGATAAGTGTCAAGAAAACCGCAAATTTAATTAACACCGTGAAACTTTTGATGGGAAAAAGCAACGGTTTTCGCCCATCCGTGCTGCAACGCAAGATGTCGAGGCGCCTCCATGGGAAGTTAGGGGGATTTTGTTTCTTTCAGGAACATCCCTAGCTTCTTCTGTGGCAACTTCTGTAATGAAAAACAAGTACGCGGGGTGGGGGCCCGCGTGTAGAAACTGTAGAGCAAAGTGTGTCCCGCACGATTGAAACGATATGATCGTGACAACTAAATCTTACGGTTAAGGTTGTTTCGACGACAAGTGATGCGCGCGCGCCACGGCTTGCCGTGGGGCACCGGTGTTTTAGTAAGGGAATCGCGGATAAGCCCGCGTTCAACTAGAGCGGCGGCGCCGATCGTATCAGCACGGTGCGCAGCGCGAAGCTGGATTTGATGTGGGCGACGCCGGGAATGCGGGTCAGCGTGCGGGTGAGGAAACGGTTGTAATCGTCCAGGTCGCGCACCACCACCCGCAGGCTGTAATCGGTGTCGCCCGTCATCAGGAAGCAACTCATCACCTCCGGCGCGGCGGCGATCTGCTGCTCGAACACGGTGATGGCTTCCTCGGCCTGGCTGGTCAGCGTGACGGAAACGAAGATGCTCATCCGGCCAGCCAGCCGGCCCTCGTCCAGCCTGGCCACATAGCCCTGGATATAGCCGGCCTCCTCCAGCCGGCGCACGCGCCGCAGCGTGGGCGTCAGCGACAGGCCGATCTTGTCCCCCAGTTCGCTCCACGCCATGCGGCCGTCGGCGGCCAGCGCCTTCATGATTTTCAGGTCGGTTTTGTCGGCTTTGTAATCTGTAGTCATATCCGTCCAATGTTTATGGAAAGTGTAGTTGAATACACCTAAAAATGGAATCGGGAGTGGCGTATAACGGTGCCAATCACCAAGGGGAAGACCGTAAGATTTCCGCATCGTTCACGGTGGAGTCTTCAACATGTCTTCGATTTACAGCCGCGCCCGGGGGCGCACCTTCTTGACCGGCATCCAGGCGCTGGTGCTGCTGCCGATGCTGCAGCGGCGCATGGACCGGGAGCGCAAGCTGAACACCGGCGGCCTGGTGTCCGGCTACCGGGGCTCGCCGCTGGGCGCGTACGACCAGCAACTGTGGAAGGCGTCCGAGGACCTGGCCGCGCACGACGTGGTGTTCCAGCCCGGCCTGAACGAGGACCTCGCCGCCACCGCCTTGTGGGGCGCGCAAATGCACAGCGCCTACGGCGAAACCAGGGTCGACGGCGTGTTCGGCATCTGGTACGGCAAGGGCCCGGGCGTGGACCGCACCGGCGACGTGTTCCGCAGCGCGAACATGCTGGGCACCTCGCCGCTGGGCGGCGTGCTGGCCGTCTCCGGCGACGACCACGCCGCGCAGTCGTCCATGTATCCGCACCAGACCGACGGCATCTTCCAGGCCGCCTCGATGCCGGTGCTGCAGCCGTCCAGCGTGCAGGAGGTGATGGAACTGGGCCTGGCCGGCATCGCGCTGTCGCGCTACTGCGGCCTGTGGGTGGGGCTGAAGACGACGGCCGAGGTGATCGAGACGGCCGCCGTGGTCGAGGTGGGCGCCGCGCCGGTGTTCGTCACGCCGGCCGGCGCGACGCCGGCGCACGGCTTGAACTGGGACCCGTCCATCGCTTGGCCCGGCCAGCGCGCGGAACTGGAGCGGCGCCTGATCGACGAGCGGCTCCCCGCCGCCCGGGCCTGGGCGCGCGCCAACCGGCTGGACCGCGAGGTGGTCGGCGCGCCGGCCCGGCGCTTCGGCATTGTCACGGTGGGCAAGGCGCACCAGGACTTGATGCAGGCCGTGCGGGACCTGGGCCTGGACGCGGCCGCGCTGCGATCGGCCGGCGTCTCCATCTACAAGGTGGCCATGAGCTGGCCGCTGGAGACGTCCGGCATGCTGGCCTTCGCGGACGGCCACGAGGAGCTGATCGTGATCGAGGAAAAGCGCGCCACCGTCGAGACCCAGTTGAAGGAGGCGCTGTACCACCACCCGTCGGCGCGCCGGCCGCGCGT
Source organism: Pseudoduganella namucuonensis (assembly GCF_900116645.1). GTDB lineage: Bacteria > Pseudomonadota > Gammaproteobacteria > Burkholderiales > Burkholderiaceae_D > Rugamonas > Rugamonas namucuonensis. Next base: position 42,129 of record NZ_FPBO01000004.1, on the reverse strand, counting down.
CAGCGGCAAGACCGATCCGGACGGCGCGCCGCTGCTGGCCGAGGTGTCCGAGTTCACGCCGCTGCTGGTGGCGCGCAAACTGGTGGCGCGCATGGGCGACGCCTTGCCGGACCTGCGCGTGAGGCTGCAGGCGCTGGAGACGGCGCAAAGCCCGGTCGGCGCGGCCGTGATCCCGGTGCGCGCGCCGTACTTCTGCTCCGGCTGCCCGCACAACACCTCCACGCGCACGCCGGACGGCTCGGTGGCCGGCGGCGGCATCGGCTGCCACGTGATGGCGCTGGCCCAGCCGGCGCTGAAGACGGCCACCTTCAGCCAGATGGGCGGCGAGGGCGCGCAGTGGATAGGCGCGGCGCCGTTCTCCGCCGTGCCGCACATCTTCCAGAACCTGGGCGACGGCACTTACCAGCACTCCGGCCTGCTGGCTGTGCGCGCGGCGGTGGCCGCCAAGGCCCGTGTCACCTACAAGATCCTGTACAACGACGCCGTGGCCATGACCGGCGGCCAGCAGGCCGAGGGCTTGATCGACCCGGCCCGCATCACGCGCCAGTTGCACGCGGAGGGCGTGAGCCGCATCGTGCTGGTGAGCGACGACGCGCCGCACTGGGAGGGCAACGGGGAACTGGCGCCCGGCACCGAGGTGCGCGACCGTTCCCTGCTGGACGCGGTGCAGCGCGAGTTGCGCGGGGTGGACGGCGTGACCGCCATCGTCTACGTGCAAACGTGCGCGGCCGAGAAGCGCCGCAAGCGCAAGCGCAAGGAAATGCCGGACCCGGACAAGCGCCTCTTCATCAACGAGCGCGTGTGCGAGGGCTGCGGCGACTGCTCGGTGCAATCGAACTGCATCGCCGTCGAGCCGCTGGAGACGGCCTTCGGGCGCAAGCGCAAGATCAACCAGGGCGCGTGCAACAAGGACTTCTCGTGCGCCAAGGGTTTCTGCCCCAGCTTCATTGAAATCGACGGCCCGCGCATCCGCAAGCCGGACGGGGGGCGGCTGGAGCGGCTGGAGCAGGCGCTGGCGGCGGCGTTGCCGCAGCCGGCCATCCCCGCCTTCGGCAACGGCTTCAACGTGCTGGTCACCGGCATCGGCGGCAGCGGCGTGCTGACCATGGGCGCGCTGCTGGGTGGCGCCGCCCACCTGGAAGGCAAGGGCGCCACGGTGCTCGACTTCACCGGCCTGGCGCAGAAGAACGGCGCCGTGATCAGCCAGGTGCGCATGGCGCCCACGCCGGCGGACATCGCCGCCGTGCGCATCGGCCCCGGCGCGGCGGACCTGTTGCTGGCGGCCGACCTGGTGGTGGCCTCGGCGTCGGACGCGCTGGTCAAGCTGTCGCCGGCGCGCGCGGCCGCCGTGGCCAACCTGGACGAGACCCCGACCGCCGAGGTGATCTCGCGGCGCGACGCCACGCAGCCCACCAGCCTGATGCTGGAGCGCCTGCGCAAGCGCTGCGTGCCCGGCGGCCTGCACAGCCTGAACGCGGGCGCGCTGGCCCAGAAGATCTTCGGCGACACCGTCACCGCCCACACGCTGATGCTGGGCTTCGCCTGGCAACGCGGGCTGGTGCCGCTGTCGTTCGAATCCATCGACCGCGCCATCGAGATGAACGGCGCGGCCGTGGCGCAAAACCGCCGCGCCTTCGCCTGGGGGCGGATCGCGGCGTCCAACCCGGCCGTGCTGGCCGAGGTGGACGCCGCCACGGCGCCGGCGGCCGCGTCGCCCGCCGCGCCGCCGGTGCGGGACATGGCGCTGGCGCGGTTGATCGACCACTACGCGGCCGATCTCGCCGGCTACCAGGACGCGGCGTACGCCCAGCGCTACCGCGCGCTGGTGGAAGGCGCGCGGTCCGCCGAGGCGAAGGCCGCGCCGGGGCGGGACGCGTATGCGCGCGCGGTCGCCATCGGCGCCTACCGCCTGATGGCCTACAAGGACGAGTACGAGGTGGCGCGCCTGTACGGCAGCGCCGAGTTCAAGGCTTCGCTGGCGGCGCAGTTCTCCGGCATGAAGCGGGTGTCCTTGTGGCTGGCGCCGCCGCTGCTGTCGCGCATCGACCCGGCCACCGGCCGGCCGAAGAAGCGCAAGTTCGGCGCCTGGATCCTGCCGGTGTTCGGCGTGCTGGCGCGCTGCAAGGGCTTGCGCGGCACGGCGTTCGATCCCTTCGGCCACACGGAGGAGCGCCGCCACGAGCGCCGCCTGGCGCGTGAGTACGCGGAGATGGTGGACCGCTTGAACGGCACCCTGAGCGCCGCCAGCCACGCGCGCGCGCTGGAATTGGCGGCGCTGCCGCAACAGATACGCGGCTTCGGCCCGGTCAAGCTGAAGGCGATCGCCGAGTATGACGAACGCAGGGCCGCGTTGGCGGCGGGCGATGCGGCGCCGTTGAAACGGCAAGCCTGACTTCAAGGCCGATGGTGCGCGGGCGGATCACGCCGGCGGGCCGGCCTGCCCGGGCATGTGGGACGCCGAATCAGAAACCTTCTATAAAAACGCGAATTGATTAGTTCTCTTCGGCAATAAACCTGACTACGCTAGGGCCATGTCTATTGCTGAAGGAACCGATATGCGTCTTCCCACATTGAAGGTTGGAGCCAGGCTGGGGCTGGGCTTCACCGTGTTGCTGCTCCTGCTGGCCATCATCACCGCCATCGGCATCGCCTGCATGGCGCAGATCCAGCAGCGGCTGGACCAGGTCATCCACATCAACAACGCCGAGACCAAGCTGGTGCTGGAGATGCGTTCGACCCTGAGCGACCGCCTGATCTCCCTGCGCAACCTGGCCTTGTCCAACGAGGCCGCGCTGGGCCAGGCCGAGGCGGGGCGCATCAAGGAGCAGGCGAAGAAATACGCGGCGGCGCAGCGGCAACTGCGGGACATGCTGGATAGCCGGCCCGACGCCTCGGCCGAGAAAGTGGCGTTGCTGCGCAAGATCGGCGAGCGCGAAAAGGCGGCGCTGCCCTTGATGGACAAGGCGGCCGACCTGGCCCAATCGCTCAAGGTGGACGAGGCGGCCCGCGTGCTGATGAGCGATCTGCAACCACTGCAGGTGCTGTGGCGCGCGGCGCTGGGCGAACTGCTCGACGTGGAAGAGAAGCTGAGCGCGGCCGCCGCCGAGGACGCGGCGGCCGCCTATGCGCAGGCGCGCCTGTTCATGCTGGCGCTGGGCGGCGTTTCGCTGCTGGTGGGTGTGGCGACGGCGCTGCTGATCACGCGCGGCCTGCTGCGCCAGCTGGGCGGCGAACCGGCGGACGCCGTCGCCATCGCGGGCCAGATCGCGGCCGGCAACCTGGCCGTGGTGATCGACCTCAAGCCGCACGACCAGGCCAGCCTGCTGCACGCGATACGCGGCATGCGCGACCGGCTGGCCGTCATCGTCGGCGAGGTGCGCGAAGGGACCGACCATATCGCCTCCGCCTCGAAGCAGATCGCATCGGGCAACGCCGACCTGTCGGCGCGCACCGAGCGGCAGGCCGGCACGCTGGAGGAAACCACCGCCTCGATGGAGGAGCTGACCGCGACGGTGCGCCAGAACGCGGGACACGCGCAAGAGGCGGACCGGCTGGCGCTGTCGGCGTCCGAGGCGGCGATCGAGGGCGGCGCCGTGGTGTCGCGCGTGGTGGAGCGCATGGAGGCCATCAACGCCTCGTCGCGCCGCATCGTCGACATCATCGGCGTGATCGACGGCATCGCCTTCCAGACCAATATCCTGGCGCTGAACGCGGCGGTCGAGGCGGCGCGCGCCGGCGAACAGGGACGCGGCTTCGCCGTGGTGGCCTCCGAGGTGCGCGGCCTGGCGCAGCGTTCGGCGGCGGCGGCCAAGGAGATCAAGACGCTGATCGCCGACTCGGTGCGGCAGGTGGAGAGCGGCTCCGCGCTGGCCGGCGACGCAGGCTCGACAATGGATGGCGTGGTGGCCAGCATCCAGCGCGTGTCCGGCATCATGAGCGAGATCACGGCGGCCAGCAGCGATCAAAGCCGGGATATCGAGCAGGTGCACCTGGCCATCAGCCAGATGGACCAGGCCACCCAGCAAAACGCCGCGCTGGTGGAGGAAGCGGCGGAGGCGGCCAGGTCGCTGCAGGCGCGGGCGGGCCGGCTGGTGGAAGTGGTCAGCGTGTTCAGGCTGGAGGGCGGCAGGGGCGCGGTCGCGCCGCGCGCCGCGGACGCGCCGGCGCGCCGTCCGCGCGTGCCGGTCTCGAGCGGCCGCGCGCACCCCCGCGAGCGCGGCGCGGGCTTGCCGCTCGCCGCGCGCGGCGCTTGATCAAAATGATGAGTAATTGACGATCCGAACCCGGCGGGCCGTGGCGTGGCCCGCATTTTCGCTATCATGGCCGGCGTGAATTCGATAGCGTAACGAGCAAGGATTAGATCATGATGCAACAAGGACCGCGCCATCGCGCCGCAATGCTGGCGATGGGGACTACGATGGCGCTGGCGGTCAACGCCGCGCTGCCGGCATGGGCGCACGCGCAAGCACAGCCCCAGTCAAATCCAGAACACGCCACGCCCCCGGCGGCGCCCACCACCGGCGATGCGCTGATGGACACCTTCGGCCTGACCTCCGCCAACAAGGTCCAGACCCAGGGGCAGGCGTCCACCGGCCAGACCGCGCACCTGAAAGTCGTGCCGCGCCGCGGCGACACCAGCTACATCATGGCGGCCTTTCCCGCCGCGGCGGAAAACACGCTGAGCATCTTCACCGGCTACGACGGCCAGACCTACACCTCGCTGGCCTCGGAAGCCTACAAGCCCGCCAAGGGCGGACTGCGCGACCCGTCCATCATCCATGCCAACGACGGCTACTACTACGTCGCCTACACCACCGGTTCGAAGGGCGGCAGCTTCGGCCTGGCGCGCTCCAGGGACCTGCGCCGCTGGAGCCATGTGCGCGACATCGCGCTGGCGCTGCCTTCGGGCGCGGCGGCCAGCGTGCGCGCCCCCGAATGGCTGCGCGACCGTGACGGCAAGGTGCATCTCGTGGTGTCGGCCGCGGGCAATGGAGGCAAGTTTTCGACCTATCTTCTCAGCGCCACCGACGCCAGCCTGACCCGCTACGCCAAGCCCCGCTTGATGAAGGGCCTGGAGAACGATTACGTCGACGCCTTCGTCCTGGTCGACGGCGACGGCTATCGCGTCTTCGCCCGCAACCAGGCCAGCGGCCGCATCGAGATGGCCAGCGCGAAAGACCTGTCCGGGCCATGGAGCGTCGAGCCGGCCGGCGACTGGGGCGCCGGCGTGGAGGCGCCCGCGCTGGTGAAGCTGCCGGACGGCGGCTGGCGCATCTACTTCGAGGACGGCAAGCGCTACTACCATTCCGACAGCCGCGACAACTTCAAGACCTGGACGCCGAAGGCCGAGCTGGCCACGGTGTCCGGCGCGGCGCGCCACTTCACCGTGCTGGCCGAACCCACGGCCGTGCTGGAGAAGGCCACCGCGCCGGCCGGCAAGCCGAAGAAAATCACCTGGGACAAGCACTCGCTGCTGATCGACGGCGAGCGCAAGATGATCTGGGGCGGGGAGATGCATCCCTTCCGCCTGCCTTCGCCCAGCCTGTGGCGCGACGTGCTGGAAAAGATGAAGGCCAGCGGCCTCAATACCGTGGCCTTCTATTTCGACTGGGGCTACCACTCCGCGCGGCCGGGCGAGTTCGATTTCACCGGCATCCGCAACATGGAGAAGGCCATCGAGATGGCCGAGGAACTGGGCATGTACATCATCATCCGCGTGGGCCCGTACGTGAACGCGGAGCTGACCATGGGCGGCTTCCCCGGGTGGCTGGCGCGCCAGCACGCGGTGGCGCGCACCGACGCGCCGGACTACATCGCCGCCTCCGACGAGTGGCTCACGCAGATCAACGCCATCGTCGCGCGCCACCAGGTCACCAACGGCGGCGGCAACGTGATCCTGTACCAGCTTGAAAATGAACTCAGCCAGACCACCGACACGCACAAGCGCTACATGCAGTACCTGCACGACAAGGCGCGCGCCGACGGCATCAGCGTGCCGCTGTTCCACAACTCGGCCGGCCGCCTGCCCAACTGGACCCCGGTGGGGTCCAGCGCGCCGTACGCGGTGCCGGGACCGACCGACCTGTACGCCTTCGACGGCTATCCCGGCGGCGGCTGCACCAACACCCACGTGCCGGGCAAGCCCAACGTCGTGCCCAACTGGGGCATGTACGGCGAAATGCCGAAGAAGATCGACGGCCCGGTCAAGATCGGCGCGCTGGCCTCGCCCAACACGCCCGGCTTCGCGGCCGAGATCGGCGGCGGCTGGTTCGACTTCTGGGGCAGCGTGGGTTCCTATGAATGCACGGCCAAGCGCATCGGCTCCGGTTACCAGCGCGTGTTCTACGGCTCGAGCCTGATCAACGGCCTGTCCATCCACAGCGTCTACATGATGTTCGGCGGGACGTCCTGGGGCTGGACGCCGGCATCCGTCGTGTACACCTCCTACGACTACGGCGCCGCCATCGACGAGGGACGCGGCCTGCGCGAAAAGGCGCTGACCTTGAAGCAGATGGGGAACTTCGTCCAGGCCGCCGAGGGCCTGCTGGCGGAGATGGAGAAGGCCGAGCCGCTGGCCACCTCCAGCGAGCGCGTGAAGCTGTACCACAACATCAGTCCGAAAACGGGCGCGCGCCTGATCTACGTGGCACACAATCCGTCGGACGCCACCACCAACGACCCGTTCAGCTTCAAGCTCACGACGCGCGATGGCAGCTACGCCATCCCGCAGGCCGGCAAGCTGGGACTGAACGGACACGACGCGAAACTGCTGCTGGCCGACTACGCGCTGGAGCGCCAGCACCTGGTCTACACCACGTCGGACACGCAAACCCACTTCCGCCAGGGCGCGCGCGACGTGGCGCTGCTGTACGGCCGCGCGGGCGAGGACGGCGAGACCGTGCTGCGCTACGCCGGCGAACCGAAGGTGGAGGTGCTGCAGGGCGCCGTCTCCCAAGTCTACGACGGCAAGCGCGGCGACCTGCGCCTGAACTATGTGCACCAGGGCCTGGCCGTGGTGCGCATCACGCCGGCCGGCGGCGCGCCGCTGTTGCTGCTGCTGGGCGACGACGACACCGGCCGCCAGATGTGGAAGATCGACACCGCGCAAGGCCCGGTGCTGCTGCGCTCCGCCGCGCTGGTGCGTTCGGCCAGCTGGGAGCGGGGCGCGCTGGCGGTGACCGGCGACGCGAGCGCGCCATCCACGCTCGATGTCTGGACCGAGCAGCCGCTCACGGCGCTGCGTTTCAACGGGCAGGCGCTGAAGCCGGCGCGCGGCGCGGATGGCCGCGTGAGCGCCGGCGGCATCCTCGGCCCGCGGCCCTACAAGCTGCCGGACCTGATGGCGCTGCAATGGGGCCGCCGCCTGGATTCGCCGGAGGCGAAGCCGGAATTCGACGACAGCGGCTGGCGCAAGGCCGACCTGGCCGCGAGCGCCGCCACCATCGCCACCTTGCCGCCGCAAGGGCAGCCGGTGCTGGCCATGAGCGACTACGGCTTCCACCACGGCGACGTGTGGTATCGCGGCCGCTTCGAGGTGCGCGCCGGGCAGCCGCTGGCCGAGCGGCTGGAAGTCGCGTACGGCGGCGGCGGGGCGGGCATGGCGCAGGTCTGGCTGGACGGGAAGTTCATCGGCCAGCACGAGCTGCCGGGCGGCGACGCCAAGCCGGTCACGGTCGCCACCACCTCGTTCGACCTGCCGGCGCTGGCGGCGGGCCCGCACCTGCTGTCCGTGATGGTGCGTAACAACTCGCACAACTGGGACCTGGCCGCCAACGACGAGCACAAGGAGGGCCGCGGCCTGATCAGCGCCTCGCTGGGCGCGAAGCAGGGGCCGAAGTTCGCCACGCCGGTCAGCTGGAAGATCCAGGGCAGCCAAGGCGGCGAGGTGATACCGGACCTGGTGCGCGGGCCGATGAACAACGGCGGCCTGTGGGGCGAGCGCCAGGGCTGGCACCTGCCGTCGCCGGGGGCGGCGGTGGACCGGCAGTGGCAAAGCGCGGCGCCCGGCGCGGCGCCGCCGCAAGCCGGCACCTACTGGCTGCGCACCAAGGTGAAGCTCGACCTGCCGAAGGACCACGACATCCAGCTGGGCCTGGTGTTCGGCGACGCGGGCAAGCCGCGTTCCGATCCGAAGACGCGCGTGCTGATGTTCGTGAACGGCTGGAACATGGGCAACTTCATCAGCAACATGGGTCCGCAGCGCACCTTCGTGCTGCCGCCGGGCGTGCTGAACGCGAACGGCGACAACACCATCGCGCTGGCGGTGACGACCGACGGCAAACCGGAGAACGCGCTGGAGCCGGTCAAGCTGGTGACCCTGCGCGCGGCGCGCGGCGGCGTGAAGGTCGAACCGGTGGGGCAGTCCGCCGCGCTCCAGCGTTAGCGGCCGCTTTGCTTGCGTAGCGCCGTCCCGCGCGGGCGGCTGCTATGATCGTCCGCATGTGTGGACGATTCGACCAGAACGATATCGCGCGGCGCTACGTCGCGGCCTTTGGCTGGGCGGACGCCGCCTACCGCGGCCAGGCGCGGCCCACCTGCAATGCCGCCCCGGGCACCTACCGTCCGCTGCTGCACATGGAGGACGGCCAACTCGCCGTCGACGACCTGTACTGGGGCTACCGCGCGTCGTGGGCGGCCGAGAAGCTGCCGGTGTGCTACAACGCGCGGCTGGAAAAGGTGGCCAACAAGTACTGGGGGCGGCTGATGAAAACCGGCCGCGCGGTGGTGCCGGCGAACGGCTGGTACGAATGGACCGGCGAAAAGGGCAAACGCCAGCCCTGGCATGTGCATCGCAAGGACCGCGAACCGATCTTCATGCTGGCGCTGGCCAACTTCGGCCCGTTCAAGGAGCACAAGGCCGAATCGGGCTTCGTGCTGCTGACGGCCGACGCGTCCGGCGGCATGGTGGACATCCACGACCGGCGTCCGGTCTGCCTGAACGCCGCCGACGCCGCCCTGTGGCTGGACCCGGGCCTGCCGATGGAGCAGGCCGAAATGCTGGCCCGCTCGATGGCGCTGGGCCCCGAGGAATTCGAGTGGTACCGCGTCAGCCCGGAGTTGAACAACGCGGGCAATGACGGCGAGCACCTGCTGCTGCCATTGCCCGACGAAACTTAAACCTTCTTGACGAACTCAGTCTTCAGGCTCATGGCGCCGAAGCCGTCGATCTTGCAGTCGATGTCGTGGTCCTTGTCCACCAGGCGGATGTTCTTGACCTTGGTGCCCATCTTGACCGTGCCGCCGCCGCCCTTGAGCTTGAGGTCCTTGATGACGGTGACGGTGTCGCCGTCCTGCAGCACGTTGCCGGCTGCGTCGCGGTAGACGCGGGCGCCCTCGTCGGCGTCGGCCGCGGCGCCGGCGGTCCATTCATGGGCGCATTCTGGGCAGACGTATTGCGTGCCGTCCTCGTACGTCAGTTCGGAGCCGCATTGCGGGCAGGGTGGTAGTGCGCTCATTTCCAGATCCTTGAAAGGCGGGCGGGCCCGCGAAAAGGACGCAGTATACAACCTGCCCGCCCGGCCTCCCAAATCAGTACTTGGCGGGCTGGTTGGCGGCCGGTGTGGTGGAGCGGATGAAATCGCGCAGGTCGTCGGTGGATTTCACCAGGTCCTCCGAGCGCAGATACATCATGTGGCCGCTGCGGTAGCCCTCGAATCGCAGGCGGTCGCGCATCTTGCCGCTCGGGTCCAGCTGCCACATGGTGTACTTGGCGTCGAAGTAGGTGGTGGCGCCGTCGTAGTAGCCGGACTGCACCAGCACCTTCATGTACGGGTTCATCGCCATCGCCTTGCGCAGGTTCTCGCCGGTGCTGTCCTTGCTGTTGTCCCACGGGTGGACCGGGCCGAACATGTTGTACTTGATGTCGGTCTTGTACTGCAGCACGTCGCGCAGGTAGTGGTTGATGGCGGGCGTGAACGAGTGCAGCCAGGAGGTCAGCTCGGCGTTGTAGTCCACCTTGTCGCCCGCCACGGTCTTGTCGATGCCCTTGTAGCGGGAGTCGAGCCGGCCCACCGTGTAGCCCTGGTCGCGCAGCAGTTCCTTCCAGAAGAAGTCCGTCGGGATCACCAGGTTGTGCTGCAGCACGGCCTTTTCGGACACGCCGGCGTAGCGCGCCACCTTCGCGGCGATCCGCGCCTTGCGCTGCTCGTCCAGGAAGCCGCCCTTGGCCAGCGCGGGTATCAGTTCGTCCGTGGTGAACGCCTCCACCTCGGGCAGGATGTCCTTCAGGTCCTTGGCCTGCAGGTCGGCCGGCAGCGCTTTCTGGTACCAGGCGGTGGCGGTGTAGTAGGGCAGGTTGAGCGCGTCGCCGACGATGCCCTCGCGCTTCAGGCCCAGTTCCGTCGGCGACACCAGCACCACGCCGTTCAGGTACATCCAGTGCGCGTTCTGCAGCTCCAGCGCCAGGCCGGCCACGCGCGCGGTGCCGTAGCTTTCGCCGATCAGGTATTTGGGCGAGGTCCAGCGGCCCTCGCGCGAGACGAAGGTGTTCAGCCATTCGGCCAGGTAGGCGATGTCCGCGTTCACGCCGAAGAAGGTGGCGCGGTCGGCCTTGGGGTCGAGGATGCGCGAGAAGCCGGTGTTGACCGGGTCGATGAACAGGATGTCGGCCGCGTCCAGGATGGAGTGCGGGTTGTCGCGCACGCCGTAGGGCTGCAGCGGGTAGCCCTCGTCGTCGATGTTCAGCATTTTCGGGCCGGTGTAGGCCACGTGCATCCACACCGAGGCGGAGCCGGGGCCGCCGTTGAAGGACAGCACCAGCGGGCGCCTGCCTTTGTCGGCCACGTCGGTGCGCTGGTAGTAGGTGTAGAACAGCGAGGCGATCACCTTGCCGTCCTTGTCCCACACCGGCTGGGTGCCGGCCGTGACCTTGTACGGCACCGCCTTGCCCTTGATGGTGACCTGCCCGGTCTTGGTGACGGCCGATTCGGCCTTCAGCGCACGCTCGAACGGCTGCGGCGCGGCGGCCGCCCGTTCCGGCGCCGGCGCGGCCTTGGCGTCGGGCGCCTGTTGCGCGTGGGCCGAGCCCAGCGCAAGCATCAGGACGGGGGCGAGACGGGTGATCGGTTTCATGGGATGTGGCCGGGCGGGGTGGATGAAGCCGCGTAGTATTCCACAACGGTAATGCCTTGGACGCCCGATTTACAAACTCGAAACATTTCAGCCGTTTCGCTCCGCGCCGGGCCGGTTTCGTCGCAAAGCGGTGGCCGGCACGGGCGGGCGCCGCGTAATCGGGCGCCGGGCTAGACTCGGCCATGTTTGAGGCGGAGGATTTATGGAGTGGATGGAATGGTTGCAATGGCCGGCCATGGCGATGTCGCTGCTGGCGGCCTGGCTGGTGGCGTCGACGGAGGCCAGGCGCCGGATGGCGGGGTTTTGGGTTTTCCTGGCCAGTAACGCGCTGTGGGTGGCGTGGGGCTGGCAGGATTCCGCGTGGGCGCTGATCGCGCTGAATCTGTGCCTGGCGGCGACCAACATCCGCGGCATCGTGAAAAACGAGGACGCGGAGCAGGGCGGGGACAAAGAGGGCAAAGAGGACAAAGACAAGGATAAGGACGCCAAGCGGCCCTCATGAAACCCGCCGTTCTGTTACATTGTCGCCATTCGCAACCAGGATGAAAAACATGGACACCGCAACCCAAACAGAATCCCTGCATATCGTCTGCCCACAGTGCGACGCGGTCAACCGCGTGCCGGCCATGAAGCTGTCCCACACGCCCACCTGCGGCAAATGCCACCGCGAGCTGTTCGCCGGCAAGCCGGTGGACCTCACCAGCGCGCGCTTCCTCAAGCACATAGAACGCAGCGACCTGCCGGTGCTGGTGGACTTCTGGGCGCCCTGGTGCGGCCCGTGCCGCCAGATGGCGCCGTTCTTCGAGCAGGCGGCCATGGGCCTGGAGCCCATGTACCGCGTGGTCAAGGTCAATACCGAGGAGGCGCAGGACCTGGCCGCCCGCTACGCGATCCGCAGCATCCCCACGTTGGCGCTGTTCAAGGGCGGGCGCGAAGTGGCGCGCCAGCCGGGCGCGATGGACGCGCGCGGCATCATGGCCTGGGCGCAGCAGAACAACCCGTCCTGAGGCCTTAGCACATCTGGCCGCAAAAAGCACGCCGCGGCGCGGCGGCGCGCGATATGTATGCCTTAAAGCAACACCTCGCGCCAGGGGCGTCCAATCCCGTGTAACATTCAATCGCTAGCGGCGGTCCAGCCTGCAGCCGGACCGTCTTTGTCGCGCGCCGCCCGCTCCGGGCGCGTAAACGATCGCTTGTACCTGGGCCGCCGCGCACTTCGCAACGGCATCCTATTTGAGTGGTTATGGTCACGAGCTTAGATTCAAGGCTGGACCTGCGTTGGCGCCTGGCCCTGGCGCTGGCCGCAGGCTTGGCGCCCGCCTGGGTGGCTGCCAACGCGCCGCCCGTCAAGATATCCCCCGACGCCGGCAGCGACGAGCTGGCGGCTTTGCCGCTGGAACAGCTGATCGGCCTGCAGGTGGTCAGTTCCGCCTCCCGCTTCGCGCAGGCGATCGCCGACGCGCCGTCGGCGGTGGTGGTGCTGACCGCGCAGGACATCCGCGACCATGGCTGGCGCACGCTGGCCGAGGCACTGGCCTCCTTGCCCGGACTGTACGTCAACGACGACCGCAACTACGCCTACCTGGGCGCGCGCGGCTTCCTGCGCCCGGGCGACTACGACAGCCGCTTCCTGCTGATGATAGACGGCGTGCGCGTCAACGACGCCGTCTACGACCAGGCCACCATCGGCACCGACGGCTTCCAGGACATGGAACTGGTGCAGCGCATCGAGTTCGTGCCCGGTCCCGGTTCGGCGGTGTACGGCTCGAACGCGCTGTTCGGCGTCATCAACGTCATCACCAAGAACGGCAGCACGCTGGGCGGTGCCCAGGCCTCGGTGTCGGCCGGCAGCTACGGCGAGCGGCGCGCGCGCGTCAGCTATGGCTGGCACGGCCAGAACGGCGCCGACCTGCTGCTGTCCGGCACCGCCTACGCGCGCCGCGGCCAGGACCTGTACTACGCCGAATTCGACACGCCGGAGCAGAACCACGGCGTGGCGCGCGGGCTCGATTACGACCGCTATCGCAGCGTCTTCGCCAAGGCCGCCTACGCCGGCTGGACGCTGTCGGCCAGCCATGTGCAGCGCACCAAGGGCATACCCACCGGCTCCTTCGGCGCCGAATTCAACACCGCCAACTACACGCGCGACACGCAAAGCTTCGCGCGCGCCGGCTACGAACGGGCGCTGGCCCCCGGCCTGAGCGCCTCGGCCCTGGCCTACTGGGGCCGCAGCGACTACCTCGGCGAGGGCCGCTATCCGGACCCGGAGGGCGTGGCGCGGCTGAACGTGGACGGCGACCACGCCGCCTGGTACGGCGCCAGCGCCTACCTCACCTACATCGCGCCGGCCGGGCACAAGCTGGTGGCCGGCTTCGACCTGCAGCGCAACCGCCGGCGCGACCAGTTCAATTACGACCCCGCGCCATACCTCCCGCTGCTGGACGACAGGCGCAGCGACACCCGCGGCGGCGTGTTCGTGCAGGACGAGTCGCACCTGGCGCCGGGCTGGATCCTGAACGCGGGCGCGCGCTACGACTGGGACAGCGCCACCGGCCACAGCTTCAATCCGCGCCTGGCGCTGATCTGGCACGCCGGCCCCCGCGACACGGCCAAGCTGGTGTACGGCACGGCCTACCGTTCGCCCAACGCCTACGAGCTGTATTACGCCTACAGCGGCGAGCCGGGGCAGGTGGCCAATCCCGGCCTGAAGCCCGAGCACATCAGCACCCGCGAGCTGATCCTGGAGCACCGCTACGGCGATCCCGGCCAGGCCAGGCTCTCGCTGTTCCACTACGATATGCACGGCCTGATCGGCCAGGAGACGCTGCCCGACAGCGGCATGCTGCAATTCCTGAACGTCGACCGCGCCGCGGTGAGCGGCGCCGAACTGGCGCTGGAGCGCAACGTCGGCCGCGGCGCGCGGCTGCGCGCCAGCCACACCTGGCTGCGCTCGCGCGACGGCCAGGGCGTCGAGCTGAGCAATTCGCCGCGGCGGCTGGCCAAGCTGAACCTGGCCGTGCCGGTGTTCGGCCACGCGGCGCGGGCGGCGGGCGAGCTGCAGTGCCTGTCTTCCCGGCTGACCGGGACCGCGCGCATCGGCGGCTATTGCGTCGCCAACCTCACCGTCAGTTCGGTGCGGCTGATGCGGCGCGCGGACATGTCGCTCAGCGTGTACAACGCCTTCAACGCCCGCTACGCCGATCCGGGCGGCGGCGCGTTCGAGCAGCAGGCGATAGCCCGCCAGAGCCGCACGCTGGCGGCTAAACTGGTGGTGGGGTTCTGATGCGGCGGGCCTGGCGACTGGGCGGCGGCGTGGCGCTGTGCTGCGCCATGCTGGCCCCGTCCGCGGGCCGGGCCCAGGTGCCGGTACAGGGAGGCGCATTGAAGGCGGCATACATCTACAACATCGCGCTGTTCACCACGTGGCCCGCCGCGGCCGCGGCCGGGGGGGGCGAGCGCGGCGAGCGGCCGTTCGCCGTCTGCGCGCGGCCCACGCACACGCTGTGGGAAAGCCTGCGCAGGCTGGAGGGCAAGCCCGTCAACGGCCGGCCCTGGACCCTGCTGGACGCGGCCAGCGCGCCCAGGAGTTGCGACATCAGCGTGATGACCGGCGAGACGGCGCCCAGCCGCGCGCCCGAGCTGTCGGCCGGCACGCTGTACGTGGTGGACGGCGCCGCCGCCGGCCGCTACGCCGGCGCGGTGACGCTGGTGGACGAGGACGACCATGTGCGCTTCGACGTCGACACCCGGGAGGCCGCGCGGCTGGGGCTGAAATTCAGCTCGCGCCTGCTGCGGCTGGCGAGGAACGTGCTGTGAACAACCCGCCCAAGCGCGACGGCGCGCAATTGTCGACCATGCTGGGGGCCGGGCAGCTGGCGGCGGCGGTGTCGGCGCTGGTGATCGCCGGCCTGATCCTGCTGGTCTACCAGTTGCTGGCCCAGCAGCAGGCGCTGGCCAACGAGGCGCGGGTGCAGGCGGCCATCGTGGCCGACAACATCTCGGCCTCGCTGATGTTCCGCGACCGCGAAGCGGCGAGCGAGATGCTGCGCTCCTTCCGCTCGGCGCCGGTGCTGCAGTCGGTGGCCGTGTACGACGCCGACGGCGAGCTGTTCGCCGACTACAGCACGCCGGGCCACGCGCCGGCGGCCCGGCTGGACGCGGTGGCCGCGCCGCCATGGCAGTCGCTGCGGGTGGTGGCCGACGTCGGCTACCGCGGCGCCAGGCTGGGACGGGTGGTGCTGGTCAACAGCACCATCGGCATCCGCGACGCGATGGTGCGCTACATCGCGCTGCTGGTGCTGGCCTCGCTGGGCGCGCTGCTGGTGGCGCAGCTGCTGGTGCGCAAGACGCGCGCGCGGGTGGCGGCGGCCGAGCGCGAACTGGAATACCTGGCCCACACCGACCCGGTGACCACGCTGATCAACCGTCGCGCCACCTACGCTCAGCTGGAGCGCGTGCTGGCCGAGCGCGCCGCGGCGGGCGGCCGGGCGGCGCTGCTGCTGATCGACCTGGACAACTTCAAGGCCGTCAACGACGCGGCCGGCCACAACGCCGGCGACGAATTGCTGCGCAGGGTGGCGATGGAACTGCGGGCCGTGGCGCGCGAGGGCGACGTCGTGGGCCGCATCGGCGGCGACGAATTCGCCATCGTCACGCCGGTGGCGGACCACGCCGAGGCGCGCGCGCTGGCGCAGCGGGTCACGGAGGCGCTGCGCCAGCCGTTCCAGATCGAGGGCAGCGAGGTGTTCGCCACCGCCAGCGTGGGCGCCTGCACCTTCCCGGACGACGCCGCCACCATGGCCCAGCTGGTGAGCAGCGCCGACACCGCGCTGTACCACGCGAAGAAGGCCGGCCGCAACCGGCTGGCCGAGTTCGCGCCGGAGATGACGCTGCACATCCAGCGCCGCCTGCGGCTGGAGCGCGAACTGCGCCGGGCGCTGGAGACGGGCGGGCTGGAGGTGTTCTACCAACCGCAGTTCGACTGCGCCAGTGAGCGGATGGTGGGCGCGGAGGCGCTGCTGCGCTGGCGGCATCCGGAGCACGGCTTCATCTCGCCGGCCGAGTTCATCCCGGTGGCCGAGGACAGCGGCCTGATCGTGGCGCTGGGCCAGTGGGTGCTGGAGCAGGCCTGCCGCGAGGCGGCGCAGTGGCGGGGCCTGTGCGGCCTGGAACTGAGCGTGGCGGTCAACGTGTCGGTGCGCCAGCTGCGCGAAAAGGACTTCCTGGACGTCGTCATCCGCACGCTGGAGGCCACCGGCCTGCCGGCCGGGCAGCTGGAGCTGGAGGTGACGGAAAGCGTGCTGATGGAGGACGTGCAGTCGGCGGTGCAGTTCATGCGCGAAGCGCGCGCCATCGGCGTGCGCCTGTCGATCGACGATTTCGGCACCGGCTACTCGTCGCTGGCCTATCTGCAGTCCTTCCCCATCAACCAGCTGAAGATCGACCGCGGCTTCATCGAATCGCTGCCGGGCGACGGCACCACCATCGTCAACGCCGTGATCTCGCTGGCGCGCGACTTCCAGCTGTCGGTGGTGGCGGAGGGGGTGGAGAACCGCGAGCAGCTGGCGTGGCTGCAGCGGGCCGGCTGCACCTACGCCCAAGGCTATTTGCTGGGCAAGCCGATGCCGGCGGACGCGCTGCGGCAAACCATGCGGGCGCACACCGTGGCGGCCGAGCAGGCATCCTAGCGGCTAGGTCCGCCTGAGGGCGGCGATCAATTCGTCCGGTTCGGCCATGCGCACGCCGGCCAGGGACTTCACCAGCACGCGGGCGCGCTGCTCGCGCGAGCTGATCCAGTCGCGCCACGGCACCGCGTCGCCCGACGGGAAAACGATCTCGCCGGCCAGCGGCAGGCCGTGGGTGGGACCGGCCAGCAGGGCCAGGCCGGCCTGCAGCTGGTGCTTGCTGACGGGGCGCAGCAGCAGGTCCAGCGTGGACGACGGCGTCAGGCAGGGCAGCCGGGTCAGCGCCTGCCAGGCCAGCGGGCCGGCCACGCGCACGTCCATGCCCACCGCCAGCCGTTGCAGCTCGGTGTAGCCGTCGCGCCATTCGGCCGGCAGCGCGGGCCGCGCCGCCTTGAGCGTGAGCGGCGGCGCGCGGCGCTCCACGTGTTCCAGCGGCACCCGCAGCGCCAGTTTCTGCCGGGAGCCATCGGCGTCCGGCGGCAGCGTGATGGCCGCGCAAATCTCGCGGGCCGGGTCCAGGTCCCGGTCCAGGTCCGGATGGCGGCGGCGCACCGTCACCGGCCACTCCTCCTGCCGCCAGTACTCCAGCACGGCCTCCCGTTCGGGCATCGCCGCCAGCATCGCGCGCCAGCCCGCCTGGGTCAGCCACAGCAAGTCATGGCGCTGGCATGGCTGGGTGTCCTTCCCGTTGAGCGGCACCGTCATTGTTCTGCTCCTGGCTTGTTCACGACATCAGGTTAGCACAGAGCGTACTTGGATAAGTAAACTTAATTGTTTACTTAACTGGGCCGTAAGCGTATATTTAAACCATTATGTTTACTTAATGACCGCCATGAAGAACGCGCTCCTGATCGCCGCGGCCTGCCTGCTCGCGCTCCTGTCCACGATAGGGGCGTCGCTGCCTTACCCAATCCTGCCGCCGCTGTTCGCGTCCGGCGCGGCCAACGGCCTGAACCAGTTCATGGGACTGCCGCCCAAGCTGCTGTTCGGGGTGGCGATCATGATCAACCCGCTAGGCCTGCTGATCGGCTCGGCGCTGCTGGGGCCGATGTCGGACCGCTACGGCCGCCGCCCCGTGCTGCTGCTGACCGCCTGCGGCGCCGCGCTGGGCCACGCGGTGACGGCGGTGGCGATGCTGCTGGAGTCGTATCCGCTGTTCCTGGCGGCGCGCTTCGCCACCGGCCTGCTGGAGGGGAACGGCGCCGTGGCGCGCGCCATGCTGGCCGAGCGCCTCGATGGGCCGCTGCGGCTGCGCGCCATCGCCTGGCTGAACGGCGCCTTCCACCTGGGCTGGCTGGCCGGGCCGCTGCTGGCGGGGTTGACCGTGGGCTTCGGCGTGACCGTGCCGTTCTGGATCGCCGTCGGCGCGCTGCTGGCGGTGGCGCTGCTGGTGGCGCTGGCCTTGCCGGGCGAGGCGCCGTCCACGCTGACCACGTCCTGGTGGCAGGTGGCGCGCGACCGCCATGCGCTCAACCTGCTGAGGCACGGGGAGCTGCGCACGCTGTTCGCGGCGCAGCTGGCGGCGACCTGCGGCGTGACCGCCTTCTACGAGTACTATCCCCTGTGGCTGGTGGAATTCGCCGGCTACGACACGCAAGGCATCGCCGCCATCAACGTGGCGCTGTGCGGCGTGATGACGCTGGCGTCGCTGTCCGCCGGCCGCGCCGGCGACGGGCCGCCGCTGCGGCGCGCCGCGTGCTTCGCCTTCGGCATCGCCGCCGCCGTCGGCCTGGTGGGGGCGGGCGGCCTGTGGCTGGGCATGGCGGGCATCGTGCTGTTCGGGATACCCAACGCCTACTACAACGCCACCGTGCAGAACTGGGCCGCCGAGCGTTTCAGCGGCCACGGCATGGGTGCCGTCATGGGCCTGCTGTCGACGACCTTCTGCCTGGCGAATATACTGATGGCCCTTGCCGGGTCGGTGCTGACCTTGATCGACACGCGGCTGATCCTGCTGCTGGGGGCGGGCCTGAGCGCATGGGCCGGCTGGCGGCTGCTGGCATGGCGGCCGATGGCCGCGCCGATGAACCTGAGCGAAGCGCGAAAATGAACACCGCCGACCACATACTGTATCTGCTGAAAACCCGCGGCGCGCAGACCGCGCAGCAATTGGCCGAGCGCCTGGACCTGACCTCGATGGGCGCGCGGCGCCAGCTGGAGGCGGCGCAGGAGCGCGGCCTGGTGGGTTTCGAGGACGTGGCGGACAAGGTGGGCCGCCCCTCGCGCCGCTGGCGCCTGACGGATGCGGGCCACGCGCGCTTCCCGGACCGCCACGCCGACCTCACGCTGCAGATGATCACCCAGGTGCGCGCCCTGTTCGGCGAGGAGGGCATGGACAAGCTGATCGCCGCGCGCGAGGCCGAGAGCGAGGCGGCCTACCGGCGCGTCGTGGACGAGGCGGTGGCGGGGCGGGCGGACCTGGGCCCGCACCTGCAAACCCGGGTGGAGGCGCTGGTGGGCGCGCGCGACGCCGAGGGCTACATGGCCGAGGCCGAGCTCCAGCCCGACGGCAGCGTGCTGCTGATCGAGAACCACTGCCCGATCTGCGCGGCCGCCACCAGCTGCCAGAACTTCTGCCGTTCGGAGCTGCGGGTGTTCCAGAGCGTGCTGGGCGAGGATTGCGAGGTCGAGCGCGCCGAGCACCTGCTGTCGGGCGGGCGGCGCTGCGTCTACCGCATCCGTGCTGTGCGCTGAGAAAGACGGCGGCGGCGTACACTTTCGCCTAACCACGCAACCGGAGAGCAGCGATGCCAGACGAACAGCAAAGGCGGGATTTCATCAACGAGGTATGGCGCCGTTTCGAGGCGGTGCAGGACTGGGCCATCGCCAACTGGCCGGACCGGGACAAGCCGCTGTCGACCTCGGACTTTGTCGAGGCGCGCAAGGAAATCCTGGCGCTGGGCCTGCCGCGCGCCCAGCGCGTGCCGGCGGCGGACGCGCCGGAACCGGAGCAGGGCGGTCCGCAATACGAGGAAGTGACGCCCGCGCCCTGGCCCTGACGCCTGTTCCGCTCCCGCCGGCTCAGATGTGCTCGCCTTGCTGGGCCGCCACCCACGCCAGCAGGCTGGCCAGCAGGCACACCGCGACGCCGCAGGCCAGCTTGTAGGCGCTGTCGAACAGCAGCGGCGCCACCAGGCCGGACACCAGCGCGAACAGGATCATCTGGATGAAGGACTGCATCGACGAGGCCAGCCCGCTGTTGTGGGGGAAGTGGTTGAGCGCGATCAGCGTCATCGGCGGCATCGAGATGGCCAGCGCGAACGAATACAGGAACAGCGGCAGCACCGCCCACGGCACCTCGGCCGCGAAGAAGTGGTTGTAGGCCACGTTGACCGCCGCCGCCACGCCCATCAGCGCGTAGCTGATCCAGATCTGCGCGCGCTGCGTGTAGCGGTGGGCGAATTTGGACGCCAGCCCGGAACCGATCACCATGCCGCTGATGAGGGGAATGAACAGCCACGCGAACGCCGTCTCCGGCAGGCGCAGGATGTGCATGACGAAGTAGGCGGCCGAGCCGATGTACAGCGCGAAGCCGCCGAAGGCCATGCCCACCGCCACCGACAGCAGCAGGAACTGGCGGTGGCACAGCACCTTCCAGTAATTGGCCGCGATGACGCCGAAGTGGAAGGGGTGGCGCTCCCTGGCCGGCAGGCTTTCGGGCAGCGCGCGCCAGACGAAGGCGAACATCAGCGCGCCGAAGGCGGTCAGGAACCAGAAGATCGAACGCCAGCCCAGCGACACCTGCAGCCAGCCGCCCAGGATGGGCGCGATGGCGGGCGCCAGGCCGAACACCATCATCACATGCGATAAAATCCGCTGCGCCTCGGCGCCGCTGAAGCGGTCCTGCACGATCGCGCGGCCCACCACGGAGCCGGCGCCGGCCGACAGGCCTTGCAGCACCCGGCAGGCCAGCAGCACGCCGAACGAGGGCGCCATCGCCGCGCCCACCGAGGCCGCGATGTACAGCACCAGCGACCACAGGATCACGGGACGGCGGCCGAAGGAGTCGGACAAGGTCCCGTAGAACAGCATCATGAAAGCGAAGCAGAACAGGAACAGGCTGAGGGTCTGCTGGATGGCGATGGGGCTGGCGTCGAAGGTCTGCGCGATGGCGGGGAAGGACGGCAGGTAGGTGTCGATGGCAAGCGGGCCGACCATCGTCAGGCCGGCCAACAGCAATGTCAGCAGAATATTCATGAATGCGGTATTGTTATTTAGAGCGACATTTTACGCCAGCCGCCGCCCCTGCGCTGTTGAGCGTCGATGGCGGCATGTCGATATGCAGAATCCGCATATCGGGCGAACCACTCCTTGTTTTTATTGTGAATACCATGACTATCGATACCTTTGACGGCACCGCCGTGCGGCCATCGCACTGGAACCTGGGGCCTGTGATAGAACAGTTGCGCGTGTCGCGCGAAGCCACGCACAACATCCGCCACCAGGGCCGGGTGCGCGAACTGCCGTCGCGCGAGGCGCTGACCACCATCGTCAACGGCCTGTCGGCGGTGCTGTTCCCCACCCATTACGGGCGGCCCAACCTGACCGACGAAAGCATCGACTACTTCGTCGGCGACACGCTGAACACCACGCTGAACCGCCTCACCGAGCAGGTGCGGCGCGGGCTGCAGTTCTCCACCGAGTGCGACGCCATGTGCGAGGACTCGCTCACCGAGCGCGCCCACCACATCACGCGCGCGTTCGCCGCCGGCCTGCCGGAGGTGCGCGCGCTGCTGGTGTCGGACGTGCACGCCGCGTTCGCGGGCGACCCGGCCGCCACCTCGATCGCCGAGATCATGTTGTGCTATCCGGGCACCATCGCCATCCTGCACTACCGGCTGGCGCACCTGCTGCACAAGCTGGGATCGCCCTTCATCGCGCGCCTGATCTGCGACATCGCCCATTCCAAGACGGGCGTGGACATCCACCCGGCGGCGCAGATCGGCGCCAGCTTCTTCATCGACCACGGCACCGGCGTGGTGATCGGCGAGACGGCGATCCTGGGGCAGGGCGTGCGCCTGTACCAGCAGGTCACGCTGGGCGCCAAGCGCTTCCCGGCCGACGCCAGCGGCGCGCTGATCAAGGGCACGCCGCGCCATCCCATCGTGGAGGACGACGTCGTCATCTACGCCGGCGCCACCATCCTGGGCCGCATCACCATCGGCGCCGGTTCCACCATCGGCGGCAACGTGTGGCTCACGCAAAGCGTGCCGCCGAACAGCAACGTGGCGCAGGCCCAGATGCGCAACGACTGCCGGTGAGGCGCGCGGCAGGCCTCGGATTCCGCATATCGATGCGCGAAACTATTCGTTTTACTTGACGCGCGTCCTCCGTAATCTGTGTCCATCGACATCAGATCATGGAAGAGGCGACATGAGTATCCTGCTACTGGGCGGCAGCCCATCACTCCCATCCAGCTCCAGCCGATTGCTGCTGCACATCGGCGACCGCCTGGCGGCGCAGGGGCAGCGCTACCACCGCCTGCACGTGCGCGACCTGCCGCCGCGCGCGCTGCTGCACGGCGACACCGGCGATTCGGCCATCCGCCGCGCCATCGAGGCGGTGGCCGAGGCCGAGGCCATCGTGATCGCCACGCCCGTCTACAAGGCCTCCTATTCCGGCGTGCTGAAGGCCTTCCTCGACCTGCTGCCGCGGGAGGGACTGGCCGGCAAGATCGTGCTGCCGATCGCCACCGGCGGCACGCAGTCGCACATGCTGGCGCTGGACTACGCGCTGCGCCCCGTGCTGCAGGCCCTGAGCGTGCGCCAGGTGCTCACCAGCATCTACGCGACCTCGCAGCAGCTTGAATGGCACAGCGACCTCGGCCTGGCCCTGGCCCCGCCCGTGGCCGCCAAGGTGACGGCCGGCCTGGGCGAGCTGACGGCAGCGCTGGCCGCCGCGCGGCGCGAGCGGCCTGAAAGTCCCGAGCGGCCCGCGCCCGCCATCGCGCCGCGGACGGTCCCCGCCCGCACCCTGCAGGACCCGCCCTACACCCCCGCGCTGGCCCACGCCTAGGCCTAGGTGGCTGCTCCGTCCCAGCCCTTTGGCAGATGGCTGGACGGCGCGCGCTTCGGTACACTCTGTCCCGTCATTGCTTCAGTCTTGTGCATGATCGATTTTATCGATAGTAAGGCGGCATATTTTCCGTTTTACAATCGAATTGTGCGACCGCATAATCGCTTCATTCGCAGTGTCCTGATAACCGTTACCTGACTGGAGTGTTACCGATGAAAAAAATCCTCGCCCTGTTGATCGCCGCTGGTGTTTCCCTGTCCGCCGCCGCCGCGCCCGAGACCTATGTGATCGACGGCACGCACACCTTCCCGCGCTTCGAGTACAGCCACTTCGGCTTCTCGACCCAGCTGAGCCGCTTCGACACCACCACCGGCAAGATCGTCATCGACAAGGCGGCCAAGACCGGATCGGTCGACGTGACCATCGACGCCAAGTCCGTCAACACCGGTTACGCCACCTTCAACAACCACATCCAGGGCGCCGACTTCCTGGACACGGCCAAATACCCGACCATCACCTACAAGTCGACCAAGCTGAACTTCAATGGCGACGCGCTGGCGTCGGTGGACGGCAACCTGACCATCAAGGGCGTGACCAAGCCCGTCACCCTGACCGTGACCTCGTTCAAGTGCATGCCGCACCCGATGCTGAAGAAGGAAGCCTGCGGCGCCAACGCCGTGGCCAAGATCCTGCGCTCGGACTTCAACGCCGGCAAGTACGCCCCCAACGTGGGCGACGAGGTGACGCTGACCTTCGCGGTGGAATCGATCAAGGAATAAGTAGCAAGCAGTAGCAAGCAGCGCCGGCCGGCCGCCGTTTTTGATGTGTCTTCAATTTTAGGATTACAACATGACTCCGGTTTTCACCAGGCTGGTGCTGCCTGCGGCTTTGTTCGCAGCCGGCATAGTTTCCGCCGTCCCCGCCGCGCAGGCGGCGGCCGACCTCATCATCACCAACGGCAAGATCGCCACCATGACCCGCGAGGGCGCGTACGCCCAGGCGGTGGCCATGAAGGACGGCAAGATCGAGGCCGTGGGCAGCAACGCCCAGGTGCTCAAGCTTAAATCCCCCCAAACGCAATTGATCGACGCCGGCGGCCGCACCGTCATTCCCGGCTTGAACGACTCGCACATCCACGTGATCCGCGAGGGCTTGAACTACAACGCCGAGCTGCGCTGGGACGGCGTGACGTCGCTCAAGCGCGCGCTGGAGATGCTGAAGGAGCAGGCCGCCCGCACGCCGGAGGGCGCGTGGATCAAGGTCGTGGGCGGCTGGAACGAATTCCAGTTCGAGGAGAAGCGCCTGCCGACGCTGGAGGAAATCAACGCGGCGGTGCCGGACAAGCCGGTCTTCCTGCTCTACCTGTACGGCCTGGGCTTCCTGAACCAGAAGGGCGTGCAGACGCTGGGCTACACCAGGGACACCAAGTTCAAGGACGGCGTGGTGGAGCTGGACGCGGACGGCAAGCCCACCGGCAAGCTGATCGCCAAGCCGAACGCGCTGATCCTGTACACCACGCTGGCCAAGACCAATGTGCTGCCGCGCGAGCAGCAGGTCAATTCCACGCTGCACTACTACCGCGAACTGAACCGCCTGGGCGTGACCAGCGCGATCGACGCCGGCGGCGGCGGCCAGAACTTCCCCGACGATTACGGCGTGACCGTGGAGCTGGCCAAGGACGGCAAGCTCACCGTGCGCACGTCCTACTACCTGTTCGCGCAAAAGCCCGGCAAGGAACTGGAGGACTACCAGCGCTGGCTGACGCTGACCAAGCCGGACGCCAACCAGCACATGTTCTACGCCAACGGCTACACCACCGAGGGCGCGGGCGAGAACCTGGTGTGGAGCGCGGCCGACTTCGAGAACTTCCTGGAGCCGCGTCCGGACATGCCGGCGCACATGGAGGGCGAGCTGGAGGCCGTGCTGCGGCTGCTGGTCAAGAACCGCTGGCCGTTCCGCATCCACGCCACCTATGGCGAGTCCATCGACCGCGACCTGGCGGTGATCGAGAAGGTGAACAAGGAAGTGCCGCTGAAGGGCCTGCGCTGGTTCTTCGACCACGCCGAGACCATCACCGACGCGCAGCTGGCCCGCGTGAAGGCGCTGGGCGGCGGCATCGCGGTGCAGGACCGCATGTACTTCCAGGGCGAGCATTACTGGAAGCAGTACGGCGCGCAGACGCGCCAGATGCCGCCCATCCGCAAGATGCTGGACATGAAGGTGCCGGTGGGCCTGGGCACGGACGGCACCCGCGTGAGCAGCTACGGGCCGTGGCCGTCGCTGTACTGGGCGGTGACGGGCAAGACCGCCGGCGGCCTGAGCCTGTGGCAGCCCAAAGACGTGCTGAGCCGCTACGAGGCGCTGAAGCTGATGACG
Source organism: Pseudoduganella namucuonensis (assembly GCF_900116645.1). Taxonomy (GTDB): domain Bacteria; phylum Pseudomonadota; class Gammaproteobacteria; order Burkholderiales; family Burkholderiaceae_D; genus Rugamonas; species Rugamonas namucuonensis. The sequence goes on along the minus strand of NZ_FPBO01000004.1, from coordinate 16,984 downwards.
TCCGGCAGCGCGTGGATGAGCGGCGAGGAAAAGCTGAAGGGCGTGATCGCCAAGGGCCAGTACGCCGACCTGGTGGTGCTGCCGCGGGACTACTTCTCCATACCCGCCGAGCAGATCAAGAACCTGGAAAGCAGCCTGACCATCGTGAACGGCAAGGTGGTCTACGCGGGCCAGGAGTTCCCGCAACTGGTCCAGCCCGCGCCGGACATCGCGCCGGACTGGAGCCCCGTGAAGCACTACGGCGGATACCAGAACAAATGAGGGGACTGCTGCGCAAGCTGAGCGGGCCGTCCACGCCGGACATCGGCCTGCTGTTCGCCCGCGTGGCGGGGGCGCTGCTACTGCTGTGGGTGCACGGTCTGCCCAAGATCGCGCACTACCAGGAGGAGCTGCTGCGCATCGACGATCCGCTGGGCATGGGGCGCGCCGTCACGCTGTGGTGCGCGCTGCTGGCCGAGGTGGCGTGTCCGCTGCTGATCGCCCTGGGACTGCTGACGCGGCTGGCGGCGCTGCCCGTCGTGTTCCTGCTGGGCGTGTCGATGTTCCTCGTGCATCCCGGCTGGAGCGTGGCGGAGGGGCAGTTCGGCTGGTTGCTGCTGATCGTGTTCGGCACCATCGCCCTGTCCGGGGCGGGGCGCTACTCGCTCGACGCGCGGCTCTAGACCAGCTGGAACCAGCCCAGCGCGCCGCCGGCCGCGAGCAGCCACAGCATGTGCAGCCGCGTGCGCCACACGACCACGCCGGCCGCGGCGGCCAGCGCCCACAGCGGCCAGTCCCGCGCCGTGTGCGCGTTGGCGGTGGCCAGGATGATGCCGGTCGCCACCAGCAGCCCCACCACCACCGGCGCCATGCCCTGCTTGAAAGCCCGCACCGCGCGCAATTGGCGGTTGCGGTGCATCCATTGCGCGGCCATGTAGGTGAGGGTGGTGCTGGGGATCATGATGCCCGTCATCGTCACCAGCACGCCCAGCACGGCGGCGGCGTAGCTGCCCGCGTTCAGGCCCACGTTCCATCCCATCAGCGCCACGAACAGCACATTGGGTCCCGGCGCCGCCTGCGCGATGGCGATCGCGTCGTTGAACTGCGCCGGCGTCAGCCACTGGTGCTGCTCGACCAGGTAGCGGTGCATCTCGGCCGTGGTGGAAATGGCGCCGCCCACCGACATCAGCGACAGCAGCATGTAGTGCGCGAACAGGCCGGCCCAGTCGCTCCAGCTGAGCACGATTTCGATGGGAGGGTTCATGGTTTCAGCCTGCGGTGGGTGATGACGCAGCACAGGCCGCCTATGCCCATCAGTACATAGAACAGCGGCACCCGCAGCAGGGCCACCATGAGCACGGCGAGCACGGCGGCGCCCAGTCCCAGCCACAGCGGCAGTGGATGGTTGCGCAGCGAGGTGGCGAGCTTGAGCCCGGTGGCGGCGATCATGCCCGCCGAAACGGCCGCCATGCCGCGCAGAGCGCCGGCCACGCCGGGGTGGTCGGCGAAGCGCGAGTGGATCAAGGCCAGCAGCACGACCACCAGCAGCGGCACCGTCAGCATGCCGGCCAGCGCGGCCATGGCGCCGGGCAGGCCGAAGTAGCGCGCGCCGATGATCAGCGAGAGGTTGACGACGTTGGGGCCGGGCATGATCTGCGCGACCGCCCATTCCTCGAGGAATTCTTCCTGGGTGAGCCAGCGTTTGCGTTCCACCATTTCGCGCTGGACGATGGCGAGCACGCCGCCGAAACCTTGCAGCGCCAGGATGGTGAAGGAGAAAAACAGGTCGGTCAGGGACTTGGGGCGAGGGCGATTGTCTTCGGGAATCATGTCGCCATTATCCTTGACTTTGGAAATTATTGTTCGATACTCCTGTCACGGGATACCCCGGGCGAACCTGTGAAGGACTGTGATGGATGCAACGACACTCCCCAGCCAGCAGCGGCCGCTGGCGCCCCCACAACAACGCCACGATGAGCGTTGCAGCGAGATCGTCGACAAGGGCATAGCAGTGCAGAACTGTTTCAGTACCTTGTGTGCGATAGAGTATCTGAAGTCTAACAATGTCGGCCCGGACGTCATAGAGCGGGTGCTGCTGCATCCCAACCTGCGCCGCAAAGTCCCCCAATAAACCCCATCTTTCCGACATCGGAGCGCATCTCGCGCGCGGCGCGGTCCGCGCCGCGCCACCGCCAGTTATGCACAAAAAATGTCAACAAGAAAACTGTCGATATTTTTTTGCCCCGCTTTCCGCGATTCCCCAAGTTATTGATTTTTAAGGGTATAAATTCTGCCTTTTGAACGGGCAGTTTGTAGAAACCCGCATAGCTACGGGCTCTTTGGGCTGTCAAGTGGCTATTATCCACAAAGATATCCACAATCGCTGTGGATATCGGAAAAAGCGCTTAACAATCCGCCACTTAGCGGCGGCTGCGGGTTCTGGGTTGACGCGATGCCGGCGTTTACGCGGCAAGATGGCGGGAGTTGCCGGCGCGATGATTACTGTATGTGCATCCAGTACTTTGCCGGCGGCGCCTCGGCGGGGACCTCTTCCGCGCCGGCGGAAAGGTGCAGGCCATGCAGCTGCTCGCGCTCGGCGCCCAGCAGCGCGGCCGCCTTGGGACTGGCTTCCTGGATACGGCCTTCGGCGTCCAGCGTGAAGCCCACGGCGCGCGCCAGCTGCGCCTGCAAGGCCTGCACGCGGTGTTCGGCGTCCACCAGGCCGGCGTAGCCGCGCAGCGAGGAGATGACGGTGGTGAACAGCTTGCGCGTGGTGAGGTCGCTCTTGCACCAGAAATCGTTGATGTCGTAATCGAGGATGATGCTGTGCTCCAGCGCCTGGCCCGGCTGCCCGGTGCGCAGCACGATGCGCACCAGCCGGTTGCCCAGCTCGTCGCGGATCTGGCGCGCCACCTTCAGGCCGGCCTCGCTGGTTTCCATGATGACGTCCAGCAGCACCAACGCAATATCGGGCGTGGTGCGCAGCACGTGCAGCGCCTCGTCGCCGCTGTAGGCGTGCAGGAAGCTGAGACGGCGTCCCTGGAAGCAGGCGTTACTCAGGGAGAACTTGGTGACGACGTGCACATCGACGTCGTCGTCGACGATCAGCACGCGCCAAGGCGCCGGGACGGCGGCGCCATTCTGATCCGCGTTCGCGGGAGTATCTTCTTCTATCATCCAGTCGGCGCTGGTATCTTGTTTCACGTCCATGCACGATCCCGTGGCTAGTCATTTGTAAGGCTCTCGCGTGGTGCCCACGCGCCGCCTGTGAGTGCATCTGCTTCAGCAACACTATTCCTCGCCTGCATTTTTGTCAAAGGGTTCCGGGCAGGCACTTGATAGTCGCCGCCGCAGCCCCGGGAACAGGTCCGAAATATTTTTTCATCTGGCAAAAAATTGTCGCGAAAGCCGTATGAGCGATTCTGTAAGTAATTGATTCTTTTGATGAAAAAAATTGCCTCTGAAACGGGCATTTTGTTGAAACCCGCTCCAGTACTGCCTCTCCGGCTTGTCAAGAGTGGGTTTTCCACATCGTTATCCACAATTGATGTGGATAAGCGAAAAAAGCGCTTTAAAAACGGCTTCTTAGCCCGCAAACATGATGAAACGCCCGCGGTGTCGTTTTACAGGCGTTGCTTAAGATTGTCCAGTGCCTCCAGGTAGCGTTCGCAGGCGAGCCCGGGCGGCCACGGCTCCCACGGCCGGCCCCCGTAGACGGCCTGCAGCGGGTCCGTTTCCAGCGGCAACGCGCGGATCTTGAGCGTGCCGCGCACCTCCTCGCGCGACCAGCCTACCACGTGCAGCGCCTCGCTGGCGGCCGCCAGCCTGTCCGCGCGCTTGTGCACGCGGTGTTCGGCCGTGGTCCAGTGCGGCACGCCGTAGCGCAGGAACACCGCGCTTTCCAGGCGCTGGCTCAGCGCGCGGAAACCGTCGCCGAGGAAGGGCTTCAGCACCGAGATGCAATCGAAGCCCAGCAAGCCCTCCTCGGCGTCGTGCAGCAGCTCGCGCAATTCCAGCACCGGCGCCAGCGGCGCCGCCGCCCAGTCGCGCCGCAGCTGCATCACCGTCAGCGAATGCTGGGCCACCGACAGCGGCAGCGGCCAGGCCGAGTGGCCGCCCCAGCGGTAGGTGCGCGCCAGACCCAGGGCCAGGTCGGCGTCCTCCCAATCGAAGGGCGTCGGGTCGAGCAAATCCAGCCGCTTGCCGGACGGCATGCGTACCCAGGCGCGCGCATCGGCGCTCATGCTGTGTTCCTTGTCTGTGCCATCTGGACGGAATTGTAATATGCCCACACGCCGAGAGGGTATTTGTATTCTTATGGGCAACAATGGCGCACTTTGCAATACACTATGTTTCCCCAACCTATACGCGGAGACACATCTTGGCACGTCCTTCCTACCTTTACCCCGGCGGTTCGGTCATGATGCACTCGCCGCTGCAACTCAAGCAGTCCGAAATGTACGGCTACTTCGTCAAGGGCGACCTGGCCAAGCTGCAGCGCACGCTGGACACCAGCCTGAACACGGTGGCCAACGGCCGCATGCGCTTCAAGGCGCTGTCGCCGTACGTGATGATCACCTTCACCCGCGTCAACCACGCCGATTCGGCGGTGGCGGTGGACCAGGCCAAGGGCTGGATCACGGAGATCGACATCGTCACCTGGGTGATGACGGGCGCGATGGACAAGGACGGCAAGCTGGACCACATCTACTGGTACCCCTGCCACATCTTCGTCGACGACGCGATGGCGCTCATCAACGGGCGCGAGCTGTTCGGCTACCCGAAATACCTGAGCGAGTACGAGATCCCCACCGAGGGCCAGCCGCCGCTGCGCTGTTCCGTGTCCGCCAAGGGTTTCCAGCCCTTTTCTCCGGAAACGAAGATCGCCATGCACCCGCTGCTGGAGGTGAACGCGACCACGCCGAACGGCAAGGAAAAGCCGCTGGAGAGCATCGGCGACCTGATCGAGGAGGCCATCCAGCTGTTCCTGACGGTGCCGGACTTCTTCAACATGGACAAGGAGGGCTGGGAAGACATCTTCTCGCTGCTGCGCGACCCGCGCATCGACCAGATCTTCCTCAAGCAGTTCCCGGACAGCGCCGGCATCAAGGCCGTGTACCAGGGCATCGTGGCGGCGCCGGCCGAGATCGAGAAACTGCACAGCGCCAAGCTGCTGGGCTACGACTACCAGTGCACGCTGCACGCCTTCGACAGCTTCCCGCTGAACGAGACGCTGGGCCTGCGCCTCGGCCCGCAGGAGGCCATCCTGCCCTTCCACGTGAACTTCGACTTCACCGCCATGCCGGGCGAGGAGCTGATCGACAATTCCAATGTCGAACCGGAAAAGATCGCCATCCTCGGCGGCGGCGTCGGCTCCATGACCACCGCCTACTACCTCACCGAGCAGCCGGGCTGGGAAAACAATTACGACATCACCGTCTACCAGCAGGGCTGGCGCCTGGGCGGCAAGGGCGCCAGCGGCCGCAACGCGGCCATGGGCCAGCGCATCGAGGAGCACGGCCTGCACATCTGGTTCGGCTTCTACGCCAACGCCTTCAAGATGATCAAGGAAGCCTACGCCGCGCTGGGTCGTCCGCCCGGCTCGCCGCTCGCGACGTGGGAGGACGCGTTCAAGCAGCAGGACTACGTGGCCCTGTCCGAACTGGTGAACAAGGAATGGCGCAACTGGTCCATCGTGTTCCCGACCCTGCCCGGCGAGCCGGGCGAGGGCGGCGAGGACATCACGCTGTGGCAGATGGCGGTGGCCATGGTGGCCTGGATCGAGCAGTGGCTCAAGCAAATCAAGGACATCACGGCCGACATGGAGCATGAGAAGGCCGCGCCGCGCGAAGGCGGCCTGCCGGGCTGGCTGCACCACCTGGCCGACGAGGTGCGCGGCGAGGCGCTGGAACTGGCGGACGACCTGGTGGTGTCCGCCGGCGCGCTGATGGCGCTGGTGAGCAACCTGTCGCCGGACGCGCACAGCCACGAGCGCTCGCAGCACACCGTGCTGTCCGGCGCGCTGGGCGGCATCCGCGCCTGGCTGCGCGCGCGCTACGAGGACCTGATCGACGGCAACGACGACCTGCGCCGCATCTTCATCTGCCTGGACCTGGGCATCACGGTCATGAAAGGCATGTTCGAGGACGACGTGTTCATCGACGGCTTCGACGTCATCAACGACATCGACTTCCGCGACTGGCTGCGCAAGCACGGCGGCTCCGAGGAATACTGCGTGAACTCGGCGCCCGTGCGCGGCTTCTACGACCTGGTGTTCGCCTACGAGGACGGCGACTACGACAAGCCGAACGTGGAGGCGGGCACGATCCTGCGCTCGATGATGCGCATCGGCCTGGCCTACAAGGGCGGCATCATGTTCAAGATGCAGGCCGGCATGGGCGACACCATCTTCACGCCGATGTACGAGGTGCTGAAAAAACGCGGCGTGAAGTTCGAGTTCTTCAGCAAGGTCGAGGAACTGGTGCCCGAGAACGGCGAGATCGGCGCCATCCGCATGACGCGGCAGGTGAAGCTGGCGGGGGACGGCTACGACCCGCTGGTGGACGTGAAGGGCCTGGGCTGCTGGCCGTCCACGCCGAACTACGGCCAGATCGACCCGGAGCAGGCCGCCGTGCTGCAGGAGAACAACGTCAACCTCGAATCCTACTGGACCGACTGGCCGCGGCTGTACCAGGACAAGTTCGGCCATCCGCTGCCCGAGCGCACCCTCAAGCGTGGCGTGGACTTCGACAAGGTGGTGTTCGGCATCTCGATCGGCTCGCTGCCGGCGCTGTGCCCGCAACTGCTGGAACTGAGTCCCAAGCTGCGCACCGCGTCCGAAAAGGTGAAGACCGTGGCCACGCAGGCCTACCAGGTCTGGCTGGACAAGGACCTGGCGCAAATGGGCTGGACCACCCAGCCGGAAGGCCAGCAGCCGGTGCTGAGCGGCTTCACCGAGCCCTACGACACCTGGGCGCCGATGGACCAACTGCTGTGCCGCGAAGAGTGGCCGGCGACGCTCGATCCGAAGAACGTATCCTACTTCTGCAGCGCGCTGCCGGTGGCCAGCTATCCGCCGGCCAGCGACCACGCCTTCCCGGGCAAGATGACGGCGATCGCGAAGGAGGGCGCCGTGAACCAGTTGAGCAAGGAGATCTCCGCGCTGTGGTCGGCGGCCGGGCCGTCCGGCGCCTTCCCCTGGAACTGGCTGGTCGATCCGGACCAGACGGCCGTCGGTCCGGCGCGATTCGACAGCCAGTACTGGCGCGCCAACGTCGATCCGTCCGAGCGCTACGTGATGTCGGTGGTGAACTCCACCAAGTACCGCCTCGCCGCCGACGAATCCGGCTTCGCCAACCTGTTTCTGACCGGGGACTGGATCAAGACCGGCTTGAACGCGGGCTGCGTGGAGGCCGCCGTCATGGCCGGCATGCAGACCTCGCGCGCGATGACGGGGTATCCCGAGGTGATCAAGGGTGAGAAGGACTTCTGATTGAAGGCAAGGGCGCGCAGGGTTCGCGCCCTTTTTGATGGTTAACTGGTCGAATCGCGGTCGAATCGCGGGCGACAGGAGGGCGGCATGCATCCATTGATGAGAAACATTCTGGCGGTGGTGGCGGGTATCGTCATCGGCAGCGTGGTCAATATGGGGCTCATCGGCGTGAGCGGCAGCGTGATCCCGCCGCCGAACGGCGCGAACGTGACCACGATGGAGGGACTGAAGGCGTCGATGCATCTGTTCGAGCCTAAGCACTTCCTCTTTCCGTTTCTCGCGCACGCCCTCGGCACGCTCGCGGGCGCGGCGGTCGCGGCCGTTGTCGCGGCAAACCGCAAGCTTCAGATGGCGCTGGTCATTGGCGCCTTCTTCCTGGCGGGAGGCGTCGCCAGCGTGTTGATGCTGCCATCGCCGGCGTGGTTCAACGCCGTCGACCTGATCGGGGCGTACATCCCGATGGCGTGTATGGGCTGGAAACTGGCGGCGCGCAAAGAGTGACAGGGCGAGGCGGAGCATTGCGCCGTACTAATTTGCGTATGGTAGGAATCGGCCAAAAGCGGACGATTCAAGGCATAAATACATGAAACCATTACTGGAAATATCTGACCCCATTGAATTGCTCGCGCTGTGGCGTCTGGTCGCGGAAGCAAAGTTCCAAGAAAATCCTGATGATATCGACCTTTGGGGAAGTCCATTTGTGCATTCATTGGCACGCAAAATTTCGGATGCGATGCTGGAAGCTTATCGCATAGCGGGAAAGTCTGGCGATGTCGAGCGCCATCTGCAATGGCTCAATTCGCTGCCCAATAACGTTGTGCTCCCGACTGTGAAGGCGCAGCTGAAGCGGGATGCACAAAGCCGTGATTGGCCTTCCGCATTTGAAGAAAAGGCGGCTTATGTTGAGGGATGTATTGCACCATTTTTAGCGACTAAGGAATTTGTGCGGCAGCTGATAGACGACGCTGAGGCCCCGTAACTCAATGCAGCGATTTTCGGCTATCGGCCAAAAGCAGACAAGGGTAGTGATAAGTACACGGGCGAAAGGACTTATGGATAAGCAACTTTCAAAGTTTGTGCGAGTGATCCAGTCATGAACTTACTTATTGGTGGCCTAAAAATCTTCGTTGTGGCCATTAGCGGCCTGGTTTTGGGTGGGCTTGCTGGTTTCTACGGCCTGTTCTATCTGGCCCAAGGCATGGTCGCATTGGGGGTCGATAAGAGCACTCTAGGTGCGATGCCATTTTTTACATTCTTTACAGTTCCAGCTGGGGCGCTTATTGGTGCAATATTGGGTGCGTTTCTAGGGTGGAAATGGTTCAAAAAGGGCCGCAGCCAGCGGCCATCGGAATGAGGTTGTTACCCCAGCGCACCGCAGGGTAAGAGAAGACGTGATGCCCGCTTTGGGGCGACTTCGGCCTGCCTGCCGTGACAATGCGTGTATTTTTCACCTGAGCAAGATGCTATCCTTTGTGCTGTTGGCCGAGTTCGGCCAATACCGGACATCAAAGTCTTGAAGGGTCACCAATGAGTATCGATCGCGCCGAGGTTCAACTCATTGCGAATGCAATGTACGAGATCCGCTTACTGTTGAGTTCTTATATTGGTAGTGAAAATGATGCTCAGCTCGATGTACGCGTTGCTGCACATTTAGCCTACGCCTTGCACAATGAAGCGTTAGCTTTAGTCGAGGGAAAAGGCTTCGATGTGAATGCTGCGCTTAGAAAAGTGGCGGCAATCGACAACATCTTGCAGGTAAATGAGGGCACGCGGCTTGCTCATGCCTGGGATATCAATCGCAAGCGCGATTAACAAGGTAGAAATCGGCCACAAGCGGACACAAGTATGGAAGAGTTAGAGCAGAATATGGATCAATCGAAAGTCATTTATTTTCAAGAGACGTACGCCCGAATGAGCGATGATGAGCTTGCTTACCTTATTGCCACTCGGAGTGATTCCCTCGTTGAAGAAGCGCGTTTTGCATTGACCAAGGTTCTCGACACGCGTGATTTGAAAAATATTGAAGTAGAGATCAAATCGACTGTAAAGGACCTAAATGATCAAGCCGAATTTAAATCCGAGCAAGTGCAACAGCAGGAGAAATTACAGCGCTCCGCCCGAAAGGCATTCCACGTGTTCTGTGCACTTTTCTTCGCCGTAGGTCTTGGCTTATTAGCCTTTGGTGACTACGAGCGTGGTCCCATCCTTGTCGCGGGCGGTCTTATTGCCTTCGCATTGATCGAGCTTCGTCGGCTTGCTGGTAAATTCATTGTCGCCCTCTTTAGGATGAATTAGTGGCGGCGAAGTACGCAATTAATTAGAGACGAATAGCGAAGGTCCGAGTTGGGGCGCCAGCAGCGGGACCGGCAGGCGCCGCCTGCCGTCGAGTACAATCGGCGGGAGCCGGCCAGAAGCGGTCACTTCCCAATCGCTCTAAACTGCACTTTCTAAACAATAACCTTCGCCTCCCATTCATGCTTTCATTTTCCGCCGTACGACTCGAAGAAGTGGCTGACATCATTGGTTCGGAAGGCTTCGACGACGAGGCAATCGAATCCAGAGTTGCCGCGTTGGTTCAAGATCCTATGCTCGCTAGGCGCTTGATTGATTGGGTGCCGGAGGCATTCGGGATCGTTCTGATTTCTCACATGGCCAAGGTCACGCTTCCCTTGACTTTTAGCGTAAAAAACAAGCGCGGCAAGTGGATTGAGCTTGACTTGAAACTGGAACCAATCTTCGAAAGCGCTACTCGCCTTGCAATGCATAAGTTCCACGAAGGGCCTCGGAGTACGTTCAGCAACGTCGTACATCGAAGTGCGTTGCTCGACGCCGCGAACAGAGCCCTAAACGATGGCGAAACACTTGAAGGAGCGACTCTTTCAGGCCCAGCGCTGATAGGTATTCCTGCCGAAGTCTACCTACCTCCAGCGACGCCGATTTGGCGAAGGTTCTTTCGATAGGTGTCGACACGAAGTAGTCGTCTAGGTCCATCGGGCTGTCAGCGTGGCGCAGTCCGTCACGCGGATGTCTCATTTGAGAATCTGCGCTTCTAGATCAGCGTGCAACCGATTGTTCAGAATGACTGGCGGCTTTGAGGCGCCAGCGGCCGAGCCCGCCGACGCCAGTACGCTGTCGAGTACAATCCGCAGAGCTCCTACAGTCTACAAAGCTGGAAGAACACCATCTGTCGGTTAGGCCCAATATAATCGAGCGCGTCCCCCAGTGGGCGCTGCCAGCCAACAAGTAACAGCAAGGGAAGGAAATAAGCATGACCATTGGAAAAAAACCGGACGCCGCGCGGCTGGACAAAATTGTGGCCGACGCACGGCGCGCGGCCGACCAGCGCGAGCTGGGCTATCGCGAGCGCTCGCTGAAAATGTATCCGTGGGTGTGCGGGCGCTGCATGCGCGAATTCACGCATACCAATGTGTCACAACTGACGGTGCACCATCGTGACCACAATCATGACAACAATCCGCCTGATGGCAGTAACTGGGAATTGCTGTGCCTTTACTGCCACGATAACGAACACTCGCGTTATCTTGAGGCCGACCGGGGTCCTGGTTTGAAATCGGCCGAGGTCGCTCCGGCAACGCATAATCCGTTTTCCACATTGGCCGGTCTGATGAAGAAGAAAGAATAAACGTAGGGTGGGGTCAGGGTGATGCGCCACGAATCGCTGCGAGACGAAAGTGTTTCCCAGGCAGCGCCGCAAGCAGGTTCCAATGGCGACCGTCCTTTTGCTCAAAGGTGCGTAATGGGGCGACTGCTGGCGTCGCCCTTGTTCTTAAGCGTCTGTCTGCTCGGCCATTTCGAGTGCGTCATCGACTTCGATGCCCAGATATCGTACGGTGCTCTCGAGGCGCGTATGGCCCAGCAATAGCTGCACCGCACGCAAATTTTTTGTGCGCCGGTAGATGAGTGTTGGCTTCGTCCGGCGCATCGTGTGCGTGCTGTATGCCGTCGGGTCTAAGCCTATTTCGTCGAACCATTGGTGAACGATACGCGCGTACTGCCTAGTCGAAATGTGCGGCGATTCTGAGATTCGACTTGGGAAAAGAAAGTCGCCGTGGCGCAGGGCTGCGGCCGCTATCCAGTCCCCCAAGCTTTTCCTGGTTCCTGCGGTGAGTTCGAACTGGACGGGTTGCTTGGTTTTCTGCTGCATCACGCTGGCCCGCGCTGCCACATGGCCTCCATGGCATACATCGTTGACACGCAGTTGGACCAAGTCGCAGCCACGCAATTTGCTATCGATGGCCAAGTTGAAGAGTGCCAAGTCCCGGGCCCTGCCGAAGATTTCCAAGTGAACGCGAATTGCCCAGATTTCACTTATATGCAGCGGCGCTTTTTGCCCGACCAACTTGCCCTTGTTCCACGGCGTAGATTGGCCAAAACCTTTCACTTGATTGTTCATGATAGACCTCCTGGATGGGAGCTCTACTATGCGCCTTGCCCGCTATGACGCGGGGCCGCAGGTGATGTGATAATTGGTGAGCTTTTCATTAGAGCAAGATGGTATCCTTGCTCATTGACGGAGTGCGGCAAAATCCGGACGTTCACAAGCGACTCGCACTTGTAAAAAACTTTAACAAGACATGTAATTACCATACCTTAATATGCAAATTTTCTCTCTACTCATCTGGCTAGCGCTGTTATTCATTTTTGCAAAAATAGTGAACTATTTTGCAAAACGTCCCATGTTGAATCCTTGGATTTGGCTTGCCGCGAGTTATGCCTTGTTTTACATCCTGGGATTATTCTTGGGGTTAGCACGAAACGCACCAAATCTTGCGTACACTGCAGGCTCCTTTCTTCCGATTACTTTGTTGGCAGTTGTTATTGGAATTTGGCGTGCGCCTAAGTGGCATGCTGCGCAATTAGCGCTTCCAAGGAATGAAGCGGCGGAGAAGGATAAATGACGGAAAAAGAGATTCATGATTGCGCGAATCCTGAAGACTTAGTCTGAGGTCGGCCAATAGCCGACCTATCAGGTCAGAAGAAAATTAGTCTAGAGAAGGTTGTGGTAGGCCTGAATTTTTCTGATTTCAAATAAGAATCAGCAAGGGAATAAAATGGAGCAAAGAACACTTCTTTACGATGAACGCTTCTTGGAAAGCTATGCTGGCTCCATAATAACTGATCCCGCCACAGCCATCGTTGAACTGGTCGCCAACTGCTGGGACGCTTATGCCACGGAAGTGAAAATTACATGGCCTGATCATGAGTTTGAAAGACAGTTCAGGATTGTGGACAACGGGCATGGAATGACTCGTGAAGAATTCCAGCACATTTGGCGGACCATCGCATACAACCGACTCAGCGCTGGTGATGCTACTACGCTGCCGCCCGCCGATGTTCAAGGACTGCCGCGAGCTGTGTTCGGCAAAAACGGTAAAGGACGTTTTGCCAGTTTTTGCTTTTCCACTGAGTACCTGATCACTTCAAGGAAGAACGGGCAGGAGTTCGTCTGCCGTGTTCACCGAACCCCAACTGATCCACTGGTCCTTGAGGAAGTCTCCTTTACGGATAAAGGTGTCGTTGGTCATGGAACGGAAATTGTTGGGAATGGTGATATCCCACGGCTTATGTTCTCGGAAGATAAAGCTCGTGAATTAATTGGCAGTCGCTTCCTTGCAAACCCAGCGTTCAAGGTGAAGCTGAATGGCAGTGAAATCACGTTCAACGACATCCCCAATTTGCTCTCAAGGAGTGTGGTCGTTGTGCCGGGATATGGTGAGGTAACGATCCTTCACATCGACACCAAGAAGGCTGATAAAACGACAAAGCAGCATGGGCTGGCATGGTGGGTGCAAGGGCGTGCTGTCGGTGATTGCAAGTGGAGTCGTAGTGACTACGAGCGCATTCTTGATGGACGAACCTCGGAAGCCAAACGGTTTACCTTCATAGTTAAAGCTGATTACCTGAATGCTCAAGATGCAGTGCTGAGTGACTGGAGTGGTTTTAAGGACGACAACCAGGCATGGACGAAAACCCGCGAGACGGTCCAGGACTGCATTCGCAAAATCATTTTTGATTCCAGCAAAGCCGAACGCGAAGATAAGCGTACCGCTGTTCTTGAGCGAGTGGGCCAGTCGGTTAATGCCCTGCCACTTTTGAGTAAGGATCGCGTCACCACGTTCGTTAATGAAGTCGTGGATGCTTGCCCTAATTTTGGTGAGCAGGAGATCGTGCAACTGACAGGCATTCTGGCGAAGCTGGAAAAGAGCAAGTCGCAGTATGGGCTGCTTGAAATCCTTCACAGCCAAGACCCGCATGACCTAGATGCCCTTCACGAAGTTTTGAGCCAGTGGACCATTGGCATGGCGAAGGTCGTTCTTGACGAAATTCAGGGCCGGCTCAAAGTCATCAACGAGTTGAGGATCAAGATTCAGGTTGCTGGAATCGATGAAGTCAAAGAACTCCAGCCGCTCTTTGCCAAGGGCCTTTGGATGTTTGGAGATAAGTTTGAATCCATCCACTTCACGTCCAACAAGGGCATGACCACCGTCATCCGTGAGTTGTTTGACGGTACGGCTGAAAAGGCTTCGCTGAATCGGCCAGACTTTGTGATTCGCGGTGACGGCAGTATCGGCTTTTACTCAGTGCCTTCCTACAACGAGGAACATGAAGAAGTGGGCGTGGGCCACCTGGTCATCGTTGATTTGAAGACGACCAAGCTTTCCCTAGGCTCCAAGGAAAAGGAGCAGATTTGGAAGTATGTAAAGGAGTTGAAGAAGAAGGGGTATATCCAGCCTGAAACGCGGGTGGATGGCTTCGTCCTCGGCGATCAGATTGAGGCTGGTGAAGGCGGCACCCGCACCGAAGACAACGACAAGGTGAGGATTCAGCCCCTGTTGTACAGCATTATCTTGAGTCGCGCTGAACAGCGTCTTTTGAAGCTTTACGACAAGGTGAAAGATGCTCCATTCCTTGTGGAGCAGCAGATAGAACTGAGCAGGTTCATTGAGCCCATCGCCGTGCGCCAGGCGGACATGCTGGAGGCTGAGCCTGCGGAGGTGAAATGACATCGACTGTCAACTGGATCGCTGCCTACAATTATTTGTTTGCAGCCTTCAATAGCGAGAATAAAGAGCTGTATGTGAGTGGTGCAACGTTCTGCCGCATGGTGCAGCAGATCGATCCTGGCGCTCCCAGCTACCAGCAGTTACTGCCGTTGCGGCAAGGCCAAGGCAAGTCAAATTCGCGCAAGGACTTTTATTGGGATCTCATTCAAGGGCTTCCTGAACCCGAAAGGTTCAGCCTATATCGTGTCTTCATCAATCACATTGAAGTTCACGACAAGCCAGCGGCAGACAACCTTAGGAATATCGTGTTTGGTGGTGGCTATGCCGTGCCCACCATGGTTGTTCCTGTAGACCTCTGGAACTCTGAAAAGCTGAACAACAGTCTAAAGGACATTGACCGTGCGATTGATGCTCACCAGTACAATCGGGCCACTACGCTTAGCTACACGTGCTTGGAAGGACTTTACAAGACCTACGTTCGCAAGAACGTTCCAGACCAGGCTGGGCTGACGGATCTCATGCCATTGTGTAAGGTGGTGAAGGACGACATCAGCAAGCGGCTACAGGCACAAGGACCGTTCCCTGTTGAGATCGTCAATTCCATGCCGACCCTGACTAATGCAATTGCGAATTCACGCAATGGATTCAGCGAGTCACATTTTGCTGGCGATTCTCAAAGGTGGCTTGCGCTATTTGCCCGTGACCTGACGAACTCCATTGGTCGTCTCTTACTCAACTTTATGTGAAGGTTGAACATACAGAGGCTGTTGCTGCTCGTGATCTTGTAAAAACAAACTCAAAATCGGTGGGAGGGGAAGAAATGCCAAGGAAGCTCATAATTTTCAGTAATGGACTAGGGATGGCGCTAGATCCGGCCCACTTCTCACTTAATACAGCATTGGCAGAAATTTGGAACAGAGAGTATTTCCTGACCAATGAACACAAACGCCTCATTGAACGCTGCATAGGCCGTCCAGGTGCGCCAGTCGGTGAGCACGAACTAGATCAGCTTCATCGCGCGGTGACGTACTGCAAAGCGCTGAATCAGATTGGAGCTGGACAAGCACATTGGCTTACAGCAGATGGACAGAACTTCCCTGAGATCACCGCCCAATATATCCATAAAGTAGCGACCAAGCTCCATAACTACGATGGCGTTCTGCCACCAGATTTTGAGGGCCCGCTATTGGATTTTGTGAAGGACACAAAGTCACATGTGGCAACACTAAACTACGATAAATTGCTCTACACATCGTTCATTGCGAATGATGTTTTTGGCGGCTATTACAATGCCTGTTTGGTAGATGGCATGGTTGCAACAGGCTTTTCGGCAAGTGCACTAGAGCGTCGATACGGCAACAATTTTGGATATTATTTGCACTTGCATGGATCGCCGTTGTTCGTCAATCGTGGACAGCAGGTGGTAAAGCTGGCTAGAGATGATCTCACCCTGGAGGTCAATGAAGCCAGCGAGCACATCGTTCTTACTCATGTGGAGCACAAGCCTTCTGTGATTGCCGCATCGTTAGTGCTATCTACATACTGGGACTATCTGCGGGTTGCCCTTTCCGAAGTTGATGAGGTCATCCTCTTTGGCTACTCAGGCCTGGATGATCATTTGAATGTTCTCTTGCGCCCATATTTGAGCGCCACGCAAATACGTGTGGTTGAATGGGAAGGTGCTGGCGATCAGGCGGGCCGTGAAGCATATTGGCGAGAAAAATTGGGACGGCCGGTCAATGAAGTTGTAAGACTCGGCAATGTCGCGACATTCACCGATTGGTGAAAGTATGTAAAAGTCAAATACACCCATGATTGCAGCCAAAGAACAGATCGAGGATGAACAATGAATTCTAGGAAATGTGCCCTGTGTGCAAGTGTTTTATCAGGGACGAACCGCACGAAAGAACACATCATCCCGAATGCAATAGG
Organism: Pseudoduganella namucuonensis; assembly: GCF_900116645.1. Taxonomy (GTDB): domain Bacteria; phylum Pseudomonadota; class Gammaproteobacteria; order Burkholderiales; family Burkholderiaceae_D; genus Rugamonas; species Rugamonas namucuonensis. The sequence continues at coordinate 556 of NZ_FPBO01000004.1, read as the reverse complement.
TGGCAGAAAGAAGACCACAGGTTTCATCTGCAACGATTGCAATAGGATGTTCGGCGAAAGCTGGGATGCTGAACTTGCAAGGCAATTGAACTGGTTCTCTTTGTCTATTGGCATCAGCAGGGAAAGGGGTGAACCGCCTAAGCAAATTGTTCAAACGATTGAAGGTGACAGGTATTGGCTGCATAACGATGGCTCCTATTTGTCGAGTCCCGTTTGATCATAAACACGTTTAACGAATAATTCGGGCTTCTGCCGCTGCCATTCCTTGAGCGCTTGGATCGGTGTCCTGGTGCCGATGGCGCGTTGTGGAATATGGTGGTTGTAGAGCTTGAGGTAGTTCAGCAAAGTCGTCTCCAGATCGGCCCTGCTATCGAAACGAGTCTGCCGCAGCAGTTCGTTAATCCGGCCATTAAACCGCTCCACCATGCCATTGGTTTGTGGATGACGCGGCGGCGCCAGGCGGTGCTCGACAGCGATGGCCGCGCAGGCCTTGTCGAAGGCGTGCTGGCCGCTGGGCTTCTTGTCCTTGGCCGCGAAGCGATCAGTGAACTGCGAG
>NZ_FPBO01000032.1 GCF_900116645.1 Pseudoduganella namucuonensis | reverse complement strand
AGCCTTTGTCGTACGTTCGGTCATGTGCCAGCAGCGCCCAGATCGTCCTTGCCATTTTGTTTGCCAGCGCCACGGTCACAACGTTGAACGGTCTTCTGCTACTGATCGACTGCACCCACGCGTTCGGTTCTTTTGCGCGGGTTAGCACTGACCTGGCTCCCTGGATCAGTAGCATACGCAAATAGGTGTCGCCACGCTTGCTGATTCCGTGCAACAGCACTTTACCTCCGCTCCCCGTCTGCCTTGGTACCAGGCCGAGCCAAGCCGCGAATTCGCGGCCCGATTTGAATGCTTTCGCGTCGCCCATTGTCGCCACCGCGGCCGTCGCTGTCAGCAGGCCAACACCCGGGATATCCGCGATCATGCTGCTAGCTTTATCCTGCTTCTTCCACGCCAGCAGCCTTCTTTCAATTTGCGCGATCTGCTCGTCCAGCTTAGCCAACATGGCCCACTGCTCGCGTAGTGTGTCGATCAAAACCGCCGGCAGACGCTCGGCAAGCGTGGCCAAAACGCTGACAATGGCCCGGTCCAGCGCAGTCCTCCCCACAGCCATCACCTCGCCATACTCCGTCAGCAATCCGCGCAGTCCATTGATTTGCATAGTGCGAAACTTCACCAGTTGCTGGCGCATCCTGTGCAGAGCGAGTACGGCCTGCTGCTCCTCCGTCTTGATCGCAATCGCCCTCACGCCGCACTGCTGCGTCGCCAGCCATATTGCTCGTGCATCGGCAGCATCGCTTTTGTTACCCGCAGCAAATGCCTTGACCGTCTTGCCGGGCATGAGTTTCACTTTATGCCCCATTTCGATCAGGCGCCGGGCCCAATGCTGGGAACCGCCGCAGGTTTCCATTCCGATCAGGCACGGCGCACGGTTCGCAAAGTGCGCCAGGAAGGCAGCACGCTTGATTTGCTTGTTGAATACTTCACCAGTCTGCGGATCGACCCACTGCAGCTGAAAAACGTTCTTCGCAATGTCGATGCCGTAGACAATGGGGGTGCTATTGTTCATGTCGCTCTCCTTGGTGGTCGATCTTCGATCGAACCACCCTGGCACAACCGGCGCCGTCAGATATGCGCAGTGTCAATCGTTTCCCGCCGCCGCAACCTGGCCTCACCAACTAACCACCAGGAGGGAGGCGTCCATTCCATTTGGTCCAGCGCGCTTCGATATCCTTCTGGCGGCGTTTGGCTGGTTTCCACTCGATCGGCATCGCGCCTTCATGCATGATTTCCTTTTCTTCCTTGCAGATTGATTGTTTGGGGGCCGGGACGATGCTCGCGTCGATCATTTGAGCGCCATGCGCAATGTAGCCATGGCTGGCCAGTTGCCGGTTGACGGCCTCGAAGACGCTCTCGCTGGCGCCCGCCTGGATCAGCCGCTCTTTAAAGGTCCAGATCGTGGTGCGGTCCGGAATTTGGCTGGCGTCGCGCAGTCCGGCAAAGCGTTGAAAGCTCAGGCGGTCCAGCAACTGGAATTCCATCTGTTCATCGGACAGATTGAACATTTGCTGGATCAGCAGTATCCGCACCATCACTTCCGTGGGAAAGGGCGGGCGTCCGCCGCGTTCGCGGCTTGGTCGCGGTGCCGCTTGGTCGACTGCGGCAGCGAGCGCCGCGAAGTCGGCGTGCCGCTCCAGCACTTGCAGCGTGTCACCCAGCTTGGTCAGCTTGGCTTCACGCTCCTGGGGGGGGCAAACAGGTTGGGTTTCATCATGGCAGGGGCATCAGGTTAGAGGCATTGGCATAATGCCATGGCTGAGAGAGTTTTTCGAGGTCCCCTGTTGTACTACTAATGTAGCACTTGACCGTCCGTAATATTTTTTTAGCTCTTGTTTTTAAAGGATTTTTTGGTCGGGGTGAGAGGATTCGAACCTCCGGCCTCTACGTCCCGAACGTAGCGCTCTACCGGGCTAAGCTACACCCCGACGGTGTAGGTGGTTATTACAGCAGATCTTTACGCATTTGGCAAGAATGCCCAGGTGGAATGTTGACCAGTCCGCTTGCGCGGCACTCTCTTCTTGCAAGCGTGGTTTTTTCGTCCGCCCCCCGTGATATTGCAAACCGCTAATTCCTTTTTGGATAGAATGGACTGGCAGTGGACAGACCTTGCCTTGCGTCTGATCGAACCGGAGAAGAATCCCGTTGAACTCGCTACTCCAAAACACCGGCGGCCGCCTGTATCCGGCCATACTCGCAATCGCTGGCGCCCTGATGGCGCTGTTCTGGCCAGGCGGCGGCTGGCTGGCCATCGTGGGCGCCGCCGCCTTCCTCGCCTTCGGCGCCTTCGCCTGGCTGCAAATGAGCGCGCAATCGGCCGGCGGACGCGACGACATCGAGGGCTATCTCGACGGCCGGCAAGCCTTCTCCGAACAAGTGTTGCCCGTGTGGTGCCGCCACATCGAATCGTCGCGCGCGCAGATGGAGGACGCGGTGGCCGAACTGGCGAGCCGCTTCTCCGGCATCGTCGACAAGCTCGACAGCGCGCTGCACCTGTCCAACGCGGCCGCCGCCGAGAGCGGCGACGCCTCGCTGGCCAAGGTGTTTTCGCACAGCGAGAGCCAGCTCGGCGACGTGGTGGCGATCATGAAATCGGCGCTGCAATCGAAGCACGCGATGCTGGTGCGCATCCGCGAACTGGAGCAGTTCACGCGCGAGCTGCGCGACATGGCCGAGGGCGTGGCCAGCATCGCCGCCCAGACCAACCTGCTGGCGCTGAACGCGGCCATCGAGGCGGCGCGCGCCGGTCCTGCCGGCCGCGGCTTCGCCGTGGTGGCCCAGGAGGTGCGCAACCTGTCGAACCGCTCGGCCGAGACGGGCCGCAGCATCAGCGACCGGGTCGGCAAGATCAGCGCGGCCATTGTTTCCGCCTGTCACGCGGCCACCGAATCGAGCGACGCCGAAGACCAAGCCATGAAATCATCCGAGGGCACGATAGGCGCGGTGCTGCGCGAGTTCCGCAACGTCACCGACGCGATGACCCAGTCCTCCGAGCTGCTCAAGCAGGAGAGCATGGCCATCAAGCACGAGGTCGGCGAGGCGCTGGTGCAGCTGCAGTTCCAGGACCGCGTGTCGCAGGTGCTGGGCCATGTGCACCACAACATGGAAATGCTGCCGGGCTTGTTTGACGACAATCGCCGCCGCTACCAGGATGGCGAGGGGCTGCGGGCGCCGGAGGCGGCCGAGCTGCTGGGCGAGCTGGAAAAGACGTATGCGATGGCGGAGGAACACGCGGTCCATCGCGGCGAGGCCGCGACCGCGAAGGCCTCCGATGAAGTCACCTTTTTCTAGGAAGATACTATGCCAAAAACCATTATGGTGGTCGATGATTCGGCTTCGCTGCGTCAGGTGGTCGGCATCGCGCTCAAGGGAGCGGGATACGACGTGGTCGAGGCGCGCGACGGCCTCGACGCCCTATCCAAGCTGACGGGCCAGAAAATCAACCTGGTGGTGTGCGACGTCAACATGCCCAACATGGATGGCATCACCTTCGTCAAGGAAATCAAGCAGCTGCCGAACTACAAGTTCACGCCCGTCATCATGCTGACCACCGAGTCGCAGGAGGCCAAGAAGAAGGAGGGCCAGGCGGCCGGCGCCAAGGCGTGGGTGGTCAAACCCTTCAAGCCCGAGGTGCTGCTCGGGGCCGTGCAGAAACTGGTGCTGCCATGAGCGCGGCGGGCCAGACCGGCAAGGTCGCCATCGACGGCGAACTCAACATCTACCGCGCGGGCGACCTGAAGACGCTGCTGCAGGGCGAGCTGCAGCGCTGCGCCACGCTGGAGGTGGACCTGGCCGGCGTGACCGAGGTCGACAGCGCCGGCCTGCAGGTGCTGATGCTGGCCAAGCAGACCGCGCGCGCCGAGCACCGCGAGCTGCGCCTGGTCGGCCACAGCCCGGCGGTGCTGGAGGTGTTCGAACTGCTGGACCTGGGCGCGTGGTTCGGCGACGCGCTGCTGATCGCTCCCCGCGCGGCCGCCGGCCGCGCCTGAGACTACCCCGCTGGGAGGTTGGACGATGGACTTGGATCTCGCGCTGCAAACCTTCATCCTGGAAAGCCGGGAATTGCTGGAGGACATGGAAAACGCGTTGCTCAACGCCGAGCAGGCGGGCGGCAGCGACGACGCGGTCCACGCCATCTTCCGCGCCGCCCACACCATCAAGGGCTCGGCCGGGCTGTTCAGCCTGGACCACATCGTCGCCTTCACCCACGTGGTGGAAAGCCTGCTGGACGATGTGCGCGACGGCAAGCTGGCCCTGACCGACGAATTGATCGTGCTGCTGCTGTCGTGCTGCGACCACCTGTCCGGCATGATCGCCGCGCTGGAGGCCGGCCAGACCGAGGCCGACGACGAGATGCTGGCCGCCGGCGCGCCGCTGCTGACCCAGCTGCGCGCGCAGATGGGCGTGACCGAGGAGCCCGGCCACGGCGGCGGCGCCAGCGCGCTGGTGGCCGGCGCGGCCCATCCCGGCGTCGAGCGCATCGGCGAGCCCGGCAACCACCACGACGCCTGGCACCTGTCGCTGCGCTTCGGGCCGGACGTGCTGCGCGACGGCATGGACCCGCTGTCCTTCATCCGCTACCTGGGCCAGATCGGCCGCGTGGTCGGCATCGTCACGCTGGCCGACAAGCTGCCGCCGGCCGAGCAGATGGACCCCGAGACCTGCTACCTCGGCTTCGAGATCGCGCTGGAGACCGAGGCCGACAAGACCGCCATCGAGGGCGTGTTCGAATTCGTGCAGGATTCCTGCACCTTGCGCATCCTGCCGCCGCGCAGCCGCCTGGACGACTACCTGCGCGTGATCGAGGAACTGCCCGAGCAGAAGAGCTTGCTGGGCGAGATCCTGGTGCGCTGCGGCTGCATCACCCAGCGCGAGCTGGACACGGCGCTGCACACGCAGGCCCAGGCCGGCGGCTCGCCGGCCGCCGCGCCGCCGCTGGGCGCGATCCTGGTGGGACAGGGCAAGGCCGAGCCCGCCATTGTCGAGGCCGCGCTCACCAAGCAGAAGCAGACGGGCGAGCCCAAGCCGGCCGAGAGCCGCTCGATCCGGGTCGACGCCGACAAGCTGGACCTGCTGATCAACCTGGTGGGCGAGCTCATCATCGTGGGCGCGTCGGCCAACCTGATCGCGCGCCAGGTGCGCAACAGCGAGCTGCTGGAATGCACCTCGATGCTGAGCGACCTGGTCGAGCAGGTGCGCGATTCCGCGCTGCAGCTGCGCATGGTGAAGATCGGCGCCACCTTCAACCGCTTCCAGCGCGTGGTGCACGACGTGGCGCGCGAGATCGGCAAGGACATCGGCCTGGCCGTCAGCGGCGAGGACACCGAACTGGACAAGACCGTGGTGGAGAAGATCGGCGACCCGCTGACCCACCTGGTGCGCAACGCCATCGACCACGGCATCGAGGCGGCCGAGCTGCGCGCGCAGCGCGGCAAGCCGCTGCGCGGCACGGTGCGCCTGAACGCCTTCCATGACTCGGGCAGCATCGTCATCGAGGTCAGCGACGACGGCGGCGGGCTGGACCGCGAACGCATCCTGGCCAAGGCCATCGAGCGCGGCCTGGTCGACCCGGAGCGCAAGCTGTCGGACCAGGAGATCTACGGCCTGATCTTCGAGCCCGGCTTCTCGACGGCGGCGGCGATCACCAACCTGTCCGGCCGCGGCGTCGGCATGGACGTCGTGAAGAAGAACATCACCGCGCTGCGCGGCACCGTCACGGTCGACAGCGCGCCCGGCCTGGGCACCACGGTCACCGTGCGCCTGCCGCTGACGCTGGCCATCATCGACGGCTTCCTGGTCGGCCTGGGCAACTCGACCTTCGTGGTGCCGCTGGACATGATCGACGAGTGCATCGAGTTCGCCGCCGAGCCGGGGCACGACTACACCAACCTGCGCGGCCAGGTGCTGCCCTTCATCCGCCTGCGCGCGCTGTTCGGCGTGACCACGCCGCCGCCGCGGCGCGAGAGCATCGTGGTGGTCAAGCACGCGGGCCAGCGCGTCGGCCTGGTGGTCGACGCGCTGCAGGGCGAGTTCCAGACCGTGATCAAGCCGCTGGGACGCATGTTCAGCCAGCTGCGCTGCATCAGCGGCTCCACCATCCTGGGCAGCGGCGACGTGGCGCTGATCCTGGACGTGCCGGCCATCGTCAGTTCCGGCAGCGGCAACGGCGGCGGGCCGGGCCCGGTCGGCGAGCCGCCGCAACTGGCGGCCTGAACCCGGGCGCGAAGCGAATTCAACCAAGGAGATAGTCATGACAGCATTGGCACACGCGGGCCGGGGCGGCGCTCCGGCCGTCGTCGAGGACACGGCGCAATTCCTGACCTTCATGCTGGGCGGCGAGGTGTTCGCCATCGGCATCCTGGCGATCAAGGAAATCATCGAATACAGCGGCCTGACGACAGTGCCGCTGATGCCCGAATGCGTGCGCGGGGTGATCAACCTGCGCGGCGCGGTGGTGCCGGTGATGGACCTGGCGGCGCGCTTCGGGCGCCCGGCCACGCAGATCGGCAAGCGCACCGCCATCGTCATCGTCGAGATCGACGCGGACGGCGAGCAGCAGGTGGTGGGCGTGATGGTGGACGCGGTCAACGCCGTGATCGACATCGCCCACTCCGAGATCGAGAAGGCGCCGCAGTTCGGCGCCCGCATCCGCAGCGAGTTCATCGCCGGCATGGGCAAGGTCAACGGCAAGTTCGTGATCCTGCTCAACACCGACCAGGTGCTGTCGGTGTCCGAGCTGGAGGCCATGGCGCAGGCCAGCGGCGCCGAGGCCTAGCCCCCCAAGCCCCCATTCGTTCCCTTCGTCCCGATCCGGCGCGCCATCCCGGCGCGCCGTCCGCCATCCGCAAGGAGTCGCCGTCATGACCATCGTTCAACGTCTTTCGCTATTGATAGGCATCGTCGTGCTGGGCCTGCTGTCGCTGGCCGGCCTCGGCCTGTACCAGACCGACAAGGTCTACACCGTCACCAACTACGCCAACGTCAATGTCGTGCCCAGCATCCTGCGGCTGGACAAGGGCTTCGCCTCGCTGGCGCTGCTGCGCACCCAGCTGTGGCAGTACATGGCGCTGACCGACAAGGTCAAGGCCGAGGAGTGGGAACGCAAGATGGACGCCAACGCCAAGGCGGTGGAGGCGTCGCTGGCGCTGTACGAGAAGGAATTCGTCAGCGACGAAAGGGACCGCGCCCTGCTGGCCGCCGACCGCGGCGCGATGGCGGAATACGAGGCCATCCGCGCCAAGGCCATGGAGCTGACCCGCGCCGGCAAGGCGGAGCAGGCGCGCGACCTGGTGCTGGCCAACCAGACGACGCTGGCCAAGGTGTGGGACGCGTTCGAGGCGCACCGCCAGTACAACGCCGACATCGGCAAGCGGGAGGCGGAGGCGGCGGTGGTCGCCAAGTCCAGCGCCACCACGCAGGCGCTGCTGATCGCGGCGCTGACGCTGGCGCTGGTGGTGGCGGCGGGCGTGGTCATCACGCGCAGGCTGCTGCAGCAGCTGGGCGGCGAGCCGGCTTACGCGGCCGGCATCGTGCACGAGGTGGCGCAGGGCAATTTCGGGGTGGAGGTCAAGCTGCGCCCGGGCGACCAGAGCAGCCTGCTGTATTCGATGCAGCAGATGGTGCAAAAGCTGTTGGCGCAGATCGGCGGCGAGCCGGCCTACGCGGCGCGCATCGTGCAGGAGGTGGCGCGCGGCGACTTGACGGTGCAGGTGGCGCTGCGACCGGGCGACCAGTCCAGCCTGTTGTTCGCGATGAAGACCATGGTCGACAAGCTGGCCTCCGTGCTCACCGAGGTCAGCAGCGGGGCGGTGTCGCTGGCCAACGCCTCCGAGGAGATCAGCGCCACCGCGCAATCGCTGTCGCAGGCGGCCAGCGAGCAGGCCGCCGGCGTCGAGCAGACCAGCGCCTCGGTGGAGGAGATGACGGCGTCGATCGCGCAGAACACGGAGAACGCCAAGGTCACCGACGGCATGGCGGGCAAGGCCTCGTCCGAGGCGGTGGAGGGCGGCGCGGCCGTGAAATCGACGGTGGAGGCGATGACGCAGATCGCCAAGAAGATCGGCATCATCGACGACATCGCCTACCAGACCAACCTGCTGGCCCTGAACGCGGCGATCGAGGCGGCGCGCGCGGGCGAGCACGGCAAGGGCTTCGCGGTGGTGGCGGCCGAGGTGCGCAAGCTGGCCGAGCGCAGCCAGGTGGCGGCGCAGGAGATCAGCGAGGTGGCCGCCAGCAGCGTCGCGCTGGCGCAGAAGGCCGGCAAGCTGCTGGACGAGATGGTGCCCAGCATCAAGCGCACCTCCGACCTGGTGCAGGAGATCACGGCCGCGTCGGAGGAGCAATCGTCCGGCGTGGCGCAGATCAACGCCGCCGTCGGCCAGTTGAGCCAGACCACCCAGCAGAACGCCTCCAGTTCGGAGCAACTGGCGGCCACGGCCGAGGAGATGAGCGGGCAGGCCGAGCAGTTGCAGCAGGCGGTGGCCTTCTTCCAGGTGGCCGGCTCCATCACGCGGCGCGAGGCGGCGCAAAAGGCGCCGCCGCGGGGCAAGCGTCCCGCGCCGGTCCAGCGTCCCGCGCTGGCCGAGATGGGGATCGACGACGCCAGCTTCGTGCGATTCTGACGCGGGTCCGGCTTGCGCCGGGCGGGCGATTGGCCTAGCATGGCTGCCTTCGAACACGAGAGGGCAGCCATGGGCGTCACCATCTACCACAACAACGCATGCAGCAACTCGCGCGGCGCGCTCGCGCTGATACGCGAAGCCGGGATCGAGCCGGAGATCATCGACTACGTCCAGCACCCGCCGACGCGCGCCCGCCTGGCCGAGCTGATCGCCGGGGCCGGCCTGACCGTGCGCGGCGCGATGCGCGACAAGGGCGAGCTGTACGAGCAGCTGAAGCTGTCCGACCCCGCCTTGGGCGACGACGCGCTGCTGGACGCCATGACGGCCCATCCCGCGCTGATCAACCGCCCCTTCGTCGTCACGCCCAAGGGCGTGCGCCTGTGCCGTCCCCCCGCGCTGGTCCAAGACCTCCTGTAACCCAGAAAAGCGCCCAGGGCGCTTTTTCCCGCCCGGCAATAAGCGCCCAGGGCTATTTAAGCGCCGAAGGGGCGCCACAGGGGCGTCGCCCCGGGGCGGCGCCGCCGCGCGGGCGCGGAAACGCTTGCCGCAGGCAAAAAAGCGCCCAGGGCTATTATTCCTTCGCGGGAATAATAGCCCTGGGCGCTTTTTTGGGGGGAGGCGTTTAGTGGGTGCGGTCGACGGCGAAGCGGGCGAGCTGGAGCAGGGCGTCCTTGTAGACGCTGTCCGGCAGGTCGGCGATGGCGTCCGTGGCGCGCCGGGCGGCCACCTCGGCGGCGCGGCGCGTGTAGTCGAGCGCGCCGCTGCCGGTGATCGCGGCCAGGATGGTGTCGAAGTGCTGCTCGTCGCCGTTCTCGATGCAGGAACGCACCAGCTGGCGCTGCTCTTCCGTGCCGTGCATCATCAGCCAGATCAGCGGCAGGGTCGGCTTGCCCTCGCGCAGGTCGTCGCCCACGTTCTTGCCGATCTCGGCGGCGTCGCCGGCGTAGTCCAGCACGTCGTCGATCAGCTGGAAGGCGGTGCCCAGCGAGCGGCCGTATTCGCCGGCGGCGGCGATCTGCGCGTCGGTCGCGCCCGAGATCAGCGCGCCCAGCTCGGCGGCGGCCTCGAACAGCTTGGCGGTCTTGGAGCGGATCACCTGCAGGTAGCGCTCCTCGCCCACGTCCGGGTCGTGCATGTTCAGCAGCTGCAGCACCTCGCCCTCGGCGATCACGTTGGTGGCGTCGGACAGGATGCGCATCACGCGCATGCTGTCGAGCGCGACCATCATCTGGAAGGCGCGCGAGTACAGGAAGTCGCCCACCAGCACCGAGGCGGCGTTGCCGAACAGCGCGTTGGCGGTGGCGCGGCCGCGGCGCAGCGACGATTCGTCGACCACGTCGTCGTGCAGCAGTGTCGCGGTGTGGATGAATTCCACCACCGCCGCCAGCTCGTGGTGCGCCGCGCCCTGGTATTGGTAGGCGTTGGCGACCAGCAGCACGAGCACGGGGCGGATGCGCTTGCCGCCAGCGCTGATGATGTATTCCGCGATCTGATTCACCAGCGGCACCTCGGAGTGCAGGCGCTGGCGTATCACCGTGTTCACCGCGTCCATGTCGGAGGCGATGGCGTGGGTGATGTTGTTTTGGGTGGCGTTTTGGGTGGCGGCGGACAAGGCAAACCTGCGGGGGGCTAGTAGAGGTGCCGCGATTATACGACATGCCCCGGCGCCGGTGGCGATTGCCGGACCGGCATGGTTGCGCGGCAAGCCGCCCGCGCGTGGCCGACATACCATGGCGGCGGCCGGGTTGGGAAGTCTTTGACGCGAAATTTCGTTTTGTGTATAATCGCAGGTTCTCCCCGTTCCACACACCAGTTAGCCGTGTCAGGCGGGCAGATTTTTTTAAACATTTGATGAGGTTTCAAATCATGTACGCGGTCATAAAAACCGGTGGCAAGCAATACAAAGTTGTCGCTGGCGAAAAACTCAAAGTAGAACAGATACCTGCTGACATTGGTTCCGAACTCACCATCGATCAAGTTCTCGCGGTAGGCGCGGGCGAAGCCATCAAGTTTGGCACGCCCCTCGTCGCGGGTGCAACGGTTCAGGTGAAAGTAGTTTCCCAAGGTCGTCACGACAAGGTCAAGATCTTCAAGATGCGTCGTCGTAAGCACTATCAGAAGCATCAGGGCCATCGCCAGAACTACACCGAAATCCAGATCGTTTCGATCAACGGCTAATCGTCGTCTAATTTTTCAGCTAATTTAGGAGCTATAAATGGCACACAAAAAAGGCGGCGGTACTACCCGCAACGGCCGTGACTCGGAATCAAAGCGCCTCGGCGTTAAAGTGTACGGCGGCCAGTCGATCAACGCGGGCGGCATCATCATTCGCCAGCGCGGCACCCCGGTGCGCGCCGGCGAAGGCGTCGGCACCGGCAAGGACCACACCCTGTTCGCCCTGGTGGACGGCAAGGTGAAGTTCGTTGTCAAAGGCCCGGACTCGCACCAGTTCGTGACCGTGGTGCCAGCGTAACCCTTACGCCACACCACCCCTTGTAAGGCGCAAGCCTTCCATCGAAAGGCTCTGCCAACGGTAGGGCCTTTTTAGTTTTCAGGCGGCACACTATGAAGTTTATCGACGAAGCACGAATTGAAGTCATCGCCGGCAGCGGCGGCAACGGCTGCGCATCTTTCTGCCGTGAGAAGTTCCGCCCGTTCGGCGGGCCGGACGGCGGCGATGGCGGCAAGGGCGGGTCCATCTGGGCCGTGGCTGACCGCAACGTCAACACCCTGGTCGACTACCGCTATTCCAAGATGCACCGCGCCAAGGACGGCGAGCCGGGCCGCGGCTCGGACTGCTACGGCAAGGGCGCGGACGACATCGTCCTGCGCATGCCGGTCGGCACCCTGATCATCGACGAGGTCAACGGCGACATCATCGCCGACATGACCGAGCACGGCCAGATGGAGCTGCTGGCCCAGGGCGGCGAGGGCGGCTGGGGCAACATCCACTTCAAGACGTCGACCAACCGCGCGCCGCGCCAGAAGACCGAGGGCAAGGAGGGCGTGCGCCGCGAGCTGCGCCTGGAACTGAAGGTGCTGGCCGACGTCGGCCTGCTGGGCATGCCGAACGCCGGCAAGTCCACCTTCATCTCGGCCGTGTCCAACGCCAAGCCGAAGATCGCCGACTACCCGTTCACGACGCTGCACCCGAACCTGGGCGTGGTGCGCGTGTCGCACGAGAAGAGCTTCGTCATCGCCGACATCCCCGGCCTGATCGAGGGCGCCTCCGAGGGCGCCGGCCTGGGCCACCAGTTCCTGCGCCACCTGCAGCGCACCGGCCTGCTGCTGCACATCGTCGACCTGGCGCCGTTCGAGACCGACGTCGACCCGGTCAAGGAAGCCAAGGCCCTGGTCAAGGAATTGAAGAAGTACGACGCCGCGCTGGTGGACAAGCCGCGCTGGCTGGTGCTCAACAAGCTGGACGTGGTGCCCGAGGAGGAGCGCAAGCAGCGCGTGAAGGACTTCGTCAAGAAGTTCGGCTTCAAGGGCCCGGTGTTCGAGATCTCGGCGCTGAGCCACGAGGGCACGCAGGAGCTGGTGAACGCCATCTACCTGCACCTGGAAGAGAAGAAGCACACCGAGCAGCGCAACGAGGAAGTCCAGATGACGGAGGAGGCGCGCGGCATCTCCTCGATCGACCCGGACGATCCCCGCTTCAAGATTATGGACTGACGGCCCGGCAAGGCAGGGTCCCCACCCTTCGAAATCAAGCGAAGCACACCCCGGCCCGGCCGGGATTTGCGCAGGCACCCCTGCGATTTGAGATGAGAACCGCCGCCCCATGAATTCCGTTATACAGAAAGCCACCCGCGTCATCATCAAGGTGGGCTCGTCCCTGGTCACCAACGACGGCCGCGGCCTGGACCACAACGCCATCGCCCGCTGGGCGGCCCAGATCGCCGCGCTGCGCGCGCTGGGCAAGCAGGTGGTGCTGGTCAGCTCCGGCGCGATCGCCGAGGGCATGCTGCGCCTGGGCTTCGAGAAGCGCCCCACCGACATCCACGAACTGCAGGCCTGCGCCGCCGTCGGCCAGATGGGCCTGGCGCAGATCTACGAAACCAGCTTCCGCGCCCACCAACTGGGCACGGCGCAAGTGCTGCTGACGCACGCCGACCTGGCCGACCGCGAGCGCTACCTGAACGCCCGCTCCACGCTGACCACCTTGCTGCGCATGGGCGTGGTGCCCATCATCAACGAGAACGACACCGTCGTCACCGACGAGATCAAGTTCGGCGACAACGACACGCTGGGCGCGCTGGTGGCCAACCTGATCGAGGCCGACGCCCTGATCATCCTGACCGACCAGCGCGGCCTGTACAGCGCCGACCCGCGCAAGGACCCGGCCGCCCACCTGATCACGCACGGCCGCGCCGGCGACCTGGCGCTGGAGGCGATGGCCGGCGGCGCCGGCTCCAGCCTGGGACGGGGCGGCATGCTGACCAAGATCCTGGCCGCCAAGCGCGCCGCCAAGTCCGGCGCGCACACGGTGATCGCCTTCGGCCGCGAGGAGGACGTGCTGACGCGCCTGGCCAACGGCGAGGCCATCGGCACCGAGCTGGCCGCGCAGACCGGCCACCTGACGGCGCGCAAGCAATGGATGGCCGACCACCTGCACACGGCGGGGCAGGTGGTGCTGGACGCGGGCGCGGTGCAGAAACTGACGCAGGACGGCAAGTCGCTGCTGCCGATCGGCGTGATCGGCGTGAAGGGCGAGTTCGGCCGCGGCGCGGTGATCACCTGCGTGGCCGAGGACGGCAGCGCGGTGGCGCGCGGCATGTCCAATTACACCAGCGCCGAGACGCGCAAGATCATGCGCCGGCCCTCGGCCGAGATCGAGGCCATCCTCGGCTTCCTGGAAGGAAAAGAGCTGGTCCACCGCGACAACATGGTGCTGCTGTAATCACTGCTGACGCCGCTTGGGGTCTGACCCCAAAGCGGCGTCAGCAGTTGGATTCACGCGGTGGGCGGGGCCGGGGTCTTGGCCTTGAACTCGCACAGGTCGGCGATCATGCAGTTCCAGCACTGCGGCTTGCGCGCCACGCAGGTGTAGCGGCCGTGCAGGATCAGCCAGTGGTGCGCGTCCAGCAGGAACTCCTTCGGCACGAACTTCATCAGCTTTTCCTCGACCACGTCGACATTCTTGCCCGGCGCGATGCCGGTGCGGTTGGAGACGCGGAAGATGTGCGTGTCCACCGCCATCGCCACCTCGCCGAACGCGGTGTTGAGCACCACGTTGGCCGTCTTGCGCCCCACGCCCGGCAATTCCACCAGCTCTTCGCGCGTGCGCGGCACCTCGCCGCCGTGCTTGTCGATCAGGATCCGGCAGGTGGCCAGCACGTTCTTCGCCTTGGTCTTGTACAGGCCGATGGTCTTGATGTGGTCGGTCAATTCGTCCAGCCCCAGCTCCAGCATGGCTTGCGGCGTGTTCGCCACCGGGTACAGCCGCCGCGTGGCCTTGTTGACGCCGACGTCGGTCGCCTGCGCCGACAGCAGCACGGAGATCAGCAGCTCGAACGGCGTGCTGTATTCCAGCTCGGTTTTGGGGGAAGGGTTGGCCGCGCGCAGGCGGCTGAAGATTTCGTGGCGCTTGGCTGCGTTCATGTGTCCGTGTGTTTATTCGGGTGCTTTGTTCTCGGCCGCCTTCAGGCGCGCGCGTTCCATGGCGGCGGCGATGATGGCGCGCTTGCGTTCCTTCTCGGCCTGGTCGGCCGCCGTGGCCGGGTCCAGCGCGTCCACCGCCTTCATCTTCTCGGCCGCCTTGGCCGCCAGCCGGGCGTCGTTCTCCGCGCGCTCGCGGCGCAGCCGCATGGCGCGGAAGTCGTGCCGTTCGCGCGCCGCGTCGGCCTGGGCCTGCGTCCACGCCCGCCAGCCGGTCGTCTCCGTGACGGGGTGCATGACGATGCAGTCGACCGGGCAGGGATCGACGCACAGGTCGCAGCCGGTGCACAGCTCCGGCACCACCGTGTGCATCAGCTTGGCCGCGCCGACGATGGCGTCCACCGGGCAGGCCTGGATGCACAAGGTGCAGCCGATGCACAGCGACTCGTCGATGTAGGCCACCGCGCGCGGCCGTTCCAGCCCGTTGACGGGATTGAGCGGAATGACGGGATGGCCGGTGACGGCCGACAGCCGGGCGATGCCCTCGGCGCCGCCCGGCGGGCACTGGTTGATGCCGGCGGCGCCGGCCGCGATGGCCT
Source organism: Pseudoduganella namucuonensis (assembly GCF_900116645.1). Lineage (GTDB taxonomy): Bacteria > Pseudomonadota > Gammaproteobacteria > Burkholderiales > Burkholderiaceae_D > Rugamonas > Rugamonas namucuonensis. The sequence continues at coordinate 91,109 of NZ_FPBO01000032.1, read as the reverse complement.
CGGCGTAGGGACGGCAGCCGTCGTAGCCGCACTTGGTGCACTGCGTCTGCGGCAGCGCGTCTTCGATGCGGTCGGCGAGGGACGGGGGTGGGGCGGTAGGCACGGCGGTGGATTGGGCGGATGGCTGATGGTAATACGCCATTATCCGACATCCGCGCGCGCCGCACGGAAAAACCTTGCGCGCCATAGGGCCGGGCAACAAATCTTTGCCGCTGCCGGGGTTTTGTGGGAGGATAATCTGCCGAGGGTTTTCAACACGACAAGGGGGATGCTTGAAGCTGTTACGGCTGTTGGGGCTTTGCGCGGGTTTGCTGTTGACCGCTCCGGCGCCCGGCTCGGGGGCGCCGGTGATGCGTTTCGCCACCGAGGAGTGGCCGCCCTTTTTCAGCAGCGCGCTGCCGGACAACGGCCTCACCGGGGCCTTGCTGGGCGCCGTGCTGGAGCGCATGGGGCACATGGCCCAGATCGACTATTTCCCGTGGAAGCGGGCCATGGAGTTCGGCCTGCACGACCGGCGCTACGCCGGCGTGGTGGCGATGTTCCGCACCCCCGAGCGCGAGCAGCTGTGCCATTTTTCCAGCGCCATCGGCAGCCGCCAGACCGTGCTGGCCTTCCTGCGGGACGAGCCGGTGTCCGCGGCCACGCTGGCGGACCTGCGCGGCGTGCGCGTCGGCACCGTGGCCGGCTATTCGAACGGCGAGCAGTTCGACGGCCTGGTCCGCGCCGGCGTGCTGAAGGTGGAGGAGGGCGTGAGCGACGAGATCAACCTGCGCAAACTGCTGGGCCGGCGCTTTTCGGCCATCGTGGTGGAAAAGCACATGCTGCGCTACCTGATGGCGGGCGGCCGCTACACCAAGGCCGAACGCGAGCGCGTCGTCATCGCCGAGCATCTGTTCAGGGAGCGCCCGGTGCACGTCTGCTTCCAGCGCACGGAGGAGGGCTTGAGGCGGCAGCAGGCCTTCAGCGAGGCGGCCCGCGAGGTCGACCTGGCCAGGATAGAACGCGACTACTGGCGCGGCATCGGCGAGGCGGCGCCGGCCCGGCAGTGAGCGCCGGCCAAAAAAAACGCCCCGCGAGGGGCGTTTTCGATGGGGCGGGGCGCTTAGCCGTGTTTGCGGATGAACTCGCTGATCTTGGGGCAGATCGTCTCGCGCCAGCGGCGGCCCGAGAAGATGCCGTAGTGGCCGGCGCCCGGCGCCACGAAGTCTTGCTGCATGTCCTGCGGGATGTTGCTGCACAGGTCGTGCGCGGCCTGGGTCTGGCCGGCGCCGGAGATGTCGTCCAGCTCGCCCTCGACGGTAAACAGCGCCACGCTGGTGATGTCCTGCGGACGCACCAGCTGGCCGCCCACCTTCCACGTGCCCTGCGGCAGCGAGAAGTCCTGGAACACGGTCTTGATGGTGTCCAGGTAGTACTCGGCCGGCATGTCCAGCACGGCGTTGTACTCGTCGTAGAACTTGCGGTGGCTGTCGGCAGGCTCGTCGTCGCCCTTCACCAGGTGCATGTAGAACTCGCGGTGGCTTTGCGCGTGGCGGCCCGGGTTCATCGCGATGAAGCCGGCGTGCTGCAGGAAGCCCGGGTACACCTTGCGGCCGAAGCCCGGATAGTTGGGCGGCACCGCGTAGATCACGGTGTTCTCGAACCAGGAGAACTTCTTCTCGGTGGCCAGGTTGTTGACCGCCGTCGGCGAGCGGCGCGGATCGATGGGGCCGCCCATCATGGTCATCGTCTTCGGCAGTTTCGGATCCTTGGCCGAGGCCATCAGCGAAATCGCCGCCAGCACCGGCACGGTGGGCTGGCACACGGAAATCACGTGCAGGTCCGGGCCCAGGTGGCGGATGAATTCCTGCACGTAGAAGATGTAGTCGTCCAGGTGGAACGGTCCGGCCGACAGCGGCACCATGCGGGCGTCGGTCCAGTCGGTGATGTAGACGTCCTGTTCCTGCAGCAGGGCGGCGACGGTGTCGCGCAGCAGGGTCGAGTGGTGGCCCGACAGCGGCGCCACCAGCAGCACGGTGGGCTGCTTGAGCTCGCGCATGGCCTTGTCGCCCAGGTTTTTCTTGAAGTGGATCAGGCGGCAGAAGGGCTTGTTGATGACCACGTGCTCGATGATGCCGACTTCCTTTCCGGCAACGGTAACGCTATCAATCTCGAACTCGGGTTTTTCGTAATCCTTGCCCAAACGGTACATCAGCTCGTAACCCGCTGCGATCCTCTGCGAAAACGGCGTGTGGGCCAGGGGAGAGACAGGGTTGCTGAACAGTTTCGCCGACGCGTCCGCCCATTGCATCAGTGGCGTCAGGAACGTGCGCTGCATTTCATGGAGTTGGTAAAGCATAGAAAGTCCCGGGTCGAAAACAAGGCGCGGTGCGCCCTGTTGATAAATATCATGGTTCCATTATAGGACATCTGTACATGACGTAAAGCATTTTGAGATAACCAGCGGAAAGTACCTACGTGGTGGCTTCAACCGTAGTAGGAACGATAATACTGAAGGAGAAACAAGAATAGCAGCGTTCGAGCTGCTTTTGTGTAGGACGTATCTTAGGTGTGGCGCGGGACGAACACCGCGGGCGGGCGGAACGGCCGGGGAAGCCGTCCCGCGCGGGGCCCGACGGCGGCTCAGCGCACCAGCAGGTGGGCTTTTTCCTTGACGTCCTTGAACTGCTCGGCTTCCGGCAGCGGCGCCTTGGTCTTGGTGATCGAAGGCCAGTTGCGCGCCAGGTCGGCGTTGATCTTGATGTACTGCACCTGGTCGGCCGGGGTGTCCTCCTCGGCGAAGATGGCGTTGACAGGGCATTCCGCGACGCACACGGCGCAGTCGATGCACTCGTCCGGATCGATCGCCAGGAAGTTCGGGCCTTCGCGGAAGCAATCGACCGGGCACACGTCTACGCAATCGGTGTAGCGGCAGCTGATGCAAGATTCGGTAACAACGTGGGTCATGACTATCCTATCTAGGTGTTGGTTGCGGCGCCGCCGGTGCTGCAAATCAGGCAACACTCACTACAGCAAAGCACTGTATTTTAAGGTAATTCGCCCCTAATCTCAATTCGGGCTTATATACATTCCAAATAAGCAAATGCGCCCCGGGGCGGCCTTGCCGCCAGTCCACCGCGGTAGAATGGCGCGGCCACAGTAAAGGAGAGAAAAACGATGGCCGACATCAATATCGTTCAGGAACACAAACTGACGCCGAAAAAGGCCCGCGAAGCGGCCGAGCAGGTCGCGCAAAAGCTCGCCGCTGAGTTCGACCTGGAGTACGAATGGGAGGGCGACGTGCTGCATTTCGAGCGCAGCGGCGTCAACGGTTCGCTGACGCTGACCAAGCACAAGGCCGAGATGGTCATCAAGCTGGGCTTCCTGTTCGGCGCGTTCGCGCCGGTGATCCAGGCCAAGGCCGCCGAGAAGATGGCCAAGATCTTCGGCGCGACCAAGAGCGCCTGAAAAACGGCGCGCCATGAAAAACGGCGGGCCATGCCCGCCGCCTCGCCATCCCCGATGCATCAGCCCTTCAGTTCCTCGATCAGGTCGACGTACTGCTGCTGCGCCTCTTCCTTGCTGGTGCCTTTCAGATTGGCCCACGCATCGTATTTCGCGCGGCCCACCATGTCGGTGAAGCCCGGACGCGAACCTTCCACGTCGCCGGTGGAGCCCTGCTTGAACAGCGCATAGATCTTCAGCAGGGTCATGTTGTCAGGCCGCTCCGGCAGATTTTTGGAATCGGCCATCGCCTGATCGAATTGTTCTTGCAGACTCATAAACTCTCCTAGAGTAATATCACTAAAGAAACTTTGCGCACGTCCGTGCGATGACGACATAATACAAAAAATTCCACACTGCGGTACGGCCGTTCTATAGAGGAGAAGCTCGAATATGTTGTCCAAAGCCCTGTCTGCGTTGAGCCGCAAGAAGATGTCCACGGTGGATACGGCCTGGCTGCGCATGGATTCCGAAGGCAACCAGATGATGATCGTCGGCGTCGCCATGATGGGCCAGCCGATCGCGCCGGACGGGTTGAGGGAGGCGCTGGAGACCCGCTTCCTGGCCTACCGCCGCTTCCGCAGCAAGGTGGTGACCGACCTGGCCGGCTCGTGGTGGGAAGAGCTGGAGGTGGACCTGGACCGGCACGTGGTGCACACCGCGCTGGCGGCCGGCGACGGCCGGTGCAACAAGCCGGCGCTGCAGCGCCTGGTGGGCGAGCTGTCGCAGCGCCCGCTGGACCCGGAACAGCCGCTGTGGCAAATGCACCTGGTGGACAACTGCGTCGGCGAGGACGGCAAGGTGCGGCAGGCGCTGATCGTGCGCATCCACCACTGCATCGCCGACGGCGTGGCGCTGGTGGGCGTGTTCATGTCCATGTTCGGCCAGCACCCGGACGCGCACCCGCGGCAGCCGCCCAAGGCGGCGGTGGAGGCGGCCGAGGCCAATCCCTGGGAGCAGATCCTGAACCCCATCACCGCCACCAGCGTGAAGGCGATCGACCTGTCGTCGGCCATGTTCCTGAAGTCGATGAGCATGTGGACCGAGTTGGACAAGGTGGGCGAGCGGCTGGCCGCCGTCGGCCACACCGCCGCCCAGCTGACCGCCGACGCCGTCAAGCTGACCACCATGGCGGACGACAGCCGCACGCTGTTGAAGGGCAAGCCGAACGGAAAAAAACATGTTTCATGGAGCGAGCCGCTGCCGCTGGACGAGGTCAAGACCATCAGCAAGGCCTACGGCTGCTCGGTCAACGACGTGCTGATGTCCTGCGTGGCGGGCGCCCTGCGCGGCTACCTGGTCGCGGCCGGCGACGCCATCGGCGACGAATGCGAGGTGCGCGTGATGGTGCCGGTCAACCTGCGCAAGGCCGGCGGCCAGCAAAAGCTGGGCAACGCCTTCGGCCTGGTGCCGCTGGTGCTGCCGGTGGGGATGGAGGATCCGGTCGCGCGGCTGCTCGAGGTGCGCCGGCGCATGAACGACCTGAAGGGCAGCTACACGGCGCTGGTGGCCATGTCGGTGCTGGGCGTGCTGGGCGCCTCGCCCAGGCAGGTGCAGAACGAGATCCAGAACTTCTTCGCGCGCAAGGCCACCGCCGTGATGAGCAACGTGCCCGGGCCGCGGACGCCGCTCTACCTGGCGGGCAGCCAGCTGGACCAGGTGATGTTCTGGGTGCCGCAGTCGGGCGACATCGGCGTGGGGGTGTCGATCCTGTCCTACAACGGCGGGGTGCAGTTCGGTATCGTGACGGACGACGCGCTGGTGCGCGACCCGGACAATGTGATCGGCCGCTTCGGGCCCGAGTTTGAAAAGCTGGTGCTGCTGGCCCTGATGGGCGCCTGCTGAGGAGGGGGCGCCAGGTTCGCCGCCGGACGGCCGCGGACCTGACTCCCGGTTCTTACTTCTTCTTGGTCGGGTTGACTGCCGCTTTCAGCGTGGCGCCAGCCGAGAACTTGGGGGTCTTGGACGCGGCGATCTTGATCGCTTCGCCGGTTGCGGGATTGCGGCCTTTGCGCGCGGCGCGCTTGGCGACGGAGAAGGTGCCGAAGCCGGTGATGCCGACCGTGTCGCCTTTTTTCAGACGCTCGGTAACGATGGCAATCAGAGTGTTCACTGCGTCGTTGGCGGCGGCGCCGGACATCTCGGTACGCTTCGCAAATTCCGCAATCAATTCGCCTTTTTTCATTACTACCTCCTTGGTTAATAGAGCGCGCAGATTAGCACATAATTATTGTTGGATGTGAGAATCGCGCAGCAGAATTTGCCGAAGTAAGCCATATGGGCTATGGTCCGCCGCGTTTTGCCGCCGCTTTTCAAAAGCGCTGTTACACATGGGGGACTGCACGCGCGGCGCCGGTGGGGGTATGATCGGAGTAAGCGAGGAACCGTACCATGAGCTTTTCCGATGACATTCTGATGGCCTACGCCGACGGTGAACTGGACCAGGCGACCCGGCTGGCCCTTGAAGCGGCCATGCGGCGCGACGCCGTGCTGGCGCGGCGCGTGGCCCAATACCAGGCCCGGCGGCGCATGGCCGCGCCGCGGCGCGCGGCCACCGTGGTGCAGCTGGCCGACGTGCGCGCCACCCGCGCCGCCACGCAGCAGGCCGCCCGCAAGGCGCGCAAGCTGCGCTGGTCGTGGATGGAGTGGGGCGCGCTGGCCGGCGTGCTGGTGCTGGGCCTGGCGGCCGGGCGCTATCTGCTGGGCGACTGGCAGGCCGACCAGCAATCGCCGGCCAGCCTGGCCTGGCGCGACGGCGCGCTGGTGGCGCAGGGCCGGCTGGCGCTGGCGCTGGACCAGGCGCCGGGCGGCACGGCCGGCGTGTACGGCGGCGGCGTGCGCATCGCCGCCAGCTTCGTGGCCACCGACGGCGGCTACTGCCGCAGCTTCACCGCCAGCGGCGGCGCGCAGGACATGGCGGGCCTGGCCTGCCGGAGCGGGGGAGTGTGGAAGCTGCCGGTCTGGCAGCAGGTGGCGCGCCCGGCGGGCGGGGCCCGGCCGGCCGGCGTCGATGTGCCGGCGGCGGTGCAGGCGGTGGTGGAGCAGCGCAGCGCGGGCCAGCTGCTCGACGCGGCGGCCGAGCAGGACGCCATGCGCCGCGGCTGGGTAAGGTAGGGCCGGCCGCTTAAACGTCCAGCAGTTCCACGTCGAAGATCAGGGTGGCGTTCGGCGGGATCACGCCGCCGGCGCCGCGCGCGCCGTAGCCCAGCTCGGCCGGGATGATCAGCTGGCGGGTGCCGCCGACCTTCATGCCCTGCACTCCCTCGTCCCAGCCGCGGATCACCATGCCGGCGCCCAGCGCGAATTCGAACGGGTCGTTGCGGTCCTTGCTCGAGTCGAATTTGGGACCCTTGCTGCCGTCGTCGTTGCGCAGCCAGCCGGTGTAGTGCACGGTCACGTTCTGGCCGGCTTTCGCCTCGGCGCCCTCGCCGAGCTTGACGTCGTCGTATTGCAGGCCGGATGCGGTGGTGGTAATGGACATGATGTTCCTTTGAATTGTTTGGTTAGCCATTAATTGTAGTCGCAGCGGCGCAACGGCGCCACGCCCTTGTCGCGGAAGGCGGCAAAATATGGGCTATTGCTTCTACGCCAGTCCGGTTTCCACTTAAAATAGGGTTTTGGCCCCTAAAGCGATCCAGTCATGTTCCGCAGTCTCCGCCGTATCGTTGTTGCCAGCGCCTGCCTGGTATCCGCCGCCGCCCCCGCGCTGGCGAACGTCGTGGTGGTTCTGAACTCACGCGACGCCACGGTCCAGTTGCTGGACCAGGCCACCTTCAAAAGCGTGTCGACTTTCGCGGTCGGCAAGGAACCGCACCACCTGATGCCCACGCCGGACAACAAGTCCCTGATCGTGGCCAGCGCGGTGGGTAACGAGCTGATCTTCCTGGATCCGAAGTCCGGCCAGATCCAGCGCCACGTCAAGGACATCCTCGACCCCTACCAGATCGGCTTCTCGCCGGACCAGAAATGGTTCGTCGCCACCTCGCTGCGGCTGGACCGGGTCGACATCTATAAATACGACGGCGCCAACCTGGTGCTGTCCAAGCGCGTCCCGATGGGCAAGCTGCCCAGCCACATCGCCTTCGACGCCAAGAGCACCACCGCCTTCATCACCCGCCAGGGCAGCGACCAGGTCAGCGCCATCGACCTGAAGACGCAGGAAGTCAAGTGGACCATGACGGTCGGCAAACTGCCGGCCGGGATCGCCATGACGCCGGACGACAAGCATCTGCTGGTGGGCATCATGGGCAGCGACTACGTCGAGGTGATCGACTGGCGCACGCAGAAGACGGTCAAGCGCATCAAGGCCGGCGACGGCACCCACAACTTCCGCGCGCAGGGCGACAACCGCTACACCTACGTGTCGAACCGGGTCTCGAACAGCATCAACATCATCGACCAGAAGACCTTGGAGAACGTCGGCACCATCAACGTGCCGGGCGGCCCGGACTGCATGGAGATCACCGACGACGGCAAGACCATGTGGGTCACGCTGCGCTGGATCAAGAAGGTGGCGGTGATCGACCTGCCGAGCCGCAAGATCGTCAAGATGATCCCGGTCGGCCGTTCGCCGCATGGCGTCTACTTCGCCAACGCGGCGGCCCGCAATTAAGCGACCCATGCGCGGCCTGCTGCAATCGGGCGGCATGGCCGCCAGCCTCCGCGCCGGCTTCGGCGCCCGCCGCGCGCCCGCCGCGCCGGGCCTGGGCCTGGGCCTGCTCCTGGCGCTGAGCGCGGCCGGGGCCGCCGGCGCGCCCGCCTGCGACAAACCCGTCTACCTGACCTTCGACACCGGCAGCCAGTCCCAGGCCGAGCTGATCGCCGACACGCTGCGGCGGCACCACGTCAAGGCCACCTTCTTCCTCGCCAATGAAAAGACCGTGCGCGGCGACCACTCGCTGGACGCGGCCTGGGCGCCGTTCTGGCGCGCGCTGGCGGCCGACGGCCACGCCTTCGGCTCCCACACCTACGACCACGTGTACTGGCAAAAGGACATGGCGGGCGGCGGGATGCGGGTCAAGCCGCAGTTCGGCGCGGCGGCCGGGCAAAGCCAGGCCTGGGACGCGCGGCGATACTGCGACGAGATCCGGCGCGTCGACCGGCGCTTCCAGGAACTGGCCGGGCGGCCGCTCGATCCCGTCTGGCGCGCGCCGGGCGGCAAGGTCTCGCCCAACACGCTGGCCGCCGCGAAGGCCTGCGGCTACGCGCACGTGGGCTGGGCCCAGGCCGGCTTCTCCGGCGACGAGCTGTCCAGCGCCGCCTGGCCGAACGCGCTGTTGCTGGAGAAATCGCTGCGCGAACTGCGCGGCGGCGACATCTTCATGGCCCACATGGGCATCTGGTCGCGCCGGGACCCGTGGGCCCCGGCCAACCTGGAACCGCTGATCGCGGGCCTGAAGCAGCGCGGCTTTTGCTTCGCCACGCTGCGCGAACACCCCGATTACCAAATACAGATCAAGCGATGATGCAATTCCTTTCCGACTGGCTCGGCACGGCCCAGGGTTGGCTGTTCGAAACCGCCGTGCAGCCGCTGATCTTCCAGTTCGGCCTGGGCGACATCACCGAGGAGGCCTTCGAGGGCACCGAGTGGCTGCTGATCGGCCTGTGCGAGCTGGCGTTGCTGTTCGTGGTGCTGCGCCCGCTGGAGGCGCTGATCCCGGTGCACCGCTTCACCGACCCGCGCGCGCGCTGGAACGACTTCCTCTACACGGTGCTGCAGCGGGTCGGCCTGTTCCCGGTGCTGGTGTTCTTCACGCTGGACCCGCTGATGGACAGCTTCAACGCCTGGCTGCGGATGCGCGAGGTGCGCCCCTTCGACCTGGAGACCCTGTTCCCCGGCATCGGCCCGCTGGCCAGCTTCGCGCTCTACCTGCTGGTGCTGGACTTCGTCGATTACTGGTACCACCGCGCCTCGCACCACTTCAACTGGTGGTGGGGCCTGCACGGCCTGCACCACAGCCAGATGAACATGAACCTGTGGAGCGACGACCGCAACCACCTGCTGGACGACCTGCTGCGCGACGCCGTGATGGCCCTGGTGGCGGTGGCCATCGGCGTGCCGCCCGCGCAATACGTGCTGCTGGTGTCGCTGTCGCGCATGGTGCAAAGCCTGCAGCACGCCAATGTGCGCATCCATTTCGGCCGGATCGGCGAGCGCCTGCTGGTGTCGCCGCGCTTCCACCGGCTGCACCACGCGATCGGCATCGGGCACGAGTCGCGCGGCAAGGGCACGCTGGGCGGCTGCAATTTCGGCGTGCTGTTCCCGTACTGGGACATGCTGTTCGGCACCGCCAACTTCTCGCCCGAATTCGCCCGCACCGGCATCCGCGACCAGCTGCCGCAAACGGCGCCGGACGGCGCGGCGATACCGGGCCGCGACTACGGCCGCGGCTTCTGGCGCCAGCAGTGGCTGGGCCTGCGGCGCATGATCGCCAACTTTGGCAAGGAACCGAATTGATGAAGGCAGTACTGAACGCCTACGGCCGCGCGCTGTTGTCCCAATTGCACGGCAAGATGCTGTTGCTCAGCGTGGTGCCCTTCCTGCTGTCGCTGCTGCTGTGGGGGCTGGTGCTCTACCTCGGCTGGCAGCCGCTGCTGGACTACCTGCAGGGCTTGTTCGTCGACTACGAGCTGTTCCGCTACAGCAGCAGCTGGCTGACCACGCTGGGCCTGGCGGCCGTGAAGACCTTCATCGTGCCGCTGGCGGCCATTTTGGCCATCGTGCCGCTGATGATACTGACCGCGCTGGTCTTCATCGGCGTGGCGGCCATGCCCTTCATCGTGCGCCACGTGGGCGGGCGCCACTATCCCAAGCTGGAGATGAAGAACGGCGGCAGCGTCCTGGGCAGCGTCGGCGTGGCGCTGCGCGGCTTCGCGCTGTTCGCCCTGGTCTGGCTGCTGGCCCTGCCGTTGTACGCCTTCCCGCCGGCCGCGCTGGCGCTGCAGGTGTGCCTGTGGGGCTGGTTGACCAGCCGCGTGATGGCCTACGACGCGCTGGCCGACTACGCCAGCGAGGAGGAGTTGAAGGCGCTGCGGCGCGAGCGCCGCTGGCCGCTGATGGCGATCGGCGTCGTCTCCGGCGCGGCCGGCGCCATCCCCGGCGTGGTGTGGCTGGTGGGCACGGCGGCGGCGATCGCCTTCTTCCCCTTCCTGGCCGCGCTGTCGCTGTGGCTGTACGTGCTGATCTTCATCTTCACCGGCCTGTGGTTCCAGTATTACTGCCTGGAGGCGCTGGCGCAGCACCGCGCCCTGGCCGCGGCGGCGCAACCTTAAGGGAGCAGGGCATGGCTATCGGATTGATCATCATCGGCGACGAGATCCTGTCGGGCAAACGGATCGACCAGCACTTCCCCAAAGTGGTGCAGCTGCTGGCCGCGCGCGGCCTGCAGCTGGCCTGGGCCGAATACCTGGGCGACGACCCGGCCCGCATCACGGCCACGCTGCGGCGCACCTTCGCCGGCGGCGACATCGTGTTCTCCTGCGGCGGCATCGGCGCCACGCCGGACGACCACACGCGGCAAGCCGCCGCCGACGCGCTGGGCCGGCCGCTGGCGCTGCACCCGCGGGGCAAGGACAACATCCAGCAGCGCATCCTTCAGAACGCGCGCGAGGCCGGCCAGACGGCCGACCTGGACTCGCCGGAGAACCTGCACCGCCTGAAGATGGCCGAATTCGCCGAGGGCGCGGCGCTGATCCCCAACCCCTACAACAACGTGGCCGGCTTCGCGCTGGGCACGCATTACTTCGTGCCGGGCTTCCCCGTGATGGCCTGGCCGATGATCGAATGGGTGCTGGACACGCACCACGCCGACCTGTTCAACCGCGAACCGCGCGCCGAGCACGCGGTGCTGGTGTACGAGGCCGCCGAGTCGGCGCTGACGCCGCTGATGCTGGCGCTGGAGGCGCAATACCCGCGCATCAAGGTGTTCAGCCTGCCCAGCGTGGGCGACGCGCGCACCCGCCGCCACATCGAGCTGGGCGTGAAGGGCGAGCCGGCGCAGGCGGCCGCCGCCTTCGCGCGGCTGTGCGCGGGGCTGGACAGCCTGGCGGCCGAGTACAAACCCGTATGACGCCGACAACCCTTGCGGCGCTTGTGACGCTTGCGTGACGGGGTGTTTGGACCGTCGTTGTTTTTTTGCGAAAAAGCCCCCGACTACGTCAATATTTGTGCGGCGCGGCCCGTGCGCGCGCCGCCGATGTGGTGCAATGGAGATCAAGAGCAGTACCACTGAAACACGACGGTTGAAGCAAAATGTTAAGCAATCCACGTAATAGCAGGCCCGGTTTTGTCGAGCGCGCGGTGCGCAAATTGCGCGCAGGCGCCGCGTCCCTGGGCATCAAACGCAGCAACCGCCTGCACGTCGTTCCCCCGTTGACGCAGCCCTCCGCATTGACCCATCCGCCCGAGGCGGTGCACCTGGCGCACGCGCAGCCCGCCGCGCCCGAGGGCGCCGAGCCGCCGCGCAAGAGCAAGCGGCCGCGCAACGCCTTCATCCTGTTGATGCTGGTGCTGCTGTCGCTGGCCGTGTGGTGGCTGGCGCAGGAGATGCGCAGCTCGGCCATGCAGGCCAGGTTCTTCTCCAACCTGGTGGGCAAGCTCAATTACAAGGTCGAGCCGGGCCCCAGCAAGGCCATCCGTTTCCCGCACGACAGCCCCTACGACGAGCGCCTGGGCTACGCCAACATGCCCGACTACCTGGGCAAGCTGAAGGCGCGCGACTACGAGATCGCCGCGCAGGCGCGCTTCTCGCCCAAGATGGTGGAACTGAACGACATGGGCGTGTTCACCACCTACCGCGAAAAGACGCGCACCGGCCTGAACATCGCCGACTGCCGCGCCGAGACGCTGTTCTCGGCCACCTATCCCGAGCGCACCTACGCCAGCTTCAAGGACGCGCCCACCGCGCTGGTGCAAAGCCTGCTGTTCATCGAGAACCGCGAACTGCTGGACTCCACCTATCCGAACCGCAACCCCGCGGTCGAGTGGGACCGCCTCAGCAAGGCCGTGTTCGAGAAGACCGTCAGCACCGTGGCGGGCGGGCAGCGCGCCGCCGGCGGCAGCACGCTGGCCACGCAGATCGAGAAATACCGCCACTCGCCCGAGGGCCGCACCGGCTCCATGAAGGACAAGCTGCAGCAGATGGTCTCGGCCACGCTGCGCGCCTACCAGGGCGGCCCGGACACCACCGAGGCGCGGCGCCGCATCGTGGTCGACTACCTCAACACCGTGCCGCTGTCGGCCAAGCCCGGCTACGGCGAGGTGAACGGCATCGGCGACGGCCTGTGGGTCTGGTACGGCCGCGACTTCAACGAGGTCAACCGCCTGCTGGCCGGCAAGATGGACCAGCCGGGCAGCGCGCTGGCGTTCAAGGAGGCGCTCAGCCTGTTCATCGCGCAGCGCCGCCCCAGCTACTACCTGGGCGACGGCGACGCCGACCTGGAAACCCTGGCCAACAGCCACCTGCGCGTGCTGGCGCAGGCCGGCATCATCACGCCGCGACTGCGCGACGCCGCGCTCAAGGAGCGCCTGCATCCGGCCGCCGGCAACGGCCTGGCCGCCGCGCCGTCCATGTCCTTCGTCGAGCGCAAGGCCTCGAACTCGGTGCGCAACCACCTGGCCACGCTGCTGGGCGACAACCGCATGTACAACCTGGACCGGCTGGACCTGCAGGTGGTCAGCACGCTGGACGCCCAGGCGCAGCGCGCCGTGACGCGGATGCTGCGCGACCTGCGCGACCCCGAGGTGGCCAAGGCCGCCGGCCTGACGGGCAAGGGCATGCTGGGCAACGGCGACCCGGCCAACGTGGTGTACAGCTTCACCCTGCTGGAAAAGGGCGAGCACACCAACTACCTGCGCCTGCAGACCGACAACTTCGACCAGCCGCTGGACATCAACGAGGGCGCCAAGCTGGACCTGGGCTCGACCGCCAAGCTGCGCACGCTGGTGACCTATATGGACATCGTCGACCAGCTGCACAAGCGCTACGAGGGCATGACGCCGGACCAGCTGCGCAAGACGACGCTGGCGCCGCAGGACAAGCTGAGCCAGTGGGCCGTGGCCTACTTCCTGGACCCGGCCAGCAAGCGCGACCTGCCGGCCATGCTGCAGGCCGCGCTCGAGCGCAAGTATTCGGGCAACCCGGGCGAGGGCTTCTTCACCGGCGGCGGGGTGCACACCTTCGGCAACTTCTCGAAGGAGGACAACGGCCGCATCCTGTCCGTGCGCGAGGCGCTGCGCCGCTCGACCAACCTGGTGTTCGTGCGCCTGATGCGCGACGTCGTCAAGTACTACATGTTCCAGGCGCCGGGCTCGTCGGCCTCGCTGCTGGCCGACGCCGACGATCCGCGCCGCGCCGAGTACCTGGCGCGCTTCGCCGACAAGGAGGGCAAGGAGTTCATGTACCGCTTCTGGGCCAAGTACAAGGGCAAGCCGGCCGCCGAGCTGGACAAGATCCTGGTGGGCGGCATCCGGCCCACGCCGCTGCGCCTGGCCAACATCCACCGCACCCTGTACCCGCGGGCCACGCCGGCCGAGTTCAGCGCCTTCCTGAACGACAACCTGCCGTCGCAGAACGAGGTCGGCGACGAGCGCGCCGCCAAGATGTTCGAGCAGTACGCGATGGACAAGTGGTCGCTGGCCGACCGCGGCTACCTGGCCAATGTGCACCCGCTGGAGCTGTGGCTGGTGGCCTACCTGCGCCAGAACGAGGGCGCCACGCTGTCGCAGGCGGTGGCCGCGTCCGAGAAGGAGCGCCAGGAGGTCTACCAGTGGCTGTTCAAGACCCACCGCAAGCACGCGCAGGACAAGCGCATCGCCGGCCTGGTCGAGATGGAAAGCTTCATGGCCATCCACCGCCAGTGGAAGAAAATGGGCTACCCCTTCGAGTCGCTGGTGCCGTCGTACGCGACCACGCTGGGCGCGTCGGCCGACCGTCCCGCCGCGCTGGCCGAGATGATGGGCATCATCATCAACGGCGGCGTGCGCAAGGCCAGCCAGAAAATCAGTTCGCTGCACTTCGCCGCCGGCACGCCGTACGAGACCCTGGTCAAGCGCGGCAAGCCCACCAGCAACGAGCAGGTGCTGGCGCCCGAGGTGGCGCGCGCGGTGGCCGACGTGATCAAGGAGGTGGTGTCGGACGGCACCGCCAAGCGCGCCAAGACGGCCTTCGTGATGTCGGACGGCACCGTGATCCCGGTGGGCGGCAAGACCGGCACCGGCGACCAGCGCTTCGAGGTGTACGGCGGCGGCGGGCGGCTGATCGAGTCGCGCTTCGTCAACCGCTCGGCCACCTTCGTGTTCAACATCGGCGAGCGCTTCTACGGCAGCATGACGGCCTATGTGCACGGGCCGGAATCGAAGAACTACGACTTCACCAGCGCGCTGCCGGTGCAGTTGCTGGCGGTGCTGGCGCCCAGCCTGATGCCGCTGATCGAGCCGGACGCGCCGCCGAAAAGCGGCGTGATCGCCGTCTCGCACAACCCGGCCGGCAACGCCGCCGCCGCGCCGAAAGCCCCGCCGCGCGCCTGCGGCGCCTGACGCCGGGGGCAGCCAAACCGGGGACAGACCCTCCGCGCCACGCACCTTGGCTTTGGCCCGAGGGGCGGAACGCGGGTCTGTCCCCTTTCACGCGGCCTTGCATAATCGACCATGTGCTGGCATCGTGGTGCCCCATGAAACCCATGCGCCACCACATGTCCAAGATCCTCGCGTTCACCCGCTTCTCGCCGCGCGACCTGCTCGTCACGGCCGGCCCCACCATCCTGGCCATTGCCGCCGCCTGCTTCGCCGCCTACCTGCTGGTCGATCCCGCGCCGCCGCGCGTGGTGACGCTGTCCACCGGCCAGGAGAACAGCGCCTACGAGGTGTTCGGCAAGAAATACGCCGAGCTGCTGGGCAGGCACGGCATCAAGGTGGAACTGCGGCCCTCGCAGGGCTCGCTGGAGAACCTGCAGCGCCTGAACGCGGGCCGCGTCGACATCGGCTTCGTGCAGAGCGGCTCCATCACGCAGGAGGACGCCCAGCGCCGCAACCTGGTGTCGATCGGCAGCCTGTTCACGGAGCCGGTCTGGCTGTTCCTGCGCGAGGACGTGAAGGTGGCCGACCTGACGCGGCTGAAGGGCTTGCGCATCAACCTGGGGCCCGAGGGCAGCGGCGTGCCGCGCATGTTCAAGCAGGTGCTGGCCGCCAACGGCGTCGAACCGGAGGACTTGAAACTGAGCGCGCTGGAGAACACGCCCGCCACCGTGGAACTGCTGGAAAAGCGCATCGACGGCCTGGTGTTCAGCTCCGCGCCGGACGCGCCGCTGGTGCAGATGCTGCTCATCACGCCCGGCATCAAGCTGTTCGACTTCGCCCAGGCCGAGGCCTACGCGCGCCGCCTGCCGTTCCTGGCGCACGCGGTGCTGCCGCGCGGCATCGTCGACCTGGGCCGCGACCTGCCCGCCAAGGACTACCACCTGATCGCGCCCACCGCCACCCTGGTCGCGCGCGAGGACCTGCATCCGGCCCTGGTCGACCTGTTCGTGCAGGCCGCCGGCGAGATCCACGGCGGCGCCGGCTGGTTCCAGCAGCAGGGCCAGTTCCCCTCGCCGCGCTACACCGAGATCCCGCTGGCGCACGAGGCGGCCAAGTTCTACAAGGACGGGCCGCCCTTCCTGCAGCGCTATATGAGCTTCTGGCTGGCCAATTTCTTCGACCGCATGTGGGTGGTGGTGGTGGCGCTGGGCGCGCTGATCCTGCCGCTGTCCAAGGTGGTGCCGCCGCTGTACGTGTGGCGCATCCGCTCGCGCGTGTTCCGCTGGTACGGCCAGCTGCGCACGGTGGAGCAGGCGTTGGCCGCCGCGCCGGCCGACGCGCGCGCGCGCATCCACGCGGAACAGCTGGCGCGCCTCAACGAGATCGAGGACACGGTCAACCAGATCTCCATCCCGCTGGCCTTCGCCGACGAGCTGTACGGCCTGCGCGGCCACATCAACCTGGTGCGCCAGCGCATCCTCGCCCACCTGGGCGCCGAGGCCGCGCCGGCCCCCGAAAGCGCGTAAGTAAAACTACTTAATTCACTCCTGAATCTGTTGTTTCTCGAAAACATTCGCTACGCGTTTGATAGTGTGACGCGGATTTCTTTTGACTTTGCATTTGTGGAAACGCAATATTTCTTTTCCATCAGACCATCTAGGGGTTGCAATGCAGAGAAATACCGCGCCAAAAATGCAAGGGATCGCGCTTGCCGTCGCTTCGCTGTTCGTCTCCGCCGCCGGTGCCCAGAACACCCCGGCCCCCGCTGAACCCTCGGCCACCGTGGTGGTGACCGGCACCCGCGTCGCCAACCGCACCGCGCTCGACACCGCCTCGCCGGTCGACATCATCAGCGCCGACACCATCAAGAACAGCGGCGTGCCGGAAATCGCGCAGGCGCTGTCGGTGGCGCTGCCGTCGCTGAACTTCCCCCGCCCAGGCCTGGCCGACGGCACCGACACCGTGCGTCCCGCCACCTTGCGCGGCCTGGCGCCGGACCAGACCCTGGTGCTGGTGAACTCCAAGCGCCGCCACACCTCCTCGCTGGTGAACCTGAACGGCACCATCGGCCGCGGCTCCTCGTCGGTGGACATGAACACCATCCCGTCGGCGATGATCAAGAACATCGAGGTGCTGCGCGACGGCGCCTCCGCCCAGTACGGCTCGGACGCCATCGCCGGCGTGGTCAACCTGCGCCTGCGCACCGACCGCTCCGGCGGCGAATTCACCGCCGGCTACGGCGAGCGCCGCACCGAGTACGATTTCATCGCCGGCGCGTTGCCGGCCGGCGCCACCTGGGACGCGAAAACCTCCCGCAAGCGCCACGACGGCGGCACCGCCACCGTCAGCGGCTGGAAGGGCCTGGAGCTGGGCGAGGCGGGCCACCTGACCATCGCCGCCGAGTACAAGGACCAGGAGCACACCGAGCGCAGCGGCTACGACGTGCGCCAGCAATACCCGCTGGTGAACGGCGCCTTCGACCCGCGCGAAGCCACCATCAACCGCTTCAACGCCTGGTACGGCGAGCCCGAGATGCGGCAGTCGACCGTGTTCGCCAACGCCGGCTACAATCTGGAGGGCGGCGTCAAGCTGTACGGCTGGAGCAGCTACCAGAAGCGCGAGGCGCAGTCGGCCGGCTTCTTCCGCCGCGCGCTGCAGGACCAGAACATCATCGCCATCTACCCGAACGGCTTCCTGCCCATCATCGCGCCGGAGGTGGACGACCACAGCGCCACCGGCGGCGTCACCTGGTCCATCGGCGACTGGGACATGGACGCCTCGCTGGGCTACGGCAAGAACAAGATGGCCTACACCATCGAGAACACGCTGAACCGCTCGATCGGCCCGTCCAGCAAGACCGCGTTCTACGCCGGCGGCTTCTCCTACGACCAGTTGACCTTCAACCTGTCCGGCGTGCGCCAGTTCGAGGCCGGCCTGTCCTCGCCGCTGAACGTGGCGGTGGGCGCCGAGGCGCGCCGGGAGGGCTACAAGCTGTTCGCCGGCGAGGACGACTCCTGGCGCTACGGCGGCCAGGTGCTGGCCAACGGCACGCCGGCGCCGCCGGGCGCCCAGGTGTTCCCCGGCTTCCGTCCGGCCGACGCCAGCGACGTGCACCGTAGCGCGCTGAGCGCCTATGTGGACGTGGAGGCCAACCTGACCAAGCAGTTCCTGGGATCGGTGGCGGTGCGCGCCGAGCACTACTCGGACTTCGGCAACAGCGTCTCCGGCAAGCTGGCCGGCCGCTACGACTTCGCCAAGGAATTCGCGCTGCGCGGCTCGGTGCAGAACGGCTTCCGCGCGCCGTCGCTGCAGCAGCAGTCGTTCACCTCGACCTCGACCAACTTCATCAACGGCGTGCCGTTCGAGATCACCACCTTCAAGCCGGGCAGCCCGGCCGCCATCGCGCTCGGCGCCAAGCCGCTGGACGCGGAAAAGTCGGTCAACTTCTCGCTCGGCTCGGTGATCCGCCTGGGCGCGGTCAACATCACGGCGGACGCCTTCCACATCAAGATCAAGGACCGCATCGTGCTGTCCGAGAACCTGACGGCGGCCAATGTGCGCAACTACCTGACCTCGCAGGGCTTCATCGGCGTGGGCGGCGGCCGCTTCTTCATCAACGGCGTGGACACCACCACCAAGGGCATCGACATCGTCACCAGCCTGCCGGTGCGGACCGGCGGCTACGGCAAGCTGGACTTCACGCTGGCCGCCAACTACACCAAGACCGACGTGACCAAGGTGCCGGTCACGGCGCAGCTGGCGGCGCTGTCGCCGGCGCCGGTGCTGTTCGACCGGGTCAACGTGCTGACCTTCACGGACGGCACGCCGAAGACCAAGCTGATCGCCAGCTCGACCTGGTCCCACGGCCCGTTCGGCGTGACCGCGCGCGCCACGCGCTACGGCAAGATCCTGGCCCCGGGAACCACGCCGGCGCTGGACTTCTGGCTGGGCGCCAAGACGCTGGTGGACCTGGAGGGACGCTACGCGTTCACCAAAAAGCTGTCGCTGGCGGTGGGGGCGGACAACCTGTTCGACCAGTATCCGGACTCCTACCCGGCGGCGCTGAACACCACCGGCAACGCGCCGTACTCGAACTACTCGCCGTTCGGCCGTTCCGGCCGCTACGTCTACGCGCGCCTGAACTACGCGCTGTAATCGCCAAACCGGGGACAGACCCTCCGCGCCACAAGCTGACGCCAGAGTCAGCGTCGGTGATCGCGGGTCTGTCCCCTTGGCCGCCGTCCGGCGTGGACGGGGGTCACGCCCCCGTCCACGGCAGCCCGGCCTTGCACCAGCCGCCGACGGTCTTGCGATGGCCGTCGGCGTCCTTGTCCCCCTCGAATCCCTCCAGGATGTCGTAGCACTGCGTATAGCCGTGCTCGGTGGCCAGTTTGGCCGCGTGGCGCGAGCGCACGCCGGAACGGCACAGGAACAGCAGCACCTGGTCCTTGCCGGCCGCCGCCGCCAGCTGCTCGACGAACTGCGGATTGGGCACGCCGCCCGGATACGTGCTCCACTGCACCGCGCCATGCTGGGTTTCCGGGATCGCCACCCGGCCCACCCAGTCGCGCTCCGCATTGGTGCGCACGTCGATCAGCTTCACGCCGTGATCGGCCTGCAGCAGTGCAAACGCCTCCTGTGGCGTCACGGCGCCGGCGTAGGGCAGGGAGGTGTCGCGGCCGCGCGCGCGGTCCAGGATGTCATTAATGGTGCTCATGGCGATTTTTCCCACTCCAGGTGTCAATATTGCGTTTATTATAGTAGCCCGAATCGTTCGCACCGGGCCGTTGCACCAATGTGATGCGTTTTTCCGGGGATTCCCAAAAAAGCACCAAACAAGTGCGTAATTTAATGGTTGCACCTTTTTGGTGCCGTGTTGAGATTGCGCAAAAACAGTGCGTTTTGGGGCCCGAACGATTTTAGGATCAGTTGCCTGCACAATGAAAGAAACATGTTGCATAAGGAAATTCCTTTTGTGTTGGCACGCTTCCTGCTTTATAGTTCCACGAGTTTCTAGTCGCACGCACTACCGATAGCGTGGGCTGACCCACTTTTTCACTAGGAGATACGCATGGCATTGACCGCCGCAGAAGTCTTGAAAATGGTTAAAGACAACGAAGTCAAATTCGTTGATTTCCGCTTCGCTGATACCCGTGGTAAAGAACAGCACGTGACCGTGCCCGTGTCGCACTTCGACATCGACAAGTTCGAATCCGGTCACGCTTTCGACGGCTCCTCGATCGCCGGCTGGAAAGGTATCGAAGCTTCGGACATGATCCTGCTGCCGGACCCAGCGACCGCGAACATCGACCCGTTCATGGAAGAAACCACGCTGTTCATGCAGTGCGACGTGATCGAACCGTCGGACGGCAAGGGCTACGACCGTGACCCGCGCTCCATCGCCAAGCGCGCCGAGGCCTACCTGAAATCGTCCGGCCTGGGCGACACCGCCTACTTCGGCCCCGAGCCAGAGTTCTTCATCTTCGACTCCGTCAAGTGGAAAATCGACATGTCCGGCGCGTCGGTCAAGATCGATTCCGACGAAGCCTCCTGGTCGACCGACAAGGACATCGAAGGCGGCAACAGCGGCCACCGTCCAACCGTCAAGGGCGGCTACTTCCCAGTGCCACCAGTGGACTCCTTCCAGGACATGCGTTCGGAAATGTGCCTGATCCTGGAATCGCTGGGCATCCCGGTCGAAGTGCACCACCACGAAGTGGCCGGCGCCGGCCAGAATGAAATCGGCACCAAGTTCTCGACCTTGGTCGAGCGCGCCGACTGGACCCAGAACCTGAAATACGTGGTCTGGAACGTGGCCCACAGCTATGGCAAAACCGCCACCTTCATGCCCAAGCCCATCGTTGGCGACAACGGTTCCGGCATGCACGTGCACCAGTCGATCTGGAAAGACGGCAAAAACCTGTTCGCCGGCGACGGCTATGCCGGCCTGTCCGACTTCGCGCTGTACTACATCGGCGGCATCATCAAGCACGCCAAGGCGCTGAACGCGATCACCAACCCAGGCACCAACTCGTACAAGCGTCTGGTTCCAGGCTACGAGGCGCCGGTGAAACTGGCCTACTCGGCCCGCAACCGCTCGGCTTCGATCCGTATTCCACACGTGGCCAATCCAAAAGGCCGCCGTATCGAAACCCGCTTCCCCGACCCGCTGGCGAACCCGTACCTGTGCTTCGCCGCGCTGATGATGGCCGGCCTGGACGGCGTGCAGAACAAGATCCACCCGGGCGAAGCCGCGTCGAAAGACCTGTACCACCTGCCGCCGGAAGAAGACGCGCTGATCCCGACCGTCTGCGCATCGCTGGAAGAGGCCCTGGACGCGCTGAACAAGGACCGCGAGTTCCTGACCCGCGGCGGCGTGTTCACCGATTCCATGATCGACGCCTACCTGGAACTGAAAATGACCGAAGTCACCCGTATGCGTCAAACCACGCACCCGGTCGAATTCGACATGTACTACTCGCTGTAATAGCGACTGCGCCGGTGCCAACCGGCGCACCACCGAACGCGAGGACAGCCCGGCTCTCCTCGCGTTTTTTTTGGCGGATGTTGTATAGTCGGGGCATGACTACCTGGAATTTTTTGCGAGCGTTGACGCTCGCCGCGAGCGGGGCCGCGGGGATGGCGACGGCGCAGGCGCAGCAGATCTACCTGTGCGTGGACGCCGGCGGCCACAAGGAATTGACCGACACCCGGAAGCACGCCGGCTGCAAGCCGCTGGACATCCCGGGCGCGATCCCGGCGCCCGCGCCGAGACGGGTCGAGGGCGCCCAGCGCCCGCGCGCGCCGGCGCCCGCGCCGGCCGCCACGCCGGGCGATTTCCCGCGCGTCGACAGCGGCGAGCAGAAGGCGCGCGACAACGACCGGCGCCAGATCCTGCAGGACGAGCTGAGTGGCGAGCAGGCCAGGCTGACCGAGCTCAAGCGCGAGTTCAACGGCGGCGAGCCCGAGCGGCGCGGCGACGAGCGCAATTACGCGAAATACCAGGAACGCGTGGCCAACCTGAAAGACAGCATCAGCCGCTCGGAAAAGAATGTGGAAGCCCTGAAGCGCGAGATCGCCAACATCCGCTGACCCAGGGGCGGTCCCACGGATTGCCATCTAAGGGGGAGTGCCCATGAGCCTCGTCACCAACATCGCCCGCGCGGCCGCCGCCATCGTGCGGCCGCAATCGCTGGCCGGCATGGAATTGCTGGCCTCGGCCGTGATCCTGCTGGACGCCGACGGCCACATCACCTACATCAACGCGGCCGCCGAGAACCTGCTGGAGAGCTCGCTCAAGGCGCTGGCGCGCCAGAAGCTGTCGGCGCTGTTCACCAACCCGGACGAGCTGCAGCACATCATCGCGCAGGCGCGCGAGCACAAGTTCTCCGACCTGCGCCAGGACTTGACCCTGGAGCGCGCCGGCAAGGACCCGCTGCAGGTCGACAGCATGGTGTCGGCGCTGGACGAGCCGCCCGGCGCCGTGCTGATCGAGCTGCGCGAGAACGTGCAGCAGCTCAAGCTGGACCGCGAGGAGCGCATCCTCGACCAAAGCCAGGTCAACAAGGAGCTGATCCGCAACCTGGCGCACGAGATCAAGAACCCGCTGGGCGGCATCCGCGGCGCGGCCCAGCTGCTGGAGATGGAGCTGCCGCCGCTGCACCTGGCCGAGCTGCGCGAATACACCCAGGTCATCATCAAGGAGGCGGACCGGCTGCAGACCCTGGTCGACCGCCTGCTGGCGCCGCACCGCCGCCCGCACATCGTCGGCGACGTCAACATCCACGAGGTGTGCGAGCGCGTGCGCAGCCTGATCCTGGCCGAGTTCCCCGTCGGGATCAGCATCCGGCGCGACTACGACGCCTCCATTCCCGAGTTCCGCGGCGACAAGGA
The DNA here is from genome assembly GCF_900116645.1 of Pseudoduganella namucuonensis. Lineage (GTDB taxonomy): Bacteria > Pseudomonadota > Gammaproteobacteria > Burkholderiales > Burkholderiaceae_D > Rugamonas > Rugamonas namucuonensis. The sequence goes on along the minus strand of NZ_FPBO01000032.1, from coordinate 68,218 downwards.
GCAGCTGATCCAGACCGTGCTCAACATCGCGCACAACGCCGCGCAGGCCCTGTCCGAACGCATCGTCCAGGGCGACGCCGAGCTGATTTTGAAGACCCGCGTGGCGCGCCAGGTGACGCTGGCCAAGGTCCGCTACAACCTGGCATTAGACTTGCATATCATCGACAATGGACCGGGCATCTCGCCCCAGATCCGCGACCGTATCTTCTATCCGCTGGTGTCGGGGCGGGAGGGCGGCAGCGGCCTGGGGTTGACGCTGGCGCAGACCTTCGTGCAGCAGCACCTGGGTGTGATCGAGTGCGAGAGCCGGCCTGGATTTACGGACTTCAGGATATTGCTGCCGCTGCCATGAATGGCTTCGGCGCCATCCGTGGGACGGATCCCTTGAGAGATCCACATTGCGGGACCAAAGAGAACACATGAAGCCAATCTGGATAGTAGACGACGACGAATCGATTCGCTGGGTACTGGGCAAGGCGCTGGCGCGGGAAAACCTCGCCACCAAGAGTTTCGCCAACGCGCGCGACGCCATCGCCGCGCTGGACCACGAGACGCCGCAGGTGCTGGTGTCCGACATCCGCATGCCGGGCGACTCCGGCCTCGATTTGCTGCAGCTGGTGAAGTCGCGCTTTCCCGGCCTGCCGGTCATCATCATCACCGCGTTTTCCGACCTGGATTCGGCCGTGGCGGCCTTCCAGGGCGGCGCCTTCGAATACCTGGCCAAGCCGTTCGACATCGACAAGGCCGTGGAGCTGATCCGGCGCGCGCTGGACGAGAGCCTGCGCGAGGCCAGCGTGGAATCGGGCCCGGCGGAAACCCCGGAGATCCTGGGCCAGGCGCCGGCCATGCAGGAGGTGTTCCGCGCCATCGGCCGCCTGTCGCAATCGAACGTCACGGTGCTCATCACCGGCGAGTCCGGCACCGGCAAGGAACTGGTGGCGCGCGCGCTGCACAAGCACAGCCCGCGCGCGTCCCAGCCCTTCATCGCGCTGAACACGGCGGCCATCCCCAAGGACCTGCTCGAATCCGAACTGTTCGGCCACGAGCGCGGCGCCTTCACCGGCGCCCAGACCACCCGCCGCGGCCGCTTCGAGCAGGCCGAGAACGGCACCCTGTTCCTCGACGAGATCGGCGACATGCCCTTCGACCTGCAGACGCGGCTGCTGCGGGTGCTGTCGGACGGCCATTTCTACCGCGTCGGCGGGCACCAGCCGATGAAGGCCAACGTGCGCGTGATCACGGCGACGCACCAGAATCTGGAGCAGCGCGTGCGCGACGGCCTGTTCCGCGAGGATTTGTATCACCGCCTGAACGTGATCCGCCTGCGTCTGCCCAGTTTGAGGGAGCGGCGCGAGGATATCCCCATTTTGGTGCGCCACTTTTTGGTGCAGAGCGCCAAGCAGCTGGGCGTGGAGGCCAAGCGCATGAGCGACGCGGCGCTGCACTTCCTGTGCGGCCTGGAGTTGCCCGGCAATGTGCGCCAGCTGGAAAACCTGTGCAACTGGATCACCGTGATGGCCCCCGGCCAGACCGTCGAGGTGAAGGACTTGCCGCTGGAACTGACCCAGGAGCAGGGCGGCGGCCACGCCAACGGCGCGTCCAGCCAGGGCGTGCCGGCCTCGCTGGCCTACCACGCCAGTGAGCACAGCAGCCTGTCGCACCACGGCACCGTGGTGACGCTGCCGGTCGGCGAGGCGCCGCCGGCGGCCGGCGGTCCGGACGGCTGGCTGGCGCTGCTGGAACTGCAGGCGGCCGGCATGCTGGCCGGCGGCCAGCAGGACGTGATGGACGTGCTGGGCCGGCAATTCGAATCGGCGCTGATCCGCACCGCCTTGAAGCACACGCACGGCCGCAAGAACGACGCGGCGGTGCGCCTGGGCATAGGCCGCAACACCATCACGCGCAAGATCGCCGAGCTCGGCATCGACGGCGCCAAGGACGACTAGTGACCCACTAGCGGCCGGCCGGGCGGCGGCCGGCGTGCTAAGCTCTCGGCTTTACCGCCGGGAACGCTTATGCTGATCAACTGTGTCGCCTACCAGGATGGCCGCAAGATGGCCGATGTCGAAGTCGAGGACATCAGCGACTACATCGCCCGCGGCGATTGCTTTGTCTGGGTCGCCCTGCGCGACGGCGACGCCGCCGAACTGGCCAAGATGCAGGAGGAGTTCGGCCTGCACGACCTGTCCATCGAGGACGCCTGCCGCGGCCACCAGCGGCCCAAGATCGAGGAATACGGCGACTCGCTGTTCGCGGTGGTCAAGACCGTCGAGCAGCACGGCGACGAGCTGGTGGTCGGCGAGGTCGACATCTTCGTCGGCCCCAACTACGTGCTGTCGAACCGCCAGCACAGCGCGCGCGACTTCCTCGGCGTGCGCGCGCGCGCCGAGCGCGAGCCGCACCTGCTCAAGCAGGGCCCGGCCTTCGTGCTGTACGCGCTGATGGACGCCGTGGTCGACCGCTACTTCCCCATCGTCGACGAGATGGAAACCGAACTGGAACGGATCGAGGACAGCATCTTCAACGAGACCGCCAAGCGCGCCAACGTGGCCCGCCTGTACGCGCTCAAGCGCAAGGCGATGACGCTGCGCCACGCGGTGGCGCCGCTGCTGGACGCGATCGGCAAGCTGCACGGCGGCCGCGTGCCCGCCGTCTGCGCCGGCACCCAGGAATACTTCCGCGACGTGCACGACCACCTGCACCGCATCAACGCCAGCCTGGACACCATCCGCGACACCATCGCCACCGCGATCCAGGTGCACCTGTCGATGGTGGCCATCGACGACGGCGAGGTCAACAAGCGCCTGGCCGCCTGGGCCGCGATTTTCGCCGTGATGACGGCCTTCGCCGGCATCTGGGGCATGAACTTCAAGTTCATGCCGGAGCTCGATTCGCGGTACGGCTATCCGGCGGCGCTGGGCCTGATGGCCACCGTCTGCGCCTACCTGTACCGCCGCTTCCGCCGCGCCGGCTGGCTGTGAGCCTGCCCCCGTCATGTCGCGGAGCAATTAAATCTTGCGTCGGACATGTGATCCTGGACAATGGCTGGATGTACAATCCATGCTAAGGATGCCCATAAGAGTGCCCCCAAGAGGTAGCACCATGACCGAAGACGACGACATGCTGTTCGAGGACGACGCCGCGCCCGCCGGCGCGCCCGCCCCTTCGCCGGCCTGGCAGGTCCTGGTCGTCGACGACGAGGTGTCGGTGCACCAGGTGACGCAGCTGGTGATGTCCGATTTCACCTTCGACGGCCGGCCGCTGCGCTTCACCCACTGCTACAGCGCCGCCGAGGCGCGCGCCGCGCTGTCCCGCCCCAACCAGTTCGCGCTGATCCTGCTGGACGTGGTGATGGAGAGCGAGCACGCCGGCCTGGACCTCGTCAAGCACATCCGCGAGGAACTGGGCAACGGCATGGTGCGCATCGTGCTGCGCACCGGGCAGCCGGGCCAGGCGCCGCAGGCCTACGTGCTCAAGACCTACGACATCAACGACTACCGCGAAAAGACCGACCTCACGCATGCCAAGCTGAGCACCGTGTTCTATTCGGCGCTGCGCGCCTACCGCGACCTGACGCGGCTCGAGCGCGCGCGCGCCGGCCTGCGCCGCTCGATCGACGCCATCACCCAGGTGTGCGACTCGGACAACCTGCGCGGCTTTTGCTCGGCCGTGCTGGAGCAGGCCAGCGCGCTGCTGGGCCACGACGGCGAGGGCGTGTGCGCCAGCCGCCAGGGCGGCGGCGACGTCCGCGGCGGCGTCGACGCCTACGCCGCCGCCCGCACCGACGCCGGCCTGAGGGTGCTGGCCGTGACGCCGGCCTACGCCGCCCTGCGGGTGGACGAAACGCTGGACCGTTTGCCGCTGCCGGTGCGCCAAGCCTTCATCCGCTGCATGCGCGAGCGGCGCGACCACCATGGCGACCGCCATTACGCCTGCTACTACCGCACCCGCGAGGACAACGAATGCCTGCTGTACATGGCGTTCTCCGAGCCGATCGGCGAGGAGGAGCGCGAATTGCTGGGCATGTTCTCGGCCAATGTCGCCATCACCTACGAGAAGCTGCTGCAGCGCGAGGAGATCGCCGCCACCCAGGAGGCCACGGTCGCCATCCTGGGCGAGGCGCTCGAGCGCCGCTCGGCGGCGCCGGGCGCCCACGTGCGGCGGGTCGGCGCGATCTCCGCCATGCTGGCGGACGCGGCGCGGCTGGCGCCGGGCGCCGCGCGGCGGCTGCGCCTGGCGGCGCCGCTGCACGACGTCGGCCACGCCGCCGTGCCCGACGACGTGCTCAACACGCCGGGCCCGCTGGACGACGCGCAATGGGGCGTCATGCGCCGGCACTGCGAGGCCGGGCGCGCCATGCTGGCCGGTTCGCCCCAGCCGGTGCTCAAGCTGGCCGCCGCCATCGCCCACGAGCACCACGAGCGCTGGGATGGCGCCGGCTATCCGCGCGGCCTGAGCGGCGAGCGCATCAGCATGGCCGGCCGCATCGTGGCGCTGGCCGATTTCGTCGACGCCATGGTCAGCCCGCGCTGCTACCGTCCCGCCTGGCCGCTGGAGCACGCGCTCGAGCAGGTGCGCGCGGAGAGCGGCAAGCGCTTCGACCCCGCGCTGGCGTTGCTGCTGCTGGCGCGGGAGGCCGAACTGCGCCGGCTTTACGAGTAGCCGCCGCCGCGCCCCTTGCCCCGCTTGCCCCTTGCCAGTCTGGAGACGCCATGAGCAGTCCCGCCGTATTCGACGAACACGATGGCCGCCTGCTGGCGGAAGCGGCGCTGCGCTCCATCACCGCGTCCACCTCGCGCCTGCGCGGCGACGAGTTCATGCGCATGCTGGTGCGGGACCTGGCCGAGGTGCTGGACGTCACCTACGTGATCGCCGGCCGCGTGATCGCCATGGCCGACGGCGGCGAGGGCATCCGCACGCTGGCCGTGTGGGCCGGCGACCGGCACATCGACAACATGGAATACAGCCTGATGCACACCCCCTGCCAGGACGTGACGGACCAGACCATGTGCTTCCACGCCTGCGGCATCCAGGCCGACTATCCGCGGGACACGCTGCTGGTCGACATGCGCGCCGAGAGCTACATCGGCATGCCGATGATCGACACCGAGGGCAAGACGCTGGGCATCCTGTCGGCCATCGACACCAAGCCCATGGCCGAGAACAAGCGGCTGCTGGCCTTGTCGCTGCTGTCCATCTTCGCCTCGCGCTGCGCGGCAGAGCTGCAGCACCAGGACCGGGAGGCGCTGCTGGAGCTGAAGGTGCAGCAGCGCACCGAGGCGCTGCGCGCGGCGCAGGCCAGCATGGTGGAGCAGGAAAAGATGGCGGCGCTGGGCGCGCTGGTGGCCGGCGTGGCGCACGAGGTCAACACGCCGATCGGCGTGGCGGTGACGGCCGCCTCCGGCATGGCCGACTTCGCGCGGCAGATGATAGCCACCTTGAACAGCCCCAAGGTGAGCCGTTCGGACATGGTGGCGCTGGCCACGCGCCTGCAGGGCGCGGCCTCGCTGATCGAGCAGAACCTGGCGCGCGCGGCCGAATTGATCGGCAACTTCAAGCAGTTGGCGGTGGACCAGGGCGCCGAGCACGTCACGGAACTGGCGCTGCACGACTACGTGCAAGGCGTGGTGTCGGCGCACAGCCCGGCACTGCGCAAGGGAACCATCGGCGTGGCGCTGGACATCGATCCGCTGCTGCGGCCGCGCCTGCCGGCCGGCAAGCTGTCGCAAATCCTGTCCAACTTGCTGATGAATTCGGCCAAGCACGGCTACCCGGACGGCGGGCCGGGCCTGGTGACGGTGGGCGCCCGCGTCGCCGACGTGGACGGCCAGCCGTGGCTGCTGATGGATTTCGCCGACGACGGCGTCGGCCTGGCGCCCGGCGTGCGCGAGCGCGTGTTCGAACCCTTCTTCACCACCAAGCGGGGGCAGGGCGGCTCGGGGCTGGGCATGCACATCGTCTACACCATCGTGCACCAGATGGGCGGCCACGTCGCGGTGGACGCGGCCGTGGAGCGGGGCTGCCGCTTCCACATCAAGCTGCCGCTGCGGCGGGACTGACTTTTTATTTCCCGGCGGCCGCCATCGACAGCGCCACCGCCTCGGCCACCTTGATGCCGTCCACGCCCGCCGACAGGATGCCGCCGGCGTAGCCCGCGCCCTCGCCGGCCGGGAACAGCCCGCGCGTGTTCAGGCTCTGGAAGTCGTCGTCGCGGCGCTTGATGCGGATCGGCGACGAGGTGCGCGTCTCCAGCCCGGTCAGCACCGCGTCGGCCTTGAAGTAGCCCTTGACCTGCTTGTCGAACGCCGGGAAGGCCTCGCGCAGCGCCGTCACGGCGAATTCGGGCAGGATGGTGGCCAGGTCGGTCAGCGTCACCTGCGGCTTGTACGACGGCACCACCGCGCCGAACGCGGTCGACGGCCGGCCGGCGACGAAGTCGCCCATCAGTTGGCCCGGCGCGTTGTAGTTGCCGCCGCCCAGCTCGAACGCCTTCTCCTCCAGCCGGCGCTGGAACTCGATGCCGGCCAGCGGGTGGCCCGGATAGTCCTCCTCGGGCGAGATGTTGACCACGATGGCGCTGTTGGCGTTGCGCTCGTTGCGCGAATACTGGCTCATGCCGTTGGTGACCACGCGGCCCGGCTCGGACGCGGCCGCCACCACCGTGCCGCCCGGGCACATGCAGAAGCTGTACACGGCGCGGCCGTTGGAGGCGTGGTGCACCAGCTTGTAGTCGGCCGCGCCCAGGATGGGGTGGCCGGCGTTGGGGCCGAAGCGGCACTGGTCGATCAGCGACTGCGGGTGCTCGACGCGGAAGCCGATCGAGAACGGTTTCGCCTCGATGTACACGCCGCGTTGGTACAGCATCTCGAAGGTGTCGCGCGCGCTGTGGCCGATGGCCAGCACCACGTGGTTGGTGGCCAGGCGCTCGCCGCTGGCCAGCAGCAGGCCGCGCACCTGGCGCTGGCCGTCGCGCTCCTCGATCTCGACGTCGGCCACGCGCTGCTCGAAGCGGATCTCGCCGCCCAGCGACACGATCTCCTCGCGCATCGCCTCCACCATTTTCACCAGGCGGAAGGTGCCGATGTGCGGCTTGCTGACGTAAATGATCTCCTCCGGCGCGCCGGCCTTGACGAACTCGGTCAGCACCTTGCGGCCGTAGTGCTTGGGGTCCTTGATCTGGCTGTACAGCTTGCCGTCCGAGAAGGTGCCGGCGCCGCCCTCGCCGAACTGCACGTTCGACTCGGGGTTCAGCTCGCGCTTGCGCCAGAAGCCGAAGGTGTCCTTGGTGCGCTCGCGCACCATCTTGCCGCGCTCCAGCACGATGGGTTTCAGGCCCATCTGCGCCAGGATCAGCGCGGCGAACAGGCCGCAGGGACCCATGCCGATCACCACCGGGCGCGGCTGGGCGCCGTCGGCGTTGACGTTCCGGGCGACGAATTTATAGCTGGTGTCCGGCGACGGCATCAAATGGGTGTCGCGCTGGTTGCGCGCCAGGATGCCGGCGTCGTCGGTGGTTTCCGCGTCGATCGAGTAGATCAGGACGATGGCGGATTTCTTGCGCGCGTCGTAGCTGCGCTTGAAGACGGTGTAGCCCGTCATCTGTTCCGGGCCCACGCCCAGGCGCGCCAGGATGGCGGCGGTCAATTGTTCGGGAGTATGGTCGAGCGGGAGTTTTACTTCGTTCAGTCGTAGCATGTGGGTTCCAGTGCCGGTAGTTATCGGGCAGGGGTGAAAAACCGCGTATTTTAACCCAGGATCACATGCCGCCCCAGGCCGCGTTCAGGGCCGCCAGCGCCGCCAGCGCGGCCGTTTCGGTGCGCAGGATGCGCGGGCCCATGGCCAGGGCGAGGGCGCCGTGGGCCAGCGCCATGTCCTCCTCCTCCGCGCTGAAGCCGCCCTCCGGCCCGACCATGATGGTCAGCGCCTGCGGCGGCTGGTGGCGCGCCCAGTCGGCCAGCGACTCGCCGGCGCGCGGCGTCAGGATCACGCGCTTGTGCAGGTCCTGCTGGACTATCCAGTCCTTGAAGTCCTCCACCGGCGCCAGGTGCGCCAGCCGGTTGCGCCCGCTTTGCTCGCTGGCTGCCACGATCACGCCCCGCCAGTGCGCCAGCTTCTTCTCGGCCCGCTCGCCCGACAGCCGCACCACGCAGCGCCGCGCCGCCAGCGGCTGCACCGCCGCCACGCCCAGTTCCACCGCCTTTTCGATGATCCAGTCCATTTTGGTGCCCTCGGGCAAGCCCTGGGCCAGGGTGATGGCGTAGGGCAACTCCGCGTCGCGCGCCGTGTGGGCCTTGACCTCCGCGCTGGCGCGCCGTTTATCCACCGTGGCCAGCACCGCCGTGTACTCGCCGCCCTCGCCGTTGAACAGCGTGACCGTGTCGCCCGGCGCCAGCCGCACCACGTGCGCGTGGTGGGCGACCGCCTCCGGCAGGTCGATGGTCAGGCCGATGGCGAGCGGGGCGGGGCAGTAAAAACGGGGCATGGTGGTCCTGGAACGGTGGCGCTTGGTTGGTTTTCTAGCGCAATTTTAAGCTCCGGGCCGATGGTCTGGTAAAATACTTGGTTCTAGCAAGCCGGCCCTAACCCCGTTGCAACCGATTCCAAACCTTCCGCAATCACCACGATGACGACTACGCTCCCCACCACTCAAATGGCCAACGCGATCCGCGCACTGGCAATGGACGCTGTACAAAAGGCCAACTCCGGCCACCCAGGCATGCCGATGGGCATGGCCGAGATCGCCGTGGCGCTGTGGAGCGGTCATCACCGCCACAACCCGACCAATCCGAAATGGGTGAACCGCGACCGCTTCCTGCTGTCCAACGGCCACGGCTCCATGCTGCACTACGCGCTGCTGCACCTGGCCGGCTACGCGGTGACGATGGACGACATCCAGTCCTTCCGCCAGATGCACTCGAAAACCCCGGGCCACCCCGAAGTGGACATCACGCCGGGCGTGGAAACCACCACCGGCCCGCTGGGCCAGGGCATCGCCAACGCGGTCGGCATGGCGCTGGCCGAGTGGCTGCTGGCGTCCGAGTTCAACAAGCCGGGCTTCGACATCGTCGACCACTACACTTACGCCTTCGTCGGCGACGGCTGCCTGATGGAGGGCATTTCGCACGAGGTGTGCGCGCTGGCCGGCACCCTGGGCCTGAAAAAACTGATCGCCCTGTACGACGACAACGGCATCTCCATCGACGGCAAGGTCGAGGGCTGGTTCACCGACGACACCCCGAAACGCTTCGAGGCCTACGGCTGGAACGTGATCCGCGACGTGGACGGCCATGACGTGGCCGCCGTGGCCGCCGCCATCGCCGCCGCGAAACAGGCCGACAAGCCGACCCTGATCTGCTGCAAGACCGTGATCGGCAAGGGTTCGCCCAACCTGCAGGGCGGCGACAAGGTGCACGGCGCCGCGCTGGGCGACAAGGAAGTCGCGGCCGTGCGCGAGTACATCGGCTGGGACGCCGCCCCGTTCGAAGTGCCGGAAGGCGTGTACGCCGCCTGGGACGCCAAGGAGGCGGGCGCCAGGCACGAGGCCGAGTGGACCGCCAAGCTGGAAGGCTACCAGGCGCAGTTCCCGGCCGAGGCGGCCGAACTGGCGCGCCGCATGGCCGGTGAACTGCCGGGCAACTTCGACCAGGCGCTGCAGGCGGCCATCGCCGCCTGCGTCGAGAAGAAGGAAACCATCGCCACCCGCAAGGCCAGCCAGAACGCGATCCAGGCCCTGGCCCCGATCCTGCCGGAATTCCTGGGCGGCTCGGCCGACCTGACCGGCTCCAACCTGACCAACTGGAAGGAATGCATCGCCGTTCGTTCCGGCAAGCCGGGCAACCACATCAACTACGGCGTGCGCGAGTTCGGCATGGCCGCCATCATGAACGGCGTCGCCCTGCACGGCGGCTACATCCCGTTCGGCGCCACCTTCCTGACCTTCTCTGACTACAGCCGCAACGCGCTGCGCATGGCCGCGCTGATGAAACAGCGTTCGCTGTTCGTGTTCACCCACGACTCCATCGGCCTGGGCGAGGACGGCCCGACCCACCAATCCGTCGAACACGTCTCGTCGCTGCGCCTGATCCCGGGCCTGGACAACTGGCGTCCGTGCGACACCGTCGAGTCGATGGTCGCCTGGGGCGAGTCCATCAAGCGCAAGAACGGTCCGAGCACGCTGATCTTCTCGCGCCAGAACCTGCCATACCAGGAGCGTTCGGAATCCGTGATCGCCAACATCGCGCGCGGCGGCTATGTGCTGAACGACGTGGCCGACGCCCAAGCCATCCTGATCGCCACCGGTTCCGAGGTGGAACTGGCCGTGGCCGCCGCCAGCGCGCTGGCCGCCGAGGGCATCGCCGTGCGCGTGGTCTCCATGCCCGCGACGGAAGTATTTGACCGCCAGGACGCAGCCTACAAGGCCAGCGTCCTGACCAAGGGCGTACCGCGCGTGGCCATCGAGGCCGGCGTCACCGATTTCTGGTACAAGTACGTCGGCCTGGAAGGCGCCGTGGTCGGCATCGACACCTTCGGTGAATCGGCCCCGGCGGGCGTGTTGTTCAAGCACTTCGGCTTCACGGTGGAGAACGTGGTAGCCAAGGTCAAATCTGTAATCGCCGCGTAACACACTTTTTTTAATCATCAGGAGCTTAGAATGACGATCAAAGTAGCAATCAATGGCTACGGCCGCATCGGCCGTAATGTACTGCGCGCTTTCTACGAAGGCGGCAAGAAACATGACATCCAGATCGTTGCCATCAACGACCTGGGCGACGCCAAGTCGAACGCGCACCTGACCCGTTATGACACCGCCCACGGCAAGTTCCCCGGCACCGTCACGGTGGAAGGCGACAACATGATCGTCAACGGCGATCCGATCCGTGTGTTCGCGCAGCGCAATCCGGCCGAGATCCCATGGGGCGAGCTGGGCGTGGACGTGGTGCTGGAGTGCACCGGCTTCTTCACCACCAAGGAAAAAGCCTCGGCCCACCTGAAGGGCGGCGCCAAGAAGGTGATCATTTCCGCGCCGGGCGGCAAGGACGTGGACGCGACCATCGTGTACGGCGTCAACCACGGCGTGCTGAAGGCGTCGGACACCGTGATCTCGAACGCGTCCTGCACCACCAACTGCCTGGCCCCGCTGGTCAAGCCGCTGCACGACGCGATCGGCCTGGAAACCGGCCTGATGACCACCGTGCACGCCTACACCAACGACCAGGTGCTGAGCGACGTGATGCACGAGGACCTGCGCCGCGCCCGTTCGGCCACCATGTCGATGATCCCGACCAAGACCGGCGCCGCCGCCGCGGTCGGCCTGGTGCTGCCCGAGCTGAACGGCAAGCTGGACGGTTTCGCGATCCGCGTGCCGACCATCAACGTGTCGCTGGTCGACCTGTCCTTCATCGCCAACCGCGACACCACGGTGGACGAGGTCAACGCGCTGATGAAGGCGGCCGCCGAGGGCCCGCTGAAGGAAGTGCTGACCTACCAGACCGAACCGCTGGTGTCGATCGACTTCAACCACAACCCGGCCTCGTCGAACTTCGACTCGACCCTGACCAAGGTGTCGGGCCGCCTGGTGAAGGTGTCGTCCTGGTACGACAACGAGTGGGGCTTCAGCAACCGCATGCTGGACACCACCGTCGCGCTGATGAACGCCAAGTAATCCCGGCGCAAGCGTAAAAAAACCCGCCCCGGCGGGTTTTTTTACGCCCGGCGAAAACACCCCTGGGGTATTTATTAAATACCCCAGGGGTGTTTTCCAGCGGGGGCGAAAAAAAGGCGCCCGCGGGCGCCTTTGGTCGTGCGTGGCCGCTGGATTACAGACTGACGCGCACGCCCAGGTAGTAGCGGCGGCCGATCGGATCGTAGATGCTGGCGTCGGTCTCGGTGCCGGTGACATTGCCTGGCAGGCCGCTGATGATGGGGGCCGGCTTGGTGTTGAAGGCGTTGTCGATGCCCAGGTAGAGCTCAACCGACTTCTTCAGCGTGTAATTGAACTGGAAGTCGTTGTAGATCTTCGAACCGGTGCTGACCGAGCGGGCCGGCAGGTCGAACTGCGCCAGGAACTGATCGTCCAGCGCCACCTTGCCGTAGTAGGTGGTGGTGGAGTTGATGCCGAACGCGCCCCACTTGTACGCCAGGTTGACGACCGCCTTGTTCTTCGGCGTGGCGCCGTTTTGCGCGGTGCTGATCTCGCCGGCATTCTCGTCCTTCTGCGCGTCCGGCAGCGGCAGGTCCCACAGCGACTTGACGTAGGTGTATGCCACGTGCGCGCTCAGGCGGCCCGGGCCGACGCGGTCCGCCCAGGAGGCGGTCAGGTCGACACCCTCGGTGCCCTTGCCGCCGCTGTTCGAGACGGCGGTGTCGCTGAACTGGATGGCGCCGGCGCTGCTGCTGCCGACGTTGGTCGGGTAGCGGGTGATGAAGGAGCAGAACGCCGGATTGCCGCCGCCGTAGCACTGGTCCAGCGAGTATTGGCGCGGCGTGCTGACGATCGCGTCCTCGATCTTGATCTTGAAGTAGTCGGCCGTGAAGGTGAACTTGCTCAGCGCCGGGATGGAGCGCGGCGTCAGCACGATGCCGATCGTGCTCGAAATGCCTTTTTCCGCCTTCAGGTTCGGATTGCCGCGGTTGTAGCCGCTGATGCCCTGCAGGTCCGCCTGGGTCTGGGTGAACACACCGTTGGCGCGGATGTTGGCCAGCACGCCGGGATCGGCGCGGCAGGCGGCGGCGGACGGCTGGGTCGAGGTCAGCGTCACGCCCAGGCACGGATCGACCAGGCCGGTGGGGAAGTCCTGGCTGGGCGGCGAGAACAGCTCGTTGATGTTCGGCGCGCGGGTCGAGACCGCGTGCGTGCCGCGCACCTTGACGTCGTTGCTCGGCGCCCATTCCATGCCCGCGTTCCAGCTGTTGGTCTTGCCGACGGTGGAATAGTCGCCATGGCGGTAGGCGCCCAGGAAGCTCAGCGACTTCGCGAACGGCTGGTCCTTCAGCAGCGGCACGCGGGATTCGACGAAGAATTCGCGCACGTCGAACTTGCCGAAGGTCGGCGGAATCGCGTTGCCGGCGTTCAGGCCCGCCTGGGTCAGCGGATCGGGGATGCTGTACGACTCCTCCTTGCGGTATTCCGCGCCGGCCGCCCAGCCGATCTTACCGGCCGGCAGTTCGAACATTTCGCCGTTGACGGAGGCGCCGGCCAGTTTCTGGGTCACGGCATTGTCCAGCGAGCCCGGGGCGACCACATATTTCAGCGCGTCGGCAGAGATCGAGTTGAATCCGAACACGTTGATCGGCACGCAACCCTGGGCGCGCGCGTTGGCGTCGCGGCAGGCCACCCCGCCCGGCGCGGTGGCGTCCGGGACGGCTTCCAGCGCGCTGCGGAAGTTCAGCACATTGACCTGGCCGGTCGAGCTCTGCGATTCCTTGGTCTTGCCGTAGGCGATGAAGGCCTCGTAGTTCCAGTCCTTGAGCGTGCCTTTCAATCCGGTCGCCAGGCGGAAAGTGCCGCGCTCGGCGTCGGAATGGCGGGAGCCCACCTCGGCCATGCGGCGCGTGAAGTAGTAGTCGCGCGCGCCGTCGCCGTCGGTGTCGCTGATGCGGTCCCACAGGTATTGCGGCACGATGGGGTTGCGCACCATGCGGCCGTTGACCAGGAATTCGGCCGGCACCTGGCCGCCGGACGCCGGGTAGATGTCCTCCGCGCCCAGCGCGTACGGCTCGATGTTGGTGCTGGCGCGGGTAGAGGCGTAAGTGCCCTCGAAGAAGGCGCTGTGGTTCTCGTTGATCGCGTGGGTGCCGTTGGTGGCGAACAGATAGCGCTCGACGGGAACGGCGATGGTGCGCAGCGCGGAGCGGTTGTAGCCGGTCGGGTTGGCGCCGCCGGTGCCGTTCTGGTTCCACGCGATCGGGTTGCCGTTGGCGTCGTAGGTGTACGAGCCGGTGTCGTGGAAGAAGCGGCCCTGCGGCGCGAAGCCGGAATAGAACGGGCGGTCGGCGATGAAGGCGTCGGACGCGTTGCCGGTACGGATCATGGCCGAGTTCTGGTCGATGGCGGAAATGCCGCGGTCGCGCGAGTACACGGGGCCCTGCTTGCTAAAGCCGAAATGGCCCATGAAATTGCTGTTGCCGTCGGCGCTGCTGGTGCCCCAGGTTAAGGCGATTTTCTTTTTGGAGTCGTCGCCCTGGTCGCTTTTACCCATTTGGGCATCCAGCGTCACGCCATTGAAATTGCGCTTCAGGATAATGTTGACCACACCGGCGACCGCGTCCGAACCATAAGTCGCGGAGGCGCCGCCGGTCAGCAGTTCTATGCGCTCGATAAAGTCGGTGGGAATGGTATTCAGGTCGACCGCGGTTTCGCCGGGCTGGCCGGAAACAAAGCGGCGGCCGTTGACCAGCACCAGCGTACGCGAGTCGTCCAGATTGCGCAGGTTAACGGTGGCGACGCCGCCGCCGGACGTCAGGAAATTGGAATTGGTCCGGCTCAGCGTCGGCGCGCCCAGCGTTGGATTCTTTTGCAGTAATTCCTGCAGATTGGTCGCGCCCGACGCGGCGATATCGGCGGAGGTCAGGATTTGCAGCGGCGACGGCGAATCCGCGTTGGGGGATTTGATACGCGAACCGGTCACTTGCACGGTTTGAATGGCATCGGGCGTCACAGGGGTCTGCGCCTGGACTGATTGCATGGTGAATGCAAAGCCGCTTACGCAGAGCAGACGGATGGAATTGGATAATACCCGCTCTTTCATCATTGCCTTTCCTTCTCGGTGTGGAGTGTTGAAAAACAATCAAATGTAGTCACTAGCCGGCCATATGGTCAACAAGTGCCTTGTATGCGTTTGTATATGCGCGGGAGGAAGGTTGCGCTAACCAAGGTATCTTTTGAAGAATACTTAATTCTTGATAGTAATTAGATTGGTTACTATTCCATTTGAATTATTGGTTTCTTAATTGTTTCTATTTCCACGCATTCCCCACATTTATTTGTTTTTAAAGTGGAAATGTTGTCAAAAATTCGGAAGCGCGCCCCTGATCCGTGCATTCTTTGCTCTGTGCGTGCGCGCACAAAGGTTTCGCGGCCATGCCGGAAACTGGCGTAAACAAGCCAGTTTCCAGCATGAAAACGGCGGAACGAACGCGCTGCGGGCCTTTGCACGATTGTGGTGCAGATGCCACAAATATAACGTTGCGGAAATAGAAAAGCCGCCATGCGGCGGCCAGGGAGGGGGGCGGCGGGGTCGCCGCCTATATCGGCTTCAATCCGTGAATATGGCGTTCCATAAGCGGATCACGCTATCCGCGTGACCGGCCACACGGGCCGGATCGACCCGCGCATTCTCCTGTCCCTGCAAACGCATCTGGTGCTGCAGCTTGCGGAAGGCGCGGTAGGCATTGGCCACGCTGGCCGCCAGTTCGGCGTCGATCAATCCCAATTCGCCGCACATTTTCAACAGCGCGATATTGCCGACATTCCCCGTCAGCTGCGAATAAGTCGATGCGTGCTGCAGCACCAGATATTGAACGATGAATTCGATATCGATCATGCCGCCCGCGTCTTGTTTTAAATCAAACAAGTCCGATCTATTCGGCCGCGCATCCGCCATTTTCTTGCGCATGGCCAATACCTCGCCTTTTAACGGCCCGTCCACCGGGTGTTCCTTGCGCAATACCTTGCAGCGTATTTGTTCAAAGCGCTCGCCGATGGCGCTATCGCCCGCGCAGAAACGGGCGCGCGTCAGGGCCTGGTGTTCCCATATCCACGCCGAGCTGTCCTGATAACGCTCGAACGCCTGGACGCTGGAAACGAGCATGCCGCTGGCGCCGTCCGGACGCAATGCGATGTCGATATCGAACAATATGCCGGCCGACGTGTGGGACGTCATCCAGGTAATAAAACGCTGCGCCAGTTTGGCGTATTGCGCCGGCGCTTCCTGATCGTCGTCGTCGAACAGGAATATCACGTCCAGGTCGGAGATATAACCCAATTCCTTACCGCCCAGTTTGCCGTAGGCGATCACCGCGAACGCCGGTGTTTCGCGGTGGCGGGTGGCCACCGTTTGCCAGACCGCGCCCACGGTGGCGGCGACGATCACGTCGGCCAGCGCCGACAAATGGTCGGCCAGCTTTTCCACCGTCAGGTCGCCGGCCAGATCCTGCGCCAGCAGGTGGAACAGCTGGGCGTGGTGCACCTCGCGCAGGATGTCCATCTGCCGCTCGGTGTCGCCGGTGGTGGCGCGCAGCTGGGTGTCCAGCTCGGCCGCCAGCGCCACCGGGTCGAACACGGCGTTGCGGATGCGGTCGTCCAGCAGCTCGTCCAGCAGGATGGGGTGCTTGGTCAGGAACTTGGCGGCCCAGCCGCTGGCGTGCATCATGCGGATCACGCGTTCCAGCGTGTGCGGGTATTCCGTCAGCAGCGACAGGTAGGCCGAGCGGCGCGCCACCGCCTCCAGGAAGTCGAGCAGGGCGCCCAGGGTCACCAGCTGGCTGCCGATGGTCGATTGCTCGGCGGTGGCGGCGATCAGCGGCAGCGCCGCGTTCACCAGCGACACCAGCCGGTTGCGGCTGGCCTCGGGCAGCGATTGCAACCGCGGCGCCTGCCAGGTGGCGACCAGGCGCTGGGCGGCGCCGGCCGGGTCGTCGTAGCCCAGCGCGGCGAAGCGCGCCTCCATGGCTTCGCGGTTGTCGGGGTCGGCGCAGGCGTTGCTGGTGCCGGGATCGATGTCGCCGTCCTGCGCGCCGCCGCTCTTGTCGGCGAAGATGGCGTCGAACTGCTCGGCCACGAACTTGCGGTGGCGGTCCAGCTCGGCCAGCAGCGCGGCCACGTCCGTCGCGCCCATCCATTGCGCCACCACCCGCTGGTCGGCCTCGTTGGGCGGCAGGGTGTGGGTCTGGGCGTCGTCCACGTACTGCAGGCGGTGTTCCAGGTTGCGCAGGAAGGTGTAGGAGTCCAGCAGCCGCTCGACGATGTCGGCCGCCAGCAGGCCTTTTTCGGGCAGCACGCGCAGCGTGGCGCGGGTGGAGCGGTCGCGCAGGCTGGTGTCGCGGCCGCCGCGGATCAGCTGGAACACCTGGGCCAGGAACTCGATCTCGCGGATGCCGCCGCGGCCCAGCTTGACGTTGTTGCTGCGGTCCGGGTGCAGCCGCTCCTGGCGGTTGACCTCGGCGCGGATCTGCGCGTGCATATTGCGGATGGCGTCGATCACGCCGAAGTCCAGGTAGCGGCGGAAGCAGAACGGCCGCACGATGGAGTCCAGCGCGGCGATGTCGGCCGGCTTGCCGGTCACGGCGCGCGCCTTGACCCAGGCGTAGCGTTCCCACTCGCGGCCCTGCACGATCAGGTATTGCTCCACCATGCTCAGGCTGGCCGCCAGCGGGCCGGAGCCGCCGTTCGGGCGCAGCGCCATGTCGACGCGGAAGGTGTAGCCGTCCTCGGTGATCTCGGCCAGCGCCGCGATCAGCTTCTTGCCCAGGCGGACGAAGAACTCGTGGTTGGACAGGCTGCGCTGGCCCGGCCCGGCCTGGGTGTCGCCGTCGTCCGGGTATACAAAGATCAGGTCGATGTCGGACGAGACGTTCAGTTCGCCGCCGCCCTGCTTGCCCATGGCCAGCACGATCATCTCCTGCGCCTCGCCGGTGTCCTGGGACAGCGGCTGGCCGTGCAGCTCCACCATTTCCGCGTGCAGCGCCGCCAGGTGGGTCTGGATGGCGAAATCGGCGAAGCGCGTCATCGCCGTGACCACCTCGTGCAGGTCGGCGCTGCCGTCCAGGTCGCGCCGGATCAGCGTGCACACCAGCAGGTTGCGCAGGCGGCGCATGGCGCGCGGCAGGGGCAGCGGTTGGCCGCCGGCGTCGGTTTCCTTTGTCAAAAAGTCAGCAAAATCCAGTTCGGCGAGCGATAATTGCGCCAGCGCATCGACCTTGGCCGGCCGGCCTGGATCGGCGCCGGTCCAGCGCTGGAAATAACGGGATGCCGCGGTCGGGGAAGTTGCAGTCATGGATAGAGTAAAGGACAAGTAACGTAGTGTAATCGGAGCGGAGATCGGACACCCTATGCGTTAGAATGGCAACGCAGGCTGGGACGCGCGCAGGCTCTGCCGCGAGCGTCTGGATGGGCTGGAAACGATTTTAGCGATTTATTTGAAGCCGGGCCTGAATTATTAGCGTATTGATGCAAAAACCGCCAGAGGAGACAGTGACAGACAGCGTGCCATTGGCCGTGCGCTGGCAGAGGCTGCGTTCCGCCTATCGCGTCTGCAATCTGGCCACCCATCACGTGCTGGGCTTCACTGTCAAGTTGGCCCTGTTGCTGTATTTTGCGTTCGCCGTCCTGCTGCTGGCGCTGCGCTACCTGGTGCTGCCCAATATCGACCATTACAAGGGCGATATGGAAAGGCTGGCCAGCCGCGCCGTCGGCAACCCCGTCACCATCGACCGCATCTACGCCTCCTGGTCCGGCCTGCATCCCAGCCTGTTCCTGGGCGACGTGCGCCTGCGCGACAAGCAGGGCAAACAGGTGCTGACGCTGCCCAGCGTGTCGGCCACGCTGTCGTGGTGGAGCGTGGCGGCGCTGGACGTGCGCTTCGAATCGCTGGAACTGATACGCCCCAACCTGGACGTGCGGCGCGACGCCGACGGCAAGCTGTACGCGGCCGGCGTGTTCATCGACCTCAATCGCAAGGGCGACGGCAAGGGCGCCGACTGGCTGCTGGCGCAGCGCGAGATCGTTATCCGCGAAGGCAAGCTGGTCTGGACCGACGCGCTGCGCGGCGCGGCGCCGCTGGCGCTGGACAATATGAACCTGGTGCTGCGCAACAAATGGCGCCGCCACCAGTTCGCGCTGACCGCCACTCCCGCCGCGGAGTTGGGCGGGCCGGTCGACGTGCGGGCCGACTTCCTCCACCCCACCTTCGCGCAGCGCCCGTCGGACTTCCGGCTGTGGCAGGGCGAGGTCTACGCCGACGTGCGCAGCGCCGACCTGGCCGCCTGGCGGCGCCACCTGCGCTATCCGCTGGACCTGCGCTCGGGCACCGGCTCGGTGCGCGCCTGGGTCTCGATCGACCACGCCAAGCTGGCCGGCTTCACGGCCGACGTCGGCCTGAACGACGTGGTCGCCGCGCTGGGGCCGGACCTGGAGCCGCTGGACTTGCTGGAAGTGCGCGGCCGCGTCTCGGCGCGCGAGGAAATCCCGGCCGCGCTGCAAAGCGGCCAGCCCGCCTTCGGCGCGCTGGGCCACAGCATCAACCTCGCCAATTTCTCGCTGCGCACCCGCGACGGCCTGGCCATGGCGCCGACCAACCTGGCCGAGCGCTACGCGGCCGCCACCGCGAAGACGCCGGAACGCATGGAGCTGAGCGCCAGCGTGCTGGACCTGCGGGCGCTGGCCGCGCTGGCCGGCCGCCTGCCGTTGACGGCGCAGCAGCGCCAGATCCTCGCCGACGTGGAACCCAGCGGCCGGCTGCTGGACGTGTCCGGCGCCTGGACCGGCAGTTACCCGGCGCTGCTGTCCTACCAGTTCAAGGGCACGCTGGAGCGGCTGGGCATGAAGCCCCGCGCGGCGCGCCTGCCGCAAGCGAAGACGGCGCACGCGCCCGCCGTGCGCGGCATGCCGGCGCTGCCCGGCTTCGACAATCTCAGCGGCACCATCGAGGCCAGCGACAAGGGCGGCGCCTTCACCCTGGCGGGCGACCGGCTGGTGCTGCGCATGCCGGACTACTTCGCCGACGCCGACATGGCCTTCGACAAGCTCGCCGGCCGCGCGCGCTGGTCGTTCGAGGGTAATGAAAAGCTCAAGGTGGAACTGGACGAGCTGGCCTTCGCGCAGGACGGCCTGAGCGGTACGCTGTCCGGCAGCCACGTGATTCCTCTGGACGGCAAGAGCGCGGGCAAGGCCGATTTCACCGGCAAGCTGGACGGCTTCGACGTGAAGAAGATAGGCCGCTACCTGCCGCTGCAAACGCCCGAGCACCTGCGCCACTGGCTGACCGGCGCGCTGGAGGACGGCCGCGCCGACGACGTCGCGCTGCGCCTGCGCGGCGACCTGGCGCATTTCCCGTTCAAGGGCCACACGGCGGCCGACAAGGCGAGGGGCGAGTTCCGCGTGGCCGGCCGCATCAGCAATGGCAAGCTCAATTACGACCCCGGCTATTACGCCAAGGACGGCAAGTCGCCGCTGTGGCCGCAGGCCGAGCGCATCAAGGGCAGCTTCCTGTTCGAGGGCACGCGCATGGAGATCCGCGGCGACACGGCCGCCACCGGCAACAACGTGGCGCTGAGCAATGTGAAGGCCGTCATCGCCGACCTGTCCTCGCACGACAGCATCCTGGAAATCGACGGCAACGCCGCCGGCGCCATGCAGGACTATCTGCACTACGTGGCGGCCAGCCCGGTGCTGGAGTGGATCGGGCACTTCACCGACGAGACCACCGCCACCGGCCAGGCCAGGCTGGCGCTCAAGCTGCACCTGCCGCTGCACCGCCTGCCCGAGTCCAAGGTGCTGGGCGTGCTTCAGCTGCAGGGCAACGACGTGGTGCTGTGGAACGACATGCCGCCGGTGCTGGGCGCCACCGGCAAGATCGAATTCAACGAGAAGGGCGTCAACCTGAACGGCCTGGCCGGCGCCTTCGTCGGCGGCCCGGTGGCCGTGTCCGGCGGCACCCAGCGCGACGGCAGCATCCAGGTGCGGGTGGGCGGCGCGGTCACCACCGACGGCCTGCGCAAGACCTGGCCGACGCCGGCGGTGCAGCGCGTCGCCAACCACTTGAATGGCGGCACCCGCTACTCGGCGCTGGTCAGCGCGCGCGACCACCGCTACACGGTGACGGTCGATTCCAGCCTGGCCGGCCTGGGGCTGGACTTCCCCGCGCCGCTGAACAAGAACGCGGCCGACCTGATGTCGCTGCGCTTCGTGCTCAACGGCGCCAACGCCAACGAGGCCGGCCTGATGCGCGACGACATCCGCGTCTCGCTGGGCGCCGGCATCAGCGCCGCGTGGCAGCGCCAGCGCCAGGGCAAGGGGCCGTGGAAACTGGTGCGCGGCGGCATCGGCGTCAACGTGGCGCCGCCGGAGCCGGACAGCGGCCTGGCGCTGAACGCCAGCCTGAAGTCGCTGAACGTGGACCATTGGGTGGACCTGGCCGACCGCCTCGCCGGCAAGTCCGGGGCCGCGCCGGCCACCGCGGCGCCGGCCAGCGGCGCGCCTGCCATCGTTCCGGTCGCCTTCGCCGCGCCGGCGACCGCTGCCGCCACCGCGCCGGCCATCGTTCCCGCCACCGCGCCGGGCACCGCTCCCGCCGGCGCCGCGGACGGTCCCGACCTGGCGCAATACGTGGTGCCGGACCTGATGGCCGCGCGCGCCACCGAGCTGACGGTGGCCGAGCGCAAGCTGGACAATTCGGTGGCCGGCGTCACCTATCAAAAAGGCGTGTGGCAAGCCAACATCGAGTCGGCCCAGGTGGCCGGACACGTGACCTGGAGCGAATCGCCCACCGGCCAGGGCGTGGGCAAGGTGACGGCGCGGCTGTCGTCGCTGATCATCCCGGCCTCGTCGGCCCACGAGGTCAAGGACTTGCTGGAGAACAAGGGCGCGCAGCCTTCCATCCCCGCGCTGGACATCGTGGCCGACCGCTTCGAGCTGTTCAACAAGCCGCTGGGCCGGCTGGAGCTGCAGGCGCACAACGCGCCGGTCGCGTCGGCGCGGGAATGGCGCATCAGCAAGCTGCTGCTGTCGAACGCGGACGGCGAGCTGATGGGCCATGGCCGCTGGGTGGCCAGCAACGGCCAGCACCAGACCAACCTGAACTTCGCGCTGGACATCGTCAACGCCGGCAAGCTGCTGGACCGCTTCGGCTTCGTCGACACGCTGCGCAACGGCAGGGGCACGCTGAGCGGCGACATCGCCTGGAAGGGCCTGCCGTACGCGCTGGACATCCCCTCGCTGTCCGGTCACATCAAGCTGGACGTGGAGAAGGGCCAGTTCCTCAAGCAGGACCCGGGCGCGGCCAAGTTGCTGGGCGTGCTCAGCCTGCAAGCGCTGCCGCGCCTGCTCAAGCTGGACTTCCAGGACGTGTTCTCGGAAGGCCTGGCCTTCGACGGTATCACCGCCAACGCCGTCATCACCCAGGGCATCGCCCGCACCGACAACCTGAAAATGCACGGCATGGCCGCCACCGTGCTGATGGAGGGCACCGCCGACATCGCCAACGAGACGGCCAACCTGCACGTGGTGGTGCTGCCGGAGGTCAACTTCGGCACCGCGCCGCTGGTGTACGCGCTGGCCGTCAATCCCGTGATCGGGCTGGGCAGCTACCTGGCGCAGCTGTTCCTGAGCCAGCCGCTGGCCAAGTCGCTGGCCTACGAGATGCAGGTGACGGGCCCCTGGCGGGCGCCCGTCATGACCAAGCTGGACAGTTCGAAAACCATTCCCCCTGTGAACCAAGCCAAGAGGAAAGCCGAATAATGAACACCGTCGCCGCAATCCAGATGATTTCCACGCCCTCGGTGGCCGACAACATCGCCACCGCCGGCCGCCTGATCGAGCGGGCCGCCGCCACCGGCGCCAGGCTGGTGCTGCTGCCCGAATACTGGGCCATCATGGGCCTGTCCGACACCGACAAGGTGCGCTGCGCCGAGCCGCTGGGCAGCGGCCCCATCCAGGAATTCATGGCCGGGATGGCGCGCCGCCACAGCGTCTGGCTGCTGGGCGGCACCTTGCCGCTGGCGTCCAGCGACCCGGCCAGGGTGGTCAACACCACGCTGGTCTACGACGACCAGGGCAATCACGTGGGCCGCTACGACAAGATCCACCTGTTCGGCTTCACCAAGGGCACCGAATCGTACGACGAGGCGCGCACCATCGTGCCGGGCGACACGGTCGGCACGGTCGACACGCCGCTGGGCAAGGTCGGCATGTCGGTCTGCTACGACCTGCGCTTCCCCGAGCTGTACCGCGCGATGGGGCCGGTGTCCCTGATCGTGGTGCCGGCCGCGTTCACCTACACCACCGGCAAGGCGCACTGGGAAGTGCTGCTGCGCGCGCGCGCCATCGAGAACCAGTGCTATGTGCTGGCGGCGGCGCAGGGCGGGGAGCACCGGAACGGCCGCCGCACCTGGGGCCACAGCATGCTGGTCGACCCCTGGGGCGAGATCAAGGACGTGCTGGCCGAGGGCGAGGGCGTGGTGCACGGCGACATCGACCGCCTGTTCATGGACAGCGTGCGCGAGAGCCTGCCGGCGCTGAAACACCGGACAATGTAAACCCGAGGCAGATGCTGGGGTCAGACCCGCCGGGTCTGACCCCAGCAACTGCCGTTGGTTGTAGCGAGCGTTCCCTTGGGCTTCCCGTTACAATGACAGCATCTTACTAGAGGCAACAACATGACCCCATTCGAACCCAATCTGTCCACCCTGGCCGTCGCGCGCGATCTGCTGCTGACGCCGTTCGGCCTGGACGAGGCCAAGCTGCTGAAAACGCTGGGCACCATGTTCACCCACAAGGTCGATTACGCCGACCTGTATTTCCAATTCACCAAGAACGAGGGCTGGAGCCTGGAAGAGGGCATCGTCAAGACCGGCAGCTTCTCGATCGACCAGGGCGTCGGCGTGCGCGCCGTGTCCGGCGACAAAACCGCCTTCGCCTACTCGGACGAGATTTCCGAGATCGCGCTGCTGGACGCGGCGGCCGCCACGCGCACCATCGCGCGCGCCGGCGCCGGCAAGATCAAGGTGGCGTCGTCCATGACGCAGCAGGGCGGCCGCGCGCTGTACCTGCCGCACGATCCGCTGGTGTCGCTGGACGCAACCGCGAAAGTGAAACTGCTGGAGCGCGTGGAAAAGATGGCGCGTGCCAAGGACCCGCGCGTGGTGCAGGTGATGGCCGGCCTGGCCGGCGAGTACGACGTGGTGCTGGTGGTGCGCAGCGACGGCGTCTTGGCGGCCGACATCCGCCCGCTGGTGCGCGTGTCCGTCACCGTGATCGCCGAGCAGGACGGGCGCCGCGAGATGGGCTCGTCCGGCGGCGGCGGCCGCTACGACTACGGCTACTTCACCGACGAGATCCTGGAACAGTACGCCGAGGACGCCGTCAAGTCGGCGGTGGTCAACCTGGACGCGCGCCCCGCGCCGGCCGGCCCGATGACGGTCGTGCTGGGACCGGGCTGGCCCGGCATCCTGCTGCACGAGGCGATCGGCCACGGCCTGGAGGGCGATTTCAACCGCAAGGGCTCGTCCACCTTCTCCGGCCGCATCGGCGAGCGCGTGGCGGCCAAGGGCGTCACCGTGGTCGACGACGGCACGCTGGCCGACCGCCGCGGCTCGCTCAACATCGACGACGAGGGCAACCCGACCCAGTGCACCACCTTGATCGAGGACGGCATCCTGAAGGGCTACATCCAGGACACCATGAACGCGCGCCTGATGAAGATGCCGGTCACCGGCAACGCGCGCCGCGAATCGTTCGCCCACCTGCCGATGCCGCGCATGACCAACACCTATATGCTGGGCGGCGACAAGGACCCGGGCGAGATCCTGGCGTCGGTGAAGAACGGCCTGTACGCGGTGAACTTCGGCGGCGGCCAGGTCGACATCACCAACGGCAAGTTCGTGTTCTCGGCCAGCGAGGCCTATATGATCGAGAACGGCAAGATCACCTACCCGGTCAAGGGCGCCACCCTGATCGGCAACGGTCCGGACGTGCTGAACCGCGTGTCCATGATCGGCAACGACATGAAGCTGGACTCGGGCGTGGGCGTGTGCGGCAAGGAGGGCCAGAGCGTGCCGGTGGGCGTCGGCCAGCCCACGCTGCGGCTGGACGGCGTCACCGTCGGCGGGACCGCTTAACAATTTCCTTGCAAAGATCGGTCGAATATCCTATAGTTGACCGAACTTAATTCGGATTGCACCATGCAACGCTTCGTTTTCTTTACCGGCCACTTTTACTTTAGCAATTCCAACCCAAAGGCGGTGGAGTAGCGGCCGGTTCACGTAGCAGCAAAGCGAGATCCCAGCAGACCCAGACAAAACCGCCAGCGATGGCGGTTTTTTTTTATCCCAGCTTTTCATTCAGACCATCACAACACCAGGAGAAAGACATGCAACGCACCGACGACTTGCGCATCCGCGAAATGAAGGAACTGGTTCCACCTTCGCACCTGATCCGCGAATTTGCCTGCACCGAGGCGGCCAGCAACACCGCCGCCGAGGCGCGCGTGGCGCTGCACCGCATCCTGCACGGCCAGGACGACCGCCTGATGGTTGTCATCGGCCCCTGCTCCATCCACGATCCGAAGGCGGCGATGGAATACGCGCGCCGCCTGGCGCCGCTGCGCAAGCAACTGGGCGCTGACCTGGAGATCGTGATGCGCGTCTACTTCGAGAAGCCGCGCACCACCGTCGGCTGGAAGGGCATGATCAACGACCCCTACATGGACAACAGCTTCCGCATCAACGACGGCCTGCGCATGGCGCGCGAGTTGCTGCGCGACATCAACGAGCTGGGCCTGCCGGCCGGCACTGAGTACCTGGACGTGATCAGCCCGCAGTACATCGCCGACCTGATCAGCTGGGGCGCGATCGGCGCCCGCACCACCGAATCGCAGGTGCACCGCGAGCTGGCGTCCGGCCTGTCCTGCCCGGTGGGCTTCAAGAACGGCACCGACGGCAACGTCAAGATCGCCGTGGAGGCGATCAAGGCCGCCTCGCAGCCGCACCATTTCCTGTCGGTGACCAAGGGCGGCCACTCGGCCATCGTGTCCACCAACGGCAACGAGGACTGCCACATCATCCTGCGCGGCGGCAAGGCGCCCAACTACGACGCCGCCAGCGTCGAGGAGGCTTGCAAGCAGATCGCCGCCCAGGGCCTGGCCGCGCGCCTGATGATCGACGCCTCGCACGCCAACAGCTCGAAGAAGCCGGAAAACCAGATCCCGGTGTGCGCCGACATCGCCGGCCAGATCGCGGCGGGCGACCAGCGCATCGTCGGCGTGATGGTGGAGTCGCACCTGGTGGCCGGCCGCCAGGACCTGGTGCCGGGCAAGGAACTGACCTACGGCCAGTCCATCACCGACGGCTGCATCGACTGGGACAGCAGCGTGCAAGTGCTGGAGGGCCTGGCCGCCGCCGTGCGCCAGCGCCGCCTGAAGGCCGAGGACTGAGCCCGGGACTGTTGCAATACACCTAGCATTTTTCACTTTCGTCAACTGCGGGCCGGGCGCGCAGGCTAAAATCCAAGCGCAGTCCCGCCCCACAACGGTGGGACGAATATCGACTTGACCACAGGGAACGAAAGTGCAGAAATTGAACGCCCAAGACATCGCCGCGCTGGAACAGGACATCGCGCGCGCCATCCAGGCCGGCCGCCACGACGAGGCCGGAGTGCTATGGTTGCGCATCCTCGACGGCGATCCAGACAACCGCAAGGCGCTCACCGCGCTGAGCCAGCGTTCCTTCCGCGCGGGCGACCTGCTGGCGGCGAAGGCGCTGCTGCAGCGCCTGATCGCGGCCGACGGCGGCGACCAGCAGGAATGGATCAACCTGGCCGTGGTGTGCCAGGGCCTGCGCGACGAGGAGGGCGAGGCGGCGGCGATCCGCGGCGCGCTGTCCATCGATCCCAACGACATGCTGGCGCTGCTGTTGCGCGGCAACCTGCTCGAACGCCAAGGCAAGACCCACGAGGCGGCGCGCGCCTATGGCGCGGCGGCCACCGTGGCGCCGCCGATGGAACAGGTCAACCCGGACCTGCGCCCCATGCTGCGGCAGGCGTTGCAGTACCGCGACCGCTACAACAGCGAGTTCGGCACCTTCATGGACCGGCACCTGTCGGCCTTCTTCAAGGACATGCGGGGCGAGGACCTGGGCCGCTTCCGCGAATCGGTCGACATCATGTTCGGCCGCAAGCAGCGCTACGAATCGCGCCCGGCGCTGTTCCACTTCTCAGGCCTGGCGCCGATCACCTTCTTCGATCGCGGTCTGTTCCCCTGGATCGAGCAGGTCGAGGCGTCCACCGACGCCATCCGCGACGAATTCCTGGCCGTGCTGAAGGCCGACCAGGGCTTCACGCCCTATCTCACCTATCCGGCGGACCTGCCGCACAACCAGTTCGCGCAGCTGAACAACTCGCCGGACTGGAGCGCCTACCACCTGATCGAGAAGGGCGCACGGGTCGAGGCGCACGCCGCGCAGTGTCCGGCCACGATGGCCGCGCTGGCGCTGGCGCCGCAGCCGCGACAGAGCAAGCGCACGCCGACCGCGATGTTCTCGCTGTTGAAACCGAAGACCCGCATCCCGGCGCACACCGGCGTCTCCAACGTGCGGCTGGTGACGCACCTGCCGCTGATCCTGCCGCCGGACTGCGGTTTCCGCGTCGGCAACGACGTGCGCGCGTGGGAAATGGGCAAGGCCTGGGTGTTCGACGACACCATCGAGCACGAGGCCTGGAACGACAGCGACCAGCTGCGCGTGCTGCTGATCTTCGACGTCTGGCATCCGCAGCTGAGCGCGGCGGAGCGCGCCGCCATCACGGCCATGAGCGAGGGCATCGAGGCGTTCGGCGGCATGTCGGGCGGCTTCGAACTCTGAAGCCACTATATATATAGACGAAGGCGCCGCTGGCGCCTTTTTTTTGGTGCCCAAAAAAGGGGTCAGGTTCGGTATTTTTTTAATACCGAACCTGACCCCTTTTTTCGGGCATAAAAAAACGGCACCCGAAGGTGCCGTTCTTGCCGGGTTCTAAAGAATTAGAACTTGGCGGTCATCGTCATGAACAGGCGGCGGCCCAGCGCATCGTAGACCGATGGGTAGGTGTTGCCGTTGCCCTGGCCGGTGGCCAGTTGCGAGGTCAGAGGAGGATCGCGGTCGAACACGTTGTTGATGCCGCCGGACAGCGAGATCTTCTTCGTGATGTTGTACGACGCCGACAGGTCCATGTAGTCGCGCTGGCCCAGTTCACGATCGACAGGGTTCGACGCGCCGCTCAGCAGCGGGTTGCTGCTCAGGTTCTGCAGTTGCACCTTGTCGATGTGACGCCAGGTCACAGCCAGATCCACGTTCCATGGGGTGTTCCAGTTCGCGCGGATCTTGTGACGCCATTTCGGGTTGGGCTGTTCGCACTTGTTCGGACCGTAGTAGCCCACGCAGTCGTACACGCCTTCGCCCTTGATCTCTTCGGTTTCCAGCTTGCGCAGGTAGGTGCCGGCGAAGTTGAAGCCAACCGAGCCGTAGGCGCCGATGCGCTGCACGTAGTTGGCGCCGACGTCGATACCGGTGGTGCCGGTGCTGCCGATGTTCTGCTGGGTGCCGGTGATCTTGGCATCGTCGAACAGCCACAGGGAGCCGGTGCGGTCACGCTTGATCAGCGAGCAGAAGCGCGCGTCGCCGGTGGCCAGGCACTTCGACAGCGAGGTGGCCGGATCGATGATGTCGATGGTGTCTTCCACCTGGATATCGAAGTAGTCGATCGTCACGCTCAGGTTGCGCATCGGGGTCAGCACCACACCGAAGGTCTTCGACTTGGCGGTCTCAGGCTTCAGGTTGGTGTTGCCGCCTTGCAGGTAGTTGTACTGGCCTGCTGGGCTGTCCTGGATGTTGCCGTACTGCGCGGCGGTGACGCCGGTGCGTTGGCAAGCGGCCAGGGACGCGCTCGGGGTGTCGCCGGCGCATGGATCGGCGTCCATGTCGAACAGGTTGTTGCCCTGTGGGGTGTACAGTTCGATCAGGTTAGGCGCGCGCACGGCCTTCTGGTACGAACCGCGGAAACGCACTTCCTTCAGTGGCGCCCAGTCCAGGCCCACGCCGAAGGTGTTGGCCTTGTTGCCGGTGCTGTAGCTGGAGTGACGGTAGGACGCGTTGGCTTCCAGTTTGTCGGCGAACGGCTTGTTCTCGATCAGCGGAATGCGCATCTCGCCGAACACGTCCTTCACCGAGTACTGGCCAACCACGCCGCCGGTCGGGCCGCCCGAACCGGACAGGTCGCCGGCCTGGGTGGCGGCGTCGGTCATCAGTTCCAGTTTTTCCTTGCGGTGTTCCGCGCCGAACGACACGCCCACGCCGCTGCTGTGGCCCGGCACCTTGATGCCGTAGTCGCCCAGGTCGGAGGCGATGGTCGCGCCCTGGATCTGCTGCTCGGTCGAGCCCTTGCGCATGCCGGGGATCTGCAGGTAGGCCAGCATCGCCGGGGTGATCGCGCCCAGCTTGTACACGTTGTACGGTACGCAGGCCGGATCGGAACCGTCGACCACGGAGCGGCAGGTCGCCACGCCGTTGACGTTGACCACGTCCAGGGCGCGCTGTACGCGGGTGCTGGAGAAGTAGTTCGATTCGCTCTGCGAGTAGATCACCTTGGCCGACTGGCCGTAGATGTCGTAGTTCCAGCCGCCGACTTCGCCTTTCACGCCGAACAGTTCGCGGTACGAGCTGTTGCGGTATTCGGACTGGCGGCCGCCGCCTTCGACGTTGCGGCGCAGGATGGACACTTCGGTGGTCGTGGTCGGGGTGATGCCCAGCTGGTCCTTGATGCTTTGCGACAGGAACGGGTTGTCGTTGCGCAGCACGGCCACGCCGTCGAACATGCCGCCCGGGGCGATCTGCGCCACGGTGCGGTCGTCGTGGAAGGAGAAGTCCGAGTACAGGCGGATCTTGTCGTTCACGTCGTAGTGGACGGTGCCGTTGAAGCCATAGCGCTCGGAAGGACGCTGGTAGTGGTTGATCGGGCCGAAGTTGTACTGGTCCAGCGCGTTGTTGAATGGGCGCGCGGTGCCGTTGGCGTCGGCGATCGTCAGGATCTTGCCTTTGGAGATGCCGGCCGATTCCAGGCTGGCGATACGGCCGGTGGCGTTGGTGCCCGAACCGCCGCAAGCGAAGCCGGTGGCGTTGGAGCTGACCGTGCAAGCGGAGAAGTCGCGGTCGGCCTGCAGCAGCGCGTCTTCGTTCTTGTAGCTGAAGAACAGGGTGGCGTTACCCTTGTTGTCGGCGAAGTTGCTACCGACCAGCAGGCTGGCGTCCTTCGACTTGCCGTCGAAGCCCTTGTCGCCCGGCAGTTTGAACTGCGACGGGTTGGTCGCGCCGCGGGTTTCCACCAGCTTGGCGACGCTGCCGCCTTTTTGCGAGTGGTTGAAGCCGCCGATGTTCGCTTCCAGCTGAACGCCCTCGAAGCGGTCGTTCATGATGAAGTTGACCACGCCGGACACGGCGTCGGAACCGTAGACGGCGCCCGCGCCGCCGGTCAGCACCTCGACGCGCTTGATCAGCGGTGCCGGGATCTGGTTCAAGTCGGCCGCCACGTTCGATGGCGAGCCCATCGGCATACGCTTGCCGTTGACCAGCACCAGCGTGCGCTCGGCGCCCAGACCGCGCAGGTTGACGGTCGCGGTACCGGTCGAGCCGTTGACCACGTTGCCGCCCTGGTCGGCGAAGACCTGTGGCAGGTTATTCAGCAGACTTTCGACGTTGCGCACGCCGTCGGTTTTGATGTCTTTCGCACCCAGTACGGTAACTGGGCTGGTGCCTTCGATGTTTGCGGTCGGGATGCGCGAGCCGGTAACTTCCACCTTCTGCATAGGGGCTTCCTGTGCATAGGCTGCCTGCATGCCCAATGCCACGCCGCCGGCGCAGATCAGACGTACGGAACGAGACAACACTGTTTCCATCATCATTTTTTAGAACTCCCAATGTAAAGCTTTTAACAAACGGGTGCTTGCATCCGCGTTGATTTGTTTTTATCCACCTGATGCCTTGTGGGACATCATTGAAAAAACGGCAAAAGTTTTCTCAGGGCTTATGAAATCATCCGCGTACCTTGATGTCAATCTGGAAAATTAAAGCTCTTGAACAACAAGGGTCGTTTTTCACTGGTCGGGGCGGTCCAGGCTTTTTCGCGACTTACGCGAAGAAGGGCCTAAAAGACGGGCAACATCGGTGAATATCAGGTCAAAAGCCCAGTTCGCTTGAAGGCCTGAAAAAGCCTGTAAACAAGGCGCTTCAAGCTTTGTGGCAATTTGTAAATGATGCTTTGGTGGTAATGGAACGTTACTTTTTTACGACAAAAGCGAGTGACCGTCTGTCCCGATCGGCGCCGTTTGCGAAGCGTTAAACGAAGATGCCGCCGGCTTGCGCCGGCGGCATCTTCGGGTTCCACCTAGGCGTCTACAGGGCGCTTAGAAGGAATAGCTGCCGCGCAGGTAGAGCGAGCGGCCGACCGGGTCGGTATAGCGCGGGTCGTAGCCCTTCTGGAACAGCGTGCCCTGGTTGGAGAACGGCGGTTCCTTGTCCAGCAGGTTCTTCACGCCGCCGGTCAGGGACAGGCCCTTGATGCCGGTGTAGGTGGCGGACAGGTTCCACAGGCTGTAGGACGGCACCTCGTTCAGGAACTGGGCCGGGATGTCCAGGTTCTGGTCGGTGTAGCCGGTCTTGAACGACTGCGCCAGCGACGCGCTCCACACGCCCATGCGCCAGCCGATCACCGCGTTGTGCTTCCAGCGGAACACCGGGTTGTTGGCGGCGTAGCGGCCCACGTTCTGGGTGAACGGGCCTTCGCGCTCGTCCTGGTACTCGTATTTGTGGACGTAGGTGCCGTCCAGCGAGAAGGTCAGGTTGCCCCAGGAGGTGGCGCCCGAGCGCAGGGTCAGGCTGACGTCCACGCCGTCGGTGTTGACCTTGCCCAGGTTTTCCTTCAGGTCCAGGATCGCGAACGGCGAACCGTCGGCGTTACGTATGAAACGGTCCTGGTATTTCGCGTAGTTGCCGTAGATCGTCTCTTCCGGCAGCGCGTTGATCTTGTCCTTGAGCTTGATGTTCCAGTAGTCGACCGCCAGGGTCGCCTGTGGGATCGGCTCAAGCACGATGCCGAAGGCGAAGGTCTTCGACTTTTCCGGGCTCAGGTTGGGGTTGCCGCCCTGCAGCTTGAACTGTTGCAGGTCGCAGTCGCGCAGCGGGTTGGTGATCGGGTTGGACGACGGCACGCCGCCCGGGCACAGGATGGGGTCGTTGTACGAGTTGTTGGTGTCGTTTTTCGATTGCGGCGCGTTCTTCTCGAACAGCGTCGGCGCGCGGAAGCCGGTCGAGGCCGAGCCGCGCAGCACTACCTGCTTGCTGGGCTGGTAACGCACGCCCAGTTTCGGGTTGGTGGTGTTGCCGGCGTCGCTGTAATCGTCGAAGCGGGTGGCGAACTGGACTTCCAGGTCCTTGATCAGCGGCAGGTTCACCTCGGCGAACACGGCCTTGATGGTGCGCGAGCCGGAGGTCGATTGCGAGCCGGACAGGCCGGAACTGGCAGCCTGGCTGGCGATGTCGCGGTTGACGAAGAAGTCGGCTTCCTCGCGGCGCAGTTCGCCGCCGACGGCGACGCCCATCTTGCCGCCGGCCAGGTCCATCAGCTCGCGGCTGGCCTTGAAGTCGATGCCGGTGTTGCGGGTTTTGCCGTCCTGCACCTTGCCGCGCAGGGCGACGCTGTCCAGGTAGGCTTTGCCGGCGGCGTCCTGCTTGCCGAACGGGTTCAGGATGCCGTTGGCCACGCCGGCGGCGAAGCCGGAATCCTGCACGTAGCCGCCGGTGAACCACTCGGCCGAGCGGCTTTCCGACAGCGTGAACGCGGTCTTGTAGTCCCACGCGCCCAGCAGGCCCTCGGCGCCGATGCTCAGGCGGTCGGCCGCGCCGATGGAGTTGATCTCGCGCTGGCCGGCCTCGGTCGGACGCCAGTTGACGGACAGCGGCTGGCCGGACAGGCCGGCCATCGCCGGCACGCCGCCCGAGTTGCCCGGGTAGTATTTGCTGGTGCGCGGCAGGGTCAGGCCGGTTTGCGGCGGCGGCGCGGTGTGCGACAGCACGTCGTTCTCGGCGTGCAGGTACTCGATGGTCGCCTGGTGGTCGTTGTTGATCTTGAAGGTGGCCTTGCCGAAGAAGGCGGTCTGTTCCTGCGCGGGCAGGTTGTCGATCAGGCGGGTGTAATCCTGGCGGCAGGTGCCGCCGCCGCCGATCGGCAGCGAGAACGGCGCGTCGCAGCCGGTGGCGCGGCCGGGGTTGCCGGTGATGTTGGAGCCCGGGTCGAAGAAGTTGCCCGGGAAGGTGGTGCCCGAGGTCAGGTTCAGGCCGCGCGACGGGATCACGCCGGTCTTGGAGAATTCGCGCTGCTGCGAGGTCAGGATGTCCAGCTTGTGGTAGTCGAACACGCCCCAGACGTTGAAGCCGTCCTTGTCCAGGTCGCCGAAGCCGGACGAGATGTTGACGCGTTTCTCGTCGGCGCCGACCTTGCGCGGCAGGATCGCCTCGGCGGTGATGGTGGTGCCTTGCACCGAGCGGCGCGTGATGAAGTTGATCACGCCGCCGATCGCGTCGGTGCCGTAGATGGCGGAGGCGCCGTCGCGCAGCACTTCCACGCGTTCCAGGGCCGAGACCGGGATGATGTTCAGGTCGACGGAGGCGCCGTCGTACGGGTGGTTGGCGATGCGGCGGCCATTCAGCAGCACCAGCGTCTTGTCGCCGCCCAGGCCGCGCAGGTCGGCGCTGGCCTGGCCGCCGGTCGGCAGGCCGGAGCTGTTGCCGCCAACGGTGTTGCCGGCGCTGTAGCTCGAGCTGTTCGAGGGAATGCGGTCCAGCACTTCCTGGGCGGTGGTCAAGCCCTGCTTGACGAAATCTTCCGCCTTGAACACGGTCAGCGGGTTGGCCGTTTCGGACACCAGCCGCTTGATCGACGAACCCGTCACTTCCACGCGTTGCATGGGCTGGTCGGCGGTCTGCGCCAGCGCGGTCTGCGCCATCAGACCCAGGCCCAGCAGGCCGCCCGCGCACACCAGGCGGACCGAACGGGACATTACAGTTTCTTTCATCATTGCCAAAACTCCCAAAAAAACTTGCGAACAATTCTTATAGCCAGGGCCAGTTTGAGGCCGGGTAGGCACTGGCCGCGAAGGCATTCTTTCAAGAAATATTATTCTCGAAGCCACTGATGTAACCATCCGGGCGGGAGTGATGTCAATAATGAAATGTTGAATGTGCGTAGATACAACGCACGGTCGTGCGGCACTTTCGCAAAATTGCGTATTGTGTCAGGCATTGAAAAAACAGGCTGATTTCTCACAGCCGTTCCGGGATGGATGACGACTATTTGCGTGGAAATGCGCGTAGATGCACTGGATTTGTTAAATTTTTGCGCCTGAATTTCTGTGGCCTTGCGGCGTGGATTTATCGGTCCGGCGCCCCCGATCGGGCCGATTTGTAACCAAGTTGGTGTGATCGGGTATTGCGCGGGATCAACGGATGAATGCGGCTTGCTGGCGCCAGGTCCAGCCATTAAGATGTCGGCACCCGGAGCCGGCTCTCCGTATTCGAATCGGGGAACCTACGCATGACCGCTTATATATTGCGCCGCCTGTGGCAGATGCTCCCCACCATGCTGGGCGTGGTGCTGCTGGTGTTCCTGCTGTTTAACTGGGTGGGCGGCGACCCGGCCTATATCCTGGCCGGCAAGATGTCCAGCGCCGAGGGCATCGCCAACATCCGCCGCCAGTTGGGCGTGGACCAGCCGTACCACGTGCAGCTGGGTATCTTCCTGAAGCAGATCGTCACCTTCGACTTCGGCCAGAGCTGGGCCACGGGCGAATCGGTGGCGGGCATCATCACCACGCGGCTGGGACCGTCGTTGACGGTGCTGGTGCCGCTGACGGTGCTGGAAACGGCGATCGGCATCGCGCTGGCGCTGGCCATCGCCTTCGTGCGCGGCTCGCTGACCGACCGCGCCGTGATGGTGGCGTGCACGGTGGGCATGTCGATCTCCATCCTGGTCTACATCATCGTGTTCCAGTATGGCTTCGCCTACAAGCTGGGGCTGTTTCCGGTACAGGGCTGGGGCGAGGGCTTCTGGGAGAACCTGCTGCGCTATTCCGCCTTGCCCATCCTGATCGGCCTGGCGGTGTCGATCGCGCCCACGCTGCGGCTGTACCGCAGCTTTGTATTGGACGAGGCGAGCCAGGACTATGTGCGCACCGCGCGCGCCAAGGGGCTCAGCGAGCGCCGCGTGATGTGGGTGCACGTGCTGCGCAACGCGGCCATCCCCATCATCACGCACGTGATGGCCAATTTGCCGGCGCTGCTGATCGGCGCCTTCCTGCTGGAGCGCTTCTTCGGCATCCCGGGCATAGGCCGGGAGGTGATCCTGGCGGTGGAGCGCAGCGATTTCCCGGTGATCAAGGCGATCACCGTGTATGTCGCGGCCGCCACCATGGTCTTCAACCTGCTCACCGACCTGATGTACCAGGCGGTCGATCCGCGCGTGCAACTGAAGTAAGGGATATCGATGCAGACTAGTTTAGCCGCGCCCGGACTGTGGACGCTCGCCTGGCGGCGCATGCGCGCGGACCGCGTCGCCATGGCGTCGCTGGCGGTGGTGAGCGCCTTCCTGCTGATGCTGGCGCTGTCGGCCAGCGGGCTGGTGGCGGCGGACTGGGAGGAGGAGGTGGGTGTCAACTACGCGCCGCCGTCGTTTACCGCGCAGGCGGGCGCGGCGGCCGATCAACCGCCGGATACCGTAGGGCGGGGTAAGCGCAGCGCAGCCCGCCAGGAACCGCCACCGGCCAATGAATTCGACCCGCTCGCCGACGACATCGCGCAACTGCAAGCGCCCGCCGCCGGCGCGGCCGCCGACGGTGTGCCCGATCCGCTGGCCGCCGACATGGCCGAGCTGCGCGCGTCCCTGGGCCAGGGCGGCGGCCAGGGCGCGGCGCCCGCCGAGCGCCGTCCCACGCTGCCCTTCGGCGGCGACAAGTGGGGCCACGACATCGTCAAGAAAACCATCAAGGGCGCGGAAACCTCCGTCGTCGTGGGCCTGGTGGCCGCGCTGGTGGCGGTGGGGCTGGGCACGCTGTTCGGCGCCGTCTCCGGTTACCACGGCGGCCTGGTCGACGACTTCTTCAACTGGTTCTACAACATCTTCACCTCCATCCCCTCGATCCTGATGATCCTCACGGTGGCGGCCGTGCTGCAGCAAAAAGGCGTGCTGACCATCGTGCTGATCCTCGGCTTGACGGGTTGGACCGGCCCCTACCGCTTGATCCGCGCCGAATACATCAAGCACAAGGCGCGCGAATACGTGATGGCGGCGGACGCCATTGGCGCCTCCCACTGGCGCAAGATGTTCTCCCACATCTTTCCCAACGTCAGCCACGTGGCGCTGGTGCAGCTGTCCATCCTGGTGGTGGGCTTCATCAAGGCCGAGGTCATCCTGAGTTTCCTCGGCTTCGGCGTGCCGGTGGGCGTGGTCAGCTGGGGCTCCATGCTGAACGAGGCGCAGAACGAGCTGATCCTGGGCAAATGGTGGCAGCTGGCCGCCGCCGCCGGCGCGATGGCGGTGCTGGTGACCGCCTTTTCCCTGTTCACCGACGCGCTGCGCGACGCCCTCGACCCGAAAGTGAAATGAGCATGGACGCCATCCTTGAAGTGCGCGACCTGCGCGTCGCCTTCCGGCTCGACAAGAAGACCACCTTCGAGGCGGTCAAGGGGATTTCCTTCACCGTGCCCCGCAACAGCACGGTGGCGCTGGTGGGCGAATCGGGCAGCGGCAAGTCGGTCAGCTCGCTGGCCGTGATGGGCCTGCTGCCGGCGGACAGCACCATTATCGATCCGGCCGGCGCCATCCTGTTCAACGGCCGGGATGTGCTCAAACTGGACGCCGCCCAGCGGCGCGCCATGTGCGGCAAGGACGTCTCGATGATCTTCCAGGAACCGATGTCCTCGCTGAACCCGGTGTTCACGGTCGGTTATCAGATCGGCGAGGTGCTGCGCCAGCACATGGGCATGAACCGGCGGCAGGCGAGGGCGCGCGCGCTGGCGCTGCTGGACGAGGTAGGCATCCCCGACCCGGAGCGCAAGATCGACGCCTATCCCAGCCAGATGTCCGGCGGCCAGCAGCAGCGCGTGATGATCGCGATGGCGATCGCCTGCGAGCCCAAGCTGCTGATCGCGGACGAGCCCACCACCGCGCTGGACGTGACGATCCAGAAACAGATCATGGAATTGATCGCGCGGCTGCAAAGAAAGCACCAGATGTCGGTGCTGTTCATCACGCACGACCTCGGCCTGGTGGGCGAGATCGCCGACCACGTGGTCGTCATGCGCCATGGCGAGGTGCGCGAAAGCGGCGCCGCCGCGCAGGTGCTGGTCCAGCCCGCGGACGCATACACCCGCGCGCTGCTGCACTGCCGGCCGTCGCTGGACCGGCGGCCATGGCGGCTGCCGGTGATCGGCGACTATATGAAGGACGCGGAAGCCGGAGCGCAGACCGGCGGGCAAGCCGGCGCGGACATGCCGCCGGGCCGGCAGCGCGCGCGCGGCAGCTCGCCCGACGACGAGCACGTGCTGGTGGTGGACAAGCTCAGCAAGAGCTTCTACTTCCGCGAGGGCCTGTTCGGCAAGCGCGAATTCCAGGCGATGAAGAACGTGTCCTTCAAGCTGGCGCGCGGCAAGACGCTGGGCGTGGTCGGCGAGTCAGGTTCCGGCAAGACCACCGTGGGCCTGACCCTGCTGCGCCTGCACCAAGCCACCGGCGGCACCGCGCTGTTCGAGGGCAGGGACCTGATCTCCATGCCGGCCCGCGAATACATGGCCTACAAGCGCCGCATCCAGATCATTTTCCAGAACCCGTACGCGTCGCTGAACCCGCGCTTCACGGTGGGGCAGATCCTGCTGGAGCCGATGCGGCTGCACCGCATCGGCGCCGACGACGCCGAGCGCACGCGGGCGGCCCACGCGCTGCTGGAAAAGGTGGGCCTGCCGGCGCAGGCCTTCCACCGCTATCCGCACGAGTTCTCTGGCGGCCAGCGGCAGCGCATCGCGATCGCGCGCTGCTTGACCATGAAACCCGAGATACTGGTGTGCGACGAGTCGGTTTCCGCGCTGGACGTGTCGGTGCAGGCGCAGGTGCTGAACCTGCTGCAGGATTTGCAGGACGAGTTCGGCCTGTCCTACATCTTCATCTCGCACGACTTGTCGGTGGTGAAATACATCGCCGACCAGGTGATGGTCATGCACCAGGGGGAGGTGGTGGAGCTGGCCGACTCGGACGAGTTGTACCGCAATCCGGCGCACCCCTACACCAGGGCGCTGCTGGCGGCGATACCCGGTGAAATCGGATAAGATAGCGTAATCATGGCGAATCTACTTACACTGCTGCAGGAATACGGCGTCTTCATCGTCTTTGCCATAGTCCTGATCGAGCAGATGGGCTTGCCGATTCCCGCCTTCCCGCTGCTGATCGTCTCGGGCGCGCTGGCCGTCACCGGCCAGTTGCACTGGGGCGGCATCCTCGGCGCCGCGCTGCTGGCCTGTTCCATCAGCGACTTCTTCTGGTTCCGCGCGGGCCGCCGCTACGGCCGGCGCATCCTCAAGCTGCTGTGCCGCATCTCCCTGTCGCCCGACTATTGCGTCAGCCAGACCGAGGATAATTTCCGCCGCTGGGGCCCGAAATCGCTGCTGGTGGCCAAGTTCATCCCGGGCTTCAACACCATCGCGCCGCCGATGTCCGGCGCCATGGGCACCAGCTATCCCCGCTTCCTCGGCTTCAGCGTGCCGGGCGGGCTGATCTGGAGCGGCAGCGGCATCGCCATCGGCGCCTATTTCCACCAGAGCATAGACCAGGTGCTGGACATCCTGGCCACCATGGGCGGCACCGCGCTGATGGTGCTGGGCGCCTTGCTGACGCTGTTTGTGCTGTTCAAGTACGTGGAGCGCAAGCGCTTCCAGCGGGCGGTGCAGATGGAGCGCGTCACCGTGGACGAGCTGAGGCAGCTGCTGTCCGAGGGCCACGACCTCGTGATGGTGGACGCGCGCAGCGCCACCGCGCAATCGCTGGACCCGCCGGTTCCCGGCGCGCTGCTGGTGAACGGCGACCCCATGGGCGTGATCGCCGCGCTGCCCAAGGACACGCGCATCATCGTCTATTGCAGTTGCCCCAACGACGTGACCGCCGCGCACGTCGCCAAGCAGATGATGGCCAGCGGCTATACCCACGCCAAGCCGCTGCACGGCGGCCTGGAGGCCTGGAACTCGGCCTTCGCCCACGAACTGCGGCGTCCGCGCGGCGAGGAGGGCACCGTGCCCAGCATGGCGAGCTGACGCCCGTACGCGCCGCGCGCGGCCGCTCAGAAAACCCCGGTCCAGGCCGGGGTTTTTTTGCTTTTGGACGGTAGTCATACTACCTATAAAATCTTGCAACACATTAATTTCTGTAGCACGATCGTGCGATATTGTACTAAAACTACAAACAAGGCTTGCGTCCAAGCCAAGAAATCCGTAAGCTTGAGCCTCAACTTTTTTTTCACGATCATGACAGCCCAGCCTACTTCCCCCCTGATTTCCGGCTTCCCGGGTGGCCCGCGTTTGCTGGCGGACATTGGTGGTACGAACGCGCGTTTCGCGCTGGAGCTTGCGCCTGGTGAAATCGATTTCATCAATGTGCTGGCTTGCGGCGACTACGCCACCATCGCCGACGCGCTGCGCGCCTATCTGGCGCTGCCCGAGGTGGCCGCCGTGGCCGGTGGCGGCATCCGCCACGGCGCGATCGCGATCGCCAACCCCGTCACGGGCGACTGCGTGCGCATGACCAACCACCATTGGGAATTCTCGATCGAGGCGCTGCGCAAGGAGTGCGGGTTCGACGTGCTGGTGGTGGTGAACGACTTCACGGCGCTGGCCAGTTCCCTGCCTTTCCTGTCGGACGAGCAAAAGCGCCAGGTGGGCGGGGGCGTGCCGCAAGCGGGCGCGCCGCTGGGCCTGATCGGCGCCGGCACCGGCCTGGGCGTGTCCGGCCTGATTCCGAACATGCGCGCAGGCAAGGCGGAAGGTTGGACCGCGCTGCTGAGCGAGGGCGGCCACGCCAGTTTCTCGCCGGTCGATCCGCTGGAAGTGGCGATCCTGCAGTACGCCTGGACCGAGTTCGAGCACGTCTCGGCCGAGCGGTTCATGTCCGGCGTCGGCATCGAGCTGATCTATCGCGCGCTGTGCCATCACAAGGGCGTGGCGAGGGAGGAGATCGCCGTGCCGGAAATCGTGCGCCGCGCGCTGGACGGCGAATGCGCGCTGTGCGACGAGGTGGTGGAGGCGTTCTGCCGCATGCTGGGCACCGTCGCCGGCAACCTCGGCGTCACGCTGGGCGCGCAGGGCGGCATTTATATAGGCGGCGGCATCGTCCCGCGCCTGGGCGCCCGTTTCGACCGCTCCGGCTTCCGCGCCCGCTACGAGGCGAAAGGCCGCTTCTCTGGCTACCTGGGCCGCATTCCCACCTATGTCATCACGGCCCAATATCCCGCTTTCGTGGGTGTTTCGGCAATCCTGTCGGAACGACTGCTGTCGGCCTGATCCCGTTTCTGTTGCCGGGACAAAATGTCCCGGCCAGCGTTTTATCAGGTACAATTGCCGCAGTTGGATGAAACGGCTTCATTTTTACGGCTGGTCCGCGCCGGTTTTCGCCCGAAAACATTTCTCCTCTATCCAGTAGTGCTCCTGCC
Source organism: Pseudoduganella namucuonensis (assembly GCF_900116645.1). Classification (GTDB taxonomy): domain Bacteria; phylum Pseudomonadota; class Gammaproteobacteria; order Burkholderiales; family Burkholderiaceae_D; genus Rugamonas; species Rugamonas namucuonensis. Next base: position 27,743 of record NZ_FPBO01000032.1, on the reverse strand, counting down.
CAGCGCGCATCGGCCCGGGCGCTCTTCTTGCATGTAATTGCAAACACAACTCGCTATATGAATACAGTTGAGGCGAAAAAGGTCCTCGAAACCGCTTTGCTATGCGCGCATGAGCCATTGTCGATACACAGTCTGAAGAAGCTCTTTGTCGAAGTCGACAGCCAGGGCCGGCCACGCAATGACGGCGTGGGCTCGGACACGATCAAGACATTGCTGGAAGAAATAAGGCAGGACTGGACGGAACGCGGCGTCGAGCTGGTGGGCCTGTCCAGCGGGTGGCGGTTCCAGAGCCGGCCCGAAATGAAGCTGTACATGGATCGTTTGCATCCCGAGAAGCCGCCGAAGTATTCGCGGGCCACGCTGGAAACGCTGGCGATCATCGCCTACCGCCAGCCGGTGACGCGCGGCGACATCGAGGAGATCCGCGGCGTGGCCGTGAACTCGCAGACGATCAAGATGCTGGAGGACCGCGGCTGGGTCGACGCGATCGGCTACCGCGACGTGGTGGGACGCCCGGCCTTGCTGGGCACCACCAAGCAGTTTTTGGATGACCTTGGGCTGAACTCGCTGTCCCAGCTGCCGCCACTGCAGCAAATCAGCGATATGCGGGGCGGACCTCCGGATATGGAGGCGCTGGAAGCGGCCCTGCAAGAGAATTTTGAGAAAGCGGCGCAATCTGCCGCGCAACATGCTGGTCAAGGTAGCGAGATGGCTGGGGCGGACGCCGCAATCAGCCCGGATGCCGGCCAAGCAGCTCGCCTCGACGAGGCAACGACTCACGCCGCTGCGCCAGAAATGACGGTTGACGCTGAGCCCAACCAAGAAATGAATAATGAACAAACCTGATACCCAAGAGACTGTCGCCGGCGCCCCTGCCGCGGACGTGGCCGCGAACGCGGTAGCCAAACCCAAGCGCCGCACCAAAGCCCAGATCGAAGCCGATGCCGGCGCGGCCCCCGCGCTGAGCGCGCTGGCGGAGGGCGAGACGCCCAAGCCCAAACGCAAGGCCAAGGCCGCCGCTTCGGCGGACGGCGCCGCCGCTCCAGCCGACAGTTCCGCCGCCGATGCCCCGGCGCCCGTGAAAAAACCGCGCGCCAAGCCGGTCAAGGCCGCCGCCGAAGGCGCCGCCCCCGCGGCCGAGGCGCCAGCCGCGCAGTCCGTCACCGCGGACGCCGCGCCCGCCGCCGCCAAGACCGTCGCGCGCAAGTCCCCGGCAGCCGCGACCCGCAAAGCCGCCGCGCCAGCCGCGGACGCCACGCCAGCCGCGGCGCCGGTTGCAGCCGCCCCCGCCGCCAAGCCGGAGGCGCCGGTCTCCGTGGCCGCCGCTGAAGGCCAAACCGCCGCGCCACGCGCCGCCAAGCCCGCCGACGCGGTCGCCAAGGCCGCCGACGTTGGTGCCGAGGGTCAAGCCCCCGGGCCGCGCGCCGCCAAGCCAGCCGACGCCGCCGACTCCCCAGCCAAGGCGCCCCGCGCCAAGAAAGCCAAGTCCGCCGACGCAACCCCGGCCGGCGACGCGCCAGCCGTCCAACCCGCCGCCACCGTGATCGGCGAAGCCGCCCCGGCGGCCGGCGACCAGGCCGAGCGCGCCGACGGCCGCCGTCCGCGCGGTCCGCGCCAGATGCGTGAGCAGCGCGCCGTGCGCGAGGCGATGCAGCCGCCCCGTCCGGTCGCCGCGCCGGTCGACGCCGCGCCGGCCGCCGAAGCCGGCGCCGCCGCCGAGGGCGACGCGCAAGGCGCGCGCCAGGAGCAGGGCCGCGGCAAGAACAAGAAGAAAAAACCGCAGCAGCCGCGCGTGCCTGGCGCCTTCGGCAACAAGGGCAAGCAGCCGCTCAACGATGCCGACGCCGCCTTCTCCTACGTGACCTCGGACGCCTTCGACAGCGACGAGCCGTCGAAGGGCCGCCAGCCGGCCAAGGCCGTGCGCCGCGACCTGACCTCCGACGACGACGCGCCGAAACTGCACAAGGTGCTGGCCGAGGCCGGCCTTGGCTCGCGCCGCGACATGGAAGACCTGATCATCGCCGGCCGCGTGTCGGTCAATGGCGAGCCGGCCCACATCGGCCAGCGCATCCTGCCGGCCGACGCCGTGCGCATCAATGGCAAGCTGATCCAGCGCAAGGTGAGCAAGAAGCCGCCGCGCGTGCTGGTCTACCACAAGCCGGCCGGCGAGATCGTCAGCCACGACGATCCGGACGGCCGTCCATCCGTGTTCGACCGCCTGCCGACCATGAAGGCCGGCAAATGGCTGGCCATCGGCCGCCTGGACTTCAACACCGAGGGCCTGCTGCTGTTCACCACCTCCGGCGACCTGGCCAACCGCCTGATGCACCCGCGTTACAACATCGACCGCGAGTACGCGGTGCGCACGCTGGGCACGCTGGAAGAGGGCATGCGCCAGAAGCTGCTGGCCGGCGTCGAGCTGGAAGACGGCGTGGCGCAGTTCTCCAAGATCGCCGACGGTGGAGGCGAGGGCATCAACAAGTGGTACCGCGTGGTGATCGGCGAGGGCCGCAACCGCGAGGTGCGCCGCATGTTCGAGGCCGTCGGCCTGACCGTGTCGCGCCTGATCCGCACCCGTTACGGCGCGATGACCCTGCCGAGCGACCTGAAACGCGGCCGCTGGGAAGAGATGGAAGAGAATACCGTGCGCGACCTGCTGGCCGCCTACGGCGTCGAGAAGAAGCAACCCGGCGAGCAGCAGGGCGGCGGCCAGAAGCGTCCGCAAGGCCAGCAGGGCGGTCCGCAGGGCCGTCCGGTCCAGGGCGCTCCGGCGCAGGGCGGCCAGGGCCAGCGCGGCAACCAGAAGTTCAAGCGCGAACGCGAGGACAACGAGCCGAACGGCAACCGCATGGACGTCAGCAACAAGAACGCCGATCCGTTCCCGCAGCAGCCGCGCGGTCCGCGTGGCCAGGGCCAGGGCTCGTACTTCGGCGCCGGCCAAGGCGGCGGCTTCGGCCGTCCGGGTGGCGGTTCGGGACGTCCGGGTTCCGGCCGTCCGGGCGGCCAGGCCGCCGGCGGCGCCGGTGGACCGGGACGCGGCCAAGGCGGCGGTCAGGGTGGACAGGGACAGGGCGGCCCGGGCAAGGGCCCGCGCGGTCCGCGCCAGCCGGACCCGCTGCAAACCACGTTCGGCTTCGCCAACGCCGGCGCCCCGCGCCGCGGCGGCCAGCCGCGTGGCGGCGCGACCGACCACGGCATGCCGCGCCGCCGCAAGGGTTGATTCGCCACCGCCGCGGGCCGAGGGGACAGACCCTCCGCGCCACGCTGCGACCAGGGGCAGAGGACGCGGATCGCGGGTCTGTCCCCGGTTTTAGGTTGGGTATTTCGCGAAAATAGCCGCAATTGAACTGTTGTAAGCCCGTCCGATATGGTATGTGGCATTGCAGCGAAATCAAGTTGCAGTTATAATGGCAAACCAAAGGAAAAGTTATCGCAGTGATTGATGCTGAGACTGCTTTCATCTGGTTGGAAGTACAAGAAGATGGGCAAATGCCCATTTTTTTTTTGGTGAACCGTTTTTAGTGGCCCGCGAAGTCGGGTTTTGATCTGGAGAATTTCTTGCAACTGCCGGAACTAATTGAAAAGACCGTCTCCGGTCTGGGCTATGAGCTGGTTGAGGTTGAACGGGCCGAGCGCGGACTGTTGCGCGTGTATATCGATTTCTCGGCGGAAGACGCGGCCGAAAAAGGTCCGATCACGGTAGAAGACTGCGCCACGGTCAGCCATCAGCTGAGCCATGTGCTGACGGTCGAGAACGTCAACTACGAACGTCTGGAAATCTCGTCGCCCGGCCTGGACAGGCCGCTCAACAAGATGGCCGATTTCGTTCGCTTCGCCGGTAGCGAAGCCATCGTCAAGCTGAAAGTCGCCTTGCCCGATACGGCCAACCGCCGTACCTATCAGGGCATCCTGCACGAACCGCAGGGCGACATGCTGGCGCTGGAATTTGAAGGTAAAGATGGTCCGGCGCTGTTGGAGTTTACGCTCGCCGATATGGATAAGGCACGTTTGGTGCCGCAGGTGGATTTTAAGGGACGCAAAGCATGAGTCGCGAAGTTTTGTTATTGGTGGACGCGCTGGCGCGTGAAAAAAACGTCGACAAGGACGTGGTCTTTGGAGCGCTCGAATTCGCGCTGGCGCAAGCCACGAAGAAGCGCTACGAAGGCGAGGTCGATATCCGCGTCTCGATCGACCGCGATTCCGGCGAGTTCGAATCCTTCCGCCGCTGGCACGTGGTGCCCGACGAGGCCGGCCTGCAGCTGCCCGACCAGGAAGTGCTGCTGTTCGAAGCCAAGGAACAGATTCCCGACATCGAGGTCGACGAATACATCGAGGAGCCGATCGAGTCCGTTGAATTCGGCCGCCGCTTCGCCCAGGACACCAAACAGGTGGTCCTGCAGCGCGTGCGCGACGCCGAGCGCGAACAGATCCTGGCCGATTTCCTGGAGCGCGGCGACGCGCTGGTGACCGGCACCATCAAGCGCATGGAACGCGGCGACGCGATCGTCGAATCGGGCAAGATCGAGGCGCGCCTGCCGCGCGACCAGATGATCCCGAAAGAGAACCTGCGCATCGGCGACCGCGTGCGCGCCTTCATCCTGCGCGTGGACCGCAATATGCGCGGCCCGCAGGTGATCCTGTCGCGCACCGCGCCCGAGTTCATCATGAAGCTGTTCGAGCTGGAAGTGCCGGAAATCGAGCAGGGCATGCTGGAGATTAAATCCGCCGCCCGCGACGCCGGCGTGCGCGCCAAGATCGCCGTCTACACGGCCGACAAGCGCATCGACCCGATCGGCACCTGCGTCGGCATGCGCGGTTCGCGCGTGCAGGCCGTGACCGGCGAGCTGGGCGGCGAGCGCGTGGACATCGTGCTGTGGTCGGAGGATCCGGCCCAGTTCGTGATCGGCGCGCTGGCCCCGGCCAACGTCTCGTCGATCATGGTCGACGAGGAAAAGCACGCGATGGACGTGGTGGTGGACGAGGAAAACCTCGCGATCGCCATCGGCCGCTCGGGCCAGAACGTGCGCCTGGCCGCCGATCTGACCGGCTGGAAGATCAACATCATGACGGCCGAGGAATCGGCCGACAAGGCAGCCCAGGAAACGGCCGCGATCCGCGCGCTGTTCATGGAAAAACTGGACGTCGACCAGGAAGTGGCCGACATCCTGGTGGAAGAGGGCTTTGCCAGCCTGGAAGAAATCGCCTACGTGCCGATCTCCGAGATGCTGGAGATCGACGCGTTCGACGAGGATACCGTCAATGAATTGCGGACCCGCGCACGCGATGCGCTGGTGACCGAGGCGATCGCTTCGGAAGAAGGTCTGGAAGGCATGGACGAGGCGCTGGTTGGTCTGGAAGGCATGGACCGCATCACCGCCGGCAAGCTGGGTCTGGCTGGTATCAAGACCGTGGAAGCTTTTGCCGCACTGGCCTACGACGAATTCGGCGCCATCCTGGCGCTGTCCGCCGACCGCGCCCGTGCACTGATTGCAAGTGAATTTGAAGATGTGACCGACGATGAGATGAAGTTGGTTGACTCGAAGTACGACGACCGCGCCAAAGGCCTGCAGGCCAAAGCATGGTCGACGGCCGAATCCGCAAAGGCATAATTTGAGTATCTTTATCATCTCCGCGACACATAGAAAAGAGGACTGAATGGCGAGTAACAACGTAGCCCAATTTGCCACCGAACTGAAGATGCCTGCAGATTTGCTGCTGACGCAGCTGCGTTCTGCTGGCGTCGAAAAGAGTTCGACGTCAGATCCATTGTCGAAAGATGATAAGGACAAGTTGCTGGAACATCTGCGTCGCACCCACGGCGCGGCTGCGGACACGGAAAAGAAGAAGATCACGCTGACCCGCAAGGAAACCACCGAGATCAAGCAGGCCGATTCGACCGGCAAATCGCGCACCATCCAGGTGGCCGTGAAGAAGGTGCGTACCTTCGTCCAGCGCGACGAACCGGTGGCAGCGCCCGCCGCGCCGGCCGCCCCCGTGGTGGACGCCGCCGAGAACGCGCGCCGCGAGGAAGAGCAACGCCGCCAGGCCGAGCTGATCGCGCGCCAGGAGGCCGAGCTGAAAGAGAAGCAGGAGCGCCTGGCCAAGCTGGACGCCGAGAAGGCCGCCGCCGACGCCGAGGCGAAGAAAGCCGCCGAGGCTGAAGCCAGGAAGGCCGCCGACGCCGAGGCCAAGAGGATCGCCGAGGCGAAGAAGGCCGCCGACAAGCCGGCCTCCAGCGCCCCCGCGCCGGTGGTCGACGCCGCCGCCGAGGCCAAGAAGGCCGCCGCCGCCGAGGAAGCCAAGAAGGCGGCCGAGCAGGCCGCCAAGGAAACCGCCGAACGCGCCGCCGCCACCGAGCGCGCGCGCCAGGCCGTGGCCGACGAAGTGGCCCAGATCAAGGCCATGATGAACGCGCCGCGCCGCGTGGTGAAGGCTCCCGAGCCGACCCCCGCGCCGGTGGCCGTCAAGGCCAAGGCTCCGGAAGGCACGCTGCACAAGCCGGCCGACAAGAAGCCCGCCACCGACAAGCCGGGCGACAAGAAGCCCGCCGCCGGCGACAAGAAATCGATCAAGTCGGCCAATGTGTCGTCGACCTGGCAGGACGACGCCAAGAAGCGCGGCGCCCCGGGCGGCGCGACCAAGGGCCGCGGCAACTCCGGCGGCGCCAGCGCGGGCCGCGACGGCTGGCGCAGCGGTGGCCGTGGCGGCCGCCGCGGCAATTCGCACGCGGACGACCGCGAAACGAATTTCCAGGCCCCGACCGAGGCGATCGTCAAGGACGTGCACGTTCCCGAGACCATCACCGTGGCCGAACTGGCGCACAAGATGTCCGTCAAGGCGTCCGAGGTCATCAAGCAGTTGATGAAGCTGGGCCAGATGTGCACCATCAACCAGGTGCTGGATCAGGAAACCGCGATGATCCTGGTGGAAGAGATGGGCCACAAGGCCCACCCCGCCGCCGAGGACGATCCGGAGGCGCTGCTGGCCGACCAGGGCGAACACGCCCACTTCGAGGCCACCCCGCGCGCGCCCGTCGTGACCGTCATGGGCCACGTCGACCACGGCAAGACCTCGCTGCTGGATTACATCCGCCGCGCCAAGGTGGCGTCGGGCGAAGCCGGCGGCATCACGCAGCACATCGGCGCCTACCACGTCGAAACGCCGCGCGGCATCATCACCTTCCTGGATACCCCGGGCCACGAGGCGTTCACGGCAATGCGTGCGCGCGGCGCGAAAGCGACCGACATCGTGATCCTGGTGGTGGCGGCCGATGACGGCGTGATGCCGCAGACGAAGGAAGCGATCGCCCACGCGAAAGCGGCCGGCGTGCCGCTGGTGGTGGCGATCAACAAGATCGACAAACCGGGCGGCAACCTGGAGCGCGTGACGCAGGAACTGATCTCGGAACAAGTGGTGCCGGAAGAATACGGCGGCGATTCGCCGTTCGTGCCGGTGTCCGCCAAGACCGGCCAGGGCATCGACGAGCTGCTGGAGCAAGTGCTGCTGCAGGCCGAGGTGCTGGAACTGAAAGCGCCGGTCGAGGCGCCCGCGCGCGGCCTGGTGGTCGAGGCCCGTCTGGACAAGGGCCGCGGCCCGGTCGCGACGATCCTGGTGCAATCGGGCACCCTGAAGCGCGGCGACGTCGTGCTGGCGGGTTCCTCGTATGGCCGCGTGCGCGCCATGCTGGACGAGAACGGCAAATCGGTGGCCGAAGCCGGTCCGTCGATCCCGGTCGAAATCCAGGGCCTGACCGAAGTGCCGGCCGCCGGCGAGGAAGTCATGGTCATGGCCGACGAGCGCAAGGCGCGTGAAATCGGTCTGTTCCGTCAAGGCAAGTTCCGCGACGTGAAACTGGCCAAGCAGCAGGCCGCCAAGCTGGAGAACATGTTCGACCAGATGGCCGAGGGCGAGGTGAAGAACCTGCCGCTGATCGTCAAGACCGACGTGCAGGGTTCGCAGGAGGCGCTGGTGTCGTCGCTGCAGAAACTGTCGACCTCCGAAGTGCGGGTGCAGGTTGTGCACGCGGCGGTGGGCGGCATCACGGAGTCGGACGTCAACCTGGCGGTGGCCTCGAAAGCGGTCATCATCGGCTTCAACGCCCGCGCCGACGCGCAGGCGCGCAAGCTGGCCGAATCGAACGGCGTGGACATCCGCTACTACAACATCATCTACGACGCGATCGAAGAGGTGAAGGCCGCGCTGTCGGGCATGCTGGCACCGGAGAAGCGCGAACAGATCACCGGCCAGGTCGAAGTGCGCCAGGTCATCCTGGTGTCCAAGGTCGGCGCGATCGCCGGCTGCCTGGTCACCGACGGTGTGGTCAAGCGTGTTTCCTCGGTCCGCCTGCTGCGCAACAACATCGTGGTGTGGACCGGCGAGATCGACTCGCTCAAGCGCTTCAAGGACGACGCGAAGGAAGTGCGCGCCGGTCTGGAATGCGGTCTGTCGCTGAAGAACTACAACGACATCCAGGTTGGCGACACCCTGGAAGTGTTCGAAGTGCAGGAAATCGCCCGTACGCTGTAATCGCGGCCGCTGGCTCCAAAACCGGGGTCAGACCACGTTTTCCAGGCAATATTGCCCAGGAATCGTGGTCTGACCCCGGTTTTACATCTTATTGGTAAGACATCATGGCAAAACATAGCAAAACCATCCCCGCGCGCGGCCTGCGCGTGGCGGACCAGATCCAGAAAGACCTGTCCGAACTGATCGCGTTCGAACTGAAAGACCCGCGCGTGGGCATGATCACGCTGGCCGAGGTCCAGCTGACGCCGGACTACGCGCACGCCAAGATCTACTTCACGATGCTGAAGGACGACGCGGAATCGGTGAAGAACACGCTGGCCGGCCTGCACGCCGCCGCCGGCTACCTGCGCAACATGCTGGGCAAGCGCCTGCACATCCACACGCTGCCGGCGCTGCACTTCATCCACGACACCTCGGCCGCGCGCGGCATGCAGATGTCGGCGCTGATCGACCAGGCCAACGCCACCCGCGCGCTGGACGACGAGGCATCGGCCGGCGAAGGCGCGGACAAGCCGGAATGAATCAAGCGAAAGTGAAACGCGTCCGCGATCTCGTGGACGGCGTGCTGCTGCTCGACAAACCGGTCGGGCTGTCCAGCAACGACGCGCTGATCAAGGCCAAGCGCATGCTGAACGCGAAGAAGGCGGGCCACACCGGCACGCTGGACCCGTTCGCCACCGGCCTGTTGCCGCTGTGCTTCGGCGAGGCCACCAAGTTCTCGCAGGACTTGCTGGAGGCCGACAAGACCTATCTGACCACCGTGCACCTGGGCCAGCGCACCGACACCGGCGACACCGAGGGCGAGATCGTCGAGTCGCGCGAAGTGGACGTGACGCGCGAGCGGATCGAAGCCGTGCTGGAACGCTTCCGCGGCCCGATCGACCAGGTGCCGCCCATGTACTCCGCGCTCAAGCGCGACGGCAAACCGCTGTACGAATACGCGCGCGCCGGCGTGACGCTGGAGCGCGAGGCGCGCCCCGTCGTCATCCACAAGCTCGAATTCGTCGACTACGAGGCGCCGTTCCTGAAGCTGGAAGTCAAGTGCAGCAAGGGCACCTACATCCGCGTGCTGGGCGAGGACATCGGCGCGGCCCTGGGCTGCGGCGCGCACCTGAACGCGCTGCGCCGCATCCAGGTCGGCGACCTGGCGATGACGGACGTGGTCACGCTGGAGCAGGTGGCCGCGCATCCCGCGCCGCTGGAGCTGCTGGCCCCGGTCGACGCCTTGTTGTCGTCCTTCCCCGCCGTGGCCTTGACCGAGGAGTTGGCGAAGCGCTTCCTGCAGGGGCAGCGCCTGCCGCTGGGCAAGGAGCCGGCGGTCGCCGTGCCCGACCTGGCGGAATTGCCGGGCCGCGTGCGCGTCTACCTGGGCGCCAAGCTGCTCGGCACCGGCCAGCTGGGCGAATACGCCATCCTCGCCCCCGAACGCCTGATCGCCGCCGCGCAGCAATAAGCGGGCTGAGCCCCATTTGGGGCCTGGCCCCAAATGGGGCTCAGCCCGCCTGTCAGCTTTTTTTCGGGGTTGCGCTGCAACATGCTATACTAGTGGGTTCCAGTCTCGCACATCCTAGTGCCTCCGCAGTTTTTCTGTAATTACAACGACTATGTCTAATACTAAACGCGCAATTCGCAATATCGCCATCATCGCCCACGTTGACCACGGCAAGACGACCCTCGTGGACCAGCTGCTGCGCCAATCCGGCACCTTCCGTGAAAACCAGCAGGTCGACACCCGCGTGATGGACTCGAATGACCTCGAGAAAGAGCGCGGCATTACGATTCTGTCGAAAAACTGCGCCGTCGAATACGAAGGCACCCACATCAACATCGTCGACACCCCTGGCCACGCCGACTTCGGCGGCGAGGTCGAGCGCGTGCTGTCGATGGTGGACTCGGTGCTGCTGCTGATCGACGCGCAAGAGGGCCCGATGCCCCAGACCCGTTTCGTGACCCGCAAGGCGCTGGCCCTGGGCCTGAAGCCCATCGTCGTCGTCAACAAGATCGACCGTCCGGGCGCGCGCGCCGACTGGGCCATCAACCAGACCTTCGAACTGTTCGACAAGCTGGGCGCCACCGACGAGCAGCTGGACTTCCCCATCGTCTACGCCTCGGGCCTGAACGGCTACGCCGGCCTGACCGAGGAAGTGCGCGACGGCGACATGAAGCCACTGTTCGACGCCATCCTGCAACACGTTCCAGTCCGCGACGACAATCCGGACGGTCCGCTGCAGATGCAAATCACCTCGCTGGACTACTCGTCCTACGTGGGCAAGATCGGCATCGGCCGCGTTTCGCGCGGCCGTGTCAAGGCCGGCCAGGACGTGGTGTTCCTGAACGGTCCCGATTCGACCCCGCAAAAAGGCCGCATCAACCAGGTGCTGAACTTCAAGGGCCTGGAGCGCGTGCTGGTGGACGAAGCCGTCGCCGGCGACATCATCCTGATCAACGGTATCGACGAAATCGGCATCGGCTCGACCGTTTGCGCACCGGACTTCCCGGACGCGCTGCCGATGCTGACCGTCGACGAACCGACCCTGACCATGAACTTCATGGTCAACAACTCGCCGCTGGCCGGCCGCGAAGGCAAGTTCGTGACCTCGCGCCAGCTGCGCGACCGTCTGGACAAGGAACTGAAGGCCAACGTCGCGCTGCGCGTCGCGCCGACCGACGACGACACCACGTTCGAAGTGTCGGGCCGCGGCGAGCTGCACCTGACCATCCTGCTGGAAAACATGCGCCGCGAAGGTTTCGAGCTGGCCGTGTCCCGTCCACGCGTGGTGTTCAAGATGGTCGACGGCGTGCGCCACGAGCCGTACGAGCAGCTGAGCGTCGACGTGGAAGAGGTCAACCAGGGCGGCGTGATGGAAGAATTGGGCCGCCGCCGCGGCGACCTGCAGAACATGGAATCGGACGGCAAGGGCCGCGTGCGCCTCGAGTACCGCATTCCAGCCCGCGGCCTGATCGGCTTCCAGGGCGAGTTCATGACCCTGACCCGCGGCACCGGCCTGATGAGCCACGTGTTCGACGCCTACGCTCCGGTCGACAACACCAAGGGCGAACTGGGCGGCCGCCGCAACGGCGTGCTGATCTCGCAGGACGACGGCGCCGCCGTGGCCTACGCGATCTGGAAGCTGCAGGATCGCGGCCGCATGTTCGTGGTCCACAACGACCCCGTGTATGAAGGCATGATCATCGGCATCCACTCGCGCGACAACGACCTGGTCGTGAACCCGATCAAGGGCAAGCAGCTGACCAACGTGCGCTCGTCGGGCACCGACGAGGCCGTGCGCCTGGTGCCGCCTATCCAGATGTCGCTGGAATACGCCGTTGAATTCATCGACGACGACGAACTGGTGGAAATCACCCCGAAATCGATCCGTCTGCGCAAGCGCTTCCTGAAGGAACACGAGCGCAAGAAGGCCTCGCGCGAAGCGTAATCCCCGCTGTCGCGAAAAAGCCCGCCCCTCGACAGAGCCGGCGGGTTTTTTTTCGCCCGCGCGAATCTAAATATGGTATTACTTCTCGAAGCACATTCACTTCGGAGACCACGCGATGAGTAATGCTGCATTCGGCTTGTTGGGACAAGCCACCGAATACTGGATCGACGCCTGGCAGCGGTCCATTCTCTTCATGGACGTGCTGTACCAGCGCGGCAACGAGCGCGAAGCGCGCGAACACGAGACCGCCCCGCACGTCCTCACCTTCGAATTCGACACCCTGATCGACGGCCGCACCCTGCGGCGGCCCTGCAACTACAGCCTGATGCGCATCGTCCCGCCCGCCGGCGTCCAGGTGGACGAGGGCAAGCGCCCCTTCATCGTGTTCGACCCGCGCGCCGGCCACGGCCCCGGCATCGGCGGCATGAAGCAGGACAGCGAGATCGGCGTGGTGCTCAAGGCCGGCAATCCCTGCTACTTCGTCGGCTTCCTGCCCGACCCTGTGCCCGGCCAGACCATCGAGGACGTGTGCCGCGCCGAGGCCCAGTTCATCGAGCACGTCGGCTCCTTGCATCCGGATGCGGAGGGCAAGCCTGCGCTGATCGGCAATTGCCAGGCGGGCTGGCAGATCATGATGACGGCCGCGCTGCGTCCCGGCATCACCGGCCCCATCGTGCTGGCCGGCGCGCCGCTGTCGTACTGGGCCGGCGTGCGCGGCAAGAATCCGCTGCGCTACCTGGGCGGCCTGTACGGCGGCACCTGGCTGACCTCCCTCGCGGGCGACCTGGGCAACGGCCACTTCGACGGCGCCCACCTGGTCAGCAACTTCGAGCAGATGAACCCGTCCAACACGCTGTGGAGCAAGGCCTACAACGTCTACTCCAAGGTGGACACGGAGGCCGAGCGTTTCCTCGAGTTCGAGCGGTGGTGGGGCAATCCGGTGCTGCTGAACGCGGAGGAGATGCAGTTCATCGCCGACAACCTGTTCGTCGGCAACCGCCTGTCCAACGGCACCATCCACGACAGCGACGGCCGCCGCATCGACCTGCGCAACATCAGCGCGCCCATCATCGTGTTCTGCTCCTGGGGCGACGACATCACGCCGCCGCAGCAGGCGCTGGGCTGGCTGCTGGACCTGTACGAGACCGACGCCGACCTGGTGGCGGCGGGGCAGACCGTCATCTACTCCACGCACCAGTCGATCGGCCACCTCGGCATCTTCGTCTCGGCCTCGGTGGCCAACAAGGAGCACGAGGAGTTCACCCGCTCGATGGACCTGATCGACATACTGCCGCCCGGCCTGTACGAGGCGGTGTTCATCGAGAAGGACGAGGACCTGGTCAACCCCGAGCTGGCCGACGGCCGCTACGTGATGCGCTTCGAGCGGCGCGACCTGAAAACCCTGCACCAGCTGGGCGGCAACGACGAGGAGGATGAGCGCCGCTTCGCCACCGTGGCGCGGCTGTCCGAGGTCACGCAGGGCCTGTACCGCACCTACGCCAGCCCGGTCGTGAAGGCGATGGCCAGCGAACCGGTGGCCGAATGGATGCGCTTCATGCATCCCTACCGGCTGCGCTACGAGACCTTCTCGGCGCAGAACCCCTTCCTGCACGGCATAGGCGCGCTGGCGAAAAAGGTGAGGGAGGAGCGCAAGCCCGCCTCGCCGGACAACGTGTTCATCCAGGCGCAGGAGATGATGTCGAACCAGATCGTCGCGGCGCTGGACCAGTACCGCGAGGCGCGCGACAAGGCGGTGGAGAGCTTCTTCCTCGGCGTGTACGGGCAGCCGCTGCTGCAGACGCTGGTGGGCTTGCGCTCGGACTCGGGCAGCGTGCGGCGCCGCATCGGCCGCGACATCGCGCGCGAGTCGGTGCTGGCGGCGCGGCGCACCGAGTTGGCCAAGCAGATCGCCGTGGGCGGCGAGCGCGAGGCGGTGATCCGCTCGCTGCTGTACGTGGCGCGCAGCCCCGAGATGCGGGTGGCCGACGAGCGCGCCTTCGCCGCGTTGCGCGAGGTGCGCAGGCACATCCCCGCGAACCGGCGCGCTACCATGACGCGCTTCAAGGAGATCGTGCACGAGCAGAACATGATCCTGCAGCTGGACGAGGAACGGGCGATGGCGGAAATGCCGCACCTGCTGCCGCCGGACGAGGCGGACCGGATCCGCATCGGCAACAGCCTGCGCTCCATCCTGAACGCGGCCGGCGCGTTGCAGGGCGAGGCGGCGCGCCGCCTGGCGCGGGTGGAGGAGCTGCTGCGCACGCCGGTGCCGCAGCAGGCGGCGCAGCTGCAGGCGTCGCCGCCGCCGGTGGTGCAGGAAAAGCCCGTCGCGCGGGAGAAACCGGCGGCGCATGAGAAGCCGGTGGCGCTGGAGACGGCCATCGCCGCCGAGCCGGCGGCGCGGTCGCGGCCTCCCGCGCCCGAGCCCTTGGGGACGATTCCGACGGCGGCGCCGGTCAACGGCGCCGTGCCGCTGGCCGCCTCCGCGCCTATATCGCCCCCCGAGGCCGTTCGAGCGCCCGCCGTCGCGGTGTCCGCCCCCGTGGTCGCCACACCGGCGCCCGCCAAGCCGGCGCAGCGCAAGACGACCCGGCCGGCCGCCGCGAAGAGCGGCGCCCCCGCCCCCAAGGGCGCGCCCAAGTCCGCAACCAAGCTGCCGGGCAAGGCGCGCGCCAAGCAGCGCTGACCCGGCGGCCCAAAACCGGGGACAGACCCATCGCGCCATGCGCCTCCACCATGGCATGCGGCGCGGACCGCGGGTCTGTCCCCGGCGCGTTGGCGCCGCCCCGATTGCCTGTATAATGTGCGGCCCGAATTCCCGCCCCGCCGCGCCGCCATGACCACCATCCCCGCACCGACCTCCGAGACCACCGCCGGCATCCGATCCGGCCGCCGCCTGTCCGTCGCGCCGATGATGGACTGGACCGACCGCCACTGCCGCGTGTTCCACCGCGAGATCACCAAGCACACCTGGCTGTACACGGAAATGGTGACCACCGGCGCCCTGGTCTATGGCGACGTGGAGCGCCACCTGCGCTTCAACGAGGAAGAGCATCCGGTCGCCCTGCAACTGGGCGGCAGCGACCCCGCCGACCTGGCCGTCAGCGCCAGGCTGGGCGAGAAATGGGGCTACGACGAGATCAACCTGAACTGCGGCTGCCCGTCCGAGCGCGTGCAGAAGGGCGCCTTCGGCGCCTGCCTGATGGCCGAGCCGCGACTGGTGGCCGACTGCGTGAAGGCCATGCGCGACGCCGTCAGCATCGACGTCACCGTCAAGCACCGCATCGGCATCGACGACAGCGAAAGCTACGACTTCGTGCGCGACTTCGTCGGCACCGTCGCCGACGCAGGCTGCGCCACCTTCATCGTCCACGCCCGCAACGCCGTCCTGAAGGGCTTGTCGCCCAAGGAAAACCGCGAGATCCCGCCGCTGAAGTACGAATACGCCTACCGCCTCAAGCGCGAATTCCCCGACTTCGAAATCCTCATCAACGGCGGCGTGAAAACCGAGGCCGAGATCGACGAACACCTGCTGCACGTGGACGGCGTGATGCTGGGCCGCGAGGCCTACCACAACCCCTACCTGATGGCGCGCTTCGACCAGCGTTACTACGGTTCGGACGCGCCGGTGAAGACGCGCGACGAGGTGCTGGCCGCCATGGTGCCCTATATCCAGGCGCAACTGGCGAAGGAGGGCGGCCGCGGCCTGAAGCTGAACAGCATCACCCGCCACATGCTGGGCTTGATGCAAGGCTTGCCCGGCGCGCGCCGGTTCCGCCAGACCTTGTCGGACTCGAAAAAGCTCGCCGCCGGCGACGCCAATCTGCTGCTGGAAGCGGCCGCGCGCCTGCGCGAAAAAGACTGATCGTTCACCTCCCGTTTGTGCTGATTTCGCGCCGTTTTCCGAAGCAATGTGCGCGCTAACTGGCTTTCCCCGCAGAAAGTTTGGTTGCGTAAAATTGAGGCAGTTTTTGCTTGCTTCGGGGCAAAATCCACATCTATAATTCGCTCCGATATATACATAAACAGAACAATCTTCCGTGTATTTGCGTGCACTGAAAAACCACACATTGTCACAATCCCAAGAGCAATTTTTGCATTCGCAGTCATTGTTTGCTACTGTCATTACTTGCGCGATAGCAATTCGACTTGGTGGATGGCATACCTGCTCCGCGGATGCGTTCCTGGGTAATTCTTATCAATAGTGTCACTTACGAAGAAGCCGAAATGAATTTAGCAAAAATGAAAGTGGGGACGCGCCTGGGCCTCGGGTTCACGCTGGTGCTGGCCTTCCTGGTCGCCATCACCGTGGTGGGCATTTTCCGCATGGCTCAGATCCAGGACCGCCTGGACCACGTCGTAAGCTTCAACAATGTGGTGACACGCCTGGTGATCGACATGCGCAACAACGTCAGCGACCGCATCACCTCGCTGCGCGTGTTGACCCTGCTGACCGATTCGGGCGACATGGAACAGGACATGAAGCGCATCAAGGATCAGGCCGACAAGTACAGCGCCGCGCAGAAGAAGCTGCAGGGCTTGCTGGCGGCCGAGGGCACGGCGGAGGAGAAGGCGCTGATCGCCCAGATCGTCGAGCACGAGGCGGCGGCCATGCCTGCCATCGCCAAGGCTTCGCAGCTGTGGATGTCCGACCAGGCCGAGGCGGCCACCAAGGTGTATATCAAGGAAATCAAGCCGGTCCAGAAGAAGTGGATCGAGGCGCTGGACCAGATGGCGGCGCTGGAAGACAAGCTCAACACCCAAGTGCAGGAAGACGCGGCGGCCGGTTTCAACAGCGCCCGCACCTTCATGATCGGCATGGGCGCGCTGGCCGTGTTGCTGAGCGTGGGGGCCGCCGTCATCATCACCCGCGGCCTGCTGAAGCAGCTGGGCGGCGAGCCGGACTACACCGCCTCCATCGCCGGCAGCATCGCCAACGGCGACCTGTCCGTGGCCATCAACACCAGCAGCACCGACCAGGGCAGCCTGCTGGTGGAAATGAAGGAAATGCGCAACAGCCTGGTGGGCATCGTCGGCCAGGTGCGCACCGGCACCGAGACCATCGGCACCGCCTCGCGTGAAATCGCCGCCGGCAATGTGGACCTGTCCTCGCGCACCGAAATGCAAGCCTCGTCGCTGGAGAAGACCGCCTCCGCCATGGAGGAATTGACCTCGACCGTGAAGCAGAACGCCGACAACGCCCGCCAGGCCAACCAGCTGGCCGCGAACGCGTCGGACGTGGCGCGCAAGGGCGGCGAAGTGGTGTCGCAGGTGGTCGACACGATGAGCTCGATCAACGAATCGGCCAACAAGATCGTCGACATCATCGGCGTCATCGACGGCATCGCCTTCCAGACCAACATCCTGGCGCTGAACGCGGCGGTCGAGGCCGCCCGCGCCGGCGAGCAGGGCCGCGGCTTCGCCGTGGTCGCCTCCGAGGTGCGCAGCCTGGCCCAGCGTTCCGCCGGCGCCGCGAAGGAAATCAAGACCCTGATCGGCGACTCCGTGGAGAAGGTCGAGCGCGGTTCGAAACTGGTCGGCCAGGCCGGCGTGACGATGGAGGAAGTGGTGGACTCGGTGCGCCGCGTGACCGACATCATGGGCGAGATCGCCAGCGCCAGCCAGGAGCAGAGCGCCGGCATCGAGCAGGTCAACCAGTCCATCATCGAGATGGACAGCATGACCCAGCAGAACGCCGCCCTGGTGGAAGAGGCCGCCGCCGCCGCGCAAAGCCTGCAGGACCAGGCCGCCGAACTGGCGCGCGTGGTCAGCATCTTCAAACTCACCGAGGGCGAGGAGCGCAAGCCCGCGCCGGTGGCCCAGGCGGTCAAGCCAGCGGCCAAGGCGTCGGTGGTGCGCGCGCCGGCCCGCAAGGCCGTCGTCGCCAAGGTCGCGGCGCCCGCCGCCAAGCCGAAGAAGATCGCCGCCGCCGCGACCTCCAGCGACGAGTGGGAAGAATTCTAAGCCCGCCTCCGGCGCGCTGGCGATGGCCGCGACAGGTGCGGCCGTCTAACAAGGTTTGAGAAACTAGTGAGTATAGGTAAATGACCAAGCATTCGATC
Source organism: Pseudoduganella namucuonensis (assembly GCF_900116645.1). Lineage (GTDB taxonomy): Bacteria > Pseudomonadota > Gammaproteobacteria > Burkholderiales > Burkholderiaceae_D > Rugamonas > Rugamonas namucuonensis. Next base: position 9,718 of record NZ_FPBO01000032.1, on the reverse strand, counting down.
AGTTTTATCGCAGCAGCCTTCCTGAGCGCCACCGGCTTCGCCGCCGAAGTCCCCGCGGTGTTCGACGCCAAGAACTGCAAGGCAGAATATCCGAAAGCCTCCCTGATGAACGAAGAGCAAGGCGCCGTCTCGATGGCCTTCCTGGTGTCGGCAGGCGGCGAGGTGGTGGAATCCAAGGTCGAGAAGTCCAGCGGTTTCAAGAACCTGGACAAGGCCGCCGTCAAAGCGATCAGCGCGTGCAAATTCAAGCCGGGCACCAAGGACGGTGCTGTGGCGCAAACGTGGACGAAAGTTGATTACGTGTGGCAACTCTAGTCCAGCCGCACTACAATGAATCGCAGTCCGGCTAGAAAAAACCTGGGGAAAATGATGTCCATGTACAAGCGTTGGTTGAGTGTTATCGCAGCAGTGCTCGCATCGAGCGCATCCGCATACGCGGCTGAAGTGCCAGCTAGTTTCGACAGCAAGAATTGCAAGGCCGAGTACCCCAAGGCGTCGTTGATGAACGAAGAGCAGGGCACCGTATCGATGTCGTTCCAGGTTTCCGCCTCGGGCGACGTGCTGGAATCCAAGGTCGAGAAGTCGAGCGGCTTCAAGAACCTGGACAAGGCCGCCATCAAGGCCATCAGCGCGTGCAAGTTCAAGCCGGGCAGCAAGGACGGCAAGCCGGACACCACCTGGACCAAGGTCGACTACGCCTGGAAGCTGGACTAAGCATAACGAGGCCGCCCCCGCGGGCGGCCGTTGCACTTGAACCGGTCCCCGCGGCCGGTTTTTTTTCGCCCGTGTGTCGCGCTGTAACAGGCTGTAAAAGTGCGGCGGAACGCGCCGGAATTTCTTATAGTGATAGGCTGTGAGTCGTCACCCTGGAGTTCCCAAATGAAAACCCTTTACGCCTTGATTCCGCTGGCCGCCGTCGCGCTGTTGAGCGGCTGCGCCGTTCCCGCCGGACCCGGCTATGCGCGCGCCGTGCCCGTGCATCCGAACCAGAATCCCTATGAATGGCACACCGTGTCGGTGACGCCGGTGGCGCCCGGCAGCCGCGTGGTGGCCGGCGCCGAGCCGCGCGTGGAATACAGCACCGAGCCCGTGCCCGCGCAGCCGCGCGTGGTGTACACCACCGAGCCGCTCTATCCGGCCTCGCCGGTGTATGGACCCGTGTATACGGCGCCGCCGGCCTATTACTATCCGCCGGTGACGATAGGATTGGATTTTGTGTTTGGCAACTTCAGGCACCGCGGCCGCCGCCATTGAAAAGCGGGACGCCGGCCCGGCGAGCGACAGCCTAGTGCACGAAGAAGAAGGACGCCTGGTGCAGCACGTCGGCCGAGCACAGCAGCCAGGTGGACAGGCCCGCCAATCCGACCAGCAGGGAGCCTACGGTAATGGGGCATATTCTGGACATGGCGGACTCCTGGCTTATCAAATCGGTATGACTTGATCTTAGGTGTCCGTGGTGCTTTTCGGCATCAGCGGAAAGTCCTTGCCTTTGTAGGACGACACGCCGTCGCGCCGCCAGCCCGGGCGGCGCGTCTTTTCCAGCTTACTTTTTCCACTGCACAACGTTGTTTTCCGGTGCGGTGTCCAGCGCGTTGGAGATTTGCAGCCAGTGGTGCAGCAGTTCCGGCTGCTTGATGCTGATCCCCATGCCGTCGATGAAGCCGATGTACTCCAGCATGCGCGCGTCGATCTTCGCCTTGGACACGGTCGGCGCACGCATCACCATGCGGTCGTAGGCCTTGCGCGTCTTGTTTTCCCATTTGTGCAGGCTGGACTCGTCGAAGCGGTTGGCTTCGAAGTACACCGTCAGCGACCCGTCCGGATTGCCGAAGCCGACAATGCCGGCGCCCTTGCGGATGGTGGTGGTGTTGGCCAGGTCGAACTGCTCGGTGGGCACGAAAACGCCCGCGCGGCCATCGATATCGGGATGGCCCACGGGGGTGTCCTTGCTGTAGGTGGACATGGAGGACAGCGTTTTTTCTTCGGACATGATCGGCTCGGTAAGTGTTGCATGGGGATGCATCCATTGTAGCGTTAAATCAATGCCTTATGGAAACTCACACACGCGGATTCGGATAAAAATCGGCGAAAAAAAAATGCCGCCAACCTTGCGGAGGGCGACATTCCGGACAACGAGATTGTTCAGGCGCGGCTGTTGTTGTTGACGCTGCCCGGCAAAGCCGGCATGACCCTGCTGGGCATGCGGCGGGGCTCCCTGCTGGGAGCGTTATTCGGTACGTGGTTATTATTAATAAGTAACAGAAATTACTTATTGGTATGTAAAAATCATACCATTTGAGCGCAAGGAATGACAGAGAAATACCCGCGCGAGCCGCTTGTTTTCTTGCTTTGCGTTGTATTTCCGCCGCGCCGCGTATTTCCGGCTTGCATTGTGCAATCGCAATATTTTTGCATGGGAAACGTTAACTGGGTGTATCATTCCACTGAATGTTTTTATTGCAACACTATGACGAATGATTCCACCCCACCGATGGCAGTGCGGCGCCTGGCCTTTCTGGACGGCGGCGGCGAGTGCGGCGAACGCTTGCGCGGTTACGACTGGGGCTCCTCGCGCATGGGAGCGCCGGAGCATTGGCCGCTGAGCCTGCAGGTCTCGCTGCGCACCATCCTCGCCTCGAAGTTCCCCATGGCCATCCATTGGGGGCGGGATCTGCTCACCTTTTACAATGACGCCTTCGCCCATGTGCTGGGCAGCAAGCACCCCGGCCACCTGGGCCGCCCGGTGCATGAACTGTGGCGCGAGATGTGGGACCAGATCGGCCCCATCTTCGAGCACGTGTTCACCGGCGAGACCTATTACGTGGAAAACGCCAGCTACGCGCCGGAGCGCGGCCACACGCAGCGCGAGACCTATTTCACCCACTGCCACAGCCCGATCTGGGGCGACAGCGGGCAGGTCGAGGGCGTGCTGCTGGTGCTGACCGAGTCCACCCGCGAAGTGCTGGCCGAGCGCGCCTTCGTGGCGCTGAACCGGCGCCAGGCCTTCCAGCTGGACATGGCCGACCGCATGCGCGGCATGGCCTCGCCGGCCGAGATCAAGACCACCGCCACCGAGCTGCTGGGCAAATACCTGCGCGTGGCGCGCGTGTATTTCACCGAGATCCACGCCGCCACGCGCACCGCCTACCTGCAGGGACTGTGGACCTCGCCCGACCAGGGCGAGCTGCCCGCGCTGCCCGTCAGCGGCACGCTGGACGAGCTCAGCCCCGAGATCATGGGCGCGCTGGCCGCCGGCAGGCCGTTCGTGGTGGACGACGTCGGCGCCGACCGCCGCACGGCCGCCTACGCCAGGGCCTACCAGGCGCTGGGCATCGCCGCCATCGTGGTGGTGCCGCTGTTGCAGGCCGGCCGCGTGACGTGCGCGCTGAACCTGACCATGCCGGCGCCGCGCGGCTGGACGCGCGACGACATCGCCATCGCGCAGGACGTGGTGCAGCGCACCTGGGAGGCGGCCGAGCGGGCGCGCGCCGTGGCCGCGCTGCGTTCGGAGCACGAGCACAGCCAGCGCGCCCAGGCCGCGCTGCGCGACGCCGACAGCCGCAAGGACGAATTCCTGGCCATGCTGGCGCACGAGCTGCGCAATCCGCTGGCGCCGATCGGCACGGCGGCCGAGCTGCTGCGCCACTTCCAGTTCGACGAGGCCACCGTCAAGCGCACCAGCGAGGTGATCTCGCGCCAGGTCAAGCACATGACGGGGCTGATCGACGACCTGCTGGACGTCTCGCGCGTCACGCGCGGCATGGTTCCGCTGAAGAAGGAGACGCTGGACCTGCGCACCGTGGCCTCGCACGCGGTGGAGCAGGTGCGGCCGCTGATGGAGGCGCGCCGCCACCGCTTCGTGGTGCGGCTGCCGGAGGAGCCGGTGTTCGTCCACGGCGACAACAAGCGCCTGGTGCAGGTGCTGGCCAATCTGCTCAACAACGCCGCCAAGTACACGCCGGAGGACGGCTTCGTCGAACTCTCGGTGGGCGTGCGCGGCGAGAACGTGACCGTGACCGTGCGCGACAACGGCGTCGGCATGCGTCCCGAACTGCTGGCGCGCGCCTTCGAACTGTTCGCGCAGGACGAGCGCACGCTGGACCGCTCGCAGGGCGGCATGGGGCTGGGCCTGGCGCTGGTGCAACGCCTGGCCGAGGCGCACCAGGGCAGCGTGGCCGCGCACAGCGACGGCATCGGCAAGGGCAGCACCTTCATCCTGCGCCTGCCGATGACGCATCCGCGCAGGGACGAGGGCAAGGGGCCGGAGGGCGGCGCCAGCGCCGCGCCGGTGCGCAGCCTGCGCCTGCTGGTGGTGGACGACAACGTGGACGCCGCCGACACGCTGGGCACGCTGCTGGCCGACGCCGGCCACCAGGTGCGGGTGGAAAACAGTTCGCGCGTGGCGCTGGACGTGGCGCGCGAGCTCAAGCCGGACATCTGCCTGCTCGACATCGGCCTGCCCGACATCGACGGCAACGAGCTGGCGCGGCGCCTGCGCGCCCAGCCGGAAACCGGGCACGCGGTGCTGGTGGCGGTGACCGGCTACGGCCAGGAGCGCGACCGCAACGAGGCCTACGCGGCCGGCTTCGATTATCACTTCGTCAAGCCGGTCGACATGGGGCGGCTGTACGCGCTGATCGCCCGCATCAGCGGCTAGGCGCGCAAAAAAAATCGCTGCATCGGCGATAAACCGGTGCAGCGAGCAGCCCCATCAACTTGGCTTAAATCAATGATTCCCCATTGTAGGCAAATTCAGCCACGCCGCATATCGTTTCCATCAAACATTGCTGTGACCGTGTTACGCTACCCACAGATGTGATTCCCTGGAGCGATGCATGGCTGGCCGGCGGTATGCGGTGTTGACGACGATGGCGGTGGCGGTTGCGGTGGCGTCCGCCGGGATCGGCGCGGCGCGGGCGGCGGGCAGCGGCGCCGAGCCGGCCCGTTTCCGCCTGTGCGCCATCGACGTGGACTACCCGCCGTACGCGCGGATCGACGGCACCGGCCATCTGCAATACCTGCTGGTGCAGGCCGCGCGCAACCTGGGGCTGGAGGTGGAGCGCCGCGTCGCCCCGCGCCGCCGCTGCGTTGAGGAGCTGCGCGCCGGCGTGGTGGACGGCATGGTGGGCGCCTATTCCGCCGAGCGCGCCGAATACGGCGTGTTTCCCGGCGTTGAAGGCGATGTGGACGAGCGCAAGGCGCTGGCCACGCCGCGCTACTTCCTGTACCGCCGCAAGGGCGGCGTGGCCGAATGGGACGGCCAGCGCTTCGCCCGGCTGGGCGAGGGCAGGCTGGGCGTCGAATCCGGCTTCGTGCTCATCATCGAGCGCCTGCGGCAGGCCGGCGTGCGCTACGACGACGGCGCCAAGACGCTGGAACTCAACCTGGACAAGCTGGTCAACGGCAGGCTCGATGGCGTGATTGGCATGGAGGCCGAGGCGGACAAGCTGGTCGCCGCGCGCTACGCCGGCAAGATCGAGCGCGCCGGCAAGCCCTTCGAGCAGACGCCGCTGTACCTGATGGTCTCGCGCCAGTTCCACGCCCTCTATCCCCGCTTCACCGAGCGCTACTGGCAAGCCCAGGCGGAATACCTCACCACGCCGGACTACCGGCAGTACCAGCTGACGCATCCATAAAACCGGCGCGGAAAAGCAAAAAGCCCGGTCGATGACCGGGCTTTTCACATATTCTTTGGGGTGGCTGATGGGGCTCGAACCCACGACAACAGGAATCACAATCCTGGACTCTACCAACTGAGCTACAGCCACCACTGTCTTGCTTACCGCTTTCTGTCATGCTGTGTTTCGCAGACAGGGCCGAATTATATAGCGCCATTTCGATCTTGCAAAGGGTATTTGGCCCTTTTTTCAAAAAAACCCGATTTGCTCAGATTTTCAGCGTTTCCACGTCCGCCTCCATGCCCAGCAGCTTGCGGAACGCGGGCAGCAGCGCGTCCACGCCGCCGGTGGTGTAGCCGTGCAGCAGCGGCGGATGGCCCACGCTGCCCGGACGCTGCAGACCCGATCCCTCCAGCAGCCTCGCCAGCTGGCGCGCCACCGCGTCTCCGGTGTCGATCAGCGCCACGTCCCGCGCACCCAGCCCGGCGATCACGTCTTCGATGGCCGGCCGCACGAAGGGGTAGTGCGTGCAGCCCAGCACCAGCGTGTCCGCGCCGCCGGCCAGCAGCGGGGCGATGTAGCGCTCCAGCATGGCGCGCGTGGCTTCGGTGTCGAGTTCGCCCAGCTCGATCCGGTCGACCAGGCCCACGCAGGGCTGCAGCAGGAACTCTGCCTTGCTGGCGAGGGCGACCTGGTCGCGCAGCAGCAGGAACTTTTCGCCCGCCAGCGTGCGTTGGGTCGCCAGCACGCCGACCTTGCCGCTGCGCGTGGCCGCGGCGGCCGGTTTCAGGCCGGGCTCGACGCCGACGATCGGCAGTTCGGGGAAGTGCGCGCGCACGGCCTTGATGGCGGCCACGGTCGCCGTGTTGCAGGCCACCACCAGCGCCTTCGCGCCTTGCCGCACCAGGAAGGCCGCGATGGCCAGCGAACGCTCGGCGATCACTTCCTCCGGCTTGCCGCCGTAGGGCGCCCAGGCCGAATCGGCGAGGTAGATCAGGTGTTCATCGGGCAGCAGCGCCCGGATGTGGCGCAGCACCGAGAGTCCGCCGACGCCGGAGTCGAAGACGCCGATGGGGGCGTCGGCCGGGGTGGGGAAGGGATGGGTAGGGATCATGGTGGCGAGGTCACGCAGAGTCCAGGATTGTGATTCCTGGACTCTGCAAGGCCGAATTTAGGCCGTTACGACCGCCACGTTCAACGTCTCGATCTTGGCCTGCCATTCCTTCGGGCCGGTGTTGTGCACCGAGGTGCCGGCCGCGTCGACCGCCACCGTCACCGGCATGTCCACCACGTCGAACTCGTAGATGGCCTCCATGCCCATGTCCTCGAAGCCCAGCACCTTGGCGCTCTTGATCGCCTTCGACACCAGGTAGGCGGCGCCGCCCACGGCCATCAGGTACGCCGACTTGTGGCGCTGGATCGACTCGATCGCCACCGGGCCGCGTTCGGCCTTGCCGATCATCGCGATCAGGCCGGTCTTCTCCAGCATCATGTCGGTGAACTTGTCCATGCGGGTCGCGGTGGTCGGACCGGCCGGGCCGACCGCCTCGTCGCGCACCGGATCGACCGGGCCGACGTAGTAGATCACGCGGTTGGTGAAGTCCACCGGCAACTGCTCGCCCTTGGCCAGCATGTCCTGGATGCGCTTGTGCGCGGCGTCGCGGCCGGTCAGCATCTTGCCGTTCAGGAGCAGGGTCTGGCCCGGCTGCCAGGAAGCCACTTCCTCCTTGGTCAGCGTGTCCAGGTTGACGCGCTTGGACTTCTCGGTGTCCGGGGTCCAGCTCACGTCCGGCCAGTCCGACAGCTTCGGCGGTTCCATGTAGGCCGGGCCGGAGCCGTCCAGCACGAAGTGGCCGTGGCGCGTGGCCGCGCAGTTCGGGATCATCGCCACCGGCTTCGAGGCCGCGTGGGTCGGATACATATTGATCTTCACATCCAGCACGGTCGTCAGGCCGCCCAGGCCCTGCGCGCCGATGCCCAGCGCGTTGATCTTGTCGCACAGTTCGATGCGCAGTTCCTCGGTCTTGTTCCGCGGGCCGCGCTGCTTCAGCTCGTACATGTCGATGTCGCCCATCAGGGACTCTTTCGCCATCAGCATCGCCTTCTCGGCGGTGCCGCCGATGCCGATGCCCAGCATGCCCGGCGGGCACCAGCCGGCGCCCATCAGCGGCACGGTCTTCAGCACCCAGTCCACCAGCGAATCGGAAGGGTTCAGCATGACGAACTTGGTCTTGTTCTCCGAGCCGCCGCCCTTGGCCGCCAGGCTCACGTCGACGGTGTTGCCCTCGACCAGTTCCATGTGCACCACGGCCGGCGTGTTGTCCTTGGTGTTCTTGCGGTCGAACTGCGGGTCGGCCACGATGGAGGCGCGCAGCTTGTTGTCGTCGAAGTTGTATGCGCGGCGCACGCCCTCGTTGACGGCGTCGGTGACGGTGCCGGTGAAGCCCTCGAAGCGCACGCCCATGCCGATCTTCAGGAAGACGTTGACGATGCCGGTGTCCTGGCAGATCGGACGCTTGCCCTCGGCGCACATGCGCGAGTTGGTCAGGATCTGCGCGATCGCATCCTTCGCCGCCGGGCTCTGTTCCGCGTCGTACGCGCGCGCCAGGTGCTGGATGTAGTCGGCCGGGTGGTAGTAGCTAATGTACTGCAGCGCGGCGGCTACGGATTCGATCAGATCGTCTTGCTTTATGATGGTCATGATGTACTCGCTGGAGGATAAAAACTTTAGTGAGGCTGCTTCGACAGTAATTGGGTCCGGGTCATCAGGTTGTCCGTGTACGCGATGGCGATGGTGGACAGCAGGAAGACGATGTGGATGGCGGTCTGCGCGATGATCACCTCCATCGAATAGGAGGCCGCGTTGATGAAGGTTTTCAGCAGGTGGATCGACGAGATGCCGACGATCGCCATGGCCAGCTTGGTCTTCAGCACGGACGCGTTCACGTGCGACAGCCACTCCGGCTGGTCGGGGTGGCCTTCCAGATGCATGCGCGAGACGAAGGTTTCATAGCCGCCCACGATCACCATGATCAGCAGGTTGGAGATCATGACCACGTCGATCAGGCCCAGCACCACCAGCATGATGGTGGTCTCGTTCAGCTTGGTCGGCACGGCCGCGCCCGGCACGGCCACCGCGTGGAAAATGTGCTCCAACGCGGCCTCGTTGCCGATCGCCGCGCCGATCAGATCCTTCAGCTCGACCCAGAAGTGGAACACGTAGACGCACTGCGCCAGGATCAAGCCCAGGTACAGCGGCAGCTGCAGCCAGCGGGACATGAAGATGAACGCCGGAAGCGGCGAGAGCTTGCGCGATTGATTCGGTTCCATATCCAACATTGATGCTGACTCCTTGTGTGCCGCAGCGGAAATGCCGACATTTTACACGCGGTCCAGCCCGCAAGCACCGGCCCGTGTGGTTTGCCGTAGAATTGTAGAAAAGGCCAGATTGCCAGGCAGGTCAATCGGTACGCAAAAAACCATGTAAGGCATCAGTAAGCGACTACGCTTAAGGTATTGGCAAACTACTACCACTACGGAGACATCAGCATGACAGCCCAAACCACAGAACAACAAGGCCCGCAGGAATCGCGCGTGTTCAATCCATCGGCCGCGTTCGTCGATCAGGCCAACATCTCGGGCATGGACGCGTACAAGGCGCTGTGGACCGAAGCCACGACCGACTACGAAGGCTACTGGGCGCGCCTGGCGCGCGAGCACATCGAATGGAAGGAGCCCTTCACCCGCACCCTGAACGAGGACAACGCCCCGTTCTACAAATGGTTCGAAGGCGGCAAGCTCAACGTCTCGTACAACTGCCTGGACCGCAATCTGGCCAACGGCAACGCCGACAAGACCGCCATCATCTTCGAGGCGGACGACGGCGCCGTCACCAAGGTCAGCTACAAGGAACTGCACGAGAAGGTCTGCAAGTTCGCCAACGGCCTGAAGTCGCGCGGCATCGGCAAGGGCGACCGCGTCATCATCTACATGAGCATGTCGGTTGAAGGCGTGGCCGCCATGCAGGCCTGCGCGCGCATCGGCGCCACGCACTCGGTGGTGTTCGGCGGCTTCTCCGCCAAGTCGCTGCAGGAGCGCAT
>NZ_FPBO01000024.1 GCF_900116645.1 Pseudoduganella namucuonensis | reverse complement strand
GCGGCCGGCGAGCCGGCGTCCGCCGCCACCGACAGCGCCAGCGACACGTCGCCCGAGTACCAGCCGCTGGCCGGCGCGGCCTGGCTCGGCGTCGCGGTGGTGACCGGCGCGGTCTTGTCGATGTTGACCGCGACCGTGCGCTGCTGCTCCACGTTGCCCGCCCAGTCCTTGCTCCAGAACGCCAGCGTGTGCGGGCCCTCGGTGCTGAAGGTCACCGCGTTGCCGGTCTGCTGGGCGCCGCCGTCCACCTTGTAATAGGTGGCCTGGACCGACGAATTGTCGGTGACGCTGAGGGTGACCAGCGCGTCCTGCCTGGACCAGCCGGCCGGCGCGTTGGCGGTGGTCACGGGCGCCGTGACGTCCGCCCCGTGCACGCTGCCGTGGAAGCGCACCTCCTTCATCGTGCCGAACCAGTTGGCCCAGTTGTAGATGCGGATATAGCGGTACGGCACCTGGCTGGAGACGGCCAGGGTTTGCCAATCCTGCGTGTTCACCGCCGACGTGGTGAGGTCGGTCCAGGCGGCGTTGTCGTTCGAGCCCTGGATCACGACGCCGGCCATGCGGCTCGAATACTGGTCCTGGCTACCCACCAGTTCCACGCTCGTCAGGTTCACCTGGTTGCCGGCCTTGAAGTCGAAGGTGATGTAGGCGCCCGAACCGGAACTGGTGCCGTTGCGGAAATCGGAACCCGAGCCCAGGTTGCCGTCGAACAGGCTGTTCACGTAGGACAGCGTGGTCGCCGCCGGCCGGTTGGTGGTCGAATCGATCAGCGTCGCGACGGTGCCGGCGTTCTTGATCACGTCCGCCTCGTCGACCAGCTTCAGGGCGGTGCCGTCCGTGGTCGTCGTGCCCGGGTAGCCATCCTTGCCGGCCTGGGTCTTGTAGTTGACGTTGAATTTCACGGCGCCCGCCGCGACACCCTGCGGCAGCGTCGCCGTGGCGGTGAAGTTGACGTTGTCCGTCGTGGCGACCGTCGCGGCCACGCCCTGGATGGTGGCGGTGACGTTGTTGATCGCCTCCTTGGCGGTGAAAGCCACCTTGACGGTGTTGCCGGGCACGATCCGGGTGCGCAGCGCCTGCGCCGAGCTGATCGACGCCGTCGAGATCATGTTGGACGATTCGGTCACGCCATACAGCCGCAGCTCGGTCATCGTGCCGTACCAGGTGTTGCCGTTGGCGACACGGATGTAACGGTAAGGCGTCGGGTCGGTGATGCTCAGGGTCTGCCAGTCCATCGTGGCGCCGGCGACATTGGAAATCGTGGTCCAGTTCGAATAATCGTTGGAGCCCTGGATCACGGTGCCATTGACACGGGTGTAGTACTGGTCCTGGTTGCCGATGATTTCCGCCCTGGACAGCTTGGCCGTGCCGCCGCCGCGGAAGTCGAACGCGACCCAGCCGCCGGCGCCGCTGCTCCCTACACGGTAGTCGGTGGCCGAGCCCAGGTTTTTGTCGAACAGCCTGTTGACCATGTTCAGCGCGTCCGTCGTATTCCTGCCGCTGGAGTCGGTCACGGTCGTGATGGAGGTCAGGTTGCCGATGTAGTTGCTCTGGTCCGCGACGAACAGGCTGGTGGCGTCGGTGGTCAGGAACGTCGGTTCCGCGTCGACGCCCTCGGCCGTCTTGTAGTTGACGAGGAATTTCACCGTGCCCGGGGTGGTGCTGCCGTTGACGATCGCCGTCGCCGTCCAGTTCAGATTGTCCGTGGTGGTGACGGTGGCCGGCATCCCTTGTATCGTGGCGGTCACGTTGTTGACCGGCTCCGTGGTCACGAACGACACCTTGATCGTATCGCCCGCGATGACGCGCCTGCGCAGGGCTTGGGCCGAGCTCATCGAAACCGTCGTGATCTTGTTGACCGTTTCGTAGCGCTTGCCGTAGGTCCTGAATTCGCCCAACTGGAGCAGCGAGCCGGTCTGTTGGAGCACCTGTATCCGGATGAAACGCCAGCGCTTATCCTTCAAGTCCTCCTGCACCTGCAGCGCCTGCATCTCGTCCACCACGCTGGACAGGCCTGGGGTCAAGCGGGTCCAGTTCTCGCTGTCATTGGATCCGAAGATGGCGATGCCGCCGCCACGCTCGGGGAAGGTCTGGACCGCTTGCAGTTCGAACAGATTGGCCGACACCTTGAAGTTCGGACCGTAATCCATGGTCAGTCCGCCATTCTTCGCCTTGTTGTAATTGACCGACGAACCGGGATTGCCATCGACATAGGCCCCTGCCTCGGCGCCCATGTCCGAAGCGTACAACAGCTTGGCGAAGTCGATGCTTCCATCGCTCAGCAGCGGCGTCAGTTCCTGCAGGCCCGCCCCCGCGGCTCTCAACGCCGCCAGCTTCTGGAAGAAGACGTCATCGCTTGCGCCGCCGACCGCGCTCATCATGTCGGCATACGCGGCGTTGTAGGCCGGAACACTCGACACGACATACGGCGTGGCCGGCTTGTACGCGGCCGCCGCCGTGTCGACCGCCGCCTGCCGGTCCGCGCTGACGACGATGGTGACGCGCTTCATCGTCACCGCGGTGCCGTCCGAGGCGCCGATGTAGAAGTTGTAGGTGCCGGCGGCCGTGGGCTTCCACGAAAACGCGCCGGTGGCGGTGTTGAAGGACGCGCCCTGCGGCAGATTGTCGGCCTGGTAGGTGACGACGTCTCCCGCGCCCGCGTCCGTCGCCGAGAAATCGAGCGTGGTCGTGAGCGTGGTGCCGGCATAGGTGTACAGCGTCAGGTCGGCGCCGCCGGCCGTGAACGCCGGCGGGGTCAGCGAGGTGGAGACCTGTATGTTGAGGTGGTCGACATCGACCTTGGTGCCGGCGCCCTTGATCGTGAGCGGGAGGTAATCGTTCACGCCGCCTGGAACCACCACATAACGCCACTGGCCCTTCGTGTCGGGCAGTTGGTACGTGGTGCCGTAGGTCTCCATCGAGGCCATGCCGTTGGTCCGGATGCGGATGCCGTAGCTCGGCGAACCGTAGCCGTAGCCGAACACCACGAGCTTGCTGCCTTCCGGAGTCGCCGTGACCTGCGCGTAGGAGGTCGCGCCCTCGCTCATGACGACGGTGTTGCCGTCCAGCGGCGAGAGCCGGTCCTCCACTTCGCGGTACGGATCGGTGATTGGCTTCACCAGGTACTTGCCGCCTTCCGCGTCGGCCGCCTCCTTCGGGATGAAGAGCCAGAAGTCGCCGCCGCCATCGGTGCTGTCCCAGTTGTACGAGGCGCGCTTGGAGAAGAACCTGGTGAAGTTCGGGGCGCGCTGTTCCATGTCGACGCCGCGTGCATACTGGTAGTAATAGAACGGTTCCCAGGTGTTCGATCCGGTCCGTCCACGGTAATTGCCGGAGACGAATCGATACACGACGGTCGGATTGCCGGCGGCGTCGGTGTGCGATGCGGTCGGAATCCAGGGGATCTCGTAGCCCGACATGTAGGTGCCAAACAGCTCGGCGGCATCGAGGATGCGGTCGTTGAGGAATTCGTAGGGGCCGACCGCGTTCGCCGCCGTGGACACCGTGCCCTGCACCGGATCGACCCTGGTGCCCTGCCCCATCATCAGGCGCGCCAGGATGCCGGCGTTGGTGATGTCGCCGGCGCCATGCGCCTGGTCGCGGCCCATTTCGACGTGCTGCACCGCGGGCGTCACCGCCTCGCCGGTCAAGTCGTTCTTGGTCACCAGGCGGAACAGCTGCTTGATGGAGCCGGTCTGCCCCTGGTCCACCGCATCCTTGTTGACGGTGAACCATTCGACGGCCTGCTGATACGTTTCCTGGTCGTCGGCGAAAATGGAACCCGACATCGCGGCGATCGTCGTGTAGAGATGCTGGTTCATGAAGCGGCAATTGCAGCTATTGAAGGTCTGGATGACCGGCGTGACCAGGTTGTTGGTGAACTTGACGGTATCGTCGTCCGTCCACGCCAGCGCGGGCGTCTGCGTGCTGGTGTGGCGCAGGATTTCCGCCGCCCCCACCATCCGGCTCAGGGGAATGCCGGTGTGGATGTGGGCATCGTTGAAATACGTGTATTGGGACGGGTCCATTTGCGCGTACAGGCGGATGACGCGCATGGCGTTGGCGCGATAAGTCTCGTCGCCGGTCACGTAATACAGGATGGCCTGCGTATAAGCCGTTTGCGCATCCGAAATGAACAGGGAATTTATCCCCTGCGCGGCGAGGCCGAGGTAGCGGGGCTTGCTGGAGTCGGAGGCGTTGACGTTCTTGATCGACGGCGTCTTCGACGCGGCGCCGGACCCGAGCATGTTATTGAAATAGGTGGTCCAGGGTTCTTTTTGGGCCCGAACCTGGGTCCTCATGTTTTCAAGCGTTTCCTTGGTGAAGCCGATGCCGGGATGCCGGAAGCCGCTCGCGTCGATGCGCTCGCTGATGACCGGCTGATAACTGGTGGCCAAGGTCTGAATGGTGTCCGCGGCCTGGGCCACGCCCATTGTGAATGGCGCGATTGTCGCGGCGATGCTGGCTGAAATAAGCAACGAGGCAAGACGTTTGAGTGGAAAGTCGAATTTATGCGTTCTCATTTTTGTGCTCCTCCAATTTGAAACTCCCTGTGTTGACGCTGATGTTTTGTAGTTCTTTATTTATAAAGTACTTTTGTGTTCAAAAAAACACACTGTCAACATGCGCTGGACCGCTAGTTGTTTTTTATATATTCACTACCAACCACCTAAAAAAAAAGCACGCTGGGTACGTGCATGTGCCTTGGGAAGGTGCATGGGTTATCGATAACAAATACTAGTTCATTGCCAAATGCATGTCTACGGACCCTACGGGGAAAGACATTCCCATGTATAAGGAATTGAATTCGCCAATGTTCCACGCTGACGCCGCCTTGCGCCGGCCTCAAACCTGATCATCAACGAAGATTGCACCTGCCTCTTTCGGCAGTTGTTCAACCAGCGCGTCCACCGCCAAGCGCAGGCGTAACGGCATGTGCGGCGCGCTGGGCCAGACGGCATGACAAACCGTGGTCGCGCCGGGAAGGTCGTCCAGTACGCTGACCAACTCCCCTGCGCGCAAGCGTTCCCTCACCAGCCACTCCGGCAACCACGCGAGGCCCAGGCCGGCGGCGGCCGCGTCGGCAATGGCCTCCAGATCGTCCAGTTGCAGGCGTGAGGCCAGCGGCACATCCACGATGCGCCCGGTGGCGTCGGCCAGCTGCCAGACGTTGATGCGGTCGGCACGCCGGTAAAGCAGGATGCTGTGCGTGGCCAGTTCCGCGGTGCTCCGAGGCCGCCCGTGGGCGGCCAGGTAGGCCGGCGAGGCACATACCCTCTTGCCATGCGTAACCAGCTTGCGCGCGCGCAGGCCTTCGCTCTCGGCCCCCAGTACGCCGCAACGGATGGCGAGGTCGAAGCCTTCGGCCAGCACGTCGACGGGGCGGTCGCTGAAACTCAAATTCAACTCCAGCGATGAATGCCGCCGCGCCAGATTCAGCAGAACCGGGGCGACGCAGTGGCGGCCGAACAGCACGGGCATGGAGACATGCAGCCGCCCCGCCACTTCGTGCCGTCCGGACTCCATCTGAGCGGCGGCGGCTTGCAGTTCGGCCAGCGCCCGCAGGCAGTGCTCATAGTAGATCTGGCCATCGTCGGTGAGGTTTTGTACGCGCGTCGTGCGATGGAACAAGCGCGTGGAGAGCCGCGCCTCCAGCCGGGCCATCGCTTTGCCGACCGCCGAACGGGTAAGGCCCAGGTATTCCGCCGCCCGCGCGAAACCTCCCAGTCGCACAACCTCGACAAACACGGTAACGCCATCGAAGCGCTCCTGGATCTCTGGAGCGGCGTCGACGTGGAACATTGACGAATTCACTTCTTTAGACATGGGAATGTCTTTCCACATTGGGTAGTATTTTTCTACTTTAACATCCCGCTTATCACCTTATGGAGAATCTTAGGCGACAACGCAATTTAACCAAGGAACCCCATCATGAAACTGCTTTGCCTCGACATCCCCCAGCCAGGCGCCACGCTGGATCAATACCAACCGCATATGTTGAACGAAGCCCGCCACGCCTGGCAGGCGCACAAGAGCGGCATCGTGCGCGACATCTATTTCCGCCAGGACCGCCCCGGCGTCGCCATCATCGCCGAGGCCGATTCCGTTGAAGCCGCCCAAAAGGCCCTGGCCGAATTCCCGCTGGCCAAGGCCGGTCTCATCGGCTGGGACGTGATTCCGGTGGGCCCCTTCCTGAACTGGGAAATGCTGTTCGCACCCGGTAACGGCTGAACTACCGCGATAAAGGAGACCGCCATGGTCGAGACTGTCTCATTTACGAACAAGGCGGTGGAGCTTTCGGCACACCTTCATCTTCCCGCCAATTTCCAGCCGGACAAGACGTACCGTGCCCTGGTTGGGATTCATCCGGCTGGCGGCGTGAAAGAGCAGACTATCGGCCTCTATGCCGGCCGGCTCGCTGCCCATGGGTTCGTGGTCCTGGTGTATGACTCGTCCTACCAGGGGGAAAGCGGCGGCGAGCCTCGCCTGCTGGAAGATCCGGCGACGCGCGTGGAAGACGCGCGCTGCGCGGCGGACTTTCTCGCCACACTGCCATACGTGGACGCCGAGCGCATGGGCGTCTTCGGCGTCTGCGCCGGCGGCGGCTACGCACTCGCGGCGGCCCAGACCGAGCGTCGCTTCAAGGCCGTGGGCGGTGTCAGCGCCACGCCCATGGGCGAGGCGGCCAGGAGCATGTTTGGCCAGCCCGTTTCCGCAGCCGAACTGATCCGGACACTGGAAGCGGCCGCCAGGCAACGCACGGCGCAAGCGCGGGGAGCGGAGCCGGTCTACGCCCCGTTCGTGCCGGAACGCCTGGAAGACATCGACGACAACACGCCGACCATGCTGCGCGAAGGGTACGACTACTACCGGACGCCGCGTGGCCAGCACGCCAACGCCAAGGGCCGCTACCTGCTGACCAGCCTGGACAAGATGTTCGCGTTTTCCACCTTCAACCTGATCCCAACCCTGCTAACGCAACCGCTGCTGCTGATTGCCGGGAGCAATGCCGGCACCAAGATATTCAGCGATCAGGCCCACGCGCTCTCCAACGGCCCCAAAGAGTTGTTCGTCATCGATGGCGCCAGCCACATGGATCTGTACGACCGGCCTGAATACGTAAACCAAGCGGTCGCCAAACTCGCGACCTTCTTCGGCAAGCTTTAACCTTCAACAAAGAGGAACCCGGAACATGACCAAGCAAGCTTCTGAACTCAACCCGATCCTGTTCGTCGTCACCAGCCATGCGGTGAAGGGCGCGACGGGCATCCCCACCGGCTACAACCTGGCAGAAGTCACCCACCCGCTGGAGAAGCTGCAGGAGGCGGGCATCCGCGTGGAGTTCGCCTCCATCCTGGGCGGCGACGCGCCGCTGGACGGACTGGAGGACATGAACGACCCGGTCATCGCCCACTACTGGGCCAGTGCCGATTTTCGCCATGCCATTTCGCACACGCTGCGCCTTGCTGACGTCGACCCCGCCCGCTACTCGGCCATCTTCTTCGCCGGCGGCCATGGCACGATGTGGGACTTCCCCGACAACCCCGCCGTGCATAAGGCGATCCGTGAAATCGACGCGGCCGGCGGCATCGTCTCGGCGGTATGCCATGGACCGGCCGCCCTGGTCAATGCGCGCCGTGCGGACGGCGGCCTGCTGGTGGCGGGCAAGCGCCTGGCCGCTTTCACCAATGGCGAGGAAGACGAGGTGCAGTCCACCCAGGTGGTGCCGTTCCTGCTGGAGTCCACGCTGATCGAGCGCGGTGCGGTGCACCAGAGCGCGCCCAACTGGGCCGACAACGTGGTCGTCGATGGCCGGCTTATCACCGGACAAAATCCGCAGTCCGCCGCGAGCCTCGGCGTGGCGCTGCGCGACGCCCTGCTGGCCTGATCGCCGACAAGCCAGCCGCATCGGCGACATAGAAATACTTTCCCATAGGAACCATCAATAAATGAAAAATAAATTCTTGGCGGAGATGCAATCGCTCGCACTCCTTGGCGCATTCATGTTTGCCGCGCCTGCTTACAGCCTGGATGTGACAGTTACACCCGAGCAGGACATTCAAACCGCCATCAATACCGTTCTGAACTCGGGCGGCGGCACGGTGACGTTGGCCGCGGGCACCTGGACCTTGCCGCAATCGCTCACGCTGGGAAGCAATCTCACCCTCAAGGGCACGCTCAACGGCCAGAAAGCGGCGACCGTCATACAAGGACCGGCCGCTGTCTATAGCTGGCCTTTGATCAGTCTCGTGACGAGTAACGCGTTCGCCAACATCACGATTAAAGACCTTGTGATTGACGGGCGCATACCGCGCAGCGTTGCCTTTGATCCGAACAACGGCTATTTCGATTCGTACGGCATGTACTTCTTCGCGCAAAGCGCCAACGGCACGAATATTACGATTTCCAATGTCGAGGTGAAAAATACCGCCCAGGGCGTCCATGCGAAAGGCATTACCGGCTTCACTATCAAGGACAGCCACTTCCACGACAACGGCGTGATGCTGAGCAACACGCTGGGCACCCACAACGCCTACCTCCGCAGAGTCTCGTCGGTCTTGATCAGCAATTCGCGCTTCATCAACTCCTGGACCGGGGACGGCTTGCATCTCACCGTGGGCACCGGCAGCACCATTATCGGCTCGACCTTCGTGCGCAACTACCGGTTGGGCATCCACGTGGACGAAAACGCCGCAAACGTCGACGTGTTGTACAACGACATCAGCAATAATGGCTCCGACCTGCCCGGGACCTCCGGATACAACGGGGCCTACATGAGCGGCCTGGGATTTTACGCGACCAGCGGGAGGATCATCGGCAACACCGTCCTCAGCAATACGGGCATCGGCATCGTGGCCGGCACGGGGACGGGTGTCCTGGAAAACAATACGGCGCTGGGAAACCGCGGCGATCAATACGGCCCGACTCAGATCGGCAATTGGGCGCGCTACGCGGAGTCCAACAACTACACCCAGGCCAACGGCCCCATCTTGGACGGCTATTACCGGATTGTTTCCAAGAACAGCGGCTTGACCATGGAGTACTACAACCGGATCAATCAGAAGCCATACTTTGGGAGCAGCAACCAGTTCTGGTACTTCACGAATTTGGGTAAAGGGCAATACAAGATCGTCAACCAATGGAATGGCTTGGCCATGGAGGCCATGTACGACCCCGCAACCACCGAGGGCACCGTGCCACTGACGGTGTACGGCGGTGCGCAGAGCCAGATCTGGAAAATGGTCGCCGCCAATGGGGGCTACTATCGGCTCTGCTCCGAAAAATTCCCGGGTATGTGCCTGGATGTCGCCAGTTCCTCGACCTCTTCGGGAGCGTCGATTATCTTGAAGACGTTCCTTGGCGGCGACAGCCAATTGTGGACCGTAAAAGCGCCATAGTTCGGAAGACGCATACGCGTAACCGCCCGTGCAATTACCGCAAAGGCGTCGGGCGATGACGAAAATTCAGGATTGGCTCAGCTATTCATTCGATCGAACAAGGCTTCTCCCATTTTTCGCGCGCCCGCGGCCAAGCCGACCAGCGCTTCGTCCTGATCGGTTTCCAACAGGACCAGCGCTTCGATAGCGAACTGCTCAGGAGACATCATTGGCTGCCCGGCGGTGCCTCCGCTGCGCTTCCCGCCGCCCAGGCCGGTGTCAACGATAGGCGGGGCCAGCTCCACTACCCTGATTCCCGTCGATTTGAGTTGATGGCGCAAAGTCAGCGTGAAGGAATGGATCGCCGCCTTCGTCGCACAGTAGACAGGAAGATCCGCAATCGGCGCGAAAGCCAGCGCGGAACTGACATTGATGATGACGGCCACCCGCTGCCGCTTCAGCGTAGGCAAGAGCTCGTCGATCAGCCGAATGGGCGCAGTGAAATTGGTCGCCACCTCTTGTTCAAGACCATCCAGCGCATCGGCTTCGCTAAACAAGCGGCGGTATTGCACACCGGCGTTGTTGATCAACACATTGAGGTCCGGGTGCGCGCTGCCCGGCCAGCTCACCATGGCCTGGCGGCTTGCATGGTCGGTGATGTCGCAGACGCGGGTGATCAAAGCCGGCACTTGCGCTTGCGCTTTGAGGAGCGCCTCCTCGGTGCGGCCACAAACGATGACCCGATTGCCGCGCTGAACAAGTTGCCGCGCCAATTCGAGGCCAATGCCGGCGCCTCCGCCCGTGATGAGAATGGTGTTCGATGTCAGATTCATTTCGACTTTCCTTCCGATTGAAAATAAAAAGGTGTGCCCACAAAGACGGTTGGGTTCCCGCGGGCACGCCCAACGACCGGCGTGCCGGCGCAGGTGTCGCGGATACCCTGCGCGGCGCGCACCCGTCTACGCCATCCGCACGACGGCCTTGCCACCCAGCCGCTGGCCGCCCTCAAGCGCGGTGATCAGCCCGATCGCCTCGCTCAGTGGCACCACCTTGGCGATCGACAGCCGCAGTGTGCCGTCACTGGCGGCGAGTCCAAGATTGTCGAGGATCTCCGGGCTGGGTGAGCAGACCACGAGCTTGAGGCGGCGGTCGAACACCGCTCTCAAGAACTTGCCCGGCGAGGGATGCAGGTCCAGCAATACACCGTCCGGTTTCAGCAGGCCGTAAGCGACCGCCCGGCTCATGTTGGCGGCAGTATCGAAGACCGCGTCGTAACGCTCGCCGAGCTGCGACAGATCGGTGCGGCGGTAGTCGTGGACGGTTTCCACTCCCAGCGCCCGGGCGCGCTCAATGTCGGCCTCGCCGCAGGTACCGGATACCCGGATGCCGAGGCTGCGCGCAAGTTGTACTCCGGCTTCGCCCACCCCGCCCATGCAGCCGTTGATAAAGACATGCTGGTTGGCGCTCAGCTTGGCTTTGTCGATCAAGCCGTTCCAGGCGGTGACGCCGGCCGAGCCGAGGCAGGCGGCCTGATCGAAGCCGACATTGGCCGGTTTCAGCGCCAGCGCGCTTTCGTTGGCGATGGCGGCCTCGCCCAGCGCGCCGCATTGCTTGAAACGGGTTTGACCGAACACCTCGTCGCCGACCTTGAAGCGCTCGACGCCGGGGCCGACCGCCATCACAATGCCGGACATATCCATGCCCATCGCGCGCGGGAAACGCTTGCCTGTGACAATTTTCATCTCGCCCATACGCAGCTTCCAGTCGATCGGATTGACGGCGGCGAACCTGACACTGACCGCCACCTCGCCCTTGCCGGGACGCCCCGGCTCGAACGGTTCGAGGCGCATGACTTCGGGGCCGCCGTATTGCTGGTACTGAATGCGTTTCAACATGGTCTTGCTTTCTCCTTACCGGATGACTGGGTGAGCCCCATTCTCCTGTGATCCATAAATGATGTATAGTCGGCAAATCCTCAACACACCGTCTCGAAATTGGAACGATCCATGGACCTCAGCGCGCTTGCCGATTTCAATCTCGTCGCCACCCATGGCGGGTTCGGGAGGGCAAGCCGCGCGAGCGGACGGCCGAAGGCGACCCTGTCACGCCATGTCAGCGCGCTGGAAGAGCAGATGAAGGTACGTCTCATCGAGCGCGGCGGCCGCGAGCTGCGCCTGACTCCGGAGGGCGCGATCCTGCACGCACGTACTGTTGATCCCTTTGACGAGATCACGCAAGCCGCGGCGGAACTAAAAGCCGGCATAGGCCGCCCACGTGGCGTACTGCGCGTTAGCGTGCCGCATTTATTCGCCCACGTCTCGGTGGGGCGGTTAAGCGCGGCCTTCTGTACCGCCTACCCGGAAATACGACTCGACGTCATAGCGGAAGATCGCATGGTCGACTTGGTGAGCGAAGGCTACGATGTCGTGGTGCGCTTCAATCCCCGCCAGGACGACACCCTGGTCGGGCGCAAATTTTTGAGCGATCGCCTCGTACTTGTGGCGCCTCCAAACCTGCCGCAGCCACGTCACGACGGGGAACCGGCGAAGCTGCGGGCGGTGGTGCGCGCTGGTCGCGCCGAGGTTCCCCTATGGACCATCATCGATGCTTCGGGCGGCGTGCGCACCTATCTCCCGCAGCCAGTACTGTGCCTGTCGACGCCCTTTATGGCGCGCGACGCCGTGCTTGCCGGCGCTGGCGCCGCCCTTTTGCCTCACTCGGCAGTCGCTGACGAGCTGGCCTCTGGCCGCTTGGTCGCCTGGGGAACGGCGCAAGGACCCACAATCGACTGCTGGGTATTGCACGCATCGCGTCGGCTGGTGAGTCCCAAGGTGGGCGCGTTCGTGGAATTTCTGTGCAATTACTTCGACTAGCTATCGATGGCGTGGGTGCATGCCCACGACCGAAAGCCGCCAAATATTAGGCTGGCGGGACGGACCCGCCCAGTAGAGAACCCGTTCGCCCTAAGGAGGCTGTCGCAAAAGCCCTCTGTGTTGCGGGCCTCGGCGCCAAGGCGCCGGTCAATCTGGAACTGCTCGCATCGCCAGATCACTCATGTAATGCACCATCGGCATGGCATATGTGGTTTCTCCAAATTTCCAAATTCCCGGACTATGACCAGCTCGATACCTTCCTCATTATCTACACGCAATACATATGAAAATCGCCCCCACCAAGTTGGGGAACAGAAGCCGCTCAGCAATTCAAGTTCAAGTTCCGTTGTAAACGATGAGCAACTCTGGTCAGAAAAGTTACGGCCGCATGACTTGCGCTGTCAACAGCGCCCGGCATTGGCAAATAAACTCATCCAGGACCTTCAGAATCAATTGCCAATGCCGCCGCAAAATACGTCCCGGACGTGCCAACCCCAATCAATTTCCCAAGCCACTGATAACCATTCGCACAATCCAGTTTCACATCGATCGATCGCGCCGACGGTGAGGGCGCACGAAGCAGATACATCCGCACTTCATGATCCGGCATGGTTGCCACTAGCCCCATCGCTTGAGCCGTTCGTCAAGGCCCGTTTCCGGCAGGAGTCAATCGCTGAATCCCACGGCATCAAGCCAACTGCAATATGTACGGGTCTTGCCATTCAATGGCTGCGACTTTGCGGTGACGATGGGTGGAAAACGATGGGCGAAGGACACCCGGAGCGCATGAAGCGCCTCGCGTCCTTCGATAACATGGTTCACGCAAAGATCACATATAGCTATTACAATTTCGAGCATCGAACCAGAATGAACGACTTGCAATCCGACGGCTACGTTCGCCGGCTAGCCGGTGGCAAGAGCGTCATTGCCGCCGCCGAAGAAATCGCAGGCTTGCAACTCGAGCCTGTTCTCCGCGGCGAATATGGGGATGAGCTTCCTGGAAAACCGATCGTCTCATGGCAGGCCTTCGCGAGCGCTTCGGATGAGTCGAGTCTGCCACTGGATCCGCAGGAGGTCTCCGCCGTGGCCAACAAGATGATGGAAGGCGAGCGCGGCGTCATTGCCTTGCTTGGACAATTAGAGTCTCACGCTCTTGGGTATGCAGTAAAAGATAACATCCTGCATATTTTCGATCCTAACCTGGGAGAATTCGAAGCCTCTCGGGATGATCTGTTGACGGTGCTGGGTGGCATTGAACAAACCGTCCCCATTAAGACGACGCTGATTCAATTATTCAGGGAAAATTAGTAACAGGTGGAAATCCAGGCGAAAACAAACAGCCTGGCACACCACCAACTCGCGGGTGCCGGCAACGCGGCCAGGCTTGCCAAGGCCGGGATGATCGACCAAGCGGCCGGCTTTCTCTGCGAACAGTTCGTCGAGTGCAAGCGCGGCGGTCGGGTTCTCGGCCCCGATGTAGTCATAAATGTCTTCGCGGTCTTGAGTTGCCTCCGGCGTCCAGAACAATCCCCCTCATTCGGCGGAAGCTTCAAGCCTGCGACGAGTCGCCATGCGCTGTCTGCGCCCCCGGACCACGGGTGCGCTCATCCACGGCGCCTCACGCATCGGCACTACCCGACAGGCGCGCCAGGCACTTTCCCCTTATCGGTCAGGTGCCAAAGCCAAGCCATAACCATCAATCTCACTGGCCTTACCCTGCCAGTAGCGCGCCTTCTCGAAGCAATCTTCCGCCCAAGCCGCATTGCCATCCTTGAGCGCGGCCTCCCCGTCCGTTCGCCACTGGCGGGCCCGCAGCTCCGCGTGCGCCCGCCGCTTTGCAGCTTGCGTGACAAAGGCCAACGCCCTTTCGCTTGCATGATTATCCGGCGAGTTCATCACTGCTCCTCGCGCGTGTGCCAGTTCCGCGGCACTGTAATAGTGTCGCGCCGGATCTCGTAGCGCGTCTCGCCGTGGCCCACCGGCAGGCGGCGCACTTCGCGCGGACTGAACTCGTCCAGTTGTTCTCCGATGCGCGGATGCGCGATCAGGCCAGCCGACGCCCCAACCAGGGATTTGACGGTGCGCGCCGCCGCGGGCGCGGTCAGCACGCGGGTTTCGGCTTTGGACATGGTGTACTTCCTGAAGGTGTTTGATCTTGCCGGAGCCGGCAACGCTGAGATTGCGGTGTCTTTTTTCGCAGCAATTCGACCCGCGCGCCAATCATAGTGATTGACTTTACATCAGTCAACCCGCGCAGCTGCGTATCGCATGGGTGATCGCTTCAATACACGAATGGGACGAGTCGATGCCGCACTCGTCCCATGGGTGAAACACACGCTGCGGTTCCAACGGCCGTTGCGCATCGTCGATCCGATGCGCCCGGCATGCGACCTTGGAAAATCAGACCACCATCAAGTCGGAAGCGACCAGGGTTTTCTGGCCGGTCAGCTTGGCGATCTGTATCGCGGCATAGGCCGCATCCGCTCCGTCACGATCGAAGTACAAATCCCCACTGGTCGCGTTGTAGAGGAATTGCGCGGCGGAGCCAACCACGGCCGGCATCGAGGCAGCGGAAATCAGCGTGACACCAGCACCCGCCGTCAGGCCGAAATTACCGCCGACGAGCTGGATGACGTCCGTGCCCGAGATGAAGTCACTGATGCTGTCCGAACCTCCATCATCGGGACTGATGAATTTGAAGATGTCGTTGCCGGCGCCGCCGTCCAGAGAGTCAGTGCCTGCGCCGCCGGTGATCGTGTCGTTGCCCGTGCCGCCGCTGATGGTGTCGTTGCCATCCAGGCCGTTGATGCGGTTGGCGTAGGTGGAGTCCCAGTCAAGGTGTCGGCGCTAGAGGTGCCGTTATAGGTCAGCTTGCTCAGCGTGGTGGCTACATCCCAGTTCGTGCCGTCGGCGAAGGCGATCGTTTCCATCCGGTATCCCGCCGAATAACTTCCTCGTAATTATCAATTTTATAATAATTTAGCCACAATTCAACCTGGACGGAATCGCGCAAGCGCTCAGTCCATCCTACGGTCGTGCTTCCCGAATTTTAAAAACCGGCAACAGCCCTCAGCGCTGTCCCTCCATCGCCTGCTGCGGGATGTTGCGGTAGACCTTGAGCGCGTACTTGACGCGCAGTTGCGCGTCGCGCGCGTTGTAGGCGCCGACGGCTTCCCAGGAGTTGCCCATGCGGCGCATGTTCTGCGCCAGCACCCAGGCGCCGACGTGGATGTTGGTGCAGGCGTCCCACAGCTGCGCCTCGTCGATGCCGTGCTTGCGCAGCGTCGGCAGCCAGGCGCTGTTGATCTGCATGAGGCCGATGTCGTAGGAGCCGTTCTTGTTGGCGCGGTTGATGGCGGAGGGGTTGAGGCCCGATTCCGTTTTGGCGATGGCGTACAGCACGTAGGGGTTCACGCCGTAGCGCGCGGCGGCGTCCTCCCAGCAGGCGCTGGCGCCGCCGCAGGCGAGCATGGCACCGGCGGCCACGAGCCGGCACAGGCGCGGCACCCACGCGATGCGCGCGGCGGGCCGCCGGTGGTCGCGCTGGTGGTCGATTGGTTTCATGGCGTCAGTGTTCCGTTCTGATATTTGAATACATTGTCCGGCGCCATGCAGGCAAGCAGTTGGCCGTTTCCATCGTGCGAGAAGGTGCCGATCGCCAAGGAGTGTCCCCCCGAGCCGTTGGGAATGTGGCAGGCCGTTCCCGGAGCGATCGGCGCATTGATATAGAGGGAGGGTCCTTCGAGCCAATACACGCCCTTCACCCAATTGCCTTCAACACCGCCTACGCCGCTCACCTTGCCCAGCGCGGCGACGTTCCCGCTCGTCGCCACCTGGGCGGCGGTCAGCGTGCCCTCCATGCTCATGTTGCCGCTCTGGTCGACGGCGATGGCGACCCAGCCGGTGCCGCTGTAGGTGAACGCCCGGTTCACGTCGGTCACCATGCGCACATCGCCGGCGGTGTTGCCGGTGGTGGGCAAGGCGAGGTGGGTGGCCACCGGTGCCTTCCATGAAGAGGCTGTGGCGGACTGCCACAGGCCGTCCGTGCCGCACACCAGTAGGGCCCTGCTGGTGCCGTCCATCGCCAGGGCGGCGTTGGCGCCGCAGGCGGCGCCCAGCGCGACGAGGCCGTCGCCGGCCATGGTGATCGGTTCGTTCATCTGGTTCAGCTCCGGACGCCCGGGCACGGCGTTGCGGTACAAAAAGTCCTGCGACAGCTGGCCGGGGCCGTCGTGGAACAGGCTGGACACCAGATGGCCGCCGTCGTTGGCGGCGGCGCCGGTCAGCACCACCGTGCCACCGCAGGCGACATTGCGGTAGTTGGTGGTGACCAGCTCCCAGGAGGCGCCGCGCGCGGTGCCAGGGACCGCCGCGCTGATGTAGCCGCCGCCCTGGCCGGCCAGCATGGCCACCAGCGGCAGGTCGCGGTCCGGGATGGCGGTGCCGCCGAAGGTCGCAACCAGGGAATCGAGCCTGCTGGCCACATCCTGCCGCACCAGCACGCACGAGGCCTGCCTGAAGGCGTTGGTCGCGGAAAAGCTGGCCGGCAGGAAGCCGGCCGTTTGCAGCTGCGCGAGCGTGACCGCGACCGCGCCGCCGGCGGCGGTGGTGGCGGTCACCAGGTCCGCGTAGTTGGCGGCGATGTAGCGGCTGGCCGCGTTCGCCACCTGCTCCTGCTGCAGCGCGGCCTGCTGCCCCTTGGCGTCGTCCACCGAGGCGTCGATCATGGCCGTCATCCCCACCAGTATCAAGGAGCCGAGCGCCAGCGCGCCTATGGTTTCTATCAGCGTTATGCCGCGTTGCGCGTTTTTTATCATTGTTATCGTCTCCCCATGCCGTCTATTCGCTGTAGATGATCAGCACGAATGTGATGTAGTCGCCCGCCGCCGCGCCCGGCTCCATGTACAGGTGGAGCCGGGTGATGTTCTCGGGGATCTTCTGCAGGCCGATGTCACCCAGGTTCTGCACACCCGTGCCCGCGCTGTCGAGCTGCGACAGGCAGCCGCCGACGTAGGCGATGGCGGCGCCGCTAGTGTCGAGCATATTGACCGACACCTGCGCCTTGGCGGACGCGGTGGCGTGGCAGGTGGAATAGCCCGTCACGTACAGCGGGCGCGCGCCCGGCAGCGCCGCCAGGTCGATCGTCAGATCGCGCACGCCGTCGCCGGGAACCAGTTCCCAGCCCTGCTGGTAGACGCGGTTGGTGAGGCGTACGCCGCGCGCGCTGCGCCACAGTCCGGATTGACAGGACAGGGTCTCGCCGGCGGCGTCCCGGGCCAGCGTGCCGTTGGTGCCGCAGGCGGCGTTGCGCGTCACGGTCTGGTTCAGGGTGATCAGATTGGCGGTCAGGGTTTCGGGCACGTGGAAATCGCCGTTCTGGTCCACCGCCAGCGCTTCCCAGGCCGCGCCGCTCCAGGTGAAGGCGCGGTTCAATCCGGTCACCATGCGGGTGTCCCCGGTCTGGCTGCCGGTGATGGGCAGATCGGCGTGGGCCGCCACCGGGTCGCGCCAGAAGCCGGAGCCCTGGCGCCGCCACACGCCGGCCTGGCAGCTCAGCATGCGGCCGGACGCGTCGACGGCGAGCTTGCCGCTGCCGCTGGCGGCGGTGCAGCGCGGATCGGTGGCGTCGTCCTCGACCGCCTGCGCGCCGGTGCCCGGCGCCAGGTGCAGCGGCGTGTTCATCTGGTTCAGTTCCGGCCGTCCCGGCACGGCGTTGCGATACAAGAAGTCCTGCGTCAACTGCCCGGGGCCGTCATAGAACAGGCTCGACACCAGATGCCCGCCATCGTCGGCCGCCGCTCCCGTCAGCACGGTCACGCCGCCGCATGGCACGTCGCGATAGTCGGAGGTGGCCAGCTGCCACGACGCGCCGCGCGCGGTGCCCGGCGCGGCGGCGCTGATGTAACCGCCGCCCTGGCCGGCCTGCATCGCCACCTGGGCCAGGTCGCGCTCCGGGATCGCGGTGCCGCCAAAGGCCGCCACCAGCGCGTTCAACTTGCCGGCCGCCGATTGCCGCACCAGCACGCACGAGGTCTGGCTGAAGACGTTGGTGCTGGAGAAGCCATCCGGCAGGAAGCCCCCCGCCCTCAACTCCGCGACCGTGACGGGGGCGACCGCGCCGCCCGCCGTGGCGGCCATCAGGTCCGCGTAGTTCGCCGTGATGTAGCGGTGCGCGCCGTCCACCACCTGCGCCTGGTGCAGCGCGGCCTGCTGGCCCTTGGCGTCGTCCAGCGAGGTGTCGATCATCGCGGACAAGCCCAGCAGCAAAGCCGAGGCGACGGCCAGCGCGGCCAGGGTTTCGATCACGGTCATGCCTTGCTGCCGGCGTTTGGTGCTATGCATGGATGCGGCCTATTCGCTGGTGTAGATTTTGATTGCAATGTTGATGTAGTCGGTCGGCCCCGCCCCCACCTCCACCTCCCGGTGCAGGCGCAGCCGGGTGACATTCTCGGGAATCTCCTGCAGGCCGAAGCTGCCCTTGTTCAGCACGCCCGCGCCGCCGTTGTCGGGCCGGGACATGCAGCCGCCGGCGATGTAGCCGTTGTTGGCCGCGTCGAGCATGTTGACGTAGGCGTACGCCCGGGGGTACCCCGTCGCGTGGCAGAAGGCGTAGCCCGTCAGGTACAGCGGGCGCGGTCCCGGCAGCGCGGTGAGGTCGATGTAGGTGTCCACCACCGTGCCGTCGCCGACGTGCGCCGTCCATTCCTGGTCGTACACCAGCGCGGAGAGGCGGAACTCGAGGGGATTGCGCCACTGGCCCGACTGGCAGGACAGGGCCAGGCCGGTGGCGTCGCTGGCGATCGCGCCGTCGGGAGCGCAGGCCGTGTTCTTCACCACGGTCCGGCTCACCCGGATGAAATTGGCGCGCAGCGTTTCCGGCACGAGGAAATCGCCGTTCCGGTCCACCGCCAGGGCTTCCCAGGCCGCGCCGCTCCAGGTGAAGGCGCGGTTCAATCCGGTCACCATGCGCGTCTCTCCGGCCTGGTTGCCGCTGGCGGGAAGGCTTGCGTGGGACGGCACCGGGTCGCGCCAGAAGCCGGAACCCTGGCGCCGCCACACGCCGGCCTGGCAGCTCAGCATCCGGCCGGACGCGTCGACGGCGACCTTGCCGTCGCCACCGGCGGCGGTGCAGCGCGGATCGGCGGCGTCGTCCTCCACCGCCTGCGCGCCGGTGCCCGGCGCCAGGTGCAGCGGCGTGTTCATGCGGTTCGCCTCCGGCCGTCCCGGCACCGCTTCGCGGGACAGGAAGTCCTGCGGCAATTGCCCCGGGCCGTCGTGCAACAGGTTGGACACCAGGTGCCCGCCATCGCTGGCCGCGCCCGTCAGCACCGGCGCGCCGGCGCCGCAGGCGATGTCGCGGTAGCTGGTGGTGGGCAGCGCCCACGAGGCGCCGCGCGCGAGGCCAGGCGCGGCGGCGCTGATGTAGCCGCCGCCCTGGCCCGCCTGCATGGCCATCTGCGGCAGATCGCGCTCCGGGATCGCCGTGCCGCCGTGGGTCGCCACCAGGGCGTCCAGCTTGCCGGGCACCGTTTGCAGCACCAGCACGCACGCGGCCTGCCCGAACGCGTTGGTGCCGGAAAAGCCCTCCGGCAGGAAGCCGTCCGCCTGCAGTTGCGCCGCCGAGATCGCGGCGGCGGCGCCACCCGTGGTGTTGAGCAACAGTTCCGCGTGCTTGGCCGCGATGTATTTGCTGGCCGCCACCGCCACCTGCGCCTGGTGCAGCGAGGTCTGCTGTCCTTTGGCGTCGTCCAGCCAGGCGGCCACGGCCGAGGAGAAGCCCACCAGCAGAATCGATGCGAGGGCCAGCGCGCCCAGGGTTTCTATCAGCGTCAGGCCCCGCTGTGTGCGTTTGAAGATCATGGCGCCCTCCTCAATCGCGCGCGGCCAGCCAGACCAGCGCCGCGTCCGGGATGCCGGCACTGCCGGCGGAGGGCAGCGTCACGCGGCTGCCATCGGCCGGCGAATACAGCGACTGGTCCGCGGCCCGGTAGATGCCGACCGTCAGCGCGTTGCGGGACAGCTTCAGCACCTCGCTCACGATGTTGGCCGGCGCCGCGTTGGCCGAGTAGATGTAGATGACGCCCGTGGCGTCGCGGTAGTTGGCCCAGGTGACGGTGGCGGGGCTGGTGGACAGCTTGGACCAGGCCGGCACCGCGCCCGAGGCGTTCAGGGTGGCGATGTCGATGCTGGTATCGGTCACGTCGTTGGCCTTGAAGTAGGCGACCACCGCCTGGCGGTAGATCGCCATGGATTCGGCCACTTCGCGCGCCTCCTGTTTTTGCACCGCCATCCGGGTGCGTTCGGCCGGCATCATGTAGAAACCGGTCAACGCGGCCATCACGAACACGACTATCGCACTCCACATTGCAGCCTCCCTGGTTCAACCCGGCACGAATCTGCGCGCCGAGGCGTTTTCACCTATCATTTCAGCCATCTGCCGGCGCATCTCCGACGTCAGCAGCTCGAACTCTCCCTTGCGCAGCACCGCCCTCGTGACGGGTGCGTCCTTCAGGAACAGGAACTCCGTTTCCAGTCTCGGCGCGTGCCTGGCGCCATGCACTATCTGCTGGTGCAGCACGCCGAGCAGGCCTTCCGCCAGCAGCGCGTGCGCGTTGCCCGGCCGCCGTTCGCCGAGCAAGGCGTTCAGCCGCGTCACGGTCTGCACCACGTCCTCGGCCAGCATGGTGGTGATGACCAGGTAGCCGTTGAAACTCGCCTTCAGCAATTCGGTCGCGCTTTCCTCGTCGCGGATCTCACCGATCAGGATGGTGCCGGCGCGCCAGCGCATGATGTTGCGCATGGCCTCGGGAAGGGCGCCCGGCTCGCGCGGCAACAGGGTTTGGAAACAGACCCCGTGGCCATGCAGCCCTTCCAGCGGCAACTCGATGGGGTTTTCCCCGGTCACCGCGACGCCGCCGTGCAGGCCGAGCCGGTCCTTGAGCATGGCGCCGGCGGTCATCGTCTTGCCCGACTTGATCGCGCCGGAGACGATGAACAAGCCTGACAGGCCGGGCATCATCATGCGGCGGATGTAGGCCTGCGGAACGCCCAGTTCCGCCAGCGAGCTGACGGCGGTGGCCATGCGGCGCACCACGAACACGTCGCCGGCCCGCGCCGGCATGGTGGCGACCCGATAGCAGGCTCCGTCGTAGGCGACCTTGAATTCGTCCGGGTCGGGCGCCCTGCTCCGTTGCTCCGTGCAGGCCACGGTCAGCCGCGCGAGATCGTCCCGCAGCAATGGGCCGGCCGGCAGCGGATTGAACGCGGCGCCCGGCACATCGGCCACACGGTCTTGCAGCGCTGGATGGCCAAGGTAAAGATCCGAAAACTCCAATTCCCTGACGTTGTTCGCCGTCGTCACATCCACCAGGGTTGGGTTGGATCGCATCGGAATCGCCGCGCCGGTTTGCAAGGCTTAGTTTGCCGTGAAGACGACCGTGTTGGTGGCGGAGGCGCAGACGGCCGCCGCTGAGGTGGCTGGGGCCGGGAACGTCGTAACGGTGGCACTCGCTCCATCGCTGATTTGCGTCCAGCCACTCGCACCACTGACCACACTGACGCATACGTCCTGCGGCACGAGGGTGTAGGTAATGGTGAATGCAGTTGCACTGGTTGCCGCGATAGCGACCGTCCCGCCCCAAGTATTGTTTATAGTCGAAGGCGTTCCGGTGACGACCCTCAGCGTGTTGGGAATGGCTTTGCCGGTGATCAGATTTGCCTGCATCGCGCTGTCGGCGTTGTATGCCTGCCCCGTATACATTTTGCGTACGACCGTGCGCAAGGCAACTACTTCTTCCGCTGTCTGATTGGACTTTGCGCTACCGAAGGCGCCGGTCAGCAGCGACACGGCACCCAACACCACCAAGGCGGCGACGCCCAGGTAAGCAATTCCCTCCAGCAGGGAGGCGCCGCGTTGGCGTGCGCGGTTGGATGGTGCGCGGGAAACGAATGGTTTTGCGTTTTTCATGGGATTCTCCAGTTGATTATTTTTTGTTGGCGGTTCAATGTACTGCGCGAGTCATTGTTGCAATTTCATGCTGGATGCCGAAGAAGCCGGTCACCAGCCATCCAATCACGATCGCCAGGGTGGCGATCGAAAAGCCGTTCAGTATCTTCATCTGAAGGCTAACCTGGGCGATGCCCTCCTCCATCCACTCGTCGGCCATGAGCTTGAGCGCCTCGCCGAAGCCGCGGTACTCGGCATACACGCACAAGTCGTCGACCACCTCGTCGGATGGAAAACCGTAGCCTGCGTTGCGCAGCGCCTCGCCGCAATTGAGGCCGGAACGCACGCCGAGCAGCGCGCCGTCCAGGCGTTCCTGCAGCCACGGGTCGGCGAGGTCCGACAGGCGCGTCAGCGATTTCTCGACAGTGACGCCGGCCGACTGCAGGGCCGAGAAGGCCAGCAGAAAACCGCTGCCCACCACAAGCCGGTAAATCGAGAACGGCGCGAAGCGGTCGAAGAAGATGCGCGCGTCGCCCCGCCAGCGCGGCAGCGAGGCCACCAGGCCGGCCAGCGCCAGCACCAGCACGATGACGAAAGGCAGCATCCAGTCCTGCACCAGCACCGACATGATGTACAGCGACTTGGCCGCGCCGCGCCAGTGCGAGGGATCCACGATGCGCGTGAACTCCGGAATCACCTTGGTGCCGAACATGTAGATGTAGACCAGGATCAGGAACAGGATCGCCATCGGATAGGCGATGCCCGCCATGATCACCGCCTTGATCTTGCGCTGCGCCTGCACCACGTCGATCACCGCCAGCAGCGCGGTTTCCATGTGGCCGGACTGCGCGCCGGCCATCAGGATCATGCGCTCGGTCTTGGGCGCCCACCACTCCAGGCCCTCGGCCAGCATGCGGCCGTTCTGCACCAGGCGGCGGCAGTCGTCCAGCACGATGGCCAGCGGCTCGCCCGGCTTGCGCCCGTTGTGCGAGGCGCGGTCGCGCAGCACCTCCAGGATGCGCAGCAAGGGCAGGCCGTTGGCCAGCATCTTGGCGATCTTGCGGTACAGGCGCACCCGCACCGCGTCCGTGAACTGGGTTTTCGCCCACCAGCGGGTCGCGTCAAACCGCATGCATCATCTCCGGGGAGTGGCGCGGCGCGTCTTGCGAGGGCACCGTGGAGAGGTGGCCCACCACCTTTTCAGCCATGCGCGGGTCTACCAGGCCGGCGGCGATCTTCTCGATCGCGTGCTCGCGTATGGTCTTGCCGCCCAGCTCGTGCAGCCAGTAGGCCATGGCCTCCGTCTTCTCGCCGGCGCGGATGTATTTGAAGAACTGGTCGTCCGGCACGATGACCTCGGCGATCACGGAGCGGCCGATGGTGCCCTGCTGCTTGCAGTGCTCGCAGCCGGGGCCGGCGATGCGCACCCGGTGCATGTGGCCGCCGACCGCGTGCTGCACCCGCGCATAGGCGGCCGGGGGCAATTCGTGCGGATGCTCCACCAGCGGCTTGCAGCAGTGCTGGCACAGCACCTTCACCAGGCGCTGGCTGATCAGGCCGGTGATGATGGTGTGGTCGGCCACCAGGCTGAGCGCCAGGCCCAGGTCGACCAGGCGGTCGACGATGGCCAGCGCGCTGTTGGCGTGCACCGTGGTCCAGACCTGGTGGCCCGTCATGGCGGCGCGCAGCGCGTTCTGGGCCGAGGCGGCGTCGCGCATCTCGCCGATCATGATCACGTCCGGGTCGAGCCGCATGGCGTTCGAGATCGCCGCCGCGAACTGGCGCGAGCGGTCGGCCTCCGAGCTGGCGTTGGTGACGGCGGTCTGCACCGCGCCGTCGATCGGGTACTCGACCGGGTCTTCCACGGTGAGCACGTGCAGCTTGCCCTCGGCCTCGATGATCTCGCCGCTCAGGATGCGCTGCAAGGTGGTCGACTTGCCGGAGCCGGTGGGGCCGCTGATGATGTTCATGCCGATCGGCTGTTCCTTCAGCTGCTGCAGCAGCGCCGCGTGGGTGTCGCTGAAGCCGAGCGGGCGCACGTCGACGTTGTCGCCGGCGTCGTTGTACAGCAGGCGCAGCACCATCACCATGCCCTCGCTGGTGGGCGCGGTGGCGATGCGCACGCCGTACAGGCGGGGCGGCAGCTTGTCGCGGTCGGAGATGGCGGCGTCCTGGCGCTCCATGGGCTTGTAGGAGTTGTCGGAAACCGAGGTCATGGCGCCATACAGCGTGGCCAGCAGGCGCTCGCCGTATTCGCGCGTCTGGCTGCCGGCCGGCACCAGGTCGTTGTGGATGCGGAACAGGATCTCGGTGCAGTTCTTCTTCACGCGGATGTGGATGTCCGAGGCGCGCGCGCCGCAGGCCTTGCTCAGCAGGTCCTTGGCGGTCACCTGCATCATCGAATGCGCCTCGTGGCGCTCGGCGCCGCCGCCGGCCACGCCGCCCTGGTAGGTGCGGGCGATGGTCTCGATCTTGGTGAACACCACCTGGAACGGCCGGTGCATCTTCTCCAGCCTGGCCTGGTAGGACAGCACGTGCGGGTTCAGGCTCTGGCCCTCGGCGACCAGCAGGCGGCCGTCGCTCAGCAGGCAGAGCAGCTTTTTCTCCTCGCCGCTGGCCTCGAACACGCCGGTGCGGCTCGCCACGGCGGCGCCGGAAAAGTCGCAGCCGCCACGGTTCTGGTCCAGGCGGTCGGAGCGGGAGGCGGCGTCGGCCTCCGCGTTTTTCAGGGCGAACAGGTTCATCGCGCGCCTCCCTTCGGCGCCGCCGACGGCTGCGACATGGGCAACGGCAGGGCCATGGGCGGCGGCAGGACCGGATAGGCGGCGGACTGGCGCGGCGCCTGCTGGGCGAGGCGGACGCGCTTCTCGCGCTTCTTCGTCCCGCTGGCGACCACCACGTTGCCCGGCGCGATGGACAGCACCCGCATGCCGTTGGCCAGCACGTCGCCGGCCTGCGCCTCGACCATGCTGCCGTCGCCCAGTTGCAGCGTGGCGAACATGGCGCGGCCGATGCCCTCCACCCCCACCAGCACCGGGTCGCCCTGCTTCGGCGTCTGCGTCTGCGCCGCCTGGCTGATCGCGCTTTGTTTCGCGGCGATGTCGCCCTGCTTGCTCAGGATGCTGGCCTGGACGTCCAGCTGGCGCTCGCGCGCCTTGAGCAGCAGGGTCTCCTCCTCGATGCGGGTGAGCTTGTCGGAGGTGGGGTCGGCGAACGCCGCGCCGCAGGACAGCGAGGCGGCCAGCAAGGCGGCGGTCAAGACGGCGACCCGGCCCGCGCGTTTCGTGTTATTTGACATACATCACTCCCTCTATGGACCACCGCCCGCCACGGAAAATCAACTGGTCGATACGCACGCCGGGCCGCTCCAGCACCGCCGCCACCGTCACCGGCGCCAGGCCGACGGTATCGATCTTGAACGCGTAGGTCTGCCACTCCGGCGGCGGCGCGCCCTGGCCGACGGCGTTCGGCGCGGCTTTCTGCGCCGCGTTCGCCAACATCAGCGGCACCCCCATTAGTTGCAGCCGGGACAGGATTGGTTCCATCAGCTCCTTGCGGGCCAGCAGCGCCTCGGCGGCGTTGCGCTCCAGCTTGAGCGGCTCGGCGTGGCTGGCCTTCTCGCCGCTCAGGTCGAACTCGGCCTTGGGCACTTGCGCCTGCAGCATGGCCACCGTCGACGCCTGGCGCGACCAGGTGTAGCGCACCTGGTCGCCGGTGCAGACATAGGTGTCCAGCAGCCAGCCGCCGGGCGCCAGGTGGGCCAGCCGCTCGACGCAGGCCTGGGCCGTGCGCAGCGGCGCCGGCTTGGCGCCCCAGGGCGGCGGCTGCACCGTGGGCGCGGCCAGCATTTTCTGGCGCGCCGCCGCGATGGCGGCGTCCAGTTCGCGCTCGGCCTTCAGGCGCTTCTGGTGCTGCCAATACAGGCCGCCGCCGATGGCGGCCAGCGCCAGCGCGGCCGCCACCGCGATCGGCCAGCGTGGCCGGCGCCGGCGCAGCGGCTGCAGGCCCCACCAACGGTGCGGCCTGATACGGCCGTCCTTGCGGTGCGGGATCAGGCTCTCGATGCTGCGCGCCTCGAAATTGTGGAATCCGTAGTCGGCCAGCTCCTCGTCGCCGATCACCACGTTCCAGCCGCCCAGGCCATAGTCGCCGTGCAGGCGTTCGAGCACTTCCTCCTTGGTGCCGGCGAAGTCGCCGTTGGGCAGGAAGTTGGCGTCGCGCACCGCGAAGTAGGCCCATTTCCCGTCCGGCAGCTTGAGGGCCGCCAGCCAGTTGTGGACGCGCTGCTTTTCGCCGTCGTAGAACGCGCCCTCGATGGCCAGCGTCTTGGAGACGATGGCGCCCAGCGAGAACATGCCGCGGCGCGCACCCTCGGAGCTGTGGGCGAAGCCGGCCTGCGCGGTCGAATGGTCGGTGCGCAGCACCAGCAGGTCCGATTCGATCTTCCTGGCCAGTTCGCGCGCCTCCTTGGCCAGCTCGCGCGGGCGGGACAGCGATTGCCAGAACAGGCCGCAGACGAAGCGGTGCTTTTCTATTTGGAGGATATGGATCGCCATGCCGTATTCCCCGGGTCAGGTGCCAATCGTGACGGGCGTGATCAGGATCACGATCGATTCCTTGCTGGTGCGCGTCTTGATGCCGCCGCCGAGCACCGCGTTGCGGGCGTCGCCGACGCCCTGGCGGTCCAGGTTGTCGTCGGTCTGCTCGAAGCCGCTGATGATCAGGGTCTCGTTCGACTTCAGGGCCACGCGCTGCAGGAAGTTGCGGGTGTCGATCTCGGGCGACTCGATCTTGCTGGTGCCGCTCTGCACCTCGCGGATGCGGCGCAGCGAGGAGATGTCGGTCGAGAATTGCAGCAGCACCGTGCCGTTGGTGAGCACGTGCGGCAGGATGCTCATGTTGAAGCCGGAGGTGACGGTGCCCGGCACCAGCGTGGTGGTGGTGCCGACCTGCGCCACCACGGCGGTCTGCGAGGACTGCAGATAGGAGGTCTGCTTCGCCACCTGCAGCGGGACCGGCTGGTTGTTGAGGGTGATGACCGAGGCGGTTGTCTCGCGCCGCACCTTGCCCTGCTTGGACAGGGCGTCGATGATGGCGGTGCTGCCGGCGAAGCGCGAATTGCCGACGATGCCGGCGGTGAGGCGGTTCGCCTCCACGCTGGAGGGGAAGGCGCTGGTCAGCTTGTACTTCTCGCTCAGGGTGCTGTACACCAGGTCCCAGTTGATGCCGTAGTTCTCGTCGTCGCTCAGGTTCACCGACAGCACGGTCACGTTGATCACCACTTGCTTGGACAGGGTCTTGTTCTCGTTGTCGATATAGGCGGCCACGCGCTCCAGCGTGTCCGGCGTGTCGACCACGGTGATGGAGCCGGTGGCGGGCGAGACCACGACCTTGCCGTAGCCGGACAGCATGGCCTTGACCGCGCTTTCGATGCTGCCGTAGACCGACAGGCGCGAGGCCACCGCCGTGTTCTGCATGTTGTTGGCGGTGAGGCCGTTGCCCGAGCCGCCGGACGCGCCGCCCGCGCCGCCCGAGCCGCCGCCCGCGCCACCGCCGCCGCCACCGGCCGAGGAGGCGCCGCTGGCGACCTGCGCACTGAAGGAGGCGTCGCCGGGCAGCGTGTTGATCTGGAAGGTGCGCGATTCGGTGTGGTAGAACTGGATGGCGCCGTCGGCATACTTCCACGACACGCCGAAGCGCGCGGCGACGGTGTCGAGCAAGCCCTTGAAGTTGCCGCCCGCGTAGTAGATGCGGATCTGCGGCGCCGCGCCGCCCTGCTGGGAGGCCCCGCCGGCCATGCCCGGACGCGGCGCGCCCATCGGCATGGGCATGGGCATGGGCATCGGCATCGGCATCGGCGCGAAGCCGCCTTGGGCGGCCGGGGCGGCGCCCGTCGCGCCGGCGGGCGCATTGCCAGCCGCGCCGTTCGCGCCGCGCGCCCCTTCGGCGATGCCCTGCGCGTCCGGCGTGACCTTGACCGGCAGCCCGGAACGCAGGCTGAGCCGCTCGGCCAGTTCCGCGAGGGACGACACGGTCTTGTCGAAGGTCGCTTCCTGGTGGAACACGGCCGGCAGCGCGGGCTTGCCCAGCTTGACCACTTCCTGGCCCAGCCATATTCCCGCCTCGTGGGTGACCGCGGCCGGCGGCTTGGCGACGACACCCGGGGCGGCGCGCCCGGTTTCCTTGACGAGCCTGGAAACCGTGTCGGAGGACTGGTCGACGCGGCTGTCGATCTGTTGCGACAGGCCGGTGCAGGCCGACAACAGCAGCAAGGACGGCAGCAACAGCAGTGGAAGCGGACGCGGCAGCGCGGCGCGGAGTTTGGCGGTCATTATTCGCTTCCTTTCGGGACGATGCGCAGCACGCGGTTGCCTTCGTAGAAAATCGCCTTCATCGGTATCTCGGCGGTGGCCATGCTCTTCGTCACCATCCCGACCGCCTCGGCGAAGGTGCCGCGGACCTCGGTGCGCAAGCCCACCGCGTAATCCACCGGCAGCTCCCACACCAGTTGCCAGCCGGCGGCCGCGGCCCAGCGCGCCAGCACGGTGTTCAATGTCTTGTCGGCCGGCGTCACTTCCCAGGCCGGCGCGGGCGGCGGTGGCGGTGGCGCGACGGGCGCGGCCGTGGCGGGGGCGGCCGGTTTCGCCGCCTGCGCCTGGCCGGCGGCGGGCTTGGCGGCGTCGGCGGCGCGGGCGCGGTTGCCGGAGGCGGCCGCCGCGTCCATCAGGTCGGCGTAGTCCTCCTCGCAATCGTCGTCGCTCATGGCCGGGCCGAGGTCGAGTTTCAAGCCCAGCGCCTTGTCGGCCAGGGGGGACGCGGGGCTTGAAAACGTTTTCAAGCCCGTATGCACCGAGGACGCGGCGAAGCAGCCAGCGCTTCCCATGCAAAGGACGACGCCCAGCGAGCCTGCGAGCAGTTTTTTGTGGTACTGTAGAGGTCCGTGACTTGCAAAATGCATGCTTGTCTCCTTTTTTCTAGGCGCTCTCTAGGCGCATGGCTTGCTGTCTTGGAGGTTTCGCGTCCGGTATTGATCCAGGACACGACTCGCCGGTTAATGCCGTGATGCTCCGCAAAGGTTCATCTTCAGGAGCGGACGATAGCTCAATATTTTCCATGGCGCAATATTTAATTCCAAGTTGTAACTGGTTCAACCACTAGTAATTTTGCGGATTGACAGGCGGGGCGTCTCCCGTACCATCGGCCTTGGCGCGCCGGCAACGGACCTTCGCGCGCTTCTCGGGAACGGCGGCCCAGGACGGCTTTTCCGTGGCCGGTTCGCGCGCCTGGATGGCGGGCCCTGGCTGGTCGGCCGGGGCCGCGGGCGCAGGCGCCTCCGCCACCGCCACACGGGCCGGGGCGTCCGGCTTCGCGGCCTGCGCCAGCCGTTGCTGGGCCGACTCGGCGGCCCTGGAAACCGGCGCCGCCGCCATGCCGCCCACCCCCACCAGCCGCGGCGTGATCAGGAACAGGCGCTCGCGGTTGCTTTCGGACGCGGTGTCGTTGCGGAACAGGTGGCCGAGCACGGGCACGTCGCCCAGCAGCGGAACCTTGTTGCGTTTGGCCGACAGCGACTCGGCCCGGTAGCCGCCTATCATCAGCGTTTGCTGCGGCTCGATGATGGCCTGGGTGCTGATGGTGGAACGGGTCACATTGGCGTTGGCGCCGCTGTCGCCCAGCGCGCCGTCCTCGATGTCGATCTCCAGCCGCACCCGGGTCGCCGCGCCGTCCTGCACCATGCGGGGAATCACCCGCAGCATGGTGCCGGCGGTGATGTCGGCCAGGTCGGCGATGCGCTCGCCCACCAGCGGCATGTAGCGGGTCTGGCTCAGGTCGAGCACGGCGGCCACGTTGTTCAGGGTCAGCACGGTGGGCGTGGCCAGCACGCGCGCCTCGCCGTTGCCCTCCATGGCCTTGAGGCGGGCGTAGAAGCGGGCGGCGTTGCTGATCAGCAGGGTCGAGCCGGGCAGCGGCAATTCCAGCCCCTTGCCGTCGTCCTGCGTGGCGTTGACGCGGCCGACCACGTTGCCCTGGCCGCTGCGCACGCCCCACTCCACCCCCATCTCGGACAGCTTGTTGCGGTCGATGTCGATGATCAGCGCCTCGATTTCGATCTGCTGCGGCTGCACGTCCAGCTGGTCGATGAGGGACTGGTACATGGCGCGCTTGCTGACCAGGTCGTAGATCATGATGGCGTTCAGCGACGGGTCCGCCTCTATGCGGGGCGGGACGTTGCCACCGGCCGCCGCCTTGGCGCCGCGCGGCGCGCGCTCCTCGCGCTCGTCCTCCTCGCCGGCGTCGGCGCGGGGCGCGGGCAGCGGCAGTTTGGCGGCGTCGCCGGCCGGCTTGCCCCAGGCGGGGAACGGGATCTTTCCGACCTCCCTGGCCTCGCCCTTGCCGTTGTCCGGCTTGCGCGAGCGCTTCTGGCTGCTGCGCTCGTAGCGGGTGGAGGGGTCCTCGACCTTGCTGTCCGGCTGCTCGAAGATCAGCCTGGACAGGATGG
The DNA here is from genome assembly GCF_900116645.1 of Pseudoduganella namucuonensis. GTDB lineage: Bacteria > Pseudomonadota > Gammaproteobacteria > Burkholderiales > Burkholderiaceae_D > Rugamonas > Rugamonas namucuonensis. Next base: position 103,817 of record NZ_FPBO01000024.1, on the reverse strand, counting down.
ACTTGATGCCGGGGATGGTTTCGCTCTTGCCCCGGGCGCTGATCACGCGGTCGGTGGCGCTGGCGTACTTCAGGCGGAACAGCATGATCTGCCGCTCCTTCCTGGCCACCTTGGCCTGGTCGGGCAGCAGGATCTCGCGCGCCAGCCGCACATACTCGCGCGGCCCGCTGATCACCACGATGCCCTCGTCGGGCAGCTCGCCCCAGCCGAAGCGGCTGTCGTACAGGCCCATGCCGACCAGCACCCCCTTGGCGTCCTGCACGGCGTCCTCCCCCACCTCCAGGCGCACCGAGGTGTTTTCCTCGCGCGGCACGACGTGCAGCGTGTCGCCGTAGACGAACCAGCGGAAGCGGTACTGCTGGGCGAGGCGGTCCAGGAACTCGGCGCCGCCGTCGGCGCGCAACTTCTCCTTCTTGACGGCGAGGTTGGCCACGCCCAGCGACAGCTGCACGCCGTAGACCTGGCCGAACTGCTCGAGCACCTGGCGCAGGGTCATGCCGGACGGCTCGATGGCGAAGCCGGTCTCCTTCCACGACGCCGGCACCGCCGCGCCGGCGGGGGGCGTCCAGCACAGGATGGCGCCGGCCAGCGCGGCCAGCAGCCAGCCCTGCGCGATGCGTGGCATGTTCATCGGTTCTCCCTCATCAGCTTGCTTCGTATCAGCCGCTCCTCGCGGCTGCTCCCGTGGTCCGGCTTGGCGGTGGCGATCGCCGCCACCGTGCGCAGCAACTCGAGCTGATCCAGCAGCTGCGCCAGCGCCTCCTGCGCGTCGGCCCAGCCCCGGGCGTCCGGCAGCCAGCGCGTCAGCAGCAGGACTGCGCCGTCGTCCGACAGCGCCCAGCCGGCGTCGAACTCGAGCGCGCTCTGGAAGCCCAGCTGCATGGCGTCCTCGACCTGCCGGCCGCCGCCCGCCTCCTGGAAATGGGCGCCCAGTTCGGCGCCGTCCTGATGCAGCCGCAGGTACACGGTCTCGCCGTCGATGCCGACCGGCTCGTCCAGGGGCAGGCCCCGCGGCTGCGCTAGATCGTCGATCCGCATGGTGTCAGCGCGAATCGGTCAGCGCGGTTTTCAGGGGCTTCTGGTACAGATTGAACTGCGCCGTCATGGCGGTGCCGGTGACGGACTGCTGCTCCAGCAGCTTGACGAACTCGTTAGGATCGGGCTTCTCCCCCGCCGACTGGCGGCGCAGGAAGTCGGTTTCCTGCTCGGTGATCTTCTTGAACTTCTCGTCCAGGTGACGAATGTTGTTCAGCACAAAATTGTGGTTGGTGTTGCGCGACATGAGAGCTCCTAATAAGTGGCATTTCGCGGAAAGAACGGGCTTGGCGCGGCTCGTTCGGGAATATGTGGCAGCACACAGAATTTAGTTCGATTTATTTTTCAATTAATGTCGAAGATAGTTGTGCGATGGAACTGTTGTCGTCCCGCCACCACCTATGGATGCAACAAGCACTCTTATCCAACGCAATCAACACTAGGAGATTCACATGGCTCTCAACGGCATTAGCGGCACCCAGGCACCAAACCCGGTCGATCAGAAGAACTTCCAGAACGAGATCAAGGACAAATCCCTGGGCGACCTGGCCAAGACGGTGGGCGACCAGAACGCCCCGCAGTGGAAGCGGGAAGAGGCCCTGAAGGAAATGCTGAAGGACCTGCTGACCAACAAGAACAACCCGCTGGAAGACGGCGAGAAAAGCCCGCTCCAGGACTTGCTGGATCAGCTGACCGGCAAGGGCAAGGGCAAGGGCGACAAGGGCGGCACGGGCGGCGCCGGCGAAAAAGGCGACAATTCCAAGGCCGGCGACGTGCTGGCGACGGTGCTCCAGGCGCTGGGCGTGCCCGCCGAAGTCGCGCAGGGCATCGGCGACATGGTCGGCGGCGGCGGCGAAGGCAAGATCTGAACCTGGCCGGGGGAGTCCGGCGGCAGGGGTACGCGCCGGATTCCGGCCGGCGCGTGACCGCGACAATGTATACAAGATGGAAGGGGCACCGCGAGATGGGCGTAATTTGCGAACTTGGGCGGGCGGCTGTTCCGGCCAGAAGCTCGGCGGACGGGCTGGTCGACCAACTGCTGGAGGAGGCGCGCCTGCACAGCGCCGCCGCGCTGCTCAGCCGTTCCGGGATGACGGTCCGCCTGATGAAGGCGCTGGCCGAATGCATGCTGGGCGCGGAGCTGAAGCAGCACCTGCTGCGCCAGGCCGTGCGGGAGAGCGCGCAATGCGGCAACTACCGCAACGGCAGCACGCCGAAAACGGTGGCCACGTCGGCGGGAAGGGTGGAACTGGCCGTACCCCGCGCGCGGCACTCCACCTTCGTGCCGCAACTGGTGCCGCGCTACCGGCGCAGCATTCCCGGCTTCGACCACGACATCATCGTCCTGTACGGGCGCGGCGTGCCCCTGCACGAACTGCGGGCCCGCCTGCGCGGCCTGTACGGCGAGCAGGCCTGGTCCGAACTCGGCGGCACGCTGAGCGCGGAGGTGGCCCTGCACGTCGGCGGCTGGCAGGCGCGCCGGCTCGAGTCCGCGCACGAGCTGCTGTACTTCGGCGTGCTGTACGCGAGACGGCACCCGGCGGACGGCACGCCCGAGGGCACGGCCAACCGGCCGCTGCTGTTCGCGCTCGGCCTGCGGGCCGACGGCGGCAAGGACGTGCTGGGGCTGTGGGCCGGGACCGCCGGCCAGCCCTTCCCCTGGCGCGACGTGCTGCGGGAACTGCGGGAGCGCGGCCTGGGCGAGCCGCGGACGATCGCCGGCGACGGCGCGCCCGGCCTGCGCGAAGCCGCCGCCCAGGCCTACCCCGCCGCCCGTTTCGCGCCCTAGCCGCCCCCTAGCCGCGCGGAAAAATGTCTTGCCAAAGTCACATCGGTGCCTGACACCGATGTGGACATCCGCGTCGGCTAACGCAACAGGATTTGCTTGAACGCAGACTATCGGCGTACGATAGGGCGGTCCCCGCCCCTAGGAAACGCCAGTGATTACGTTCGAGCAAGTCCGCAGCCACCAGATCCCCACCCTGCAAGCGACCGTCGAGGAGTATGTCGAGCCCTCCTCCGGCGCGCGCCACATCCACCTGGCGACCAGCCAGGCCGACCTGGCCTTCCTGGTCGGCTTCCCCACGGTCCCCGACAGCAACGACGGCCGCGCCCACATCCTGGAGCACCTGGCCTTGTGCGGCTCGCAGCGCTACCCGGTGCGCGACCCGTTCTTCTCCATGCTGCGCCGCTCCACCGCCACCTTCATGAACGCGATGACGTACGCCGACCGCACCGTCTACCCGTTCGCCAGCACCGACCGCAACGACTTCTTCAACCTGCTCGACGTGTACCTGGACGCCACCTTCTTCCCGCGGCTCGATTACCTGAACTTCCTGCAGGAGGGCTGGCGCCACACGCTGGAGGACGGCAAGCTCGGTTACCAGGGCGTGGTGTTCAACGAGATGAAGGGCGCGTTCACGGACCCGATCCGCGCGCTGTACAACGGCATCGGCGCCGCGCTGCTGAAGGGCACGACCTACGAGGTGATCTCCGGCGGCGACCCGCTGGCGATCCCCGGCCTGAGCCACCAGATGCTGAAGGACTTCCACGCCAGCCATTACCATCCGTCGCAGGCGGTGTTCATGACGGCCGGCGCCATTCCCGCCGCCGACATCCAGCGCCAGATCGCCGAGCGCGTGCTGGCCAGGCTGCCCGGCGCCGCGCCGCGCCGCGTGCCGCAGCTGGCGCAGGCCGGGACGCCGCGCGAGACCACGATACGCGTGCCGTCGCAGACCGCGCGGCCCGATGAATTCGGCCTGCAGCTGGCGTGGCTGCTGGGCGAGTCGGCCGACGCCACCGTCTATTACCACGCCAACCTGCTGCAGGCGGGCCTGCTGGGCGACGCCTCCGCGCCGCTGAAGAAGGCCATGGAGTCGGCCGGCTACGGCAGGCCGTCGCGCCTGAACGGCATGGATTCGAGCCCGCGCCAGATGCTGTTCCACCTGGGGATGGACGGCCTGACCGAGGAGCAGGTGGCCAGCGCCCGCGCGCGCATCCTGGCCGCGCTGGAGCGGGCCGCCGAGGACGGCGTGCCCCACTCGGCGCTGCGGGCGGCGCTGCGCGACATCCAGTACGGCCAGCGCGACACCTCCAGCGGCCGCATGCCCAACGTGATGAACCGCATGCTGCAGGCGCTGCCCGTGGCCATGCGCGGCGGCGACGTGGTCGGCGCCCTCGACACCGGCGCGGTGCTGCTGCGGCTGGAACGCGACATCGCCGATCCCGGTTTCTTCAAGGGCCTGGTGCGCGCCCTGCTCGACACGCCGGCCCGCCTGGACGCCACCATCGTGCCGGACGCCGCCTACTTCACCGCGCGCGCCGCCATCGAGGAGGAAAGGCTGGCCGCCGCGCAGGCCGCGCTGGGCGACGACGAGCGCGCCCGCATCGAGGCCGACAGCGCCGCGCTGGCGGCGCTCCAGGGCTTGGCGTCGGACACCTCGGTGCTGCCGCGCATAAAACCGGGCGACGTCGGCCCGGCCCCGCGCGTCCTGCCGGACATCCCCGCGCCGCGGGACGGCAAGTACATCTTCCCCATCGCCTCCAACGGCATCTCCTACGCCAGGGTGCAGTTCGACGTGAGCGCGCTGCCGGCGGCCGACTGGCCCTGGCTGCAGCTGTACTCGGACCTGCGGCGCGACCTGGGCGTGAACGGCTACGGCTACGAGGAGGCCGGCGCCTGGAGACAGCGCATGGTGGCCGCCTTCAAACTGAGCCTGGAGGCCTCCGTCAAGGCCGACGACACGCTGGAACTGGCCCTGCACTTCTTCGTCACCGGCCTGCGCGAGGAGCACGGCAACATGGCCGAGGTGCTGGCCGCCTTCATCGGCGGCCCGCGCTTCGACGAGCATGAACGCATCGCCTTCCTGATCGAGCGCATGGTGAAGAACCGGCTGAACGGGCTGGCCAATTCGGGCAACGTGTACGCCGCGCTGGCCGCCACCGCGCCGCTGTCGCCGCTGCGCCGCTTCGAGGACGCCGCCGGCGGCGTGGCCGCGCTGCCCTTCCTGGGCGAGCTGCAGCGCCTCGCGCGCACGCCGGAGGGCATTGCGCGCATCGCCGCCCGCCTGGCCGGCGTGCACGCGCAAATCGTCGCCTGCGAGGCCACCGTGCTGTGCGCGGGGACCGGCGACGACGCGCGCGAACTGGCCGCGTTGATCGCGCCGCCGCGGGCGGACGTGGCCGCGCGGTCCGACGATCCGTCGCTCCCGCGCGGGCGCGAGCCCGGGTCCGACCCGGGCCGGCCCGCCAACCTCGCCCTGCACGCCGCCAGCCAGGTCAACCACTGCAGCATCGCCTGGCCCGTCCCCGGTCAAAAGCACCCGCAGGCCCCCGCCCTGGCGGTGGCCGCCGAACTGCTGACGCACCAGTTGCTGCACCAGGCCCTGCGCGAAAAAGGCGGGGCCTATGGCGGCTCGGCCAGCTACGCGGGCAGCGCGGGCCTGTTCACCATGGGTTCCTACCGCGATCCCCGCCTGGCCGCCACCTACGCCGACTTCCACGCCGCCATCGACCGGTTGCTTGAGACCGAATTCTCGGACGAGCAAGTGGAGGAGGCCATCATCTGCGTGATCAAGGGGCTGGACCGCCCCGCCTCCCCGTTCGACTCGGTGCTCAACGCCTGGACGCTGAAGGTGCGCGGCATCGACACGGCGCTGCGCCAGCGCTTCCGCGACGGTGTGCTGGGCTGCACGCAGGCCGGCGTCAAGGCGGCGGTGCGGCAATGGCTGAAACAGGGCACCCCCAGCCGCGCCGCCTTCGCCGGCAACACCACGCAGGACCTGGACGGCATGCAGGTGGTGGACCTGCTCGCGCTGAGCAAGGAATCCTGACTGGAACTTGACGCCAAACGGAATGTTTTTTGTATATAAAATACATTCTATGCCATAATGCTCCGACCGCATCAAGGAGCAGTCCATGGGAAAATTCAATTTGTTCAGTTCCGCCCGGCGCACTCTGTTATTGGGTTTGGCGGGCCTGTATGCCGCGCCCTCCCTTGCCTTCGGCAAGGCCGCGGGGCCATCGAAAGGCGTCAACACGCTCTGGTACCGCCAGCCGGCCGCGCGCTGGGAGGAAGCGCTACCGCTCGGCAATGGCCGACTGGGCGCCATGGTGTTCGGCCGGGTCGCCCAGGAACGCATTCAGCTCAACGAGGACACCTTGTGGGCGGGGGCGCCCTACACGCCGGACAACCCCGACGCCCTGGCCACCCTGCCCCGGGTCCGCGAACTGATCGCCGAGGGCAGATACAAGGAAGCGACGGATCTGGCCAGCGCCGGCATGATGGCCAAGCCGCTTGCTCAAATGGCCTATGGCAGCCTGGGGGATATCCTGCTGACCTTCGACGCCGGGCGCGAACCCGCGCGATACGAGCGCCGGCTCGATCTCGACACCGCGACCGCCCATACCTCCTACACGACGCCGGCGGGGAGCTTTGTCCGCGAAAGCTTCGCGTCCGCGCCGGACCAGGTCATCGTCTTCCACCTGGACGCGCTGAAAGGCCGGCTCGGTTTCGAGCTTGCCTATCGCGGTCCGCGCGAGGTGCCCTTCACGCCGCCCGACTACCAGGGGGCCGCGACCTCCCTCGTGGAAGCCGAGGCCACCGACTGGCTGATGACCGAGGCGGCGGCCGCGCCGCGCGCCGGCGTCACCGTGGCCGACGACGGCGAAGCCACGCTCCTGATCACCGGCCGCAACGAGGCGGGGCCGCTGGTGGCCGCCGGCCTGGGCTACGCCTTGCGCGTCAAGGTCCTGACCGACGGCCAGGTCGACGTCGCCGGCGGCGCGCTCAAGGTGCGCAACGCCCGCACGGCGACGCTGCTGATCGCGGCCGCCACCAGCTATGTCAACTACCACGACGTCGGCGGCGACCCGGTCGCCAGCGTCCGGCGCCAGAGCGAACAGGCGGCAAGGAAGTCCTACGCCGCCCTCAAGCGCGATCACATCCGCGACCACCAAGCCTTGTTCAGCACCGTGTCGCTCGACCTGGGCGGCGCCACCGGATCGGCCGGCGCGGCCCGGCCGACCGACGTCCGCATCGCCGCCGCCGAGGCATCCGGCGATCCCGCGCTGGCGGCCTTGTATTTCCAGTACGCCCGTTATCTGCTGCTGGCCTCCTCCCGGCCCGGGACCCAGCCCGCCAACCTGCAAGGCATCTGGAACGAAGGCACCAATCCGCCATGGGGCAGCAAATACACGATCAACATCAACACCCAGATGAACTACTGGTTCGCCGACGCGGCCGGGCTCGGGGCCTGCGTCGAACCACTGCTGCGCATGGTGGAGGAACTGTCGGCCACGGGGGCGCGGACCGCCAAGACCATGTACAACGCGCGCGGCTGGGTGGCGCACCACAACACCGACCTGTGGCGCGCCGCGGCGCCCATCGACGGTCCGATGTGGGGACTATGGCCGTGCGGCGGCGCCTGGCTGTGTAACACCTTGTGGGACCATTACGACTACAGCCGCGACCAGGCCGTGCTGCGGCGGCTGTACCCGCTGCTGAAAGGCGCCTCCGAGTTCTTCCTGGACACGCTGGTCGAGGACCCGAAGGGGCGCGGCCTGCTCACGTCGCCGTCGCTGTCGCCGGAAAACCAGCATCCCTTCGGTTCCTCGCTCTGCGCCGGTCCCGCCATGGACCGCCAGATCGTGCGCGACCTGTTCGCCCACACCATCGAGGCGGGAACGCTGCTCAAGCTCGATGACGCGCTGCTGCGGCAAATCGGGCAAAGCCGGTCGCGGCTCGCCGCCGACCGGGTCGGCGGGCAAGGCCAGTTGCAGGAATGGCTGGAGGATTGGGACGCGCGGGCGCCCGAGCAGCGGCACCGCCATGTCTCGCATCTGTACGCGGTCTATCCGAGCGGCCAGGTCAATGTGCGCGACACGCCGGATCTGGCGCGCGCCGCCAAGGCCAGCCTGGTCCAGCGCGGCGACCTGGCCACGGGATGGGGCACGGCCTGGCGGCTGTGCCTGTGGGCGCGCATGGGCGAGGGCGAACGCGCCCACGCCGTGCTGAAGGCGCTGACCGGTCCGCAACGCACCTACCCCAACATGTTCGACGCCCATCCGCCCTTCCAGATCGATGGCAACTTCGGCGGCGCGGCGGGCATCCTGGAGATGCTGGTCCAGTCATGGGGCGGGGAAGTCATCCTGCTCCCGGCGCTGCCCTCCGCCTGGCCATCGGGCCAGGTCAAGGGACTGAAAGCGCGCGGCGGCCTCCAGGTCGATCTATCCTGGCGCGCCGGGAAACTGGCCACGCTTTTGCTCAAGGGGGCGCCGGGGGCGCAGGTCCGCCTGCGCCATCGCGGCAAAACCGAGGATGTCGTCCTCGACGCGCGCGGTGTCTATCGATTGGGAGCGGCGGCATGACGGCGCAACTCCTGCTGGTTGGCGAGTGCATGCTCGAATTGCGCGCCGAGTCGGCCGATCGTTTGTCGCACAGCGCCGCCGGCGACACCTTCAACACGGCGGTGTACCTGAAACGCCTGCTGCCGGAGCTCCCGGTGCGCTATGTGAGCGCCCTGGGCGACGACCAGATGAGCGGCATCATCCGGGCGCACATGGGTCGCCACGGCGTCGACGACGGCCTGGTGTGCAGCCTGCCGGGGCGCACGCCCGGCTTGTACGCCATCGAAACCGACGCCGCCGGCGAACGGAAATTCTCGTACTGGCGCGCGCAGTCGGCCGCGCGCGGCATGCTGGACGAGGCCCACCTGGCGCGCTTGTACGCGGCCTTGCCCGATTGCCGCTGGCTGTTCTTGACCGGCATCACCCTCGCCATCCTGGACGATGAGCGGCGCGCCGCGCTGCTCGCGCTGGCGACGCGGGTGCGCGAGCTCGGCGGCTGGGTGATCGTGGACGACAACCACCGGCCCGCGTTGTGGAAGGCGGAACCGGCGCGGCTCTGGCTGGACCAGGCTTTGCGCATCTGCACCCACGCGCTGCTCGGCTTCGACGACCAGGCGCAGTTGTATGGCGACGCCGACCCGCAAGCCATGCTGGCGCGCATCCTGCGCAACAAGACCAGCGAAGTGGTGATCAAGGCCGGTTCGGCCGGATGCCTGGTCGGCGGCCACGGCATCGAGCCCCGGGCCGTCGCCGGGCGGCCGGTGCGGGCCGTGGACACCACGGCGGCCGGCGACAGCTTCAACGCTGGCTACCTGGCGGCCCGCCTTTCCGGCCAGCCGCCGCCGGAGGCCGCCGCCTACGGCTGCGGGCTGGCGGGCATCGTGGTCGCCCATCGCGGCGCGATCATCCCGCTGGAAAGCATGCCGGCGCCGCCGGCGGAGCGGGTCCGCCGGGAGCCCTAGCCTCCTCCGGCTCAGCCTCTCAGGTGCTGCCGCGCTCGATCAGCTCGAAGCCGGTGTCGATCACCTTGCGCGCGGCGGGCGCGCCGGGCTCCGGCAGCAGCCGTCGCAGCATGGCCTGCGCGGCCAGCGCGCCGATGGCGTTGCCGTCCACCCGCACGCTGGACAGCGGCGGGAAGGTGTGGGCCGCGAAATTCAGGTCGCCGAAACCCATGATGGCCAGTTGCCCGGGCACCGGCAGGCCGCGGCTGGCGGCCTCGGTCAGCGCCCCCTGCGCCAGCGTGTCCGAACTGCAGACGATCAGTTCGATGTCCGGATGCGCCGCCAGCAGCCGCGCGCAGCCCTCGCGTCCCAGTCGCAGGCTGGCCGGCACCGGCACCACGTCGGTGGCCGCCACGCTCACGCCCTGCCGCGCCAGCGCCGCCTGCAGCCCCTGGTTGCGGCGCGCCGCGCGCGGATCGGCGGCGGTGAGGATGGCGAAGCGGCGGTAGCCCTTCTCCAGCATCCGCGCCGCCACCGTGTGCCCCACCTCCTCGTGCGAGAAGCCGACCAGCATGTCGATCGGCGAGGCCGTCATGTCCCAGGTCTCGACCACGGGGATGTGGGCGTCCCGCAGGTGCTTGCGGGTGTTGTCCGAATGGAGGGTGCCGGTCAGGATGATGCCGTCCGGCCGGCGGCTGAGCACCGTCTCCACCAGGATCTCCTCGCGCCACAGCTCGTAGCCGGCCAGGCCCAGCAGCAGCTGGTAGCCGCGCTCCGTGAGCTTGTCGCTGGCCGCCTGCACCATGTCGGCGAAGATGGGATTGGCCACCGTCGGCAGGATCAGGGCCACCAGCTTGGTGGCGCCCTGCGCCGCCGTCCGCGGGCCGGCCATCGCCGCGTTCCTGGCGTAGCCGGTTGCCCGCACGGCGGCCTGGATGCGCGCCAGCGTGCCGGGGCGGACCAATTGCGGCTGGTTCAGCGCGCGCGACACCGTGATCGGCGACACGCCCGCGGCGCGCGCGACATCGGTCAGCGTCGCGCTCGTGATGTGGGGCGGGGTGTCGTCGTCCGGCTTCTGGGCATCCATGGGGTGGGTCTCGGGCAAAACGGCATTCTACAGCGAGACGGCCCGCGACGCCCTGCCCGGCCAGGTGGCGGACCCGGACGCGGCCCGGCGCCTCGCCCATGCCCATCAGGCGGGTGGCCGCCTCCAGCGCCTCCCGGTGCGTGTAGCCGGCTGGACCGGGGGGGGGGCGTCGCCCCCCGGGTTGATACCGGAACGGCTTAGAAGGCGTGGCGCAGGCCGGCCATCAGGCCGTTTTGCGCCTTGCCGACGCCCACGGTGCCGCCTGCGTCCAGCGCCACGGCGGAAGTGCCGTCGTTGTCCATGCGGCCGATGGCCGCGTAGGCGGCGGTGCGCTTGGACAGGTGGTAGGTCGCGCGCGCCACCAGCATCGTCACGTCGGCGTTCACGCCCTTGGTGTCGCGGTAGGCCACCTGGCCGTCCAGCGTCACCAGCGGCGAGGCCGGGAAGCTCACGCCCAGGTAGTACAGGTCGGACTCGGTCTTGCCGGTGACGGCGTTGGTCTTGCGGTCGATCACGCCGCCGCCCAGCTTGGCCGTGCCCAGCATGGCGTAGGCGTTCAGCGTGGTGCGGCGGTCGCTATTGTTGCTGCTGGTGAGGCCGCCGGCCGCGCCGGTGTTCCCGTACAGGATGTCGTAGGACGCGGTCACGCCGAAACGCTTGTTGTCGTAGCCCAGCAGGCCGGTGACCTGACGGCAGGCCTTGGAGTTGCCCGCCACCTCGCCCGGGCAGCCGGTGGCCCCCGGACCGCCCGCCGCCGAGGCGTCGCGTCCCAGGCTGTAGGTCGCGCCCACGGTGAAATCGCTGAAGTTGCCCAGGTAGCCGATCGCGTTGTCGCTGCGGGCGTTCGGCAGGTAGGGGTCGATGCTGCCGATGGCGAACAGGTTGGGACCCAGCACGTCGGACTTGAAGCCGGACATGAAGGTCATGTTGATCTGGCGGCCCAGCGTCAGCGTACCCCACGCGCCTTTCAGGCCGACGTTGGCCTGGCGGCCGAACAGGCGGGCGCCCTGCCCGGTCGTGCCGGTGTCAAGCGACAGGCCGTTTTCCAGCGTGAAGAACACCTGCAGGCCGTTGCCCAGGTCCTCCGTGCCGCGGAAGCCGATGCGCGACGGAACGCTGCCCGTCAACGACGGCATCTTGGTGATCGAGTCGCCGGCGGCGTTGATGTTGGTGGTGTAGACCAGGCCGGTGTCGACCAGGCCGTACACTGTGACCGAGCTTTGCGCCATCGCCGCCGATGCGGACAGTCCCGCTGCCAGAGCCAGTGCGTTACGGATTGCTTGCTTCATTGATGTCTCCCTTGGTTTTAGTGGGTGCTGCTGTGGATCAAACGGAAAAACAGACGGCGTCCTCCGGTGCCTGGTTCAGGCAACCATCGACGACGCCGAACAGCTGCTCGACTTCGGGCAGCACATAGGTGAAGTAATACGAGGCGGTGGCGCGCTTGGCGTCGTGGAAGGCGGGATCCTCCTCCCGCGCCTCGATGGCTGCGCGCGCCGCGCGCAGCCACAGCCAGGCCAGCGCGCAATGGCCGACCAGGCGCAGCGTCTCCGGGGCCACGCGGTGCGGCAGCGCCGCTTGCCCCTCGGCCGCCCGCGCGATCGCCCGCACGGCGCCACGCAGGCGCCGCACCAGGGCGCACAGCGCCCGCGCATGCGGCGCGAGGGCGCCATGCGCGCCGTCGTCCTCGCCATCGCACTCGGCCTCCGCCGTGCTCAGCACCCGCGCCAGCAGGCCTTCCAGCCGCGCCCCGCCGTCGGCCAGCACCTTGCGCAGCAACAGGTCCACCGCCTGGATCTCGTTGGTCCCCTCGTAGATCATGGTGACCCGCGCGTCGCGCACATACTGCTCGATGCCCGTTTCCGAGATGTAGCCGTGGCCGCCGAAAACCTGCAAGGCCTGGCTCGCGCCCTCGTAGCCTTGGGCGGTCAGCATGGCTTTGACCACGGGCGTGATCAGCTCGACCTGCCCGTGCAGCTCATCGCGCACGGCTCGATCGGGATGCCGCTCCGCGCCGTCGAGCGCCAGCGCGGTCCAATAGGCCAGCATGCGGCCGCCCTCGACCCAGGCGCGCTGCGTCATCAGCAGCCTTTGCACCGGCGCGTGCATGGCGATGGGATCCGCGGCTTCCCCGCGCCGGCTCTCGGGACGGCCCGCCGCCTTCGACTGCACCCGCTCCAGCGCGTAGGCCTGGGCGTTCTGCCACGCCGTTTCGGCGATGCCCAGTCCCTGCGCGCCCACCTGCAGCCTGGCCGCGTTCATCATCACGAACATGGCCGCCAGGCCCCGGTGCGGCTCGCCCACCAGCCAGCCGGTGGCGCCCTCGAACTCCATGGCGCAGGTGGCGCTGCCGCGGATGCCCATCTTGTGCTCGATGCCGGTGCAATGCACGGCGTTGCGCGCGCCGTCCGGCAGCCACTTCGGCACCAGGAACAGCGACACGCCCTTGCTGCCGGGCGGCGCGTCCGGCAGGCGCGCCAGCACCAGGTGCACGATGTTGGCGCTCATGTCCTGCTCGCCGCCGGAGATGAAGATCTTGCCGCCGGTGATGGCGTAGGCGCCATCGGCGGCGTCGCCGATAGGGGTGGCGCGGGTGCGCAGCAGCCCAAGGTCGCTGCCCGCCTGCGCCTCGGTCAGGCACATGGTGGCCAGCCACTCGCCGCTGACGATCTTCGGCAGATAGCGCTCCTTCAGCGCGGCGCTGCCGTAACGCGCCAGGCAGGCGTAGGCGCCATGCGCCAGGCCGGGATACATGCTCCAGCCATGGTTGGCGGCGCTCGTCATTTCATTGAGCACGCAGTTCAGGACCTGGGGCAGGCCCTGCCCGCCGTGTTCCGGCGCGCAGGCCAGCGCCGGCCAGCCCGCGTCGACGAACTGGCGGTAGGCGTCGGCGTAGCCGGCCGGGGTGCGGACCGCGCCCCGCTCGTAGCGGCAGCCCTCGCGGTCGCCCGCCGCGTTGAGCGGAAACAGCACGCCGGCGGCGAAACGGCCCGCCTCCTCGCATACCTGCCGCATCAGGTCCGCGTCGACCTCGGCGTAGGCCGGCATGCCGGCCAGCGCCTCGGGCGCGTCCAGCACCCGCTCCAGCACGAAGCGCATGTCCTTCAGCGGCGGTGTGTATGACAGCATGGAGCCTTCCCTCTCTTCTTATTGGCAGCTGAAGCTGGCCGCTTCCTCGATGCTGCCGCCGTTGTACTTCGCGACCTTGGGGTAGGCGCACAGCGGACGGCTGCGATTCGCGGGAATCGCGCCCAGTCCGTTGTTGAGCGCCGCGGTGCGGCTGACCGCCCTGACGCTGTCCGGCGCCTGGCCCTGCTCCACCCAGTTCACCAGCGCCGTCATCATGTCGAACTGGTCGGTCGCGGGTCCGCCCGAGCAGTGGTTCATGCCGGGCACCGGGTACACGCGGGCGAAAGCGCGGGCGTCGCCGCCGTGCTTGGCGTCCAGCGCCTGGTACCAGTTGACGGTGTCATCATACGAGAACACCGGGTCGCTGACGCCATGAAACACCATCATCTTGGCCCCGCGGTTGCGTAAAGCAGACAGATCGGCCGGATTGGGCGCGGTCATGAACGTCATGGCGGACTCCGTGAAGACGCCGCCGGTGGCGAAGATCTTGGGCGCGTCGGTCTCGAAGCTGTAGCCCAGCGTGAATTTCATCAGCGAGGCCAGGCTGCCGTCGACCACCTGCGGACTGGCGGGCGGCGTGGAGAAGATGTAGGCCAGCGACGGCGCGCCCAGCACCACGTTGCGCCCCGGCCCCGGGGAGGTGCCCAGCTTCCAGTCGCGCCAGCCCTGCGCGCCCACGCCAGCGTCCATCGGCCAGGTGCTGTACAGGGCCGCGCCGGCCGCGTTTTTCGGCCCGCCGAAGACCTTCGCCAGCGTCGCCTTCTGCGGCGCAGTCAGGCAGGTTCCGTCCGGGGCGCCCGCGCAAGTGGGCACGTCGGCGGCCAGCGAAAAGCGGCTCTGGCACTGGGCCGGGTCGCCCACCATGCCGTCGGCCACGCCGTCCAGCGCGTCGCACTTGCCCAGCACCTTGTCGGACACCAGTTTCAGGTCGGCGTTGCTGAAACTCGCCGCGATGTTGGGCAGGCCGTCCGCGCCGGTGGGGGCGATGGCGGCGAAGGCCTGGTTGTCCCACATCTCGGCGACCGCCGCCTTGGGAAGGTTGAAGCCGGGATTGCCGGCCAGGATGCCGTCGTACTGGTCGGCGTAGCGGCTGGCCGCGACGAAGCCGTGGCGGCCGCCGTTCGAGCAGCCGACGAAGTAGGAGCGGTCCGGCACCCTGCCGTAGGCGGCCTTGATCAGGTTCTTGGCCATCGGCGTCAACTGGCCCACGGCGTTGTAGCCGTAGTCCGAGCGCGCCTGCGGGTCCAGGCCGTAGGTCTGGCCGTTGATGCCGGACGGGTAGGCCGGGTCGGGCACGTGGCCCGCGTCCGAGCTGATGACGGCATAGCCCCGCAACAGCGCGTTGCTGACCGGGCTGCCGCCCAGCAGGTTGCCGTACGCGCCGTTGCCGCCGGCGATGCTGCCGTCGTTGCCGCCGTTGGCCTGGTAGAAGAAGCGGCCGTTCCACGCCGTCGGCAGGCGCATCTCGAAACCGATGGCGTAGGACTTGCCGTCCACCGCGCTGGTGCGCTGGTTCATTTTGCCCAGCACCACGCAGTGCTCCGGCATGGCGGTGGCCACGCCGGCCAGGGTCTGCGTCACGCTGCCGGCCGGCGCCAGCGTGGCCGAGGTGATGCTGGTGTTGGGGAAGGCGGCCTTCGCCGCCAGGTCGGCGCAGCTGGCCAGCGTGCCGGGAACGGCTGCGGCCAGGCGCGGGATGTCCGCGGCGGCGCCGCCGGAGCTGCCGCAGGCGGCGAGGTTGGCGCCGATGGCGGCGGCGGCCGCGAGGCCCAGGGACGCGGCTTTCAAGCGGCGGTTTGGTGTCGTATGCATATGTCTCCTAATTAGTTATTTTTTATAACAAACTGCACGGACTGGGGCCGCACGGGGGCTCCGGTCCCCCATCGGGGACCGGAATCGGCACGGCTCCGGTTTCTTGAAACGGGTCGGGCTAGTGCTTGCCGAAGCCCAGGTAGGCCTGCACCACTTGCGGGTCGCCGGACAGTTGCGCGGACGGGCCGTTCATGGACATCTGCCCCAGCTCCAGCACGTAGCCGTAGTCGGCCACCTGCAGCGCGGCGCGGGCGTTCTGCTCGATCAGCAGCACCGAGAGCCCGGTCTTGCGCAGCTCGGAGACGATCTGCAGGATCTCCTTGACGATGCGCGGCGCCAGGCCCAGGCTGGGCTCGTCGAGCATCAGCAGGTCCGGCTTGGCCATCAGCGCGCGGCCGATCGCCAGCATCTGGCGCTCGCCGCCGGACAGGGTGCCGGCCATCTGCGCGCGGCGCTCCTTCAGGCGCGGGAACATCTCGAACACGGTGGCCAGCTGGTCGCGCGGCTGCGCCTCGCCCAGCCGCACGCGGCGGAAGCTGCCCAACAGCAGGTTGTCCTCCACCGACATGGTGGAGAACAGCTCGCGCGTCTCCGGCACCAGGCCGATGCCGTCCATCACGCGCTGCTCCAGCGAGGTGCGCTCGATGGACCGGCCGCGGTAGCGGATCGCGCCGCGCGAGGGCAGGATGCCCATCACCGCGTTCAGCAGCGTGGACTTGCCGGCGCCGTTCGGGCCGATCACGGTGGCGATGCTGCCCCGCTCCAGCTTCAGGTCGATCTGGTGCAGCGCCTGCACCTTGCCGTAGCTGACCTGCAGCTGCTGCACTTCCAACATGATTTCGCTCATTCCACACCACCCAGGTAAGCTTCGATGACGGCCGGGTGCACCTGGATCTGCTCCGGCGTGCCCTCCGCGATCTTGGTTCCGAACTCCATGACGACGATGTGGTCCGTCAACTGCATGACGAATTCCATGTCGTGCTCCACCAGCAGGATGCTCATGCCGCCCGCGCGCAGCTGCTTCAGCACGTCGGCCAGCGCCTGCTTCTCCAAGTGGCGCAGGCCGGCCGCCGGCTCGTCCAGCAGCAGCAGGGCCGGATCGCAGCACAGCGCGCGCGCGATCTCCATGATGCGCTGCTGGCCCAGCGCCAGGCTGCCGGCCTGCTCGTGCATCAGGTGCGCCAGGCCCACCTGCTCCAGCGCGCGCGCCGCCTCGGCCAGCAGGCGCGCCTCGTCGGCGCGGTCCAGCCGCAGCATGGCGCGCGCCACGTCCATCCCCATCAAGCCGCCCAGGCGCTGGTGCGCGCCCAGGGCCACGTTCTCCAGCACCGTCATGGACGGCAGCAGCTTCACGTGCTGGAAGGTGCGCGCCATGCCGCGCTTGGCGATGGCGCGCGAGTTCAGGCCGGCGATCTGCTCGCCCTGGAAGCGCACCGCGCCCTCGGTCGGCTTCAGCAGGCCGCTGACCAGGTTGAAGGTGGTCGACTTGCCGGCGCCGTTCGGGCCGATCAGGCCGACGATCTCGCCGGCCTTGACGCCGAAGCTGACAGCGTTCACCGCCACCAGGCCGCCGAAGCGCTTGGTCACCGCGTCCACCTGCAGCAGCGGGCCGCCCGCCGTCGGCACGGCGCGCCGCGGCAGCGGCGCGGCGGCGGCCGGGGCCTGGCGCGGCGGAGCGGCCGGCAGCACCCTGGCCGCCAGCGCCGCCACGCGCGGCCACAGGCCGTCGCGGGCGTACTTGAGCATCAGCACCAGCACCAGGCCGAGCACGATGCCCTCGTAGCTGCCACTGTCGCCGAAGATGCGCGGCAGCAGCACCTGCAGCTGGTCCTCCAGCAGCTTGAGGATGCCGGCGCCCAGCACCGCGCCCCACACGTGGGCGGCGCCGCCCACCACCGCCATGAACAGGTACTCGATGCCCATCTTGATGCTGAACGGCGACGGGTTGACGGTGCGCTGCATGTGGGCGAACAGCCAGCCCGAGACGGCCGCCAGCAGCGCCGCCAACACGAACACCAGGATCTTGTGGCGCGCGGTGTCCACGCCCATGGCCTCGGCCATCACCTTGCCGCCCTTGAGCGCGCGGATGGCGCGCCCGGAGCGCGAGTCCAGCAGGTTCAGCGTGACCCAGGCCGCCAGCAGCAGCGCGCCCCAGATCAGGTAGTACATGCCGCGGTCGTTGCCCAGGTCGACGCCGAAGGCCTTCAGCGCCGGCACGCCGGAGATGCCGTCGTAGCTGCCCAGCCAGCTGAGCTTGCCGAACAGCAGGTACAGGCTGATGCCCCAGGCGATGGTGGCCAGCGGCAGGTAGTGGCCGGACATGCGCAGCGTGATCGCGCCCAGCAGCCAGGCGCTCACGCCGGTGATGGCGAGGCCTATCCACAAGGTCAGCCACGGCGACACGCCGTGCGCGGTGCTCAGGTAGGCGGTGCAATAGGCGCCGATGCCGACGAAGGCGGCCTGGCCGAAGGAGGTCATGCCGCCGATGCCGGTCAACAGCACCAGGCCGATGGCGGCCATCGCGTACAGGCCGATGTAGTTGGCCTGCACGATCCAGAACTGCGGCGTGGGCAGCAGCGGGAACAGCAGCACCAGCGCCAGCAGCGCCAGTTTCGGGGCGAGCCCGCGCCAGCGCGGGACGGGCGCGGGCGCCGGGCCGAGGCCCGGGGCCGCCGCGTCGGTGCTGCGCAGGAATTGTTCAACAGGCGTCATTTAATCCTCGTCTTCATCATGTGCCGGGCTGGCGATCGAGCGCCACAGCAGGATGGGCAGCAGCGACATGAACACCACCACCTCCTTGAAATCGCTGACCCAGAAGGAGCTGAACGATTCGAGCATGCCCACCCCCAGCGCGCCGACGGCCGCCAGCGGGAAGCTGGCCAGCGCGCCGATGGTGGCGGCGACGAAGCCCTTCAGGCCGATCAGGAAGCCGGAATCGTAGAACACGGTGGTCAGGGGGCCGATCAGCACGCCGGACAGCGCGCCGATGAAGGCCGCCACCGCGAACGTCAGCTTGCCGGCCAGCGTGGTCGAGATGCCCATCAGGCGCGCGCCCAGCCGGTTCACGGCGGTGGCGCGCAGCGCCTTGCCGTACAGCGTGCGCTCGGAGACCAGCCACAGCGCCACGATCAGCGCGCCCGCCGCCAGCACCACCGCCACCGTCTGCGCGCTCAGGGTCACGCCGCCGATCGGCCAGCGCGCGTCCCAGAAGGCCGGCGTGCGGAAGCCCTCGGCGCCGAAGAACACCAGGCCCAGGCCCGTCAAGGCGAAGTGCGTGCCGACCGAGACGATCAGCAGCACCAGCACGCTGGCGCCGGCCAGCGATTCGTACACCACCTGGTACAGCAGGGGACCGAGCGCGGTCACCAGCAGCAGCGTCAGGCCGACCTGCACCGGCAGCGAAAACTGCTTGGGCGCGGCCCACCACACCAGCGCGGCGATCAGCGCGGGCGCCACCAGGTTGCGCAGCACCGCGGAGGCGATGCCGGCGCGCTGGCCGCTGCGCAGCAGCGCCAGCACGCTGGAGCCGGTGGCGCACAGCGCCAGCGCCAGCAGCAGCCAGACCAGGCCGGGCACCTGGCCCTGCTGCAGCATGGCCAGCGTGAGCGCGCCGAACGCCACGAACTCGCCCTGCGGCAGGAACAGGATGCGCGTCACCGCGAACACCAGCACCAGCGCGATCGCGATCAGGCCGTAGATCACGCCGTTGGTCACGCCGTCCAGCGTGAGGATGGCGGCGATGGTGGAGTCCAGGCCGTTCATGGCCGCCCCCCACGCGCCGCGCAATGGCGCTGCTTCATTGCGCCACCGCCTTGAAGGCGCCGTTCTGGATGGTCAGCATCATGCGCGAGTTGGAGCCCAGGCCGAAATGGTCGGCCGGGGTGTAGTGGATCACGCCCTGGGTGATGGGGATGTTGCCCATGCCCTCGAGCGCCTGCTTGAGCGCGGCGCGGAACTCCGGCGTGCCGGGCTTGCCCTTCTTCAGCGCCTCGGGCACCACCACCTGCAGCACCAGCTGGGCGTCGTAGGCGTGGGCGGCGAACTGGTTGCGCGTGCCGGCGCCATACATCTTCTCGTAGCGTTCGACGAAATCGACCGCCAGCTTTTTCGACGGATGGCTGTCCGGCAGCGATTCCGGCACCACCGCCAGGCCGGCCACGATGAAGGCGCCCTCGACGTCCTTGCCGCCCAGGCGCATCAGGTCGCGCGAGGCGGCGCTGTGGGTCTGGTAGATCTTGCCCTTGAAGCCGCGTTCGACCAGCGTCTTGTGCGGCATGGCCGCGCCGCTGCCGGAGGCCACCACCAGCACCGCGTCCGGATTGCTCGACACCACCTTCAGCGCCTGCGCGGTGACGCTGGTGTCGGCGCGGCCGAAGCGTTCGGCCGTGGTGAGCTGGATGCCCATGGACTTGGCCGCCGCCGTGATCTCGCGCAGCCAGCTTTCGCCGTAGGCGTCGGCGTAGCCGAGGAAGGCGATGCTCTTCACGTTGGCCGCCTTCATGTGGCGGATCACGCCGGAGGCCATCACGGCGGTCGATTGCGGCAGGCGGAAGGTCCAGGCGCCCTTCCCTTCGGGCAGTTCCAGCGGCGAGGTCGCCATCTGCACGGTCTGGCCCTCGGTGGCGACCTCGGAAATGGCGATGGCGGCCGGGGTGGCGCTGGAACCGATGATCAGGTCCACCTTGTCGTCGGTGATGAAACGGCGCGCGTTCTTGCTGGCCTGGGTGGGGTCGCTGGCGTCGTCCAGGTAGACCAGCTTGACCTTCTCGCCGGCGATGGTGTCGGGCCACAGCGCGAAGCCGTTCTTGGTGGGGATGCCCAGGCCGGAGGCGGGACCGGTCAGCGGCATGCTCACGCCGATCGTGATGTCGGCGTGGGCCGCGCCGAAGAGCGACGCCAGCAGCACTGCGCAAAGGGATTTTTTCATTTCGGTCTCCTAGTTTGTGAAGTGACAATTCTTATTAGATATAACTATTATTTAGTATAACCATTACGACGGCAAAAGCAAGCTGTATCAGTGTACCTGTGCGTGCGCGAGACAACGTAAAGAGGACGTGAATATGGACGGCCGGCGGCCGGGGTGTCGCCCCCGGGCCACGGTGCCGGGAAAGCGGATCAGGCGATCTTCTGCAGCAGGCGTATCAGCTCGGCGCGCTCGGCGACGGTCAGCTTGTTGGAGGCGGCGATTTCCAGGTCGCTGGCGGTCTTCTCCGCCTTGTCGCACAGGCGCGCGCCGTCCTCGGTCAGCACCAGCGTCTGCGAGCGCTTGTCCAGCGGGTTGCGCTGGCGCTGTATCAGGTGGCGGCCCTCCAGCTTGTCCAGCAAGGTGGCCAGGTTGGGCGGCGACACGTTGATGGCCGCCGACAGCCGCTTCTGCTGGATGTTGGGATTGGCCTTGAGCAGGCTCAGCACCGTGAAATCGACCGGCCGCAGCTCGTACTTCGCCATGCGCTTCTCGAACACGGGCATGATGGAGAGGTAGGCGCGCTTGAGGTTGTAGCCCACCAGGCTAAGCAGCACGCGCTGGTCGAGCGCCTGGTCGGCGGTGTCCTGGATGGCGCTGATAAGGTCGGCGGATTTCTTCGGCATGGCGGTTCGTTGGAGTGGGGACGGCGGCGCGGACCACACAGGATTCGCGCCGGCCGTATGTTAGCACGCGCCGCCAGGGCGCGCGAACGGCGGTCCTCGTCAGCGCGGAGGCAGGCGCAGCGCGCCGTCCAGCCTGATGACTTCGCCGTTCAGCGACAGGTTGCCGGCGATGTGCACCGCCAGTTGCGCGAACTCGGACGCCTTGCCCAGGCGCTTGGGGAACGGGATCGACGCGCCCAGCGACTGCTGCACCTCCTCCGGCAGCTGGTACAGCAGCGGCGTGAGGAACAGGCCGGGCGCGATGGTCATCACGCGCACGCCGAACTGCGCCAGGTCGCGCGCCAGCGGCAAGGTGAGCGAGGTGATGCCGCCCTTGGAGGCGGCGTAGGCGGCCTGCCCCACCTGGCCGTCGAAGGCCGCCACCGACGCGGTGCAGACGATCACGCCGCGTTCGCCGTCCTCCAGCGGGTCCAGCGCCACCATCTCGGCCGCCGCCAGGCGGATCGCGTTGAAGGTGCCGACCAGGTTGACGTTGATGACGCGGCTGAAGTCCTCCAGCGGCATGGCCTGGCCGTCGCGCCCGACCAGCCGCTTGGCGCCGCCGATGCCGGCGCAGTTCATCAGGATGCGGGCCGGGCCGTGGGCCTCGCGCGCCAGCGCCAGCGCCTCGCGCACGCTGGCCTCGCTGGTGATGTCGCAGCGCGCGGCCACGCCGCCGATCTCGCGCGCCAGCGCCTCGGCGGCCTCCATATTGATGTCCAGCACCGCGACCTTGGCGCCCGCCTGCGCCAGCTGGCGCGCCGTTTCGGCGCCCAGCCCCGACGCGCCGCCGGTGACCAGCGCCGCTTGACCTTGTACATTCATAATGCTCTCCTGGTTTTAGTAATGTGGGTTTTCGATCAGCAGCGCGATGCCCTGGCCGCCGCCGACGCAGGCCGAGGAAACGCCATAGCGCTTGCCGCTGCGGCGCAGTTCGCGCGCCAGGGTGACCGTCAGGCGCACGCCGGTGGCCGCCAGCGGGTGGCCGAGGGCGATGGCGCCGCCGTTGACGTTCAGGCGCGCGCGGTCCAGCCCCAGTTCGCGCTCCACGGCGATGGTCTGGGCGCCTTGCGCCTCGTTGATCTCGAACACGCCGATGTCGTCCAGCGTCAGGCCGCTGCGCTCGAGCAGCAGGCGGATCGCGTTGGCCGGGCCGATGCCCATGATTTCCGGCGGCACGCCGACCACCGCGCAGCCCAGCACGCGCGCCAGCGGCGCGTGGCCGTTGCGGCGCGCGTAGTCGCCGGAGGTGACGATGGTGGCCACGGCCGCGTCGACCAGGGCCGAGCTGTTGCCGCCGGTCTGCACGCCGCCCTCGTAGATGGGGCGCAGCTTGTTGAGCACCTCCACCGGCGATGGACGCGGATGGGTGTCGCGCGCCGCCTCGGCCACCTTGGGCGGCAGCGCGATGCCGCGCGTGGCGTAGCCGTCCAGCTCGAACTTCTCGCTGACGACCGGCACGATCTCCCCGGCCAGGAAGCCTTCCTCCTGGGCGCGCAGCGCGCGCTCGAACGACAGCGCGGCGTAAGTGTCGACCTCGGCGCGGCTGATGCCGTACTTCTTCGCCAGGTTTTCCGCCGTCTGCGGCATGGTGATGCCGGGCGCGGGATCGATCAGCGCCTCCCACATATAGTCCTTGAACTCGACCGGCGCGCCCAGCTTGAAGCCGGTGCGGTGGCCGAAGGCGGCGATCGGGTTGCGCGTCATGTTCTCCGTGCCCACCACCAGCGCCGCGTCGGTGTAGCCGCGCTCGATCTGGTCGCCGGCCTGGCGTATCAGCTCGAAACCGGTGCCGCAGATGCGTTGCACGTTGATGGCCGGGACCTCCATCGGCACGCCGGAATACAGGCCGATGTGGCGCGGCAGCACGAACTGGAAGTAGTCGCCGGGCGCCATGTTGCCGGTGATGACGGAGCCGATGTCGGACGCCGGCACTCCGCTGCGCTGGAACACCTCGCGCGCCACCTTGATGCCCAGGTCCGTCGGCGAGACGCCGCCGAAGTGGCTGCAATAGTCGACCATGGGCGTGCGCACGCCGTCGATCATCCACACGTCGTCGAAACTGGAGTAAAAGCCTTTGCTTGCCATGTTTGTTTCCCTATGCGTTGTCTGGTTTGATGATGGCGGGGTCGGTGTCGCCGTACAGCGCCTCCACCAGCGCGGCGCGGTGCTGCAGCACGGCGCGCTGGTTGATCGTCCCCTTGTCGGTGATTTCGCCCTTGTCGATATTGGGCGGATCGAGCAGGATCAGCGCGCGCTCCACGCGGTTGGCGCTGCCCGTGCCCTGCGCGTGCAGGCGGGTCACCATTTGCTGGAAGAAGGCGCGC
Source organism: Pseudoduganella namucuonensis (assembly GCF_900116645.1). Taxonomy (GTDB): domain Bacteria; phylum Pseudomonadota; class Gammaproteobacteria; order Burkholderiales; family Burkholderiaceae_D; genus Rugamonas; species Rugamonas namucuonensis. Next base: position 80,511 of record NZ_FPBO01000024.1, on the reverse strand, counting down.
ACGGCCGGCGCGGCCAGCACCTCGGCGTCGCCCGCGTCCGGCCCCAACGCGGCCAGCTTGCGGCACTGGGCCAGGTTGGGCAGCAGCAGCAGGCCCAGTTCCTTCCTGTCGTGGCCGGTGATGACCACGTCCTGCAGGCAGGGCGCGCCCTCCACGATCACGCGGCCGCGCAGCGGGCCCACGCTGACCCAGGTGCCGGTGTAGAGCTTGAAGTCCTCCGCCACGCGGCCGTCGAACACGAAGCCGAGGTCGGGCTGGTCCGGGTCGTACCAGCGCACCGCATCGCCGGAGCAGAAGAAACCCTCCTCGTCGAAAGCGGCGCTGGTCTGTTCGGGGTCGCGCCAGTAGCCGGGCGTGACGTTGGGGCCCTTGTAGCGCACCTCGGTCTTGTCGCCGTTCGACAGCAGCTTGATGGTGATGCCCGGCAGCGGCACGCCGATCTGGCCGGCGCGCACCTGCTCCTGCACCACGAACATGGCCGAGGGCGCGGTCTCCGTCATGCCCAGGCCGCAGTTCATCACGATGCGTTCGCCGATGGTGCGCTCGGCCACCGCGTGCAGCTTGTCCCAGATGGTCTGCGGCAGCGCGGCGGCGGCGTAGAACTGCATCCGCAGCCGGCTGTGGAAGTGCGCGCTCAGTTCCGGGTCCGCCTCCAGCGCGTAGGCCAGGTCCTCCCAGCCCTTGGGCACGTTGAAATAGACGGTGGGCGCGATCTCGCGCAGGTTGCGCAGGGTGGCGGCCATGCCCTGCGGCGTCGGGCGGCCCTCGTCGATGTACATGGTGCCGCCGTTGTACAGCACCAGGCCCAGGTTGTGGTTGCCGCCGAAGGTGTGGTTCCACGGCAGCCAGTCCACCAGCACCGGCGGCTCCTCCGCCAGGAAGGGCCAGCACTGCGCCATCATCTGCAGGTTGCTGCACATCATGCGCTGGGTGTTGATGACGGCCTTGGGCATCTTGGTCGAGCCGGAGGTGAACAGGAACTTGACGATGGTGTCGGCGTTGGTGGCCGCCTGCACCGCCTCCAGCTCGGCCGTCGGTTCGCAGTCGAGCAGCGCGGCGAACAGCGTGGCCGGACGGCCGGCGGGCGGCGCCTCCGTCACCACGAATTCCACGCCGGCCGGCACGCAGGCCTCGACGGCGGCGGCGAAGGTCTCGCCGTGCGCGGCGAACACCATGCCGGGCGAGAGCAGCTTGACCACGTGGCGCAGCTTGTCGTAATCCTTGGACAGCAGCGAATAGGCGGGCGAGATGGCCGAATACGGCACGCCGGCGTACTGGCAGCCCAGCGCCAGCATCGCGTGTTCCAGGTCGTTGTCCGACAGGATCAGCACCGGGCGGTGCGGCGACAGGCCTCGCGCCAGGATGCTCTGGCCGATGTGGCGGGCGCGCCGCAGCGCGTCGGCGTAGCCGATGCGGACCCACTCGCCGTCGCGGCCGCGCTTGGCCAGGAAGGTGCGCTCGGGCGCGGCGGCGGCCCAGTGGCGCAGGCGGTCCATCAGCCGCTTCGGGTAGGCCTCCAGCGGCTGCGCCACTTTCACGTGGATGGCGCCGTTGTCCTGCGGTTCGATGTGAACGCCGCCGATGCCGAAGTTCAGGCGGCGGTAGCGCGGGGATGCTGTTGCAGCTGTCATGCTGGTCTCCTGTTTTTCGTGTTCGTGCGCGTCAGGCCTTGAACTGCACCTTGTTGATCTTGCGGTCCAGGAAGGCCGCCAGGCGGTCCCGGGTCTCCGGCTCGCTGACGGCGACGGCCGCCATCAGCGACTCCGTCACCAGCCCGTCCTGGATGGACTGGTCGGCGATGCGCGGCAGCACGTGCATCACGGCGTAGTTGCTCATCGCCGCGTTGTCGGCGATGCGCGCCGCCAGCTCCATCGCCTTGGCCATGCCCTCCCCCTCGCCGACCAGGTACTGCGACACGCCGGTGCGGTAGCCGTCGTCGGCGCTCAGCACGCGGCCGGTCAGCATCATGTCCGTCATGGCCGGCACGCCCACCAGGCGCGAGATGCGCACCGAGCCGCCGCCGCCCACGAACAGGCCGCGCTGCCCCTCCGGCAGGGCGTAGAAGGCCGAGGCCTCGGCCACGCGGATGTGGGCCGCCGCCGCCAGTTCCAGGCCGCCGCCGACCACCGCGCCGCGCAGCACGGCGATCACCGGCACCCGGCCGAACTGCACCTGCTCGAAGGCGCCGTGCCACATGCGCGAATGGTGCATGGCCTCGCCGGTGGCGCGTTCGCGCATCTCCGACAGGTCCAGCCCGGCGCAGAAGTGCTCGCCCTCGCCAGACAGTACCACCACCTTGACCGCTTCCGGCAGGGTTTCGAAGGCGTTGCGCAGCGCCAGCACCAGGGCGTCGCTCAGGGCGTTGCGCTTGGCCGCGCGGTTGATGGAAATGCGGGCCACCGCACCCTCGTATTGGATGTTCAGCAGCTCTCCGGCGGTGTGCGCCGGGTTGGCGGCGTTGCTCTCTTGACTAGTCTCTGGGCTCATTTTGGTCGCTTCAAATTAGTTTTAAAATATAACTATTATTCAGTATAATCAAATTCAGGCGAAAAGCAAGCCTTGTGAAAATCAACTGGAGGAGCACTAATATGAAGATCATCAGCGCCGATGAGGTGGGGACCCTGATAGCCGACGAGGCGACCATATTCCTGGGCGGGCTGGCCATGACCAGCCTGCCGGAAGAGATATTGAAGGGGCTGGAGCGCGCCTTCCTGGCCACCGGCCACCCGCGCCGCCTGAGCACCTGGGCCTGCGGCGCCATCGGCAACAGCGGCGACGGCGGCATGGTGCACTTCGCCCACCCCGGCATGATCAAGCGCACGGTGGCGGGCCACTTCGGCCAGACCGGCAAGGAAATGATGAAAATGGTGTACGACGGCGAGGTGGAGGCCTACAACTTCCCGCAAGGCTCGCTGTCGCACCTGCTGCGCCACATCGCCGGCCGCACGCCCGGCCTGCTGACCAAGGTGGGCCTGGGCACCTTCGTCGACCCGCGCCTGGAGGGCGGAAAGCTGAACGCCACCTGCAGCGAGGACCTGGTGCGCCTGGTGGAATTCGCCGGCGAGGAATGGCTGCACTACCCCTGCCCCAAGATCGACGTGGCCATCATCCGCGGCACGCTGGCCGACGAGGACGGCAACATCACGCTGGACAAGGAAGGCATGCTGCTCGAGCAGCTGTCGATCGCGCAGGCGGCGCGCGCCTGCGGCGGCGTCGTCATCGTGCAGGTCGAGCGCGTGGTGGCCTCCGGCAGCCTGCACCCCAAGGCGGTCAAGGTGCCGGGCGTGCTGGTGGACTACGTGGTGATCGGCAAGCCGGAGAACCACATGCAGAGCATCGCCACCCAGTTCGACCCGGCCCTGTGCGGCGACCTGCGCGTGCCGCTCAACTCGCTGAAACCGATGGCGCTGGACGAGCGCAAGGTGATCGCGCGCCGCGCCGCCTGCGAGCTGACGCCGGGCGCGGTCAGCAACCTGGGCATCGGCATCCCGGCCGGCGTGCCGTCCGTGGCGGCGGAGGAAGGCGTGTCGCACCTGCTCAAGCTGAGCATCGAGAGCGGCATCAGCGGCGGCGTGCCGGCGCAACTGGGCGACTTCGGCCTGGCCTACAACGCCGAGGCCATCATCGAGCAGTCCTCGCAGTTCGATTTCTACGACGGCGGAGGCCTGGACGCCAGCTTCCTCGGCCTGGCGCAGGTGGACGCCAGCGGCAACGTCAACGTCAGCAAATTCAGCGGCCGGCCGGTCGGCTGTGGCGGTTTCGTCAACATTACCCGCTCCACGCCGACGCTGGTGTTCTGCGGCACCTTCACGGCCGGCGGCTTGAAGGTGGAAGTGGAGGACGGCAAACTGACCATCGTCCAAGAAGGCAAGTCGCGCAAATTCATCGAGCAGGTCGAGCAGGTCACCTTCAACGGCCTGGACGCCGCCCTGCGCCGCCAGAACGTGCTGTTCGTGACCGAGCGCGCGGTGTTCAAGCTGACCGCCGAGGGGCTGGAGCTGACCGAGATCGCGCCCGGCGTGGACCTGCAGCGCGACGTGCTGGCGCACATGGGATTCACGCCCATCATGCGCGATGTGCGGCCGATGGACGCGGCGCTGTTCCAGGCCAGCTGGGGCGGATTGGCGGCGGTGCTCGGCCAGGCGCCCGCCTGACCGGACAAACCGTCCCTGACGGGCGCAAAAGCCGCGCCGGGCTCCCAAAGCCGGTGCGGCCGCCCGCCGCGGATTTTCAAATGCGCCCCTCGGCCGCTTGCCGGTCCTCCTCCAGTATTTCCATGCAGGCGCCCAGCTTGGCCGCTTCGTTGCCACGCTTAAGCGCCCGTATGAACAAGCGGCGCGATTCGGCATCGAGCGGGGCGAACATCGCATCGGCCAATTGCCGTTGCTCGGAGCTCCCCAGGCGCGCAAACGTCCTGTCGGGTATTCCCGCGAAGACCTTCGCCCCGGTTTCCCGATAGGAGGAAAGGCGGACGTGGCGCACCAGTTCATTGACCGCCGCGCCTTGCGCGTCCGCGTCCGGAGAGCCCAGCTTGCGAATCCGCAGCCGGGACCAGTCCAGAACAATATGCGCGCGCGTGGCCGGCGAAACGCCGGGCAGCCCGGCGCCCAGCACGGCGTCGTAAAGCGATTCAAGCGCTTGCCGGGCATCATCGGCCATGTCCTCTGGATCGAAGGCCATGCCGCACATGGCGAGCAGCGACGCGACCGCGTTGGAGGCGTAACGGGACGACTCCAGGGAACCGGCAAGCCCGGCGGGCCCGCGCCGGATCGCCATGCGCATGGCGTTCACATCGCCCCCCCGGATGGCGCCATCGGCCAGGCGCGGCGCGAACGCCCTGCCCAGCATCCTGAGCTGACCGGTAAGCCGGTTTTCCGCCGGCCGCCCGGGCTCGCCCGGCGTGGCGGGCGCCCGCGGCCCCTCCCCGCTCTCGCGCAGCACGGCCTCCACGGCGTCCGCCGCGAGGCGTTCGACCTCCTTTGCCACGTCGGCGGGGGTGAATTGCTTCAGTCCGGTCTCGTGCATCCAGCCGAAGCCGTACAGTTTTTCGACCAGCTCTTCCCGCGTTTCCCGTCCCGCCGTGATACGCAATCCCGCTCCCTCGTCGGTCACGTCCAGCATGCTGGACGCGAGGAAGCCGAAGCTGTCGCGATACTCGAGCTGGCGCGACAGCCGCCGCTTACCCTCGTGCAGCGCGCCATCGCCGATGATCATGAAGGGCAGGCCCTCTTCCCGGCGCACGTCGATCTTGCCCGAACGGCGCGCGGCATCGAAACAGAATTTGTCGATGAAGGCGGCGTTCCGCGCCGCCTCCCCTATCGTCTCCAGTTCGCTGGCGTGGGCGTGCGTCATGAAATGGGTCAGCAACTGGCTTTCATCGTTCCCCATCCAGCCAAGGTCCCGCTCGGCCTTGCGCAGCTTGGCGGCCGCGGCCCGCGTTTTCGCATCGTCCCTGGCGATGACGGTGACGCCCCCCGCCATGATCTTGGCGCTGCCCAGCGAGGTGTATTTCTGATAGCTCTTACACAGGACGATCTTGAGCCGGCCGCTGTCGATGTGGGGCCGCAGCCGGGTAAGCACGGCCTCCAGATCGGAGCGCCCCTCCGGTTTCCGCTGCTCGATCGTGGTGTCGAGCACCAGCACCGCCGGGCTGCCCGCGTCCATCTTGCCGGCGCCCAGCCACGCCTCCATCCGCCCGATCAGCTTTTCCGCATCCCAGCTGTTGGCGGAATCGTCCTCCTTCATCCAGGGACGGCTGGGATTGAGGGGGGCGATGCGTATCCGGTCCTTGTCCAGCCACTTCCGTCCTTCGGACCTCAGATCGAGCGATTCAAAGTAATCGGGCAGCTTCTCCTGCTGCGCCAATGGCTGGGTGCGCTTGGCGCCACTCAGCTTCCGGGCGGCGTCGATGCCCATGGAGATCGCCTCCATGCCGCTGGAAACCAGATAGGTTTCCGGCTCGGCGATATGGAGCGCCTCGAGGACCGGTCCGGCCCGCGCTTTCAACATGGCGGAGGCGGCTTGCTTGAAATCGGCGTCCTCATAGGGCTTGCTGGAAGCCAGCAGCAAATGCAGCTCCTCCAGCAACGCGGCGTAGGCGGGGAAAAAGCGCGCCGAATCCTCCGTCAAGGCCGGCAAGGCGCGGGCCAGGTCCGTCAGTGCGCCGAACGCGTTCGCGATGAGCGGATCGTGCCTGAATTCCGGCGAGTCCGCCTTTCCGGCCAATGCCGTCCGCAAGCCGGCGAGCACGGACACGGCGGCGTTGGCTGTCGATCGCATCGCATGCCCGTCGGGCAAGCGCTGGAGAGCGGAAATCACTTCCTTGCCGTCCTCGCTCAACAATTCAAGCAAGGCCTTGCGGTTGTCGAGCCCGGGCTCCAGGCGGGAGGGGGCTGGTCCGGGATTGGCGGCCTGGTGGGCGAGCTTGTTCACCGCATGGATCGACGGCCGCCCGCCCAGCAGCTTCAACATCTCCTCGGCCTTCGCCGCGTCGGCGCCGCTTTTGAACTCGATCGCGACCAGGCCGGGACGCAAGGGCCGCACTTTGCCGGCCGCCACTTTTTTCAGGCCGGAGGCGATCTTCCAGCGATCCAGTGTCTTGGAAGCGGACTTCAAATGATCGTGCCGGAGCCTGGCCAGGATGCGGGACGCGTTGGTCTTGGAATTGACAAACAGCACCCTGTCGGCTGGATGCGCATGACCCAGGCCTTGATATATACCCAGGCATTGCTGGCGCAGTCCAGGATGTGGCGCATCGCGCTGATATTCCGCGCTGAGGTCGTGCGCTATCCTCAAGCCATGCGGCATATCCTGGCGCGGATGCCGCGGATGCAGCGGCACATGGTTCTTCACCGTCCGCAGGCCATACTGTTCGGCCAGGTATCCGGCGTCCGGAATGGCCCGCAGCTGCCGCCGCCGCGTCGCGGCATGAGTGGCGGGGCCGATCTGGTCGCTGGCCACCGCGCTGTCGTGCATCCAGCGCAGCGCCAAGTGCCGATGCAGGCTGTCGCCGAATCCGTGCGCCGGGTGGTCGGCCGTCCACTGGCCATCCCTCGCCGCCACCGCCGTGTCGTCGCGGAACGTGGCTTGCTTCAACCATGCGGGGCACGCCAGTCTCGCGCGCGCGTAAATGGGACGCTCCGCCGCCGGCGCCGCCGGATCGCCCCGATGCTTGCTCCCCGTTTCTCGGTCACTCTCCCTCGGCGCATGCGCGGCCCGCGTGTACAGAGGAGACTGGCTTGCGATTTTCATTCCATGCTCGGCGAAGTCCATGCCTTCGTGAGTGGCATGGTGTTCGGAATGGTTCGGCCGGACTGGCTATTTTTTGGTTCGTCACGGGATGCAGACGACGGTCCGTTACTCTTCCGGGTCCTTCAGGGGATATGGATCCATGTCGGAAATACGCAGAACCAGCGTATCAGGATCGTCAGGGAACGGCTCAAAGCCATACTTTTCGTAGAAGGCGGCGGCACAGTCCTTGGCATCCACGAAGAGACCGAAACCACCAACCTGCTGCGCTACCCGATAGACCTTTTCCATGGCTTCATTCAGCAGGCGCTCGCCGTATCCTTTGCCTTTCATTCCGGCCGAAACAGCCAGCCTGGTCAAGGTGTAGCCCGTTACAATTTTTGGCATCCGCTTTCGCATATCGCCGGGCAGGTCCTCGGTGGGGACCACTCCACGCGGCGCCATGGCAAAGAAGCCAATTATTTGTGCAGGTTTGTCGTCGTCTATGAGCACCCAAGTCCTGGATATCCCTTTTTGCTGACGTTGGAACGCGGTGTTCCTCAGCCAGTTATTCAGGACCGGCACACCGCAATCAAACGCTTCAACGTCATGCCCCCGTTCAAGCGCTTCCAGTTTCGACGCCATATTTCTCTCTCATAAAACGCTCGTATGCCCTCCTCCTCGCCGCATTGGGCTTGGGCGGCGCATCGAGCAGATCGAGCAACATGGCGGCATCATTCCGCGAGAGCTGAATAAAATTCTCACGGTCCACGATTTTCTGGGCTTTCTCAAGCGCGGCCTGAACGACAAAATTGTTCAAGGTGGTCCCCGTCAACTCCGCCGCCGAATTCAAGGTTTCCGCTACGGCGCTAGAGATTCTTGCGGTAATCCTCTCTCTTTCCACTGGCGCGTTCATGATGTGAATACCTCAAAGGATAGGTGTTGAAGGAATAAATCACTCCAAACCACTGTAGCATCGCCGCGGATCGGCGTCAAATTGACGCCGTGCGCCATTTTGCCACCACGCACAAATCAGCTTCACACTGAGCCTCCGCTGCCTTGGGACTACAACTTTCTCGTTAAATCCTTCAACTATTCACATCCTCATAGCATTTTCAGGAAAAACGCTATCTCCAGGTAGCCGCGCTCACTATGCTGGGTCGCGCATAAAAAAACCACTTGGAGACCAGAATGAGAATCACCAAAGCGCTGTTGCTTTCCTGCCTGCTGTCGCTGGGCGCGTGCAGCAGCGGCGGCGGCGCCACCGCCACGCCGGCCACCGCGCCGGCCACCAATTCGGCCGCCACGCCAAGCGTCACGACCGGCTCGGCGCTCTACCCAGGCTACAACACCAGCCCCGCCGCGCCGGACAGCGCGGGCATGGGCGGCACGGCGGTGCAAATCGCCGGCAGGATGAAACTGGGCTGGAACATCGGCAACACGCTGGAGGCGATAGGCGGCGAAACCGCCTGGGGCAATCCAACCGTCACCAAGGAACTGATCCAACTGGTCAAGGCCAGCGGCTTCGACGCGATCCGCATTCCGGTGTCCTGGAACCAGCACGCCGATCAGAAGACCGCGAAGATCGATCCCGCCTGGATACAGCGGGTGCGGCAAGTCGTGCAATATTGCGTCGATAACAATATGTACGTCATCGTCAATATCCACTGGGATGGGGGATGGCTGGAAAACAACGTCGTGCCCGAAAAGCAGGTGGACAACAACGCCAGGCAAAAAGCCTTGTGGGAGCAAATCGCGACGCAACTGCGCGATTTCGACGAACGCCTGATCTTCGCCGGGACCAATGAACCGAACGCGAAAACGGCCGAGCAGATGAAAGTCCTGCTGTCCTACCACCAGACCTTTGTCGACGCGGTGCGCTCCACCGGCGGCAAGAACGCCCACCGGGTGCTGGTGGTCCAGGGGCCGGAAACCGATATCGAGAAGACCGACACGCTGTGGACGACGATGCCGACCGACTCCGTCGCCAACAAGTTGATGGCCGAGGTCCATTTCTACACGCCCTACGGCTTCGCCCTGCAGGCCAAGGATGAAAGCTGGGGCAAGCAGTTCTATTACTGGGGCAAGGACTACCATTCCAGCACCGACGTGGAACGCAACGCCACCTGGGGCGAGGAAGCGGCGGTGGACCAGCTGTTCCGCCTGATGAAGCTGCGCTTCGTGGACAAGGGCATCCCCGTGATCCTCGGCGAGTTCGGCGCCATGCGCCGGGACAACCTCACCGGCGAGGCCCGCGCCCTGCACCTGGCGTCCCGCGCCTACTACCTGAAGTACGTGACCCGGCAGGCGGCCGCGAATGGCCTGGTGCCTTTCTATTGGGATAGCGGCGCGCTGGACAACTTCGGCTCCGGCATCTTCAACCGCAGGGAGAACACCGTGTTCGACCGGCCGGCGCTGGACGCCATGGTCCAGGGCGCGGGAAAACCATAACGGCGAGTGAAGCGCCCCATCACTGTCAATGGTTCCACGGTGCTGTTTGGCTTGAACATTTGCTTCGAGCTTCCGGCCGAATCATCGGCGAGACACAATTTTTTGTGATCGGATCTCAGTTCGCCATCAGCCAAGCGAATGCCGCGTACGCCGCGACGTTCTGCCGCAAGGCGGCTGGATCGATCTTGTCGAGCGTATCGTTGGCGCTGTGGTGATGATCGAACAGGTCGGCCGCATCCTGGGCCAGTTGCGCCCACGGGGCACCCCGTTTCGCGACGAACGCGACGTCCGGCCCCGGCACGCCTTCCGCACCGTCCAGGGCAATGCCGAGCGGCTGCAGCACACGCGCGAGCCGGCCAGTCAGGACAGGATCGGCGGGCACATGACGCAGCGCATAAATGCGGCCGGCGCCCCAGTCGCTTTCCACCGCAATCCGGTGACTCGCTCGATCCGCCGCATGCCGGGCGGCATAGGCCTGCGCGCCGTCGAAGCCATTTTCCTCGTTGGCGAACAGGACCACGCGCACGGTGCGTGCCGGTACCTGGTGCGCGGCCTTGATCATGGCACCTGCCGCCATCGTGACGGCCACGCCGAAGCCGTCGTCGACCGCGCCCGTGCCGAGATCCCAGGAATCGAGGTGGGCGCCCATCATGACGACCTCCCGGGTCGGCTCCCTTCCCGTGATCTCGCCGATCACGTTGTACGACGTGTAGCGTGCGCCGGTATCGACCTCGATGTCGAGCCTGACCTCGACCGGGCGCGTCCCGCGCAGCAAACGCTCCAGCAAATCGGTGTCCGGCCCGGACACCGCCGCAGCAGGGATCGCCGCGCCGCCTTCATACACGACGCTGCCCGTGTGCGGAAGCCGGTTGTTGTCGGTGCCCAGCGACCGGATCAGCAACGCGCGCGCGCCCTTGCGTGCCGCGATCGACGCCGCCGCGCTGCGCATCGGCAGGACGGCCGCGTAGCCCGACCCGTCGGCGCGGCGCGCCATCCGCCGCGTCAACAGGACGATCCTGCCTTGCACCGCTGCGGGCGATGCTGCCTGCAGCGCCTGCACGTCCTCGAACGCGATCACGTCGGCCTGCAACGGACCGCCCGATCCCACGCTGCCGCCAAGCGCGGTGATGAGCAGCCGGCGCGGGACGGGCCCGGTCACGGACGCGGATTCGGCAACCCGGCGCCAGACCGGAAACGTCACCGGTTCCGTGTACACCTTGTCGTAGCCGAGCGCATGAAACCGCGCCACGGCCCACGCCACCGCGGCGCCATCCGCAGCCGATCCCGCCGGCCGGGCGCCGACGTCGGTCGTCAACGATTCGACGAGTCGGTACGCCGTGGTGTCCGCGAGTGCCCGGTCGCGCAGCAGCGCGGCCGTCGACTCGGGTTCGGTGCCGCTCGCGCGGGCCAGGACGGCCAGCGCGCAGAACGCGGCGAGCAGGGCGAAGCGAAGATGCGCAAACAGGCGGTTCATGATTATTTCGCCTGGTAGTAGTCGTTGACGTAGGGCGTCGGGATCCAGCGGTAGCCGTCGCCATCCGTCTGCACGTGGCCGATGCCCGGGTAGGCGATGTGGTCGGCCGCGACAAGGTACCGGCCGGCCACCGCGTCGGCGACGGCGCGCTTGCGCGTGGCCGCCGCGGCGCGTGGATCGACGTCGAACACGATCGTGACGTCCGGCCGGGCGAGCTGCACCTCCGCGACGTGAATCAGGTCGCCCCAGAACACCAGCTTGCGGCCGCGGCTTTCCAGTGAGTAGAACGTGTGGCCTGGCGTGTGGCCCCGCGCGGGGATCGCCTTGATGCCCGGGAACAGCTGGGTCTCGCCGCTGAAGGTGCTGACCTTGCCGGCGTCCACGTACGGCTTCACTTTCGCCACCGCCTCATCGAAGTATTTTTTGGCCGCTTCGGGCGCGCGGGCGCGTTGTTCCGGGCTGAGCCAATACTCGACTTCCTTGCGCTCGATGTGCACCGTCGCATTCGGGAAAACCATGCGCCGGCCGTCCATCAAGCCGCCGGTATGGTCGGTGTGGATGTGCGTGATCAGGATGTCGGTGATCTGCTCCGGCCGGTAGCCGGCGGCGCCGAGGCTGGCGGCCAGCTTGTTCAGGCTGGGGCCATACAGTTCGCCGGTGCCGGCGTCCACCAGCACGAGCCGGTCGCCCGTCTTGATGAGATAAGCGTTGACCGACGCGTCGACGGCCGTGTCCTGGTACGTCCGGGCCAGGCGCATGGCCACTTCGCCCGGATTCACGTTCGTTAGCAACTTGTCGGCCGGGATCGGCAACGTGCCGTCCGACAGCGCGATCACGTCGATGTCGCCGACCTTGACGTACTGGTAGCCGGCCTGGACATGGTCGGCCTTGGGCGGCGCCGCGGCCGGTGCCTCCGCCACGGCGGCGCCTGTGGCGAAGGTGAAGGCGACAGCCAGGGAAAGCGATAACAGCTTGCGTTTCATGAGGTGTCCTTTCCGAAAAAATGCGGTGGTCGTGTTTTCGGCGAGATTGCCGAGCCATCCAGAATTGCGATACCATATTCGATCAGGACCCGGTGGTCGGATCGTTTCTGGCATGTCGTTCGAGATACAAGCCAGTGTAGAACGGGTCGGCACCCGGCCGTGAGTGGGAAGATTCAATGTGAGGTATCGGTATGCTCGATATGAAGCGGTCGGATTTGCACCTGCTGATCTCGCTGGACACGCTGCTGGACGAGCTCAACGTGACCCGGGCGGCGCAGCGCATGCACATCAGCCAGTCGACGTTGTCGGGACACCTGGCGCGCTTGCGCGAGTTGTTCCGGGATCCGCTCCTCGTGCCGTCGGAAACGGGGCGCGGCATGGTGCCGACGGAGCGTGCGCTCGCGTTGCGCCCCCGGCTGGCCGATGCCCTGTCGCTGTTGCGCGACGCGGTGGCGCAGCCATACGACTTCGATCCCGCTCGTTCCGAAAGGACGTTCGTCGTCGCCGCCAACGATAATGTTTTCACGATCCTGGCGCTCGACGTGATGGCGCACGTCATGGGTTTTGGCAATCACGAACTGCGCATGGCCGTCGTGCCGGCCCATGATGCCGGTCTCGTCGACCGCATGGCGCGCGGCGAGGTCGACCTGTTCCTCGGCGACATCGGCAAGGTACCGGACACGCTGAAGACTCGGTACCTGCGTGCCGACCACTTCGTGCTGGCGCAGCGGCTGGGGCATCCGCGCGGCACGGGTGCCCCGGATCTCGACGAGTACTGCGCATTACCACACGTCGTCGTGTCGATGCGCGCGGAGTTCACGACCCCGGTCGATGCGGTCCTGCAGGGCCTCGGGCGAGTGCGGACCGTGGTTGCCGCGGTACCGAGCTACAACCAGGTCGCGCTCGTGCTGTCGCAGACGGATGGTGTCGCGACACTGCCGCGGCCACTGCTGCAGCGGTACACGACCCTCGTGGACCTGATCGACCTCCCCTTCACGGTGCCGGCCTTTCGCCTGGCGATGGCCTGGCACCCGCGCGCGCAGAACGATCCTGCCAGCGCGTGGCTCAGGCGCTGCTTCCTCGACGTGTGCGGGCTCGCCGAGGACTGACGTTCGGAGCGGTCCAAGCGGATTGTTGCGCGAATTGAAAGACTATTCAAGGATAGCCCTTCGGACTAGTCCGCTCACAGCTCCTCGACGATCGCCACGCCCCACGGCTCCAGCTTGAGCGCCTCGCCCTGCTTGACCGGCGCGCCGGTCAGCAGCGAAACGCCGTCCTTCTTCGCATAGCCGGCCTCCAGCGCCTTCGCCGAGTAGTTGAAGTAGTAGTGGAGCTTCTTGCCGAACTGGTTGACGCCGTGCTTGGCGATCAAGGGGAACTTCAGTTGTTCGTCGTATTCCACCTTGGCCTTGTTGACGGCGTCGCCGACGATGTTGGCGATCATCGCGTTCGACGGCATGAAGCCGACGTAGGTGACCAGTCCCTTGCCGTAGGCGTTCTCGGTCAGCGCCGCGTACTTGCCCCAGGCCGCGTGGTCGTAGCGTGCCAGCACCCTGGCGCTGCCCGGCGTGATCAGCTCCATCCAATTGTTCGCCTCGTTGTCCTTGCCGCTCAATTTGTACGCGTGGCCGGCCAGCGGCACGCCGTGCGGAATGGTGAACTGGTCGTAGGTGATTCCGGCCGCCTCGGCGATCAGGCCGGGCTGCTTCGCATGCCGGACCTTGACGTTGTCGTCCGAAAAACCGCTGCGGAAGGTGTACAGCACGTGCCCGCCGTTGCGGGCGTAGGCGTTCAGCTTCTCGAGCAGGCTGTCCGGCGCCGCATACAGCGCGGGAACGACGATGAGCTTGTACTTGTCGAACGGTCCGCTGCTCGGGTCCAGCAGGTCCACGCCCACGTTCATGTTGTACAGCCCATCGTAGAACGGGCGCAGGATGTCGTTGTATTTCAGGCCGTGCGGGAAATGCTCCAGCGCCGTCAAGGCCTCGTTGCTGAACAGGATGGCGACCTGGTTGTCCCGCTTCAGGTTGACCAGGTGCTGGCCGACGCGGGCGAACTCCTCGCCGATGACCTTGGCCTCCAGGTACGGCGGGTTCGGTTCGAAGTCGTGGCTCAGCAAGCCTTTCCAGTAGGTCTCGAAGGAATTGTGGATCGAGTGCCAGTGCCAGTACTCCACCATGTTGGCGCCGGAGGCCAGGTGGCTGTAGGCCTGCTGGCGCAGCTGGCCGGGATACGGCGTCCAGTCCGGGAAGCCCTGCGCCTGGGTCTCCAGCACGAGGTAGTTCCGGCCACCCTTCATGGAGCGCGTCAGGTCGCCGCCGAAGGATATCTCCACGCCGGTCAGCTTGTCCTGGGTGGGATGGTAGATGTCCACGCCGGCCACGTCGAGCGCCGCGGCCGCCGCGAAATGGTTTACCTCGGGCTGGATGCCGTAGGAGTGGCCTTTCCAGCCCAGGTCGAAGTTCTGGGTGATGAACTGGCCCTGGCGCTTGTACTCGCGCACGATTTTGGCCTGCCAGGCCAGGTAGTCCGTCACCAGCTGGCGCTGGAATCTGGCGAACTCCGACGACAGGCTGGCGTTGATGCTGCCCTCGGTGGAGGGGAAGTCCTCCCAGCGGTTGATGCGGTTGCTCCAGTAGTTCAGGCCGAAGGCGTCGTTCAGCGCGTCCAGCGTGCCGTACTTCTTCCTGCAATAGGCGACGAACTGCTTTTGCACGTTCGGACCGGAGGTGTTGTAGGCCTTGGTTTCATTGTCGACCTGGTAGCCGATGATGGCCGGGTGGTCCTTCACGTGCTCCATCATCTTGCGGATCACGCGCTCGGCGGCCTTCTTGAAGTGGACGTTGGTGATGTCCATGTTCTGGCGCGGGCCGTACTTGGCGCGGCCGGTGGGCGTGGTGACCAGGATGTCCGGGTGCTTCTTCGCCAGCCAGGTGGGGATGGCGTAGGTCGGCGTGCCGATGATGACCTGGATGCCCGCCACGTGCATCGCCTTCAGCACCCGGTCCAGGTGGGAGAAGTCGAACACGCCCTCGCTGGTCTCCATGGTGCCCCAGGTGGATTCGCCGATGCGCACCACGTTGATGCCGGCCGCCTTCATCATCGCCACGTCCTTGGCCAGGCGCTCCTCCGGCATGTACTCGTCGTAGTAGGCGACGCCGAACAGCGGCTTTTGGCCGGGCGCGGTCTGCGCCTGCGCGGTCAACGGCAGTGCGATGGCTAAGGAGAGAAGAAGAGGAAGGAGCTTCATGGGCATGGCATGGTCATCATATTGAGCGATGCGGCCCATTATCCGGGGCGTGGCCGGATTACTCCAATACCGTTTTTCCCGGAAACGATATCGATAATGGTATGCATTCCACTGTTTATCTGCTCCACACGCTTCCTTCAGGCGGACAGTTCACGCTCTGATCGCGCTCGCTGCGGTGCAGGGCTCCGGAAATGTTTTTCGCTGGTCCGTTCGTATAACAGGCGACTCCCTTCGCTGTCCTCCTGCGGGTGATCGTAACGCCGTCCGGAGAGACATAGCGGTCCACTGTATAGCCGCTGAAACCGCCCCGGGCCGCTCCAGCGAACGCGCGTTCAAGCCGCGACTGGGGCGAGTCCGGCCGCGCCAGGGGCGCCGCCGGCGCCGAGCCCCGTAGTGCCCGGTCGATCTTGCCGGCATCTCGTTTGATCAGATCCACGGACATGGCGGACCGGCCACCTTGTTCCTCCGGCGCGCTGGACAGGTCGAACACATCGGGCGGGCTTCGCTCCGCCTGCGCGGGCGTCTGCGGTGGCGCCTGTTCAATTGCGGGGATGCGCTCCACTTGCGGCGACGCCGCGCGTTTATCCGGAGTGACCCGCTTGCCGGCGCTTCTTGCCAGGGGGCCGGGCTCGGCTGAACGGCCCTGAAGGCGCAACGGAACCAGCACGAAACCGCGCGTGGCCGCTGGCGCCGGCTTTGCCACGCGCCCCGCCTGCAGGACAGCAAACACGAAAACCATATGCAGCGCAACTATCAGCGCCGCCGTCGGCGCAACGCGGCGGGTGGCGTGGCCGGCCGGAGCATACTGCGACGCCACGCCGCTAATTTGCCGAATCCGGCGCGTAAGCCAGTTCTTCCTGCGCGAACGGGGGAGCGCCGGGCAGAGGCAGGCAGACCAGGGCGGCGTCCGTCAAAAACTTAATCATGAAGCTCCCAGGGAAACGTTGCGGTGTTCCGCCGCGCATTGGGTAGCCGGACGGCGGAGAGTGCCGCCATCATACGTTATCGATATCAGATTTGATAGTCCCGCCGCCTGGCGCCGGAGTCGCCAAGGGCGAGCTGAGCCCCATTTGGGGCCAGGCCCCAAATGGGGCTCAGCTCGCTTGTGACCGGCTTACAGGTCCAGCACCAGCGTCCCGCTCTTCGAGCGCGAGCAGCAGGGGGTGAACTGGTCGTTGGCGGCGCGCTCCTCGTCGGTCAGGTAGAGGTCGCGGTGGTCCGGCACGCCGTCCAGCACCCTGGTCAGGCAGGTGCCGCACACGCCCTGCTCGCAGGAGACGGGGATGTGCACCCCCTGGTCGGCCAGCGCCTGCATCACGGTGGTGCCGGCCGGGACCGCGATCACCCTGCCGCTGGAGGCCAGCTTCACGTCGAAGGCGGCGTCGCCGCCCGTCTCCACCGCCGCGCCGGCGAAATACTCGAGGTGCACGCGCTCCTGCGGCCAGCCCAGCGCCTTGGCCGATTCCACCACGTGGGCGATGAATCCGCCGGGACCGCAGACATAGAGGTGGGTGCCCGCGTCCTCGGCGGCCAGCAGCGCCGGCACGTCCAGCTTCGGTCCCGCCGCGTCGGTGTCGTGGTAAAAGCGCACCCGTTCAGCGTACGGAGCCCCCGCGATGCGGTCGCGGAAAGCGGTGCGTTCCGGCGCGCGGGTGGCGTAATGCATGTCGAAGTCCGCGCCGTCGGCCGCCAGCGACTCCGCCATGGCCAGGATGGGCGTGACGCCGATGCCGCCGGCCAGCAGCAGGCTGCGCGGCGCACGCGTCAGGGGGAAGTGGTTCTTCGGCTCGCTGATGCGCAGCACGCTGCCCTCTTGGATCTCGTCGTGCATGGCCCGCGAGCCGCCGCGCGACGCCGGGTCGCGCAGCACGCCGATCACGTAGCGCTCCGTCTCGCGCGGCGGATTGCACAGCGAGTACTGCCGCACCAGCCCATCGCGCAGATGGACGTCGATGTGGGCACCGGCGCCGAAGGCCGGCAGCGGCCCGCCGTCCTCGCGCACCAGTTCGAAACTGCGGATGTCCTCCGCCTCGCTCACCGCGCGCCGGACCCGGACTTGCAAGGTCGCGCTCATGCCCGCTGCTCCCTGGCCATCCACTGGTCCAGCACGCGGCGCGACTGCACGCCGCCGGCGTCGATGTTGAGCATCAGCAGCTTGCGCTCGGGATGGCGCAGGATGTTCTGCTGCTGCAGCTCCAGCATGTCCTGGTCCTCGCTGAAGATCTTGCCCTGGCCTTCGCGGATGGTGGCCGTCAGCGCCGCGTCGTCCGGCTTGAAGTTGCGCGCCATGCCCCAGAAATACCAGATCGAGGTCTCGGTCTCCGGCGTGATGAAGTCGACCACGATGCTGGAGGCCTTGAACTCCGGCGGCGCGTCGTAGCCGCCCTTGCCCGCGTGCGCCACGCCCACCTCGATCATCACGTGGCTGGGCGGCGTGAAGCGGCAGATCTGCCAGCGGTCCACCGGCACGTCGTCGGCCAGGCCGTTGCCGCGCAAGGCGGCGCGCCAGAACGGCGGCGCCATGATGTTCTCCATGTAGCGGCTGGTGATGACCTCCTCGCCCTCCACCCTGGTGTGCACCGGCGCCTCGTCGATCTCCTTCTGGCCGATGCTGTTGGCGTGGACGTAGGTCTCGTGGGTCAGGTCCATCAGGTTGTCCACCATCAGGCGGTAGTCGCAGTTGATGTGGTACAGGCCGCCGCCGTAGGCCCACTCGGGGTTGTCCGCCCACTCCAGGTGGTGGATCTTGGCCGGGTCGGCCAGTTCCTTGTCGCCGGGCCAGACCCAGATGAAACCGTAGCGCTCCTCCACCGCGTAGCTGCCGATGCAGGGGAAGCCGCGCACGCGCTGGCCGGGCATGCTGACCACCTTGCCGTCGCAGCCCATCTCCAGGCCGTGGTAGCCGCACACCAGCTGGCCGTCGCGCACGAAGCCCAGCGACAGCGGCGCGCCGCGGTGCGGACAGAAGTCCTCCACCGCCGCCACCTTGCCGCCGGCGGCGCGGTAGAACACGATCTTCTCGCCGCAGATCTGGCGGCCCAGCGGCTTGTTTTCAATCTCGTCCGGGGTGCAGGCCACGTACCAGGCGTTTTTCGGGAACATGCGGATCTCCTTGTCTTTAATTTAATATTCAGTACACTGAATGTAAATGTGAGTATACTCAACATCGGCCCGAAGTAAACCACTTTTTTAGCGAGCATCCATGTCAGACAAGAGCGCAAGCCCCGCCCCGCCCAGCGAACTGGTGGACCTGTACGAGCACCCCGGCCACTTGCTGCGGCGCGCCCAGCAGATCTCGGTGTCGATCTTCTACGATGAACTGGGCAGCGAGCTGACGCCCATCCAGTACGCGGTGCTGCGCAGCCTGAGCAGCCATCCCGGCATCGACCAGGTGACGCTGGCGGGCCTGGCCGCGATCGACACCTCGACCGGCGCCACCGTGTGCGCGCGGCTGGAGGAAAAGGGGCTGCTGCAGCGGCAGGTGATCCCGCACAACCGGCGCCAGCGCGCGCTGTCGATCACGCCGGCCGGCGAGCGCATGCTGGCGGACCTGACGCCGGCCGTGCAGCGCCTGCGCGAGCGGCTGCTGGCGCCCCTGTCGCCCGACGAGCGCGAGCAGTTCATGTATTTGCTGGACAAGCTGGTGCGGACCAACAACGAACAAAGCCGCGCGCCGCTGGCGCGGCCGGTCGCGGCGCCGGATTAACGATACGGTTCTTGCGCACGATTCCCGTCGCGCACACTCCCAAATCAACAGCGACGGCGCGTGATATGACTATATTGGGGCATGCCGCCGCCGCGCCGCCTTCCCCATGGCAGGTGGCGCCCCGCTGATTTTTCCGCCAGCGCGGGCGCGGGCATCAACCTTCAGCAAGGGGAAGAGATGAACACCCGCAAAGCAAGCGCCACTTCCCTCCCCCTGCTTGCCGCCGCCCTGCTGGGCCTGGCCTCGCCCGCGCGCGCGGTCGAAGGCGGCGCGCCCATCACCCCGTTCGGCGTGAGCGGCTTCGGCGCCGGCATCATGCCGCCGCCGTCCGACGTGGCGACGGTCATGGTGCGCACCACCTTCTACCACGCCGGGCAGCTGCGCGACGACGCCGGCGACCGTTCCCCGGTGGGCGCCGACATCACGGTCAACAGCCTGGGCGCGGCGGTGATCAAGATGACCGGCACCTCCATTCTCGGCGCCCGCTACGGCTACGCGGCGGTGTTTTCCCTGCTGGACATGAAAGTCGACCTCGCCATTCCCACCCCGGCCGGCCCGCTCTCCATGGCGGGCAGGAAAACCGCGATGGGCGACATCAGCGTGGTGCCCGTGATTCTGCAATGGACGTCGCCGGGCTGGTTCCAGTTCGCGGCCCTGCAGGTGCAGCCGCCCACCGGCTCCTACGACAAGAACAGCCTGATCAACCCCGGCACCGGTCACTGGACCTGGTCGCCCACCTACGCCTTCACCCACATCGGCGCCACCGGCTTCGAGGTCTCGTCGGCCATCCAGGTCAACCTGAGCGCCCGCAACCGCCACACCGGCTACCGTTCCGGCGCCGAATGGCAGCAGGAGTTCGCGCTGGGCCAGCACGCGGGGCCGTACACGGTGGGCCTGGGCGGTTATTTCTACCGCCAGTTCACCGACGACCGCGCCGCCGGCCTGGCCAACGGCAACCGCGCGCGCGTGCTGGCGCTGGGGCCGGCGATCAACTTCTTCTCGCCGGGTTCGAAGCTGCCCATCGTCTGGCTGCACGCGTTCAAGGAATTCGGCGCCAGGAACCGCTCGCAAGGCACGCAGGTGGCCCTGCGCGCGGCCATGGCGTTCTGAGCGGAGCGCCGCACCCCGTACGGTCCGCAAATAGTCATAGACATGAGCATTCAAGCCGCTGGCGCCACGCAATGGTCTGCGTGAGCGATATCGATGCCATCCTTAGGTTATCGATACCATTTCTTGATTGACGCATGACCATGACCTTAACAAAACCACTGCTGCTGCTGTCCCTGCTCTTCCATGGCTACACCTTTGCAGCCCACCTCGAACTCAGCAAGCTCAAAGTCGAGTACGTTGAAAAGCCGCTGGGCATGGACGTTGCCCATCCGCGCTTCAGCTGGCAAATGCGCGCGGGGGACAATGCGGGCGGCGTTCGCCAGTCGGCTTTTGCGCTGATGGTCAAGGATGAAAGCGGCACGGTCGTTTGGGATTCCGGGAAAACCAGGAGCGAAACGTCGCTGAACGTGGAGTATGGCGGGAAAACGCTGGCACCCGCGACCCGGTATGACTGGTCGCTCAAGGTATGGGATCAGGACGGTGTCGCCCATACGGCCAGATCGTGGTTTGAAACCGGCTTGATGGGAAGCGGCGCCGGCCAGGCGGCCTGGAGCGGAGCCAAGCGGATCGGCGGCGATGGCAAGGACGCGGTGTTGTACGCGCATTATCTGCCGGTGTTCAAGATCGACTACGCCATGCAACTCGATAAGGCATCGAACTCCACCCGGGCCGGCTTCGTGTATGGCGCCAACGACCGGCGCCTGCTCGACAAGAACATGAACATCGGCGGATTGCAGGCCAAACGAAATGGCAGCTATATCCTGCTTGAAATCGATGCCAGTCCCCTGCTCTCGGGGCAGCAGGCGAGACTGAATATCTATCGCAAGGGCTACCGCGCGGATGACAGCATCGACGTTCCTTTCAAGAGTTTCCCGATTCCCCAATCGCTCATCAATTCCAACAACGTCTATGAGAAGCACAGCGTCAGCCTCAGCTCGAATTTGGGAACTTCCCGCATCCAGATAGATTGCGATGGGCAGGACCACCTGGTCGCGGACGTGAATCTCAATCCGTTCGGACAAGGCGGAGACGCACTTGCGTTTCCGGTCGTCGGCGATATTGGATTCCACGCGCCCAAGGACCAGGCCGCGCGGTTCTCCGATGTCAAAATCCGGCATTTCCGCAGTCCCTCGAATGCCATATTTTCCGAGCACCTCGAGGGCGATGCGTATCGCGGAATCTCCGCCGCCGGCCATGCGGGTTTCGCGGTCGAGAACAATGCCTACCGCATCACCGGAGGCGACGCTGGAAGCCTGGTCGTTGCGGACCCAAGCCGCAATGCGATGCCGATGCTGCGCACCAGCTTCACACCGGCAAAGGCAAGCATAGCCAAAGCCCGTCTGTATGTCACGGCAAGAGGGATCTACGATGTTTACCTGAACGGCAAGCGTGTCGGCGACGATTACTTCAATCCGGGTATGACGCAGTACAACAAGAGCCATCTGTATCAGACCTTCGACGTGACCAAATACCTTGTGCCGGGCCGGAATGCGCTGGGCGCGGTGATGGGTGAAGGCCAGGTGATCAGCTCCATCGACAAGCTCGCTTCATACTACGAAACCTCGGATCCCCGGGTCAATAAACTGTGGGAAAACATCACCTGGTCCACCTACGGGAATTTCCTGTCGATTCCCACCGACTGCCCGCAGCGCAATGGAAGGCTCGGTTGGAGCGGCGATATTTCGGTGTTCTCACGCACCGCGACCTATCTGGCCGAGTTGCCGCAGTTCCTGCGCAGGCATTTGAGACTGGCTCGGTCCAGAGCAGGGAAAGAACGACAACTCCCTTTTGTGGGAATCCCAGTTGATTTTCAACCTGCAAATCATGAAGAAGTTTTCTTCATTGCCGGGCAAGAACGAAGACGAGAAGCGGTTTGCGCAGCTGCTTGAGCAGCGTGGCAAGTTCTTCAATGACACCTACCTCGACGGCGAAGGGAAGACCAGGCATTCGAGCTTCAAGCAGTTTGCACAGGCGGCGCACAAGCCGGGCGATCTGGTGGATACGCAAACATCCTATGTGCTGCCGCTGGTGTTAGGCATCCCTTCAAATCACAACAAGGCCAAGGTCGCGGCAAATCTGGCCGCGACCGTCACGCGGACCAACAAGGCCGACAACGGAACCATTACTCCGCCGCATTCCCTCATGACCGGGTTTATCGGTACGGCATGGATCAGCAAGGCGCTGTCCGACAGCGGCCATGTCGATGCGGCGTATCGGCTGCTGCTGCAGACGAACTATCCCTCCTGGCTCTACCCGGTGGAGCAAGGCGCGACCACGGTGTGGGAACGCCTGAATTCGTACACCCATACCGATGGATTCGGCGGCAATAACAGCATGAACTCCTTCAACCACTACGCTTTCGGCGCCGTTGGCGCCTGGATGTATAGTCATTCGCTGGGAATCGAGCGCGACGAGGAAACGCCGGCGTTCAAGCGTTTCCGCCTGAAGCCGGAACCGGACCCTACGGGCAAGCTCAGCTATGCCAAGGGCTATTACGATTCCATGTACGGCAGGATCGAGAGCGCCTGGAAGAAGAATGCGGCCGGGACCACATATGAGTTTTCCGTTCCAGCCAACACGTCGGCGACGGTCTATATTGCCGCCGCCAGCCGGAAGGACGTGCGCTACCGCGCCGGAAAACGCAAGGCGGGACACATCGAGTTCCTGAGGATGGAAAACGGGAAAGCCGTGTTCGCGGTGGAATCCGGGAAGTACTCATTGAGCACGCCATAACCGCCAACGCTGGCATTGTGTTCGGGGGATGGCCGGCCCATGCTCACGCCGCGCCCTCCCCGCCGCCTCCCATATGGTAGGTGACGCCCCCTGATGCTGTCCCCAAACTGGGCGCAGGCATCAACCATAACCAAAAGGGGGGAAGAATCATGCGAAACAAGAAGTTGGCGCCCTGCGCCGCGCGGCGGCTGGCGGCCGGTCTCACACTGGCGCTGCTGCCATGGCTGGCGGCGGCGGCCACCAGGGCGGCCCCGCCCGACCTGATCGTGCGCAACGGCAGCATCTACACCGTGCGGGGCGAGACGGCCTGGGTCGAGGCCTTCGCGGTGCGCGACGGCCGCTATGTCGCCACCGGCACGAACGCCGAGATCGCCCGCCTGGCCGGACCGAAGACCCGCGTGCTCGACCTGCGCGGCGCGATGGCCATGCCCGGCATTAACGACGTGCACGCGCACCCGCTGGACGGCGGCTACGAGGACCTGTACGCCTGCAACTTCGCGCCATCGAGCACGTTCGAACAGGTGCTGGCCCGCGTGGCCGACTGCGCCGCCAGGGCCGAGCCGGGCGACTGGGTGGTGGGCGGCGCGTGGAGCAGCACCATGCTGGCGCAGGTGTCCACCCCGGCCGCGCTGGCGGCGCTGGACAAGGCCGGCGCCGGCCATCCGGTGCTGCTGCGCGACGAGACCTTCCACAACCGCTGGGCCAACAGCGAGGCGCTCAAGCGCGGCGGCATCACCAGGGATAGCGCCGACCCGGCCGGCGGCGTCATCGCCAAGGATCCGGCCAGCGGCCAGCCCACCGGGCTGCTCAAGGAATTCCCGGCCTTCCTGGCACTGGAGCGGCAAATCCCGCCGCGCACCCAGGCCCGCCAGCTGGCGGCCGCCCGCGCCGCCGGCGCCACCATGAACGCCTGCGGCATCACCGGCGTGCAGGACGCGTTCAGCTCCGAGGCCGCGCTGGCCATATGGAGCCAGGTCGACCGCGACGGCGGCCTGCCCTTCCACATGGTGGCCTCGCTGTCGGCCATGCCCTCGGCCTTCCCGGCCGAACGCACCGGCCTGGCGCTGGTGGAGGCGCGCGAGCAGTACCGCGGCGCCAACCTGCGGCCGGACTTCGTCAAGCTGTTCCTGGACGGCGTGCCGCCCGCCCGCACCGCCGAATTCCTGCAGCCCTACCTGCCGGACGCCGAACACGGCGCGCACTACCACGGCCACAGCAACTTCACGCGCGACCAGCTGGTGGACCTGCTGGTCCAACTGGACCGGCGCGGCGTGCCGGCCAAGATGCACGCCACCGGCGACGCCTCGCTGCGCCTGGCGCTGGACGCGGTGGACGAGGTCCGCAAGCGCAACGGCATGCCCGGCCAGCGCCACCAGGTGGCCCACGCCAGCTTCATCGCCGACGCCGACCTGGCGCGCTTCCGCGCCCTGAACGTGACGGCCGAGATCTCGCCGATGATCTGGTATCCCACCGGCCTGGGGATGGCGACCGCCATGGCCATCGGCAAGGAGCGCGCCGAGCGCATCTTCCCCGTCGCCAGCCTGCTGCGCAGCGGCGCGCTGGTGGCCGGCGGCTCGGACTGGCCGGCGGGGCAGCCCACGGCCAACCCGTGGACCGGCATCGAGGGCCTGGTCACGCGCAGGGACCCGTTCGGCGCCATCCCGGGCGCGCTGTGGCCGGAACAGGCGGTCGGCCTGGCCTCCGCCCTGCGCATCTACACCATCAACAGCGCGGAGGCGATGGGCATGGGGCGGGAGACCGGCTCGATCGAGACGGGCAAGTCGGCCGATTTCATCGTATTGGACCGCAACCTGTTCCGCATCCCGGCCGGCCAGATCCACGAAACCACCGTGAAACAGACCTTCTTCCGGGGGCGCCAGGTCCATCCCCGCGCCGAATAAAAACAAGGCCGGTGGCCGCTCCAGCGCGGGCAACCGGCGTCCAAAACGACATCCAGACAGGCATTCACCATGAACATCCAGAAATCCACCACCGCCGCCCTCACCCTGCTTTGCGCCGCCCTGCTGGGCGTGGCCGCGCCCGCGCGCGCGACCGAAGGCGGCGCCCCCATCACCCCCTTCGGCGTGACCGACTTCGGCGCCGGCATCATGCCGCCGCCGTCGGACGTGGCGACGGTCGGCGTGCGCACCACCTTCTACCACGCCAACCAGCTGCGCGACGACGCCGGCAACCGCTCCCCGGTGGGCGCCGACCTCTCCATCTACAGCCTGGGCGTGGCCGTGATCAAGATGACCAAGACCACCTTCCTCGGCGCCACCTATGGCTACGCGGCGGTGTTCCCCCTGCTGGACATGAAACTGGACCTCTCCATCCCCACCCCGGCCGGCCCGCTCGCCATGACGGGCAGGAAAACCGCGATGGGCGACATCAGCGTGACGCCCGTGATCCTGCAATGGACGTCGCCGGGCTTCTTCCAGTACGCGGCCCTGCAGGTGCAGGCGCCCACCGGCTCCTACGACAAGAACCGCCTGGCCAACCCGGGCACGGGACACTGGACCTGGTCGCCCACCTACGCCTTCACGCGCATCGGCCAGACCGGCTTCGAGGTCTCGTCGACCATCCAGGTCAACCTGAACACCCGCAACCACCACACCGGCTACCGCTCCGGCGCCGAATGGCAGCAGGAGTTCGCGCTGGGGCAACACGTGGGACCGTACACCGTGGGCCTGGGTGGCTACTTCTACCACCAGTTCACCGACGACCGCGCCGCCGGCCTGGCCAACGGCAACCGCGCGCGCGTGCTGGCGCTGGGACCGGCGATCAACTTCTTCTCGCCAGGCTCGAAGCTGCCCATCGTCTGGCTGCACGCGTTCAAGGAGTTCGGCGCCAGGAACCGATCGCAAGGCACCCAGGTGGCGCTGCGCGCGGCCTTCACGTTCTAAGGGTTCAGGTCCGGGGCCGCGGCGTCCAGCAATTGCGCCGCCGCGGAGGACAGCACCAGCCGCACCAGTTCCGCCTGGCGGCTGGCGCCGGTCTTGGCCTGCGCCTGTTTGAGTTGGCCGCGCACGGTGCCCAGGCCGACGCCGCGCGCCAGCGCGTACTGTTCCAGCGTGCTGCCGCCCACCAGCGCCGCCACCAGCCGGGCCTCGGCCGGCGTCAGCCCGAACAGGGCGGCGATGGCGGCCGGCGAGACGGGCGCGCCGGCTGCGGCGCCCGTGACGGCGACAAACACCGAGGCCTGCCCGCCCGCCTGGCGCGGGGCCAGCGCCTGCAGCGCGAGGTGCAGGCATTGCGGCCCCTGGCCCAGGGTCAGGTAGCGCGTCCCGCCGCCAACCGAAGCCGCGGCGGCCGGTTCCCGCGGCAAGTCCGCATCGCCGCCGGCCAGGACGGCCAACTCGCGCCGCAGGGCCGCGTCGTTGGCGGCGCCGGCCGCGCGCAAGCCGCCGTCGCGCAGCCGCAGGCTATCGCCCCCCGCCAGCAGTTCCCGCGCGCTGCGGTTCATCCATCGCACACGGCCGTCGCCGTCGCAGACCAGCAGGCCGCCGCGCAGGTGGTCGAGGTGCCGGCGCAGCCTGTGCTCCAGGTCCGCCCCGGCGCGCAGGCGCGCCCGCACGCCGATGGCCTGCTTGAAGTGCGGCGCCAGCATGGCCAGGTGGCCGGCCTGGGCGGCCGAGAAATCGTCCGGGTCGTCGATGTCGCGGTGCAGCGCCAGCCCGAGATAGGTGTCGCCGTCCAGTTGCTGCAGGCTGCCCATGAAGCGTCCCAGCCGGCGCTGCGCCAGCCGCTCCTGCAAGCGCCCCCGGGCCGGGTCGCCGCGGTCGAACAGGTCCTCGTCGCGGATGACGCGGTCCAGCCCGCGCGCGATGCGGCCCACCTCCAGGCGTGGATTGTCCTCGTCGTCCACACCGGGCAGGGGCGCCGCGTCGCGGCCGAGGGTCTGCGCGTCGGCCGCGGTCCAGGCGATGGCCAGGCGTCCGCCGCGCAGCTTGACCGCCTGCAGCACCGCCGAGCGGGCGCCGGTCTCCCGGCATAGCTGGTTGAGCACACCGCTCCACTGCGCGGGATCGTCCTCGCAGCCATAGAGCTTGAACAGCAGCGTGTCGGCCGTGTTCACGGCGCCACCGGCGTCCAGTTCAGTTGTCTTTCAAACATGGCGAATCTCCCCCGGTATGTTTTTTCCCATCTTAGTTCAAAACCGCCCGCGCCGCGACGTCTCGATTTCCCTCATCCCTCTGACCGATACCGGCCTACGCGGGCGCCCCCCTACCATGGCTGCGCCGCCATGAAAGCGGACCACAACAAGCGGACGACAACAAGCAGACGACAACGACGGGGAGCGCCATGGATAATGTATTGAACGGGAAGCCACCGCCGCGCGTGCTGGGCATGCGCACGCTGGTGGGCATCATCATCGGCATCGCGATTTCGCAGGTGGCGCTGGTGTCGCTGCTGCAGGCCACGGCCTACGCCCGCGGCGTGCCGCCGCTGCTGGTGGCGGGCGCCTTCGCGGCCGCCTTCCTGCTGGCGCTGAGCTATGTCTCCTCGTTCTCCGAACTGGCGCTGATGATGCCGTCGGCGGGCGGCTTGAGCACTTACACCGAGGTCGCCATCGGCCAGTTCCCGGCGCTGGTGGCGACCTTCTCCGGCTACGTGGTGGTCAACCTGTTCGGCCTGCCCGCCGAGCTGCTGGTGTTCGACAACGTGCTGCGCGAGGTGCTGGGGCTGGACCTGCCGCCCCACGCGCTGGGCCTCGGATTGCTGGCGCTGCTGACGGTGCTCAACGTGCTCGGCACCGATGTATTCGCCCTGCTGCAAAACGCCACCACCGTCATGAAGATCGCGGCGGTGGCCGGCACCGGCGCCATCGCGCTGTGCGTCGCGCAGCCCGCAACGATGGACGCGGCGGCCGTCGCCGCCTTGGCGGCCGTCGCCGCCTTGGCGGCCGTGGCGCCTCCCGCCCTCGCCGTCGCCGGCGGCACCGCCGCGGCCGGCCTGATCGCGCTGTTCGTCTGGTGTTTTGTCGGCGCCGAATTCGTCTGCCCGCTGATCGAGGAGACCCGGCGGCCGGAACGCGACATCCCGCGCGCCATGGCGATCGCGCTGTGCATGCTGGCGCTCATGACGGCCCTCTACGCCCTCGGCGCGCACCGCCTGCTGGACACGGCCACGCTGGCCGCCAGCCGCTTCCCCCACCTCGCCTACGCCGCCGCCGTGTTCGGGCGCGCCGGCACCGTGCTGATCGCGCTGACCGCCATCGGCGCCACCACCGGCCTGGTCAACGCGGTGCTGGGCGGCGTGTCGCGCATGCTGTGCGGCATGGCGCAAAACGGCCAGGCCTTCGCCTTCCTGGCGTGGCGCCATCCGCGCTACGGCACGCCGTGGGCCGCCATCGTGTTCCTGGCCGCGCTGTCGGCGGTGCCCCTGCTCGCGCTGGGCAACCGCCCCGAGACCATCACCATCCTGGTGGTGTCGGCGTCCACCGCCTGGCTGCTGGCCTACATCGTCGCCCACATCGACGTGATCGCGCTGCGGCTGCGCTACCCGGACCTGCCGCGGCCCTCGCGCTCGCCCTTCTTCCCGCTGGTGCAGCTGCTCGGCATCGCTGGCATGGCCTACGCCGCGCTGAACAACTCTCCCGCTCCCGAACTGTCGCGCACCGTGTACCTGATCACCGGCTGCGTGCTGGGCGCGACCGGCCTGCTGTCCGCGTTCTGGGTACGCTTCGTGATGAAGCGCCCCCTGTTCCGTCCACAGCCACTGCTTACCCTACCCCCCCTATCAACTGGAGAAACCGCATGAACAGCAAGACCGAATGGATATCAGTGGGCGCCTTGGGCGACGCCTTCGCCCCCGACAACCACTGCCTGGAAGCCAGCGCCGCGCTGCTGGGGCGCCGCCTGACGCTGCACTTCGCCGACGGCGCGGCGATCGAACACCACTTCGTCTCGGCCACGGAGCTGCGCTGGACGGTGCTGCAAGGCGGCGAACGCGGCGCCGCGCAAACCGAGAACTACCAGGCCACCAGCCTGCGCGACGGCGTCTACTTCGTCGACTTCGCCAAGCGCGGCGAGCGCGCCACCACGGTCAGCCTGGTGCTGGACCTGGAGCGTGGCATCTTCACGGCGGTGACAGGCCGGTTGCCCACCCGCGAGGACGCGGCCAAGCCGCTGTCGCGCCGCGTGGCCGAGGGCCTGGAACTGACGCCGGTGGGCGCCGACTTCAACCACGGCGCCATCGGCGCGCCATGCACGCCGGAGACGCCGGCGCACCAAGCCACCGGCGCGCTGATCGGCAAGCGCGTGCAATACACCTACAGCCCGCACGAGGTGTACGAGCACATCTACCTCAACGAGCGCTTCTACACCTGGCACTGCCTGCTGGGCTCCGAGCGGGGACTGACCGACACCGACGCCTGCGACTACCTCCACATCGGCGACGAACTGTACCTGTTCGTCTGGCGCGAGAAGACCATCCCCACGCTGGGCCTGATCATGGTGGACCTGAAGCGCATGAAAACCACCGGCAAGATCTTCGGCTACGAGGGCGACGATTACGCGGCGGTGCGCAACTTCCCGGTGGGCGCCCACTGCCGCGTCCTGAACACCACCGAACGCGCTCCGGCATGAGGCGCTTCGCGGACAAGGTGTTCATCGTCACCGGCGGCGGCACCGGCATCGGCGCGGCCTGCGTGGCGCGGCTGGCCGGCGAGGGCGCGAAGGTGGCGGTGCTGGGCCGGCGCGCCGGCCTGATCTCGGCGGTGGCCGAGGCGGCCGGCGGCATCGCCATCGAGGCCGACGCCGCCGACGGCGCGCGGATGGACGCCGCCGTGGCGCGGGTGCTGGCCGAGTGGGGCCGCCTGGACGGCCTGATCGCCAACGCCGGCGGCTTCGGCGGCGGCGCCGTGGCCGACGTCTCGGACGCCGACTGGCAGGCGTCCTTCCAGGCCAACCTGGGCACCGCCTTCGTCAGCGCGCGCGCCTGCCTGCCGGCGCTGGTGGAAAGCCGCGGCAGCCTGGTGTTCCTGTCCTCCATCGCCGGGCTGGCGGCCGGCCCGGAGGTGTGCGGCTACACCACCTTCAAGCACGCGATGATCGGCCTGGCGCGCTCCATCGCGCGCGACTACGGCCCGCGCGGCGTGCGCGCCAACACCGTCTGCCCGGGCTGGGTGCGCACGCCGATGGCGGACGAGGAAATGGCCGAACTGATGGCGCGGCACGGCCTGGACCTGGAGCAGGCCTACCGCCGCGTGACCGCCGACGTGCCGCTGCGGCGCGCCGCCACGCCCGGGGAGATCGCCGAGGTCTGCCTGTTCCTGGCGTCCGAACAGGCCTCCATCATCACCGGCGCGGTGCTCACCGCCGATGGCGGCGCCACCATCGTGGACGTGCCCACGCTGGCCTTCGGCCGCTGCGGCGACGGGGGGGCGGCGTGAGGCGGGGCTTCGCCGCGCGGTGCCGGTGGGCCGCCTGGGACGCCCGGGCGGCGCCACGCTGCCCGAGGCGGGCTCGCCGCCGCCCGCCTGAGCGGAGCTAGGGGCCGGACCGCCGCCCCTCCACGCCGCCGGCCAATTCGGTGCGGCTGCGCAGGCCGGTCTTGCGGAAGATGTTTTGCAGATGCGTCTTCACGGTCGACAAGGCCATCCCCTCCTCCCGGCAAATCTCCTTGTTGCCCATGCCGCGGCTGACCGCGTGGGCCACGTCCAGCTCCCGCTCCGTCAACTCCGGATAGAGCCGCAGCAGGCTGGCGCGCGTGGCGGGAGGCCTGGAAACATCGCCCGGTCCCAGCGTGTCCGCGGCCATCGCCGCCAGCCGCTGCAAGGCCGCCAGCGACGCCACCTCCGCCGCGCCGAACGCCGGCATGCCCGCGTCGCGCAACACGGACAGGCCGAAACATTCGCCCGAGGGCGCCGGGATGTACAGCTCCACCGCGTCGCACAGGCGGTAGGGCTGCATGAAATCGCTGTAATAGCGGGCATGCGCGGCCAGCGCCGGGGTCAGGCGCTGGCCCAGGCTGGCCACCGCGTCGCGCGGCAGGCAGGCTTGCGGCGACAAGGGGTCGAGCTGCTGGAAGTCCTGGAAATACGCGTCGAAACGGTCCGCGCGCTCGTCCACCAGCAGCAGGTCGTCGATGCGGGCGTCGCGCACGCGGTAGAAGATCCAGCCGGAAGCGGGCACCAGGCATCTGGCCAGCCCGGTGACGTGGTGCGCGAACCGGCGGTGCGCATTGGCGCCGCCTTGAATGGAGCTGGTCATGGTCGTTCCCTTCGAAGCCTTCGCACGGCAAGCGGATGGACAGGCCGTGCGGCCGATTGTAGCAGGCCTCAGGGCAGCGCGGGCGCGCCGGCCATCTTGCGGTAAATGGTGTTGCGCGAGATACCCAGCGCCTTGGCGGCGGCGGACACGTTGCCGCCGCAGCGTTCCAGCGCGCGCCGTATCACCTCCAGCGCCTCGGTTTCCAGGCTGCCCGCGCAATGCGGCCCCGGAGCGGGGCCCCGCGGCGCGTCCTCCTCCAGGAAGTCGGACGGCAGGTGGCACAGGGATATCTCGGGCTCGCACGCCTCGTCCGCGCCGGACAGCGCCACCGCCGTGCGCAGCACGCTGTGCAACTGGCGCAGATTGCCCGGCCAGCGGTGACTCTCGAACAGCCGCATGACCTCGTCCGACACGGCGCAGCGGCCGCCCCCGGGCAGTCCCGCCAGCACGCGCGCCACCACGGCCCGCAGGTCGCCGCGCTCGCGCAGCGGCGGCAGCTTGACCACCAGGCCGTTCAGGCGGTAGTACAAATCCTCGCGGAAGCCGCCCTCGGCGATCAAGCCGCGCAGGCTGCGGTGGGTGGCGCAGACCAGGTCGATGTCGACCGGGACGGCGCGGCCGCCGCCCAGCGGTGTGACGCTGCGCTCCTGCAGCACCCGCAGCAGCCTGGCCTGCAGGCCGGGCGGCATGTCGCCGATCTCGTCCAGAAACAGCGTGCCGCCATGGGCTTGCGCGATCCTGCCCACCGCGCCCTTCTTGCGCGCGCCGGTGAACGCGCCGTCCTCGTAGCCGAACAGTTCGGACTCGATCAGCGACTCCGGTATCGCGGCGCAATTGACCACCACCAGCGGCCCCGCCGCCCGCTGCCCGTCGTGATGGATGGCCTGCGCCAGCCACTCCTTGCCGGTGCCGGTCTCGCCCAGGATCATGATGGGAATGCCGCGCCCCAGCACCTTGCCGACGGCGGCGATCGCCTGCGCCAGCTGGCGGTCGCCGGTGTCCAGCGCGCGCAGGCCGCCGGCGGGGCGAGCGCCCGCGGGTGCGGACCTGCCCGCGCCCCCGGTCCCGCCGCCCGCCTGGCCGCCCTCCCCGCCCGGCCAGGCCCCGCTCCGGCGCACGACGCGGCCATGCAGGCGCCGGCCATCGGGCAGGACCAGTGCCAGCGGGCCGTCCGCGGCGCCCGGAGCCAGCGCCGCCGGATCCAGGCCCAGCAGGGAAACCAGCGTATGCGCGCGCAGCCGCGGCAGCGGCATGCCGCACTGGCTCACGCCGCCGCGGTTGACGTACAGCACGCGTCCGCCCGGCGAGAACGCCGCGCAGCCGCCCGCGGCCGTGCCCACCAGTTCGGCGCAGGCGTGAAACTGCACCATGGCGGCGTTGCCGCAGGCCTGGGCGAACAGGCGGTTCTCTATCTCCTGCGCCGTCATCCGCACCAGGGCCATGGTGTGCGGATGGCCACCGGCGCACTGCGCGCCGGCCACGTCGAGGGCGCCGATGACCTGCCCCTCGGCGTCGAAGATCGGCGCCGCCGCGCTGCTGAGGGAACGGTGGGCGCGCAGGAAATGCTCCTCGCCATGGACCTGCACCGGCGCCTTGCTCGCGAGCGCCGTGCCGATCGCATTGGCGCCCATGCTGGCCTCGGACCAGGCGGTGCCCGGCCGCATCGCCTCCGGCGCCGCCGACCCCAGCCACGCCGGATCGCCCAGCGCATGCAGGACCACGCCGTCCGCGTCGGTCAACACCACCATGTGGCGGCTCTCCGCGATCTGGGCGTACAGCGCCTCCATCAGCGGCGCCGCCAACCTGCACCAGGCGCCGTTGCGCTCCATCAGCCTGGCCAGCCCGGCCTCGGGCAACGCCGCCCGCGCCGGCGGCCCGTCGTGGTGCAAGCCCATGTCGGCGCAGCGCCGGTGCGCCTGCGCGATGATGTCCCGCCTTGTATCGCCGGTATCCATATGCCCCGTCCCCCTTGTTCCGTCTTCGATGACAACCGGCAGCATAGTTCCGTACGACAAGAAAAAATTTGACGCAGATCAAATCGTCCCGCATTCGGCCAGCGGCATCGCCGGAAGCCGCCGAATTTGATCAAGATCAAACAAATTCCCGATCATGTTGCCCAGAATCACCGTCGATGGCCCGCAAGCGCGAACGCGGCGGCCGTCACGGCGGGCCCGGCCTTCGGCCCCGCCCCCCCACAACCACGACAAAGAGACCAGCCATGCTCGACAAAAACCACAGGAAATGGAAGGAACTGGCGACCGGGAAGCTCGCCCTGGCGACCGACAATTTCGGCCTGCAAATGTTCCTGACCCGCTCCATCTCGCGCTTCTCCAAGCCCCAGCCGCCGGGCGAGCTGGAAAAGACCGCCGAGGAAATCCACGGCTTCTTTGTCAAGTACGAGCGTCTGCTCGCCCGGGAAATCGCCATCATTTCGAAATAAGGGAAGCGCCATGAACAACCACACACTGCTCGACCTCGACCAAACGGCCGCCCTGATACGGGCCGGCAAAGTGCTGTCGCTGGCCGGCGACGAAGCCCTGCTGGCGCAACTGCCGGCGGGACACTGGATCGCCGGCACCATCCCCTATTTCATCGCCGGGGACGGCGGCACGGAGTCGCGCGACCGCGTCTTCGTCACCGAACTGACCACGGCCAACGCCGCCACCGTCGACATCCGCCGCTACACCACGGACACCATCCATCGCATCGCCATCGACGCGCCGGAGAACGGCTACACCATCCTGATCCTGCCGGCGATGAGCGCCATCCACGCCGAATTCGCCAACCATGCGCGCGACTACGAACAGATGTTCCTCAAGCCCGTCATCGGCTGGGTCGCCGGCACGCACCTGTCGGAGCTCGGCGAGATCGCGCCCAAGGCGTGCGATGGCCGGACCGGCGAACTGCTGGCGGAGGTGGCCGTCGCGCTGCACGTGCCGCTGCCGCCGTCCCTGAGCGCCACCATCCACATCCTCAACCTGTTCCGGCCCGACCCCGCCGCCGACGTCATCACCTTCCCCGAGGACGGTTTCAGCGCCACCGCCTGCCACGTCAACGGCCAGCCCGCGCTGTTCGCCGACTACCTGGCCGAGCGCCGGATCAACACCCGGCATCCGCTGGTGGCGGACTACCATGGCGCCCACATCAACACCTCCTACCGGGAGATCGACCGGGACGCCAAGACCGTGCGCTTCTACGCGCCCGTGTTCGCCGGCATCGAATACCGCCAGGCGGCGCCGGTGGGCGACTACGTGCGGGAGTTCGACGCGCTGGCGACCAGCGGCCATGGCAAGGCGCAGTTCGCCTGCAATTGCATCCTGAACTACCTGTACGGCGAACTGCGCGGGCGAAAGACGGGCGACCTGCGCGGGCCGGCAACGTTCGGCGAGATCGGCTACCAGTTGCTCAATCAGACGCTGGTGTACCTGGACGTTCAGCACCTCGACTAACCGGCCCGGCCGCCTGCTCCTGGCGCTTCTTCAGCCGGTAGGCCAGCTGCGGCCGGGTCAGCCCCAGCGCGCGCGCCGCCGCCGACAGGTTGCCGCCGGCCTGGGCGCAGGCCGCCTCGATCAGCGTGTGCTCCAGCTGGTCCAGCGACCAGGCGCCACCCCGATTGTTCAGCATGCCGGGCAGCATGGCCAGCAAGCGCTGGCCGCCTTCCTCCCCGCCCGCGGCGGCGGCGCCCGCCGCGACCGGACCCGGCTCCGCCGCCTGCTGCAAGCGCCCCGTCACCGACAGCGAGAAGTACGAGGGGTCGGTCTGCTCGCCGCTGGTGAACAGGTGCGGCAGGTCGATGGGGCCGTCCTCGTCGGCGTAGATGGTGCCCCGCTCGACCAGGTTTTGCAGCTCGCGGATATTGCCGGGGAAGGGATAGCGCAGCATCGCGTCCGCCGCCCGCGCCGTGAAGCCCGTCACGCGGCGCTTGTGCTTGTCGCTGTAGTGGCGCAGGAAATAACTCATCAGCAAAGGGATGTCGTCGCGCCGGTCGCGCAGCGGCGGCAGGTGGATGGGGAACACGTTCAGGCGGAAGAACAGGTCCTCGCGGAAGCGCCCCTGGCGCACCTCCTCGCGCAGGTTGACGTTGGTGGCCGCCACCACCCGCACGTTGACGCGCAGGCTGCGCGTGCCGCCCACGCGCTCGATCTCGCCCTCCTGCAGCGCGCGCAGCAGCTTGCCCTGCGCGACCAGGCTGAGCGTGCCTATCTCGTCCAGGAACAGCGTGCCGCCGGAGGCGCGTTCGAAGCGGCCGGGCCGCGAATCCGTGGCCCCGGTGTAGGCGCCGCGCTCCACGCCGAACAGCTCGGACTCGATCAGCGTCTCCGGAATGGCGGCGCAGTTGACGGCGATGAAGGACTGCTGGGCGCGCGCGCTGATCCGATGCAGCATGGACGCGAACACCTCCTTGCCCACGCCGGATTCGCCGGTGAACAGCACCGTGGCCTCGGTCGGCGCCACCCGCCGCAGCATGTGGCAGGCGGCGTTGAAGGCGGACGACACGCCCACCATTTCCTTGTCCCGACCCGCCCCGGCGGCGGCCGGGAACACCACCGCCGTGTCCCGCGAACTGGCGGGCCTGCGCGCGCCGAAGGCGCCGGCGCCGACGAAGGCCTCCGCGTTCAGGTAGCTCAGGTCGTCCTCGACGTCGTCCCATTCGTCGGCCGGCTTGCCGATCAGCCGGCACTGGCGGTGGCCCATGGACATGCACTCCACCTCGCGGTACACGATCAGCCGCCCCACCAGCGCGCTGGTGTAGCCGATGGCGTAGCCGGTCTGCGTCCAGCAGGCCGGCTCGGTGCCGATGCCGAAATGGGCGATGTGCATCTCGTCCTCGCTGGAGTGATGCCACAGGAATTCGCCGTGGTAGGTGCCGCGGTCGACGTCGAACTCGAAGTGCACCGGCTCCACCTTCACCGCGCCCTCCAACGCGTGCATGCGCGGCCCGGCGGCGAACAGCGTCAGGTGGTCGGCGTCCGGCCAGCGCTCGCGCAGCAGCTGGGCGTCGCGCATGCCGGCCGAGTAGCCCACCCGCGTCAACAGGCCGCGCGCCTTCTCCAGTCCGAGGTTGGACACCATCTCCCGCCGCAGGTCGCCCAGCGACGCCGTGTGCATCAGCTGCATGCGGTGGCCGTTGAGCCAGATGCGGCCGTCGCCCGGCGAGAAATGCAGGCTCTGGGCCAGGTCCTCCAGCGTGGGCGCCGCGCCCTCGTTCAGGTGGTCGCTGTCGCCGCGCGCCAGCATCTTGCCGGTGGAACGGGCCATCTCGGCCAGCGAAACGTGCTGCTTTTTCTTCATGCGTCTTCCTGGTTTATGGACTGCCTCATCAAATCATACAGTGGCAACGGCGCGGCTTCACCATTTGATCAAATTATTCCGCCACCGCCATCGTTGCCGCGCCGCAGCATCGCGGCCGTTTCCGTCCAAATTAGTTATTAAATATAAGCATTTAGCAGGGTATCGCATAGCAGCATGGGGCGCCAGCGCCGGCTCTGGCATGGAACTTGATATGAGTAGCTGGCACGCAACAAAAACATCAACGCCAACGGAGACCGACATGGGCGCAAGCGACACCCCACCCTTCCTGCACGACGCCATCTGGCAAGAACGCATCTTCAACGGCGACTGGATCGCCGCCGACGGCGGCAGCCACGCCATCGTCGAACCGGCCACCGGCGAGCTGCTGGGCCGCTGCGGCGCGGCCAACGCCGCCGACGTGGCGCGCGCCGCCGGCGCCGCCCGCGCCGCCCAGCGCGCCTGGGCCGCCACCGACTACAAGCAGCGCGCCCAGGTCTTCCGCAAGGCCGCCGCCCTGCTGGAACAGCACCAGGAGGCGCTGGCCACCTGGATCGCCCGCGAGACCGGCGGCATCATGCCCAAGGCCCAGGTGGAGCTGCGCGAGGCCCTGGCCCACCTGCACGAGGCGGCCGCCATGCTGACCCAGCCCAAGGGCCAGCTGCTGGCGTCGCAGGAGGACCAGTTCAGCATCGCCCGCCGCGTGCCGCACGGCGTGGTGGGCGTGATCTCGCCGTTCAACTTCCCGCTGATCCTGTCGATCCGCTCGATCGCGCCGGCGCTCGCGGTGGGCAACGCCGTGGTCCACAAGCCGGACCTGCAAACCCCCATCAGCGGCGGCGTCATCATCGCCCGCCTGTTCGAGGAGGCCGGCCTGCCCAAGGGCGTGCTGCAGGTGCTGCCGGGCGGCGCCGAGGCCGGCGAGGCGCTGTGCGCCAATCCGGACATCGCCATGGTGTCCTTCACCGGCTCCACCGCCATCGGCCGCCGCGTTGCCGAAGTGGCCGGCCGCACGCTGAAAAAGGTGTCGCTGGAACTGGGCGGCAAGAACTCGCTGGTGGTCCTGGACGACGCCGATCCGGACATCGCCGCCGCCAACGTGGCCTGGGGCGCCTATCTGCACCAGGGCCAGATCTGCATGGCCGCCGGCCGCATCCTGCTCCAGCGCGGCATCGCCGAGGCGGTCACCAGCCGCCTGCTGGAAAAGGCCGGCCGGCTGCCGGTGGGCGACCCGATGAGCGGCACCGTCGCACTGGGCCCCCTGATCAACGTGCGCCAGGTGCAGCGCCTGCACGCCATCGTCACCGACTCGGTGGCCGCCGGCGCCACCCTGCTGGCCGGCGGCAGCCACGAGGGCCAGTTCTACCGGCCCACGGTGCTGACGGACGTGCGGCCCGGCATGCGCTGCTTCGAGGAGGAGCTGTTCGGGCCCGTCGCCTCCATCACCGTGTTCGACACCGACGAGGAGGCCATCGCGCTGGCCTCGGCCACCGAGGGCTGCCTGGCGCTGGGCGTGATCTCGCCCTCGGTGACGCGCGCGCTGCGCATCGTCAACCGCGTGCCCTGCGGCCACGCCCACGTCAACGACCAGACCGTGCTGGCCGAGGCGCACGCGCCCTTCGGCGGCAGCGGCAGCTCCGGCAACGGCGGCCGCCACGGCGGCCCGGCCGACTGGGACGAGTTCTCGCAGTGGCAGTGGCTGACCATCAAGAGCGAAGCCCCGCAGTACCCATTTTAAATACCACAACGGAGACACCATGGACTTGCTGAACAAAACCATCGTCATCACCGGCGCCAGCGCCGGCATCGGCGCCGAGACGGCCAGGCTGGCGCGCATGCGCGGCGCCACCGTGATCGGCATCGACCGCAACGCCCCCAGCCTGACGCTGGACGGCTTCATCCAGGCCGACCTGGGACAAACCGCCTCCATCGACGCCGCCGTGGCGCAACTGCCGGCCCGCGTGGACGCGTTGTGCAACGTGGCCGGCGTGCCCGGCACCGCCGACGGCGACCTGGTGGCGCGCGTCAATTACCTCGGCCTGCGCCACCTCACCGAGCGCGTGCTGGAACGCATGCCGGCCGGCGGCTCCATCGTCAACATCGCCTCCATCCTGGGCGCCGAATGGCCGCAGCGCGTGGCGCTGCACAAGGAGCTGGCGGCGGCGCAAGGCTTCGAGGCCGGCGCCGCCTGGCTGCGCGACCATCCGGTGCCGCACGAGACCTGCTACCAGTACTTCAAGGAGGCGCTGCTGGTGTGGTCCTACGTGCAGTCGCAGGCCTGGTTCCTGGAAAAGTCGGTGCGCATGAACTGCGTCGCGCCCGGCCCCGTGTTCACCGCCATCCTCGGCGACTTCGTCTCCATGCTGGGCGAGGAGCGCGTGCAGCGCGACTCGGCCCGCATGAAGCGCCCGGCCTATCCGGACGAGGTGGCGCCGGTGGCCGTCTTCCTGTGTTCGGACGCGGCGCGCTGGATCAGCGGCGTCAACATCCCGGTCGACGGAGGGCTGGCATCGACCTTCATTTAAGCAGCAAAGCGGCAATCAGCAGACCCACCATAACTACAACCCCTGGGGGAGACCTATGAAAAAGCACCACGCAACACCGCGCGCCACCATCCTCGCACTGGCCATCGCGGCGGCCCTGCCCTGCCAGCAGGCGCTGGCCTACGAGTTCGACACCGGCGGCTCCGACGTCAAGGTCAGCTGGAACAACACCATCAAGTACAGCGCGGCCTACCGCCTGAAGGACGCCGACGGCCGCCTGCTGGCCGGCGGCTACCCCTCGGCCGGCCCCGCCGACTTCACCGGCTACAACCTGGACGACGGCAACCAGAACTTCCGCAACAAGGGCGTGGTTTCCAACCGCGTCGACTGGCTGACCGAGTTCGACGCCGGCACCCGCAACCTGGGCATGCGCGTCAGCGCCGCCGCCTGGTACGACAGCGTCTACAACAGCAGCAACGACAACGCCTCCCCCGGCAGCAACGCCGCCGTGCTGACGGGCGGCTCGAACAACCGCTTCACCAGCGCCACCCGCGAACTGCACGGCCGCAACGCCGAACTGCTGGACGCCTTCGTCTTCGCCAAGGGCACGCTGGGCGAGATGCCCGGCACCGTGCGCGTCGGCCGCCACACGCTGCAATACGGCGAGAGCCTGTTCTTCGGCGCCAACGGCATCGCCAACGCCCAGGGCCCGGTGGACCTGGTCAAGCTGCTGTCCGTGCCGGGCGCGCAGTTCAAGGAAATCCTGCGTCCCGTGAACCAGATCTCCGGCCAGCTGCAGCTGCTGCCCAATCTGTCGCTGGGCGCCTACTACCAGCTTGAATGGCGTCCCACGCAGATTCCCGGCGTGGGCAGCTACCTGAGCAACTACGACGCGGCCGGCGCCGGCTCCACCGCCTTCCTGGTCGCGCCCAACGGTTCGGGCGCCCCGGCCTTCCTCACCATCGCCGACATGAAGACCAAGGATTCCGGCCAGGGCGGCGCCCAGCTCAAGTTCACGCCGGCCGGCAGCGACATCGAGCTCGGCCTGTACGCGGCACGCTACCACGACAAAACGCCCTACTTCTACCTCGGCTTCGCGCCGGCCTTCCCGCCCGGCGCCCCGGCCACCGTGCAGGCGGTGTACGCGCAGGGCATCAAGACCTACGGCGTGAGCGCCAGCACGGTGCTGGGCGGCTTCAACGTGGCGGCCGAGCTCTCGGTGCGCCGCAACACGCCGCTGGTCAGCGATCCGACCCCGAACTTCCTGTCGCGCCGGGGCGTGGGCATCCCCGCCGACAACGGCGGCAACCCGGCCTACGCGGTCGGCAACACGGCGCACGCCAACCTGTCCGCAATCTACGTGCTGCCCACCAACAGCCTGTTCGAAGGTGGCGCGCTGCTGGGCGAACTGGCGTGGAACCGCCGCACCAGCGTGTCCTTCCTCGGTTCGCTGGACCCGAACACCACGCGCGACGCCACCTCCATGCGCATGATCTTCGAGCCGGCCTTCTACCAGGTGGTCACGGGGCTGGACCTGACGGTGCCGATCGGCCTGGGCTACAACATCGACGGCCGCTCGTCCTCCGTCTTCAACTTCAACGGCGGCAGCGCGCACGGCGGCGACTTCAACATCGGCGTCAGCGGCAGCTACCAGCAGGACTGGAAGTTCGGCATCAGCTACGTGCGCTTCCTGGGCTCGACCGGCACCTTCCTGAAGAACAATCCGGCCACCAACATGCCCATCCTGAGCTACGCGCAGTCGCTGAAGGACCGCAACTACATCTCGCTCAACATCAAACGCGCTTTCTAAATAAAGCTAGGAGACAAGAATATGCAACCACGTCTGAACCAACTGGCCCGCGCCGCCGCGCTGGCATGCCTGGCATCCCTGCCCCTGGCCACGCTGGCCGCCACCGCTGAAGAGGCGGCCGCGCTGAAAACCACCCTGACCCCGCTGGGCGCCGAGAAGGCCGGCAACAAGGACGGCAGCATCCCGGCCTGGGACGGCGTCTACACCAAGATCACCGGCGCCTACAAGCCGGGCGACGCCCGCGCCGACCCGTTCGCGGCCGAGAAGCCGGTGCTGGCCATCACCGGCAAGAACGTCGACCAGTACGCGGCCAAGCTGTCGGCCGGCACCATCGCCATGCTGAAGAAGTATCCCGACTTCCGGCTCGACGTCTACCCCACCCACCGCACCGGCGGCGCGCCGTCCTGGGTGTACGAGAACACCTTCAAGAACGCCACCCGCGCCAAGACGGTGGACGGCGGCTACGGCGTCGAGGGCGCCTACGGCGGCATCCCCTTCCCGATTCCGAAGACCGGCTACGAGGCGGTCTGGAACCACCGCCTGGCCTGGGTCGGCGACACCGCCATCTACGCCACCCGCACCTGGATCGTCACGCCGGACGGCAAGCGCTCGCTGGCCAACGAGGCCGAGCAGACCCTGATGCGGCCCTACTACTTCAAGGAGGGCAGCCTGGAGAAGATGGAGGGCGCCTACCAGTACGGCCGCCTGATCACGCGCGCGCCGGCCTCCAAGGCGGGCGAAGGCATCCTTGCGCACGACGGCTTGAACAGCACCTCGCCGCGCGCGCTGTGGCAATACCTGGTGGGCCAGCGCCGCGTGCGCCGCGCGCCGTCGGTGGCCTACGACACGCCGGACTCGGTCACCTCCGGCATCGGCTTCTTCGACGAGGCCTTCATGATGTTCGGCCCCATCGACCACCATGAGCTCAAGCTGATCGGCAAGAAGGAGATGTACATCCCCTACAACAACAACCGCGCGGCGGCCGCCAAAATCGACGACCTGGTGGGCCCGCGCTTCCTGAACCCGGACCTGGTGCGCTGGGAGCTGCACCGCGTGTGGGAAGTGGAGGCGACGGTCGCCCCCGGCAAGCGCCACGTGGTGGCCAAGCGCCGCTACTACCTGGACGAGGACACCTGGCAGGCCATCCTGACCGACGGCTACGACGCCCAGGGCCAGATCTGGCGCAGCAACTACACGCTGACGCTGCTGGCGCCGGACATCCCGGCCGTGGTGGGCAACGTCATGTGGGGCACCTACAACGTGCAGACCGGCGCCTACCTGCTGAACGCGGCGGCCAACGAGCTGCCGACCCAGTACAAGGTCATCCCGCGCCTGCCGGTCAGCTACTTCGGTCCCGAGGAACTGGCCAACCAGGGTTCGCGTTGAGATTGCGGAAACGACGGGGGAACATGATGACGACCTTCAAGCAAGACGGAGCGGCGCGGCGCGGGGCG
Source organism: Pseudoduganella namucuonensis (assembly GCF_900116645.1). Taxonomy (GTDB): domain Bacteria; phylum Pseudomonadota; class Gammaproteobacteria; order Burkholderiales; family Burkholderiaceae_D; genus Rugamonas; species Rugamonas namucuonensis. Next base: position 38,328 of record NZ_FPBO01000024.1, on the reverse strand, counting down.
GGCATCCCGGCCACCGGCACGGCGATCAGGGCCGCCGCGGGGGCGCTTGCCCTGGCGATGGCGACGGCGGCGCTGTGGCCCGCGGTCGGCGCCGCGGAGACCCCGGCCCAGGCGGCATCGGCGGCATCGGCGGCCGCCGCCCGCGCGCCCGCCGTGCTGACGACGCCGGCGATCCTGTCGGCCAAATCCCGCGCGGCCGTCATGCTGGCCGCCGCGCGGGCCGGCGAACGGCTGGTGGCGGTGGGCGAGCGCGGCATCGTGCTGCTGTCCGACGACAACGGCGCCAGCTGGCGCCAGGCCGGCACGCCGGTCCAGGCCAGTCTGGCGGCGGTGCAGTTCGTCGACGCCAAGACCGGCTGGGCGGCGGGCCACCTGGGCGTGGTGCTGCGCACCGACGACGGCGGCCAGACCTGGCGCAAGCAGCTCGACGGCCTGCAGGCGGCCGACGCCATGGCGCGCGCCGCCGCCACCCCGCAGGCGCAGGCCGAGGCGGCGCAGTTGCAGGCGGACGGGCCGGACAAGCCCTTCCTCGACCTGTACTTCGCCGACCGCGACACCGGCTACATCCTGGGCGCCTACAACCTGCTGTTCCGCACCACGGACGGCGGCAAGACCTGGCAGCCGTGGAACGCCCACGTCAACAACCCGAAGAACCTGCACCTGTACGGCATGCGCGCCGCCGGCGGCGCGCTGTACCTGGTGGGCGAACAGGGCAGCCTGTTCCGCTCCGCCGACAACGGCGCCAGCTTCGAGCCGCTGGCCTCGCCCTACAAGGGCAGCTACTTCGGTCTGGTGGCGGGGCGCGGCGGGGAACTGGTGATCTACGGCCTGCGCGGCACCGCCTACTGGTCCGGCGACCAGGGCCGCAACTGGCAAAAGGTGGAAACCGGCCTGGAACAGTCCATCACCGCCGGCGCCGCGCTGGCCGACGGCACCCTGGCGCTGTTGAGCCAGGGCGGCGACGTGCTGCTCAGCCGCGACCAGGGCCGCACGTTCGCGCGCCTGCCGGACTCGCCGTCGCTGCCCGCCGCCTCGCTGGCGCAGGCCGCCGACGGCGCCCTGATCGTGGCCGGCCTGCGCGGCATCAAGCGCCTGGCGCCCACCACCAAATAAGAGTTGAACCACCATGAACATAGACAACGACCTTGAGCAGCAGCCGGTGGTCCGGCGGCTGCAGGACTTCGACACCCGCTCGGGCAACCTGGCCGAGCGGGCGCTGTTCAACCACCGCCCGTGGATCGTGCTGGCCTGTTTGCTGCTGACCGTGCTGCTGGGCTTCCAGGCCACCGGCCTGAAGCTCAACGCCAGCTTCGAGAAGATGATCCCCACCTCGCACCCCTACGTGGCGAACTACCTGGAGCACAAGGCCGACCTGAGCGGCCTTGGCAACTCGCTGCGCATCGCCGTGGCGCCGCGCGAGGGCACCATCTTCGACGCCAATTACCTGGCCACGCTGCAGAAGATGAACGACGAGATCTACCTGCTGCCCGGGGTGGACCGGCCGTTCATGAAATCGCTGTGGACCGCCAACACCCGCTGGACTGCCGTCACCGAGGAGGGCCTGGACGGCGGCACCGTGATCCCGGACGACTACGACGGCTCTCCGCGCAGCATGGAAGTCCTGCGCGCCAACGTCGAACGCTCCGGCGAGATCGGCCAGCTGGTGGCCGGCAATTTCAAATCGAGCATGCTGTTCGTGCCGCTGCTGGACAAGAACCCGCAAACCGGCCAGCCGCTGGACTACAGCGCCTTCTCGCGCCAGCTGGAGGACATCCGCGCCAAGTACCAGAAGGACGGCGTCGCCATCCACATCACAGGCTTCACCAAGATCGTCGGCGACCTGATCGAAGGCCTGCGGCAGGTGCTGGTGTTCTTCGTGGTCGCCATCGCCATCGCCAGCGCGGTGCTGTACTGGTACACGCGCTGCTGGCGCAGCACCATGCTGGTGATGCTGTGCTCACTGGTGGCGGTGCTGTGGCAATTCGGCCTGCTAGCCACCTTCCACTACGAACTCGATCCCTATTCCGTGCTGGTGCCCTTCCTGGTGTTCGCCATCGGCATGAGCCACGGCGCGCAGAAGATGAACGGCATCATGCAGGACGTCGGCCGCGGCACCCACAAGGTGGTGGCCGCGCGCTACACCTTCCGCCGCCTGTTCGCGGCCGGCATGTCGGCCCTGCTGTGCGACGCGGTCGGCTTCCTGGTGCTGGTGATGATACAGATCAAGGTGATCCAGGACCTGGCGGTGATCGCCAGCATCGGCGTGGCCGTGCTGATCTTCACCAACCTGGTGCTGCTGCCCATCCTGCTGTCCTACACCGGCGTCAGCGCCAAGGCCGCCGCGCGCGGCATGGAGGCCGACGCCGCGCAGCAGGGCCGCAAGCCCTGGCTGTGGTCCCTGCTCGACAAGTTCACGCAGCGCCGCTGGGCCACCGCCGCCGTCGCCGCCAGCACCGCGCTGGCCGTGCTGGGCTACCTGGTGAGCCTGCAGCTGCAGGTGGGCGACCTCGATCCCGGCGCGCCGGAACTGCGGGCCGACTCGCGCTACAACCGCGACAACGCCTACATGGTGCAGAACTACTCGGCCAGCGCCGACGTGCTGGTGGTGATGGTGAAGACCGCGCCCGACCAGTGCACCCAGTACCAGACCCTGGCCAAGGTGGACGCGCTGGCCTGGGAGCTGGAACAGCTGCCCGGCGTGGACGCCACCAACTCCATGGCCTCGCTCAGCAAGCTGGCCGCCACCGGCTACAACGAGGGCAACTTCAAGTGGTACAACCTGACGCCCAACCAGAGCGCGCTGGGCGCGGTGCAGACGCGCGCGCCGCGCGAGCTGTTCAACCAGAACTGCTCGCTGCTGTCGCTGTACGTCTACCTGAAGGACCACAAGGCCGCCACGCTGAGTGGCGTGGTCGCCACCGTCGAGCGCTTCGCCGCCGCCAACAACACCAAGGAGGAACAGTTCCTGCTGGCGGCCGGCAGCGCCGGCATCGAGGCGGCCACCAACATCGTGGTCAAGCAGGCCATGCGCGACATGCTGTTCTGGGTGTACGGCGCGGTGATCCTGCTGTGCTACGCCACCTTCCGCTCCTGGCGCGCGGTGGTGGTGGCGGTGCTGCCGCTGGTGCTGACCTCGATCCTGTGCGAGGTGCTGATGGTGTGGCTGGGCATGGGCGTGAAGGTGGCGACCTTGCCGGTGATCGCGCTCGGCGTCGGCATCGGCGTGGACTACGCGCTGTATGTGCTGAGCGTGATGCTGGCCCGCCAGCGCGCCGGCGACAGCCTGTCGGACGCCTTCCACCACGCGCTGCAGTTCACCGGCCGCGTGGTGATGCTGACCGGCGTGACGCTGGCCATCGCGGTGGCGACCTGGATCTTCTCGCCGATCAAGTTCCAGGCCGACATGGGCATCCTGCTGGCCTTCATGTTCCTGTGGAATATGGTGGGCGCGCTGGTACTATTGCCGGCGCTGGCGCACTTCCTGCTGCCCGGCGCGCCGCGGCCCGCCACAACCAACGGCGCAACCCTGGGGTCAGACCCGGCGGGTCTGACCCCGGCATCTGCAGCTGGTTCTAGCATGCGTCCCAGCGTGCCCGACGAAGTGCCATCACATGCTGTCGCCGAAAGAGGATGACGATGTATATCTTGCTAATCGCATTGCTGGCCGCCGCCGCGCTGTTCGCGTGGAAGGCCAGCCGCTCCGTCCCGCCGCCGCAGCCCAAGGCCGCGGACAAGGACTCGCTGCGCCTCACCGCCGAGGGCCCCGTGCTCGGCTTCGCGGACCGCCACGACACCCACGCCTGGCTGGGCATCCCCTACGCCAAGCCGCCGGTGGGCGAATTGCGCTGGAAGGCGCCCCGCCCCGCCCAGCCCTGGAGCGAACCCCGCCCCGCGCTGGAATACGGCGCGGTCGCCATGCAGTTCGCCGGCGAGACCATAGGCGCCCCGGAACCGGAATGGGGCCGCGTGGCCGGCTCCGAGGACTGCCTGACCCTGAACGTCTACGCTCCCCGCATGACGGCGGCCGAGGCGGCGGCGGCGCCGCCGCTGCCGGTGATGGTCTGGATCCACGGCGGCGCCAACACGGCCGGCACGGCGGCCGCCTACGGCACGCTGCGCAACCTGGCCGGCCGGGACCGCGTGATCGTGGTGTCGATGAACTACCGGCTCGGCATCTTCGGCTGGTTCAGCCTCGCCGAACTGGCGCAGGACGGCGACAGCCCCGAGGACCGCTCCGGCAACTTCGGCACGCTGGACATCATCGCCGCGCTGCGCTGGGTGCGGCGCAACATCGCCGCCTTCGGGGGCGATCCCGGCAACGTCACCGTGTTCGGCGAATCGGCCGGCGGCCTCAATGTGTACACGCTGCTGGCCAGCCCGCTGGCGGCGGGCCTGTTCCAGCGGGCCATCGCGCAGTCGCCGATCACGGTCAGCCACAGCCCCGCGCAGGCGCGCAACTTCGCCAACGCCGCCGAGCCGGGCCACGAGCTCAGTTCGCGCGAACTGCTGCGCCGCTGGCTGGTCCCGCCCCCGCCGCACGATCCGGCGGCCGGGCCGGCCAGTGGCCGGCTGAGCGCGTCCGCGACCGAGGCCGCCATCGCCGCGCTGGCGCCGGGCCAGCTGGCGGCGACGCTGCGCGCCATGCCGGCCGCCCAGCTGCTGGCCGCCGTCACCCCGGCCGGCCTGGGCTTCTACGACACGCCCCATATCGTGCGCGACGGCGCGGTGCTGCCGCACACGCCCATGCAGGAGCTGTTCAAGGACGCCAGCGCCTACAACGCTGTGCCCGTCATCATCGGCTCCAACCGCGACGAGTACAAGCTGTTCATGGCCGGCAATCCCGAGTTCGTGCGCCTGTACCTCGGCAAGCTGCCGGTGATACGGGATCCCGCCCGCTACCGCCTGCACGCGCACTACCTGTCCGACCTGTGGAAGGCCAGCTGCGTGGACGGACCGGCCAGCAGCATGGTCGAGGGAGGCAATCCGCATGTCTGGGTCTACCGCTTCGACTGGGACGAACACGCCACCGTGCCGCTGCTGCGCCTGCCCCTGCTGCTGGGCGCGGCGCACGTGATGGAAGTGCCCTTCGTGCTGCGCGACCTGGACGGCGAGTTCGACCCGGTGCGCTGCGCCACCAAGGCCAACCGGCCCGGCCGCCAGCAGGTGTCCGACGCGATGGCGGGCTGCTGGACGGCCTTTGCCCGCGACGGCCTGCCGCGCCACGGCGGCCCGGACACGCCCGCGTGGCCGCGCTGGACCAGCGCGCCGGGCGCGGACAAGCTGATGCTGTTCGACAGCGACGCCGGCGGCGGCGTGCGCACGGACACGCTGCGGCTGGACGTGGAACAGCTGAAGCGGGAACTGGCGGCCGAGCCGGCCCTGCGGGACCAGCCGCGCGAGCGGGTGCGCCTGTTCGCGCGCATGTTCAACTGGTCGGTGTTTTCCGGCCAGGCCAGCGCGGCCGAATTCGCGCGCTTCGCCGAGGCGCAACAGCAAAGCTGCTCGCCGGAGGAGTTCCGGCCCGCCCACTGGCCTTGAGGTCCGGGCCGGCCAGCCCCGCTACTTCCGGCCCAGCGTGGTGCTGTCGACCTTGATGTCGGCCTGCATCAGGCTGGCGTTCAGGACGGCGAGGTTGCCGCCCGACTTCACTATTTCCTTCAGGCGCGCCTCGAAGGCTTCCAGGTGTTTGACGCAGGGGCTGTTCCTGGCGAAGGCGAAGTAATTCCTGTCCTCCGCCACGAACGGCCGCAAGGCGACGAAGCGCGCGTTCAGGCCGTGGCTGGCCAGATACTTCTCGCCGGCGAACAAGCCCACCACGAAATAATCGATACGCCCCAGGCCCAGCTTCCTGAAATTGGTGTCCAGCGTGCCGGCCTCGTGCAGGTGCAAGTTCGCTTCGGCGAACTTGTCGAATTCGGGACCGAAGCGGTTGCCCATCGCCACGCCGCCGCGCAAGTGCTTCAAGTCGTTCCAATCGCGAAAGCTGAACGCGCGCTGGCGTTCGATGAACACGGCCACCGGATTGGGAAACGCGGCCGGGTGCGCGAAGGCGAGGTAGCGCTCGCGTTCCGGCTGTATCTTCAGCGTCGCCACCAGGTCCACCTGGCCGGCGGCGGCGGCCGCCAGCACCCGTTTCCACGGCCCGGTGTAGCGCACCTCGTGGGGGATGCCCAGGTCTTCCAGGATGCGCACGGCCAAGTCGATGCTGGCGCCGCGCAGCGCGCGGCCGTCGTACCAGTGCAGCGGTTGATAGTCGGGATCGGCGGATACGACGACCCGCTCGCACTGCGCCGCCGCGGGAAGGGCGAACGCCAGCAACATCGCGGCGTACAAGGTTGGTCGAGTCAGCGGTTTCATGCAATTCCTGGCCGGGGCCGATGGATCAATGCATGCAAGTATACGGGAATTTTCCTACACCGGGCCAAGCCGGCGCTCAGGCGGCGACACCCGGCTTGGGCGCCATCTTTTGATCCAGCGAAAGGCGGGCGACCTTGTCGAAGCTGGCAAGGGAAGGCAGCGCGGACACCGGCACGGTGCCGAACAGCACCCGCCTGCCGGTCTCGGCCCCCACCATGCCCAGGGACCGCATTCGCGCCGCCTCCTCGGGCGTGAGCGGCGAATTCAGGCGCACGGAAACGCCCACCGTACCCTGCGTTTGCCGGGACAGGTGAACATTCAGTGCCGCGTCGAATTTGCCAGCCGCCATCGTCTACACCTTGATCAAGCCATACCCCCACTTTACATCATGTTTGCCGGCGGCGGCATTCGGGATGGAGGAGCCCTTCTTCAGCCAGGCCTTGGCCTGGGCGGGCGTGGTCTGGGGCTTGCCCTCGAGCAGCAGCGCCAGCAGTCCGGAGACGAAAGGCGCGGCCATGCTGGTGCCGGCCATCACCCGGTATCGCTTGGCGATGACATTGCCCTGCTCGACCGCCGAGGCCGACGACAGGCAGGAGGCGATCATCGCTCCCGGCGCCGCCACGTCCGGCTTCAGCCCGCCTCCGCGCAGCGGTCCGGGACTGCTGAATTCGGAGATGGTGTCGGGCGCCAGGCCCACGGATTCCTCTTCCCCCGACAGGTCCTTCCAGGTGTTCCTGCTTGTATAGCTGGCCACGGTGACGACATCCAGGCCGGCCCCCGGAGACCCGATCAGGCTGTCGAACACCGGCACGGCGAAGCGGGCCGAGCTCGGGCGGTCCGGATGGAGCAGCAGCCACGCGTGCACGACGCCGGGATTCCCGCTCTTGCGGCGCACTTCCACTTTCCAGGTCCCGCCTTGGACGGGGCCCGCGTTGCCCTGCACCTCGACCACGAACTGCCGGTCGCCATTGGGCGCCGCCGAATCCGGCGTGGAAATGGTCACCGTGTCGCCGCCCAGCGTATAGGTCTTCACCGCCGGGTCCGTGGCGATCAGCTTCTGCCACGCGGTATTGGCGCCGGTGGAGGAGACGGCGCGCACCTCGCAACTCCCCTTGCCCGAATACCAGCCATTGACCAGGAAATACGGCGCGGACTCGAGCGACTTGCGCGGCTTGACCAGAATGCCGAAACTGCCCGGGCTCGCGGCGGTCACCGCCTGCGCCGCGTGGATCGGGTCGCCGCCCTCGTTGCCCGCCGCCGCCACCACCAGCCTGCCCGGCCCGCATTCGTCGCTGATCGCCACGCTGGTGTCGTCCATGCCGTCGTGGCTGTCATAGTGGCCGCCGAGGCTGAGATTGACGACGCAGGGGCGGCCCAGCTTGGCGGCCTCGGCGAAGATCCAGCGCACGCCCTCCACGATCGCGCTGTTCTGGAAATTGGTCTTCACGATGAGGTATTCGGCGCCGGTCGCCACGCCCGGGTATGCCTGTCCGCCGCCGCCGGCGATGCCCGCCACGTGCGTGCCGTGGCCGTGGACATCTTTGCTCACGGTCATCGCCGCCCCCGTCAGCACCGCCCCGAAGTTGCCCAGCCCGTCGCCGGGACCGGGGCCCGCGATCTCCTGGTCCCACAGCTTCAGGACGCGGCCGGTGAAATCCGGATGCGTCAGGTCGATACCGGTGTCGACGATGCCGATAATGACGCCCTTGCCGGACATGCCGGTCTTCTTCACATACTTCGGCACCCCGGCCAGGGGCAAGGCGATATCCATCAGCGGGCGCATCATCCTCGGGGCCGACACCCTTTGCACCTGCGGGGCGGCGACGAACTTCGCCAATTTGCTGGCCGGCACCAGCGCCGTCATGACATCGCCGGCGCCCTTGGCCAGCGGCACGCCGGCCACCGACTTCGTCGCCGTGTCCGTGCAGCGCACCAGCACGTGCAAGGTGGGATCGGCCGGGGCGACCGGCCCCTGGACGCCGAACGCCATCATCGCGCCGAGCGGCGTGCGCTTCCGGGGCGCGCCCAGCAACGCCGCCAGGCTGGCCGACATCTTGCACCCTCGCCGCGACGCCGCCTTGGATTTCGGTTTCGCCGCCGCTTTCCCGCCCGCACCGGTTGCCAACTTGAATGCGGGTTTTAATTTGCCGACCATGATCGCCTCGCCTGTTTAATGTTTTAGGGGGAATGATGCTGCAATTAAACACCATACGGCAGAGGCGATTCCTCTCCAATTGTCACTTGCGGCGCCCGATGTGCATATTCGAGAGATTTGCGGCCATTGGAACGGAATAGGATAGACCCACGTCGAAAAGGCATCGCCATCATGACTATCTCAGACTCCGATCCCGACTCGTTCACGCTCGCGCAAGCCCGTGCGGTCCTCTCCAACAATGGGCTTCCCTTTTCGCAAAGGCATTTCCTTCGACATATTCGGGATGGCAACACGGCCATCGTCAAGACGTATCTCAAAGCCGGAATGTGTCCCAACGCGAAGGTTGAGGGCGAAACGGCATTGGCCGCCGCGGCCAATGTGAAGAGCGGGGAAATCGTGGAGATACTCATACAAAACGGCGCCGTTCCCGGTGGCATCGTCGAGGGCCTGAGCCTGCATCGCTCCAAAAAGGACGTGTGGGAAATCGTATCCAGCCTCGGCGGCATATTCACCTTCATTTCCAGCCTGACCATAGCCGGAATAGGCGCCTATTTCACTCATTCGTATAACAGCGCCCAAATCACCGTGGCAAAGCAGCAGGCCGAGAGAGATGCGCAAAGCAAGGACTATCAGAACAGAATCGCGGAAATGCAAACCGTGGAGAAACTGATCCCGCATTTGATCAAGGACGATTCCAGCAAAAAAGCCGCCCTGATAGCGATAGGCGAACTGGCGTCGCCCAAGGTCGGACGCGCGCTGGCGGTGGCGTATGCCAACGAGGGCGGCATCGAGGCGTTGAGCTACTGGGCATCGACCGGCACCAAGAGCAATGTCGGTCCGCCCGCCGTGGCCGCGCTTACCGAAATCGCCAAAACGGAGGCGAAGTCCGATGCAAAGCCGGCGCGGGAGGCATTGACGGCGATACTGGAAAAGTCGCGGAGTTCCATGATAGTGATTGCATCCAGTAGCGACCAAACGTACAAGATATGCAATGGCATCATCGTCAACGGCAAACTGGGCCTGATCGCGGCTCCCAGTTTCTGCATCCCCAAAGGGGGCGCGAAAGACACCACCATCGAGTTTCACGATGGGAGCGTTTGGCCGGCGGAGAGAATCTCCACCGGCAAGAACGGCTTGATCTCGATATTACAGACCGCCAAAAAAAATACTCAGGAGCTACCGTTGAGCGACAAGAAGTTCGCGAAGAACGACGTCGCGCTATTATTGACCCGCAATTTGCTGACGAACTCTCCAAGCATTCTCGTCGGAAAAGTCACTGACACGGGTGTCATGCCCTTCATCGACGCCCGATCAAGCGACTTCACCAGAACCATCGCGGCCCATGGATACAGGATTCAGCTGGAGAACGGAAAGACGAACGCGTTCGGGACCGGTGGCAGCCCTTATTTCGACAGCGAGGGCAAGGCCGTTTGCATGGAATTCCAGGGATACGAGCAGATCGCGGAATGCATCGCCGTCAAGGAGATACTCCTGGCGGCCAACGCCGCTTTCGTGGGCGGCCCCGCCATGTGAGTCATTCAACGCCACCGTTCCCTCACGCGTCGCCGGCCGCCAGCAGCGTGCCCCGGCATTCGCCGAAGCCGATGCGCGCGAAGCCGGGCCGCTCGCACCAGCCGCGCATGACGACCGTGTCGCCGTCTTCCAGGAAGGCGCGCCGCTCGCCGTTGGACAGCCGCACCGGCTCGCGCCCGCCCCGGCTCAATTCCAGCAGGCAGCCCTGCTCCGCCGGGCCGGGACCGGACTGGGTGCCGCTGCCCAGCAGGTCGCCGGGGCGCAGGTTGCAGCCGTTGCGCGTGTGGTGGGCCAGCAGTTGCGCCGGTCCCCAGTAGGCGTGGCGGTAGCTGCTGCGGCTCAGGCGCTGCGCCGCGCCGCCGCCGGCGCGCGTGGCCAGCGCCACTTCAAGTTCGATGTCGTAGCCGGCCAGGGCGCCGTCGGCCGGCCGCAGATAAGGCAGCGCCTCCGGATCGTCCGCCGTGCGCGGCAAGGCGCTGCGGAACGGCGCCAGCGCCTCGAAGGTCACGATCCACGGCGAGATCGTGGTCAGGAAGTTCTTGGCGAGGAAGGGCCCCAGCGGCAGCGCCTCCCAGGCCTGGATGTCGCGCGCCGACCAGTCGTTGAGCAGGCAGACGCCGAACAGGTGCTCCGGCGCCGCGTCCAGCGCGATGGCCGTGCCGCGCGCATTGCCGGGGCCGACGAAGACGCCCAGCTCCATCTCGTAGTCCATGCGGCGCGAGGGGCCGAATTCGGGCCGCCCTCCCTCCCCGGGCGGCAACTGGCCGCTGGGCCGACGCAGGCGCGCGCCGCTGACCTCGACCGAGGAGGCGCGTCCGTGATAGCCGATCGGCATCCATTTGAAATTGGGCAGCGGCGGCGCGTCCGGGCGGAACACGCGTCCCGAGTTGATCATGTGGTCGTAGGAGGTGAAGAAATCGGTGTAGTCGCCGATGCGGCACGGCAGGCCATACTCGGCCTGCGCCTGCGGCCGCAGGCAGGCGCGCACCGCCTCGGCCTGCGGCGCACCGACGCGCAGCAGGCGCGAGACGGCCAGCCGCAGGGCAGACCACCGGTCCCGCCCCGCCGCCATGAAGTCGTTGAGCTCCGGCCGGGCCGCGAGCGCGGCGCCCTCGGCGGCCAGGCCGTCGAACAGGCCCAGCGCGCTGGCCGCCGCCAGGTCCAGGATCATGTCGCCGATGGCGATCCCGCCGCGCATGGGCTGGCTGCCGCCGGCCGGACGGAACACGCCGAACGGCAGGTTCTGGATGGGGAAATCGCCGCCCGGCGCGGCGGACGCCAGCCAGCATTTCAGGTCGGGGGCGTGGGTTTCGTTCAGCATGGGGACTCCTGGTAACGGTGGGGTTTCAACGACGGGGCTTCAACAACCGCCACGGCCTCAATAGCCGTAGGCGCTGGCCTGGTGCAGATGGCTCCACACCGCGAAGCCCGTCGCGCCCAGCAGCGGTGGCGCCGCGGCCAGGGTGCCGGCCGCGATGGCGCGCCAGGGCCGGGCCGGCGCTCCGGCCAGCACGCGGCCCGGCAGCAGCGCCGCGCAGGGGCTGATGGCGATGGCCGCCAGCAGCCAGGGCGAGATCTCGGCATAGAAATACGCGGCCAGCAGGATGGCGCCGAACGCCGTGCAGGCCAGCGCGTTCACCGCGCGCGGCGGCGGCGCGGCCTTGCTGTCCAAGGCGGACACCATGCAGCCGGCCAGGGCGCCCATCAGCGTGAACGCGCCGCAGCCGATCACCACGCTGCCGCCCAGGGCCACCACCAGGCCAAGTCCGCCCGACGCCGCGGCCAGCGCGGCGGCGACGCACAGCCGCTGGTCCGGCGGCGCGTCGAGGGCGCGCGCGGCGGCGAACCATGGCAGCGCCAGTCCCGCGGTCCAGGCGGCGGCGATGGCGGCGCCCTGCTCCCGCAACGCCGGTGGCAGCATCAGCCACACGCCCGGCAGCGCGACGGCGGCCTGCGCCGCGCTCCAGGCGCCGCGCCCCGCGCCACGCCACTCCAGCGCGGCGAACGCCAGCAGCGCTGTCAGCATCAGCGGCGGCAGCCAGTCCCACGCCTGCTCGGGCGGCATGCGCCAGTGTTCGAAATTGACGGCGGCGTAGCCGCCCAGGAAGGCCAGCGTCAACGCCAGCGGCGCGGCGGCCGTTGCCAGCGCGCGCCCGCCCCGGCCTCCGGCGCGGGCCAGCGCCGTGCACGTGAGCGTCATGCCGGCCAGCGCCGCCGGCAATCCCAGCGCCTTGGCCGCCAGCAGGATGCCTGCGAATTGATTACTCGTATCCATGTCATTCTCCTATGCGCGGGGCTGCCCGCCCCGCGCGACAGCCTTACTGCTTGATGGCCTCGATATTCAGCCGCACCTCGATCTCGTCGCCCACGGGCCCCAACATGAATTTCATGCCATAGTCCGAACGCTTGACGACGCCGGTGGCGACAAAGCCGCTGCGGTAGCCGCCCCAGGGATCCTTGCCGGCGCCGACCTGGCTCAGTTTGAGCGTCACCGGCCGCGTCACGCCGTGCAGCGTCAGGTTGCCGGCCAGCGTGCCGTCCGCTGCCAGGTTGGCGCTGGTGCTCTCGAACGTGATCTTGGGGAATTGCGCGGCGTTGAAGAAGTCCGGGCTGCGCAGGTGCTTGTCGCGGTCGGCGAAGCCGGTGTTGACGCTGGCGGCGTCGATCTCCGCCCTGACCGCGCCGCTGGCGCCGTCCACCGAGAACTCGCCCTTGACGCCGTCGAAGCGGCCCGTCAGGCGCGACACGCCGAGGTGGCCGACCGTGAACAGCACCTGCGAGTGGACCGCGTCGATCTTGTAGTTGCCCTTGTCGGGCAGGCCCTGCGCGGTGGCCGGCAGCGCCATCGCCAGTGACAGGGACAGCGCCGCGGATGGCATGAGGGTGGCAAGCGATTTCATTGGGATTCCTTATCAGTCGTTGTGGGTGGATGGTTGATGGCGCTCAGGCGGCTTGCAGCGCGTCGTCGAAAATGGCGACGGCGCGCGTCCAGCCGGCCGAGGCGCCGCGGATCTTGACCGGGAAGCAGGACACGTAAAAGCCGCTGGCCGGCAGCGCGGCCAGGTTGCCCAGCTTTTCAAGGTGGCAGTAGCCGATGTCGCGTCCCGCCTTGTGCCCTTCCCATATCAGGCCGGCGTCGCCGCTCTGGCGGAACTTCTCCGCCGTGTGCGCGAAGGGCGCGTCCCAGCTCCAGGCGTCGGTGCCGGTCAGGCGCACGCCCCGCTCGAGCAGGTACATGGTGGCCTCGTAGCCCATGCCGCAGCCCGAGCGCACGTAGTCGGGCTGGCCGTAGCGCGCCCCCGCGCCGGTGTTGACCAGCACGATCTCCAGCGGCCGCAGCGTGTGGCCGATGCGGGCCAGTTCGGCCTCCACGTCGGCCGCCGTCACCACGTAGCCGTCGGGCAGCGCGCGGAAGTCCAGCTTCACGCCGGGCTGGAAACACCAGTTCAAGTCCACCTCGTCGATCGAGAGCGCGCGCTCGCCGCGGTTCATGGTGGAGGCGAAGTGGTAAGGCGCGTCGAGGTGCGTGCCGTTGTGCGTGTTGAGGCGCACGTCCTCCACCGCCCACGCCTCGCCGTCCGGCAGGTCTTCCTTGCGCAGGCCCGGGAAGAACGGCGCCAGCTGCTCAAAGCTCATCTGGTGGTCGGTGTAGTCGATGCGCGGCCCCAGGCCGGGAGGATCGGACACCACGTCGTTCTCGAGGTGGATGGATATGTCGATGAAGCGGCGTGCCATGGGTGTTCCTTTCGTTATTTTGACAAAGCGGTCCCCCTCCGGCGCGGCGCCGGATGCGATTCTTCGGGGGATGTTCGGAAGTGGAGCGGGGGTCAGCGGCGCCAGGCCAGCATGCGCCGCTCGGCCAGGTGCAACAGCGCGTTGCTGGCGAAGCCTATGGCCCCGAGCAGCGCCACGCCGGCGAACAGGTCGGCCGAGCGGAACGAGCGTGCCGCCGCCAGGATCGCGGTGCCCAGGCCCTGCTGGGCGGCCAGCATCTCGCCCACCACCGCCAGGATCAGCGCGATGGTCAGCGCCAGCCGCACGCCGCCGAAGGCGTCGGCCAGCGCGTTGGGCAGGCCGATCTTGACGATGAACTGCAGCCGCGACAGGCCCAGCACGCGTCCGACCTCCTCCAGCCTGGGCTCGACGGCGCCGAAGCCGTGCACGGTCGCCAGCAGCACCGGCCACAGGGCGCCGAAGGCGATCACCGACAGCACCATGCCCGGCGACAGGCCGAACAGCGCGATCGCCACCGGCATCACCGAGGACGCGGGCAAGGGACGTATCAGTTCCAGCATCGGCTGCAGCCAGGCGCGCAGCATGGGCGACACGCCGATCGCCGCGCCCAGCGCCACGCCGATGATGGAGGCCAGCAGCCAGCCGTAGCACATGCGCTCCACCGTGCCCAGGGTGAGCGCCAGCAGCTCGCCCTGCAGCAGGCCCTCGCTCAGCGCCTGCCAGGTGGCGGCCGGCGACGGCAGGTAGACCGGCGAAATCCAGCGCTGCGCGGAGACCGCCGACCAGGCGGCGAGCAGCGCCAGCGTCACGGCCACGCTGCCGGCCGAGGCGATCAAGCCATTCCTGTCCTTCATGACGCGGCTCCTTGGTTGAAGGGGGTGATGCAGCGGCGCTGGAGCGCCACCATCAGGGCGTTCAGGCCCCAGCCCAGCGCGCCTATCCAGAACAGGAAGGCGAACATCAGGTCCGGACGCAGGCTTTGCTGCGCGATCATCAGGCCGTATCCGAGGCCGTAGGGATTGGCGGCGATTTCCACCGTCACCGCCACCACCAGCGCGATGCCCACCGCCAGCCGGAAGCCGACCAGGATGCGCGGCAGCGCGGCCGGCAGCACGATCTTCCACACCCGCTGGCGGCGCGTGAGTCCGATCACGGTGCCCATCTCCAGCAGCCGCGGCTCGACGCCGGCCACCGCCGCCTGCGACAGCATCAGCATCGGGAAGAAGCAGGTGAAGGCCACCACCAGGATCTCCATCCGGTAGCCGAAGCCGAACAGCAGCATGGCGATCGGTATCAGCGCCACCGAGGGCACGGGCTTGAGCAGTTCCACCGTCAGCGCGGACAGCCGGCCGGCCAGCGGCGAGAGCCCGAACCACAGCCCCGCCGCCAGCCCCAGGCCGCCGCCCACCAGCAGGCCGGCGCCGCCCGCGCCCAGCGTCTGCGCGCTGGCCCGCAGCAGGCTGCCGTCGCCCAGGGCCTCGCCCAGCGCCAGCGCCACCTCGCTCGGGCGTGCCAGCGCGTCGCTTTGCGTGCCGGCCGCGCGCATGCCGGCTTCGGCCAGCAACAGCAGGGCCAGGGGGACCACCGCGCCGCGCAGGCGCATCGCCAGCGTCCTCATTTGTGGTGCTCCTGGATGAAGTCGAACAGGTGGCGCCGCAGCCGCAGGAACTCGGGCTCCTCGCGCGTGGCCAGCTGGTCGCGCGGACGGGCGATGTCGATTGCGATCGACTGCGCCAAACTGCTGCTGTCGCGGCCCGGGTTGGCCCGCAGCGCGATCACGCGGTCGCCCAGGTAGATCGCCTCGTCCAGGTCGTGGGTGATGAACAGCACCGTGGTGCCCAGCTCCTCGACCAGCCCGGCCACCTCGTCCTGCAGGCCCTGGCGCGTCATCGCGTCCAGCGCGCCGAAGGGTTCGTCCATCAGCAGCACGGCCGGTTCCTGCGCCAGGCAGCGCGCGATCTGCAGGCGCTGTTGCATGCCGCCGGACAGCTGGGACGGATACTTCTCCGCGTGGCTGGCCAGGCCGACTTTGCGCAGCAGGTCGGCGATGCGGCCGGCGCGCTCCTCCTTGGGAACGGCCATGGCCTCCAGCGCCAGGCTGACGTTGCCGGCCACGGTGCGCCAAGGCAGCAGCGCCTTGCCATAGTCCTGGAACACGATCGCCACGTCGCGCGACGGTCCGCTGATTTCCACGCCGCCGCGCGTGATGGCGCCGGTGCTCGGCTTCACCAGGCCGGTCAACAGGCGCAGCAAAGTGGTCTTGCCGCAGCCGGACGGCCCGACCACGCACACGAACTCGCCCGGCTCCATGACGAAATCGAGGTCGTTGATGATGCGGCGCCCGCCCAGGTCCAGGCAAACGCGGTCGAAGCGTATCTGTTTGGAGGCGCCGGCGCCCGCGGCTTGCCGCCGTGGACTGGAGGCCTGGCGCGGCTGCTGGCCGAGTGGGACCACTTGTGCATTCATGATGAGTCTCGTTATGGTTGTTTGGTCCGCCGGGGCGCGGGCGCACGCTTGGGGGCGGCGGCGCGCGGCTTGGCGGCGTTGGTCTTCGTGGCGGAGGTGCTAGTCTCCGCCTTCATGGCGGGCACGGGCCCGCATACGCCCCGGATGCCGTGCACAATGAACTTCACCAGCATGGGCTGGGTGGCGCCGAAATCGTCGCGCCGGTTCTCGCCGCGCGAAAGGCGCTCGATGCGGCGGTCCGTCACATGGTGCAGCAGCGCGCCCAGCGCGAACTGGTAGCACCACGCCACGGTGCCCCGGCTCACATGCGGCAGCACGCTGGCCATCGCGTCGATGAAGGCGTGCGCCAGCGGGTCGAACAGCTCCTGGATGACCTTCTCGTCCTCGCTCAGCTGCTCGGTCATGCCGCGCGAAACCATGCGCAGGAAATTGTCGCCGTCCACGCTTTGGGCCAGCTTCAGCACCGGCCCCACGAAGGCGTCGACGATGTCGCCCAGGGCGTTGCGGGCGGTGGCGTTGTCCATGATGCCCGCCAGCAGTTCGAGGCGCTCCTTGATGTAGCCGCTGCGCAGCTCGAAGATGTGGTGGTACAGCTCGAGCTTGTTGCCGTAGTAGTAGCCGATCAGCGCGAACTGCACGCCCGCCTCGTTGGCGATGTCGCGGATCGACACCCCGTGGTAGCCGCGCGCTGCGAACAGGCGCTCGGCGGCCACCAGGATGCTTTCCTTGCGGTTCGGGGTGGATTCTTTGGTGGCGGTCTTCATAAGCGGTTTCATTCAGCGTGGTCGATGCGGCAATGTTAACACCGGAACCAGCCGTGGTTTCACTTGACGATCACCGCGGACAGATTGGGCTCGTTCTTCAGCATGCCCTGCTGGCGCATCGACTCGGCCCAGAAGCGCAGCCGCGGCGCCGCCAGGTCGGCCATCATTTTGGGTATCGGCAGCGTTTCGAGCACGGGTGCCGGCAGCTTGATGTATTTGCCGATGTGGGCGCGCGTTTTCTGCGGTTCCTTCTCGACGAAGGCGATGGCCTCCACCAGCGCTTCCCGGAACGCCTGCACCTGCGCCGGATTCTGGGCCGCCCAGCCGCGGTTGGCCGCGTACAGCACATTGGAAAAGCCGCTCGGGAAATCGCGCCCCACGTAGGAGACGACGGCGCCGGTGCCGGCCTGCTCGATGCGGGTCGAGAACGGATCGGCCGTCGCCACGGCGTCGATGGTGCCGGCCTTGAGCAGGTCGCTCATCTGGGGAAACGCGGTTTCGATGTAGGTCACCTTTTTCGGGTCGACGCCCTTCTCCATGATCCAGCGCCGTATCAGCACATGCATCACGCCGCCCACGCCGGGCACGCCGACCTTTTTGCCGACCAGGTCCTGGGCGCTCTTGATGTTGCTGCCGGTTCGCGCCAGCAGCGCCGGGTTCTTGCCGGTGTTGTCGTTGATGCTGGCGTTGGCGAAGGCCACCAGATCGAGCCCGCTGTCGACCGCCTGCAGCAGCACGGTGGGCACGGTGCCACCGACCTGGATCGAGTCCGATTGCAGCGCGGCAGGGATGGCCGAGGTGATCGTCAGCAGTTGCATGTCGACGTCGAGCCCGCGCTTCTTGAAATAGCCCTCTTCCTTGGCCACGAAGGCGGCGGTGAAGTCGGTGACGGCGGTGTAGCCCAGGTTGATCTTGTTCTGGGCCGCCGCCAGCGGCGCGGCCAGTGCCAGCGCCGCCAGGGCCAGGGATTTAATCGTGTTCATGGCTGTCTCCAGGTTTGTGGATGAATGGTTTTGTTATGCATCGAGGCCATGATAGCCCACTTTTATATGACCGTACAAGTTTTTTGTACGTTCGTATAATTTGCAAAAAAAATCCGGCCCGTGGCTGGCCCGCGGCGTCATAGGAGAACAGCCCGCGCCGGACGGAAAATCCGTATCGCCCCAGCAACAGCGGGCGGCACAAGGGGGCTGACATAGTTTTTATACGACTGTATATTCCGCTTTGTACGACCGTACAAACAACAACGAATACGCAGGAGACCAGCATGAAAAACCACCGCGCGCACCGCCAATTGGCCCTCGCCGCCACCCTCGCCGCCCTGTGGGCCGGCGCAGCCAGCGCCGCCGACGTCACACTCTACGGCCAGGTGGACGCCACCCTCGCCAGCCGCCAGCTGAGCGGCGGCATCCGCACCACCGGCGTCAACGACGGCGGCATGAGCACCTCCCATTTCGGCTTCCGCGGCAGCGAGGACCTGGGCGACGGCCTGAAGGCGAACTTCGACCTGTCCGGCTTCTTCACCGTGGACACCGGCGTCACCGGTCGCTTCGCGGGCAGCCCGGACGGCCTGCTGTCGCGCCGCGCCACGGTCGGCCTGTCCGGCGGATTCGGCCAGCTGGACGTGGGGCGCATCGGCACGCCCTACTTCTTCTCCATGATCCTGTTCAATCCCTTCATCGATTCCGCCGTGTACTCGCCGGTGTTCCTGCACACCTACACCGGCGGCCAGTTCCCCATGAGCGCGACGCCCATGAACGGCCCCGATAGCGGCGCCTCGAACGTGGTGCAGTACACCACGCCGACTTATCGCGGAGTGAACGCCAAATTGATGTATGCGCCGGGTGAAGTGGCGGGAGCCGCCGGCAAGCGCCGCGTGAGCGGCAATGTGAATTACTACGCGGGCCCGCTGGCGCTGACCTTCGCCTTCGAGCGCGACACGACCGCGCTGGGGACGCTGGCCACGCTGCCCAATCCGGAAACCAGCCAGCGCGCATATTTGGGTGGAGCGACCTACGACCTGGGGGCCGTGAAGCTATACGGCCAGCTGCAGCGGATCACGCAGGTGTTCAACGCCGCCGGCACCGACCGCAAATACACCATCAGCCAGGTGGGCGCGGCGATACCGGCGGGCGCCGGCAAATTCCTGCTGTCGTGGGCGCGATCGTCGATCGACCTGCCGGCCGCCGGAGTCTCGCCCTACACCGTGGTGCCGGGCTTCCCCGCCCTGCCTGCCGGCGTGGCAACCAGCGGCGTGGACCCCAGGCGCAACACGGTGACCGTGGGCTATGACCACAACCTGTCCAAACGGACCGACCTGTACGCGCTGCTGATGCGGGACGCCTACACCGGCCTGGCGACCGGCCGCAGCGTGGCGCTGGGCATCCGGCACCGCTACTGACGCGATTATTTGCGGTAAATGCCCGCGCCGAGGAAAATGGTGTCGTTGACCTTTTCCACGTAGCTGGACTTGGGCTCCAGCGCCTTCGTGGTCGGGTTGGGCCATTGGTAGTCGACCCAGCCCGATCCCTTGGTCTTGGCCAGCTCAGTCATCGCCCTGGTGAAGTACTTTCCGTCGACGTCCTTCAGTTCGGACATGTCCTTGCCGTTCAGTCGCTTGTTGACGCCGTGGCACACCATCTTGGTGTTCATATCCTGGACGAACACATAGAGTTCGCCCTGGATGAAGCCACCCTGCGGATCGGCGAAGTCGACGCAGGCCTGCTCCACGCCCTTGGCCTTCACATGGGCCACGGCCTTCTTCACCAACGCAATCGCTTCTTCGCGCGTCGCGTTCTGGCCGTGGGCCATGCCCGCGACGGCCACCAGACCGGCTGCGGCGGCAATACTGCGTAATATTTTCATGTCACTCTCCGTGTTGAACCTGATTGGTCTGCGTTCTCATACAGGATAGCGTACGGCATGGCCCCGCCACAGGCCATGTTGCTATAACACAACGCCATGTCGCATTCTGCGACTAGCGCCGATGGCCGAACGGCCGTCCCGTCGCACAACGCGACACGCCACGCCCGCGAATCTCCCTTTTTCAACGATGGAACCGTGTTTTTCCTCTGGCATGCCTTTTGCAGAATGCCGGTAGTAGCACGACCAACCACAAAAACGGAGACGACATGAAATCAGCACCGCAAGACGCGGACGCCCTGGCACGCGGCGACCGCGTGAACCAACTGGAACAGGAACTGATGCGCGGCCGTCTGGACCGCCGCGCCTTCATGAAATTCGCCACCGCGCTCGGCCTGTCGGCCGGTTCGGCCGCCGCCATCGCGCAACAGGCCGGCGCGGTCGCCGCCAACCAGGCCGCCCGCGCGCAGGACCTGCTGGCGCAATACGATTACGTCATTGTCGGCGCCGGCTCGTCCGGCTGCGTGGTGGCCAGCCGCCTGTCCGAAAACCCGGACGTCAAGGTGCTGCTGCTGGAGGCGGGCGGCGACGACCAGGCGCCCAGCATCCTGGACCCCGGCGTCTGGTACACCAACCTGGGCACGGAGCGCGAATGGGGCGACCAGACCGCGCCGCAACGCCACCTCAACGGCCGCACGCTGAAGCTGGCCATGGGCAAGGCGCTGGGCGGCGGCAGCAGCATCAACGTGATGGCCTACGCGCGCGGCCACAAGAACGACTACGACCACTGGGCCGCCGAGGCGGGCGACCCGGCCTGGAACTACGACCACGTGCTGGCGATTTACAAGCGCATCGAGAACTGGCAGGGCGCGCCCGATCCGGCCTATCGCGGCACGGGCGGCAACGTCTGGGTGCAGCCCGCGCGCGATCCCAATCCGATCGCGCCGGCCATGGTGCGGGCCGCCGCCGGCGTCGGCATTCCGACCTACGCCGACCATAACGGCGCCATGATGGAGGGCGCGGGCGGCTGCGCCATCGCCAACACCACCATCAAGGACGGGCGGCGCATGAACATGGCCGCGCACTACCTGCACCCCGCCATGCACCGCCCCAACCTTACCGTGCTGACCGGGGCGGAAGTCCAGAAAGTGACGCTGAAAGGCAAGCGCGCCACCGGCATCGAATTCGTCTGGCAAGGCAAGCCGCGCAAGGTGGCGGCGGCCAAGGAGATCGTGCTGTCGGCCGGCGCGCTCAATTCGCCCAAGCTGCTGATGCTGTCCGGCATAGGCGACGCGGCGCAGCTAAAACGGGCCGGCGTGACGCCGCAGCACCACCTGCCGGGCGTGGGCCGCAACTTCATGGACCACATCCTGCTCGGCGGCTGCATCTGGGAATACAACACGCCGGAGGCGCCGCGCAACAACCTGGCCGAGTGCACCTTTTTCTGGAAGAGCGACAGCCGGCTCGACACGCCGGACCTGCAGCCCTTCCAGATCGAGATTCCCTACGCCAGCGACGTCAACGCCAAGCAGTACGCGCTGCCGCAACATGCGTGGTCGATCGCGCCGGGGCTGGTGCGCCCGGCCAGCCGCGGCCATGTCGAGTTGCAGTCGGCCGATCCCCGCGCGCGCCTGAAAATCCACGCCAACTTCCTCAGCGACCCGGCCGACATGAAGGCGCTGGTGCGCGCCGTGGAGCTGTGCCGCGAGATCGGCAACGCGCCCGAGATGCGCCAGTACGCCAAGCGCGAAGTGATGCCAGGTCCGCTGAAGGGCAAGGAGATGGAAAACTTCGTCCGCAACGCGGCCGTCACCTATTGGCACGAGACCGGCACCTGCAAGATGGGACGCGGAACGATGGCCGTGGTCGACAGCAAGCTGCGCGTGCGCGGCATCGAGGGCTTGCGCGTGGCCGACGGTTCCATCATGCCGCGCGTCACCACCGGCAACACCATGGCGCCCTGCATGATCATCGGCGAGCGCATGGCCGAGATCCTCAAACAGGCTTAATCCTGGAGCACCGAACCATGAACGCAATCGTAAAAGACAACACCGCCGCCCACGCCTGGGACGGCAAACTGTATTCCGACGGCTGGCGCGAACCCGGCGGCGGCACGGCGCCGGTGCTGGAGCCGGCCACCGGCCAGGTGCTGGCCCGGGCCGGCGTCGGCTCGACGGAGGATGTGGCGCGCGCGGTCGCCAGCGCCGCCGCCGCCCAGCCGGCATGGGCCGCCATGCCGTTCAACCGGCGCGCCGCCATCATGCGCGAGGCGGCCCGCCTGCTGCGCGAACGCGCGGCCGAATTCAACTACTGGAACATCCGCGAATGCGGCTCCATCCCGGCCAAGGCGGAATTCGAACTCGACGCCAGCTGCGAACAGCTGGACATGGCGGCCGCCCTGCCGATGCAGCCGGACGGCCTGCTGTTCCCGTCGGCGATGCCGGGCCGCCGCAACCAGTGGCGCCAGGTGCCGATCGGCGTGGTCGGCGTGATCGCGCCGTGGAACTTCCCGCTGCTGCTGGCGCTGCGCTCCGTGGCGCCCGCGCTGGCCCTGGGCAACGCGGTGGTGCTCAAGCCGGACCAGCAAAGCGCGGTCTGCGGCGGCCTGCTGCTGGCGCAGCTGTTCGAGGACGCCGGCCTGCCGCCGGGCGTGCTGCACGTGCTGCCGGGCGGTGCCGAAACGGGCGACGCGCTGGTGCGCCACCCGGACAGCGGCATGATTTCCTTCACCGGGTCGACCGCCGTGGGCCGCGCCATCGGCCAGATCTGCGGCCAGATGCTGAAGAAGGTGGCGCTGGAACTGGGCGGCAACAACGCCATCATCGTGCTGGACGACGCCGACATCGACGCCGCCAGTTCCAGCGGCGCCTGGGGCGCCTTCCTGCACCAGGGCCAGATCTGCATGCAGGCCGGGCGCCACCTGGTGCACCGCTCGGTGGCGGAGCGTTACGCGGAAAAGCTGGCCGAGCGCGCCGCCCGGCTGGTGGTGGGCGACCCGCACGCGGGACCGGTGCATCTGGGGCCGCTGATCAACGGCAGGCAGTGCGAACGCATCCACCGCATCGTGCAGGACAGCGTGCGGGCCGGCGCCACGCTGCTCAGCGGCGGTACCCACGAGGGGCTGTTCTACCGCCCCACCGTGCTGGCCGGCGTCACGTCCGCCATGCCGGCCTTCTCCGAAGAGATCTTCGGACCGGTCGCGCCCATCACCGTGTTCGGCGACGACGACGAGGCGGTCGCGCTGGCCAACAGTTCCGCCTACGGCCTGGCCGCCGCCATCCACAGCCGCTCCGTGGCGCGCGCCGGCGCGCTGGCGCAACGCCTGCGCAGCGGCATGGTGCACATCAACGACCAGACCGTGAACAACGAATTCCAGGTGCCGTTCGGCGGCATGGGCGCGTCCGGCAATGGCGGCCGTTTCGGCGGCCCGGCCAATGCGCACGAGTTCACGCAAAGCCAGTGGATCAGCGTGCTGGACCAGCCCATCGCCTACCCGTTCTAAACCACAAAAAAACCAAGGAGACCACATGCAACACGCAACACGCCCCGCTTCCCTGCCACGCCTGCTGGCCGCGCTGACGCTGGCCGGCCTGGCCCCGCTGGGCGGCGCGGCCGAAATCGCCACCGATCCGGGCGACTACGCCGCGCTGCCGCCCGGGCTGCAGCTCGGCATCCTGTACTACCAGCACGCGGAGCGCGACGCCTACCACGCCGCCGGCAGCCGCCTGCCCGGCCCGTTCAGCCTGAGCACCGACATCGGCCTGGCCCGTTTCGTCCACTACGCCAGGCTGGGCGACTATGTGATCGACCCGCAATTCATCATCCCCTTCGGCAAGGTGGCGCTGAAAACGCCGTTCGGACCGCTGAAACCGGTGAACGCCACCGGCGTCGGCGATCCGCTGGTGGGCGGCACGCTGTGGGTGGTGAACCGGCCGGAGCAAAAGCAGTGGCTGGGCCTGACCGCCTTCGTCTCGCTGCCGGTCGGCGCCTACGACGGCGCCAGGGGACCGGTCAACGTCGGAGAAAACCGCTGGAAAGGCATCTTCCAGGCCGGTTATGTGACCGCGCTGGGGAAGGACGTGATGCTGGACCTGCTGGCGGAAACCGCCGTCTACGGCGACAACGACGATTTCCTCGGCCTGCGCAAGGAACAGCGCGCCAGCTACGGCGTGCAGACGCACCTGCGCTACATGCTCTCGGCCGCGAGCTCGGTGGCGCTGTCCTATTACCACGACTTCGGCGGCGCCACCTCCCTCAACGGAGCCGACCAGCGCGACAGGATGAACAACGGTCGCTGGCAGCTCGGCTTCGCCACCTTCGTCACGCCGTCGCTGCAATTGATGGCGCAGGCCGGCAAGGCCGGCAAGACCGAGAACGGGGCGCGTGAATCCTCCCGCCTCAACCTGCGCGTGGTGAAGGTGTACTAAGCGGCGCCAACGCACGTTCCGGCCGCCGGCGCAAGGCCGCGCGGCCGATGCCGGACCAACCATCGAATCGAAGACCCCATGAAAAAACACCATCCCAACATGCCGGCGGAAACCGGGGGGGCACTGCGCCACGCGGCCTGCCTGCTCGCCGCCGCGTGCCTCGCCGCCTGCGGCGGAAACAACGGAAGCGCGGTTCCGCTGCCCGCGGTCGAAGCAATCGTGGCGGCGGGCGCGCCGCTGAACGCCACGCCGCTGCCCCTGCAAACGTACGGCTACGTCGAGCAGGAGTTCCAAGTCCGGGGCCGGGCCAACCGCTACCGCATGCCCGACGCCATGGGCAACGCGCAATTGATCGATGCCGGCCACCCCTACGCCACGCGGGTGCTGGTGCGGCGCCCCGCCGATCCGGCGCGCTTCAACGGCACCGTCGTGGTCGAATGGCTGAACGTCACCACCGGCCAGGATATCGACTTCATCTTCGCAGCCACCCGCGAGCTGCTGCTGCGCGAAGGCTACGCGTGGGTCGGCGTGAGCGCGCAGCGCGCGGGCGTGGAGGCGTTGGCGCGCTGGAATCCGCAGCGCTATGGCACGCTCAGCGTGGCGGCCTCCAATCTCGATCCGGCCAGCGGCGCCGAGATCGATCCGGCGGCCTTCCCGGCGGTCGGCGGCGACGTGCTGGGCTGGGACGTGTATTCGCAAGTGGGCGCGGCGATCGCCAAGGGCACCTCCCCGCTGATGGGCGGCTTGACGGTGAAGAGGATCATCGCGGCCGGCGAGTCGCAGTCGACCGCCAGGCTCACCACGTACCACAACAGCATCCAGCCGCTGCACCGCGTATACGACGGCTTCTTCCTGTACGACCGTGGCGGCCCGATGCGCAAGGACACCGGCGTCAAGGTGGTCGGCATCGGCACCGAGTTCATGAACCTGTTCGCCGGCCCGCCGCCGGCCGACACGGCCGACACCCGCTGGTGGGAGATCGCCGGCGCGGCGCATGTCTCCCTGGCCGAAGTGGCGGACTATCTGGATCCCGTGATCCTGCGCGACGGCGCCCTGCGCGCGCCCAACGGCGCCGCGCTCAGCCTGAGCGACGCCGTGAACGGCGGCAACTGCGCCGTCACGCCCATCTGGAGCCGGGTGCCCAACGCCGACATCCTGAAGGCCGGATTGAAGGGACTCGACGCGTGGATCGGCGGCGGTCCGGCGCCGGCGGGCGCCGCGCGGATCGCCATGGCCGGCCCGGGCCGGATGCTGCGCGACGCCGAGGGCCGTGTCCAGGGCGGCGTGCGCACCGCGGCATACGACGCGCCGGTCGCGGTCAACTACGGGGTCAACGCGGGCGGCGGGTTCTGCGCGCTGGCCGGCTACCATCTCGACTACACGCCGGCCGAAATGTGCAGGCGCTACGGCGGCAAGCAAGCCTACGTGGCCAAGGTGCGCGCGCTGGCCGAGGCCAACGTGAAAGACGGCATGCTGCTGCCTGAGGAGGCGAAGCGCACCGTCGACGAGGCGCAGGGCCGGAGCTTCGACTGCGCCGGGGGCTGAGGATGCGCGCCGGCGCCGCTCAGCCAGCACCCGCCGAGGCGGCGCCGGACGGCGGCGGCTGCGCCACCCGTTGCAGCCGCCGGTGCAGCGTCGCGCGGCTGATGCCCAGCCGCCGGGCCGCGGCGGTGATATTGCCTCCGGCGCCGGCCAGCGCGTCCGCGATGGAGTCGCGTTCCAGTTCCTTCAGCGGCTTGACCACCGGGTCCCGGGGCGGCTGGAGTTCCGGGGTCTCCGGGGTCTCCGGGGTCTCCGGGGTCTCCGGGGTCTCCGGGATCGCCGAGGCGGCCGGCGCCGGCGCGGCAAGGGCGGCCACCACCGTGGCGGGCAGATGTTCCCTCAGTATGGGTTCGCCCTCGTCGGACATCGCGCGGGCGAAACGCAGCGCGGTGCGCAGTTCACGCGCATTGCCCGGCCAGGCATGCCTTTCAAGCGCCGAGCGGGCATCCACGCCCAGGCGCGCGGCGTCGATGCCCTCGGCCTCCAGGATAGTGTCGATCAACGCGCCCAGGTCGCCGCGTTCGCGCAGCGGCGGCAGGGTTAGCGCCATGCCGCTCAGACGGTAATACAGGTCGCCCCGGAAGCGCTGCGCGCCCACCAGCGCCTCCAAGTCCTGGTGGGTGGCGCTGAGCAGCTGGATGGCCAGTTTGCGCGGCGCGCTCTCGCCCAGCCGCGTCACCTCCCGGCTTTCCAGCACGCGCAACAGCCTGGTTTGCAGGTCGAGTGGCATGTCGCCGATTTCATCGAGGAACAGGGTGCCGCCATTGGCCTCCTCAAGGCGTCCCTTGGCGCCTCCACGACGGGCGCCCGTGAACGCGCCGTCGGCATAGCCGAACAGCTCACCTTCGATCAGCTCGCGCGGAATGGCGCCGCAGTTGATGGCGACGAATGGTCCCGCCGCGCACGCGCTGGCGGCATGCAGCGCGCGCGCCGCCACCTCCTTGCCGGTGCCGGTCTCGCCCAATATCATCACCGGCAGGCCGGCGTTGACCGCGCGCACCGCTCGCCCCAATGCCTGCCGGACCGCGGGATCGCCGAATTCCACGCCGGGTGGCCGCGGGGACGCGGCCTGGCGCGCCGGTCCCGGAGCGGCGGCCACCGCCGGCGCCCGCACGCTGGCGCCGCGCGCCGGTGTGCGCGCCTGCGCATAAATGCGCAAGCCCGATTGCAAGGTGAGTTGCGCCGGATGCGCGGCCGTCAGCACCGCCAGCAGGCCGCCGTAATCGCCGAGGAACAGATCGCGAAAGCGCAGGCCGGCGCGGGCCGCCCCTACCCCCAGCAGGCGGCGCGCGGCGCTGTTCAGCGCCAGCACCTCGCCGTCGGCGCCGAAGGCCAGCAGGGCCTGGCCAAACCGTTCGGCCGCGCCGCCATGCCAGTGCAGGCCGATCACCGTGTGCGCCGGTTGTTGCAGCAGCAGCGCGCTTTCGATGGCGGCGGCGCAGTCCAGCATCATCGACAAGGCGCCCAGTTGCGGGCCGGGCGTGTCGCGCGTGATGTCGATGGCGCCGGCCAGTTCGCCATCCGGATTGAAGATGGGGGCGGCCACGCATTGGAAGCCCTGATTCTGGGCGAAGTAGTGTTCGGCCCCGAAGATGCCGATGGGGCGGGCCTCGACCATCGCCGCGCACATGGCGTTGGTGCCCACCGCCTGTTCGGACAGGTCCACGCCGGGCCGCAGGGCCTGCCGCAATGCGTTGCCGCAACTGGCTATCGGCCCGTGCGCCGCCACGCACAGGCCGGCGCTGTCGGTCAGGATCAGGCCATAGCCGGTGCCGGACATGGATGCGGCCAGCCGCCTCATGGCCGGTTCGGCGGCCGTGATCAGCTGCCGGTTTTGCTCCAGCAGCGCGTCCAGCGCGGCGCGCCGGACCTGGTTGAAGACCATCGCCTCGCCGCTGCGGTGGCCATGCGCGGCGCAGCGCTGCCAGGAGCGCCACACCGCGTCGTGCACCAGTCCGCCGGGCGCGGCGCCTTCCTCGAAGAACAGTTGCCGGGCGCGCGCAAGCGCCATGCCCCC
The DNA here is from genome assembly GCF_900116645.1 of Pseudoduganella namucuonensis. GTDB lineage: Bacteria > Pseudomonadota > Gammaproteobacteria > Burkholderiales > Burkholderiaceae_D > Rugamonas > Rugamonas namucuonensis. The sequence continues at coordinate 10,470 of NZ_FPBO01000024.1, read as the reverse complement.
GGCCGGCGACGTCGGCGTCTCCATGCTACTTGCGGTAGATGCCCACGCCGAGCCACACGGCGTCGTTCACCTTCTCGACATAGGACGTCTTGGGTTCGAGCGCCTTGCTGCCGGGGTTCACCCACTGGTAGTCGACCCAGCCCGAGCCCTTGGTCCGGACCAGCTCCGTCATCTCCCTGGCAAAGACCTTGCCGTTGGCGTCCTTCAGTTCCGACAGGTCCTTCCCGTTCAGGCGCTTGTTGGCGCCGTGGCAGATCATTTTGACGTTCATATCCTGGACGAAGACATACAGCTCGCCCTGGATAAAGCCGGAGCGCGGATCCGCGAAGTCGGCGCACGCCTGTTCCACGCCCTTGGCCTTCACATGCGCCACCGCCTTCTTCACCAGCGCCACAGCCTCCTCGCGCGACGCGTTCTCGCCATGGGCCAGACCCGCCGCCACCAACATGGCCGACACCGCGGCGGCATTGCTTATTATTTTCATGGCCACGTCTCCCTTAGAACGCATGGCGCACGCCGGCCGACACGCCCGACTGGTTCAGCCCCGCCCCCACGGTGCCGCCGGCGTCCAGCGCGATGGCCGCCAGGCCGCCGTTCCGCATATGGCCCAGCGAGGAATACACGGCCGTGCGCTTGGACAGGTTGTACGTCAGGCGCACCACCGTCAGCGTGGAGTCATTGGCGCTGCCCTTCACGTCGTGGCGCGCCACCTGGCCGTCCAGCGTCAGCGCGGGCGACAGTGGATGGCTCGCGCCGACGTAGTACATATCGGATTCCAGGTCGTTGGCGCGCGTCGCCGCCACCTTCTTGCGGTCCATCAGGCCCAGGCCGATTTTGGTCGCGCCCAGCATCGTGTAGCCGTTCAGCGTGACGCGCTTGTCGCTGCTGCCGCTGGTGGTCAGTCCGGCCGCCGCGCCGGTGTTCCCGTACAGGATGTCGTAGGAGGCGGTCACGCCCCAGGCCTTGTTGTCGTAGCCCAGCAAGCCCGTCACCTGGCGGCAGGCCTTGGCGTCGCCCGCCACCTCGCCGGCGCAGCCGGTGGCGGCCGGGCCGCCCGCCGCGGACGCGTCCCGTCCCAGGCTGTAGGTCGCGCCGACCGTGAAGTCGTTGAAGGCGCCCAGATAGCCGATGGCGTTGTCGCTGCGCGCGTTGGGGATGTACAGGTCGATGCTGGACATGCTGAACAGGTTCGGGCCCATCACGTCGGACTTCACCGCCGCCAGGAAGGTCATGTTGATCTGGCGGCCCAGCGTCAACGTGCCGTAGGCGCTTTTCAGGCCCACATAGGCCTGGCGGCCGAACAGGCGGTTGCCCTGCCCCATGGTGCCGGTATCGACATTGACGCCGCTCTCCAGCACGAACACAGCCTGCAGGCCGCCGCCCAGGTCCTCCGCGCCGCGGAAGCCCAGGCGCGACGGCACGCTGCCCGTCAGGCCCGGCACCTTCACGACCGAGTCGCCCGCCGCGTTGCTGTTGTTCGTGTAAACCAGGCCGCTATCGAGGATGCCGTAGACGGTGACCTGGCTTTGCGCCATCGCCGGGTGGGCGGCGAGGCCGCCGATGGTGGCCAGTGCGGCGCAAAGGGTTGCTTTTTTCATTGTTGATGTCTCCAGTGGTGATGGCTTGTTTTTTCGGGCGCGCCGGGGCCATCAGCCCGTGCCGCGCCGCGGTCGAAATGAAAAGGAGTGGCGCGCCGGCCGGAATCCGTTCAGGCGCCGTGGCGTGATCACACCGCTTCGACGGTGTCCGCGATGCCGGGAGCGCTGGCTTCCTTGGCGGCAGAGGTGAAACGCCCCTGTTTGATGAGCGAGACGGCGATGACCGCGATGGCGGCGGGGATGGCCATGGCCATGAAGTTCTGCTCCAGCGGCAGCTGCATGCCGACCAGCGTCCCGATCACGATGGGCGCCAGGATGGCGCCGCTGCGGCCCACGCCGGAGGCCCAGCCGATGCCGGTGGCGCGGATGGCCATCGGGTAGAACTGGCCCGCGTAGGCGTAAGTGACGATCTGGGTGCCGATGGTGGACGCGCCGGCCAGGCCAACCAGCAAGAACAGCACTTCGGTGGGCACCTTGTGGCCCAGCAGCGTGATCGAGACGCCGGCCAGCGCGTACATGCCGATCAACACGTGCTTGATGTTGAAGCGGTCCGCCAGCCAGCCGCCGCCGACGGCGCCGATCACCGCGCCGAAGTTCAGCACCAGCACGAAGGTCAGCGCCGAACCAAGGCTGTAGCCGGCGCTGGCCATCAGTTTGGTGAGCCAGGAACTGAGGGCGTACACCATGAACAGGCACATGAAGAAGGTGATCCAGAACATCACGGTGCTGAAGCCGCGGCCATCCTGGAACAGCTTGCGGATCGGCGCGCCGGCCGCGCTGTCGGCGGCGGGGATGGTGAAGCGGTCGCCCGCGCCGGCGCGGTAGGACGGCTCCATGCGCGTCAGGATGGACTTCAGTTCCTCGATGCGCTTTTCCTTGATCAGGAAGGGCATCGATTCCGGCAGCGACTTCAGGACGAAGGGGATCAGCAGCACCGGCACGCCGGCCGCCAGGAACACGGACGACCAGCCGTAGGTCTCGATCAGGCCTTTGCCCAGCAAGGCGGCCAGCATGCCGCCCACCGCGTAGCCGCTGAACATCAGCGTGACCATGGTGGAGCGGATCTTCTTGGGCGAGAACTCCGTCATCTGCGCCACCACGTTGGGCATCACGCCGCCGATGCCCAGGCCGGCCAGGAAACGCATCGCGCTGAAGGTGTAGGGGTCGGAGGCCAGCCCCGCCAGCGCGGTGAACACGCTGAACAGCGCGATGCAGATGGCGATGGCCAGGCGGCGGCCGATCTTGTCGGCGACGGTGCCGAGGAAAATGGCGCCGAACATCATGCCGAACAGCGCGGAGCTGACCATGAAGCCGGCGTTCTGGGCGGTGACGCCCATTTCCTTCATGATGGACGGCAGCGCGATGCCGGCGACGGCGAGGTCGTAGCCGTCGCAGATGATGATGATGGCGCACCAGAACAGAACGCCGGCGTGGAAGCGGTTGAAACGCGCTCCGTCCGATAGTTTATGGACGTCGATTTGCTGCATGATGATCTCCTAATGGCCCGGTTAGTTGTTTTACGATGGGACATTTGGAGCATAGATATACCTGACAACGGCGTCCAACACCGATTTAGTAGCCTTTTGATACCCGATAGGTATGGATCATTCGACCAATCTTTCATGGTGCGCCTGCTCGCCGCGCTTCCAATAGGCGGCGGCGCGGATGCGTTCCTTGTCCAGGCCCTTGTCCTCGATCAGCAGCTTGCGCAGCGCGGCCATGGCCGCGGCTTCCCCGGCGCACCAGGCGTAGCCCTCGCCCGCCGGCAGTTCCAGCGCGCGCACCGCCGCGTTGAGGTCCTGCCCCGCCGCCAGCCAGCGCACGTCCGCGTCGGCGGCGCCGGACAAGGCGCGCCGGTCGGCGTCGTCCCCCAGTTGCACCACGACGAAGGCGCGCGCGCCGGCCGGCAGTTCCTCCAGTCGCCTGGCGATCGCCGGCAAGGCCGTTTCATCGCCCACCAGCAGGTGCCAGTCGTAATCCACCGGCACCACGAAGGCGCCGCGCGGCCCGGCGATGATGGCCTCCTGGCCCGGCGCGGCCTGCGCGGCCCAGTCGGACGCCGCGCCCGCGCCGTGCAGGGCGAATTCGATGTCCACCGTGCGGGCCGCGTTGTCGTAGGCGCGCGGCGTGTAATTGCGGGCGATGCGCTCCTCGCCGCCAAAGATGAACTTCACATGGTCGTCGAAGCCGGGGCTGGTGAACTCGGCCAGCTCGGCGCCGCCGAAGCGCACGCGCACGAAGTTGGGACTGATCGATGCGACGTCGAGCACGGTGACGGCGCGCATCTTGGGCACCAGCGACAGGCGCTGCACGCGCCGGCCCCGGCTCGCTTCCGGTTGATAGCTATCCACGGTATAATTTCCCCACTTAATTGACAATGTCAAACATAATGAAGAAAACGATTGATAAAGTCAACCAATTTGATGAGCGCGACCACGACACGCTGGAACTGATCCACCGGGTCACGCACCAGTACCGCTCCTCCCTGCTGCAAGACACCGGCGAGGCGGCGCGGGACATCACGCACATGGACGGCAAGGTGCTGCTCTACTTCGGCAGGAATCCGGGAGCCACGCTGAGCGACCTGGCGCAGCACTCCGGCCGCGACCGGGCGCAGTTGACGAGATTGATCAAGGGCTTGCGCGAACGGGGCCTGCTGGAGGGCACGGCCGATCCGGACGACCGGCGCAACACCCGGCTGACGCTGACCGGGGACGGGCTGGCCGTCACGTCCACGCTGAAAACGCAGGGCCGGCAGGCCGCCAAGCGGGCGTTGGAGGGGTTTTCAGAGGATGAAAAACAGACCCTGCTCCAGTTGCTGCAGAGGGTCAGCGATAACTTCAAATCGAGCTAACGGGGCTGGATGCCACATGGATGCGCGCGCCGCGTGGCTGACGGAAGGTCCGCTTCCGCCCCATAACATAACGTCTTCAGCGATCATCGTGTTGGATAACCAGCGGCGCAGCCGTATGTCCGCTTGTTTTCGCATTCGTTAATTGTCATTATACTGTATAAATGAACAGTGGCAGTTACGATGATCCGCGTCAATCTTTGTTGCAAGCAATGCTATTCTAGATGCCTACCTTCTATGGACGCATGCGCGGATGACAACGGAGCAACTACAACTTCTCTTGCCAGTGGCACAGCCACGTTTGACGCTGGCTCTAAGCAGCCAGGTAAGCCAAGCTTCTGTGTCTGTAGCGCGGCCTACGTTCAAGCCGACTACGTTGCTGGCCTTATGCAGCCAGGTGAACCAGGTCTGTCCAAAGTGTGGGCGGCCATTGTTTATTAAGAAGGCTAAGAACTGGGTGAAGGATTACGAAATTGCCCACATCTATCCGTTGAACCCCACCCCGGCAGAGCTGGCAATACTGCTTGGCGAGCCGAAGCTCAGCGGAGGTCTAAACGACGAATGCAATCTGATTCCGCTCTGCTTTACCTGCCATAAGCTCTACGACACGGACAAGACTCTGGAGGACTACCGGGCGCTGAAGAAAATCAAGGAGCGCCTGCTTGGTCAGGATGCTCAACGGCGCATCCAATACGAATACCAGATCGAATCTGACATCGCGACCATTATGGACGCACTGATGTCGGAGGCAACGACAGAAGTGCTGGACGCGGACTATGTCGCCAAAGAGATCGACACCAAATTGGTGGGCGAGATTTCCAACTTGACCAAGCAAAAAATTAAGAACGACGTGTCGTCCTTCTACCTTTTCGTCCGTAACCAATTGGCTGAAATCGAGAAGACAGTGCCAGGACAAGGCGTCCTGATTGCGATGCAAGTCAAGCTGTTCTACACCAAGCAGAAAGGTCTGAACTTGACGCAGCAGCAAATCTTTCAGAATACAGTGGGCTGGATCTCGTCCAAGACGCCGAACGGGACGGAGGAGGCCGCTGCTGTGGTCGCCGCATTCTTTGTACAGAATTGTGAGCTTTTCCAATGATAACCCCAAGCAAATTTATTACGCTGCAGCAGTCGATACTTGGCCGTCTGCCACTATTGCTGGCCTTGCCGCCACCATATACGATCCACCAGCTGTATAAGTATGTGGAAGACGATTTTCCTGATATTAATGAGTTCATTTATGCGGTGGATGCTTTGCATGTCTTAGGAAAGCTCGACGTGGACCTTGAGAGTGGGATAGTTCGCCATGCTGCGTGAAATTGAATCAGATGCCTTCCGTGTATCCAAGGTCGAATTCCATCTGGGGCTCAACGTCGTGATCGGTGATGCCGCTGCCGCCAATTCGATCGGCAAGTCATCGCTCCTAATGGTCATTGATTTTGTCTTCGGCGGCGCAGACCTATTGGATAAAAACGACGACATCGTCCCCAATATCGGACACCACGAATATCGGTTTTTGTTCGAGTTTGACGGCCAGAAACATTATTTCAAGCGAGCTACGGAGCGTTCCGAATTTGTCATCGAATGCGATGGTCAATACAATCAAATAAAACCACTGACGGTGGCCCAGTACACGGCGTGGCTGGTACAGGCCTACGCCACGCCGAAAATCAGTCTTTCCTTCCGTAGTATGGTCGCCCCCTATTCCCGGGTCTGGCCAAAGGACAACGTCACCAATGTGCATCGGCCTTTGCATGCCGTGTCGAGCCAGTCGGCGAGTGATTGCATCAACAATCTGATCAAACTGTTTGGTCGCTTCAGTGAAGTGGAGCACTCCTCCGCCGTGTTCGCGCAAGCGGACGAGCATCGCCGCGTGTGGCGCAAGGCAGAAGGCATGGAGTTCCTTTCGAGGATTGGGAAAAGGGAATACGAGGCCAATGAATCTGCCTTAAATTTGATTAGCGAGGAAGTGGCAGAAATTAAGACTAACCTGGCTCAGTACGCCTTGAACCTGCGCGCGATTGTCGATAGGGAGGTCATGGACCTTGCCCAGGATAAGGACTTGCTACTGCGTGAAAGATCAAAGGTATTCCACCAGCTGACTCGGACGCAGCAGAACCTTCAGGCGAATAAGCACGTCAAGAGCAGTCAGCTGGAGGGGCTGAAGGAATACTTCCCGGATATGCAGGTGGAGAAGCTGGTGCGCATTGAAGAATTTCATAGCGCCGTGGCGCGACTGCTCAAGCAGGAGTTGGTGCAGACGGAAAGGACACTCCGACTGCAGCTCAATTCCCTCGACGTGGCCATTGCCGATATCGACCGCAAGGTATCCGAGCGCGTAAAAGGGCACGACAATCCCAATGTCATTGTGGACCGCGTCTATCAACTGTCGGAAAAATGGACTGCCTTGAAGTCGGAAAATAAGAAATTCGAAAAAAAGGAAGAACTGCAAAAGGATTTCGTCGAGGCCAAAGAGTCGCTGGAAACCGTCAAACTAGCAATCTTGACGGACATCGAGTCCGCAATAAATCAGGAATTGGAGAAGCTGGCGATCGACGTTTATGGGCAGGGTGCCAATGCGCCGACGTTGATATTGGGGCAAAATTCTTACAAATACGAGATTGACAACGATACTGGAACGGGCACGGCTTTTGCCAACCTTGTACTGTTTGATTTGGCAATTCTTTCGCTTACCGAACTGCCATTCCTCATTCACGACCTTCCTTTATTTAAGAATGTCGAGCATGATGCAGTGGCCGCCTTTGTCGTCGAATACACTAAGTTCCCGACCAAGCAGATTTTCACCGTGCTCGACGAAATCGAGAAGTATGGTGCGACAACCGTTGATGTACTCAGGAAGCGTTGCGTTCTTGAGCTCAACGAGCAGGACGTACTCTATAAGAAGAAATGGCGGTCGCGCTAGCGAAATCTTCATCAATCAGCCCCGTAGGGGTCGACACACTCCATCAACTCATCGTCGGTTATGCCAAATCCTTGGCCAAGTATCGCTAAGATCGGGCGTCCGAAAGTGCCGTCTAACTGGGCGGTCAGGCGGCCCCGCTTTCGGCGAGCCGCTTACCTACAACGTTGAGTATTTCCATGAATTGGCTATGTCCGCGATGGGGCGGAACCCGCCGGTGAAAGCACGCATCCTCAAGCGGCCTCGTAGCATACTCTACGAATCGGACCATCAAGTGGAAAGTTCATATGTCCCTGTTCCGTTTCAAATAGCCACTCTTGCCGCAATGACCGACCGCTTCTGGCCGAAACTGGCCTGCAGCCTCAAGAATAGCGTATTGTCGAGCGAAAAAGTGCGCAGACTGTCACAACCGGCCGAAATCGACCGAAGCGGATTGTCGTGAAGTCTAAGGAAGCGAGAACGGAGGCGTTCCATGTTCCTTCAACGCCTTATCGAAATCCTCTCTGCATTCGGCAGCCGTCCCATACGTCTGATTTTCAGCAAGATGAAGCTCGTCTTCAATTACATCGAACATATAGTAGAGGTCAGAGTCGCCTGCAGCACGAGAGATTCCCATTGCTTGCCGGAGCGCTCTGTCAAGGGAATCGTTCGTAGAGTCCAAGGTCAGCGAAATTCGTCCTAGCAACCACCGGCAGACAAGGTCCATCTCGGGTTCACCCTTAACCTCATTAAGATCAGAGATGGCGTGTGCCAGCGGCTTGCGCCATGAGACTTCGATTATCTCTCCTGGCGGCTCATCCATTCGATCGATGACCGAGATGGCCCACTCCCTAGCTTCTTCCAGCTCACAGAGTCCGACTTCTAAGCCGATACGGAAATACTGAGCAAAACTTGCTAGAGAGGGTTTCATGTAATCTCTGTTTGCATTGCAACGTCAGCTCCTGGCCGGTTACTGCCGGCAGTAGCCGCCCCAATGGGTCCTGCCTCTTGGCCAGCTTAGGTATGCATCATCCAAAGGAAGCGTTGACTTATTCGTTTTCTGAAAATCCACTTCGTGATAGTAAAAAACCCACAACACGCAATGGACCGAAAAACCGATTAAATCAGCTGCTCCCTAAGGTGCAGGGGTAATCTCCACATTTCTTCCTTTAAAGATGGCGAGAATCACATTTTTCTCAGCGGCGCTAAAATTAACGCCGGTTATATTAAGTTTTTCCAAATTAACCCAAGCTGAAAAAGCTTTTGGAGTAATTGTCAACTTGGTATTGGAAAGGTTCACATTGCGCAACCAAGTCAGATTTGAAAACGAATCGGGAATAGCTGTGATTTGCGTGTTGGCCAATGACAAAGTTTCCAGGGATTTTAGCTGCCCTAGTGAATCTGGAAGTGTCGTGATGGGATTATTGCTTAGGTCTATATTGCTCACCTTATACAGACCCGACCAGTCATCAGATGTAGTTAAAGTGATTTTATTCCCATTTAAATCTAGATTTTCCAAAAACTTCAATTGCGTCAATAATGGACTAACTTTCGCTATCCCGTTTTTGCCAAGTCTTAGAATGCGCAAGGTACCACTATTCATTGAAATGCAATCTGGAACTTCAGGGAAATTGTGGCCCGTCAGATTAAGCGTCTCGAGATTTCTTAAATTACAGATTGCAGCTGGAAATTGCAATAATTGCCCTCCAGATGCGGCATTAATTTCCACGTTCTTCTGTTGGATTGAAACAGTTTGATCCTGAGCAAATATTGGATTGGAAAATGTGAAAATAGTTACGGTAAACATTTTTAAAATGTAATTTTTCATAACAAATCCCCAGTTTTATTTTTAATTAAAAATTAATTTACTATGTATGAATTTTCATCAACACAGCAAGCCTTTCATTGGCGTTTCGAAAATTTTTGGCCAACCGATTCTGGCCGGCTGCGGCCGTCCCATTTAATCCGTTGCACGCTAACGGGTACAGTCGGGAAACTTTGGCTTCGCGTTTGGTGGTGCGATACATTGCTTAAAGTTGGCGGGAAGGCTATCCATGGTCCTCGACTCGCCGACCTTTAAAGAAAATTCGGTAATAAATTCGTGACTGCAAAGCCACACTGGACGGCCGTTCTTGATGGCCCCCTCGCTGCACTCGGAGGAATACAAGAGAAATGCACATTCGCCGGATGGACTACTATCGCAGCGAAACTTCGAACTGCTCGCCTTTACAAGAGGAGGCGAGGTTTGAGCGAAGACCAAGGCGCCGCAAAGAGCCGCAACCAGCGATACAAATACGGATACAACGAGACGATCTGCTTTCATTTTCTCCCTAGCTAAAAAACCAAGCCTCGTGGGCCGTCGGCCGGTCTAAGCAGAAGCATAACATCTTGCCCAAATGAAAAATGCGCGAATTCTCACACTCGCAGTTTTGAAGGGACACAAGACCACAAAGGCCGACGCGATCAAGCGGCGGCCTTCGAGAACAAGTGGCGGCGATTCAATAGGATGGGGGTCGGTCTGTTTGAGCGCAGGCGGTTGCGGCAATGAGAAAACTCTACCACGCCCGCAATTTTTCAGTAGTGGTATCGGCAGCCAACGATGTATAGCGCGCCGCCTTCGGCCATGTACACCAGGCGGTGTTCGCGGTCGATGCGCCTGGACCACAGGCCGGTCAAACTGCCTTTCAGCGGCTCGGGCTTGCCCGTGCCTTTGAACGGATCGAGCAGGCATTCGTCGATGAGTTCGTTGATCCTGTCGACCAATTTGGAAGCGCTTTCTGAATCGCCACGGATTTTTTAGACACCCTTGAGCCTCTGAAAATACCGCTTCTCGTACTCAACTGGAGAAAGCCGCTCATTACCTCCATGACGGCGCTTCGGATTGTAGAACATCTCGATGTAATCGAAGATATCCTGCCGGGCGTCTTCCCTTGTTGCGTAGGTCTTGCGCTTGATCCGTTCCCGCTTCAATAGCTGGAAAAAGCTCTCTGCAACGGCGTTGTCGTGGCAGTTACCACGCCGGCTCATACTTGCTTCCAGATTGTGCTCCTTCAGGAAGTCGCGCCAGTCGTAGCTACTGAACTGACTTCCCTGATCTGAATGCACCATCACTGTGCTTTCAG
>NZ_FPBO01000041.1 GCF_900116645.1 Pseudoduganella namucuonensis | reverse complement strand
ATGTCTTTCGTTTTGAAAATATAGGTTTCACCGGTGGTCTGCGCAAACGTGGTGAGGTAATACATACCCTTATGGAAGCGCAGACTGCTGGCCCAGGTTCCCTTGCTGTAGGTGTTTTGACCATCCGTCAAATTCAGCTCCGGCATATCGGCCAGAGTGTCATAAGCATAATTGATCAGTTTCCAGTTGACGAGATCCGTCGACTTCATGATGGGCACGCCCGGATTCATGTGCATGGTCGTGCTGCTCATATAGTAATTTCCACCAACCCTGATCATGGCCATGTCCGGCACATCAGCAAAAATCAATGGATTGTGAGCTTGCGCGAAAGCGGCGGAGGAGGCCGGGAAAGCAAGGAGGGCGAAAATGAGCTTGAGTGTGTTTTTCATGGTAGTAGCTATTTGAATGCGTTTATTTGCAAATGTCGCCGGTCACGACCGGTGTCGAGATTGACCGGGTCGGCCACTGGGCGCGCATTGTTCACAACCAAGCCAGTGACCGCAGTCCGTCGAACTTCCACACGCTCTTGGCTGCGTCGATGTCGCGTGTCTTGAACATGCCATTGCCCGACACGACCCATGCGCTCTTCGGATCGAAGGGATCGAACTCGATCGAGCCGGCCCAGTGGATCATCGAGCCATGGATCCAATCGAGGCCGTTGGCGTCGACGCTCATGTCGCGGTCCATCAAGTCGGTCCAGGTGCGGCCGGCATCGATCGAGGTGAAGATGCGGTCGCCGTAAATGGTTTTCGGCTGCGTGCTCTGGGTCCGGAAGGTGTTGGCCACGACGCCCGTGACGAACCCGCCGCTGCCCATTGCAACATTGTCCCAACGATATTTCTCGGCCATGGCCCCTTGGGTCATCAGCAGACCTGCCGCCAGTGCCGGTATGGTGCTCTTTACATGCATAACCGTCTCTTCAAGTCTTCAAATTCTTGTTCCCGCCAACAACGACATTGCGCTTCGGTCCCAGAATTGCCCGCCAGTTGAAATCATTTTTATTGGCTGTTGATTGTCCATCCATGCCAGACTCTTGGGAATTGTGAAACTCACCAATTCTCAATGTCAAAATGGGAACCTTTTAGAAAGGTGTTGCCGACGGTTTCTGACTTGTACGCGGCCACGCAGGGCGCCCAGATAGACCCGGCCACAGATGCGCATCCCGCCGGCGGTCGCCGCCAGGCCGGCGTTGAGGGCGATGGAGTCGTACGCGGCGCAACTGGTGGCCGAATCGGCCAACGCCATGGACGAGATCGCGGCAGGGTCCCGCCTGGGCTTCAAGGGCAGCGACGACATGGGAGCGGGCATGAGCGCCGTGTTCCTGCTCGAAAGCGGCTTCAACACCGACTCCGGGGCGTCCGGGCAGGGCGGACTGCTGTTCGGCCGCCAGGCCTATGTCGGCTTGGGCGGCCAGCGCTTCGGCACCGTCACGGTCGGCCGGCAGTGCACGCCGCAATACCTGGCGGCATCGGCGACCGCGCGTGGAATCTGGGCGTGCGCCACACGTTCTGACGCGGCGCCTAAGCCCCCTCCGCCACGTTTGGCGCCACGATGCCGAATTTGTCCATTTTCCGATAGATCGTGGCCCGCGAAATGCCCAGTTCCTGCGCCGCGCGCGTCACGTTCCAGCGCTGCCGGCGCAACTCGCGCAGCAGCCTGCCGCGTTCATCATCCGGCGCTTCAAGCGAGGCCGGTTCGGCCAGCGCCACCGGCGCGCCGCCGCCCCTGGCCTGCGTCGCCTCCCGCACATCGGCCGGCAAGTCCTCCAGGCCGATGTGATGGTGCTCGCACAGCGCCAGCGCGGCGCGCAGCGCGTTGATCAGCTGGCGCAGGTTGCCCGGCCAGCGGTAGGCCAGCAAGGCCCGCAGCGCCTCCGCCGCGATGGTCACCTCGCCCCCTCCCGCCTCGGCGGCCACCCTGGCCAGCACGCTGTGCATCAGGGTGGAGATGTCGCCGCGCTCGCGCAACGCCGACAGGTGGATCTTCATGCCGTTCAGGCGGTAGTACAAGTCTTCCCTGAACTGGCCCGTCACCACCTGGTCCAGCAGGTTGCGGTGCGTGGCGCAGATGATCTGCACGTCCACCGGCACCGGCTTTTCCGCCCCCAGCGGCACGATCTCCTTCTCGGCCAGCACGCGCAGCAGGCGCGTTTGCAATTGCAAGGGCATGTCGCCGATCTCGTCCAGGAACAGCGTGCCGCCGTGCGCCTGCACCAGCTTGCCCCGCATGCCTTTGGCGCGCGCGCCGGTGAACGCGCCGTCCGCGTAGCCGAACAACTCGCTCTCGATCAGCGATTCCGGAATCGCCGCACAGTTGAGCGCCACGAAGGGCTGCTCGGCGCGCTCGCTGGCGTGATGGATGGCGTTGGCGAACACCTCCTTGCCGGTGCCGGTCTCGCCCTGCAGCATGATGGCGATGCCCTTGTCGATCACGCGCCGGATGATGGCCACGTTGCGCATCATCTGCGCGTCCTCGCCGGCCAGTTCGTCCAATGTCAGCAGGGTGGACACGGACGGATGGCTGGAGCGCGCGCTCCTGGCCGGCTGCACGCACAGCGTGCGGCCGCTGGGTGTGCGCATCAGCGCGTAGTACTGGCGGCCGCTGTGCAGGGCGCGCAGCGCCAGCGTCGAGCGGTGCTGCGCGCCGGACGACGCCAGCAGCGCTTCCAGCCGCGTGTCGAACAGCTGGTCCACGGCCTTGCCGAGCAGCGTGTGCTCGCCGCCCTGCAAGGCCTGCTGCGCGTTGCGGTTGACGGCGATGACGCGTCCCAGGTGGTCCAGCGCGATCAGCCCGTCGGTGACCACCTCGGCGAACTCGCGCCGCCGGCTCAGGCGGATGATCCAGTGGTCCTCGAACTTCTTCAGGAAGTGCGCGTTCTCGATCATCTTGGCGGACACCGACACCAGCTGCAGCATCAGCGCCTGGCTGCGCTTGTCCCCCGGCGACGATAGCGCGGACGCGTCCAGCACCGCCAGCAGGCTGCCGTCGGTGTCGAGGATGGGCGAGGCGCTGCAGGTGAGGGTGGTGTTGGTCGAGCGGAAGTGCTCGGCCTGGTGCACGGTCAGCGCGCTCTGGTCGGCGATGCAGGCGCCCACCGCGCAGGTGCCTTCCTCCTCTTCCGACCAGCAGGAACCCAGGTACAGGCCGGAACGGCGCAGTTCGCGCTTTTGCAACGGGTCGGCCTTGAAGTCCACGGTCACGCCCTGGCAGTCGGTGAGCAGCACCACGTAGCCGGCGCTGCGCACCTGGTTGAACAGGTACTCCACGCCGCCGCGCGCGATCTGCATCATCGGTTCCATCGGGTCCTGGTGGTCGCGCAGCTGGCCGCCGGCCAGCACGCGCGGCGCCTGGCGGCGGCCCGGATCGAGCTTGTACTTGCCCAGCGAGCGGCGCCAGGAGCGCACGATGAGCGGGTCGGCGTCGGCGCGCGCGATGCCGCGCGAGCGCAGTAACGCCAGGTCCTCGTCGACGGTGGCAAAGGTGGTCATGTCTGGTCTCCGTTCCCCGGTCTGTCCAGGATATTGATTTGATATAGACCATGCTAGCAAGCGCAATGCCACCCCGCAAGCGAGCAATCGCGGCCCTTCCGGGCCGTGCGCGGTGAGACAGTTGTCTCACTTCGTCGCTTTAGAAACAGCTGTCGCATGGCGCGCGCGGCGGCCAGCCCCGCGAGGGAAGGCCCGCGCCGGCTGGTGCGTTTCTTGCGAAGCCAGACTGCGCCCGCCATCCGGCGCGGCCGCGACGACATCAAAAAATCCAAGGAGATATGCATGAAATACAACAACATCCTGGCTTCGGCCCTGCTTGCCCTGCCGGCCATGCTGCTGCCACCGGGCGCGCAGGCGGGAAGCCTGCCGGGCATGCGCGGTTCGGACCACTTGGGCATGACGGTGCCCAACATGGCCGAGGCGGTGGACTTCTTCGTCAAGGTGATCGGCTGCGAGGCCTCGTTCGACCTGGGCGCCTTCAAGTTCGACGATGACTGGATGCAGGTGCATCTGAACGTCGATCCGCGCGCGGAGATCAAGCGCTTCCGCATGGTCCGCTGCGGCTACGGCACCAACCTGGAAATCTTCGAATACGCCGCGCCCAAGCAGGCGCCCCGGCCGCCGCGCAACAGCGACGTGGGCGGCCACCACCTGGCCTTCTATGTCGACGACATGGACAAGGCCGTGGCCTACCTGAAGGCCAGCGGCGTGAAGGTGCTGGGCGATCCCAGCACCTTCAAGGAAGGCCCCGCGGCGGGCTTGACCTGGGTGTACTTCCTGGCGCCGTGGGGCATGCAGCTGGAGCTGGTCAGCTATCCCAAGGGGCGCGCCTACGAGAAGGGCGCCAAGCGCCTGCTGTGGGACCCGCGCGCGCCGGCGAAGTAGGCGATGGGCCGCAGCGACTGGCGCGCCGCGCGGCGCGCGTTGGCGCGGCTGCTACCGCGGCTGTTCCCGCCGCTGGTCCGGCCGCCGCTCCCGCCGATGGTCCTGTCGCTGGCACTGTCAGTGGGCCTGCTGGCGTGGATGGGCGCGGCGGCGGCCCATCCATCGGCGGACCGCCTGGTGCGCGTGGTCCACTTCGAGCCGCGCGCGGACGGCCTCGCGGCCTACGTGCGGCTGTCGCTGCCGCTGCTGCCGCGCTCCGGCGACATCGGTTACAACCGCCTCGAAAGCGGCCGTCTGTTCCACTACCTGGACACGGCCGCCGCGCAGGCGCGGCTGGAGCGGGTTGGCCGCCTGCTGGCGGACGGCCACCGGCTCAGCGCCAACGGAGAGGCCGTGACGGCGCGGGTGCTGGCGGTGCGCATCCACAGGCGCGGCCGGGTGCCGCCGTTCACCACGCTGGCCCAGGCGCGCGTCGCGGCGCACACGGACGCCGGCGCCGCGTCAGGCGCGGCCCCCGAGCTCACCGAAACCCGGCACGTGCTGGTGGACGCCGAGCTGCTTTATCCCGTCGCGGCCGGCGCGGCCGGCTACCCGCCGCTGTCCTTCTCAAGCCTGGCCGACGCCGATCCCGGCGGCCTCGCCGACATCGCCAACGTGCTGTTCTTCCACGAGGGCGGCGCGGTGCGCACCCACACCGCCGCCGGTCCGCTGGCGTCGCCGGTTCCGCTGAACCCTTCGCTGCTCGGCGCCGCGCGCATGTTCCTGCTGGCGGGATGCGAACACATATTGCAAGGCTGGGACCACCTGCTGTTCGTCCTTTGCCTGGTGCTGGGGCCACTGCGCCTCAAGCCCATCGCCTGGCGCATCACGGCGTTCAGCGTCGGCCACTCGCTGTCGCTGGGCGCCGGCCTGTTCGGCTGGATGCCCTCCGGCGGCTGGTTCCAGCCTTGGGTGGAGGTGGCGATCGCCCTGTCGCTGCTGGGCGCCGCGCTGGCGGCGCTGCACCGCGGCCGAGGCGCCGGCCTGCCGTCGGTCGCCGCCGTGGGCCTGGTGCATGGCTACGGCCTGGCCTTCGGCCTGCGCGAACTGCTGGCCGACAGCAGCGCGCCGCCGCTGGCCACGCTGCTGTTCTTCAACCTCGGCGTCGAAGCGGGCCAGCTGCTGGTTGCCGGTCTGGCCTGGCTGGCGCTGCGCGCCATGCAAGCCTGGCGCGCGGAATGGGCGCCGCGGCTGCAAAGCTGCGTGGCGCTGGCCTGCGCGACCGTGTCCCTGTTCTGGCTGGCCGAGCGCATCGTCGCCGCGCTGTGACGGACCGCCCGCGGCGCTACACCTGTCGCCGCGATTGAGACAACTGCCGTGCCAACCGTCGCGCAAAAGCCCCGCAACGGCGGGCCGTATCGCGTTCAAACCGGCTTTTTCGGCTGGCATGGTTGTTGCGAAATACCGGTGAAGAACACGCAGTCATAACCAAAGGAGGAGTAAATGGAACACACGTCAGAGCAGTTGATCTGGATGTACCAGACCATGATCGCGATCCGTGAATTCGAAGACACCATGGTCAAGGTCTACCTGGAAGGCAAGCTGCCGCCGAATATCCAGAAAGGCCTGGCCTTCGACATCGGCTCCGGTCCCGTGCCCGGCGAGATGCACCTGGCGGCGGGGCAGGAGCCGGTGGCGGTCGGCGTCTGCGCCCACCTGCGCGCGGACGACACCGTGGTCGGCGCGCACCGCTCGCACCACTTCGCCATCGCGAAAGGCGTGCGCATGCCGGAGATGACGGCCGAGATGTTCGGCAAGGCCACGGGCCTGGGACGCGGCAAGGGCGGCCACATGCACCTGTTCGACCCGGCCGTGAAATTCAGCTGCAGCGGCATCGTCGGCGCCAGCATGCCGCCGGCCTGCGGCGCCGCGCTGGCGGCGAAAAAGCGCGGCACCGACGCGGTGGCGGTGGCCTTCTTCGGCGAGGGCGCCACCAACCAGGGCGCCTTCCACGAGTCCATGAACCTGGCCGCGCTGTGGAAGCTGCCGGTGATCTTCATCTGCGAAGACAACAAGTACGCGATCTCGGTGGAGAAGACCGATTCCACCGCCATCGCCAACAACTCCGACCGCGCCGCGGCCTACGGCATGCACGGCATCCTGGTCGAGCGCAACAGCGCGCTGGACGTGTTCGAGGCCGCCGGCGCGGCGGTGGCGCGCGCCCGCCGCGGCGAGGGACCGACCCTGATCGAAGTGAAGACGGACCGCTACCACGGCCACTTCCAGGGGGACCCGGAGGTGTACCGCGCCAAGGGCGAGGCCGAGCAGGCGCGCAAGAACGATCCGATCCCGCAACTGGCCGCCTTCCTGCGCGCCCACGGCCTGCTGGACGACGCGGCCGACGCCGAGCTGGTGGCCGGCGCCAAGGCGCGCGTGGCCGAGGCCTACGCCTTCGCCCGCAACAGCCCGGACCCCGCGCCGGAAGACGCGCTGCGGCACGTGTTTTGCTGACACCACCCATTGGAGACCAAGACTATGAGTATCAATGACACCGCGCGCCGCATGACGATGGCGCAAGCGATCGCCGAGGCCATCGCGCAGGAAATGCAGCAAGACCCCGAGGTGTTCGTGCTGGGCGAGGACGTCGGCAAGTACGGCGGCATCTTCGGCGCCACCACCGGCCTGCTGGCCAGGTTCGGCAAGGACCGCATCATGGACACGCCGATCTCCGAGACCGCCTTCATCGGCGCGGCCATCGGCGCCGCCGCCGAGGGCATGCGGCCGATCGCCGAACTGATGTTCGTCGATTTCTTCGGCGTGTGCATGGACATGATCTACAACCACATGGCCAAGAACACCTATATGGCGGGCGGCAACATCAGCCTGCCGATGGTGCTGATGACCGGCATCGGCGGCGGCTACAACGACGCCGCCCAGCACTCCCAGTGCCTGTACGCCACCTTCGCCCACCTGCCGGGCATGAAGGTGGTGGTGCCGTCCAACGCCTACGACGCCAAGGGCTTGATGATCCAGTCCATCCGCGACAACAACCCGGTGGTGTTCATGTTCCACAAGGGGATCATGGGCCTGCCGTGGATGTCCTACTTCGAGGGCAGCACCAACGAGGTGCCGGAGGAGGCGTACGCCATTCCCTTCGGCCAGGCGCGCGTGGTGCGCGAGGGCGCCGACGTGACCATCGTGACCCTGAGCCAGATGGTGCAAAAGGCCGTGCTGGCCGCCGCCGAACTGGCGAAGGAGGGCATCAACGCCGAGGTCATCGACCTGCGCACCATCGTGCCGCTGGACCGCCAGGCCATTCTCGATTCGGTGCGCAAGACCGGGCGCCTGCTGATCGCCGACGAGGATTACCTGAGCTTCGGCCTGAGCGGCGAGATCGCCGCCATCGTCGCCGAGAACCTCGACAGCGTGACCCTGCGCGCGCCGGTGAAACGGCTGGCCGTGCCGGACGTGCCCATCCCCTACGCGCGCCCGCTGGAGCAATTCGTCATTCCGCAAGTGGACGGCATCGTCGCCGCCGCGCGCGAACTCGTATCCGCCAACATCATTGAAAGGAAAGCAGCATGAGCGAAATTCATTTACCCCAGGACGCATGGCAGGACGTGGAGCCGGGCACCGAGGCCCTGCTGGAGCAGTGGCTGGTGAAGCCGGGCGACAGCGTCAAGGCCGGGCAGAGCGTCGCCGTCGTCGTCATGGTCAAGACCAGCATCGACGTGCTGGCGCCGGAGGACGGTGTGCTCGACCAGGTGCTGATCGAGGCCGACGCCACGGTCGCCCAAGGCAAGCCGCTGGCCACGTTGCGGGCGGCGTGATGGACGGCCACGCCATCGATGCGGCCGCGCCGGTGCTGGTCCCCCTCAAGGGCATACGCGGCAGCATCGCGCGCAACATGACGGCCGGCTGGCAAGCGCCCCGCGTGGCGCTGGGGATGGAGGTGGACATGCGCCGCTGCCAACTGCTGCGCACGCGCCTGCAGGAACGCGCCGGTCCCGGCACGCGCCTGAGCATCACGCCCATCGTGCTGCGCGCGCTGGCGCTCACGCTGCGCAACCACCCGGCCATGAACGCGCTGATGCGCGACGGCGCCATCGAGCACATGCCCGGCGTGCACCTGAACCTGGCGGTGGCGCTGGACGAGGGCCTGGCGGTGCCGGTGATACGCGACGCCGACACCAAGAGCATCGAGCAATTGGCCGCCGAGGCGGTGGCGCTGGCGACCGGCGCGCGGGCCGGCAAGCTGCCGCCGAAGGCCTACCAGGGAGGCACCTTCACCGTCAGCAGCCTGGGCGCCGCGGGCGTGGACTGGTTCACGCCCATCCTGAACCCGCCGCAGGTCGGCATCCTCGGGCTGGCGCGCGTGGCCGACAGGCCCGTGGTCCAGGGCGGCAAGCTGCTGATCGTGCCGATGACCACCTTGTCGCTGGTGTTCGACCATCGCGCCATCGACGGCAACCCGGCCGCGCTGTTCCTCGCGGAGCTGAAGGCGCGGCTGGAATCCTGCGAGGGGCTGTAAATGTTCGCGCCGCTATGGAACGCCCCGCGCCAGCCCGTCCTGGCGACCTGCCACGACGAACAGGCCTGGAACGCGCGTCAACTGGCCGGGCCTGCGGATGGCCCGGCCATGCAGCTGTGGCGTTACGACGCGCCCGCCGTGGTGCTGGGCTGTTCGCAACGCGCGTTGCTGGCCGGCGGCACCGCCGGTGGCATCGACCTGGTGCTGCGCCAGGCCGGCGGCGGTGCGGTGCTGACCGGCCCATGGATGCTGAGCGCCTCGGTGCTGCTGCCGCACGGGCATCCGCTCGCATCGGAGCAACTGGTGCACAGCTACCGCTGGCTGGGCGAGTTGTATGCCGGCGTGTTGCGCAGCCTCGGCATCGCCGCCCACGCGATCACGCCGGACGAGGCGCGGGCGCTGCAGCGCGACGCCGGCGAGCGGCTGGCCTGGGCCTGCTATGGCGGCTATTCGCCATGGGAGGTGGTGGTGGGGCGCCGGAAGATCGTCGGCCTGGCCCAAGTGCGGCGGCGGGGCGGCGTGCTGCTGGTGGCCGGCCTGCAGTTGGCGCGGCCCGACTGGCTGCTGCTGACCCGCGCGCTGGGAAGGCCGGACAGCGAGGCCGCCGCGCTGGCCGCCTGCAACACCTCGTGCGAGGAGGAGGCCGGCGGCGAGGACTGGCTGGACGCGGTGGCCGCGCCGCTGCGGCGCGCGCTCAGCTACGCGCTGTTCGAACTGGCCCCGGAGCCCTCCGGCGCCGAGATTTATTGACACCACGGATCACACAACTACAAGCGAAGGAGACGACATGGACAACAAGGAATCCCGCATGCGCCTGGTCAGCAAGGCCGCGACGCTGACGCGGCGCGGCTTCCTCAAAGGCAGCGGACTGGCGTCGATCGGCGTCACCGTGATGCCGGCGGGCGCGCTGCTCGCCGGCCCCGGCGCCGCGATGGCGCAGGCGTTCACGGTGCTGGGAAGCGAGGCGGGCGCCGTGCTGCTGCGCATGGCGCGCGACATTTTCCCGCACGACAAGCTGGCCGACAAGTACTACCAGCACGCCATCGCGCCCTACGACGCGCAAGCCAGGAAGGACCCGGCGCTGAAGGCGCTGTTGACCGACGGCGTGGCGCTGCTGAACCAGGGCGCCCGCGCGCGCCACGGCAAGGACTACCTCGCCATCGACAAGGAAGAGGACCGCGTGGCGGTGCTGCGCGACATCGAGGCGACGCCGTTCTTCCAGAAGATACACGGCGGCCTGGTCACCGGCCTGTACGACAACAAGGCGGTGTTCCCGCTGTTCGGCTACGAGGGCTCGTCGTGGGAGAAGGGCGGCTACGTCGACCGCGGCTTCAACGATATCGACTGGATTTAAAGCAAAAACGAGGAGACAAGCATGGCGATCAAATACAGCACCGGCGACCGCGACGTGGTCGTCGTCATCGGCTCGGGCGCGGGCGGCGGCACGCTGGCCAACGAACTGGCCCAGCGCGGCGTCAAGGTCGTGATCCTGGAGGCCGGCAAGCACTACACGCAGGCCGATTTCGAGAACGACGAATGGGCGATGTTCAACAAGATCTCGTGGCTGGACAAGCGCATCTCGGCCGGCGGCTGGCACCACACCAAGACCTATCCCAACCTGCCGGCCTGGATCGTCAAGGGCGTGGGCGGCTCCACCGTGCACTTTTCGGGCGTGGCGCTGCGCTTCCAGCCGCACGACTTCCAGACCCGCACGGTCTACGGCCAGGTGGAGGGCGCCAATGTGCTGGACTGGCCCATCACCTACAAGGACCTGGCGCCCTATTACGACAAGGCGGAGAAGAAGATGGGCGTGGCCGGTTCCGAAGCCAGCGGCATGCCGCCCATGCCGGAGAATAACCACTACAAGGTGATGGCGGCCGGCGCCCGCAAGATCGGCTACAAGAAGATCGTGCGGCCGGTGGCCTCCAACAGCAAGGCCAACGACGGCCGCCCGGCCTGCATGCAGATCGGCTTCTGCATGCAGGGCTGCAAAATCGGCGCCAAGTGGTCCACCCTGTATACCGAGATCCCGCGCGCGCTGGAAACCAACCGCGCCGAATTGCGCCAGCAGGCCATGGTGTTGCGCATCGAGCATGACAAGTCGGGCAAGGTGTCCGGCGTGCTGTACGTGGACGCCAAGGGCCGCACCCAGCTGCAAAAGGCGCGTGTGGTGTGCGTGGCGGGCAACTCCATCGAGTCGCCGCGGCTGCTGCTCAATTCCGCCTCCAGCCTTTACCGCGACGGCCTGGCCAATTCCTCCGGCCAGGTCGGCAAGAACTACATGAACCACGCCACGGCGGCGGCGCTGGCCATCCACCGCAAGCCGGTCTATATGTACCGCGGCTTCGACATCGGCGCCGTGGTGGCGGACGAGGTGGACCTGGACACGCGGCGCGGCTTCAACGGCGGCTACTACCTGGAGGGGCTGGCGCTCGGCCTGCCCTACACGGCGGCCTTCATGAAGCCCGGCGGCTGGGGCAGGGAGGTGACGTCGGCGCTGGACATGTACGACCACATGAGCTGCGTGTGGGTGTGCGGCGAGGACATGGCGCGCGAGCAGAACAGCATCACCTTGCACCCCACCGAGAAGGACCAGTACGGCCTGCCGGTGCCCATCGTCACCAAGACCTACCACAGCAACGACGAGGCCATCGCCGCGCACGGCCTGCGCCAGTTCCGCCGCCTGTCCGAGGCGGTCGGCGCCACGCGCGTGATCGACATGCCGGCCTACCCGGCCAGCCACAACATGGGCACCAACCGCATGAGCGCGCTGGCGCGCGACGGCGTCGTCAACAAGTGGGGGCAGGCGCACGACATCAAGAACCTGTTCATCTCGGACGGCAGCCAGTTCACCTCCAGCTCCGCCGCCAATCCCACCCTGACCATCGTGGCGCTGGCGATCCGGCAGGCCGAGTACATCGCCGGCGCGATGAAACGCAAGGAAATCTGAAGCGCGGCACCCGTAGCACCCGTAGCACCCATAACAAATCATCCAAACTGGAGACAAACCATGCATCACTTTAGCAAGCGCGCCACGGCGGCGGCCATCTGCCTCGCGTCCAGCGCCGGCGCCTCGGCCGGCGTCGGCTTCGAAACGGCGGACGGCTGGAAGTACAGCACCGACGGCTGGATCATCCTGCAGGCCCACAAGCAGAACGGCGACAGCCCGGACACCACCGGCTTCCGCATGACCTCCGGCACCACGCCCAGCCTGATCGCCTTCAACGTCACGGCGCCCGCCGTCGATGGCATGACCCTGAGCAGCCGCGTGGGCCTTTACATCAACGCGCAATCGGGCGAGGGCAACTTCCGCAACGCCGGCAACGTCGGCAACACCGGCGCCAAGGCGCTGGACCCGCGCGAGATTTGGGCCAAGCTGTCGGCGCCCTGGGGCGAACTGGTGTTCGGCAAGGCCTACAGCATTTACCAGGGCGAACCGGTGCTGGCCGACGCCTCGGTGCTGGCGGGCGGCTTGACCGGCTACGACAACGTCAACACCACCAACGCGCTGGCCGCCACCTTCAACGCCGGCTATATGTACACCAACTTCAACGCCGGCCTGCGCTACAACTCGCCGCAGTCCGCGCCGCTGACCTTCTCCGTGGGCGTGTACGACCCGAGCCAGGTGCGCAACGTGTTCGCCGGCTCCGGCGCGGACCGCACCAATTCGCCGCGCGTCGAGGGCGGCGCCTACTTCCGCCACCAGGACGGCGGCTTCAAGCTCAAGGTCTACGGCGACTTCACCTGGCAGCGCGCCAGCCATTGCCTGACCGCGGCGGGCCTGGCCTGCGCCGACGACACCGTGAGCACGCGCGGCGTGTCCGCCGGCGCCACGGCGGACGTCGGGCCGTTCAACCTGCACTTGTCCGGCTTCGGCGGCAAGGGCCTGGGCTCGGTGCTGATGCAGGACCTGGACGCGCTGGACGTGGACGGCCGCGAACGCAAAAGCCGCGGCGTGTTCGGCCAGATCGTGTACCGCCCGACGGCGGCGCTGTCGCTGCGCTACAGCTACGGCCGCACGCGCATCGACGACACGGCCGCCAGCCAGGGCCACCTGGCGCAGTCGCACATCGCCGGCGCCTACTACGCCGTCAACCGCTACCTGACCGTGTACGGCGAGCTGGCCAATTCCCGCTTCAGCCACAACCCCGTCTTCCAGCACCGCACCGACACGGACTACGCCACCGCCGGCGCCCGTTTCATGTGGTAAGCCGCCCGCCGCCCATACAGGAGAACACCATGAGCAATTCCGCACCACGCCGCCGCGCCGCCGCCATCGCGGCCGCCTATGCCGCCACTTGCGCCGCCACCGGCGCCGCCGTCGTTTCCGCCATGCTGGGCGCCGCCACGCCGGCGCACGCCGTGGCCCCGGCCATGCCGGGCGCCGGCGGCGAGTCCGATCCGAACAACTGGACCCAGTACCACCGCAGCTCCAACGGCTGGCGCTATTCGCCGCTGGAGCAGATCAACAAGGACAACGTCAAGGGCCTGAAGGCGGCCTGGATCCACCAGCCGGGCGACATCACGGCCGGCCTGATCTCCACGCCGCTGGTCAAGGACGGCGTGATGTACTACGTCGCCCCCAACAACAACGTGTTCGCGCTCAACGCGGCCACCGGCCAGACCCTGTGGCACTACCAGCCCAAGCTGGCCGCCATCGCCAGCCAGAGCTTCTACGCCACCTTGAGCCGCAGCCTGACCATGGGCCACGGCCACATCTACCTGGGCACGCTGGACGGGCGTTTCGTGGCCATCGACGAGAAGACCGGCAAGGAGGCCTGGTCCACCCAGCTGACCGACCTGAAAACCTGCTTCGGCTGCCTGTTCTCGTCCTCGCCCATCCTGGCCGGCGACGTGCTGATCGGCGGCAGCACCGGCGGCGACCAGCCGCAGCGCGGCAAGATCTACGCCGTCAACGCCCGCACCGGCGAGAGGATGTGGACCTTCGACACCATCAAGGACGATCCGAAGAGCTGGCCGGACGGCACCGGCCAGGTCGGCGGCGGAGGCGCCTGGCTGCCCGGCACCTACGACGCGGCCTCGGACTCGGTGTTCATCGGCACCAGCAACGCCGCGCCGGACTTCTACGGCGACGCGCGCAAGGGCGACAACTTGTACACGGCCAGCCTGCTGGCGCTGGAGCCGAAAACGGGCAAGCTGAAATGGCACCGCCAGGAGATCCCGCACGACACCTTCGACTACGACGCGGCCTACGAGGCGCTGATCGTCAAGAAGGACGGCAAGGACGTCATCGTCCACCTGAACAAGAGCGGCTTCGTGTTCGTGATGGACAAGGCGGACGGCAAGCTGGAGAACGTGTGGCCGCTGAGCCAGACCTACAACTTCGTCAAGACCATCGATCCGAAAACGGGCGAACTGATCGGTCGCAAGGCCATGCCGGCCGGCCAGGAGACCCTGCTGTGTCCCTACCTGCTGGGCACGCGCAGCTGGAACCCGGGCGCCTACAGTCCCAAAACGAAGCTGTGGTACACCAACGCGATGGAGGTGTGCCAGAAGGTGGTGCCGGCCAAACAGGAGACCAAGGGCATGGGCATCGCCAGCCTGTACCTGGGCGTGGACAAGCTGGAGGCCGTGGCGCCGCCGGACCGGCCGGCCGAGGGACGGCTGGACGCGCGCGACCCGCTGACTGGCAAGCTGAAATGGAGCGTGAACTACGCGATTCCCGGCCTGGGCGGCGTGCTGGCCACGGGCGGCGGCCTGGTCTTCAACGGGGACCCGTTCGGCTACGTGCACGCCTACGACGCCGACGACGGCAAGGAGCTGTGGAAGTTCCAGACCGGTTCCGGCATCCGCGCCGGCATCATCAGCTACGCCGTCGACGGCAAGCAGTACATCGCGGTGCCGAGCGGCTGGGGCTCTCTGGCGCCGGGCTTCATGGCCAGCGCCTTCCCCGCGATCAAGGACCTGACCGGCGGCGCGGCCATGGTCGTGTTCGCCCTCGACTGAGCCCGGAGGCCGCCATGCACAACACCCTCACGCCCATCCTGCTCCTGTTGTCCGGCCTCGCCTGGGCTACGCCGCCGGCCGACCTCGACGCGCCGGCCACCATCGCGGCCGGGCAAAAGCGCTTCAACCAGAATTGCGTGTATTGCCACGGCAACGCCGGCTCGGGCGGCAAGGGCGCGCCGCTGCAGGGCCGCGGCGACCTGGCGCCGCAATACCTGTTCGACACCATCAGCAACGGCAAGACGCGCGGCGCGCTGCAAATGCCGCCGTGGAAGGAGGCGTTTTCCCCGCGTGAGATCTGGGAACTGAGCGCCTACATCCATTCGCTGCGGGAGCGCGCCCCGGAGCGCTGAGCCGGCGGCGGGGGAGGACTGGCCGATCTGTTGCGCGGCTGGTCCTTTTTGTCCGGGACAGGGGCGAACGGGGCAAATTGTGCGGGCCCGCCAGGGGGGAAATGTTTATAATTCCTTCAGACAATAGCCTCCGAGACGGACTATGCAAATAAGACTCGCTTGCACCCTGGCCGTATCCACCTTGCTGGCGCTTGGGCCCGCCGGCGCCGCGACGGTCGCGGACGGCGACCTGGCCGACCTCTCCATCGAACAGCTCAGCAATATCGTCATCACCTCGGTGTCCCGGCAGGAGGAAAGGCTGGGCAACGCCGCCGCCTCCATCTACATCATCAGCGCCGGCGAGATCCGGCGCGGCGGCGTGCGCTCGCTGCCCGAGGCCTTGCGGCTGGCGCCCAACCTGCAAGTGGCCAGGGTGGACGCGCGCAACTACGCCATCACCGCGCGCGGCTTCGGCACCGTGTTCCAGAACAAGCTGCTGGTGCTGATCGACGGCCGCACCACCTATTCGCCGCTGTTCTCCGGCGTGTACTGGGACGCGCACGACCTGGTGATGGAGGACATCGAGCGCATCGAGGTCATCAGCGGGCCGGGCGCCACCATGTGGGGCGTCAACGCCGTCAACGGCGTCATCAACGTGATCACCAAGTCCGCCAAGGACACGGCGGGCGCGCTGGCCAGCGTGGTGGCCGGCGCCAACGAAAAGGACGGCACCGCGCGCTTCGGCGCCGGGCTGCCGAACGGCGGCCACTACCGCCTGTACGCGCGCTACATGCAGGTCGACGACACCTACACCGCGGCCGGCGTCAACACCCGCTTCGGCATGCAGCGGCGCCAGGCCGGCTTCCGCGCCGACACGGACCTGCTCGACGGCGGCCTGACCGTCAGCGGCGACGCCTACCAGGGCAGGATGGCCCAGATCAACACGCGCGACATCGTCATCTCCGGCGCCAACCTGGTCGGCCGCTACACGCGCAAGCTGGCCGACGATTCGGACCTGCGCCTGCAACTGGTGCTGGACCACACCGAGCGCAACCAGCCGGCCAACTTCATCGACCGCCTCAACACGGCCGAACTCGAGGCCCAGCACTCGGTGCGGCTGGGCGCGCGGCACGCGGTGGTGTGGGGCGGCGGCTACCGCCATTCGTGGGACCAGGTGACCAGCGGCGGCTTCGCCTTCCTGCCCAGCAAGCTCGACATGCACTGGGGGAACGTCTTCGCGCAGGACGAGATCACGCTGGCCGAGGGCGTGCGCGCGACGGCCGGCCTCAAGGTCGAAAGCAACAGCTACACGGGCGCCGAGTACCTGCCCAGCCTGCGCCTGGCGTGGAATCCGGGGCCGCAGCGGCTGGTCTGGGCCAGCCTGGCGCGCACGGTGCGCGCGCCCTCGCGCATCGACCGCGACCTGTACGCGCCCGCCAAGCCCATCATGATCGCCGGCAAGCCGTATTTCCTGCTGGGAGGCGGGCAGGATTTCGTCTCCGAGGTGGCCAACGTCGCCGAGCTGGGCTACCGGGACCAGCCCACCGCCAGCCTGAGCTACTCGGCCACGCTGTTCTACGGCCGCTACGACAAGCTGCGCACCCAGGAGCCGGTGCCGGTGTTCGGCTTCGCGCACCGCAACGGCGGCAACGCCATCACGCGCGGCCTGGAGCTGTGGGGCCGCTGGCAGGCCGGCCGGGACTGGCGCCTGAGCGGCGGCATGGTCGCGCAGGACATCGGCTTCAGCGTGGACCAGGGCAGCAGGGACGCCGCGATCGGCACCGCGTTCGGCACCAACGATCCCAAGCTGCACTGGCTGCTGCGCTCGTCGTATGATTTTTCCGACACCCAGCAGCTCGACGCCACGCTGCGCTACAACGGCAAACTGCCCAATCCGGCCGTGCCATCGTATTATGAGATGGACCTGCAATGGCTGTGGAAGCCGCGGGAGCACATCGAGCTGGCGCTGATCGGCCAGAATTTGCTGCACAGCAAACATCCGGAATTCGGCGGATTGCTCGGACGCAGCGTTTTTGAACGCACGGCACTGTTGAAGCTGACATGGCGATACTAAGCCCCGCCGGCGACGCCGGCCTGACGTACAGCACCGCCCGCCACGCGCCGCCGGACGGGCCGCCGGCCGCCCAGCGCTGGCGCGCCGCCGCCCAATGGCTGAACGGACTGGCGCTGCTGGCGCTGCTGTTGCTGACCTTGTCGTGCCTGGCGGTCGGGGCCGACCCGCCGGCGGCCGCGCCCAACGTGGAGCGCGGCGTGAAGGCGGCCTTCCTGTACAAGTTCCTCGGCTATGTCGAGTACCCGCAGCACGAGGCGGGCGCCGCCGGCCCGCTGGTGGTGGGCGTGCTGGGCGCGGACGACATCGCCGCCGAGCTGACCCGCATCACCGCAGGCCGCGCCGTCAACAACCGCGCGGTGGTGGTGCGCGCGCTGCGCGAGGGCGACCCGCCGGCCGGCCTGCAGATGCTGTTCGTCGGCAGCGAGGCAGCCCGCGGCGGCCAGGTGCTGCGCGCGGCGCAGCAGAACGGCGTGCTCACCGTCACCGAGACCGACAACGGCCTGCAGCAGGGCAGCGTGATCAATTTCCGCCTGGTGGAGGACCGCGTGCGCTTCGAGGTGTCGCTGCCGGCGGCCGAGAAGAGCGGCCTGAAACTGAGCTCGCGGCTGTTGTCGGTGGCCTACCACGTCCAAAAGGGCGCCCCGTAATGCTGGGTCGCCTCAAGCCCCGCACCGTGCGGGGCAAGCTGGTGGCGATGGCGCTGGCCACCACCTTCGCGGCCCTGCTGGCGGCCTCCGGCGGCATGCTGCTGTACGACCTGGACTCCTTCCAGCAGTACTGGGTGGACGACATGACCACCCAGGCCCAGATTGTCGCCGTGGTCAGCAGCCCGGCCCTCAGTTTCAACGACCAGGCCGCGGCGCGCCAGAACCTGGCCATGCTGCGCGTGCGGCCGCAAATCCAGGCCGGCGCCATCTACTCCGCCAACGGCACGCTGTTCGCCGCCTACGCCCAGTCGGTGCAGGAGACGCCGGTGTTCCCGGACAAGCCGGGCCGGACCGGCTACGCGATCGAGGGCGGCCGGCTGGTGGTGAACCACCCCATCGTGGAGAACGGCGAGACCATCGGCACCGTCTACCTCAGCGCGCATTACCGGCTGCTCGACCGCGTGCGCAGCTACGCCGCCATCCTGGGCGGCGTGATGGTGCTCAGCCTGCTGCTGGCGGCGCTGGTGGCGCACCGGCTGCAAAAGGGCATCACGCGGCCGCTGGCCGCCGTCACCGGCGTGGCGCGCGAGGTGATGCAAAGGCGCGACTTCAGCCTGCGCGTGCCGGGCGCGGCCAGCGGCGAGATCGGCACTCTGGTCGACGCCTTCAACGACATGCTGGCCGAGGTGGGGCGGCGCGCCCACGCGCTGCAGGAGGCCAACCGCACGCTGGAGCACGAGATGACGGTGCGCCAGGGCGCCGAGCGCGCGCTGCTGCTGGCGGACCGGCGCAAGGACGAGTTCCTGGCCACGCTGGCGCACGAGCTGCGCAATCCGCTGGCGCCGATCCGCACCGGGCTGGACATACTGCGCGTGAACGCCGACGACAAGGTGGCCGGCGAGCGCGCGCGCGCCATCATGGAGCGGCAACTGAAGCAGATGGTGCGGCTGGTGGACGACCTGCTGGACGTCTCGCGCATCAACACCGGCAAGCTCACCATCAAGCGCGAGCCGGTGGCGCTGCAGGCCGTGGTGGGCGACGCGCTGGAACTGGTGCGCCCGCTCGTGGAGGCGCAGCGCCACGCGCTGCACGTGGCGCTGCCGGCCGAGCCCGTGTATGTGCTGGGGGACGCCACCCGGCTGGCGCAGGTGCTGTCCAACCTGCTCAACAACGCGGCCAAGTACACCAACCGCGGCGGCCGCCTGGAACTGACGGCGGACGTGGACGACAGCGCCCATCATTCGCTGCTGCGCATCCGCGTGCGCGACAACGGCATCGGCGTGGCGCCGCACATGCTGGGCCAGATCTTCGACATGTTCGTGCAGGCCGACACCTCGCTGGAGCGCAGCACGGCGGGCCTGGGGGTGGGCCTGTCGCTGGCCAGGAAGCTGGCGGAACTGCACGGCGGCACCATCACCGCCCACAGCGACGGCATCGGCAGGGGCACCGAGCTGACGGTGCTGCTGCCGCTGCTGGCGCCGCCGGCGGACGACGAGGCGGTGGCGCCGGCCGCCGGCGCGTCCGGCGCGCGCCACCGCGTGCTGCTGGCGGACGACAACGTCGACTTCGTCGACAGCATAGGCGCGCTGCTGCGCGCGGCCGGCCACACGGTGGAGGTGTGCCACGACGGCAAGCAGGCGCTGGCCGTCGCCGACGGCTTCACCGCCGATTACGCCTTCCTGGACATCGGCCTGCCCGGCATGAACGGCTACGACCTGGCGCGTGCCCTCAAGCGCCTGCCCCGCATGCGCGACACGGTGATGGTGGCCGTCACGGGCTGGGGCCAGCAAAAGGACAGGCAGATGGCGTTCGACGCCGGTTTCGCCGGGCACCTGGTGAAACCGGTCGGCTTCGACCAGATCCTCGCCATCCTGGCCGGCAGCCGCGAAGGGATGCTGCAACTGTGAGTGCGATGGCGGATCCGGCGCGATGCCGGGCGGGCGCCCCCGCCGGGGAATGGGACGCGGGGCGCGTGCCGCTCGCCGGCGGCCGGCGGCGCATGCGTGCCCTGGGCATGGCGCTCCGCTGCGCGTTGCTGGCGGCCGCGCTGGTCGGCTGCGCGAGCGGCGCGAGAAAGGCCCCGGAGGCCCCGGCGGCGGTCGCCACGGCCTCCGCCACAGGCGCCATGGCGAAGCAAAGCGCGGGCCGGCCCGAAGGGGCGCCCGGCGACGGCAAGGTCGCCATCTGGCTGACCACCGGCGACCAGTCGCGCCTGTTCGCGCGCCAGCCGGACATCGCGCTGGGCGCGGCGCCGCCTCCCCGCACGCCTTGGTCTCAGGGAGTGGAGACGGCCGGCCCGCTACCCGCTCCGCCACACACCATCGACATCGATCCCGCGTCGCGCCACCAGAAAATGGTGGGTTTCGGCGCGGCCCTCAGCGAGGCTTCGGCCTGGGTGCTGCGGCAGCGGCTCACGCCCGAACAGCGCGGCGCCCTGCTCGCCGAGCTGTTCGGCCGCGAGCGCGGCATCGGCCTGAGTTTCGCGCGCCTTTACCTGGGTTCCTCGGAATTCGCGCGCAGTCAGTACAGCTACAACGACTTGCCGGCGGGCGAGGAGGATCCCGGCCTGACCCAGTTCTCCGTCGACGCCGACCGCGCGCTGGTGCTGCCGCTGGCGCAGGACGCGCTGGCGCTGAACCCGGACCTGGAGCTGGTGGCCTCGCCGGCCAGCGCGCCCGGCTGGATGAAGAGCGGCGGCGCGCTGGTCAAGGGCACGCTGCGGCCCGAGGCCTACGGCGCCTACGCGCGCTACCTGAAGCGCTACGTCGACGTGTTGCTGGAGGAGGGCGTGCCGATCTACGCGCTGACCGTGCAGAACGAGCCGCACGCGGAGCCGGAGGGCGCGCCCGGCATGCGGCTGGACGCGGCCGCGCGCGCGCAGCTGATCGGCAAGCACCTGGGGCCGCTGCTGGAGGACGACGGGCCCCGCATCCTCGAATGGGACGGCAACTGGGACGAGCCGCAATCGCCGTTGAAGGTGCTGGCCGACAAGGCCGCCGGCCCCTACGTGGCGGGCGTGGCCTGGCATTGCTACGGCGGCGAGGTCGGCGCGCAAGGCGCGGTGCGGGACGCGCGGCCGGAGAAGGAGGTGTACGTCACCGAATGCTCGGGCGGCCAGTGGGCGCCCGGCTGGAGCGACAACCTGCTGCACTTCTCGCGCACGCTGATGGTGGGCGCGGCGCGCAACTGGGCCAAGGGCGTGGTGCTGGGCAATCTGGCGCAGGACGGGCTGGGCGGGCCGCGCACGGGCGGCTGCCGCGGTTGCCGGGGCGTGGTCACCGTGACGGAGGATGGCGCCGTGGTGCGCAACGCCGAGTACTACGCGCTGGCGCATGCCAGCCGCTCCGTGCTGCCGGGCGCGTGGCGCGTCGCCTCCAGCGCCGGCCGGGACGGCGTGGACAACGCCGCGTTCGAGAACCCGGACGGCACGCTGGCGCTGCTGGTGGTCAATTCGGCCCAGGAGCCGCGCCGCTTCCAGGTGCGCGCGGCCGGGCGCGGCTACGGCTACACGCTGCCGGCCGCCAGCGTCGCCACGTTCACCTGGCGTCCGTAGCGGGCGCGAAGGCGCGGCCCACCGGCGCCAGTTCGGCCGCGTGCGCGCACAGCTTGCCGCCGAAACCCAGCCGGTGGACGTGGCGCGCGTCGGCCTGCACCTCGTCCTCGTGGCCCGCCGTGACGCCGTCGACCGGCTTGTGCAGCCCGGCCAAGCGCGAGGCCAGCACGATCTGCGAGCGGAAATACAGCAGCTCCTCGCGGCCGCCGCCGATGCCCAGGTCGGCCCTGAAGCCCGTGGCGCCGAACAACAGCCGCTGCACCCGCGGCGCGGTGGCGATGTCGGCCATGCGGGAAAAGCCCAGCGCGGTTTCGATCACCGGGAACAGCGGCGCGGTGGACGAGGCGCTGGCCACGTCGTCGACCCGCTCGGCCCTGGGCAGCACGATGCCGGCGATGCCCGGCCGGTGGCACAGCGTGAGGTCGTCGCCGAAGCAGCCCGAATTCACGCAGTTCACCCGCACCAGCACGGGGATGTGGGGCGCGCGGCCGGCGGGGCTGTCCAGCCAGTCCGACAGCGCGGCGCGCGCCGCCGCCTTGGCGGACGGGGCCACCGTGTTCTCCAGGTCGATGATGATGGCGTCGGCGCCCGATGCGCAGGCCTCGGTGTAGCGTTCGGGACGGTCGGCGGGAAGCAACAGGAAGGTATGGGCCAGGGCGAGCCTGGCGTCGGGCGGGGCAGCATGCACAGCGGTACTCATGGCAAGTCTCCTATCCGGCTGAAGGGCGGAAACCGATGATAGCGCAGTTGGCAAGGGTGCGCCGTGCCGTGGCGCTTGCGGCTAGTCTAACGGGCAAGACACAAGGAGACCGCCATGAGCACACCCGTCATCCACGCCCGCATCCACGCTCATATCACCCCGGAGCCGGACATTCCGCCGCCGGAGCCGGAAAAGGACCCGCCGCCGGACAACAACCCGATCCCGGAAACGCCGCCGATCGAGGAGCCCACCACGCCGCCGCCGCCGATGAAGGCCTGAGAGGCTGAGAGGCTGAGAGTCTTGCGGGCCTGGCCGCTAGTGGTTGGGCTTGGGCCGCGAGCCGTCGGCCGGCGCGCGTTGCGGCACTTGCTTGATCTGCTCCTCGGTCTCGCGTTCGCCGGGCGTCTTCTCGCCGCTGCCGATGTCCGGCTCGTCCATCATGTGCTTGCCGCCTTGCGCTTTTTCATCCGCCGGTTTTTGCTGGTGTTCCATGGCCGTCTCCTGAAGTTGGATCGGCCATGCTAGCAGGGCGGCCGCGCCGGCGGCGCGCGGCTTGAACCGCACGAAGGGTTGTACGGAAATCAACTGCGTTGCTCTTCAGCTACAAATATGGAACTTTGTGCCAGCCGTCACATGGGTGTCACCAAAGTATTCATATAATGAATCATCGACTTTAGTTTCATTGATCCGGAGGCCGCCATGGGCAATTCCTTACACAATAAAATCTACCTCGGTCGCCGTCCCAGCACCAAGCGCATGCATTTCCTGCTGCTGCTGGGCGCCATCGCCGGCGCCGCCGTGTTCTGGCTGAGCACGCACTGACCGCTCCCGCGGGAGTGGCCGGACTGTCATAGCCTTGCCCTGGCGCTGCCGGGCGCGTACCATGAGGGCCGAAATGGTTTCTTATGGATAAGCAATGAAGAACGAAAAACTCTCCGCGGACGAATACGACGCGCTGGAAGAAGTGCGCCGCGGCGTCAAGGCCGACCGGGTCAGCGCCTGCGTGGGCCGCAACACCAAGCGCCTGGCCGGCATCAAGATGTTCAGCGTGGCCCGCAACGGGCAGATCACCATCACGGAAAAGGGCCAGCAGGCGCTGTTCCTGCGCCGCTGCATCCTGGGCCTGCGCGCCGTGTCCGCGTCGGCCGACGGCGACGTCAAGCTCGACGCCGACGTGGCCGGCTTCCTCGGCAAGAAGGCCCACATCGTGGCGCGCGAGGGCGGCTACGACATCACCGACAAGGGCCGCGAATCGCTGGCCGACATCGAATCCCAAGGTTTCTAACTCCCCCCAAGGCATCCCCATGGATAGCGCAATGCATTGGTCGGCCCACGAGCTGACGATGACGGTCTTGATGACGCCCGACATGGCCAATTTTTCCGGCAATGTGCACGGCGGCACGATATTGAAGTACCTGGACAGCGTGGCCTACGCCTGCGCCAGCCGGTATTCGGGCAGCTACGTGGTCACCTTGTCGGTCGACCAGGTGATGTTCCTGCAGCCCATCCACGTGGGCGAGCTGGTGACCTTCCTGGCGTCGATCAACTACACGGGCACCACGTCGATGGAGGTGGGGATCAGGGTGGTGACGGAGAATATCCAGCAGCGCCTGGTGCGCCACGCGAACAGCTGCTACTTCACCATGGTGGCGGTGGACAAGGACCGCAAGCCGGTGGCGGTGCCGCCGCTCAATCCGGAGACGGAGGAGCAAAAGGCGCGCTTCGAGCAGGCCAAGCTGCGCAAGGCGGCGCGGCAGCAGGTGTCGGTCAAGCGCAAATAAGAAAAACCCGGGCGAACCCCGGGGTCGGACCCGCCGGGTCCGACCCCGGCATCCGCCGTTGGTTTCAAGTGCGCCGGCGGTGGGGATAGACCAGGGTCCTGATCGCCACCGACGGCGGCACGTTCATCGCGGACAGGAATTCGGCCGCCTGGCGCAGGCCGATGGCCGGCACGGCGGCGATCGCCTGGTCCACCACTTCGCGGGTCTTCATGTCGGAGCGCACGTGCTGCGGGCGCGTGGCGGTGTTGTTCTTGGTCTGGCTCATCGTCAGGTTCCTGTCTCGGCTTCCACCCGGGCCGGCGCGGCGATATCGGCCCGGCCCAGGTGTTTGTTATCACGTAGCATCTGTTCGAACTGGAGCGGGCCCACCGGGCGGCTGAAGTAATAGCCCTGGATCTGGTCGCAATCGTGGCGCCGCAAATACTCCAGTTGCTCCCGCGATTCTACCCCTTCCGCGACCACGCGCAACTTCAGGTTGTGGGCCAGGGCGATGATGGACACCACGATGGCCTCGTCGTCGGTGTCGGTGGCGAGGTCGTTGACGAAGGAGCGGTCGATCTTCAGCACGTCGATCGGGAAGCTGCGCAGGTAGGACAGGCTGGAATAGCCGGTGCCGAAATCGTCGATAGCCAGGGTCACGCCCAGCGCCTTCAACTCGTGCAGCAGGCCGACGGCCTGCGTCACGTCGTCCATGAACACGCTCTCGGTCAGTTCCAGCTCCAGGCAGGCCGGCGGCAGGCCGGTCTCCTCCAGCACGTCGGCGATGCACTGGGCCAGGTCCGGCTGGCTGAACTGGCGCGCCGACAGGTTCACCGCCATCCGCAGCGGCGCCTGGCCGTCGGCCACGCGCGCGTCGTGCCACACCCTGGCCTGGGCGCAGGCGGTGCGCAGCGCCCACACGCCGATCGGCACGATCAGGCCGGTCTCCTCGGCCAGGCCGATGAAGCGGGCCGGCGCCACCACGCCCAGCTCCGGGTGCTGCCAGCGCAGCAGCGCCTCGGCGCCGGTGATGGCGCCGTCGCCCAGGTCCACCTGCGGCTGGTAGTGCAGCACGAACTCGCCGCGCTCCAGCGCCTTGCGCAGCGCGCCCTCGATGCGCAGCCGTTCCAGCGCCTCCTCGTTCATCACCGGCTGGTAGAAGCGGAAGCCGTTGCGGCCCTGCTTCTTGGCCGCGTACATGGCGATGTCGGCGTGCTCGATCAGGTGGTGGGCCTGGTTGCCCACGGTGCCGTCGTAGGCCGCCACGCCGATGCTGCAGGTGACGAAGAACTCCTTGCCCTCCAGGATCACCGGCTGCGCCACCGCGTTCATCACGCGCTGCACGATGTCCGGCGACAGCTGGGCGTCCGGATATTCGCTGAGGATGGCGACGAATTCGTCGCCGGACAGGCGCGCCACCGTGTCGCTCTCGCGCACGCTGGACTGCAGGCGCGCCGCCACCGCCTTGAGCAGGATGTCGCCGGCCTTGTGGCCCAGGCTGTCGTTGACGAACTTGAAGCGGTCCAGGTCGATCAGCAGCACCCACATCGGGTGGCCGCTGCGGTTGGCGTAGGCGATGGCCTGGGCCAGGCGGTCCTGCAGCAGCACGCGGTTCGGCAGTCCGGTCAGCACGTCGTGGTGGGCGATGTGCTGGATGCGCTGCTCGGACAGCTTGCGCTCGGTGATCTCGTTGCCGGTGCCGCGGTAGCCGCGGAAGTCGCCGGTGGCGTCGTACACCGGTTCGCCGCTGGTGCTGAACCAGCGCAGCACGCCGTCGTCGCCGGTGATCGCGTATTCCAGGTGGGAGAAGGGCAGGCGCGCCTCCAGCTTGGCGATGTGCTCGCGGCCCCAGCGCGTGGTCAGCATCTCGGGCGCGTTGTCCCAGCGCGTCTTGCCGATGAAGCGCTCCGGGCTGATGTGGCCCTTGTCGAAGAAGCCGCCGGTGATGCTGGTGAAGCAGTAGTGCACGTCCTGCTCCCAGTACCAGTCCGAGGACAGGGCCAGCAGGCGGCGGAAGCGCTGCTCGCTTTCCTGCAGCGCGCGCTCGGTGCGCTTGCGCGAGGCGACGTCCGCGTTCAGGCGCTCGTTGCTGCGCTGCAGGTCGGCGGTGCGCGCGTCGACCAGCATCTGCACCCGGCGCGAGCGCAGCACCAGGGTGTGCACGAAGGCCGCCATCAGCACGCTGAACAGGATGCCGCCCACCAGCGTGGACAGCGAGCCCAGATGCTGCTCGACGAAAGGCCGGGGCAGGGCGGCCAGGCGCACCTCCCAGTTTTTGCCCAGCACCGTGAAGCCGCGGCGGTATTCGCCGCGGTGGGTCCAGTCCATCCACTCCAGCCAGCCGGGCAGGCGGGCGAAGGCGGTGGCGGACGCGGATGCCGTCCCCTGCGCCATGTCGCCCTGGCTGAACACCACGCTGGAGGCGGCGCCGGGCGCGCCCACCGACACCTGCAGCGCCAGTTGCGGATCGCGCAGCAGGCCGTCGCCCTCCAGGATCTTGCGCACCAGCGTGGTGGCGCGGATCACGGTGGCCACGTCGCCCAGCCAGGCGGCGTGGCGCTGCGCGCTGGTGGCGGTCGGCATGCCGGGACGGTAGACCGGCATCAGCATCACCATGCCGGACTCGTTGCCGATGGACTGGGCCAGCTTGATCAGGCCGGTGGCGGCGGGGCGGCCGTCGGCCAGCATGGACTCGATGGCCTGGCGGATCTGCGGGTGGTAGCTGGCATCGAGGCCGAAGGCGCGCTCGTTGCCGGCCAGGGGCTCCAGGTAGTCGACCACGTTGTACCAGGGCTTGTCCGGCGCGGGCGCCAGCCGGCCGTCCTCGATGCCCATGATCTGGAAGCCGGGGAATTCGCGCCGCATGCGCGCCTCGTACGGGCCGCGTTCGGCGTGGGCGAGCATGCGGTGGTAGTTGAAGGCCTGGATGAAGGGATGGCGCGCCAGCAGCGGCCGGGTGAAGTCATGGAACTGGCCGCGGGTGACCGGGGCCACGGTCTGGAACAGCTGGCTGGTGACGGCCAGCACCTCGACCGCGTCGTCCAGGCCGCTCTGCAGGGCGGCGGTGCGCTGGTCCGCGCGCTGCTCGAAGGCCAGCCGCGCGGCGCTGTGCTCCAGCCGGCCGACGGCGCTGAACAGCAGCGCGGTGACAGCCAAACCCGCGCCCAGGGTGCAGGCCGCCGCGAGGGCGAGCTTGGATGGGCGGCGAGTGGTCATGGTCTTCCTGTAAACGATAAAGAATTGGCGGGGGCGGGGCCAGCCGGTAGTGTGTCACAGTTCGGGGAGTTTTGTTGACGTTTGGCAAAAAATAATTCTAAAACACAACAATAATTACCATTTGATAATATGACAATGACACTCAACCGCGCTGGCCCCAGCGCAGCCGGAACACCACCCAGCGCGCCATCAGGCGGTGGACCAGGCCCCAGAACGGCCCCCGGCGGCGGGCGGCGCGCTGCAGGCGGCGCAGGGCGCCCGGCTCGCCGGGCTCCTTGAGCGCGAAGACGATGCGGTTGTTGCCGGCGATGCCATGGAACTGGCCCACCCGCCGCGCGTAGCACTGGCGCAGCCGGCGCAGCATGGCCGCGTAGCGCGGATCGTAGCTGAAGATGTTGGCCGCCAGCACGCCGCCCGGGCGCAGCGCGCGCCGGCAATCGGCGTAAAAGCGCGTCGTGCCCAGTTCCGGCGGCAGGCCCTGGTGGTCGAAGCCGTCCACCAGCACGACGTCGGCGCTGTTCCTCAGCAGTGGCATGTGGAGCGCGGCGTCGGTGTGGACGATGCGGAAGCGCTCGTCGTCGGCAGGGATGGCGAATTGTTCGCGCAGCGCGATCACGTCCGCGCGCAGCTCCAGCACAGTGATCCGGCAGCCGGGCAGGTAGTGGTAGCAGAACTTGGCCAGCGAGCCGCCGCCCAGGCCCACCATCACGATGTGCGCGGGGCGGGGATGGAACAGGGTGAAGCACATCATGGCGCGCGCGTAGCCCAGCACCAGGCGCCGCGGGTCGGCCACGCTCATCTCGCTTTGCACCATGCCGGGCTCGAACTCGAGCGTGCGCAGGCCGCCCCGGGTGCGCACCAGGGGCGTGGCGGGGCGGTTCTGCAGGGCGGTGTCCACGGCGGGCTAACTTGTTGTCAAGAGTGAAGATCTGCTAAGCTCGGGATTGTAGCCGAGAGCATGGACGTTTACATGCACAATAATTATAGGTACATTGCCGACATGGGCAGCTGCCACCGTGGAGAGAGTACACCATGTTTTTAGATCACCCGACGATTACCGCCACCAACAGCTTCACCGAGCCGGACCGCATCGAGCGCCTGGGCCGCGTGTACGGCTACGTGGCGGCGCTGGCCGACCTGGCCGGCAAATCGAGTTTCATCGAGAAGTTCACGCAGATCCACGACCACAAGGGCACGCTGATCGTGTTCTGGCACGACGCCCCCACCGAGGACGAGAAGGAATTCTTCGCCAAGGCCTGGGCCAGCAAGATCGGCGACGGCAGCACCAACGTCGAACACGAGGTCTAAGCCCGACGGCCGCCACCGGGCCGGCGCGCACGCGCCGCCGTGGCGGCCGTTTCGCATCCCACCGACATGGATATTAAAACCCTGGTACTGGCGCTGGCGCTGGGCAACCTGAGCCTGTGCGCCGCGCTGTTCTTCTTCGAGTACGAGAGCCGGAAGTCGCTCACCATCTCCACCTGGGCGGTGGCCAAGCAGGCGCAGGCCGCGGCCTGGTTCCTGCTGTACTTCCGCGGCGTTCTGCCGGACGTGCTGACCGGGCCGCTGGCCAACGTGCTGCTGTTCGCCGGCATGGCGCTGGACGCCGGCGCGCTGTGGGAGGCGGCCGGCCGCCCCGGCTGGCGCCGCCTGCTGCTGCCCGCGCTGGCCGGCGCCTCCTTCGTCTACCTGGGTTGCCACGTGCTGGACGTGGAGCCGGGCGCGCGCGCCGCCGCCGGCTTCCTCATCGTCAGCGGCTTCTTCCTGGCCGGCGTCGGCGCGCTGGCGCTGGCCTGGCGCTCCGGCACCATGCTGCGCCGCTACCTGGTGGTGACCATGGTGGCCCTGAGCGTGGTGGTGGCCGGGCGCGGCCTGCTGGCGGCGCTGTTGCCCGAGGGCTGGTCCTGGGTCAGCGCCGTCATGCTGCAGGGCGTGGGCTTCGGCGCGCTGTACCTGATGATGCTGACCAACGCCTTCGGCTTCCTGCTGCTGTCGCGCGAGAAGCTGCAGTCCGAACTGGCGCGGCTGGAGGTGGTCGATGCGCTGACGGACGTGCCGAACCGGCGCGGCTTCTACCAGGCGCTGGCGCCGTGGATGGCGCTGGCGCGCCGTCCCGGCATGCCGACCGCGATGATCATCCTCAACCTGGACCAGTTCAAGCGCGTCAACGACAGCTACGGCCACCAGGTGGGCGACACGGTGCTGCGGGCCATGGTCGATGTGTGCAAAAAACAACTGCGCGACAGCGATCTGATGGGCCGCCTGGGCGGCGCCGAATTCGCCATCCAGCTGCCGCGCACCTCGCAGGCCGACGCCGCCATGGTGGCCGAGCGCATTCGCGCCGCCATCGAGGCGATGCAGGTGCGGGCCGAGAAGGCCATCATCAGCCTGACCGCCAGCATGGGCGTGACCGTGATCCGCGCCGACGACAGCACCGTCACCCTGTTCAAGCGCGTCGACGGCGCGCTGCAGGCGGCCATGCTGGCCGGCGCCAACCGCGTGGTGGAGGCGCCC
Organism: Pseudoduganella namucuonensis; assembly: GCF_900116645.1. Classification (GTDB taxonomy): domain Bacteria; phylum Pseudomonadota; class Gammaproteobacteria; order Burkholderiales; family Burkholderiaceae_D; genus Rugamonas; species Rugamonas namucuonensis. The sequence continues at coordinate 38,902 of NZ_FPBO01000041.1, read as the reverse complement.
GACGCCACGTTCGCGGAAGTGGAACCGCTATAGGCGCGGCGTCGCGGCGCGCCGTTGGCGCGCTGTCATGACCGCGTCATAATCACCCCTTAGTGTGATAGGCTTTCCGTATAAACAGTATAAACCGATGCGTGGTGAGCGTCGGATGGAACCCACTCCGAGAGGTGAGCATGTACGCAGCAGTAGACCTGGGCTCCAACAGTTTTCGCTTGGCCATCGGCCAGCACGATGGCGACGCGATCCGCGTGCTGAAGTCGGCGCGCGAACCGATACGCCTCGCGGCCGGCCTGGACGCCGCCGGCAACCTGACCGAGGCGGCGATGCAGGCCGCGCTGTCCTGCCTGAAGAATTTCCGCATGGTGCTGGCCGGCTACGAGCTGGAGGCGGTGCGCGTGGTGGCCACGTCCACCCTGCGCCTGGCGAAGAACGCGCCGGCCTTCCTGCCCGCCGCCGAGCGCGCGCTGGGCCATCCCATCGAGGTCATTTCCGGCGAGGAGGAGGGGCGCCTGATCTACATGGGCGTGTCCAACGCGCTGGCGCTGCCGGGCGAGCGCCGCCTGGTGATCGACATCGGCGGCGGCTCCACCGAGCTGATACTGGGGCGCGGCGCCGACATCGAGCGGGTCGAGTCCTTCAGCATCGGCAGCGTCAAGCAAAGCCTGGCCTTCTTCATCGGCGGGCGGGTCGACGCGCCCTCGTTCGAGGCGGCCGTGCTGTCGGCGCGCAGCCATTTCGAGGACGCGGCGCCGCCCTACCATCCGCAGTACTGGACCCAGGCCTACGGTTCGTCCGGCACGATACGGGCCATCGCCGAGATCATCGAGAAGAACAAGGTGGGCAAGGGCGACATGTCGGCGGCCAGCCTGGAGGCGCTCAAGCAGCGCTTCATCGCCTTCGGCCACGTGAACAAGATCGAGATGACGGGCCTGCGGCCGGACCGCGCCGGCACCATCATCGGCGGCCTGGCGGTGCTGATCGCGCTGGTGCACGAACTGGGCATAGCGGCGCTGCAGCCGATCGAGGCCGGACTGCGGGTGGGCGTGATGTGGGACCTGTACCTGCGTTCGACCAAGCGCGATCGGCGCGAGGAATCGGTGCGCGCCTTCCTGCGCAAGTTCCACGTCGACGAGGGCCGCGCCGACCGCGTGGCCGAATACGCCAGCGCGCTGTACGCGCAGATGAAGCCCGCCACCGACGCCTATCCGCGCCTGCTGTACTGGAGCGCGCTGCTGCACGAGGTGGGGGTGGCGGTGTCGCAGACGGGCTACCACAAGCACGCCGGCTACATGGTGGAGAACGCCGACCTGCCGGGCTTCACGGCGCGCGAGCAGAAGGCCATGGGGCGCCTGATCGTGGCGCAGAAGGGCAATCTGCGCAAGGTGGGCGAGGCGCTGACCGATCCCGACTTCGCCAAGGCGGTGGTGGCGCTGCGCCTGGCCCTGCTGTTCATGCACGCCCGCATCGAGCTCGATTTCCGGGAGCTCAAGCTGCGCATGAAGAACCGCATCGAGCTGGAGATCAAGCGCGAATGGGTGGCCGACCATCCGACCGTGTCCTACTGGATGGAGAAGGAGCAGGAACAGTGGGACGAGTTGGGGGTCGATTTCAGCATCAAGGCGATCGCCTGAGCGACCGCCTGAGCAATTTTCATTGTCGAAACAACCTTTTTTCTTGTAAATTTAGTTACTATAGGCAATTCGTCAAGATTCGCAGAAAAAGGTGTTCCTATGAGCCGCTACCGCGTCCGCGCGCGCGCAGCAATCGCCCTGGCGGCCGCAGCCTCGTTCGGCGCCGCGGCCGCCCCGGCCGAGACGGTGACCCTGTGCTTCGAGCGGCAGGACGTGCCGCCCTGGCGCACCCAGCAGGGCGGCGGCCTCAATTTCGAGCTGCTGAAAATGACCGAGCAGCGGCTCGGCATCCATTTCGATTTCCAGAGCATCCCGTGGAAGCGCTGCCTGCAGCAGTTGCAGGCCAACGCCTATGACGGCGCCTTCGCCGTCAGCTACAAGGCGGACCGGCGCGCGCTGGGCGCGTATCCGGGCGGCGAGCAGGCCGACCCGTCCAAGCGCATGCACATCGACCGCTACGTGCTGTTGCGCCGCAAGGGCAGCAAGGTGGAGTGGGACGGCAAGGCGCTGCGCAACGTCGACGGCCCGGTGGGCTTCCAGCTGGGCTATTCGGTGGGCGAGGTGCTGCGCGGCCTGGGCGTGCAAGTGGACGAGGGCAGCCAGCGCGCCGACGAACTGGCGCGCAAGCTGATCGCCGGGCGCCTGGCCGCCGCCGCGCTGGGCGGCAGCGACGCCCAGAGCGTGATGAACAGCCCGATGGCGCCGCAGTTGGAGGTGCTGCCGCTGCCGCTGATCGAGAAACCGTACTTCCTGGTGCTGTCGCACGACATGGTGGCCAGGCGCCCGCAACTGGCCCAGCGCATCTGGACGGCGATGGAGCAGGCCCGCAACAGCCCGGCGTACAGGAAGCTGGAACGGGCCGCGCTGGCGGACGCGGAGCGCTGATGCGCGCGCGCCTGCTCCAGGCCTGGCGGGAGGACATCCTGCTGCGGCTGGCCGCCGGCATCTTCCTCGCGGTGGCGCTGTCGACCGCCGTCTACACCACCTACGCCGCGCGCACCCTGCGCGCCGAGGCCGAGGCCCAGCTGCACGAACGCGCCGAGCGCCTGGCCACGGTGATGGCGCAGGCGCTGGCCCGGCCGCTGTTCGACATCAACGGCGCCGCCGTCACCAGCGCGGTGGAGGCCATGCAGGCCACGCGCGAGGTGCTGATGCTGCGCGTGCAGGCGCCGGGCGGCGAGGAGCTGGCCGGTTTCGCGGCCGAGCGCATCGACCCCGCCTCGGCCATCGTGGTGCGGCGCGACATCAGCTACCAGGACGGCAAGCGCGCCTACCCCGTGGGCGCGCTGGACATGGCCCTGTCGCGCTACGAGGTGGACCAGGAGCTGCGCCGCCAGATCACGCACACCATCGTCGCCAACCTGTTGCTGGCGCTGGCCATCGTGGTGTCCATCTTCCTGGTGGGGCGCAAGGTGGCGCGCCAGTTCTCCGAGGTGCAGCACGCGCTGGAGCTGCTGACCTGGGGCGAGACGGAGCGCACCGAGATCGTGCTGTCCGGGCGGGGCCGGCCGGACCAGATCGGCAAGCTGTCGGACGCGGTGGCCAGCTTCCGCGACACGTTGACGCGGCTGCGCCAGGTGGAGAGCGAACTGCGCGAATTGAACCGCGACCTGGAGCGCAGGATCGGCGAGCGCACCGCCGAACTGACGCAGACCGCGCAGGTGGCGCGCGACAGCCAGCGGAAGCTGCAGGCCATCGTCGACACGGCGCTGGACGCGGTGGTGCGCATGGACACCGGCGGCCGCATCGTCGGCTGGAACAGCCAGGCCGAGACCATCTTCGGCTGGCGCCGCGAGGAGGCGCTGGGGCGGCGGCTGGAGAGCACCATCATCCCGCCGCGCTACCGGGACGCGCACCGCGAGGGCATGCGGCGCTACATCGCCAGCGGCCACGGCTCGGTGCTGGACCGGCGCGTGGAGCTGCACGCGCTGCACCGCGACGGCCACGAGTTCCCGATCGACCTGGCGATCACCCGCATCAAGCTGGAGGGGGAGGAGAGCTTTGAATTTTGCGGCTTCATCCGCGACATCAGCGAGCGCCGCGAGCGCGAACAGAAGCTGGTGCAGGCCAACGTGATGGCGGAGGCGGCCAACGTCGCCAAGTCCGAGTTCCTGGCCAATATGAGCCACGAGATCCGCACGCCGATGAGCGCCGTCATCGGCATGGCCTACCTGGCGCTGCGCACCGAGCTGACGGCCAAGCAGCACGACTACGTGAGCAAGATCCACCGCGCCGCGCTGTCGCTGCTGGGCATCATCAACGACATCCTGGATTTCTCGAAGATCGAGGCGGGGCGGCTGGACGTGGAGGAAGTGCCGTTCTTCCTGGACGACGTGCTGGCCAACGTGGCCAGCGTGACCGGCCAGCGCGCCGCCGACAAGCAGCTCGAATACCTGTTCAACGTGCCGCCGGCGATACCGCGCCACCTGGTGGGCGATCCGCTGCGGCTGGGGCAGGTGCTGATCAACCTGGTCAACAACGCCGTCAAGTTCACGCCCGGCGGCGAGCTGGAGCTTTCCTGCGCGCGCCTGCCGGACCGCGCCCCCGGCAAGGTCGCGCTGCGCTTCGCCGTGCGCGACACCGGCATCGGCATGACGCAAGAGCAGATGGCCAAGCTGTTCCGCGCCTTCAGCCAGGCCAACGGCTCCACCACGCGCCAGTACGGCGGCACGGGCCTGGGCCTGTCGATCTCGCAGCAGCTGGTGCGGCTGATGGGCGGCCTGATACGGGTGGAGAGCGTCCCCGACCGCGGCTCGACCTTCGAATTCGACCTGGAATTCGCCCTCTCCGGCCAGCCGGACCGGGTGCCGGTGGCGCCGGCCGCGCTGGACGGCGCGCGCGTGCTGCTGGTGGACGACAGCCCGGCCGCGCTGGCGATCCTGGCCGAGGCCATGGGCCAGTTGCCGGTGCGGGCCGACACCGCCACCGACGGCGCGCGGGCGCTGACGGCCATCGAGGAGGCCGACGCGGCGGGCGACCCTTACCGGCTGGTGCTGAGCGACTGGCAGATGCCGGGCATGGACGGCATCGCGCTGGCGCGCCGGCTGCGGACCAGCGAGACGCTGCGCGCGCGCCCCGGCACGGTGCTGCTGACCGCCTTCGGCCGCGAGGAGGTGCAACGCGACGCCGAGGCGGCGGGCGTGATCGGCTTCCTGTTCAAGCCCATCGCCCAGTCGGCGCTGGTGGACACGCTGGTGGCGCTGGTGGCGCCGCGCGCGCAAGCGCGGGAGCTTGCCGCGCAGCCGCGCGAGGACGTGCCGGGCCAGCACTACGCGGCCAGCGTGCTGCTGGTCGAGGACCATCCGCTCAACCAGGAGATCGCGGCGGAGCTGATGGCCACGCTGGGCATCTGCGTGGACATCGCCGGCAACGGGCAGCAGGCGCTGGCCCGCCTGCAGGAGAAGGGGCCGGGCGCCTACGGCCTGGTGCTGATGGACCTGGAGATGCCGCGGCTGGACGGCCACGAGGCCACCCGCCTGCTGCGCCGGGATCCGCGCTTCGACGCGCTGCCCGTGATCGCCATGACGGCGCACGCGCTGGCCGACATCCGCGAGCGCTGCCTGGCCGAGGGCATGCAGGACTACATCACCAAGCCGATCGACCCGGAGCGGCTGTACGCCGTGCTGTCGCGCTGGCTGGGCCAGACCCGGCTGCCGCCGGCGCCGGTGCTGCCGCCCACGCCGCCGGCGGTGCTGGAGGCGCGCCGCGGCCCCGAGTTGCCGCAAGTGGCGGGCCTGGACGCCATGCGCGGCCTGCGCCACGTGGCCGGCAACGCGCCGCTGTACCTGCAGTTACTGGACCGCTTCCGCCAGACCCAGCGCGCCGCCGCCGCGGAACTGCGCGCGGAGCTGGAGCGGATGGACGGCGGCGCGCCGGCCGGGCCGGCCGGCATGCGCGCCCACACGCTGCGCGGCGTGGCCGGCAACATCGGCGCCACCGCCGTCGAGCAGGCCGCCCACGAACTGGAGGCGGCGCTGGCGCGGGCCGCCGCGACGCCCCCGCTGGCCGCCGGCTGGCCGCCGCTGCTGGCGGCGCTGGAGACGGCGCTGGACGAGACCATGGCGGGGCTCGACGACTACTTCCTCACCGCCCGCGTGCCCGGCGCCGGCCGCCACGCCGCCGAGACGGGCGCGGACGCGGCGGCCAACGCCACCCCCGCGGAGGCGCTGGCCCGGCTACAATCGCTGCTCGCCGATTTCAGCGGCGACAGCAACGACTATTTCGACGGCGCGCGCACCGCGCTCGCCACGCTGCTGGCGCCGGCCGCGCTCGAGCGCCTGGCCGCCCACATGGCGCAATATGAATTCGAGGCGGCCCGCGCCATGCTGGCCGCCGCCGCACAGGAACTGGACCCCGTATGAAAGCCAAGACACAAGCCCGCCCCACCATCCTGATCGTCGACGACACGCCGGACAACATCACGCTGCTGTCCAGCCTCCTGAAGGAGAAGTACCAGACCAAGGTGGCCACCAACGGCGCCACCGCGCTGCAGATCGTCGGCAGCTCGGAGGTGGACCTGATCCTGCTGGACGTGATGATGCCCGGCCTGGACGGCTACGAAACCTGCCGCCAGCTCAAGCGCGACCCGCGCACCAGCGAGGTGCCGGTGATCTTCCTGACCGCCAAGAGCCAGCCGGAGGACGAGGCCATGGGCTTGCGCGCCGGCGCGGTCGATTACCTGACCAAGCCCATCAGCCCGCCCATCCTGTTCGCGCGCGTGGCCACGCACTTGCAGCTGAAGGACGCGCGCCAGGCGCTGAGGGCCGAGAACCGTGGCCTGGAGACGCTGGTGCGGGAGCGCACCGGCCAGCTGTCGCTGATGCAGGACGCCACCATCATGGCCATGGCCACCATGGCCGAGACGCGCGACCACGAGACGGGCAACCATATCCGCCGCACGCAGAACTACGTGGCGGCGCTGGCCAGGCGGTTGCAGAACCACCCGCGCTTCGCGGCCGAACTGACGGACGAGAACATCACGCTGCTGTACAAGTCCGCGCCGTTGCACGACATCGGCAAGGTCGGCATCCCGGACAGCATCCTGCACAAGCCGGGCAAGCTGGACGCGAGCGAATTCGAGGTGATGAAGCGCCACGCCGTGTACGGCCGGGACACCATACGGCAGGTGGAGGAATACATAGGCGGCAGCAACGGCTTCCTCACCTACGCGCGCGAGATCGCCCATTCGCACCAGGAGAAGTGGGACGGCAGCGGCTATCCGGACCAGCTGGCCGGCGACGCGATTCCGCTGTCGGCGCGCCTGATGGCGGTGGCCGACGTGTATGACGCGCTGATCTCCAGGCGCGTCTACAAGCCGCCCTTCAGCCACGCCGACGCGCTGGCCGTCATGCGTGACGGGCGGGGCACCCATTTCGATCCCGATATCCTGGACGCGTTCCTGGAGATAGAAGGGCGTTTCGCCGAAATCGCACGCGAGTTTGGCGATGGCGAAGAATAGTATATACTGTTTATATTATTCAATAATCAGGAGTTCACATGAACAAACCAGGATCCGCCAACGGCGCCACCGCCCCATCCAGCACCGCTGAAACCGACACCAAGCCAGCCGTCGCCAAGGCCGCGCCCGAAGCGCCAGCGGAGAAGACCGCCGCGGTGAAGCCGGCTTCGCGCTCGTCCGTCAAGGGGGCGGCGAAGGCGAAGGCGGCGCCCGCCGCGAAGACCGCGGATGCCGCCCCCGCCGCCAAGGCGGCCAAGGCTGCTGACAGCGCCGCCGCTCCCGCCGCCGCCGATGCCAAGCCAGCGGCCAAGGCCGCCCCGAAAGCCGTCGCGGGCAAAGCCGCCGTCAAAGCCGAAGCCAAGGCACCGGTGAGCGCCGCCGCCAAACCGGCCGCGAAAGCCGCCGCGAAATCCACCACCGGCGCGGCTGACAAAACCGCGGGCAAAGCCGCCGGCAAGGCCGCGGACAAAGCCAGCGCCAAGGCCGATACCAAGGCCGCCGCCAAGGCTGGCAAAGCCGCGCCGAAGGCATCCAAGGCCGTCAAATCCGACGCCAAGGCCAACCCTAAAGCCGCCGCCAAGGCCGTAACGAAGACCGTCACGAGCGCCGCCCCTAAAGCCGCCTCTAAAGCCGCCGCGCCAAAACCCGCCGCAAAGACCACCGCCAAGGCGGCCGTGAAGCCATCCGCGCCCAAGGCCGAAGCCAAGGCCCCGGCCAAGGCGCGCGCCGCCAAGCCTGACGCCCTGTCGAAGGACAAGGCGCGCAAGGAAAAACTGGTGCGCGACAGCTTCACGATGCCGGAAGCCGAATACGCGGTGCTGGGCCTGGTGAAAAAAGCCGCGCTGAAAGCCGGCTTTGAAATCAAGAAAAGCGAACTGCTGCGCGTGGGCGTCGCCCTGATCAGCAAGGTCGACATGCCGACCCTGAAAGGCGTGCTGGCCTCGCTGCCGCAACTGAAAACGGGCCGCCCGAAGAAAAGCTAATGTAATAAAACTGACATCCCGGTGTCATTTTCTTGAAGTAATCGGACGCTACGCTTGCCTTGTCTCAACTCACAAGGATAAAGCATGCAACAGCATCTGATACAGGCAGACGTCCGCGCATCCTCCGGCAAGCTGGTGCTCAGCATGGCCAGCACCCCGGAGGAGTTGCGCGAAGTCCAGCGCCTGCGCTACAAGGTGTTTATCGAGACGATGGGACTGACGGCGCTGGCCAGCGACGATGGCCTGGACAGCGACGAATTCGACGAGCACTGCGATCACCTGATCGTGCGCGATTCCAACACCCTGAAAGTGGTGGGCACCTACCGCCTGCTGAGCGCCGCGCGCGCCCACAAGCTGGGCCGCGTCTACTCCGAGAACGAATTCGACCTGAGCCGCCTGAACAACGTGCGCAACCGTATCGTGGAGGCGGGCCGCGCCTGCATCCACCCGGATTACCGCGGCGGCGCGGTGATCCTGCTGCTATGGTCCGGCCTGGCCGAATACATGCGCCGCGAGCGCTGCGACTTCCTGGCCGGCTGCGCCAGCATCAGCCTGGCGGACGGCGGCCACAACGCCGTGGCGGTCTACAACGCGCTGTCGGTCAAGCACATGGCGCCGGTGGAATACCGCGTCACCCCGCACCTGCCATTCCCCTACACCAAACTCGAGCCCGCGCAGACCATGCAAGTGCCGCCGCTGCTGAAAGGCTATATGCGCTCCGGCGCCTGGATCTGCGGCGAACCGGCCTGGGATCCCGATTTCGAAAGCGCCGACCTGTTCCTGCTGATGCCGCTGGCGAACCTGGACGCCCGCTACGCGCGCCACTACGGCGTCGACGGCCAGTAGGAAAAAATCCTTGCGCCCGGCGCCGGGCGGGACTATAGTATTTGTACTGATCGGTACATTGTGTTCCGATCGGTACATTTGAAAGGTCCATCATGCCGCAAGCCTCCGCCCGCCCGCCGCTGCCGCCGTTCACCCGCGAGAGCGCGATCCAGAAAATACGCCTGGCCGAAAACGGCTGGAACACCCGCGACCCCGAGAAGGTCTCGCTGGCCTACACCGAGGACAGCTGGTGGCGCAACCGGGGCGAGTTCGTCCAGGGGCGCGAAGCCATCGTCGCGCTGCTGAAACGCAAGTGGACGCGCGAACTCGATTACCGCCTGGTCAAGGAGTTGTGGGCCTTCGACGGCGCGCGCATCGCCGTGCGCTTCGCCTACGAATACCACGACGATTCCGGCCAGTGGTACCGCGCCTACGGCAACGAGAACTGGGAATTCGACGAACACGGCCTGATGCACCACCGCCACGCCAGCATCAATGAGACGCCGATACGGGAAAGCGAGCGCAAACTGCTTTGGGACGCCAGCGGTCCGCGTCCGGACGACCACCCCGGCCTGACCGCGCTGGGTTTCTGAGGGGAGCCGGGATGGCGCGCACCATCGCCGAACGGAGGGACGTGGTGCCCATGCTGGCCGAGGTCTTCCGCGTGTACGGCTTCGAGGGGGCCAGCCTGGCCCGCATCAGCGAAGGCACGAAACTAGGCAAGGGCAGCATCTACAACTTCTTCCCCGGAGGGAAGGAGGAGATGGCGGAAGCCGTGCTGGCGGAAATCGACGACTGGTTCCGCGTGCACGTGTTCGAGCCGCTGCGCGAAGGCGCGGACCCGGTGGCCGGCGTGGACGGCATGTTCGACGAGGTGCGGCGCTACTTCCTTTCCGGCCGCAAGGTGTGCCTGGTGGGCGTGTTCGCGCTGGGCAATGAGCGCGACCGCTACGCCGAGCGCGTGCGCGATTACTTCGGCGCGTGGATAGACGCGCTGGCCGGCGCGCTGGTGCGCCTGGGGCACAACGGCGACGCGGCCGCCGCGCTGGCGGAGGAGGTGGTGGGCGGCATCCAGGGCGCGCTGGTGCTGGCGCGCGCGTTCGATCGTCCGGACGGATTCGTCCATGCGCTGCAACGCCTGCGCGCGCGGCTCGAGCCGGCGAAGACGGATGGAAAGAAAACGGGGGATGGGGCGTGAGGGGATAACAGCGGGGGTTGGGCTGTTAATGGCGCCGGTGGACTGCGATGCCGGCGCCTGGCATTGCATGAACGGTCATGCCATTCAGTGCATGGAGGCAGTCGACAGGTCTTTCAGTTCCCGGATACTGAGTTCCGATTTTTCGTGCATGCGCAACAGGATGGTGGCACCTACAGCCAATTTCCGGTGGCGTATTTTGCTGATAATGGGAGGTTGGACCTCCAGCACACGACACAGTTCCGCGTCGTTCTTCAAGTGCATTTTTTCTATCAGCGTATCGAGCAACTTGTTGGGTACGAAGCTGGAAGGCTCTAAAGCTCTGGCTCGATTCATCGCTTCAATCAGTTCCAGTTTCTTTTGCCGCACGCTCATGTTTTCCTCCTTAGTCAAAAAACGTGGATAGGCTGGCGTCTCCTGGCTTGTGTTTCGCCGCCAAAAGCAAAGGCGTCAACATTGGCGGATTCAACTCATCTATTAATAACCAAGCAAGTTATATGTATGATACTGCAACTTAAAATAAATGGTAGGCTTTGACAAAAAAATTATGCGTTTTCTTGCGCGAACCGGTTGACGCCCTGGCCAATATGTAGTCCCGACCTTGTCAGTACAAGGGTGTTATCGGCCATTTCCGCCGCGGCATGAGAGTGCGTGACCATAATTGTGCAGGCGCCGCTCGCCTTTATTTCGTTGCGCAGCAACATCAGGATGCCGTGCGCGGTGTCCGGATCGAGATTGCCGGTGGGTTCGTCGGCCAGCACCAGGGCGGGCTTGTGCACCAGGGCGCGGGCGATGGCCACGCGCTGCATCTCGCCGCCTGACAACTGGTGCGGGTAGTCGCCGCCCCGTCCCCCCAGGCCCACCGCGGCCAGCATCTCCCGCGCGCGGTGCAGCGCCATGCGGTTCAGGAGCAGCGGCAGCGCCACGTTCTGTTCCAGCGTCAGGTGCGGCAGCACGTGGAAGGCCTGGAACACGAAGCCCATTTTCTCGCGCCGCAGCCTGGTGGCGGCGTCGTCGTCCAGCGCGGACATGGCCACGCCATCGAGCACGATGGGGGCGTGCGGCGTGGGATCGGGCCGGTCCAGCCCCGCGATCAGGTTCAGCAGCGTGGACTTGCCGACCCCCGATTCGCCCATGATGGCGACGAATTCGCCGGGCTTGAACACCCAGTCCAGGCCGGCCAGCACCTGCTGGCCGCCGTAGGTTTTGGACAGCTTGCGTAGTTCGAGCATGGTTGCCTTGCTTGTTGGTCTATCGGGTCAGGGCGCGGCGGGTGGCGAAGCTGACGGCGTCCACCAGCGCCACCAGCAGCAGCATGGCGACGATGACGGTGGCCGCGGCCTCCATCTGGAACAGCGACAGATGGTATTTGAGCATCTGTCCCAGGCCGCCCGCGCCCACCACGCCGAGGATGGCGGCGGCGCGGATGTTGTTTTCCCAGCGGTACAGCGTGTACGACAGCATCTGCGGCAGGGTTTGCGGCAGCGTGGCGTAGAAGAAGGCCGCCATCGGCGCCGCGCCGTTCGCCCGCAGGCTTTGCTCGGGATGCGGGGCGGCGTTTTCCAGCGCGTCCGCGAACAGCCTTCCCAGGACGCCGGCCGTGTGCACCGCCAGCGCCATGGTGCCGGCGAACGGGCCCAGGCCGGCGGCGATCATCAGGATGGAGGCCCACACCAGTTCCGGCACGGAGCGTAGCACGTTCAGCGCCACCCGCACCAGCGCGCGCGCGGGACGGCCGAAGCGGCCCGCGCCCGGCAGGGCCAGCGCCAGGCCGGCGGCCACCGCCAGCAGCGTGCCCAAGGCGGACATGGCCAGCGTTTCCAGGGTGGCGTTGGCGGTCTTGAGCAGGAAGTTCGTTCCCAGTTCGGGCGGCGCGAAGCCGCCCAGGAATTCGGCCATGCTGCGCACCGCGTCGGCGCTGGCGAAGTCGCGCCATTTCAGGGGCAGGGTGGCGAAACTGGCCGCCACCAGCGCGGCCAGGGCCAGCGCCATCAGCCAGCCGGACCAGGAGCGCGGCGGCGGGGCGGGCATGGCCTTCGTCGCGGCCCGGTTCATCCCAGCCTCCCGCGCAGCCACTTCGACACCACGTCGGCGGCCGCCACCAGCAGCACGAACACCAGCAGCATGGACGACACCTCGCCGCCGGACATCATCTTCATCGATTCGTCCATGCGCTGCCCCAGGCCGCCGGCGCCCACAAAGCCCATCACCACCGAGCCGCGGATCGCGCATTCCCAGCGGTAGACCGTGTAGGACACCAGTTCGGAGGCGGCCTCCGGCAGCGCGCCATACAGCAGCGCGGCCAGCCTGCCGCCGCCGTTGTTCAATATCGCCTGGCTGGCGTGCGACTCGGACGATTCCAGGATCTCGGCGTACACCTTGCCCAGCATGCCGCAGTAGGTGAGGGCGATGGCCAGCACGCCGGCCGTCGGCCCGAGGCCGACGATGCGCACGAACAGCAGCGCCCACACCAGCTCCGGCACGCTGCGCAGCAGCACCAGCAGCCAGCGCACCGCCTGGCGCAGCAGGCGCGAGGGCAGGGCCATGCGGCCCGTGCCCAGGCGGGAGATGGACAGGCGCTCGGTCACCAGCAGCGTGGCGGGGATGGCGCCCAGCAGGGCCAGCGTGAGGCCGGCGGTGGCGATTGCCACGGTCTGCCACGTCTCGCGCAGCAGCATGTCGAGGAATTCGGGCGAGTGCGCGGGCGGCACGAAGGCGGCCAGGAAGCGGCCGGTGGCCGCCAGGCTTTGCCAGTCCAGCAGCTGGAAGGGCTTGAATTCGCTCGCCACCACCATCGGCCACAGCACGACGAGGGCGAGCACGGTCGTCGTCACCCGGCCGCGCCAGGCGGGATCGGGGTGGCGTTCATCGTAGGGGACGGCGGGGACTGTGCGCATGCTCACAGGCAGCCGCCGGTCGCCAGCTTCGCGGGCTCCGGTTCCTGGTCCGCCAGGGGCGCGTTGGCGGGCGGCTGTTCGCCCATATAGAGTTCGGCGATCATGGCCGGCGTGACCTGGTCGCGCGGCAGGTCGAACACCAGGCGGCCGTGCTTGAGCGCGACGATGCGCTTGAAGTGGGCCAGCGCCAGGTCCACCTGGTGCAGGCTGCACACCAGCGCGGCGCCCCGCTCGGAGGCCTCCTGCTGCAGGGTGGCCAGCGTCAGTTGCGACAGCGCCGGGTCGAGCGCGGACAGCGGCTCGTCCACCAGCAGCGCCTGCGCGCCGGACAGCATCAGCCGCGCCAGGCCACAGCGCTGGCGCTCGCCGCCGGACAGGCGGTCCACGCGGCTATACAGCTTGTCGCCCAGGTTGAAGCGGGACAGCGCGCGGTAGGCCGCCTCCGGATCGACCGGCTTCACCAGCGACACCAGCGCGCGCCACAAGCTCCATTGCGGCAGGCGCGCGGCCAGCACCGCCGTCACCACGCGCTGGCGCGGCGGCAGGGGCGGGGTCTGTGGCGCCAGGAACAGGCGCGCGCGCAGGCGGTGGCGGGCGCCGTTGTCCAGCGCCCAGGGATCGGCGCCGAAGGCCTGGAAGCCGCCCTCGGCCGGCCGGTGCGCGCAGGCCAGGGTGGCCAGCAGCGTGGTCTTGCCGGCGCCGGAGGGGCCGATCAGGGCCAGCTGCTCGCCGGCGGCGATGTCCAGGCTGATGTCCTGCAGCGCGGGCGCGCGGCCGGCGGCGAGGTGCCGCACGGTCAGGCCGCGCAACTGATAAAGCAGGTCGGGCATGGGCGCTTACTTCAGCAGGCCCGCGTTGCGCGCCGCCGCTTCGATCGAGGTGTAGTTCTCGGCCTTGGTGGGGATGAATTTCGACGCGCGCTGCAGGTCCAGGATCACCTTGTCCTGCGGGTTCTTGATGTCCAGCGCCAGGAAGGCCTCGGTGATCTTCTTCTTGGTTTCGGCCGGCATGTCGGCGCGCACGGTCCAGTTGTAATCGTAGTAGCCGGGGGTGGTGTGGAACACGCGCACGGCGCCGGTGTCGACCTTCTTCTCGCCCACCAGTTTTTCCCACACGGAGATGTTCAGCGCGCCCGCGTCCACCTTGCCGCCGGACACCGCCGCCACGGTGGCGTCGTGCGCGCCGGAGAAGGCGATGCGTTTCAGGTCGGTGTCCGGATTGATCTTGGCGGCCAGCAGGAAGGAGCGCGGCATCAGATGGCCGGAGGTGGAGGACTCGGACCCGAAGCTCAGCGTCTTGCCCTTCAGGTCGTCCAGCTTGTTGATGTCCTTGCTGGTGGTGATGAACACCGAGCGGAACTTCTCGTCCTCGGCGCGCTGCACCAGCGGCACCACCTGGCCCTTGCTGCGGTGGTTGGCCTGCACGAAGGTGAAGCCGCCGAACCAGACCATGTCCAGCTTGTTGCCCACCAGGCCCTCGACGGAGGCGGCGTAGTCGGTCACCGGCGTGAACTCGACCTTCATGTTCAGCTTCTTCTCCAGGTACTCGCCCAGCGGCTTGAACTTGCGCTGCAGTTCGGTCGGCGCCTCGTCGGGGATGGCGGACACGCGCAGCACCTGCTGGGCGGCGGCGTGGCCGGCGGCGAACAGCAGGCCGGCGGCCAGCAGGGTTTTGACGGAGAGCGGGGCGGAGATTTTCATGGTGTGGTCTTTTCTTGTAAGGAATGCATGGATGAAACGACGAAGGTGGACGCACACGGCTGAACCGACCGTGGCAACGAAGTTTTAATAATCCGCTATCATAGCAAAACCGCCATCGGCCGAAGCTGCCGGTGCCCGACAACAAGCACACAGACTGAGCACATCTATGCCTATGTCCCGTACCGCGGCGATCCACGTGATTTCGCCAGAGCTTAGCAGCCGGCCCGTCAACACCCCCCACGGCAGCCACGCCGCCATCGCCGAAATCAGCGCGGGATTGCTGGCGCCGCGCGCCGCCACCTCGCCCAAGTACCTGTACGACGGTCTCGGCTCCAAGCTGTTCGAAGCCATCTGCGAATTGCCCGAATACTACCCCACCCGGACCGAGGCCGCCATCTTCGAACGCCACGGCGCCGGCATCGCCCACGCGGTGGGCACCGGCGCCACCCTGATCGACCTGGGCGCGGGCAACTGCGCCAAGGCCGCCAGCCTGTTCCCGCTGTTGCGCCCGGGCCAATACGTGCCGGTCGACATCTCGCGCGACTTCCTCAACGAGGCCGTGCTGCGCCTGCGCCAGCGCTTCCCGGAGATCGAAATGACGGCGCTGGGCCTGGACTTTTCCAGCAGCTTCGAGCTGCCCTCCAGCGTGCGCGCCGAGCGCCGCGTGTTCTTCTATCCCGGCTCGTCGATCGGCAATTTCGCGCCGCACGAGGCCATCGCCTTCCTGCGCCGCCTGCGCGCGAACGAGCAGGGCGACGGCGGCCTCTTGATCGGCGTGGACCTGATCAAGGACGGCGCCGTGCTCGACGCCGCCTACGACGACGCCATCGGCGTGACGGCGGCCTTCAACCTGAACATGCTGCGCCACCTCAATCACCTGATCGGCTCGGACTTCGAGGTCAGCCAGTGGCAGCACCGCGCCTTCTTCAACGCCGAGGAAAGCCGCGTGGAGATGCACCTGGAGGCGCGCGAGGCGCTGGTGGTGACGTGGCCGGAGGGCGAGCGCCACCACGAGCGCCGGGTCGAGCGCCATTTCGCGCGCGGCGAGCGCATCCACACCGAGGACAGCTACAAGTACACCCGCCGCGGCTTCATCGACCTGTTGCAGGAGGCCGGCTTCGCCGCCACCCACAACTGGACCGACGACGCCGAATGGTTCGCCGTGTTCCACGCGCGGGCCATGGGCGTTTGAGGAGCGCGCCGTGAGGATCACGCTGTGAGGATCGCCTTATGCACATGAACGACCCGGCGTGGTGGATCGCCCGCTACCACGCGGTGCGCCAGCGCTCGCTGGCGCTGGCCGCGCCGCTGTCGGACGAGGACTGCGGCGCGCAGTCGATGCCGGACGCGAGCCCCATCAAATGGCACCTGGCGCACACCACGTGGTTCTTCGAGACCTTCATCCTGGAGCGCATGGAGCAGGGCTTCCAGCCCTTCCATCCGGCCTTCCGCATCCTGTTCAATTCCTATTACAACGGCATCGGCGAAAAGCATCCGCGCCCGCGGCGGGGCCTGCTGACGCGCCCCGCGATGGCGCAGGTGCGCGCCTACCGCGCCGACGTGGACGCGCGCATCGCGCGGCTGTTCGCGGCGGGCCTGGACACGTCCGCGCGCGCGCAGCTCGAGACGCTGGCCACGCTGGGGCTGGAGCACGAGCAGCAGCACCAGGAACTGATGCTGACGGACGTGAAGCACCTGCTGGCGCAGAACCTGCTGCAGCCCGAGTACACGACGGACGCCGGCCCGGCGCCCGCGCCGGCCGCGCCGCTGGAATGGGTGGCGTTCGACGGCGGCCTGGCCGACATCGGCTACGACGGCGACGGCTTCTGCTTCGACAATGAACTGCCGCGCCACCGCCAGTACGTGGCGCCGTTCTCGCTGGCCTCGCGGCTGGTGAGCAATGGCGAATACCTGGCCTTCATCGAGGCCGGCGGTTACCGCGATCCGTCGCTGTGGCTGGCCGAGGGTTGGGACTGGGTCTGCAACCAGGGCCTGGAGATGCCGATGTACTGGCGGCGCGTGGAGGACGGCGCGTGGACCGAATTCACGCTGCACGGGCGGCTGCCGCTGGACCCGAACGCGCCGGCCGCGCACCTGTCGCTGTTCGAGGCGGACGCCTACGCGCACTGGCTGGGCGCGCGCCTGCCCACCGAGGCGGAATGGGAGTACGCGGCGCAGCGCGAGGGCGGCGCCTTGCGGGAGCTGCACGGCGCGTGCTGGCAATGGACCAGCAGCAGCTACGCCCCGTATCCGGGATACCGCACCGCGCCCGGCGCGCTGGGCGAGTACAACGGCAAGTTCATGTTGAACCAGTATGTGCTGCGGGGATCGTCGAGCGCGACGCCGGCCGGGCACGCGCGGGCCAGCTACCGCAACTTCTTCCCGGCCGGCGCGCGCTGGCAGTTCACCGGGATCCGGCTGGCGCGCTGATTCGGCGGCGCGTGCCGAGGGGACAGACCCGCGTTCCGCGTCCCATGCCATTGGCGGGACTTGTGGCGCGTAAGGTCTGTCCCCGGTTTAGGCGCCGCGGGCCAGGCGCGCCAGGGCGCGCGGCGCGTGCTCGCCGCCTATCCTGAACTGTTGCACCACCTGTTCCAGCGCGCCGGCCTGGTCCTGCATCGCCGCCGCGGCCGCCGCGGCCTGCTCCACCAGGGCGGCGTTCTGCTGCGTCACATTGTCCATCTGCGTGATGGCGACGTTGATCTGCTCTATGCCGTCGGACTGCTCGTGGTTGGCCAGCGTGATCTCGGCCACGATGTCGCTCACGCGCTTGACGCTGGCGACCACCTCGCCCATCGTGCTGCCGGCCTGCTCGACCAGCTTCGCGCCGGCGTCCACCTTGTCCACCGAATCCGCGATCAGGGTCTTGATCTCCCTGGCGGCGCTGGCCGAACGCTGCGCCAGGTTGCGCACCTCGGATGCCACCACCGCGAAGCCGCGCCCCTGTTCGCCGGCGCGCGCGGCCTCCACCGCCGCGTTCAGGGCCAGGATGTTGGTCTGGAAGGCAATGCCGTCGATCACCGCGATGATGTCGACGATCTTGCGCGAGGAATCGTTGATGGAGCCCATGGTGTCGACCACCTGCGCCACCACCTCGCCCCCGCGCTGCGCCACCGCCGACGCGGACTGCGCCAGCTGGTTGGCCTGCCGCGCGTTGTCGCTGTTGTTGCGCACCGTGGAGGTCAGCTCCGTCATCGACGACGCGGTCTGCTCCAGCGCGCTGGCCTGCGCCTCGGTGCGCGAGGACAAATCCATATTGCCGCTGGCGATCTGTCCCGAGGCGCTGGCGATCTCGCCGGTGCCGTGCCGCACCTGGCCGACGATGCGGGCCAGGCTGTCGTTCATGTCCTTCAAGGCATGCAGCAACTGGCCGGCCTCGCAGCGCGTCTCGGACTTGATCTGGGTGGTAAGGTCGCCCGCTGCGACGGCGCGCGCCACGCGCAGCGCATAGGCGATGGGGGAGGTGATGGATTTGGTGACCCACCACGCGAAGGCCACGCCTAGCAGCAGCGCGACCGCGCCCAGCGTGGCCATCATGTTGCGCGCCAGCGCAATGTCGCTTTTCACTTCCTCTCCGTGCTGGCCGACGATGGCGCGCTGCAGGTCCGACAATTCCTTGACGGCGGCCTGCAGGCCGGCCAGCGTCGGCAGCGTTTCGGCGCGCATCAGCCGCGCCGCCTCTTCCCGGCCGCCCTCGGCAACCAGCTTGCCCACCTTGCCGAACGACGCCACGTACAGCGCGCGCTGCGCGCGGATCGCGGCCAGCATGGCCTTGCCCTCGGGGAGGTAGACCAGCTTGTCCAGCCGCTCCAGCGCGTCGCCGATGGTTTTCTTGTTGGCGTCGATCTGGCGGTGGATCTCCGCCTCGGCCGCCTTGTCGGTGGTGATGAACAGTTCCAGCACCAGCGCCGAGTTGGCGCGCGTGGTGGCGGAGATGATGGCGGCGGCGTCGGCCTTCGCCCAGTCCTTGTCCACCATGGTGGCGCTCAACGAACCGATGCTGGCGAGCCGCTGCAGGCCCACGCCTATCAGCGCCGCCATGAGCAGCAGGACGATGCCAAAACCCAGGCCCAGACGGGTGCCAATATTCAGGTTCGACAGTTTCATTGCCATCTCCCAATTGGTGCAGTGCACGATCGAGTATAGCAAGAGGGCGCCTCGTGGGCGCCCTCATGTTGCTGAGTTTTATCAATCTCCCTCCAAAGAGGGAGGGAGGATCAAGCCTCCGCGGTGCTGGCGCCGGAGGCCGCCGTCTCCTTGTTCCTGAGCTGGCGGTTCACCGCGCTCAGCACGGCCTTGAACGAGGCGGTGACGATGTTGCTGTCGATGCCGGCGCCGAACAGCGTCGGGCCGTTGTCCAGGCGCAGCTCGACGTAGCAGGCCGCCTTGGCGTTCGCGCCGGAGCCGATCGAGTGCTCGTGGTAGTCCATCAGCTTGATGTCCAGGCCGAGCGCGTCGACGAAGGCGTCGATCGGGCCGTTGCCGCCGCCCTGCAGCGCCATCGGGGCGCCGCGGTGGGTGAGGGCGATGTCGATCTGCACCGTCTCGTCGCTGCTGGTGTCTTCCACCAGCTTGTGCGCGTTGTAGGCGTACGGCGAGGTCTGGGCCAGGTATTCGCTGTTGAAGATCTCGTGGATGCCGCCGGAGGTGATCTCCAGGCCGGTCTGGTCGGCCACCGCCTGCACCGCGCGGCTGAACTCGATCTGCAGGCGGCGCGGCAACACCAGGCCGTAATCCTGCTCCAGCAAGTAGGCCATGCCGCCCTTGCCGGACTGGCTGTTCACGCGGATCACGGCGTCGTAGCTGCGGCCCAGGTCCTGCGGGTCGATCGGCAAGTAGGGGATTTCCCACTGCGCGTCCGGCTGCTGCTGGGCGAAGCCCTTCTTGATCGCGTCCTGGTGCGAACCGGAGAAGGCGGTGAACACCAGGTCGCCCACGTAGGGGTGGCGCGGGTGCACCGGCAACTGGTTGCATTCCTCCACCAGCTTGCGCACGGAGTCGATGTCCGAGAAGTCCAGGCCGGGGTGCACGCCCTGGGTGTACAGGTTGAGCGCGAGCGTCACCAGGTCCACGTTGCCGGTGCGTTCGCCGTTGCCGAACAGGCAGCCCTCGACGCGGTCGGCGCCGGCCATCACGGCCAGTTCGGCGGAGGCCACGGCGGTGCCGCGGTCATTGTGCGGGTGCACGCTGATGATCAGCGAATCGCGGCGCTCGAGGTGGCGCGACATCCATTCGATCTGGTCGGCGTAGACGTTGGGGGTGCTGCACTCGACGGTCGAAGGCAGGTTGAAGATCATGCGCTTCTCGGGCGTGGGCTGCCACACGGCCGACACGGCGTCGCAGATCTGCTTGGAGAAATCGAGTTCGGTGGTGGAGAAGGACTCCGGCGAGTACTCGTAGCCCCAGTCGGTTTCCGGATGCTGGGCCACCAGTTCCTTCACCAGGCGGGTGCCGGAGGTGGCGATGTTGACGATCTCCTCGCGCGACATGTTGAACACGACCTTGCGGAACACCGGCGCCACCGAGTTGTACATGTGGACGATGGCGCGCTTGGCGCCGGCGGCGGCGGCCACGGTGCGGCGTATCAGTTCCTCGCGGGCCTGGGTCAGCACGATGATGGTGACGTCGTCCGGAATGTGCTTCTCTTCGATCAGCTGGCGCACGAAGTCGAAGTCGGTCTGGGAAGCGGAGGGGAAGCCCACCTCGATTTCCTTGACGCCGATTTCAACCAGCTTCTGGAAGAAGCGCAGCTTCTTCTCTGGGCTCATCGGCTCGATCAGCGCCTGGTTGCCGTCGCGCAGGTCGGTGCTCATCCAGATCGGCGGATGGCTGATGACGGCGTCCGGCCAGGTGCGGTCCTTCAACTGGACGGGCGGGAAGGCGCGGTATTTCGCTGCTGGGTTTTGCAACATCATGGGGTACTCCTGAGTCTTCTGAATTTGGAAAGCCTGGTAGGCGCATTCGATGTGGCGCGGGCTGCCGGGTGGGCCACGAGACGCTAGACCCGGCAACCGGTCGGTAGCGATAGCGGCAGCGGGCGCACGGGGACGACGTGTGCGGAGGCGCTGCGGTGCGTGAAAATAGCCGTGGTGGACATCGGTGCAAACTTTCCTGGTTTGGGAGACTGGCGCGGCTTGTGGCCGGCGCGAGGGTACGACTGAGACGCGGTGCTAAGAAGGTACTTCTTAGGCGCGTGCTAGTAGGCGCGACGCTAGCGATAGGGCGCTAGGAGCCGGCGACAGGAAGGTGGATAGGTGCGGATGCGGGAACATGGCTTAAATGTACGGGATGAGCTTGAGCCTTGTCAAGCTCATTTGTGCGGCGCGGAAGATTTGCCGGCGCTGCGCGTGAGATCCGTCACCGCGCTCGAAGGCGCGCCGGCGTTGTGTTGTTACTTCAGCATGTCCAGCACCTCCATCACCGCCGCGACCACCGCTTCCGGTTTGCCGAGGTGGATGGCGTGGGGCGCGTCGGGCACCACGCGGTTCACGCCGCGCGTGGACAGGGCGGTCACCTCGTCCTGCATCGCCTTGTTCTCGGCCTCGACGGCCTTGTTGGTGTCGCTTTGCGGCTGGCCGGGGATCAGGTAGGGGCTGACGCCGCGCGTCAGCGACACCAGCGGCAGGTCGCCGAAGGGCTTGCGGGCGGCGCGCAGCTGGTCGGAGCTGGCGCTGTATACATTCTCGATTTCCGAGGCGTGGGCGCGCCAGTAGGATGGCTTGCGCTGCATGGCCGCTTGCGCCGAGGCCACCTTCGGCTCCGCGTTCTCCCGGCCGCCCAGCGCGCACGTTTTTTCCAGTTCCGAACCGGCTTCGAAGCCTTTTTCGGCGCCCGCCAGGCAGTTGCGGACCATGTCCGCATTGGCGGCGTCCATCTGCGACATGCGGCCGCCGGTCAGCGCGTCCAGGCGCCTCTGCGCGTCCTCGTGCTGCGCGTCCAGCAGCACCAGGCCCGCCACGTTGGCGCGGTTGCGGTAGGCGTACTGCTGCGCCACCATGCCGCCGTAGGAATTGCCGACCAGGACGTAGGGAGGCTGCAGGCGCGCGTTCTTGAGCAGGAAGTTCAGGTCCTTGGCCGCGTTGCCGGAGGTGGCGGGGCGGGTGAGCGGCTCGCTGAAGCCCATGCCGGCGCGGTCGTAGACGCAGGCGCGGGTGCGCTTGGCCACCTCGGGCTGCACGGCGGCCCAGTCCCAGCCCGCGCGTCCGCCGCCGGCCTCGAAAATCACGGTGGGCGAGCCGCTGCCCATGCAGTACATATTGAGCTTGCGTCCTCCCACATCGACCATGACCTGCGCGCGCGCGTACGCGTCCTGGCTGGCTTGCGCCACAGTGGAGCAGAGCAGGGCGGCGCCCGCGGCGAGGAGCGTGCGTGTCATCATGGGCAAGCCTCCGTTCAGAGCGCGACGCCGACGCGCGGCGCGCCGGCTGCCATGGCGCCGATGACGGCGGCCGACTCGAAGCCTTCGCGCGCGAACAGCGCCAGCACCTCGTCCACGCTGGCGGGATCGCAGGCCACCAGCAGGCCGCCGGAGGTTTGCGGGTCCGTCAGCAGCGCGTGCTGCGCGGGCTGGATGCCCGCGTCCAGGTCCACGTCCTTGCCGTAGGCGTCCCAGTTGCGGCCGGAGGCGCCGGTGAAATAGCCGTCCGCCGCCAGCTTTTCAACGCCGGGCAACAGGGGGATTTTCGCCATCTCCAGTTTCGCCGCCAGCCCGGCGCCGCGCGCCAGTTCCAGCAGGTGGCCCAGCAGGCCGAAGCCCGTCACGTCGGTCATCGCGTGCACGCCGGCCATGTCGGCCAGCGCCTTGCCCGGCTTGTTCAACTTGGTGGTGTTGGCGATCATGGCGGCGTAGCCGTCCGCGTCCAGCGCGCCCTTCTTCAGCGCGGCCGATAGCACGCCCACGCCCAGCGGCTTGCCCAGCACCAGCACGTCGCCCGGCCGGGCGGCCGAGTTGCGCTTCACCTTGGACGGGTGCACCAGGCCCATGACCACCAGGCCGTAGATGGGCTCCACGGAATCGATGGTGTGCCCGCCCGCGATCGGGATGCCGGCCTCGGCGCAGATCGCCTCGCCGCCCTTGATGATCTGGCCGATGGTCTCCAGCGGCAGCTTGTTGATCGGCATGCCGACCAGGGCCAGTGCCATGATGGGTGTGCCGCCCATCGCGTACACGTCCGAAATCGCGTTGGTGGCGGCGATGCGGCCGAAGTCGTACGGGTCGTCGACGATGGGCATGAAGAAGTCTGTGGTGGCGATCAGCGCCTGCTCGTCGTTGAGCTGGTAGACGGCGGCGTCGTCGGCGGTCTCGATGCCGACCAGCAGTTCCTTCGGCACCGGGAAGCCGTGCGAGTTCTTCAGGATCTCGGACAGCACGCCGGGCGCTATCTTGCAGCCGCAACCGCCGCCGTGCGAGAAGGAGGTGAGTTTGATCGGTTCGTTGGTGCTCATGGGATTTTGTTCCGGTTACAATCGGGTTATGAGTTCAAATACGAGTTCAAGTACGGGTTCAAACAAGGGGGCGATGGTCGCGTCGTTCCGCAACGCCCGGCCGGACCAGCTGGCTGACGGCTTGCGGCATGCGCGGGATTATACGCTTGCGCTGTTCGACCGCTACGCCGCCGAGGGACTGGACGCGGCGCAGCGCGTGCCGCAGTTGCGCACGCTGAACCCGCCCTTGTGGGAACTGGGACGCATCGCCTGGTTCGCGGAGTGGTTCGTGCTGCGCGAGGCCGAGTCCAGCCATCCGGCCGACGCCCTGCGCACCTCCATGCTGAGCAAGGGCGACGACTGGTTCGACGCCAACACCGTGCCGCACCAGATGCGCTGGAACCTGGACCTGCCCAGCCCCGGCGCGCTGAAAACCTATTGCCACGAGGTGCTGGACCGCGTGCTGGACAAGCTGTCCCGCGCGGACGCGGACGACGCGTCGCTCTACCCCTACCGGCTGGCGCTGGCGCACGAGGACATGCGGGGCGAGGCCATGCTGTCGGCGCTGCAGTCGCTGGGCCTGTCCGCGCCGGCGGCGCTGACGCACGACGAGCCGGCATGGTTGCAGCCGTCCGAGATCGCCTTCCCGGGCGGCACGCTGCAGCTGGGCAGCGCGCGCGAGGGCGGTTTCGTGTTCGACAACGAGCTGGAGGCCTTCCCCTGCCACGTGCCGCCGTTCCGCATGGACGCGGCGCTGGTGAGCAACGCGCAGTTCGGCGACTTCGTGGCCGACGGCGGCTATCAGCGCGCGCAGTTCTGGAGCCCTTCCGGGCGCGACTGGCTGATGCGGCAGGAGCGGGTGGCGCCGCGCTACTGGCAGCGCGACGCGGGGCAGTGGCGTGCGATGCGCTTCGGGCGCCTGTGCACGCTGGCCGCGCACGAGCCGGTGCGCCATGTCAGCCTGTACGAGGCGCAGGCCTATTGCGCCTGGGCGCAGCGCCGCTTGCCGACCGAGGCCGAATGGGAGTACGCGGCGCTTTCCGGGCACGCCGCGTTCCGCTGGGGGAATTTGTGGGAATGGACGGCGACGCCGTTCGAGCCGTATCCTGGCTTCGAGCCGGGGCCATACCGGGAATACTCAGCGCCGCATTTCGCCACGAACCAGGTGCTGCGCGGCGCCTCGTTCGCCACGCCGTCGCGGCTCGGGTCGGCCAAGTTCCGTCAATTCCATTTGCCGGCCAGGGACGACGCCTTCGCCGGGCTGCGCACCTGCGCGTGGTAATCACCCGACACGCAAGGCTGCATGTCTAAATTATAATGCTCTCCACTTTGAGTATTCTGGAGCGGCATACATGAAACGCGTGGCGATATGGCTGTTGACGGCGCTGATGGCGTTGTTGCTGGTGGCGGTGGCGCTGATCACCCACACCTCCCACTTCAAGCCGATGCGGCTGGACTGGTTCTACACCCGCGTGTTCGCCGTGTTCGCGCTGGACAGCCCGGAAATGCTGTCGTCCATGCGCATCCTGCCCGGCTGGCTGGACTTCTACAGCGGCGAGCTGGACGACGCCTCGCCCGAAAACGCCAGCAGGCAGATGGCGCGCCTGAAGGAGGACCTGGCCACGCTGGACAGTTACGACCGCTCCGGCCTGGATCGCGACGGCAAGCTGTCCTACGACACGCTGCGCTACTTCATGAAGATCCAGGCGGACGGCGAGCCATACCAGTACCATGCCTTCCCCGTGAATCAGATGGCCGGCATCCAGAGCACGCTGCCGGACTTCATGGTGCAGGTGCACCAGGTGGAAAGCAGGGGCGAGGCGGAAAACTACATCACCCGCCTGCAGCGCTTCCCGCAAAAGTTCGACCAGGTGCTGGCCACGCTGCGGGTCAGCGAAAGCAAGGGCATCGTGCCGCCGCGCTTCACCGTGGAGAAGGTGCTGAAGCAGATGAACGAGTTCGTCGCCACGCCGACGCAACTCAATCCGTTGTACACCAGCATGCGCGACAAGTTGCTCAAAGTGGCCGACCTGGACGACGCGGCACGCGCGAAACTGCTGGAGAAAACCGACGCTGCCCTCAACGACAGGGTCTATCCGGCCTACCGCAACATGATCGCCCACTTCACGGCGCTGCAATCGCGGGCCACCGAAAACAACGGCGCCTGGAGCCTTCCGGACGGCGACGAGTACTACGCCTGGGCGGTGCGCATGCACACCACCACCAATATGACGCCGCAACAGGTGCACAGGCTGGGCCTGGCCGAGGTGGCCCGCGTGGGCGCCGAGATGGACGCGATCCTGAAGGAGCAAGGCCTCGCCGAGGGCAGCATAGGCAAGCGCGTGCAGCAACTGGCGGCGCGGCCGGAGCAGCAGTACGCCAACACGGAAGAGGGCAGGAAGGCCATGCTGGCGCACTACCAGTCGATACTGGACGAGGTCAACCAGGGGCTGGGGGCGGCGTTCGAAGTGCGGCCCAAGCTGGGCGTGCAGGTGCAGGCCGTGCCCGCCGCGTCGCAGGAATCGGCGCCGGGCGCCTACTACATGCCAGGCGCGTTCGACGGCTCGCGTCCCGGCATCTTCTACGCCAATATGCGCGCGCCGGGCGAGACGCCGAAGTTCGCCATGCGCACGCTGGCCTACCACGAGGGCATACCGGGCCACCATTTCCAGATCCAGATCGCGCAGGAGTTGCAGGGCGTGCCGTTCTTCCGCAAGGTGATTCCGTTCACGGCCTACCAGGAGGGCTGGGCGCTGTATGCCGAGCGCCTGGCCAGCGAGCTGGGATTCGAGAAGACGCCGCTGGACAACCTGGGCCGCCTGCGCGACGAGATGATGCGGGCCACGCGGCTGGTGGTCGATTCGGGCATCCACTACAAGCACTGGACCCGCGAGCAGGCCATCGCCTACATGATGGACAACACCGGCATGAGCGAGGGCGATGTGACGGCGGAGGTGGAGCGCTATTTCGTGGCGCCGGGGCAGGCGCTGGCGTACAAGGTGGGGATGCTGAAGATACTGGCGCTGCGCGAGCAGGCGCGCGAGGAACTGGGCGGGAAATTCGATCTCAAGCAGTTCCACAACGAGGTGCTGATGCACGGCGCCTTGCCGTTGACGGTGCTGGAGCGGGTGGTGAACGAGTGGGTGGCGCAGCGCAAGCGCGCGTAGGTGGCCTGTGGGGACAGACCCGCGTTCGGCGTCCCATGCCAAAAAACCGGGGACAGACCACGTTTTTCGGGAAATATTTCTCCGAAAACGTGGTCTGTCCCCGGTTTTGACTAGATCAGCGTCTCGGCCAGCTTGACCAGGCGCGCGGCGTATTCCTCGACGTCGAGGTCTTTGCGCGCCACACCGCTGCGGAAGGCCGCTTGCGCGATCTTCGGCGTCACGCCGCTCAGCAGGCGTGGGTCCAGCAGGCCCGGCACCACGTAATCCTTGCCGAAGCGCGCGTCGCTGCGCGCCATGCCGGCCAGCGCCGTCACGCAGGCGATCTTCATTTCCTGGTTGATGGTCGTGGCGCCCGAGTCCAGCGCGGCGCGGAACAGGTAGGGGAAGCACAGCGCGTTGTTGATCTGGTTCGGGTAGTCCGAACGGCCGGTGGCGATGATGGCGTCCGGCGCCACTTCGCGCACCAGTTCGGGACGCAGTTCGGGCTCGGGATTGGCCAGCGCGAAGATGATGGGCTGCTTGCCCATCTTCTTAACGTCCGCCTGCGACAGCAGGCCGGGACCGGACAGGCCCAGGAACACGTCCGCGCCTTCGATCACTTCGGACAGCCTGGTGGCGACGGTGTCGCGCGCCCATGCCTTCTTCTCGCCATCCAGCTCGCGCGCGGTGGTCAGCACGCCCTTGCTGTCGCAGACGAAGATGTTCTCGCGGCGCGCGCCCAGTGACAGGATCAGTTCCAGGCAGGCGATGGCCGCCGCGCCGGCGCCGGAGCAGACGATCTTGATCTCGGCGATGTCGCGGCCCGTCATTTCCACCGCGTTCAGCAGGCCCGAGCCGACCACGATGGCGGTGCCGTGCTGGTCGTCATGGAACACCGGGATCGACAGGCGTTCGCGCAGCTTTCGCTCGATATAGAAGCATTCCGGCGCCTTGATGTCTTCCAGGTTGATGCCGCCGAAGGTCGGGTGCAGCGAGGCGATGATCTCGACCAGCTTGTCCGGATCGGTCTCGTCGATCTCGATGTCGAAGGAGTCGATGCCGGCGAACTTCTTGAACAGCACCACCTTGCCCTCCATGACGGGCTTGCCCGCCAGCGCGCCGATGTTGCCCAGTCCGAGCACGGCGGTGCCGTTGGTGATCACGGCCACCAGGTTGCCCTTGGCCGTGTATTCGTAGGCCAGCGCCGGGTCGCGTTGTATTTCCACGCATGGCACGGCCACGCCGGGCGAGTAGGCCAGCGCCAGGTCGTCCTGGGTGGCCACGCTCTTGGTGACAGCGGTGGCGATCTTGCCGGCGCCGCCGGCTCTGTGGTATTCGAGGGCTTTCTGTTCCAAAGTGCTCATGCTGGAGTTCCTTTTCCGGATGCGAAAAACGCCTGCCCGAGCATAAGCCAGGGCAGGCGTGGTGATGACTGGTTATGGCTTATATCTTATATTACCAACAATATCGGCGTGCGCGGGGCCCTTGCGGCCTGTGGATTTCACTTACTCAGCGCGTTGATCGCGCTTGCATCAAGGGTACAGGCCGCGCACTTCGCGGGCTTGCAGCACGCGCGTGCAGGCCAGGATGAAGGTGGCGGTGCGCAGCGTTACTTTCTTGTCAATGCTTACATTCCACACGGCGTTGAACGCTTCCTGCATGATGCGGGTCAGGCGGGCGTTGATCTCGTCCTCGCTCCAGAAGAAGCTGGAGAAGTCCTGCACCCACTCGAAGTAGGACACGGTCACGCCGCCGGCGTTGGCCAGCACGTCCGGCACGATCAGGATGTCGCGCCCGGTCAGGATGTCGTCCGCCTCCGGCGTGGTCGGGCCGTTGGCGCCCTCCAGGATGATCTTGGTGCGGATCAGCGGCGCGTTGGCGGCGGTGATCTGCTGTTCCAGCGCGGCCGGGATCAGGATGTCCGATTCGATGCCCCAGAAAGCGTCGCGGTCCATGAACTGCTCGATGCCGGGGAAGCCCTTCACGCCGCCGGTTTCGGCCACGTGCTTGTGCAACTGGGCCACATCCAGGCCGCCGGCGTGCACCACGGTGCCGGTGTGGTCCTGCACCGCGATGACCTTGGCGCCCGCCTCGGCGAACATGGTGGCGGCCACGCCGCCGACGTTGCCGAAGCCCTGGATCGCGACCCGCGCGCCCTGGATCGCCACGCCGCGCTTGGCGGCCGCCTCGCGGCCCACCACGAACACGCCGCGGCCGGTGGCTTCGCGGCGGCCCAGCGAGCCGCCCAGCGAGATCGGTTTGCCGGTCACCACGCCGGTGGAGAGGTTACCCTCGATCATGGCGTAGGAGTCCATCATCCACGCCATCACCTGTTCGTTGGTGTTCACGTCCGGCGCCGGGATGTCCTTGGTGGGGCCGATAATCAGGCTGATCTCGCTGGTGTAGCGGCGGGTCAGGCGCTGCAGCTCGTTCTTGGACAGGGTCTTGGGATCGACGCGGATGCCGCCCTTGGCGCCGCCGTAAGGCACGTTCACCGCCGCGTTCTTCACCGTCATCCAGGCCGACAGGGCCATCACTTCGGACAGGGTCACGTCCTGGTGGAAGCGCACGCCGCCCTTGCCCGGGCCGCGCGACATATTGTGCTGCACGCGGTAGCCCTCGTAGTGGGCGATCGAGCCGTCATCGCGCTCGATGGGCACGTCCACGGTCAGGATGCGCTTCGGGCGCTTCAGGGTTTCCACCCAGCGCGACAGGCTGCCGAGGTGCGGGGTGACGCGGTCGATCTGCTGCAGGTACTGGCCCCAAGGGCCGAGGTCTTCTGGGTTCAGGTAGGACGGCAATGCGTGCTGGATGGTCATGGTTTCGCTCCGGTTTTTTCGCTGAGTTCTTCGTTGACACTGCACTTGTGGTGCTGTGTTGGTGTAGCGAATCATAGGGGCGTGTGGCTCAACCGGGCCAATGCTGTATGCGCATCCGATTATGCAAAAAATGTATAGTTTGAGAGTTGGTATCCGATGTTTGGCGAAAATGCTAGCGCTCGGAGTCCGGCACGCGGCGCTTGCGGGCCGACGATTTGTGCAGCGACTCCAGGTAGTCCCACAGCCTGCCGACGATGGCCTTGCCCGGTTTTGAGGGCGACGGGCGTTCGCGGTACAAGCGTATCTCCATCTCGATTTCCCAGTCGGGGCGGCCGCCGTCGGCCGGCGCCAGCTGTTTTTGCTTCAGCTCGCGGGTCACGGCGGACTCCGGGAGGAAGGCGATGCCGCGCCCCTCCAGCGCCATCATTTTCAGGCCCTCGGCCATGTCGGTCTCGTAGTGGTTTTCCAGGTGGAGTGGAGTTTTGGTATCGGCCAGTATCAGGTCCACCATGCGACCCAGGTAGGCGTTGTTGGTGTAGGAGAGGAAGGGCAGGGGGTGCTGGCGGGTGCCGGGCAGCGTGAATTCGGGCGTCCTGGTCTTGTCGCAGCGGGCGTAGGCGCGCAGCGCCTCGCGGCCCAGCACCAGCATGTCGTAGCGGCCCGGGTCCAGCTGCACCGGCTGGCGCGGATGGTGGTAGCACAGCAGCAGGTCGCAGCCGCCGTCCACCAGTTGCAGCACCGCGTCGTGCACGTTGAGCGCCATCAGGCGGCTGTTGATGGGGGCGAAATCGGTCTCCAGCCGCGTGATCCATTTCGGGATGAAGGTCAGCGACAGCGTATGCGGCACCGCCAGGTCGATGCTGTTCTGCGCGGCGGCGCGCTTGTTGCGCAGCAGTTCGCGCACCCCGTTGATCTGGCCCAGCATCTCCAGCGCCTGCTCGTAGAACACCACGCCGGCGGGCGTCAGCCGCGTGGGGTAGGAGGTGCGGTCGATCAGGTCCGTGCCCAGCCAGTTTTCCAGCGACTGGATGCGGCGCGAGAACGCCGGCTGCGTCACATGGCGCAGCGCCGCGGAGCGGCTGAAGTTGTTGGTCTCAACCAGGGAGATGAAGTCTTCCAGCCATTTGGTTTCCATGCGCGTCCAGCCTTGCAGTGTCGATGCGACATTGTAAGGCCGAGTCGTTCCCGCGGTTGCGGGAACGACGCGACGCTTACTTCGGAATCGAGCCTTCCACGCCCTGCACGTAGTAGTTCAGCGACAGCAGGTCCTTCATCGGCATGACCGAACCCGCCGCCACCTTGACCGCGCCCGACTGGTCCTTGACCGGGCCCTGGAAGGGATGGAAGGTGCCCGCCGCGATGGCTTTCTTCTTCTCCTCGAAGGCCTTGGCGGCGTCCGCCGGCACCGCGCTGTTCAGCGGCGACATGCGGACCATGTCCTCCTTCAGGCCGCCGTGCACCTCGCCCGGCTTCCAGGTGCCGGCCATGACGGCCTTGGCGGTCTCGGTGTAGTAGCCGCCCCAGTTGTTGGTGGCCGCCGTCAGGTGGGCCTTGGGCGCGAACTTGCTCATGTCCGAATCCCAGCCGAAGGCGTAGACGCCTTTTTCCTGCGCCGCCTGCAGCGTGGCCGGCGAATCGGTGTTCTGGTTCAGCACATCGGCGCCCTGCGCGATCAAGGTCTCGGCGGCCTGGCGTTCCTTGGCCGGGTCGTACCAGGAGTTCACCCAGATCACCTTGGTCTTGATGCCGGGGTTCTGGCTCTGCGCGCCCATGGTGAAGGCGTTGATGTTGCGGATCACCTCGGGGATGGGGAAGGAGGCCACCACGCCCAGCGTCTTGGTCTTGGTCATCTTGCCCGCGATGATGCCCAGCAGGTAGGCGCCTTCATATATGCGCGTCTCGTAATTGCCCAGGTTCTTGGCGGTCTTGAAGCCGGTGGCGTGCTGGAACACCACGTTGGGGAAGGCCTTCGCCACCTTCTCGGTCGGGTTCATGTAGCCGAACGAGGTGGTGAAAATGAGCTTGTTGCCGTCGGCCGCCAGCTTGCGGATCACGCGCTCGGAGTCCGCGCCCTCGGGCACGCTTTCCACGAAGGTGGTCTTGACCTTGGCGCCCAGGTTCTTCTCCATCTCCAGCCGGCCCTGGTCGTGCGCGTAGGTCCAGCCGGCGTCGCCCACCGGTCCCACGTACACGAAGCCCACTTTCAATGGCTCCTGCGCGTAGGCGGGGCTGAAGGCGGAGACAGCGACGACGGCGGCCAGGGTGGCAAGGGTCAGCAGTTTGCGGCGGTTCATTGTGTTCGTCCTCTCAGGTGTGGTCAGCGGATATGCTTAGAAATGGTATTCGGCGCGTATCATCGGCGTCTTCGCGGTGGCGCCCGGGTTGCCCTTGTCGCTGTTGCCGAATTTGTTCTTCCAGTACTGGTACTCGACGCCGACCTTGAAGGTGTTCTTGCCGGCCCCCACCATGCCGCTCATGTCGTACATGATCTGCATGTCGATATTGGTCTCGCGGGCGGTGTCGCCGCCGAATTCGTTCTTGCCCTTGCTGGCGATGAAGTTGGCGAAACCCTCGAACGACAGCGGGATGCCGGCGTTGAACGGAATGGCCCACGCCGCGTTCAGCATCGGATGCACGTCGTAGTCGTAGCGCGGCGTGCGGGTGTTGGAGAAGGTGTTGTACGGCGCGTTGCTTTCCCACAGGGCCAGCAGGCTCACGTTCAGGAAGCCCGGCACGTCCACCATCAGCGTGGGACCGACGACCAGCATGCGCTTCTTGGAGTTGTAGCCGGCGTCGGTCTTGGTGTTCATGTCGAAGCCGGCGGTCAGGCCCACGCCGCGCACGCCGGCGAACTTGATGTCCTTGCCGCTCACCTTGCCCAGGTCCAGCGTGTGGCGGTACAGCACATAGACCTCGTGCGCGCCGCTGCTGGCGCCAGCGCTGGAGGGATCGTTCTTGTCGGAGAAGAGCATGTCCGCGTTGAAGAAGTTGCTGCCGTACTTGTAGCCGCTGGCATGGGTGAGGTTGAAGATGTTCTTCTTGATGTCCACGGGGTTGAATGGCTCGGCGAACTTGGTGCCGTAGCGGTAGCCGATCGACGTGTCGCTCCAGTCGGCGGCTTGCGCGCCGCAGGCGGCGGTGGCGAGTAGGGCGAGGGCTGCGCCGCGGGCGAGGGTCTGCTTGAACATGTTTTTCAACTCCAGGTTGGATGGGTGGTGGTTTGATCGCGCTTACTTCAATCGCGCTTACTGCAAGACGGCTTTAGCAAGGACAGTGCCAGGTTCTTCGCACCCGCACTCAGGCCACGTCCAGCACCTCGGCCAGTTTCACTTTTCTTCTTGTCTCGCGCAGGCGCAGGCGCGATTCGATTTCCAGCAAATGGTGTTCGATCAGGGCGACCGCCTCCACGGTCTCGCCTTCCTCGATCAGCGTGACCAGGCGCGCGTGTTCGTCGTTGCCGCACATGTGGGCGCCGGGGCTTTCGTACAGGGCGATGATGAGCGAGCAGCGCGACACCAGTTCGGCCATGAAGCGCTGCAGCACGCGGTTGCCGGCCAGCTCGGCCAGCAGCAGGTGGAACTCGCCGCCCAGGCGTATCCAGTTGGCGCGGTCGCCGCTCTGGCGCGCCGCGTTTTCCTCGGCCATCGCCGCGTGGATGCGCTGCAGCGACGCGGGCGTGGCGTTGGCGATGGCCAGCGGCACGATCTCGCGTTCGATGGCGCGGCGCGCGGCGAAGATTTCACGCGCCTCGTCCGGCGTGGGGGAGGCGATCACCGCGCCGCGGTTGGGGCGCAGTTCGATGATGTGGTCGTGCGCGAGCCGCTGCAGGGCCTTGCGCACGGTGGTGCGGCTGACCTGGTACAGCTCGCAGAAGTCCGCCTCGCCCAGGTGGGTGCCGGGCGGCAGGCGGTGGCTCATGACGGCATTGAACACGGCGCGGTAGATGCGCAGGTCGACCGCCGTGGTGCCGCGCTTCGCGGGCGCGCCGGCCACCGCCGCCGGGGCGGAAGATGGGCGGACGGCGGGCTTGCGCCTGGCGGGTGCGGGATGGTCGGGACGCTGCTTGCTCATGCTGCTGGTTCTCCTGTGGTGAAAACAGACACTTGCAAAAACCGTGCTCACATTGTGTACGAAATAATGCGCAACTGAACGCAATTTTGTATACAGTTATGTTCAATCGTGGTGAAAGCGCGACGCTTCCTGGTGCGGGACGCTCCAAACAAGGGCAGGCGGGAAGGCCTTGTTCCGGCGGCCGGCGCGCGCCGGGCTGGAAACCCGGGCACACAAATTGCGTGATGGTGTTTGTATACAACCGTGGCAAGGAGTCGCATCCAAATGAACGTCGAACCGCGCCTGAAACTCAAGGGCATTTCCAAAATCTACCCCTCCGTGGTCGCCAACGACGGCGTGGACCTCACCGTGATGCCGGGCGAGATACACGCGGTGCTGGGCGAGAACGGCGCCGGCAAGAGCACGCTGATGAAGATCATCTACGGCGTCACCCATCCCGACGCCGGCGAGATCCTGTGGGAGGGCGATCCGGTGCGCATCGCGTCGCCGTCGGCCGCGCGCAAGCTGGGCATCGGCATGGTGTTCCAGCACTTCGCGCTGTTCGACACGCTCACCGTGGCCGAGAACATCGCGCTGGCGCTGGACGACAAGGCCTCGCCGGCGCAACTGGCGCCGCGCATCCGCAAGGTGTCCGAGGAATACGGGCTGCCGCTGGACCCTGAGCGGCTGGTGCACAGCATGTCGGTGGGCGAGCGGCAGCGCGTGGAGATCGTGCGCTGCCTGCTGCAGTCGCCGCGCCTGCTGATCATGGACGAGCCGACCTCGGTGCTGACGCCGGACGCGGTGCTCAAGCTGTTCGAGTCGCTGCGCCGGCTGGCGGCCGAGGGTTGCAGCATCCTGTACATCAGCCACAAGCTCGACGAGATCCAGGCCCTGTGCGACAAGGCCACCGTGCTGCGCGGCGGCCGCGTGTCCGGCACCGCCGTGCCGCGCGAGGAGACCGCGCACTCGCTGGCGGAGTTGATGATAGGGCGCGACCTGCCGGTGTGCCGCCTGGCGCCGCGCGAGCCGGGCGAGGTGCGCATGGCGGTGGACAAGCTGAACCTGGCCACCATCGACCCCTTCGGCACGGTGCTCAAGGACGTCAGCCTGCAGCTGCGCGCCGGCGAGATCGTCGGCATCGCCGGCGTGTCCGGCAACGGCCAGCAGGAGCTGCTGAAGGCCATATCGGGCGAACTGCCGTTGTCCACGCCGCAGGCCTTGCAGTTGCTGGGCCAGGCGGCCGGCACGCTCAATCCCGCGCAGCGGCGCGAGCTGGGCATGTGCTTCGTGCCCGAGGAGCGCCTGGGGCGGGGCGCCGTGCCCGAGCTGTCGCTGGCCGACAACGCGCTGCTGACCGGCTACATGCCGGCCGGCGCCACCGGCATGGTGAAGCGGGGCCTGATCCAGCGCGGGCCGATACGCGACTTCGCGCGCGGCGTCATCGCGCGCTTCAACGTCAAGTGCGGCGGCGAGAAGTCGGCCGCCAGCAGCCTCTCGGGCGGCAACCTGCAAAAGTTCATCGTCGGCCGCGAGATCGCGCTGGCGCCGAAGGTGCTGGTGCTGGCCCAGCCCACCTGGGGCGTCGACATCGGCGCCGCCATGCTGATACGCCAGGCCATCATCGACATGCGCGACCAGGGCGTGGCGGTGCTGGTGCTGTCCGAGGAGATCGAGGAACTGTTCATGATGTGCGACCGGATCGCCGTGCTGGCCAAAGGCCGCCTGTCGCGCGCGGTGCGCGTGGCCGACACCAGCGTCAACCAGATCGGCGTGTGGATGAGCGGAGACTTCGAGCATGCCGCCGGCGCTGCCGCCAACCACCATCAAGGAGCTGAACATGTTCCGGCTTGAAGCGCGTCCCGAACCGTCGCGGGCGATGATGCTCGCCTCGCCCCTGATCGCGGCGGCGGCCATGCTGCTCACCGGTTCCCTGCTGTTCTGGTTCCTGGGGCAGAAGCCGCTGCACGCGTTTTACGTTTACTTCATCAGCCCGGCCACCACGCTGTACGGCGTGGGCGAACTGCTGCTCAAGGCCACGCCGCTGATCCTGTGCGGCGTGGGGCTGGCGCTGGGTTTCCGCGCCAACGTCGCCAACATCGGCGCCGACGGCCAGCTCACCATGGGCGCCATCGCGGCGGGCTGGGTGGCGCTGCGCTTCGACGGCGTGGAGGCGGCCTGGCTGCTGCCGCTGATGATGCTGGCCGGCGCGCTGGGCGGCATGGCCTGGGCCGCGATCCCCGCGCTGTTGCGCACCCGCTTCAACACCAGCGAGATCCTGGTCAGCCTGATGCTGGTGTACGTGGCCTACCTGTTCCTGAGCTACCTGGTGCACGGCCCGCTGCGCGACCCGGCCGGCTTCAACTTCCCGCAATCGAAGATGTTCCACGACGCGGCGCTGCTGCCGCTGCTGTGGGAGGGCCTGCGCGTGAACGCCGCCTTCATCCTGTCGTTGGCGGTGGTGGCGGGCGCGTGGTTCTTCTGCAGCCGCACCTTCGCCGGCTACCGCATGCGGGTCAGCGGCATGGCGCCGATGGCGGCCGCCTACGCCGGCTTCAGCGAGCGGCGCAACGTGTGGGCTGCCTTCCTGATCAGCGGCGCGCTGGCCGGCCTGGCGGGCCTGGGCGAGGTGGCGGGGCCGATCGGCCAGCTGCAGCCGTCGGTGTCGCCCGGCTACGGCTTCGCCGCCATCATCGTCGCCTACGTGGGGCGGCTGCATCCGCTGGGCGTGCTGCTGGCGTCCCTGCTGATGTCGCTGCTCTACATCGGCGGCGAGACCGCGCAGATCGAGCTGCAGCTGCCCAACGCCATCACCGGCCTGTTCCAGGGCCTGCTGCTGTTCTACCTGCTGGCGGCGGACCTGTTCATCCACTACCGCTTCAAGCCGCGCGTGCGCGCCACGCCGGTGCCGCCACAAGGAGCCGCGTCATGAATCCCGAACTGTTGATCGCCTTCCTCGCCAGCACCGCCGGCGCGGCCACGCCGCTGGTGCTGGCCGCCACCGGCGAACTGGTGGCCGAGCGCGCCGGCGTGCTCAATCTGGGCCTGGAGGGCATGATGCTGGTGGGCGCCGTGATGGGCTTTTCCGTCACGCTGGCCAGCGGCAACGGCGGCCTGGGCCTGCTCGCCGCCATGGGCGCCGGCGCCTTGATGGCGCTGCTGTTCGCCTTCCTGGTGCTGACCCTGCAGACCAACCAGGTGGCCACCGGCCTGGCGCTGACGCTGTTCGGCGTCGGCCTGTCCGCCTTCATCGGGCGCGGCCTGGTGGGGCAGACCGTGGCGCCGCTGCGAAAGCTGGCCTTTCCGGTGCTGTCGGACCTGCCGTTCGTGGGGCCGCTGCTGTTCCGCTTCGACGCCATGGTCTACGCCTCGCTGCTGCTGACGGTGGCGGTGGGCTGGATGCTGGCGCGCACCCGTCTGGGCCTGCTGGTGCGGGCGGTGGGCGAGTCGCCGCACAGCGCGCACGCGATCGGCTTCCACGTGATCGCGCTGCGCTACGGCGCGGTGATGTTCGGCGGCGCCATGGCCGGCCTGGCCGGCGCCTACATGTCGATGGCGCTGACGCCGATGTGGGTCGAAGGCATGACGGCGGGGCGCGGCTGGATCGCGCTGGCGCTGGTGGTGTTCGCCACGTGGAAGCCGCGCGGCGTGGTGCTGGGCTCCTACCTGTTCGGCGGCGTGACGGTGCTGCAGTTCCATGGACAGGGTTTCGGGCTGGCGGTGCCGTCCGAGTTCCTGTCCATGCTGCCCTACCTGGCCACCATCGCGGTGCTGGTCTACATCTGCCGCGACCCCAAGACCATCCTGCTCAACAAGCCGCTGTCGCTGGGGCAGAGCTTCAGGGCGGATTGAGGGGATTTGCGTAGGGCGGCCTCATAGGCCGCCGGATGCGAGCGGGCCGGCATGCATCCGGCGGACTGCGAGTCCGCCCTACGAATTCGTCAAATTCATCCCGGCCACGGCGCCCAGCACGGCGGCAAGCCCGTCCAGCTGCCCGGGCGCCGCGTGCTGCAGCAGCTCGGCGCTCACCTCGCGCGCCGTCACCATCGCGTTGTCCAGCAGCGTGTGGCCGGCCGGCGTGATGACGGCGTAGCCGACGCGCGCGTCGCGCGGGTCCGGCTGGCGGCCCACCAGGCCCGTCTTCTCCAGCGGCAGCAGGGTGCGCGTGACGCCGGACGCGGTCAGCCCCTGGCGCTCGGCCAGGTCCACGCGCCGCAGCCGCCCGCCAGGCGCCCGCGCCAGGTGCAGCAGCAGCATGAAGTCGCCGAAGCTCACGCCGAAGTGGCCGCCCAGCGCCGCGTCCAGCCGCCGCACCATCGCCGCCTGGGCCCGCGCCAGCCGCAGGCAAAAGTCCAGCGCCGCCTCGCCGTGCCGGTTGTTTAATTCATCCATGACTAATCCTTGAAATATACTTGAGTGAGCAACTATATCACGGCGCGCGGCGAGGGTGCGCGCTTTTTTAGACCCGGCGCCGTAGCGCGGAGGCGACGACGCCCAAGCCGGCCAGCAGCATGGCCCAGGACGACGGCTCGGGCACGGCCAGGGTCACGCCGTCCAGCGTCACGTTGTCCACGGCCAGGCCGGAGTGGTGCTCGTTGTCCACCCAGTTGACGGCGCCGAACTCCAGCCGGAAGTCGCCCGCCCCGGGAATCGCGTAGACCACGTGCAGCCAGCCGGTGTAGCCGCAGCCCGCCTCGTAGCAAGTGCCGGACGACAGGGCCAGCGGACTCCAGACCGGCGCGCCGCCGAAGAACGGGGTGGGGAAGGGGACGATGTCGGCCTGCGGCGCGGGCATGCCGAGGCCGGGAACCGTCGGGCCGTCGCCGCGGGTGCGGGCCGAGAACAGCATCCCGGGAGGGGCGCCGCTGGCGTCCAGCAGCCGCACCCAGGCGTAGTCCATGAAATTGCTGCCGTCGCTGGTGACGTAGTTGACGTGGAATTCCAGCAGGCCGCCGGTGGCGGTGGTGCTGAATGACGGCGACCTCAGCGTGGTCCCCGAATAGCCCGGTTCCTGGTCCTCCACGCCGGCCAGGACGTTGCCGGCGACGCCGTCCAGCGTGGTGATATACGCGTAGCGCTCGCCGCCGAGCGGGGCGGCGGTGACGGCGCCGTCCGGGCCGAGCGTGCCGCAGTCCCCGGCGCAGGACCAGCCGGGCGGCAGGCCGGCGTCGAACATGCCGGCCCGCGCCGCATGAGGGGCCAGCAGGCAGAGCGCGCCTAGCGCGCCCGCGGCGGCCCGAACAACTGTAGTGGTGCGCATCGCCAATCCTCCCATCGCGTTATCGAATTGATATTCTTGCACCCCGCCCGCGCCGCGTTTCACGGCGATCCCAATCGTGCGCCCGCCCGCGATAGCAAAAAAAGCGCCCAGGGCTATTTATACGAAACGTATACGAATCATATAAATAGCCCTGGGCTATTTTCGGGGCTTTCGGCGAAAAAAAAGGCTATGTCGCGGCTAGGTGTGGAACTGCCCGCCCAAACTCAGGTCTGACAAGTACTTGCAGACATGGGAGGCGGCGATGAAGAAGAGTGAGTTCAGTGCGCTAGCGGCACAATTAATTGAGCTGTCACCGGAGCAGCGGGGCGTCATTCGTGAAATGCTGAATGAATGGAGCAAGGGAGCTGAAGCTGGGGAGATCCGGGATATGCTCGCCACCACGTGCACGAGCTGTCCTCATTGTGGAGGGGCCGAGCTATACCGACATGGCCAGGCTCACGGGCTTCCACGCTACCGGTGTCGGGCGTGCCGCAAAACGTTCAATCCCCTAACCGGC
>NZ_FPBO01000002.1:337862-442491 GCF_900116645.1 Pseudoduganella namucuonensis | reverse complement strand
GGCCGGTCAGTCCCGCCGGCACCGTGCGCTACCACCGCGACAGCCCCACCGAGCAGCGCGACGCCGTCACCGCCTGGAGCGCCGTGCGCACGCTGCGGCCGGCCAGCGTTGGTTCCCACAGCTGGGACTACAAGCTGCCCACCTCCGGCGCGCTGCTGTCCTCGTGGGTCGAGAGCGGCGCCGATCAGGGCTGGTACGTCAAGGGCATGGCGGCCAGCCTGGACGACTACCAGGTCGAGACGCCGCACGCCGCCGACGGCGAGAACGACAAGCGGAGCCTGGGCCAGGCGCGCATGAAGCGGCACGACTACGAGGCCAAATGCTTCCATGGCGAAGGCAGCGTGCGCGACCTGTGCGTGGGCGAGAACTTCACGCTGGCCGGCCACCCCGAGATCGACACCCATCCGCTGGACGAGCGCCACTTCACCGTCACGGCGCTGACGGTGGCCGCGCTGAACAATCTGCCGAAAGCGCTGGCCGCGCGCGTCGAGCGGCTGTTCGCGCGCAACCGCTGGCTGCGCGACGGCGCCGACGGCTGGCTGCAACGGGAAATGGGCGAGCAGATCAGCACCGGCCCGGTGCGCATGCACATCCACTTCACGGCGGTGCGGCGCGACACGCACATCGTGCCCGCCTACGACCCGCGCGTCGACCTGCCGCAACCGAAGCTGCAAAGCGCCATCGTGGTCGGCCCGGCGGGCGAGGAAGTGCATTGCGACGAGCTGGGACGCGTGAAGATACGCTTCCCCGGCACCAGGGCGAAGGA
Source organism: Pseudoduganella namucuonensis (assembly GCF_900116645.1). GTDB lineage: Bacteria > Pseudomonadota > Gammaproteobacteria > Burkholderiales > Burkholderiaceae_D > Rugamonas > Rugamonas namucuonensis. Next base: position 441,725 of record NZ_FPBO01000002.1, on the reverse strand, counting down.
CCACGCGCACGCCTCCGGGACCGGCGCGTCCGACAGCGACATCGATTCCGCCTGGGTGCGCGTGGCCTCCAACTGGGCCGGCAACGGGCCGGGCAGCCGGCAGCAGTGCGGCACGATAGGCCTGCCGCGCGTGGGCACCGAGGTGCTGGTCGACTTCCTGGGCGGCGACCCGGACCGGCCCGTCGTGGTGGGGCAGCTGTACAACGCGCAGGGAAAACCGGCGGCGCTGAGCTCCGCGGCCGGGCTGCCGGACACCCGCCACCTGTCCGGCATCAAGAGCCGGGAAGTCGAGGGAGGCCGCGCCAACCAACTCCGTTTCGATGACACCCGAGGCCAGATCAGCGCGCAATTATCCAGCGATCACGGCAACAGCGAACTGAATCTCGGTTTTCTGACCGAACCCAGGGGACGGGAGCGCAGCGGGCCGCGCGGCGAGGGCGTCGAGTTGCGGAGCGATGAGCAGATCGCGATCCGCGCCGCCAAGGGCATGTTGCTGACGGCGTGGCGGCAATTGAACGACGCCGGCAAGCAGATGGCGCGCGCCGAACTTCAGAATCTGCTGTCCGAATGCCTGGAACTGGCCAAATCGCTGGGCGAATACGCCACCCGGCACCAGGCGCTGCCATCCGATGCGAAGTCCCTCGAGGAACTCGACGCCGCCTTGAAGGCCTGGGAGGGCGGCAGCAACACCGAGCCGAAAGGCGATGGCGGAGGCGCGCCCGCGATCGCGCTCACGGCGCCGGCCGGCATCGGCTTCGCCACCCCCAAGACCGTCGTCAGCTACGCGGGAACCAGCATGGACACGGCCGCGCGGCTGAACCTGCGGATGACGGCGGGCCAGCGCATCAATCTCAACGCGGGCAAAGGCGTGTCGCTGTTCTCGCACAGCGATGGCATCAACGTCATCGCCCACAAGGGCAAACTCACGATGCAAAGCCAGCACGACGAAACGCGGATCAACGCCGCGAAGGACCTCAAACTCACCGCAACCGGCGGACAGATCATGGGCACGGCGAAGGAGATCGTCCTGATCGCCGCCGACGGCTCCTTCATCAAGATCGGCGACGGCATCACGCTCGGCACCAATGGAAGCATCACCCATCACGGCGCCAGCTTTCCCTTCAAAGGCGGCGGCGCGATGAACGCCGTCCTGCCCACGTTCGAGGAAGGCGAAACCCGGCTTCGCGCGGCCGTGAAGTATGAAATGAACACGTCCCGTGAAAGCCCCGCCACGGGACATGGGATCAAGATCGCGCACGACGACGGCAAGGTCGTGCGGACCACCGCCGACAAGGAGGGGAAAACGGAGGAACTGCGCGGCGACGAGATGTGGTCCGTTTCCTTTGGCGTCTCCAGCCCCGGCGGCGAGTGATTCATAACCCTGATGGAGGCCATCCATGTCGCGCTATGTGAAAACCCCGCAATACGTCGAGTGCAGCGGCATCTACACGGCGTCGTCCGCCATGGATGTCAACATCTGCGTCAAGCACCGCGTGCCCGGCAATATCATCCTGGTGCACGGCGTGAACGATCTCGGCACCAGTTACGAGGCGATGGAGCACGGCCTGTGCGAAGGCCTGACCACGCGGCTGGGCCGGGGCTACATCCCCGCCAGCTACCGGATGCCGACCGAGGCGGACGCCGGCAAACTCGAGGACGAGCCGGACTTCGTCTTCTTCCGCCGCGCGGTGACCGAACAAACCCACAGCCCCGTCATTCCCTTTTATTGGGGCTATCGCGAGCGCAGCGACCGCGTAAAGAAGAAAAACGGCGAGTACACCGACCGCCATGGCAACCGCGTGAACAAGGACTACGCCAAAGGCGGCGGCCCCTTCGCCAACGCCACCACGTCGCTGCCGGACATGTGGAACCGGGGCATAGGCCTGCCGCTGGCCGTCGAGGAACTCGGCGACGACCCCATCCGGCCGGTGCGCATCACGCCGGGCCGGATGTACATGGTGCTGGCGGCCAAGCGTCTCGCCGCGCTGATCGCCATGATCCGCGACTACGACGAGCGCGAGACCGTCTCCATCGTCGCGCACAGCCAGGGCTGCCTGGTCTCGCTGCTGGCGCAGGTGTTCCTGCTGCAGGACAAACAGCGCCCGGCGGACACGCTGATACTCAACAACCCGCCCTACAGTCTGGACGACGACCTGGGTTTTATCTGGCGCGCGGCGCGCTGGATGGACGGCAGCGACAACACCGATCCCGGCATGGCGCCCCACTACCTGTATCTGGCCGATTCACAAACGCTGCGCGCCAGGTTGGACACGCTGATCAACATCGTCAAGGCGGTCGGCGAGGAAGGCCGGAGTCACGCCAGCTCGCCCGTCTTCTCCAGCCTGAACGAGCCGGAACATGACGGCATGGTCGGCCCGACATGGGAGGCTTCCGCCGACCGGGACAATCGCGGCAAGGTCTATCTCTACTTTTGCCCGCAGGACGCCACAGTGGCGTTGGCGGGCATCAAGGGCATCGGTTGGCAGGGCGTGCCGGATTCGCAGAGAGGCCGGGAGGTCGACGAGACGGCCTTTCACTGGGACGGACAGCTGACCAAGAAATACGAGACGGCGCCGATAGAACGCCGGCCGCTCGCGGAACTGGGCGACCGCTTCTATCAACGCGTGTTCTCGCAGACCGCGCGCATGGACGCGCGTAGCGGCGTGATCTCGTACGAGAAGGTCGGCCTGCCGCGCCACCACTACCAGCTTCGCGCCGCCGGCGAGGACGACCTGAATCACGTTTCCCCCTCGGAGCGGAAACACCGGGAGAACCTGCCCGAAAACGCGTCGCGCGACATCACCGGGGAGCCTTTGAAAACGCCCGTGTACGCCGATCTGGGCGCCGCCTCCGAGATCAAACCGGACGATCCGCGCTTGCGGAACGCCGACATTCCCGCCGAGAGGCGGGGCGGACCGATGGAGCGCATCACCCCGGACGACGCGAGCGGCGCGACCGCCGGCAAGAACGGCATCCGCAGGATCTGGCAGCACCACCGATTGGACGGCGTGGACCCGAGTCCGGACTGGCGGAGCTCGCGGGACAGTCCCGCGCCGCGGGTCTACAAGGGGCGGGTGCGGTCCGGCGACATGGAGACGATAAGCAGGCGGATCAACGCCGGCCGGGAACCGGCGCAGCACTACACGGTTCACCAGGCATTCGAATGCCTGGACAAGTCGTCGCACTCCCGGGTCGAGGGCTACCTGGTGGAACGGGACGAATTGCCGGACGAGGCCAGGCTGCGCTGGCAGCAATCCTATGCGCCCAAGTCGTACCACAGCGCGATCGTCGGCAACAAGGCCAACCATGTCCATGTCACCGCGTATGACGTAGCGATAGGGAGTGGGAAGGCATCGAGCGATCCAAGGTTCTATGCTTACCTCTGCGCGGTTGCGGATTGGAGATTCAAGCGCGGTGTTGGAAAAGATATTTTGTCTGACGGGCGTGGAACTTGGTCAGCATTTTTGGACGAGCACGAAATGCATTGGGGCAAGGAATTAGAGTCGAGGCGCATCCTGATCGAAGGGACGATGAACTACTACAACACAGGGGTGTTACCGGCGCTGCCTTTGCTCTGGCAAGCCGTGAAAGCAGGTATTTGCGTGTGTGAGACAACCAATGGAAGAAGTCTTGTTCCAGACTAGGAGGTTTAGTGTGAATCTGCGCTGCATCGCCCTCGTATTACTTATTGAAATATTGCAGGTAGTTCCCCTGAAGGCCAGAGCGGCAGACGGCGCTGCGACTCAAATCGTCGGCATGGATCATCAATTTAAACCTGAAGGGACGCGTGTGCAAAACAATCAGGATTACGTGCTTGAAATCGTTGGTCTAGGGGTGACCTTTGAAAAATACCGCCAAGGTGCACTATGGAGCGAACTGGCCAAGGGAGATGCGTACTCAAGTTTGAGAGAAACCGACCCCAAAAAATATCCTTGGAGCGTTGGCGACAAGCATGTGTCTAGCGGAACCCGGGCCTGCCATGCACTGTACAACGGCGGATATCATATGCCGGAGTATTGGGGTGTTCCCTCTTTTTATGCCAGTACGCCCGATCTGGACCCAAGCGATCAGCCATCCAATACGAAACCAGTGATCGGCCTTGCCGGCTGTGGTGAAACGAATGGCATGGGGTGGCATTTGTTCATCAGCGGCGAATGGGCGTTAGCTGAGCGCCCCGATCGGCTGTTGGAGCAAGTGTTCGATTTTTTTGATTCCCATCCCGATGTCCCCCTGGTAGTTCTATCTGCGGCAGACTCAACTTCGCTTCGACACCTTAAGCGAGCTCCCAATAGTCCGAGACTAATCACCGAGGGCCACTATGTCCCCTCTTGGCCAGACGCTGCGGCCGTCTTGGTTCTGGCACGCCGAGATCGTGTGGATGCTATTCGTCACTTTGCCTGGGATGACCCGAAAAACGATTTCGGGCAGGAAAAACTGCGCATGATGTATTACCAGTTGAAGCGCACCGTGCCTTATCCTCCCAGGGAACGCTGGCCCGAACAGCATCTGGAACGCTATCCTACAGTGGCGGAATGGGAAGCGGCTTCAGCCAGCTTTGCCAAACGATCGGACATACGCGATGGTTGGGGAACCTACAAGCTCACCAGCAAATGGAAGCCCACGCCCTGGTTCCCCGTGCCGTGGAGCCATGAACAACTGGCCGCATTCGATCGCCTGCCGACGCTAGGTTACCTCCATCGGCCGGTCTTCGTGAAAATGATCAACGACAGAGGCGAACCCCTCACTCGCCGGGCCGATCGCGAGGCGGCATTGCAAAAAGGCTGGCAGCAGGCGGCGCTCGCAGTGCCGAAGGAAGCGCGCAATACGCTGCCGTCCCGCGTCATCGTCGGTGCCGACAACAACACCGATCAACTGGTGATGTTCCACAGCCTGCTCCGCCAGATCACCGCTGAAGGCGGTCCTGAGTTCGATCCGAACAAGCACCTGCAATTCATCGACACGGATCGCCGTCTGAACAACACCGGCGCCGCCACCTTCTTCATGCAAATCGCGATAGGGGTTCTCGGCAGTTATCGGGAAGGCGGCATCAGTGCCGCGTTCAATCTACGCGACCCGAACGAGGCCAGCATCATCCTGGTCAGCCCGGCGCCGGACGACAAGCGCACATCACAACGGCATCCCGCCGGCGGCGACGTTTTCCGCCACAAGGTCGAGCCCTTGGATGATCCGCGCGTCTACGAACAGAAGTGAGCGCGTTGGCGGCATTCGCCAGGAACATCCCCAACCTTCACCCATAACGAGGTACATATGCGTAAAGTGATCTTGCTCGGAGATACCACCTCGCACGGCGGCAAAGTCATCACCAGCAGCGCGCGGCACTTCACCGTGGACGGCAAGCCGATCGTCCGCGTCGGCGACAAATGCACCTGTCCCGTCAAGGGCCACGGCGGCGTCTGCACCATCGTCGAGGGAGAGTCAAAGCATACGATCGATGGCCGCCAAGTGGCGTACGAGGGCCACAAGACGAGCTGCGGCGCGTCCCTCATCGCCACGGGCGAAAAACTGCACCAGGCTTGATCCCGGCCGCCGCGCCGGGCCACGCCGGATGAAGCGGCCCCCCCAGTCCCCTGTCTACCCCGCGCCACTACGTAAGTTGACGTATGTGCCGCAAGGCACGCTCTGGTTAATCTCATGGCAACAACGATTCACACATGAGAGAGGCCTGGGATGAAGTCAACAAAGATGAGAACGGTGCTGCTGGCCATGGTGGCCGCGGCGGGCGCGGCGCAGATGGAGGCGCGGGCCGGGGCGACGGTCGAGATCGGCCCGGACAAGTCGGTCAGCGCCGGCTTCGGCATGCGCGCCAGCTATGCCAGCGTGGAGGACGCGGCGCCGAACGGCAGCTCGCGTTCCAGCGATTTCAACCTGGACAGTGCGCGCCTGTTCTTCGGCGCGTCCATGAGCAAGAACATCAAGGGGATGTTCAACACCGAATGGGACGGCGACCAGATCCGCGTACTGGACGCGGCCGCGCAGTTCTCCATCTCCCCCGAACTGAACATCTGGGCCGGCCGCCTGCTGTCGCCCAGCGACCGCGCCAACATGGCCGGTCCCTACTACTCGCTGGGCGGCGGCTACTGGGCCGGCGTGGCCTCGCGCTACGGCTACAACGGCGGCATCTTCCGCGGCCGCGACGACGGCGTCGTCGCCTGGGGCAACGCCATGGGCAACAAGCTCGGCTACTCCTTCGGCGCCTTCGAGGGCCACACCTTCGGCATCGGCGGCCTGACCCAGAACCAGGCCAAGGCCGCCGGCCTCAAGGTTTCCGACGACCTGATGTACGCCGGCCGCGTGCAGTACGACTTCTGGGACGCCGAGCCGGGCTACTACGGCACCGGCAGCTACCTGGGCGCCAACGACATCCTGGCCATCGGCTTCGCCGCCCGCACGCAGAAGAACGGTGTGCTGACGGTGGCCACGGCCGGCGACTACAACGCCTGGAACGTCGACTTCCTGCTCGAGAAACGCCTGCCCGGCGCCGGCGCGGTCTCCTTCGAGGCTGCCTACTACGACTACGACACCGACGGCGTGATCAAGTCCGAGCAGGGCACCGCCTGGTCGGCCGGCGCGGCCTACATCTTCCCGGCCGGCGGCGGCAAGCTGCAGCCCTTCGTCCGCTTCCAGAAGTTCTCGCCCGACGCCGGCGCCGACACGCGCCAGAGCGACGCCGGCGTGAACTACATCATCGACGGCTACAACGCGCAAGTGAGCGCCGTGTACTCGCGCACCAAGATGACCGGCGGCGGCGACCTGTCCAAGTTCGTCGTCGCCATGCAGTTCCAATATTGATCCCATCACATACAAGAGGTTCACCATGCAAACTCGCCGCACCTTTGTCGCAACCCTGAGCCAGATCGCCGCCGGCGCCGCATTGATGATGGGCGGCGTGTCCGCCCAAGCGGCCGACACCATCAAGATCGGCATCCTGCATTCGCTGTCCGGCACCATGGCCATTTCCGAGACGTCGCTGAAGGACGTGGCGCTGATGACCATCGACGAGATCAACGCCAACGGCGGCGTGATGGGCAAGAAGCTGGAGGCGGTGGTGGTCGATCCGGCCTCCAACTGGCCGCTGTTCGCCGAGAAGGCGCGCCAACTGATCGCCAACGACAAGGTGGCCGCCGTCTTCGGCTGCTGGACCTCGGTGTCGCGCAAGTCGGTGCTGCCGGTGTTCAAGGAGTTGAACAGCGTGCTGTTCTACCCGGTGCAGTACGAGGGCGAGGAACTGGAGAAGAACGTGTTCTACACCGGCGCCGCGCCCAACCAGCAGGCCATACCGGCGGTCGAGTACCTGATGAGCAAGGACGGCGGCGCCGCCAAGCGCTTCGTGCTGCTCGGCACCGACTACGTGTACCCGCGCACCACCAACAAGATCCTGCGCGCCTTCCTGAAGAGCAAAGGCGTGAAAGAGAGCGACATCGACGAGGTCTACACCCCGTTCGGCCACTCGGACTACCAGACCATCGTCGCCAACATCAAGAAGTTCTCGGCCGGCGGCAAGACGGCGGTGATCTCCACCATCAACGGCGATTCCAACGTGCCGTTCTACAAGGAGCTGGGCAACGCCGGCCTGAAGGCGACCGACGTGCCGGTGGTGGCGTTCTCGGTGGGCGAGGAGGAGTTGCGCGGCGTGGACACCAAGCCGCTGCTGGGCCACCTGGCGGCGTGGAACTACTTCGAGTCCGTGAAGAACCCGGTCAACACGGAGTTCATCAAGAAGTGGAAGGCCTACGCCGTCGCCAAGAAGCTGCCGAACGCGAACACGGTCGTGACCAACGACCCGATGGAGGCGACCTACGTCGGCATCCACATGTGGAAGCAGGCGGTGGAGAAGGCCAAGTCCACCGACACGGACAAGGTGATCGCGGCGATGGGCGGCCAGACCTTCAAGGCGCCATCGGGCTTCACGCTGACCATGGACCCGACCAACCACCACCTGCAAAAGCCGGTGATGATCGGCGAGATCAAGGGCGACGGCCAGTTCAACGTGGTGTGGAAGACCAAGGCGCCGGTGCGCGCGCAGCCCTGGAGCCCGTTCATCAAGGGTAACGAGGGCAAGCAGCAGATGTAAAACCAACGGCGAAGACCGGGGTCAGACCCCTCGGGGTCTGACCCCAGATTCACGCCTCTGGGTTCAAGAAGGTTAGCAACTCACCGAATGCACAACATGGCAACCACCACCCATCGATCCGCGCTTCGCCGCACGCTGTGCGCCGTGGCGCTCAGCTTGCAGGCCCTGGCCGCCCACGCCGCCATCGACCCCGCGCTGCTGGCCCCCCTGGCCGGCGACGATCCCGAGGCCCGCATCGAGGCCGTCGGCAAGATCGCCGTGCTGGCCAACGAGGACGCGCGCAAGGTGCTGCAGGCGCTGAAGGACGACACGCTGTACGCCACGCCCGACGGCGGCATCCTCGTCATCGATGGCGAGCGGGCCTGGAATCCCGCCACCGGCGCCAGCGCCGCCGTGCCCGACGGCGTGGACGGCGTCATGGTCAACAACCGCCTGCGCGGCGCGGTGGACGGCGCGCTGTCCGGTCTCGCGCTGCTGTCGCCGGACCGCGAGCTGCGCCTGGCCGCCGCCCGCCAGCTGCAAAGCGCCGTCATCGATCCCGCCCAGGCCCCGCTGATACGCAAGGCGCTGGAGGCTGAAAAAGACCCGGCCATCAAGCCCGTCCTGCAATTGCTGGTCTCCACCATCGACCTGCACTCGCCCGACGCCGCCGCGCGCAAAGCGGCCGTCGCGGGCCTGGCCGAAACCGGCGGCGCCACGCTGCGCCCCGTGCTGCAAGCCATGCTGGCCAAGGGCGCGGACGGCGCCCACGTCGAGGCCGATCCCGCCGTGCGCGCCGCCGCCGCCGACACGCTGCGCCGGATCGACAGCCGCATCGCCCGCACCGAAATCGTCGGCAACCTGTTTTACGGCGTGTCGCTGGGCAGCGTGCTGCTGCTGGCCGCGCTGGGCCTGGCCATCACCTTCGGCCTGATGGGCATCATCAACATGGCGCACGGCGAACTGCTGATGATAGGCGCCTACACCACCTACCTGGTCCAGTCCCTGTTCCGCCAATACCTGCCCGGCGCGCTGGACTGGTACCTGGCCGCCGCGCTGCCGGCCGCCTTCCTGGTGGCCTTCGCGGTCGGCGTCGCCCTGGAGCGCACCGTCATCCGCTGGCTCTACGGCCGGCCGCTGGAAACGCTGCTGGCCACCTGGGGCATCAGTCTGATGCTGATGCAGCTGGTGCGCACCGTGTTCGGCGCGCAGAACGTGGAGGTCGCCAATCCCGGCTGGATGTCCGGTGGCGTCACGGTGCTGGGATCGTTGGTGCTGTCGTACAACCGCATCGCCATCATCGCGTTCGCCATCGTGGTGGTGTTCGCGGTCTGGCTGATCCTGAACAAGACCCGCCTCGGCCTGTTCGTGCGCGCCGTGATGCAGAACCGCCGCATGGCCGACTGCGTGGGCGTGCCCACCGGCCGCATCGACATGATGACCTTCGGCCTGGGCTCCGGCATCGCGGGCCTGGGCGGCGTCGCCCTGTCCCAGCTGGGCAATGTGGGGCCGGACCTGGGCCAGGCCTACATCGTCGACTCCTTCATGGTGGTGGTGCTGGGCGGCGTCGGCCAGCTGGCCGGCACCGTGATCGCCGCCTTCGGGCTGGGCGAAGTGAACAAATTCCTCGAACCCTGGGCTGGAGCCGTCATGGCCAAGATCTTTATCCTCGTCTTCATCATCATTTTCATCCAGCGCCGGCCGCAGGGCCTGTTCGCGATGAAAGGGAGGAGCGTGGAATGAACGCCGGTCTCTTTTCCCGCCCCGCGTGGATCGCCATCGCCACGGCCGTCGCCGCCGCCGCGCTGCTGCCGCTGCTGAACCTCGTTTTCCCTGACGGCCACGCGCTGCACGTGTCGGCCTACGCCATGGGCCTGGTCGGCAAATTCATGTGCTACGCGCTGGCCGCGCTGGCGCTGGACCTGGTGTGGGGCTACACCGGCATCCTGTCGCTGGGCCACGGCGTGTTCTTCGCGCTGGGCGCCTACGCGCACGGCATGTACCTGATGCGCGCCATCGGCCGCGACGGCGTCTACCAGAGCAATCTGCCGGACTTCATGGTCTTCCTCGACTGGCAGGCCTACCCCTGGTACTGGGCCATGACGGACAACTTCTGGTACTGCATGGCGCTGGTGGTGCTGGTGCCGGGCGTGCTGGCCTTCGTGTTCGGCTACTTCGCCTTCCGCTCGCGCATCAAGGGCGTGTACTTCTCCATCATCACGCAAGCCATGACCTATGCCTTCATGCTGCTGTTCTTCCGCAACGACACCGGCTTCGGCGGCAACAACGGCTTCACGGACTTCAAGCGCATCCTCGGCCACAGCGTGACCGCGCCCGGCACCAAGGCGGTGCTGTACCTGGTGACCCTGGCCTTCCTGCTCGGCGCGCTGCTGCTGTGCCGCTGGATCGTCACCTCCAAGCTGGGGCGCGTGCTGCAGGCGGTGCGCGATTCCGAGTCGCGCCTCATGTTCATCGGCTACAACCCGCTGTGGTTCAAGCTGTTCGTGTGGACGCTGTCCGCCGTGCTGTGCGGGATCGCCGGCGCGCTGTACGTGCCGCAGGTGGGCATCATCAACCCGTCCGAGATGTCGCCCGCGAACTCGATCGAGATGGTGATCTGGGCCGCCGTCGGCGGACGCGGAACCCTGGTCGGCCCCATCATCGGTGCCTTCACCGTCAACGGGCTGAAAAGCTGGTTCACCGCCGCCTTCCCGGACCTGTGGCTGTTCGCGCTGGGCATGCTGTTCATCCTCGTCACGCTGTTCATGCAGAAGGGAATACTGGGATTGCTGGAGAAAGTGAAACGCAAGGCCCCCACGCCCGACCCGGCGCCGCTGGAGTCGGCCGCCGACGCGCCATCCAAGGAGGCCGCATGAATATGAGCACCGGTTCGGTGAAACGCGAGGGCCTGGACACCGCCCACGGCGTCATTCTCTACCTGGAGGACATCACGGTGTCGTTCGACGGCTTCAAGGCGCTGAACAAGCTGAGCCTCGATATCGCGGTCGGCGAGCTGCGCTGCATCATCGGCCCCAATGGCGCGGGCAAGACCACGATGATGGACGTCATCACCGGCAAGACGCGCCCCACCTCCGGCAGCGCCTATTTCGGCCAGACCTACGACCTGGCCGGCATGACGGAATACGACATCGCCCACGCCGGCATCGGCCGCAAGTTCCAGCGTCCCACGGTGTTCGAGCAGCACACGGTGTTCGAGAACCTGGAACTGGCGGCCAAGATGGACAAGCGCGTGCGGCCCACGCTGTTCGCGCGCCTGGACTCCGGGCAGCGCGACAAGATCGCCGAGATCCTGCGCCTGATTCGCCTGAATGGGCAGGAGAACCGGCTGGCCGGGCTGCTGTCGCACGGGCAGAAGCAATGGCTGGAGATCGGCATGCTGCTGATGCAGGAACCGCGCCTGATCCTGCTGGACGAGCCGGTGGCCGGCATGTCCGACGCCGAGACCGCGCGCACCGCCGAACTGCTGAACGAGTTGCGCGGCAAGCATTCGATCATGGTGGTGGAGCACGACATGGGCTTCGTGACCGAGATCGCGCAGCAGGGCCACGTGACGGTGCTGCACGAGGGATCGGTGCTGGCGCAGGGCCGCATGGACCAGGTGCAGGCCGACGAACGGGTGATTGAAGTCTATCTGGGACGCTAGGAAACCATATGCTGCAAGTCGAACACGTGAACCAGTATTACGGCTCGTCGCACACCCTGCGCGGCGTGTCGCTGTCGGTGGACAAGGGCCAGTGCCTGACGCTCCTGGGCCGCAACGGCGTGGGCAAGACCACGCTGCTCAAATGCCTGATGGGCGTGCTGCCGGTGGCGAAGGGGAAGGTCAGTCTGAACGGGCGCGACATCACGAAGCTCAAGCCCAACCAGCGCGCGGCGGCGGGCATCGCCTACGTGCCGCAGGGACGCGAGATCTTCGCGCGGCTGACGGTGGAGGAGAACATGTTGATGGGCATGGCCACCTTGTCGCGCAAGGAGGCGTCCACCATCAGCGGCGAGGTGTACGAGCTGTTCCCGGTGCTGAAGGAGATGCTGGGCCGGCGCGGCGGCGACCTGTCGGGCGGGCAGCAGCAGCAGTTGGCGATCGCGCGCGCGTTGCTGCAGAAGCCGAAGCTGATCATCCTGGACGAGCCGACCGAGGGCATTCAGCCGTCCATCATCAAGGACATCGAGCGCGTGATCCGGCTGCTGCGGGAACGGGGCGACATCGGCATCCTGCTGTGCGAGCAGTACTTCGACTTCGCCCGCGCGCTGGCGGACAAGTTCGTGGTGCTGTCGCGCGGGGAGGTCGTCGCGGCGGGCGGGCCGGAGGAGATGGATGGGGAGCACGTCAAGCGACACCTCGCCGTTTAATGCCCGGCGGAAGCGGCGTCAACCGCACCTTGGGGTCAGACCCTTAACCGGCGTCAACAGTGGCGTTGGGCGGGATGACGGCTGACGCCGCTTCGGGGTCTGACCCCAAAGCGGCGTCAGCAATCAGGCCGCGTCGGTGGCGCCCTCCTGGACCACCGCGCGCACCCTGGTCATCGCCAGCGAGGCGGCGGCGGTGCGCGTTTCCACCCCCAGTTTCACGAACACGTGCTCCAGGTGCTTGTTCACCGTGCGCGGGCTGGTGCCGAGGATGTCGCCGATGTCCCGGTTGGTCTTGCCCTTGATGACCCAGTGCAGCACCTCCGATTCGCGCTGCGTGAGCTTGAACAGCGCCATCAGCGCCTGCACCTGCGCCGTGTCCGACTCCTCCCTCAGCACCACCATCCACTGCTCGCCGCCGCTGACGTCGGCCGCGCTGAAGATCAGCTTCGTGGCGCCCTGGATCACGTTCAGCGGCGGCTGCTCCTGCCCCATGCCGCGCGCCCGCGCGGTGGCCGCCAGCCACGCGACCAGTTCGGCCGGTGTTTCCGACAGGTCGCCCTCGCCGGGCATGGCGAAGTAGTTCCGCATCAGTTGCCGCGCCAGCGGCGTTTGCCATACGATGCGCCCGCTCTGCGGCGCGATGGCCAGCACCGCGTTGCCGAAGGCGTCCAGCGCGCTGCGCGCCTGGTTCATCAGGAGCGCCGTCTGCAGGTGGGAACTGATGCGGGCGATCACCTCGCTTTGCCGCACCGGCTTGGTCACGTAGTCGGTGCCGCCCGCGTTGAAGGCGGCCACCACGTGCTCGGTCTCGGTCAATCCCGTCATGAAGATGACGGGGATATGGCGGGTGGCGATCTGCGCGCGCAACTGGCGGCACACCTCGAAGCCATCCATGCCGGGCATGACGGCGTCCAGCAGGATGATGTCCGGCACCACCTCGCTGGCGCGGGCGATGGCCGCCGGGCCGCTGTTGGCGACCAGCACCGTGAAGCCGGATTCGTCCAGCGCGTCGTGCAGCACCGCGAGGTTCTCGGGCACGTCGTCCACGATCAGCACCAGGTGGCCGGGGCGGTGGTCAAACGGTTTCTGTGTCATCGCGTTCTCCTTGTTCCAATAGTTGCGCCATCGCGTCCAGCTGGAAGCGGGTGGCGTGGGCGCGCATGGCGCCGGTGAATGCCGCGTATTCGGGGCCGAGGGCGGCGATGTCGTCCAGCTGGCGCACGATGCCGCGCACATAGCCCAGCTTGAGCTGCGCGCGCAGCCCCTCCAGCTGGGCGGCGGGCGGGAAGCGCAGCACCGGCGGCGTGACGATCTCGCTGCTGATGCCCTTGCTGCCGGCCTGCGTGATCCATTCCAGCCCCAGGCGCCGGCCTATCCAGTCCAGCAGCTCGGCCACGTTCACGGGCTTGACGAAGAAGTCCTCCGCGCCTATGCCGGCCGGGTTGTCCAGCCCCTTGTCGTAGGCGTTGGCCGAGACGATGGCGATCGGCACGGCGGACTGGTGCACCTTGCGGATGATGTGGCTGGCCTCCCAGCCGTCCATGCCGGGCATGGCCAGGTCCATCAATATCAGGTCCGGGTGGAAGGCGGCGTAGCGGTTCACGCAGTCGTTGCCGGAATCGGCCTGCGCCATGTCGAAGCCCAGCGGCGCCAGGATGTTGACCAGCAGCTCGCGGTCCACCCGCTCGTTGTCCACCACCATGATCCTGCGGCGGCGGCCGGCGTAACCGGTGCGCACCAGCTCCGGCGTCTCGTCCTCCCTGGCCTCGGCGTGCACCCGCGGCAGCAGCAGCTTGATCTGGAATACGCTGCCGGTGCCGGGCGTGCTTTTCAGCGACAGCTCGCCGCCCATCAGCTGCGTCAGCATTTTCGAGATCGGCAGGCCCAGGCCGGTGCCGGGCGCGCCGGCGTTGTCGCTGGCGCTGCCGCGCGAGAAGGGCTCGAAGATCTTCTCCACCTCGTCCGGCAGGATGCCCGGCCCGCTGTCCTCCACTTCGAAGGAGGCCATGTCGCGCGCGTAGCGCAGGCGGAATACGATGCCGCCGCGCTCCGTGAACTTGACGGCGTTGCCGAGGATGTTGATCAGGATCTGCCCCAGGCGCTTGCGGTCCGCCCGCACCACGCGCGGCAGTTCGCCCGTCAGCTCGTAGCGGAAGGCCAGTCCCTTGCTTGCGGCCTGCTGCTCGAACATGCGCACCAGCTGGCCGACGAAGTCCGGGAACTTGACCTCCTTGACGTCGAAACTGAGCTTGCCGCCCTCGATGCGGGCGATGTCCAGGGTGCCCTCGATCAGCGACAGCAGGTGCTCGCCGCTGCCGCGTATCACGCGGATCGCCTGCTGGCGGTGGTCGGGTATGGAGGGATCGTTGTCCAGCAGCTGGGCGTAGCCGAGTATGCTGTTCAGCGGCGTGCGGATCTCGTGGCTGATGCCGGCGATGTAGCGGCTCTTGGCCTGGTTGGCCTGGTCGGCCTGCTTCTTGGCCTGCTGCAGCTGGGCGTCGGTGCGGCTGTGCAGCTCGATCTCGCGCGTCAGCAGGCCGGTCTGGCGGTTCGACTCCTCCTGCGCCACGCGGCGGCTTTCGCTGGTCAGCACCAGCCACCAGGCGACGATGCCGCTGGCCAGCACCAGCGCGCCGAAGGTCTTGATGAAGGCCAGCCGCAGTTGCGGCAGCAGCGTGGAGCCGGCCTCGATCAGTATCTTTTCCTCGTGCACGTAGATCAGGCTGAGCAGGCCGCCCAGGAACAGCAGCGTGACCATCATCAGCAGCAGGTAGTGTCCCAGGCCGCTGGTGATGTAGCGCCACATGGACTTCGGCAGCACCGCCTTCATCGCGCCTTCCCACTGCTCCGAGAAGCGCGCGTGCGGCTTGCAGATGTCGTTGCAGCGCGCGTCCAGGCAGCAGCACAGCGAGCAGATGGGGCCCTGATAGGCGGGGCAGTGCGCCATGTCGTCGGATTCGTATTCCTTCTCGCAGATGCAGCAGGTCTTGCTGTGGGCGGAGGTGGGCTGCGGCTTGCGCGCGATGTAGTACTTGCCCTTGGTGGCCCAGGCGATCAGCGGCGACGCCACGAATGCGGTGCCCAGCGCGATGAAGGCGGAGAAGGCCTGCGCCTGCGCGCCGAACAGCCCCGCGAAGGCCGCCACCGACAGCGCGGACGCCAGCACCATCGCGCCCACGCCCACCGGGTTGATGTCGTACAGGTAGGCGCGGCGGAACTCGATGCCCTTGGGGCTCAGGCCCAGCGGCTTGTTGACCACCAGGTCGGCCACCACCGCCGTGATCCACGAGATGGCGATGTTGGAATACAGGCCCAGCACCTGGTCCAGCGCCTGGAACACGTCCAGCTCCATCAGCAGCACGGCGATCAGTGCGTTGAACACGGCCCACACCACGCGGCCCGGATGGCTGTGGGTGAGCCGCGCGAAGAAGTTGGACCACGCCAGCGAGCCGGCGTAGGCGTTGGTCATGTTGATCTTCACCTGCGAGATGATGACGAACAGCGCCGTCACCAGCACGGCGGCGGTGGGGCTGGCGAACACCTGCTGGAAGCCGGCCAGGTACATCTGGTTGGGGTTGACCGCCTGCGCCAGCGACACGCCGCTGTTGATCGCCAGCAGCGCGAGCAGGGCGCCGCCCAGCATCTTGGCGATGCCCAGCAGGATCCAGCCCGGGCCGGCCACCAGCACGCCCAGGTGCCACTGGAGCGCGTTCTCCTTGGTTTTCTCCGGCATGAAGCGCAGGAAGTCCACCTGTTCGCCGATCTGCGTGATCAGCGCCACGCCGACCGCCGTGGCGGAGCCGAACAGCAGCATGTTGAACTTGCCGTTGCCCTCGGACTGGCCGGCGAAGTTCGCCAGCTGCGTCAGCAATTCGGGCTGCTTGTGGATGATGGCGATGAAGGGCGTGACCAGCAGCAGCAGCCAGACCGGCTGCGTGATCATCTGGATGCGGCTGATCAGGGTGACGCCGTGCGTCACCAGCGGGATCACCACCAGCGCGCTGACCAGGTAGCCGAGATAGAGCGGCAGGTGGAAATAGAGCTCGAGCGCGTAGGCCATGATGGCCGCCTCCAGCGCGAACAGGATGAAGGTGAAGGAGGCGTAGACGAAGGACGAGATGGTGGAGCCGATGTAGCCGAAGCCGGCGCCACGCGTCAGCAGATCCATGTCCAGGCCGTGCTTGGCGGCGTAGTAGCTGATCGGCAGGCCGGTGAGGAAGATGATCAGGCCGACGGCCAGGATGGCCCAGAATGCGTTGATGAAACCGTAGTTGACGGCGATGGTGCCGCCTATCGCCTCCAGCACCAGGAAGGAGATCGCGCCGAAGGCGGTGTTCGAGACGCGGAACACCGACCATTTGCGGAAGGAGCGCGGCGTGTAGCGCAGCGCGTAGTCCTCGATGGTTTCATTGGCGACCCAGGTGTTGTAGTCGCGTCGTATCTTCACGATGCGCTGCGGCGGCTCCGGGTCGGCCATGCCCAGTTTTGGTGCGGACACCGTCATGTTCTTGATCCAATTTGCGTATTGCCGCTTTGGCATGCAAGAACCACGCCGGGCCGGCGGGAGGCTAGGCGCCGGCGGCCCGCGCCCGTGTGGTCGCGTCCACCATCTCCCGCATCGCCGCCAGCAGCGGGTGCCGCGCCGTGTGCTGGGTGCCGTAGCCGAGATTGAAGGCGTAATCGAAATCGGCCGGGTTCATGCCCTGGTTGTGCTGGATCATGGTCTCCAGCTTGTCCAGTCCCTTGACGATGCGCGCCTCGGGCGAGGCGGCCTGGTCGTACTCCTCCCATAGGCCCATGATCTGCTCGCGCAGCCGCGCGGGCAGGGGCGTGGCGAGCGTGCGCAGATCCTCGCGTTCGCGCGCCGACTTGTCCGGCATGCCGGGCGTTTGGGCGATGGCGGGAATGTCGCCGTGGATCGCCTCGCCCAGGTCGTGGATCACGCACATCTTGAGGATGCGGGCGAAGTCCAGGCCGGGCAGCTCGTCCTCCAGCAGCATGGCGAACAGCGCCAGGCGCCAGCTGTGTTCAGCCGTGCTCTCGCGCCGGCCCTCGGAGGTGTGCGCCGTGCGCAGCACGTTTTTCAGCCGCTCCGCCTCCTGCAGGAAGGCGATGCAGCCTTGCAGTTCGGTGTTGTCCATATGGCTCTTTCCACGGAAAGCGTCATGCTAAAACAAAAATGGCCTGTTCCGTCGCCGGATCAGGCCATCTTCGATGAATCTTGGTGGTGATAGGTGGACTTGAACCACCGACCCTAGCATTATGAATGCTATGCTCTAACCAACTGAGCTATATCACCAGAGCCACATAGTATGACGCGCCTCGAAAAGCTTGTCAACCACGAGAAACCGATTGAAAAACCCGCGCATCTGGAAGGATGGCGCGGGTTTGGAATTCCTGGTGGTGATAGGTGGACTTGAACCACCGACCCTAGCATTATGAATGCTATGCTCTAACCAACTGAGCTATATCACCGCAACGGGCAGAATTATCGCGGGTGGACGGGGAGGCTGTCAAGGAAGGAGCCGCGGTTTTTTTGAAAATCCCATGCTATCCTCGCTGTTCGTGTATTTTCGATAACAGGAGGCGGTGCATGGCTACCAACATTTTCGTCAATCTGCCGGTCAGGGACCTGCCCAGGTCGGTCGCGTTTTTCACCAGGCTGGGCTACACCTTCAACCAGCAATTCACCGATGAGACGGCCACCTGCATGATCATTTCGGACACGATCTACGCGATGCTGCTCACGCACGACAAGTTCAAGAGCTTCATCAGCACGGAGATCTGCGACGCCACCAGGAGCACGGAAGTGCTGCTGTGCCTGTCCGCCGAGAGCCGCGACGCGGTCGACGCGCTGGTGAACACGGCGGTCGAGGCGGGCGCGAAGGAGCCGCGTCCGCCGCAGGATTACGGCTTCATGTATGGCCGCGCCTACCAGGACCTGGATGGGCACATCTGGGAAATCATGTGGATGGACCCGAGTAATGTCCAGTCCTGATCCGGCTGGGAGCGTTCCGCTACCCCGCCCTACGGCCGGCGATCCTTGATCTGATCCAGCATCGCGCCGGCGGCGCCGGGCCGCAGGCAGTCGATGACCACGCGCTCCGGCATGGAGCGTAGCCAGGTCAGCTGTCGCTTGGCCAGCTGGCGCGTGGCGATGATGCCGGTCTCGCGCATCGTTTTGTAATCGATGGCGCCGTCCAGGTATTCCCAGGCTTGGCGGTAGCCCACGCAGCGCATGGACGGCAGGCCGGGATGCAGGTCGCCGCGGCGGCGCAGCACCTTCACCTCGTCGATCAGGTTGCCGTCCTCCGTCTCCTCCAGCATCAGGTCGAAGCGGCGCGCGATGCGCTCGTGCAGCACGGCGCGGTCGGACGGCTCCAGCGCGAACGGCAGCAGCTCGAACGGCAGCTCCTCCCTCTCGCGCAGCGCCAGCAGCTCGGACATGGGCTTGCCGCTCAGCGCGATGATCTCCAGCGCGCGCTGGATGCGCTGGGCGTCGTTCGGCGCCAGGCGCGCGGCCGTCGGCGGGTCCAGCCGCGCCAGGCGCGCGTGCAGCGCGGGCCAGCCGTCGCGCGCGGCCTCCGCCTCCAGCTCGGCGCGCAGCGCGGGATCGGCCCCCGGCAGGTCGTCCAGGCCGTCGTTCAAGCCTTTGAAGTACAGCATGGTGCCACCCACCAGCAGCGGCAGCCTGCCGCGCGCGACGATCTCGTCCACCAGGCGCAGCGTGTCGGTGCGGAACTGCGCCACCGAATACGAATCCAGCGGGTCGAGGATGTCGATCAGGTGGTGCGGCGCGGCGGCGCGCTCCTCGCGCGTGGGCTTGGCGGTGCCGATGTCCATGCCGCGATACACCAGTGCCGAATCGACCGAGATGATCTCGGACGGGACGCGCTCGGCGATGGCCAGCGCGGCGGCGGTCTTGCCGGACGCGGTCGGCCCCATGATGGCGACCGCCAGCGGCCGTTTTGCTTGTTCAGTCATATGCTTATTGGCCGCGCAGGAACAGCTTGTCCAGCGCGTTGATTTCCACCTGCACCCAGGTCGGGCGGCCGTGGTTGCACTGGTCGGCGCGTTCGGTGCTTTCCATCTGGCGCAGCAGCGCGTTCATTTCCTGCACCGACAGGATGCGGTTGGCGCGCACGGCGGTGTGGCAGGCGAGGGTGCCCAGCAGTTCGTTGCGGCGCTCGATCAGCACGCGCGAGCCGCCGAATTCGCGTACGTCGCGCAGCACGTCGCGCGCCAGCGTCTGCGCGTCCGCGTTCTTCAGCAGCGCGGGCACGGTGCGCACCGCCAAGGTGGTGGGCGACAGCGCGGCGATGTCGAAGCCCAGCGTCTGCAGCGTTTCCTGGTGCTCCTGCACGGTGCCCACTTCGACCGGGTCGGCGTAGAAGGTCACGGGGATCAGCAATTGCTGCACCTGCATGTCCTGGCCGGACACTTGCGCGTCCAGCGCGTTCTTCAGCTGCTCGTACAGGATGCGCTCGTGCGCGGCGTGCATGTCCACCAGCACCAGGCCCTTCTTGTTCTGGGCCAGGATGTAGATGCCGTGCAGCTGGGCCAGCGCGAAGCCGAGCGGGAACTCGTCCTGCGACATGGCGGCCGAGGAGGCGATGTAGGGCGCGGGCTGCGGCATCGCGTAGCCGGGGCGCACGGATTGCGCGGCGCCGTATGCGCCATTCGCCGCGCCGTCGGCGCCCAGGCTGGCGCCGGGCGCGAAGTCGGGGCCGGCGCCGGCTTGGGCGCCGGCGCCATACCCGGAACCGGAGCCGTCGCCCGCGCCGCCGGCATATCCCGGACCGCCCGCGGCAGGGCGATCGCCATCGCGGAACAGCGCGCCGTAGTTCGCCATGCTCTGCGCGACGCCGGGCGTGTCGCCGAACTGGCGCTGCGGCTGGCCGAAAGGCGAGGCCGAGAAGGTCGGCTGGTAGTCGGGATTGAGTATCGATCCGAACGAGGTCTGCTCGTGCGGACGCAGCACCGGCGTCGCGGCGTCCAGCCCGGAGGCGGCGGGCAGCGGCGAGGGCACGCTGCCGTGCGAGGTGGCGGAGGTTTGCGCCAGCGCGCGCTGCACCGCGTGGAACACGCACTGGTGCACGGCGCGGCCGTCGCGGAAGCGCACTTCGATTTTCGACGGGTGCACGTTCACGTCCACCAGCGCCGGATCGAGGTCCAGCGACAGCACATAGGACGGGAAGCGGTCGCCGTGCAGCACGTCCTCGTAGGCCGCGCGCACCGCGTGCATCAGCACCTTGTCGCGCACGAAGCGGCCGTTCACGTAGAAGAACTGGCCGTCCGCGCGCGCCTTGGACGCGGTGGGCAGGCCGATGTAGCCGTGCAGGCGCAGCGGGCCGATGGTCTCGTCCACCTGCAGGCGGGCGGTGGCGAAGTTCTCGCCCAGGATCTGCGAGCTGCGCTTGGCGATCTCGCTGACCATCCAGTGGTCCACCGTGCGGCCGTTGTGCGACAGCGAGAACGCCACGTCCGGCCGCGCCAGGGCGATGCGGCGCACCACCTCGGCGCAGTGGCCGAATTCGGTCTGCTCGGATTTCAGGAACTTGCGGCGCGCCGGCGTGTTGAAGTACAGGTCGCGCACGTCGATGGTGGTGCCGTGCGCGCCGGACGACGGCGTCACGGTGCCCAGGTGCGAGCCGCTGATTTCCCAGGCGTGGGCCGCGTCGGCCGTGCGCGAGGTCAGCGTGACGGCGGCGACGGAGGCGATGGAGGCCAGCGCCTCGCCGCGAAAGCCCAGCGTGCCCACGTGTTCCAGGTCGTCCAGCGAGGCGATCTTGGAGGTGGCGTGCCGCGCCAGCGCCAGCGGCAGCTGTTCCGGGGCGATGCCGCGGCCGTTGTCGGTGATGGCGATGCGTTTCACGCCGCCTTCCTCCAGGCGCACGGTGATGACGCTGGAGCCGGCGTCCAGCGCGTTCTCCAGCAGTTCCTTGACGACGGCGGACGGCCGCTCGACGACTTCGCCGGCGGCGATCTGGGAAATGAGCTGGTCGGGCAGGGCCTGGATGGGGCGGTGCTGGGTGGCGGCGTGGGCGGGGGCGTTCATCCCGCCATTATAAAGCAGCGCCGTCCGGTTTTTGCTCGCGGACCGGGATGGTCACGTTGCACAGCTCCACGTATCCGGCCGCCACCTTGTTCCACGGCCCGCCCCGGTTGCGCTGCGCCTCGGCCACGGCCTTGAAGCTGGCCGAGTCGGTGCGCATCACCTCCAGCCGGCTGCGCTCGGCCTCCGGCACGTCGGCCGCCAGCCGCACGCTTTTGATCGGCACGTGCATCTCCGGCTTCTCGTAGAAGCCCAGCGGGCCGGTGCCGCGCGGCAGCGTGCTCAGCAGCGGCATGCCGGACACCACCCGTCCCACCACCGTGATGTTGCGGTCCAGGTGGCGCGGCGCGTGGCCGGTCACCGCGTACAGCGAACCGCCGTTGCCGCTGTCCAGCGCCACGTCGCGCCCCACGCCCACCATGCCGTAGCAGTGCGCCAGCCAGGTGCGCCTGGTCTTGGGATCGCGCCCGGCCGGGAAGCCGTTGGAGTGGCCGACCTGCGGCGCGTAGCCGTCGCGGTCCGGCAGCGGGGTGAAATGCCTGTCGTTGGCCATGGGCACGGTGAACTCGGCGTCCAGTCTGGCCTTGGCGGTCTTGAACGGTTTCGGGTTCTTCTCGTCCGGATCGCCCCACTGCGCCACATAGTTGTCGTGCGAGCGCAGCACCACCAGGCCGTCGAAATACCGCTCCCGCACCAGCGCGCGGATGTTGGCCGCGTGCCGCGGCGCGAAGTCGGGCGCCAGTTCGATGACCACCCGCCCGGCGGGCAATTCCATGTACAGCGTGTGCTCCGGATCCAGCGTCCGCCACTCGGCGGGCAGGGAGGCTTTGACGACGTCGCCGGCGGTCGGTTTGACCGGCAGTTCCCGCTCGGCCGCAAGGGCGGTCGCGCCGGTGAGCGCGAGCGCCGCCGCCAGCGCCGGGGGTATCACTTTAGTGAGCGCGTGCATGCGTTATCTCCAAATTGTTGTGCGCAGGAATTGTAAACTTAGGGCTCAGGCGGTGGTATGATTCCGGCGCTACCTTTTGGGATTTTTATGGATTTCGTGCAATTACTGGACATGCTGGTGCATGTCGACAAAACGCTGGACCTGTTGATTGCCCAGTACGGCACTCTGATCTACCTGGTACTGTTTGCCATCATCTTCAGCGAGACCGGCGTGGTGGTGCTGTTCTTCTTCCCGGGCGACACGCTGCTGTTCATCGCCGGCGCCTTGTGCGCGACCGGCCAGTTGAACCTCCCCGTCCTGATGGCCCTGCTGGTCACCGCGGCCGTGCTGGGCAACACCACCAATTACTGGATAGGCGAGGCCATCGGCCAGCGCGTGTTCACGCAGGAATACCGCTGGCTCAACAAGGACGCGCTGCACCGCACGCACGTGTTCTTTGAGAAACATGGTGGAAAAACCATCATCCTGGCCCGCTTCATTCCGGTGGTGCGCACCTTCGCCCCCTTCGTGGCGGGCGTGTCCGACATGACCTTTAGCCGCTTCCAGATGTACAACGTGACCGGCGCCCTGCTGTGGGTGGTGTCGCTGACCGTGGCCGGCTACATCTTCGGCAACGCGCCGTGGGTGCGCGACCACCTGACCACCATCGTCATGGTCGGCGTGGCCGTCGCCCTTGGGCCGCTGGCGCTGGGCGGCATGTGGAAACTGGGCCGCCGGATGATGCGTCCCAAGGCTTGACGCGAGGTGGGGCGGCGCGGCCGGGCGCAGAGCCGGGCCGCTGTTTGCTTGGGGACAGCTCAAGTTTTCCCTCTGTGCAACCGTTAAACCAGGTATGCGTCCCTCATCCCACTCGCCGTATACCCGGATTCCCATGCGTAACCTGATCGCCCTGTCCGTTTGCTGCCTCGCGCTTGGCGCGGCAAGCGCCGCCGATCCGCCGGCCGCCAAGGCGGCCCCGAAGCCGATCGAAAACATCACCCCCGCCAATCCGTCCCGCGCCGCGAACCTGAACGGCAGCGGGCTGTCCAAGCTGCCTCCCGCCGGCCGGCCGACCGCCGCCACCCGCATGTCCGAACGCGAGCGCGAGGAGCAGGCCGAGGCCGAGCTGTCGGCCAAGATCGCCGAGCGGCTGGCCGCCATGCGCGCCAACCAGGCCGCCCGCGCGGCCGCCGCCGCCAAGGCCAGGAAGGACGCCGCCGCCAAGGCCGCCGCCGTCGCGGCCCTGCCGCCGCCGCGCGCCAGGGGCACGCACTGGAGCTACGAGGGCGAGCTGGGGCCGGCGCACTGGAGCAAGATCAACGACGACTGGGCCAAGTGCGGCACCGGCAACCGCCAGTCCCCGATCGACATCCGCGACGGCATGAAGGTGGACCTGGAGCAGGTCGCCTTCGACTACAAGCCCTCCTCCTTCAACGTGCAGGACAACGGCCACACCGTGCAGGTGACCATGGGCGGCGGCAACTTCATCACCGTCGGCAACCGCATGTACGAGCTGGTGCAATTCCACTTCCATCGTCCGTCGGAGGAGCGCATCAACGGCAAGGGCTACGAGATGGTGATGCACCTGGTGCACAAGGATGGCGAGGGCCGCCTGGCAGTGCTGGCGCTGCTGATGGAGCGCGGCAAGCCGCAGCCGGTGGTGCAGACGGTGTGGAACAACCTGCCGCTGGAGAAGGGCGACGTGATGGCGCCGTCCATCGTGCTCGATCCGAACGAGTTGCTGCCGCAGAAGCGCGACTACTACACCTATATGGGGTCGCTGACGACGCCGCCGTGCAGCGAGAACGTGCTGTGGCTGGTGATGAAGGAGCCGATCCAGGCCTCGCCGGCGCAGATGGCGCTGTTCAGCCGCCTGTACCCGCTCAACGCGCGTCCGATCCAGCCGGCGTCGGGGCGCATGATCAAGGAATCGATGTAGGCTTCACGTCACGACCGTGATGCTGTGCCGCCCGGCCCACTCGGCGCCGGCGGCCAGCGGCCGCTTGTCCACCCGCGCCGGTTCGACGCAGACGAAGTCGTGGAACTCGTGGTCGGCCATGTCGCCGAGCGCGGCCGCGCCCTGTTCGCCCGGATTCCACACCACCCATTCGCTGAAGCCGCGCTGTTCCAGGCGCAGGCGCGTGTCCGCCGTGTGCAGCTCCAGCCGCTCGGGCGCGGGGTAGATGTTGTCCAGCGCCGGGCCGAAGGCGATGTCGCCCTGCGCCAGGCCGCGCAGCGAGGTCCGGTTGAACTCCCCCACCGCGTAATAGGTGTGCAGCGCGCAGGCGAAGTCGAAATCCGCCGCGCCGCTGTTGGCCACGTTGAAATCCATGTGCAGCGTGTCGCCGTCCAGCGTGAAGCGCAGGCGCAGCGCGAAGGCGTGCGGCCAGCCCTCGGCCAGCCTGGCCGGCACGTCGTCCTGGGTCAGCTCGAACTCGGCCGAGGCCATGTTGCCCTGGTCCCCGGTCGCGCCCAGGCGCCAGGTCGACAGGCGCGCCACGCCGTGGCGCTGGCCGTCGCCGCGGGTGGAGAACTGCGGGAAAATCACCGGCACGCCGCCGCGGATGGCCGCGCCGCCGTCCATGGGCGAGCGCTCGCTGAGGAACAGGCGCTCCTTGCCGTCGGCCGTCTTCCACGACAGCAGGTGGGCGCCGTACAGCGCGACGATGGCTTGCGCGCCGTCGGGCGCGGTGATGCTGACGGCCGGCAGTTGGCCGAATGTCACCTGGCTGATCATGTGTGATCCTTACGTGGTTGGGCGGCCCTTGGCGAGCGGCGGGTTTTTTGCGAAGTAGTGGCGGATGCCGTTCATCACGGCGTCGGCCAGCTTGTCCTGGTAGTCGTTGTCCTTGAGCTTGGCCTCCTCCTCCGGGTTGGAGATGAAGGCGGTCTCGATCAGGATGGAGGGGATGTCCGGCGCTTTCAGCACCGCGAAGCCGGCCTGTTCGACCGAGCCCTTGTGCAGGCGGTTGATGCCGCCGATCTCGCCCAGCACGGCCTTGCCCAGCTTCAGGCTGTCGTTGATCTGCGCCGTGGTGGAGAGATCGAACAGCACGCTGGCGAGTTGCTTGTCGTGGCTTTGCACGTTCACGCCGCCGATGTTGTCGGCCTCGTTTTCCTTGTTGGCCAGCCAGCGCGCGGCGGTGGAGCTGGCGCCCTTCTCGGACAGCACGAACACCGACGAGCCGCGCGCGCTGGGCTGCACGAAGGCGTCGGCGTGGATGGAGACGAACAGGTCGGCCTGCACCTTGCGCGCCTTTTCCACGCGGGTGCCGAGCGGGACGAAGTAGTCGCCGTCGCGCGTGAGCATCACGCGCATGTTGGGGTGTTGCTCGATCTTGGCCTTGAGGCGCTTGGCGATGGCCAGCACGATGTCCTTCTCGCGCGTGCCGCTGGCGCCCACGGCGCCGGGGTCCTCGCCGCCATGGCCGGGGTCGAGCGCGATGGTGACCATGCGCAGCACCTTTTGGCCGGGGGCCGGTTTTGCATCGGGGCGGGTGCTTGCGGGTTTGCCGGCCGGGGCGTCCCTGCCGGCGTTGGCCTCGGCCTTGGCGATCGCCTGCGCTTGCGCGGCCTGGGTGGCCAGCGTGGCCTGCACGCCCGAGCCGGGCGCCGCGACGGCGGGGGCGGGCGGAGTGGCGGCGATCGCGGCGCCGGCCGTGTGGGGCGCGCCGGCGGCGGCGGCGGTCGCGGCCGCGTTGCCGGCGAGGCCACCGGCCGTGTTGCCCGCGGCTTGACCCGCCGCGTTGCCGGCGCCGTGACCCGTGGCGTTGCCAGCGGCGTTGCCTGCGGCATGATTGGCCGCGTTCCCCGCTGCGTTGCCGGCCATCGCCGAGGCGGCGTTCGGCGCCGGCGAGCCGGCCGGCGTGGCCGGACCGGCGCCCTGCGGCGCCATGCCAGCCGCGGGCGGCGTCGCGCCCGGATTGGCGGGCGTGGCTGTCGAGGAGGGCGGGGAGGGCGCGTTGGTCCATTCGCCCTTCTCGATCAGCGCGGCCAGCGGATCGGCCGCTTTCACCGGATACAGGTCGAAGATCAGGCGGTGCTTGTACTGGCCGGCCGGCGCCAGGGTGAACACCTGCGGCTGCACCTCCTCCTTCAGGTCGAACACCAGCCGCACCACGTTGGGCCGGTTCTGGCCCACGCGCACCTGCTTGATGTAGGGGTCGTTGGACTGGATCTTGGCCACCAGGCTTTTCAGCGTGGGGTTCAGCTCCAGGCCCTCGATATCGACCACCAGCCGTTCCGGGTCCTTGACCAGGAAGTGGGTGGTCTTGAGGTTGGTGTCGTTTTCCAGCGTGACGCGGGTGTAGTCCTCGGCCGGCCACACGCGCACGGCCAGGATCTGCGCCGCCGCCGCGCGCAGCGGCGAGAACACGGACAGCAGCAGCGCGCCGCCTGCCTTGAGGACGGTGCGGCGCGAACGGGCTTTGGGCTGGTTCAGAGGTTGGGTGCGAATTTGAGGCGTTGCAGGCATGACAGACCTAAGGCGGAGGACGCCTGCAATTCTACATCACGTCCCTCCCCGGCCACCGACAGGAATACATGCAGGTCCGGCGGCGGCAGCACCGGGTCGGCCTTTTCCGGCCATTCCACGATGCAGACGTTGTCGCCGTTGAAGTCCTCGCGGAAGCCCGCGTCCAGGAATTCCTCGGGGCTGCCCATGCGGTACAGGTCGAAGTGGATCACGTTCACGTCGCGCCCGTCCATCTTCACGCTGTACGGTTCGGACAGCGTGTAGGTGGGGCTTTTCACGTTGCCGGTGTGGCCGGCCGCGTGCAGCAGCGCGCGGGTGAGGGCGGTTTTGCCCGCGCCCAGGTCGCCATGCAGGTAGATCGCCATGCCGGGGGCGATGGCGCGCGACAGGGCCGCGCCCAGGGCGGCGGTGCCGGCTTCGTCATGGAGGTGGGATTTAAAGTGCTGCATCGAATAAAATGTGGAATGAATGTTGCATTGTAAAGCCTGAGCCGATGTCCGCCGTTTCTCCCGGAAGTGTAAACAATTTAGTCGAACTCGCCGCTTCCATCAAGGAATGGGGGGGCGAACTCGGTTTCGCCGAGGTGCGCGTGGCCGACGTCGACCTTTCCGCGGCCGAGGCGGGCCTGCAAGCCTGGCTGGACGCGGGCATGCACGGCGAAATGGACTACATGGCGGCGCACGGCATGAAGCGCGCCCGCCCGGCCGAGCTGGTGCCGGGCACGGTGCGCGCCATCACCGCGCGCATGAACTATCTGCCGCAATCGGCCGGCGAGGACTGGCGCGAGCGCGAGGCGGCGCGGCTGGCCGATCCGTCCGCCGCCGTGGTCTCCATCTACGCGCGGGGACGCGACTACCACAAGGTGATCCGCGCGCGGCTGCAGCAATTGGCGGACCGCATCCAGGCCGCCATCGGCCCCTTCGGCTACCGCGTGTTCACCGATTCGGCGCCCGTGATGGAGTTGCCGCTGGCGGAGAAGTCCGGCCTGGGCTGGCGCGGCAAGCACACCCTGCTGCTCAGCAGGAGCGCCGGGTCGATGTTCTTCATGGGCGAGATCCTGGTCGACCTGCCGCTGCCGGTGGACGAGCCCACCGGCGCCCATTGCGGCCAGTGCGGCGCCTGCATCACGGCCTGCCCGACGCAGGCCATCCTGGGACCGGGCCGGCTGGACGCCCGGCGCTGCATTTCCTACCTGACGATCGAATTGAAGGGCGCCATCCCCGAGGAATTGCGGCCCCTGGTCGGCAACCGCGTGTACGGCTGCGACGACTGCCAGACCGCCTGCCCCTGGAACAAGTTCGCCCAGCGCGCCACACTGCCGGACTTCGACGAGCGGCACGGGCTGGGCGCGGCGGGCATGGTGGAGCTGTTCGGCTGGAGCGAGGAGGAGTTCAACCGCCGCATGGAGGGCAGCCCGATACGGCGCATCGGCCACGAACGGTGGCTGCGCAACATCGCGGTGGGGCTGGGGAACGCGGCGGCGCTCGGGGCGCGCGGCGACGCGGCGATCGTCGCCGCGCTGGAGGCGCGGCGGGATCACCCGTCGGAACTGGTGCGCGAGCACGTGGAATGGGCGCTGGCCCGGCACGGCTGACTATTTCAGCAGCCCCGCCAGCTCGACGGCGGTCTTCACCTGCATCTTGTCGAAGATGTGCGCGCGGTGCACCTCCACGGTGCGCATGCTGATGCCCAACTGGTCGGCCACCACCTTGTTCATCTTGCCGGCCAGGATCAGGTCCAGCACCTCGCGCTCGCGCAGCGACAAGGTGGCCAGGCGCGCCAGCACCGCCGCCTTCTCGCCGGCCGAGCGCGACTCGGCCAAGCCTTCCTCCACCCGGTCCATCAGCTGGTTGTCGTTGAACGGCTTCTCGCAGAAATCGAAGGCGCCGCGCTTGAGCGTGTCCACCGCCATCGGCACGTCGCCGTGGCCGGTGAGGAAGATCACGGGCAGGCGCTGGGTCAGCCCGCGCGCGGCCAGCAGGTCGAACACGGCGATGCCGTTCATCTCCGGCATGCGCACGTCCAGCAGCAGGCAGTCGCCCTGGACGTCGAATTCGCCGCGCTCCAGCCAGGCCATGAAGTCGGCCGCCGTGGCGTAGGCGCGCGCCGGGATCGCGCGCGAGGACGCCAGCCAGGTCAGGGAGTCCCGCACGACGGCTTCATCGTCGACGATGTGCAGCATGGTGTGTCCTTTCAGGTTGCCGCCGGCGCGATGGCGGCCGGCAGCGTGAATGTGAAAATGGTTCCGCCGGCGGGATTGGCGCCGTGGGTCAGCGTGCCGCCGTGGAATTCGATGGCGGTGCGGCAGATGTTCAGGCCCATGCCCATGCCCTCGGCCTTGGTGGAGAAGAAGGGCGAGAACAGGCGCTCGGCCACCTCGTCCGGGATGCCGTGGCCCTGGTCCGCCACCTGGACCGACACCATGTTCAGCGCCGGGTCGTGGCTGGCCGAGACGCGCAGCGCGCGCCGCTCGGGCGGCACCTGCGCCATGGCCTCGATGCCGTTGCGGGTGAGGTTCAGCAGCACCTGCTCGATCATCACGCTGTCGGCCCGCACCTTGGGCAGGTCGGCCGGGATGCTGGTGTGCAGCGTGACGTAGCTTTGCCGCGCCTGCAGGTCGATCAGCGTGCCGATGCCGTCGATCAGCGACTGCACCGCGATGTCGCGCCGCTCCGGCTCGCGCTTCTTGACGAATTCGTGCACGCTGCGGATGATCTGCCCGGCGCGCTGCGCCTGCGTGCCGGCCTGCTGCAGCGCCGGTTTCAGCGTGTTGCTGTCCAGCGGCTGGCCGGTGCTCTCGGCGCGCGCCATCAGGTTCAGCGCGCCCGTGGTGTAGCTGGAGATGGCGGCCAGCGGCTGGTTCAGCTCGTGCGCCAGCATCGACGCCAGCTCGCCCATGGTGGCCAGGCGCGCGCTCGACTGCAGCTTCTCCTCCTGTTGCCGGTTCAGCTCCTCCACCCGCTTGCGGTCCGAGATGTCGAGGATGGAGCCCATCCAGCCGGTCTGCTGGCCCTTGTTGTCCACCAGCGGCGCCTCGAAGATCAGCACCGGCACCCGCTCGCCGTTGGCGCGCTGGAAGATGGTCTCCACCTGCGGCACCGCGTGGCCGGCCAGCACGCGCGCGAAGCGGTCCTGGTATTCGTCGATGGCCTCCGGCGCCCAGTAGGGCATGGGCGGCAGCCGGCCCACCAGCTCCTCGGCGGGGAAGCCGACGATCTGGCAGAAGGCAGGGTTCACATAGGTGACGCGGCCCTCCAGGTCGCGCGCGCGCAGCCCGGTCACCAGCGAATTCTCCATCGCGGTGCGGAACAGCATCTGCTGGCGCAGCGCGCCCTCGGCGGCCAGGCGGCGCGAGATGTGGCCCCACAGCGCCATCAGGCTCCACAGCAGGGCCAGCGACAGCGCGATCACCGAGCCCACCAGCAGGTTGGGCAGCAGCTTGGGCTCGCTCTTGACGCTGTCGGTCAGCAAGGTGATGGAGACGCCGGGCAGGTCCAGCGCGCGCTTGTGGGTGTAGACGCCGTGGCCGGGACCGGCCGCCGCGCGCCGCGCCAGCACCTTGTCGTCCTTGTCCATCAGCGTGATCTGGTTGTCCTGGGCGAACCACCACGGCACCATCTCCTCGAGGATGGTCGAGGGCTGGTAGGTGGCCACCAGCATGCCGGCGTAGCGGTCGCCGTCGAACAGCGGGGAATAGAATTCCAGCGCCTGCGCGTCGTTCGCCGCCGGCTCGGGCTGGCTGTAGACGGCGCGGTGCGCGCGGCGCGCGTGGTCGATGGCGGCCAGCGCGGCGGCGCCGGGCTCGGTCTCTGCGGGCAGCGCCGGGGCGCTGCTGGCGACGGGGCGGCCGTGCTCGTCCAGCAGCAGCACGCGCCGCAATTCCTTGCCGTTCTTGAGCAGCTGGGCCAGGCGCGCCGGCACCCGCGCCGGCGGCACGTGGCCGCTGACGATCTCGTTGCCCAGGCCGCGCAGGCTTTCCTCGTGGCGGCCCAGCTGGAAGCGGATGGTCTGCTCCACCCACAAGGTGTCGGCGATCAGCTGCTCCTGGCGCTCGCTGCTTTCCATCTGGCGCGCCTGCCACGGCAGCCAGATCAGCACGGCCAGGAAGAACAGCACCAGCACCACCGGCAGCAGCCAGCGGAAGGGATTGGTGAAACGCTGGCGCGGCGCCATGGCGTTGCCGTCGAGAGGCGGGGAATGACTGGCGGGCGGGGGTGTGGTCATGGAGGGAGCATAAGCGCTTGCGCGGGGTCGGCTATTGTGGCTTTCCACAGTTGCGGCGGGGCGCCGCGCGGGTCCA
This sequence comes from Pseudoduganella namucuonensis, assembly GCF_900116645.1. Classification (GTDB taxonomy): domain Bacteria; phylum Pseudomonadota; class Gammaproteobacteria; order Burkholderiales; family Burkholderiaceae_D; genus Rugamonas; species Rugamonas namucuonensis. The sequence continues at coordinate 410,526 of NZ_FPBO01000002.1, read as the reverse complement.
AACTGCTATCGTCGGCATAATAATAACGTACTCACCCATAGCGGAGACAATGTAATGACCTTGAAACCCCTCCTGGCCGCGCTTTGCGCAGCGGCCAGCCTCAGTGCGTTCGCCCAAGCCCCGATCGTCATCAAATTCAGCCACGTGGTGGCGCCGGACACGCCCAAGGGCCAGGCCGCCGAGCGCTTCAAGATGCTGGCCGAGAAGGCCACCAAGGGCCAGGTCAAGGTCGAGGTGTATCCGAACAGCCAGCTCTACAAGGACAAGGAGGAGCTGGAGGCGCTGCAGCTGGGCGCGGTGCAGATGCTGGCGCCGTCGCTGGCCAAGTTCGGCCCGCTGGGCGTGAAGGAATTCGAGGCCTTCGACCTGCCCTACATCTTCCCCACCAAGACCGCGCTGTACAACGTGACCGAGGGCGCGATCGGCAAGGGCCTGCTGAAGAAACTGGAAACCAAGGGCATCACGGGCCTGGCGTACTGGGACAACGGCTTCAAGGTGATGTCGGCCAACAAGCCGCTGCGCGCGCCGGCCGACTTCAAGGGCCTGAAGATGCGCATCCAGGCCTCCAAGGTGCTGGACGCGCAGATGCGCGCGCTGGGCGCCGCGCCGCAAGTACTGGCCTTCTCCGAGGTGTATTCGGCGCTGAGCACGGGCGTGGTCGACGGCACCGAGAATCCGCCGTCCAATATGTACACGCAGAAGATGCACGAGGTGCAGAAGCACGTCACCGTGTCCAACCATGGCTACCTGGGCTACGCGGTGATCGTCAACAAGAAGTTCTGGGACGGCCTGCCGGCGGACATCCGGGGCGCGCTGGAGACGGCCATGCGCGACGCCACCACGTTCGAGAAGGCCATCGCCCAGCGCGACAACGACTTGGCGCTGGAGGCCATCAGGAAATCCGGCAAGACCGAGGTGGTCAACCTGAGCGCGAAGGAGCAGGCCGAGTGGCGCCGCGTGCTGCTGCCGGTGCAGACCGACATGGAGGGACGCATCGGCAAGGACCTGATCCAGGCCATCAACCGGGAGGCGGCCAAATAGGCTTCACCAAGATGGGGAAGGGCGCATCAAGTTGGTGCCCTGTACCACAAAATTCGGCCGAGTTGTCGATGTTGTTTTACTCATAAACTAAAAAAATACAACTTACAAAAAAGTAGCAAAAACTCTTAAGCCTGCGTTAAGATGGCGTCGCTCTGGCAGTGACGTAACGCATATCGTTATGCCGCCACGTAGCAAGGTTTAGTGGGGAGAGTAAATAACAACGGTATCGAAAATACCGCGGATACATTGAGGAGACGCACAGCATACAGTATGTCGTTGGAAGACCGCCGAAGGCAGCCACAAGCTCGCTACGGCAGCGCCAAACGACCGGTGTTGTGAAAGCAGGATTGAGAGCGCACCATAGAGGTGCGCTTTTTTTTTGCCGGCGCGGGCGGAATTCACGCCCGCGCGCGTTTTGATGCTGTAGCATTGATGCAACATTGCCTAAGAAGTGTTGTGATGAAAATACAACAGAGTAGTGACATTTTCAACGCCGTCGTCGCCACGCCCTTCGGGGCCATGGGCATCCGCACGGCCGGCGCGCTGGTGACCGAGATGGTCTACCTGCCGCCCCGCCACGCGGAGAAGGACGCGCAGGACGCCGTGGCCGCCCAGGCGGCCGAGCAAGTGCTGCGCTACTGCGCCGACGCCGACTTCCAGTTCACCCTGCCGTTGGCGCGGGTGGGCAGCGAATTCCAGCGCAAGGTGTGGGACGCGATCTGCAACATCCCGCGCGGCCAGGTGCGCACCTACGGCGAGCTGGCCAGGTTCCTGGCGTCCGCGCCGCGCGCCATCGGCCAGGCTTGCGGCAACAACTGGTTCCCGCTGGCCGTGCCCTGCCACCGGGTGACCGGCGCCAACGGCCTGGGCGGTTTCGCCCACCACGACGACGCCAACGGCTTCCACCTGAACGTGAAGCGCTGGCTGCTGGCGCACGAGGGACACAGCGAATACGCATGGCAGCAGACAACCTTGCTCTGATCGACGCGTTCTGCGACGCGCTGTGGCTGGAGGACGGCCTGGCGAAGAACTCGCTGGACGCCTACCGGCGCGACCTGCGCCTGTTCGCGCGCTGGCTGGAGGTGGCGCGTCCCGGCACCGGCCTGCACGCGGTGGCCACGCCGGACATCGACGCCTATTTCCACGCCCGCCACGAGGAGACCAAGGCCAGCTCGTCGAACCGCCGCCTGTCGGTGCTGAAGCGCTTCTACCAGCACGCGCTGCGTCAACGGCACATCGCCGAGGATCCCTGCCTGAAGATGGCGTCGGCCAAGCAGCCGGCGCGCCTGGTGCACACGCTGAGCGAGTCCCAGGTGGAGGCGCTGCTGGCCGCGCCGGACGTCGGTACGCCGCTGGGCCTGCGCGAGCGCACGATGCTGGAGCTGATGTACGCCAGCGGCCTGCGCGTGTCCGAACTGGTGGCGCTGAAGACCTTCGAGCTCAGCATGAACGACGGCGTGCTGCGCATCACCGGCAAGGGCGCGAAGACGCGGCTGGTGCCGTTCGGCGCGCAGGCGCGGCTGTGGGTGGAGCGCTACATGAGGGAGGCGCGCGGGGCCATCCTGGACGGCCGGCAGGACGACGCGCTGTTCGTCACCGCCCGCGGCGGGGCGATGACGCGCCAGATGTTCTGGGTCGTCATCAAGAAGCACGCGAAAAAAGCCGGCATCACGTCGCCGCTGTCGCCGCACACGCTGCGGCACGCCTTCGCCACCCACCTGCTGAACCACGGCGCCGACCTGCGCGTGGTGCAGCTGCTGCTGGGGCATTCGGACATTTCCACCACCCAGATCTACACCCATGTGGCGCGCGAGCGGCTCAAGCAATTGCATGCGACGCATCACCCGCGGGGCTGAAAAGTTTGCGCTGGTCACATCTGCGTCATAATGTAGTCTGTTCCCATTTCAAGGGCGAGGTGACAAATGGCTAAGACAAATTTCCAGTACGAAAAACGTCAGCGGGAATTGGAGAAAAAGAAGAAAGCCGAAGAGAAAGCCCGGCGCAAGCTGGAGGCCAAGAACCAGCCCGCCGACGAGCAGGACGCGGACACGGCGGGATTTGAAACGCCGGAGCGGGACGCCCCGGCGCAGGAATAGCGAAACCGGGATTTTTTGTCAGGCCACCTCCGCCAGGCGCTCGCGCTCGTCCAGCGAGGCGGCCCTGGCGTGCTCTTGCCGGCCGCCGAACCAGCGCGCGCAGCGCTTGCCCAGGCTGTCCAGGTAGGTGTAGGCCACCGGCACCACCACCAGGGTCAGCAGGGTCGAGGTGATCACGCCGCCGATCACCGCGCGGCCCATCGGCGCCTGCGTCTCGCCGCCGTCGCCCATGCCGATCGCCATCGGCAGCATGCCGAAGATCATCGCCAGGGTCGTCATCAGGATCGGGCGCAGCCGCACCTGGCCGGCCTCCAGGATCGCGCTGCGCTGGTCCAGGCCGTTCTTCTGGCCGTGGTTGGTGAAGTCCACCAGCAGGATGGCGTTCTTGGTCACCAGGCCCATCAGCATGATGAAGCCGATCACCGAGAAGATGTTCAAGGTCGAGCCCGTCACCAGCAGCGCCACCAGCACGCCGATCAGCGACAGCGGCAGCGACATCATGATGGCCACCGGCTGCAGGAAGCTGCCGAACTGCGAGGCCAGCACCAGGTAGATGAACACCACCGCCACGCCCAGCGCCGTCATGGCGCCGCCCATGGTCTCCTCCATCTGCTGGGCGTTGCCGGCCACGTCGAAGCGCACGCCGGCCGGCAGCTGGATTTCCTTCATGGCCTTCTGCACGTCCTTGTCGACGTCGCCGGCCGGGCGGCCCTGGACGCCGGCGTAGATCGCCACCCGGCGCTGCAGCGCCTGGCGCTTGAGCACCTGCGGGCTGGTCGACGGCACGAACTCCACCACCTGGCGCAGCGGGATCATGCGCGGCGTGCCGTCCGGGTTGATCTTGCTGGAGGCGATCGACAGGTCGCCCAGGTCCATCACGCGCTGGCGGCCGGACTTCGGCAGCTGCACGTTGACGTCGTAGTTCTGGCCGTCCGAGGCCAGCCAGTGGCTGACCTTCTCGCCCGCCACGAAGGGCCGCAGCGCGGCGCCGATCTGCTGCACCGACAGCCCCAGGTCGCTGGCCAGCTCGTTGTTGATCTTGATCATGGTCGACGGGTTGGCGCCCTCCTGGCTGTATTCCAGGTCGGCCACGCCCTTGATGCCGCGCATCTTGGCCATCAGCGCCCGCGCCACCGCCTCCAGCTTGGCCTCGTCGGTGCCCAGGATGGCGATGAAGATGGGCTTCTGGCCCACCGACAACTGGATGCCGGGAATCGGCGCCAGCCGTTCGCGGATGGCCTTCTCCAGCGCCTTCTGCGAGCGGCGCTTCGTCTTCTTCACGTCGGTCAGCTTGATGTTGACCTCGGCGCTGTTGCGGCCGTCGCGGGTGCCGGTGTTGGACAGGATGCTGTCGATCTCCGTGAACGGCTTGAGCGCGGCCTCCACCTGCTGCACCTTGCTCAGCGTGTAGTCCAGGCTGGAGCCGACCGGGGTCTTGAAGCGCATGTTGATCCAGCCCTCGTCGGTCTCCGGGAACATCTCGCCGCCTATCATCGGCACCAGCGCCAGGCTGCCGACGAACAGGGCGGCGGTGGCCGCCAGCGTGGTCTTGCGCCAGTTCAGCGCGGCCGCCAGCACCTTGCCGTAGGCCACGTGCAGCTTGTCCACGCCGCGCTCGACGAACGCCATGAGGCGGCCCAGCCACGGCAGGTACTTGAAGCGGCCCTCCTCGGGGTCGGGCCAGACCGACGACAGCATCGGGTCCAGCGTGAAGGACACGAACAGCGACACCAGCACCGCCACCGTGACGGTGATGCCGAACTGCAGGAAGAAGCGGCCGATGATGCCGTCCATGAAGGCCACCGGGATGAACACGGCGACGATGGCGAAGGTGGTGGCCATCACGGCCAGGCCGATCTCGTTGGTGCCGTCCTCGGCGGCGGCGCGGTGGTCCTTGCCCATGCCGAAGTGGCGCACGATGTTCTCGCGCACCACGATGGCGTCGTCGATCAGCAGGCCGATGCACAGCGACAGCGCCATCAAGGTCAGGAAGTTCAGCGTGAAGCCGAAGGCTTGCATGGCGATGAAGCTGGCCATCACCGAGATCGGCAGCGTCAGGCCGGTGATGATGGTGCTGCGCCAGGAGCGCAGGAAGAAGAACACGATCACCATGGTCAGCACGGCGCCCTCGGTGATGGTGCGCTTCACGTTGTCGAGCTGGCTTTGCACGCGCTCGGACTGCGACTCCAGGATGCGCAGCCGGATGTCGGCCGGCAGCGACTTCCGCAGTTCCTCGGCGGCCTTGCGGATGCCTTCGCCCACCGCCACCACGTTGGCGTCCTGCACCTTGGTCACCTCCAGCGAAATGCCGGGCTGGCCGTTGATGCGGGAATACGATTGCGCCTCCTCTTCGCCGTCCACCACGCTTGCCACCTGCTCCAGGTAGACCGGGCCGTTGGCGCGGCGCGCGACGATGATCTTGTTGAACTCGCGCGCGTCCTTGATCTTGCCCTCCACCCGCACCAGCTGCTCGGTCACGCCCTGGCTGATGGGCTGGCTGATGTTACCGGCCGGCAGGTTGGCGTTGGTGGTCTGGATCGCGCGGATCACCTCGTCCACGCCGACACCCTGGGCCGTCATCTCGTGCGGCTTCAGGCTGATCAGCACCTGGCGCTTGGTCGTGCCCAGCACGCGCACCTGGCCCACGCCGGGCACGTTCTGGAAGCGCTTGGTGATGATCTGGTCCGTCATGGTCGACAGCTCGCGCAGGCTGTGCTTGTCCGCGCTCAGCGACAGGTTCACCACCGGGCGCTCGTTGTCGCCCTCCTCGCGGGCGATGAAGGGGTCCTTGGCCTCCTTGGGGAAGCGCGGGCGCACCAGCGCCACCTTGTCGCGCAGCTCCTGCATCGCGCGGTCCATATTGGTCGACAGCTGGAACTCCAGGTAGATGCCGGCCCGGCCCTCCCAGGAGTTGGCGCGGATGGTCTTGACGCCGCTGACGGTGTTGACGATGTCCTCCACCGGGCGCGTGATGTCGTTCTCCACCGCCTCGGGCGAGGCGCCCGGGTATTCGATCTCGATGGCGGCGAACGGGAACTGCACGTTCGGCATGGCCTCCACGCCCAGGCGCTGGTAGGAGAACAGCCCCAGCACCATCAGCGCCACCATCACCATGGTGGCGAACACGGGGTTCTTGATACTGACTTTGGTGATCCACATGGCTCAGCTCCGCGAGGCCAGCATGCCGGCCTTGGCCGGGGAGGGCGCGGCGGCGGGCGTCGCCAGCTTGACCCTGGCGCCGGGCTTGACCGCGTCCAGCCTGGCCACGATCACCTGCGCGCCCTGGTCCAGGCCGCCGGTCACCTCGGCGTAGCCGGTGTCGTCGTTGCGCAGGCCCAGGCTGACGGGCTGGGACACCACCGCGCCCCGCTCGACCTTGTAGACCACCTGCCTGCCGTTGTCCTCGCGCAGCGCGGCCACCGGCACCAGCGGCATCACGGCCGACTTCTCGGTGGTGATGTGGCCCTTGGCGAACATGCCGCCCAGCAGCGCGCCGTCCTTGTTCGGCACCGAGATGTAGACCAGCATCGCGCGCGAGCCCGGTTCCGTGGTGGGGTTGATGCGCGCCACCTTGCCGGCGAATTCGCGCCGCTGGAAGCCGTCGACCTTGAACGTCACCTCCTGGCCCACTTTCACGCGCGGGATCTCCGAGGTCGGCACCTGCGCCTCCAGCGTCAGCTCGGCCAGGTTGACGATGGTGTAGACCGGCATGTCGGGCGCGACTTTTTCGCCCGCCTGCACATGGCGTTTGCTGACGACGCCGCCGATCGGCGCGCGGATCACGCTGTCGTTGAGCGCGATGCGGGCCAGCTCCAGTTGCGCGCCGGCGGCCTTGACGGCGGCGCGCGCCAGGTCGACCGCGTTGGCGGTGGTGTCGAAGGAGGTCTGGGAGATGTAGTTTTGCTTGAGCAGCGCCTGGCTGTTGGCGTGGTTGCGGTTGGCCATGGCCAGCCGCGCCTCGGCCTCGTCCACCAGGCCCTGTTGCTGCGCGGCGCGGGCCCGCAGGTCGGCCTGGTCCAGCCGCGCCAGCACCTGGCCGGCGGCCACCGCCATGCCCTCGCGCAGCGTGGTCTCGCGCACCTCGCCGGACACCTTGGCCTTGATGGTGGCCTGGCTGACCGGCGCCAGCGAGCCGGACAGCGGCAGGCTCACGCTCAGCGCGCCCGCGTCGATGGCGGCCACGTCGCTGGCGGCCAGTTCGAAGCTGTCCGGGCCCTTGGCGGCCGGCTTGTCCGCCGCCGGCGCGCCCTGCTGCGCGGGCGACTTGGCGCGCATGACGGTCCAGCCGCCGCCGGCCAGGCCCAGCACGAGCAGGCCGATCACGGGGGCGCGCCAGCGCCGGGCGCGGTTGGCGACGGGGGCGGGGGACGGGGGCAGGGTTTCCAGTTTCATTATCGTTTTCTCGGTGAGTTGCCGCTGCCGGCGGTTTCGGATGCTGCCACTCTAGGGATTTTCAAGGCCGGCGGCCATGGCGGTGCGACAAAGCGCGCGATCGGGCGGCTGAACGGCGGAATCCGCCGATGGATGGCGCGCCCGGCGCCCGGGAATTGATTGATTCCTGAACAATTCAATAGCGCGGATGGCGTACTGTTGAGCGGTGTCAAGCGCCGCCGCGCGCGTAGCGGACAAGATGTGGCAATGGCCCGAAAGGGCGTCCGCGTCGGAGGTTTCTGTGGAGCAGCGAGTCAGCAACCCGGCGCAGGAGGCGCTGGACATGATCACCCATCTGGTCGAGGCCATGGAGCTGGCGCCGACGGTGGCCGTGCACAGCATGGACGCCAATCGGACCGTGCGCTTCTGGAACGCCGGCGCCGCCCAGATGTTCGGCGTGGCGCCGGACGAGGCGGTGGGCAGGCCGATCGCCGGCGTGCTGCCCTTCGTCAGGGAGGCCGAGCACGACGCCGTCGTCGACGAGGTGTGGCGCAGCGGCAAACCCGGCCCGGCGCGCGACTGGCAGGTGCGCACCCGGGACGGGCGCGTGCTGTGGATCTACTCGGCCAGCTTCCCCCTGATCCAGGACGGCGTGGTGCGGCAAGTGTTTTGCATGGACATCGACGTCACCGAGCGCAAGCGCAACGAGGCCGCGCTGGAGAACGCCGGCGCCCATTTCCGCCAGATGTACCTGAAATCGAGCGACGCCATCCTGCTGATCGGCGCCGATTCCATCGCCGAGGTCAACCCGGCCGCGCTGGCGCTGTTCAAGTGCGGCGCGGCGTGCAACATGGTGGGCAGGCCGCTGTCCGACTTCGCGCCGCTGCGGCAACCGGGCGGCGCGCTGTCGTCGGTGGAGATGACGCGGGCCTGGGACCTGGCGCACGACACCGGCAACTTCCGCTGCGACTGGCGCTACCTGAACTGCGCCGGCGAGCTGTTCTGGGCCGAGGTGCTGATGACCTCGATCGCGCTGAACGGTGAACACCTGTTCTACGTGGTGGTGCGCGACATCACCGCGCGCAAGCAGGCCGAGCACCGGCTGCACCTGGCGGCGCAGGTGTTCGAGAACAGCCGCGACGCCATCATCATCACCGACCGCGAGCAGACCGTCATCGCCGTCAACCGGGCCTATTCCAACATCACCGGCCGCGGCGCCGGCGAAATGCTGGGCCAGCCGCTGGCCAGGCAAGTGCCCGGCCTGGAGGACCCGGCGTTGAACCAGGACATCCGGCGCGAACTGGACGCCACCGGCCACTGGCAGGGCGAGATCCACAGCCGCCGCGCCGGCGGCGACGCGTTTCCCGCCATGCTGGCGCTGACCGCCATCCGCGACAGCAACGGCGCGGTCAGCAACTACATGGGCATCCTGTCCGACATCACCGACCGCAAGAAAACCGAGGAGCACACGCGCCACCTGGCCGAGCACGACTTCCTCACCGACCTGCCGAACCGCGTGCTGCTGCTGGACCGGCTCAGCCAGGCGCTGCAGGGCGCGCGCCGCAGCCACCGCATGCTGGCCCTCATGTTCATCGACCTGGACCGCTTCAAGGAGGTCAACGACACGCTGGGCCACCAGGTGGGCGACGAGCTGCTCAAGGAGATCGCGCGGCGCCTGGTCAAATGCGTGCGCGGCGCCGACACCGTCAGCCGCCAGGGCGGCGACGAGTTCCTGATCATCCTGGCCGACATCGGCGGCGTCGACCAGGCCGCGCACGTGGCCGGCACGGTGCTCAACGCGATCGCCCAGCCCTTCCGGCTGGGCGTGCACACGCTGCAGGTCTCCGGCTCCATCGGCATCGCCATCTACCCCAACGACGGCGACGACATCGAGCAGCTGATCAAGCACGCCGACGTGGCCATGTACCACGTCAAGGAGGGCGGCCGCAACGGCTACCAGTTCTTCAACGCCGACATGCAGGCCCAGATCGCCGAGCGCGTGGCGCTGGAGGAGGGCCTGCGGCGCGCGCTGCGCAACCAGGAGTTCGAGCTGGAGTTCCAGGCCGAGCTCGACGTGCTCAGCGGCGATCCGGTGGGCATGGAGGCGCTGGTGCGCTGGCGCCACCCGGAGCTGGGCCTGCTGCTGCCGGAGCGCTTCATGGCGGTCGCCGAGGACGCCGGGCTGATGATCCCGATCGGCACCTGGGTGCTGCAGCAGGCCTGCCGCCACGCGCGGCGCTGGCGCGAGGGCGGGCATCCGCTGGTGGTGGCGGTCAACCTGTCGACGCAGCAGTTCACCCACAAGAACCTGCTGGGCTGCGTGCGCGAGGCGCTGGAGGGTTCCGGCCTGTCGCCCGAATACCTCGAGCTGGAGCTGACCGAGGCCATCATCATGAAGGGCGGCGCGGCGGCCCAGGGCACGCTGCTGGCGCTCAGCGCGCTGGGCGTGCGCCTGACCATAGACGATTTCGGCACCGGCTATTCTCGGCTGGGCTACCTGAAGGACTATCCGGTGGACAAGCTGAAGATCGACAGCTCGTTCACCACCGCCGGCGACGGCGCGGTGGTGGCCACCATCATCGCCATGGCGCGCAACCTGAAGATGCAGGTGATCGCCGAGGGCGTGGAGACGGGCGAGCAACTGGCGTATTTGCGCAGCAAGGGCTGTGACCAGTACCAGGGCCGCCTGGCCGACGCGCAGCTGCGCGGCAGCGCGCTGGCGCCGCTGCTGCACTAGCGCCGCTAGGCTTTCAGCCGCAGCCGGACCCGCACCTGGCCGTGGTCCGACACTTCCGGCTTGCAGTCGCCCAGGTGGTCGTTCAGGTAGGTGACGTCGACCACCTCGGCGAACGCGCGCGGCGAATCCGGATGGAACTCCTCGGACACCAGCACGTGGTCGATGGTGCTGTACTGCCCCTCGTGCACCGTGGTGTAGCCCACGTGGCGCAACTGGTCCTGGCGCTGCTGGATCTGCGCGCAGTCGAACATGCGGCCGCGCCGTTCCAGGCCGCCGCCTTCCCCGTCCGGCGCTCCCCCGCAGGCCTTGGCCGGCAGCGGCGCGCCCGCGCCCATGACGATGGTGGTGGTCACCGCGTCGGCCGTGTCGTTGAAGTCGCCCATGACGATGCAGGGGCGGCGGTTTTCCCGCATCAGCTTGCTCAGCAGCACGCGCAGGGCCACGGCCTCCGTGCCGCGCCACACCAGCGAGCGCAGGTTGGCCATCGCGTAATTCAGGGCGTGGTTCAGCGCATCCCCGCCACAGTCGGCGCCGCACTCGCCGCCGCGGTAGTCGGGCCGGCGCGATTTCAGGTGCACCACCACCACGTCCACCGTGGTCTCGTTGGGCAGCACCACCTGCGCGTGCAGCGGCGCGCGCGCGAAGCGGTCCGAGTCCGGGTTGCCGGAATCGGCGCCCACGCCGTGCGGGAATTCGGTATAAACGATAGGCGGGCCCGCCAGCGGCAGGCGCGACACCAGCGCCACGTTGGGCGTCAGCCGCGTCGCGAGCGGGTCGGGGTCGAAGCCGGCGTGGTAGGCGTCGCGGTATTTGCGGGTGCGCGAGAGCACGTCGCGCAGCGCCGCCTGGGAGAAGATTTCCTGGAAGCCCACCACGTCCGCGTCGAGGCGGTCCAGCTGCCAGGCGGTCCATTCCGCCTTGGCCTCGTATTCCTCCGCCGTGAGGGGTTGCAGGTTGTCGTACAATTGCGCGCCGGCGGGAGCGAGGTTGCAAACATTGAAAGTGGCAAAGCGAATTTGTTGCTGCATAATGAAACCCCCATTTGAACAGTTAGCGTATCACGGCATGGCGAAGAAAGAGCACATTTCAGAAACCCCGGCGACCCAGATGCTCCGCAAGCACAAGGTGGCCTTCTCCGAACACCCCTACGACTACGAGGAGCACGGCGGCACCACGGTGTCGGCGCGCGAGCTCGGCGTGGACGAGCACCACGTCGTCAAGACGCTGGTGATGCAGGACGAGGCGGCCAAGCCGCTGATCGTGCTGATGCACGGCGACCGCAAGGTCTCGACCAAGAACCTGGCGCGCGGCATCGGCCGCAAGTCGGTGGAGCCGTGCAAGCCCGAGGTGGCGCAGCGCCATTCGGGCTACCTGGTGGGCGGCACCTCGCCGTTCGGCACCAAGAAGGCCTTGCCGGTGTACGTGGAGGAATCCATCCTGGCGCTGGAAACGATTTATATCAACGGCGGGCGGCGCGGCTACCTGGTGGGCGTCGCGCCCCGGGTGCTGACCGAGTTGCTGGACGCCAAACCGGTGCACTGCGCGCTGGCCGACTGAGGCCGCGCTGTTGTATAGTCCTGCGGCCTCCTAAAAAGACAACAAGGGAATTATGAATACCGCATTGATGACAGCCGCCCTCGCGCTGGGCGCCTACCTGCTGGGCTCCATCTCCTTCGCCGTCGTGTCGAGCAAGCTGTTCGGCATCGCCGACCCGCGCACCTACGGTTCCAAGAACCCCGGCGCCACCAATGTGTTGCGAAGTGGCAACAAGAAGGCCGCCATCGCCACCCTGGTCGGCGACGCCGCCAAAGGCTGGCTGGCGGTGTTCCTGGTGGTGCGCTACCAGGAGCAACTGGGCGTGGGCGACATGGCCGTCGCGCTGGTGTCCATCGCCGTGTTCCTGGGCCACCTGTGGCCGGTGTTCTTCCGCTTCGTCGGCGGCAAGGGCGTGGCCACGGCGGCCGGCGTGCTGCTGGGCCTGAACGTGTGGCTGGGCGTGGCCACGCTGGTGACGTGGCTGGTGGTGGCCTACGCCTTCCGCTATTCCTCGCTGGCCGCGTTGGCCGCCGCCGTGTTCGCGCCGTTCTATTACGGCCTGCTGTTCGGCGTGGAGCCGCAGCTGTTCGCCGTGGCGGCCATGAGCATGCTGCTGCTGTTCCGCCACAGCCAGAACATCGCCAACCTGATGGCCGGCAAGGAAAGCCGCATCGGCGGCAAGAGCAAAGACGCCGCCAAAACCAAGTGACCATATAGCGAGGCCAGCCATGGGCAAGTCCATCAAGATCGATTTCGTTTCCGACGTGTCCTGCCCGTGGTGCGCCATCGGCCTGAACGCGCTGGAGCGGGCGCTGGCCAACATCGGCGCCGAGGCCGCGCCCGAGCTGCGCTTCCAGCCCTTCGAGCTGAACCCCAACATGGGGCCGGAGGGGCAGGACATCACCGAGCACCTGCGGCAGAAGTACGGCGCCAGCGCCGAACAGCAGGAGCAGACCCGCGCCATGATCCGCCAGCGCGGCGCCGACGTCGGCTTCGACTTCGCCATGGGCAAGCGCAGCCGCATCTACAACACCTTCGACGCCCACCGCCTGCTGCACTGGGCCGGCGAACTGGGCCCGCAAGCGCAAGGCGCGTTGAAGCACGCCTTGTTCGAGGCCTATTTCACGCTGGGCGCCGATCCCAGCGCCCATCCCGTGCTGGCGGCCGCCGCCGCCAAGGCCGGGCTGGACCCGGTGGAGGCCGCCGCCGTGCTGGCATCCGGCCGCTACGCCGCCGAGGTGCGCGAGCTGGAACTCTTCTACCAGCGGCAGGGCATCGGCTCGGTCCCTGCCGTCGTCATCAACGACCGCCACCTGATCTCCGGCGGCCAGCCGGCCGAGGTGTTCGAGCGGGTGCTGCGCGAGATCCTGGCCGCCTCCTGAGCGCCGGGGAAGTCTCCGCGCGGCCCGCCGCTGGCCGTCGCCCTTTGTTTTGCGCTAAACTTGTCTATGTGGCACCGCAGCCCATGGACGATTACTAGAGCGCAGACGCCGCTACGAAGGGAAGTTGATGCTTGCCGCAGAAAACATATATCCGCTGAACCCCGCCACGCCCAGGGACGAGCAGCGCCGCCTGGCCGCGCTGCGCCGCTACCAGTTGCTGGACGACCCGTTCGACGATGAGTTCGACAAGGAGCTCGATTTCCTGACGCGGCTGGCGGCCACGGTCTGCGGCGCGCCCTACGCCTCGCTGTCGCTGGTGGACGCGGACCGGGTCGTGGTCAAGTCCGCCTACGGCCACGCGCCGGCCACGCTGCCGCGCGAGCAGAGCTACTGCTCGCTGGCCGTGCTGGGCCGGGACGGCGTGGAGATCGCGGACCTGTGCGCGGACGGCCGCACCGCCTTCATGCCGCGGACGCGCGCCGAGCCGCAGCTGCGCATGTACAGCGCGGCCGCGCTGGTGTCGCCGGACGGCCACGCGATCGGCGCGCTGGGCGTGATGGACACCCGTCCCGGCGCGCTGGGCGACGAGCGGCGCGCCCTGCTGCGCGGGCTGGCGCGCCAGGCGATGGCGCTGATCGAGGCCCGGGCCACCGGGCGCGAGTTGGCCGCCGCCCGCGGCCAACTGGAGGAACTGGCCACCGTCGACACCCTGACCGGCCTGCACAACCGCCGCGCGCTGCTGGCCAAGCTCAAGTTCGAAGTGGCGCGCACGCGCCGCTTCCGCACGCCGCTGTCGGCGCTGATGATAGACCTGGACCTGTTCCGCGAGGTCAACGAGCGCCACGGCGACGCCGCCGGCGACCTGGTGCTGGCCAACGTGGCCCGCCTGGTGAGCGAGAACGTGCGCGTGATCGACGTGCCGGGCCGCTACGGCGGCGGGGAGCTGTGCGTGGTGCTGCCGAACACGCCGCCCGAGGGCGCGCTCAAGCTGGCCGAGAACCTGCGCGCGAAGATCGCCGCGCAAATCCACCGCGAGGCGGGGCGCCTGCCCCCGGTCACCGCCAGCATCGGCGTCGCGTCCTTCAACCACATGGACATCAGCGACGGCGACGGCCTGCTGCGCCAGGCGGAAGAGGCGCTGCGGCGCGCCAAGGCCAACGGCCGCAACCGGGTGGAATGCTGATTCGAGTTGATACAAGCGGATTCCAACAGCACAGGAGGGAACCATGCCCCAAGCAATCTGGAACGGCGAGGTGATCGCCGAGGCGAGCGACGACGAGGTCGAGATCGTCGAAAACAATGTCTACTTCCCGATCGACAAGGTGAACGAGGAGTACCTGCAGGAAAGCACCCACACCACCGTGTGTCCGTGGAAGGGCACGGCCAATTACTACCACCTGGCGGTGGACGGCAAGGTCAACGAGAACGCCGCCTGGTTCTACCGCCACCCGTCCGACGCCGCGCAGCAGATCAAGGACCACGTGGCCTTCTGGAAGGGCGTCGAGGTGCGGAGCTAGCGGCCGGGGGCGGCGTCCGCGTCGGGGCGGCGCCCCTCTCCATGCCCGGGTTCGCGTAGTATCCGGGCATGGACAACATCACACACACCGTCATCGGCCTCGGCGTGGGGGAACTGGTGCAGCGCAGCCTGGCGCCGGAGCCGGACGAGGCCGGCCAGCGCACGCGGCACCGCCTGCTGCTCACCGCCTGCGCGCTGGCCAGCAACTTCCCCGACCTGGATCTGTTCCTCACCGGCCTGCTGCCCGAGCCCCTGGGCTATCTGCTGCACCACCGCGGCCACACGCACACCCTGCTGTACGCATTGCCGCAGGCGCTGCTGTTGCTGGCGCTGCTATGGCTGTTGTGGCCGAACGCGCGCGCGCTGCTTCAACGCAGCGGGCGGGCGCGCGCCGGCCTGGCCGCGTCCGTGGCGCTGGGCTTCGCCCTGCACCTGGGCATGG
This sequence comes from Pseudoduganella namucuonensis, assembly GCF_900116645.1. Taxonomy (GTDB): domain Bacteria; phylum Pseudomonadota; class Gammaproteobacteria; order Burkholderiales; family Burkholderiaceae_D; genus Rugamonas; species Rugamonas namucuonensis. Next base: position 395,405 of record NZ_FPBO01000002.1, on the reverse strand, counting down.
ACTTCCTCAATTCCTATGGCGTCCACCCGTTCTACCCGTTCGACGGGCGCTGGTTCTATGGCGACATGGTGTTCATCATCGAACCCGTGTTCTGGGTGGCCTTCGGCGTGCCCCTGATCATGGCGGTGCCGTGGCGGCCCGCGCGCTGGCTGCTGATGGCCTGCCTGGCCGGGGCGCTGGGCTACTTCCTGCACAAGCAGTTCCTGTCGCCCGTCTCGTTCGGCGCGCTGCTCGCGCTGGGCCTGGGGCTGGCCGCGCTGCGCCGCTTCTGGGCGCACAGCCGCTGGGCGATGGCGCTCGCGCTGGCGGCCAGCGCGGCCTTCGTGGCGGGGCAGGGCGCGGCGTCGGCCGCCGGCGCGCAGCGGGTGCGGGCCGCGCTGGCCCCTATCGATCCCCGGGCCCGGCTGCTGGACGTGGCGATGACGGCCTTCCCGGCGCAGCCGCTGTGCTGGATCTTCGTGTCGGTCGAGAGCGACGAGGCGGCGGACCGCTACCGGCTGCGGCGCGGGCTGGTGAGCCTGGCGCCGGACGTGGTGCCGCCGTCGCGCTGTCCCGCCGGCCTGGCCGACCCGGGGCGGCCCGCAGCCGCCGGCGCCGGCGTGCTGCTGTACAGGGAAGTGGAAGGCAGCCTGTCCGGACTGCGCCGCCTGCGGCGGGAGAACTGCTGGATCGACGACTGGCTGCGTTTCGGCCGCGCGCCGGCGCTGGAGGGCGGCGCCATCACCGACCTGCGCTTCGCCACCACGCCGCGCGGCAACTTCTCCACCATGGACCTGGCGGGAACGGGCGGACGCGCCTGCCCGGCCGGCGTCCCCGCCTGGACCCACCCGCGCGCCGACCTGCTGGCCCCGCCGCCCGCCGCCGAGCGCCAGGCGCGCCGGTAAGCGGCGTCAGCAACAGTTTGGGGTCAGACCCCAAGCGGCGTGAACCGTACTGAAACCGCGTGCGCCGCGGCGGGCGGACGCGCTATCATGGCGCGATGAGCAACCCTTCCCACGCCCCCGCGCCGCCCGGCGCCTCGGCCGATCCCCATCAGCGCTACGGCAAGCCGGACGGCGGCTGGCGCGCGCGCCTGTACGCCGTCATCTTCGAGTCCGACACGCCGGCCGGCCGCAGCTTCGACCTGGTGCTGATCGGCGCCATCGTGCTCAGCGCGCTGGTGGTGGTGTTGACCAGCGTGGCGCCCGTGGCGCGCGCATACGGCCCCTACCTGCAGGCCGCCGAGTGGTTCTTCACCCTGCTGTTCTCCATCGAATACGTGGGGCGCCTGCTGTGCGTGAAGCGCCCGGTGCGCTACGCGCGCAGCTTCTTCGGCGTGATCGACCTGATGGCCATCCTGCCCAGCTACGTGTCGCTGGTGCTGCCGGCCGCGCACGTGCTGATGGGCATCCGCATCCTGCGCCTGCTGCGCATGTTCCGGATCCTCAAGCTGACGCTGTACATCGAGGAGTACAGCATGCTGGGCCGCGCGCTGATGGCCAGCCGCCGCAAGATCCTGGTGTTCCTGTCGGTGGTGATGATGATCGTGTTCCTGCTGGGAACGGTGATGTACGTGGTGGAGGGGCCGCGGCACGGCTACACCAGCATCCCCACCGCCGTCTACTGGGCCATCAGCACAGTCACCACCGTCGGCTTCGGCGACCTGGTGCCGAAGACGGACCTGGGCCGCACCGTGGCGTCCATGATGATGCTGCTGGGCTGGGGCATCCTGGCGGTGCCCACCGGCATCATCAGCTCGGAGATCTCGCACCAGCGCAGCGCCGGCTACGCGCCGCGCCGCGACTGCCCGGCCTGCGGCACCACGGGCCACGAGCAGCTGGCGCGCTACTGCAAGGATTGCGGCGGCGCGCTGCCCGCCACCGCCGTGGCCCCGGTGCCGCCGCCGGCCGCCACGTAGCGCGGCCGGCGGACTGCGCGCGGCGTCGCCGCGCTTACTCCGCCCTATGGAACGGGGCGCGGGCCCGCGGCCCTGGTTACGCCGCCAGCGGCGCCGTGTCGTCATGGTCGGTCGATTCGGCCACCTGCAGCCATTCGGCCAGCTCCCCCGCCACGACGGCCTGCGTCTCGCGCAGCGCGGCCACCGCGTCCGTGCCCAGCGGCAGGCGCGCGGGCGGGTTGGCGCTGTCCACCAGCCGCAGGATCGCGCGCGACAGCTTTCGCGGGTCGCCCGGCTGCCTGTGGTTCACGCCGGCCACCAGTTCGCGCATCGCGCCCACCGTTGGCGCGTAGGCGGCGATGGGCCGGGCGGCGTCGCGCATCGACGAGCCGTCCAGGAAGTCGGTGCGGAAGAAGCCCGGCTGCACCGACGTGGCGCGGATGCCCAGCGGCGCCAGTTCCGCCGCCAGCCCGGCCGTGATGCCCTCCACCGCGAACTTGGTCGAGCCGTACACGGCCCAGCCCGGGTAGGACTTGTAGCCGCCCACCGACGAGATGTTGACGATGTGGCCGCTCCCCCGCGCGCGCATGAACGGCAGCACCGCGCGCGTCACGTTCAGCAGGCCGAACACGTTGGTGTCGTACTGCGCGCGCACCTCGGCGTCGCTGGCCTCCTCGACGGCCGCCAGCAGGCCGTAGCCGGCGTTGTTGACCAGCACGTCGATGCGGCCGAAGCGCTCCACGGCCTGGCGCGCCGCCAGCACCGACGCCGCCTCCAGCGTCACGTCCAGGCGCAGCGCCAGCAAGTTGGGATGGGCGCCCAGCGCCGCGACGACGGCTTGCGGATCGCGGGCGGTGGCGACCACGCTGTCGCCGCGCGCCAGCGCGTCCTTCGCCATCAGGACACCGAAGCCGCGGGACGCGCCGGTAATGAACCATACTTTGGACATGCTGTTCTCCTCGAGGGTGGTGGGTTGATGGAGGCCAGTGTAGGCCGGCCGGCGGTGCTACACTAGATAGCGGAAAGCTGTTTGATTTTCATCCACGGGTTGTAAATGGACAAAGCGCGTGTCATCACCTTATTCACCGGCGTCGTGCGCGCCGGCAGCTTCAGCCGGGCGGCCGTGGAGGCCGGCCTGTCGCCGCAGGCCGTCAGCAAGGCGATACGCCAGCTGGAGGAGCACCTGGGCGTGCGCCTGTTCCACCGCACCACGCGCAGCCTGACCCTGACGCGGGAGGGCGAGCGCCTCCACGAGCTGGCCAGCCCCGGCCTGCGCCTGCTGGACGAGGCGCTGGACCAGGTGCGCGACAGCCGCCGGGACATGGACGGCACGATCCGCATCGCCGCGCCCACCTCCTTCGGCAACCACATGGTGGTGCCCCTGATCCGCGACTTCCAGGCGCTGCATCCCGGCGTGCATTTCGACCTGCTGCTGGAGGACCAGTTCACCGACCTTGTGGAGGCCCGCATCGACGTCGGCTTCCGGGGCGGCAATCCGCCCGAGCGCAACCTGGTGTCGCGCCGCATCGGCGACCTGTGGCTGCTGGTGTGCGCGGCGCCGGCCTACGTGGCGCGACACGGCGCGCCGCGCGGCGTGGACGAGCTGCGCAAGCACCGTTGCACCGGCTTCCGCCAGCCCAACACGGGCCGCATGACGCCCTGGGAGCTGAGCGTGGACGGCGCCACCGTCTACCTCGACATCCCGGCCGTGGCCAGCTTCAACACCGCAGAGGCGGAGGCCTGCGCCGTGCTCTCGGGCATGGCGATCGGGCAGCTGGTCAGCTACATGGCGGACCCGGAACTGGACGCGGGCCGTTTGCTCCACCTGCTGCCGGAAACGGCGGCGCTGCACGGCGGCGTCTATATGTATTACCAGCAGCGCACCCAGATGCCGCAACGCGTGCGCCAGTTCATCGACTACGCGTCCGAGCGCGCGCCGGGCATGTTCCGCGGGCGGGGAGGCTGACCATGGACCGTTTGCACCTGATGACCGTGTTCGCCGCCGTCGGCGAGGAACAGAGCTTCGCCGGCGGCGCGCGCCGCCTGGGCATGTCGCCGCCCGCCGTCACGCGCGCCATCGCCGCGCTGGAGGCCCGCCTCGGCGTGCGCCTGCTGGAGCGCACCACGCGCCATGTGCGCGTGACGGAGGCGGGCCAGCGCTACCTGGACGACGCGCGCCGCATCATCGCCGAGATCGACGAGGCCGACGAGGCGGCCGCCGGCAGCAACGCCGCGCCGCGCGGCCACCTGGCGGTGACGGCGCCGGTGCTGTTCGGCCGCATCTACGTCACGCCCGGCATCGTCGACTACCTGCGGCGCTACCCGCACATGGAGGTGAACGCCATGTTCGTGGACCGCGTGACGAACCTGATGGAGGAGGGGCTGGACGTGGGCGTGCGCATCGGCGAGCTGCCCGATTCCAGCCTGCGCGCCGTGCCCGTGGGACGGGTGCGGCGCGTGATCTGCGCCTCGCCCGCCTACCTGGAGCGGCACGGCGCGCCGCGCACGCCGCGCGACCTGGCCGCGCACACCATCGTCAGTTCCACCGGCTCCAGCGCGCCGCCGGACTGGCGCTTCACGCGCGACGGCCGCGCGCAGGCCCTGCGCCTCAAGCCGCGCCTGACCGTCAACAGCAACGACGCCGCCATCGAGGCGCTGCGCGACGGCTTCGGCGTGGCGCGGCTGCTGTCCTACCAGGCCGCCCCGCTGCTCGCCTCGGGCGAGCTGCGGGAGGTGCTGGAGGACTACGCCACGCCCGGCGTGCCGGTCAACATCGTGCACCGGGACAGCCGCCAGGGATCGCCCCGCATCCGCAGCTTCGTCGACCTCATGGTGGAGCGCCTGCGCGCCGAGCCCAACCTGCAAACCGGGCCATACGGCCTATAGGTATGGGCCGTATGGCCCGGCGACCCTCGAAAAACGCACCTCTTTGATCCACGCGGGCGCGCCGTGCGAGGTCTTGGTGCGTTGCACAACTCCGGTGCCGAAAATAGTTGTTGCCGCGCTTGCGCTCATGAACGAACTTTCGCGCCGCGGCCGGCCCGCGCGGCCCGCCCCCCGGCGTGTTTACAGAGTGAAAAACGGTTGTTTCGGCGCTCTTTTTCCACGCGTTTTATCGTGGTGCACGGGACCTGGCACAGCTATTGCAAAGCTAGTGGCAGGGCAGGCACCCGCCTGTCATACGCTACGGGGACCTAGATGGACAATAAATTCACTCTCACCCGCCGCGCCTTGATCAAGGCCGGCGCCGCCACTGCCATCACCGGACTCGCGACCCAGGGAGCATGGGCCGCCGGTTCCGACAAGCCGGAGAAGGAGGAGGTCAAGGTCGGCTTCATTCCGCTGACCGACTGCGCTTCCGTCGTCATGGCCTCGGTGCTGGGCTTCGACAAGAAGTATGGCATCAAGATCGTGCCGAGCAAGGAGGCCTCCTGGCCCGGCGTGCGCGACAAACTGGTGAACGGCGAATTGGACGCGGCCCACGTGCTGTACGGCCTGATCTACGGCGTGCACCTGGGCGCGGGCGGTCCGAAGAAGGACATGGCGGTGCTGATGAACCTGAACCACAACGGCCAGGCCATCACGCTGTCGAAGAAGGTGGCCGACAAGGGCGCGGTGGACGGCGCCTCGCTGGCCAAGCTGATGAAGACCGACCCGCGCGAATACACCTTCGCCCAGACCTTCCCCACCGGCACCCACGCCATGTGGCTGTACTACTGGCTGGCCAGCTACGGCATCAACCCGATGAAGGACGCCAAGGTGATCACCGTGCCGCCGCCGCAGATGGTGGCCAACATGCGCATCGGCAACATGGATGGCTTCTGCGTGGGCGAACCGTGGAACCACCGGGCCATCATCGACAACATCGGCATCACCGCCACCACCACCCAGGACATCTGGCGCGACCACCCGGAGAAGGTGCTGGGCACCAGCGCCGAGTGGGTGAAGAAGTACCCGAACACCGCGCGCGCGCTGACCGCCGCCATCCTGGACGCCAGCCGCTGGATCGACGCCTCGCTGTCGAACAAGATGAAGATGGCCGAAACCATCGCCGACAAGTCCTACGTCAACACCACCGTGGACGCGATCAACCAGCGCATCCTGGGCCGCTACCAGAATGGCCTGGGCAAGACCTGGGACGATCCGAACTCGATGAAGTTCTTCAACGACGGCTCGGTCAACTATCCGTACCTGTCGGACGGCATGTGGTTCCTGACGCAGCAAAAGCGCTGGGGTCTGCTGAAGAGCGAGCCGGACTACCTGGCCGTGGCCACGCAGATCAACCAGGTCGACGTCTACAAGGACGCCGCCGCGATGGCCAAGGTCAGCGTGCCGAAGTCGCCGATGCGCACCGTGAAGATGATCGACGGCACCACCTGGGACGGCAAGAATCCGAAGGCGTACGCCGACTCGTTCAAGATCAAAGCGTAAGGAGAGAATATGAGCGCAGTGCTGGAAAACATCGCCGCCCCCGCGCCCGGAGCGCCGGCGGCCAACGTGGTCCCCCTGGAACGGCCGGCGCGCACCGAGCGCCTGGCGGCCAAGGGCGTCAATCTTGCCTCGGGGAGCGCGCGCATGCGGCCGTACGTCATGAAGTTCCTGCCGCCGCTGCTGGGCATCGCCATGCTGGTGCTGGTGTGGCAGGTGATGGCCTCGCGCACCGAGGGCTTCCCGGGTCCGTTCGAAACCTGGAAGGAGGCGGTGCACCTGTTCTCCGACCCGTTCTACCGCAAGGGCCCGAACGACCAGGGCATAGGCTGGAACGTGTACGCCTCGCTCAAGCGCGTGGCGCTGGGCTTCGGCCTGGCGGCCGCCGTCGGCATCCCGCTGGGCTTCGTGATCGGCCGCTTCAAGTTCATGTTCGGCATGTTCAGCCCCATCATCAGCCTGCTCAAGCCGGTTTCGCCGCTGGCCTGGCTGCCGATCGGCCTGTTGGTGTTCAAGGCCGCCGACCCGGCCGCGATCTGGTCCATCTTCATCTGCTCGATCTGGCCGATGATCATCAACACCGCCGTCGGCGTGCAGCGCGTGCCGCAGGACTACATGAACGTGGCGCGGGTATTGAGCCTGTCGGAGTGGAAGATCTTCACCAAGATCCTGCTGCCGTCCGTGCTGCCCTACATGCTGACCGGCGTGCGCCTGGCCATCGGCACCGCCTGGCTGGTGATCGTCGCGGCCGAGATGCTGACCGGCGGCGTGGGCATCGGCTTCTGGGTCTGGGACGAATGGAACAACCTGAACGTGCCGCACATCCTGATCGCCATCGGCGTGATCGGCATCGTCGGCCTGCTGCTGGAACTGGCGCTGGTCTCGCTGGCCAAGGCCTTCACCTACGAACAAGTGGAGAACTGATATGAGCGCGAAATTCATCGAAATCAGCCATGCCGAGATGGTGTTCAACACCAAGAAGGGGCAGTTCCACGCGCTGGCCGACGTCAACCTGACGGTGCAGCAGGGCGAGTTCATCACCCTGATCGGCCACTCGGGCTGCGGCAAGTCCACCCTGCTGAACCTGATCGCCGGGCTCACCACGGCCACCCACGGCGTCCTGCTGTGCAACGGCCGCGAGATCGCCGGCCCGTCGCCGGAGCGCGCGGTGGTGTTCCAGAACCACTCGCTGCTGCCGTGGCTGACCTGCTACGAGAACATCTACCTGGCGGTGGAGCGCGTCTTCGGCGGCAAGGAGACGGGCAAGCAGATGCAGGAGCGCACCATGGCGGCGCTGGCGCTGGTCAACCTGACGGCGGCGGCGCAGAAGCGGCCGCACGAGATCTCGGGCGGCATGAAGCAGCGCGTGGGCATCGCCCGGGCGCTGTCGATGGAGCCTAAGGTGTTGTTGATGGACGAGCCCTTCGGCGCGCTGGACGCCTTGACCCGCGCCCACCTGCAGGACGAGCTGCTGCGCATCGTGGCCGCCACCGGCGCCACCACGGTGATGGTGACGCACGACGTGGACGAGGCGGTGCTGCTGTCGGACCGCATCGTGATGATGACCAACGGCCCGGCGGCGACCATCGGCGACATCGTCAACGTGCGCCTGGCGCGTCCGCGCGACCGGCTGGAGCTGGCGCAGGACCCGCTGTACATCGAGTACCGCACCAGCGTGCTCGAGTTCCTGTACCACCGCCAGGGCCGCCCGGCCCAGAAAGCCGCCTAAAACCAGGGGCGGAATCTGGGGGCAGACCCCTCGGGGTCTGACCCCGGCCTTTGCGGTTGGGTTTAGACCACCCGCAACTCGTCCAGCGGCCAGCGCGGACGCACGTTGAAGGAGTAATCCTTCTTCGCCGCGTCCGGGTTGATCATCAGCCGCATCGCGCCGGCGAAGGCGATCATCGCGCCGTTGTCGGTGCAGAACTCCAGTTCCGGGTAGTAGACCTTGAACTTCCTCTTCGCGGCCGCCGCGTTCAAGGACGCGCGCAGCTGCGCGTTCGCCCCCACCCCGCCCGCGATCACCAGCCGCTTCAAGCCCGTGTGCTTGATGGCCGACACGCACTTGGCCGTCAGCACCTCCACGATGGCGTCCACGAAGCCGCGCGCGATGTTGGCCTTGTCCTGCTCGCAGATGTTGGCGATGCCCTGCGCCGGGTGGTTCTTCACCACCGTCAGCACCGCCGTCTTCAGGCCGGAGAAGCTGAAATTGAAATCCTTGGTGTGCATCATCGGGCGCGGCAGCTTGTAGGCCAGCGGGTCGCCGAAGTCGGCCAGGCGGGAGATCGCCGGCCCGCCCGGGTAGCCCAGGCCCAGCAGCTTGGCCGACTTGTCGAAGGCCTCGCCGGCCGCGTCGTCCAGGGTCTCGCCCAAGAGCGTGTACTGGCCCACGCCGTCCACCCGCATCAGCTGCGTGTGGCCGCCCGAGACCAGCAGCGCGATGAAGGGGAACTCCGGCGGCTGCGACGCCAGCAGCGGCGACAGCAGGTGGCCCTCCAGGTGGTGCACGCCCAGCACCGGCTTGTCCAGCGCCATGCCCAGGCTGCAGGCGATGGACGAGCCGACCAGCAGCGCGCCGGCCAGGCCGGGTCCCTGCGTGTAGGCGATGGCGTCGATGTCGGCCAGCGCCTTGCCGGCGCCGGCCAGGGTCTGCTCCAGCAGCGGGATGGCGCGCCGGATATGGTCGCGCGAGGCCAGCTCCGGCACCACGCCGCCGTACTCCTCGTGCATCGCGACCTGGGAATACAGGGCATGGGACAACAGGCCGCGCTCGGTGTCATACAGCGCCAGGCCGGTTTCGTCACAGGAGGATTCAACGCCGAGAACGATCATTTGGACAGTGCGAAGTGGAAGGGGAATCCGCCATTGTAAAGGAAAGCCGGGCGCGCCTGCACCAAAGGGGCGAGCGCCGCACCCATGTAGGGCGGCCGGCCGCGCGCCGGCCGCCGAAAGCGCGTCCGGGCCATGGCATCGCTCTTGCTACGTATGCAATAACAAGCACAAGCACTGGAGGCGACCATGGCCGAACACTGGAAATTGATTTGCAAGCTGAAAGACATCCCGCCGGAGGGCGCGCGCCTGGTGCCGCGCGGGTTCGCGTGGCAGGAGCTGCCCGGCGTGGCCGTGTTCCGCACCGCCGGGGACAAGGTCTTCGCCCTGCTCGACAGCTGCCCGCACAACGGCGGCCCGCTGTCGCAGGGCAAGGTGCTGGGCGAGCAGGTGTGCTGCCCGCGCCACCAATGGAGCGTCGAACTGGAAACCGGCTGCCTGGTGTCGCCCGAAGAGCATGGCTGCGCGCGGCGCTACGCGGTGAGGATAGAGGACGAGAAGATTTATCTGGACTTGAATGAACTGAACGCGCCGGCCAGCCGCGCGGAGGCGGCGTTGGCGGGCGCGTTCGGCGTGGCGCCGCACGTGGGCGCCAATCCCTGGGCCTAGAGGGGCCGGGGGCTCAAGGACGGGCCAGCAGTTCCTTGTGCGCGCCGCGCAGCATCTCGGCCGTGGTGTCCCAGTCGATGCAGCCGTCGGTCACCGAGCAGCCGTATTTCAGCTCGCCCAGGTTGGCCGGGATCTTCTGGTTGCCGCCCACGATGTTCGATTCGATCATCACGCCCACCAGCGCCTTGTTGCCGTGCGTGATCTGGTTGACCACGTCCGTCATCACCAGCGGCTGCAGTTCCGGCTTCTTGTAGCTGTTGGCGTGCGAGCAGTCCACCACCACGTTGGCCGGCAGCTTGGCCTTCTCCAGCGCCTGGGCGGCGATCGCCACCGACACCGAGTCGTAGTTCGGGCGGCCGTCGCCGCCGCGCAGCACCACGTGGCCGTAGGCGTTGCCGCGGGTGCGCACGATGGACACGTTGCCCTGGCTGTTGATGCCCAGGAAGGCGTGCGGGTTGGCCGCCGACAGGATGGCGTTGATGGCGATGCCGATGTCGCCGTCGGTGCCGTTCTTGAAGCCCACCGGCGTCGACAGGCCGGACGACATCTCGCGGTGCGTCTGCGATTCCGTGGTGCGCGCGCCGATCGCGGTCCAGGCGATCAGGTCGCCCAGGTATTGCGGCGAGATCGGATCCAGCGCCTCGGTGGCGGTGGGCAGGCCCATTTCGCACACGTCCAGCAGGAACTGGCGGGCCTTCTCCATGCCCACGTCCACGCGGAAGGAATCGTCCATGTCCGGATCGTTGATGTAGCCCTTCCAGCCGGTGGTGGTGCGCGGCTTCTCGAAGTACACGCGCATCACCAGCAGCATCGTGTCCTTGACCTCCTCCTGCAGCGCCTTCAGGCGGCGCGCGTAGTCCAGGCCGGCGACCGGGTCGTGGATGGAGCAGGGGCCCACCACCACGAACAGGCGCTTGTCCTTGCGGTCCAGGATGGCGCGCAGGTCGGCGCGGCCCTTCATCACGGTGGCCGAGGCGGTGTCGGTCAGCGGCAGCTTGGCGTGCAGCGCCTCCGGCGTGGGCATGGAGGCGAAGTTGGTGACGTTGATGTTTTCGATGTCTGGCGAGATCATGGTTCAGGCTTGTTTTATCGGGGGAGCCTGCAAGTGTAGCTGAATTGTGGCTTTCCCGCGGCGGTCGGGCGCGGTAAGCTACGCCTTATGACTACGCAAACCACCTTCCATTCGAATCCCTACCCGGCCGCCCACCTGATCAAGGAGATCGGCCGCGGCAGGAAGGGCGCGCGCGGCATGACGCGCGAGACCGCCCGTGAACTCTACGGCGCCATTCTGGACGGCCGCGTCTCCGACCTGGAGCTGGGCGGCATCCTGCTGGCCATGCGCATCAAGGGCGAGACGGTCGACGAGATCGCCGGCTTCCTGGAGGCGGCGGAAGCCTCGTTCGCGCCGCTGCGCGCCCCGGCCGGCTGCGCGCCGGTGCTGATCCCGACCTACAACGGCGCCCGCAAGATGGCCAACCTGACGCCCTTGCTGGCGCTGCTGCTGGCGCGCGAGGGCGTGCCGGTGCTGGTGCACGGCGTGGGGCACGACCCGGGGCGGGTGGCCACGGCCGAGGTGTTCGAGGCGCTGGGCATCCACGCCGCGGGCGGCCACGCCGAGGCGGAGGCCGCGCTGGCGGCGGGCAGGGTGGCCTTCATCACCATCGAGGCGCTGGCGCCCCGGCTGGCGCATATGCTGTCGCTGCGTCGCGTGCTGGGCGTGCGCAACTCCACCCACACGCTGGTCAAGATGCTGCAGCCCTTCGCCGGGCCGGCGCTGCGGCTGGTGTCCTACACCCATCCGGAATACCTGGAAATGCTGGGCGAGTACTTCACCACCGCCGCGCCCCACGAGCGGGGGCACGCCTTCCTGATGCGCGGCACCGAGGGCGAGACGGTGGCCAACGCCAACAAGGGCCAGCGCATCGACTGGTTCCACGACGGCGAGCGCACCGAGCTGGTCGAGAAGCAATTGGACGCCGAGGAGAATGTCGCGCTGCCGGAGGACAAGAGCGCGGCCGCCACCGCCGCCTGGATCGCCTCCGTGCTGCGCGGCGATCTGCCGGTGCCGGCCTCGATCGCCGAGCAGGTCGCGCAGGTCGCCAGGGTGACCCGCTCGCTGGCGTGATCGCGGCCCAAAACCGGGGACAGACCCGCGATCGGCGGCTCTGGCTTTGTTAGAGGTTTGTGGCGCGGAGGGGCTGTCCCCTCGGCCACTGTCGCTGTCCCCGCCGCAACAGGTACAATGGCCGGTTTTGAAGCGGAATCGAGGCGGTTATGGCAAAACAGTTTGATGTGGCGGTGATCGGCGCGGGCGCGGCGGGGATGATGTGCGCGGCCGAGGCCGGCAAGCGCGGGCGGCGCGTGGTGCTGATCGACCATGGCGCCAAGCTGGCCGAGAAGATCCGCATCTCCGGCGGCGGCCGCTGCAATTTCACCAACATCAACGCCGGCCCGGCCAACTTCCTGTCCGAGAATCCGCACTTTTGCAAGAGCGCGCTGTCGCGCTACACGCCGCGGGACTTCCTGGCGCTGGTGAAGAAACACCGCATCGCCTTCCACGAGAAGCATCGCGGCCAGCTGTTCTGCGACGACTCCGCCGAGCGCATCATCGACATGCTGAAGGCCGAGTGCGCGGCCGGCGACGTCAACTGGCGCATGCCCACCAGGGTCGCCAGCGTCGAGCGCATCGACGGCGGCTTCTATCTGGCCACCGACACCGGCGACATCGAGGCCGAGAGCGTGGTGATCGCCACCGGCGGCCTGTCGATCCCGAAAATCGGCGCCACCGATTTCGGCTACCGCGTCGCCAGCCAGTTCGAGCTGCGCATGGTGGAGCCCCGTCCCGCGCTGGTGCCGCTGACCTTCGACGCCGACTCCTGGGCCCCGTTCGCGCCGCTGTCCGGCATCTCGCTGGAGGTGGACGTGGAAACCGGCGCCCTGAAGGGCCGCAACCCGGACGGCGCGCGCTTCCGCGAGGACCTGCTGTTCACGCACCGCGGCCTGTCCGGCCCCGCCATCCTGCAGATCTCCAGCTTCTGGCGGCCGGGCGCGCCCATCACCATCGACCTGCTGCCGGAGATGGACGTGGCGCAGGCGCTGATCGAGGGCAAGCAGACCGTCAAGAAACAGCTGGGCAACGTGCTGGCCGGCTGGCTGCCCGCGCGCCTGGCCGAGGGCCTGCTACAGGCCCACGGCTTCGACGGCGAACTGCGCCTGGCCGACATGCAGGACGCGGCGCTGCGCAAGCTGGGTACGGCCATCAACCGCTGGGTGCTCACGCCCAACGGTTCCGAGGGCTACCGCAAGGCCGAGGTCACCCGCGGCGGCGTCGACACGCGCGAACTGTCGCAGCAGACCATGATGGCCAACAAGGTGTCCGGCCTGTACTTTATCGGCGAGGCGGTGGACGTGACCGGGTGGCTGGGCGGCTACAATTTCCAGTGGGCCTGGGCCTCCGGGGTGGCGGCTGGGCAGGCGGCCTGATATAATTGCTATCCCGGCGTGCAGATCCCGCCCGGAGTCAGATGTTGGCAGGACGAAAAGGTTGCTCGTAATCAGACACTTTCCCCACGAAATGTGCCTGTAGAGCCGGTTTGGCGTCCAAGGCTCTTCCCAATCGGGCCGAAAGCTGCTAATATCTTTTTCTTCCTAAAATCTAACGGTTTGAATTTTTACATGACCACCATCCGCCTTAAAGAAAACGAGCCGTTCGAAGTCGCAATGCGTCGCTTCAAACGCACCATCGAAAAAACCGGCCTGCTGACCGAACTGCGCGCACGCGAGTTCTACGAGAAGCCAACCGCCGAGCGCAAGCGCAAGCTGGCCGCCGCCGTGAAGCGCCACTACAAGCGCATCCGCAGCCAGCAACTGCCTAAGAAACTGTACTAAGACTGCCACAGCAGGATGGCCCGGCAGTACGGCATAGCGCCGCGGGCTTCCTGTTCAGTCGTTTGCCCGCTCCGGCTCGCCGCGGCGGGTTTTCGCGTTTTAGCGCCCCATATTTTCCACAGGACATGATATGACTTTGAAACAACAGATCTCCGACGACATGAAGAACGCCATGCGCGCCAAGGAGGCGGGCAAGCTGGGCACCATCCGCCTGCTGCTGGCCGAAATCAAGCGCAAGGAAGTGGACGAGCGGATCGAAGTCGACGACACCCAGGTCGTGGCCATCGTGGAAAAGATGATCAAGCAGCGCAAGGACTCGATCACCCAGTTCGAGGCCGGTGGCCGCGCCGACCTGGCCGACATCGAGAAGGCCGAGCTGGCCGTGCTGGCGGGCTACATGCCGGCCGGCCTGTCGGAGGAGGAGGTGGCGGCCGAGGTCGCCGCCGCCGTGGCCGCCTCCGGCGCCGCCGGTCCGCAGGACATGGGCAAGGTGATGGCCATCGTCAAGCCCAAGCTGGCTGGCCGCGCCGACATGACGGTCGTGTCCGCGCTGGTCAAGAAAGCGCTGGCCCCGGCGTAGGGCGGAGTAAGCGTAGCGCAGTCCGCCACGGCGCCGTCGAAACGCGTGCATGGCGGACTGCGCCCTACGAGCTTACTCCGCCCTACGTTGCTGAGCTGTCCCCGGTTTGCCACCCCCTTGCGCCGGATCAAACCCGCTCCACAGGCGGCGGTATAGCCTGATGTAGAACAACACTGATCGCCGTGATACCTCAATCCTTCATCTCCGATCTCCTGAACCGCGTCGACATCGTCGACGTGGTCGGCCGCTACGTGCAGCTGAAAAAAGGCGGCGCCAACTACATGGGGCTGTGCCCCTTCCACAACGAAAAATCGCCCAGCTTCACGGTCAGCCCGACCAAGCAGTTCTACCACTGCTTCGGCTGCGGCGCCCACGGCACCTCGATCGGCTTCATGATCGAGTACTCCGGCATGGGCTTCGTCGACGCCGTCAAGGACCTGGCCCAGGGCGTGGGCATGGTCGTGCCCGAGCAGGACGACAAGATCCCGCCCGCCCAGCGCGCCCAGATGCAGGCGCAGAGCATGGCCCTGTCCGACGCCATGTCGCACGCCGCCGAGTACTACAAGTCCCAGCTGCGCCAGGCGCCGGCCGCCATCGCCTATCTGAAAGGGCGCGGACTGACCGGCGAGATCGCCGCCCGTTTCGCGCTCGGCTACGCCCCCGGCGGCTGGGACAACCTGCGCGCCGTGTTCCCCGACTACGACGCCGTCGCGCTGGTCGAGGCCGGCCTGGTGATCGACCGCGTGGACGAGGAGGGCAACCGCCACAAGCGCTACGACCGTTTCCGCGAGCGCGTGATGTTCCCCATCCGCAACACCAAGGGGCAGGTGATCGCCTTCGGCGGCCGCATCATGGAACAGGGCGAGCCAAAGTACTTGAATTCCCCGGAAACGCCTTTATTTTCAAAGGGCCACGAGTTGTACGGCCTGTTCGAGGCGCGCCAGGCGATCCGCGACGCGGGCTACGTGCTGGTGACCGAGGGGTATATGGACGTGGTGGCGCTGGCGCAGATGGGTTTTCCGCAAGCCGTGGCGACCCTGGGGACCGCGTGCACCACCACCCACGTGCAAAAGCTGTTGCGGCAAACAGACACGGTGATCTTCAGTTTCGACGGCGACAAGGCCGGCCGCCGCGCCGCGCAGCGCGCGCTGGAGGCCTGCCTGCCGCAGGTGTCGGACAACAAGACCATCAAGTTCCTGTTCCTGCCGGCCGAGCACGACCCGGACAGCTATATCCGCGAATTCGGCGCCGCCGGTTTCGAGCGGCAGGTGGCGGAGGCGATGCCGCTGTCGCAGTTCCTGCTGCGGGTGGTGTCGGCCGAGCACGACTTGGGCGAGCCCGAGGGCCGCGCCCGCGTGCAGTTCGAGGCCAAGCCGTTGCTGCAGGCGATGGCGCCGTCGGCCCTGCGCCTGCAGATCGTGCGCGGCCTGGCGACGATGACGCAGAGCAGCCCCGGCGAGATCGAGGCGCTGTACGAGCTGAGCAAGCCGGTGGCCGAGGTGCGCCGGGCGCCGCCGCGCAGCAGCCGCCAGCAGCCGGTGGGGCTGGAGTTGCAGATCGTGCGGCACCTGGTGGCCCATCCGGCGCTGGCGCTGCAGATCGACGAGGCCGGCATGGCCGCCTTCGCCAGTTTCGGCCCGGAGCCGCACGAGCGGCTGGCGCAGCTGATCGGCGCGGCCTGCGCGTTGGGGCCACAGGCCACCTTCGCGGCGCTGGCGCAGCACCTGAAGGAGCAGGGCGGCGAGTACGACGCGATCATCGGCGAGATCGCGGCGGAGCCGGAATCGGACGTGGACGCGGTGCGGGTCTACCTGGTCAGCGCGATCCGCCAGATCAAGATGGACGCGCTGAAAGCGGAGCTCGCACAGTTGTTCGCCTCCGGTTTGTCGTCCACGGAAATTGGTGTACGCTACCGCGAGATTACCGCGATGCAAGACCAGCTGTTGCGGGAGGCCGAGGCGGACTTGTCGGCGCGCTAGCGGGGGCGGTTTTCACGGGCGGGGACGCGGGGCGTTCCCCCTGGAATTTGTAAAGTGGCGTGCTATAATAAAACGCTAAGTATTGACTCTTGGCGTAGCGTTATTTGTTCGGAATTTTGTTTGTTTTCAGTAAGTTAGGCTCTTGATCGGCACAGCTGGACGATGCCGGCGGCCAGGGCCAGGACTTTGGCACGGATCGCGCCAGCAACGAGGTGGCGCGCCCATCCCGCCAATCGCGGCTCTAGCCCCCATGCGCTGTCTACAGTAGAATTTCTGCGGAGCACGACCTAGGGTTGAGGTCGGCGGCGGAGGTTCCGGGTGTGCGTGGCACGGTCGGGGGCCGAAGGTATAAGTATTCGTAGCGGTGTTGCAAGAACTTTATCCTAACCCGTAAAGCAAGTCGTTGTGTAATCGAAAGCGCCTGTGCCAACAAAGAAACCTGAATCCCAAGCGGCTGAAAAGCCGAGCAAAGTGACTGCCAAGGCCGCGAAATCGGCCGACAAACCGGAAACGCGCGTCAACACGCCGCCGGCAGTCAGCCAAACCACGGACGCGGCCACGCTGGCCGCCATCGACACCTCCGGCTATGTGCTGCCGAGCGTGAAGGTGCCGGGGCGGCGCGGCCGCAAGCCCAAGGAATTCCAGCCCGAGAACGACGAAGTGGCCGCGTTGAACGCGGTCGAGCGCGCCGAGCTGAAAGCGGTGGACAAGGCCAAGGCCAAGGATCGCAAGGCCAAGGAAAAGGCCCTGCTGAAGGACGCGTTCTCCTCCGACACGGAAGCCACCGAGGAAGAGCTGGAGCGCCGCCGCCAGAAACTGAAGACCCTGATCAAGTTCGGCAAGGAACGCGGCTTCCTCACCTACGCCGAGATCAACGACCATCTGCCCGAGAACATCGTCGATCCGGAAGCGATCGAAGGCATCATCGGCACCTTCAACGACATGGGCATCGCGGTCTACGAGCACGCGCCGGACGCCGAGACCTTGCTGCTGTCGGACAACGTGGCCACCGTCACCAGCGACGACGAGGCCGAAGCCGCCGCCGAGGCGGCGCTGTCCACCGTCGACTCCGATTTCGGCCGCACCACCGACCCGGTGCGCATGTACATGCGCGAGATGGGCTCGGTCGAGCTGCTGACGCGCGAGGGCGAGATCGAGATCGCCAAGCGCATCGAGGACGGCCTGAAGGACATGATCCAGGCCATCTCCGCCTGCCCGGTGACGATCGCCGAGATCATCGCCGCCGCCGACCGCATCCGCAACGACGAGATCAAGATCGACGAGATCGTCGACGGCCTGGTGGACGACACCACCGCCGAGGAGGCCCCGTCCGCCGCCGCGTCCGACGACGAGGAGGAGGACGAGGAGGAGGAGGAGGAGGAGGAAGAGGAAGAGGAGGAGGCCCCCAGTCCGTCGGGCGCGGCCGGCTACTCGGCCGAGCAGCTGGAGCAGATGAAGAACGCCGCGCTGGAAAAGTTCGACATGATCTCCTCGCAGTTCGACAAGATGCGCCGCGCCTTCGAGAAGGACGGCTACAACTCCAAGGCCTACGTGAAGGCGCAGGAAGCCATCTCGTACGAGCTGCTGGGCATCCGCTTCACCGCCAAGGTGGTCGAGAAGCTGTGCGACACCTTGCGCGGCCAGGTGGACGAGGTGCGCCACATCGAGAAGCAGATCCTGGACGTGGCCGTGAACAAGTGCGGCATGCCGCGCGCCCACTTCATCAAGGTGTTCCCGGGTAACGAGACCAACCTGGAATGGGTGGACGCCGAGGTGTCGGCCGGCCACGCCTACAGCGCCATCCTGGGCCGCAACATCCCCACCATCAAGGAACTGCAGCAGCGCCTGATCGACCTGCAGGCGCGCGTGGTGCTGCCGCTGCCGGACCTGCGCAACATCAACCGCCAGATGGCGGCCGGCGAGATGAAGGCCCGCAAGGCCAAGCGCGAAATGACCGAGGCCAACCTGCGCCTGGTGATCTCGATCGCCAAGAAGTACACCAACCGCGGCCTGCAGTTCCTGGACCTGATCCAGGAAGGCAACATCGGCCTGATGAAGGCGGTCGACAAGTTCGAATACCGCCGCGGCTACAAGTTCTCGACCTACGCCACGTGGTGGATCCGCCAGGCCATCACGCGCTCGATCGCCGACCAGGCGCGCACCATCCGCATCCCGGTGCACATGATCGAGACCATCAACAAGATGAACCGCATCTCGCGCCAGATCCTGCAGGAAACGGGCGCCGAGCCCGATCCGGCCACCTTGGCGATCAAGATGGAAATGCCGGAGGACAAGATCCGCAAGATCATGAAGATCGCCAAGGAACCGATCTCCATGGAAACGCCGATCGGCGACGACGACGATTCCCACCTGGGCGACTTCATCGAGGACAACAACACCCTGGCGCCGTCCGACGCGGCGCTGCACGCGTCCATGCGCGGCGTAGTGAAGGACGTGCTGGACTCGCTGACCCCGCGCGAGGCCAAGGTGCTGCGCATGCGTTTCGGCATCGAGATGTCGACCGACCACACGCTGGAGGAGGTCGGCAAGCAGTTCGACGTCACGCGCGAGCGTATCCGCCAGATCGAGGCCAAGGCGCTGCGCAAGCTGCGCCACCCGTCGCGCTCGGACAAGCTGAAAAGCTTCTTGGAAGGCAACTAGGCACTTGACGGGAGCCGGCGTTCCGCCTATGCTCCCGTGTCCGTTTAATCAACGGTTGCAGTACCCAGGGCCTCTAGCTCATGCTTGGTTAGAGCAGCGGACTCATAAAATTTGTGCCTTACGATTGGGAAACCGCGTAAGGGATGGTGTCAAATTCGGCGAAACCTAAGCACAGCAATGTGGATGGCAACGCCGAGCCAAGCTCCGGCGCGAAAGCGCCGTTGAAGGTGTAGAGACTAGACGGCACCCACCTAAGGCGCGAGCTATGGTGAAGGCATAGTCCAGGGAGTGGCGAAAGTCACACAAACCAGAATCCGTTGGTGCCGTGTTCGACTCACGGGAGGCCCACCATATAATGAAAAAGCCAACCCTTCGGGGTTGGCTTTTTTTCGACTAAACTGTGGTGACTCGAATTTAGCTGCGCGGGAAAATAAACCAGGCAGGCAGACGTAAAAAAGCCCGCCGAGGCGGGCTTATCTATTCAGTATGACGCATGACTCACCGATCACCCCGGCTATCTGCCGGGTGTCATCAGTCACCTGCAACCCGCGCTATCTGCTCGGTGTTGCCGGTTAATGCAAGCCATTGTCCCGCTAAACCATTTTCCCCAGACCCTGGCTATCTGCCAAGTGTCCGTAGCCGGATGGAGGGGGGCGCAACAAGGCGCATGGCAATGCGACCTTCATCTGTGTGGAGCATGTCTTCAACGGCGAAGACTCTTCGCGCGCGGCTGTGCCGGGCGCGGGCACATCATCGATCAGGACACAACCTGAATGTTGCCAGCCTTTTCGCCTTTAGGGCCAACGCTGCGCTCAAACGAGACGCGCTGGTTTTCGGACAGGCTCTTGAAGCCGGTCGATTGGATGTCCCCGAAATGGGCGAACAGATCGGCGCCGCCTGCGTCCGGCGTGATAAAGCCGAAGCCTTTAGCGTCGTTGAACCATTTAACGATACCGGTTTGTTGAGTACTCATGATTTTTCCTTTAATTAAAATAATAGGCAACTTTTGCCATAAGGGCACTTGAAACCAAGAATTAAAACCGAAGGAAAAAAAACTGGACGACCGGGAAAGACAGCCATGCGGAATTGGGACCGACAAGATTACGACTTGATGTAAGTACGAGATGCAATATACGCGGCTTTACAGGTATCACCTAGCTTTAATTTATTTTTTTGCTATTTTCCGTTATCTGCGCGGCAGGAAGGAACGCTCGCGTGCGGGCGGATTGCCCGGCATGAAGACCAGCCCGCCTGGTGCCCTCCAACCAACAGCGGCGCCGCGCGGCGCCGCAGCGGTTCGCTCAACTACGAGGTGACCCGATCCCAGCCATGTCGCACGGCCGCCTTGAACTTCTCCCAGGCCGATTGCGGATAGCTGCTTTCCCAGCTGGAGCGCAGCGTGGGCTCGGCCTCGTCCCAGGAGCGGTCCGGGGAGCTGGAGCGCATGGTGGCGCCGTAACGGTAGGCGGGCGCGTAGTCGTCGTAGCCGCCGCCCGAGCCCGCGTAGTTCGAGGTCCAGTGCGAGCGGAAATACTGGTCCGCGTCGGCGTCGTCCGCGCCCAGCTGCTCGACCTCCACCTCGGTGCGGCGCACCGTCTCGTTGATCTGGTCCTGGCGCTGCGTGGCGTCCTTGCTGACCACCACCTCCTCGACCACGCGCGCGGTCTTCTGCACCACGGCCTCCTCGGCCATCTCGCGCAGCTCGATGGTGTTTTCCTGGAACGCGTCCACGCTGGCGGGATCGACCGGGCGGTCCACCGCGTGCCGCTCCACGTTCACGTGTTCCTCGCGCAGGCTGACGTTCTCGCTCACCGGCGTCGACACCACGCGCTGATGGATGCGCAGGCCGCCGCGCTGCACGATGCGCTTGCCCACCTTGAGCGCCTCCTCGACCACGGGGATGGTCTGGCTGGCGGCGCCGGCGGCGTACTGCATCGATCCCTGCGCGCTCGCACCGCCTTGCTGCGAGGCGCTCTGCATGGCGCCCTGCGACGCGGCCGACCCCTGCAGGTTCTGGGCGCCGCTGCGCGGCGTCTCGGCGCCGCTCCAGCCGCTGGCGCGCCATTCGTTCTGGTATTCGTCGATGTCGACCGGACCGTAGCGCTCCACGATGTCGGCCGCGCGTTCGATCTCGTCCTCGCTGTCGGCCTGCACGGTCAGCACGGCCTTGCCACGGTGGACCGCCTCCTCGTACACGCGGCGCTCGTCGTCCTCGTCGCCGAACAGGTTGGAGAAGAAATTGCCGATGCGGTCGCCCAGCGATTCGTCGCGCGGGGCGGCGGCGGTGGCGCCCGCGCTTGCGCTTGCGCCGTCCGCCGAGCTGTCGCTCAGCGCGGTGTTGTTGAAGCCCGAGCCGATCAGGTCGGTCCTGGCGCGCTCGGCGTCGGAACGGTTGTCAAATACTGCTGCCAGCGTGTGTGTCATGGTTGACTCCTTACTGTTGAGTGGTTTGGGGCGGGTTGTCGTCGAATCGTTCCACTGTCACGTCCTCGGTGCGTACCGGCACCGTCGCGGCGTGCTTCTCCTTATGTCGGCTGCGCGTGATGCGCAGCTCTTCCTTGATGCGGTAGCGCTTTTCCACCACCAGCACCTCTTCCAGCACCGGCACCACCAGCGTGTCGCCCTCGTAGCGGGTGGCGGGCGCCTCGGCGACGACGCGGTCGACGGGCACGCGCAGCACCTCCACCTCGTCGTGCCACAGCTCCCGCGTCACCTGTTGCGGGCGCTCGCTGACGCGCTTTTGCACGCGCACGCCGCGGCCGGTTTCCACCTCGAAGGTTTCCACCCGCAGCTGTTCCTCGTGGACGGGGATGGTGACCGTGCCCTCGCCGGGCGGGCACGCGGGGTCTGGTGCGGAATTGCGTGTCATTAAAAGCTCCGTGGTTACGCGGACCGGGTGGGGTTCATTCGGGAAGCCAGTCTATGTCGGGGCCAGTCTGGCTAGCGCGCGATTGCCCGAAAGCCACGAATCGGCGGGCCGGGCGCGAATTCGCCCCGGCGGCTGTAGTACAATTACAGCGAGATCGCGGCGCCGCCTTGGCGCCGCCCATAAATGCGCGACCACGCCATATGTCCTCCGACGCCTCCCCCGACTCTCCGCTGCGCCGCCAACTGCTGGGCGGCATGCTGGCCGCCTCGCTGCCGCTGCTGCCCCCGCGCGCGGCGGCGGCCGATCCGCTGCTGCAGGTGGGCGGCTTGCCCGTCACCTGCAACCTGACCTTGCCGGTGGCCGCCGCGGCGCACGCGGCCGGGCCGGGCAAGGGCGGCGCGCGCGCCTTCGAATACAGCAAGTACAACGGCTGGCCGGAGATCAAGGAATCGCTGATGACGGGCCGCATCCAGGCCGCCTACATGCTGGCGCCGCTGGTGATGGACCTGGCCGACAAGAAGATCCCGGTCAAGATCGTCTCGCTGGGCCACCGCTCAGGCGCCGTCATCATGGTGCGCACCGATTCGCCGTACCAGCGCTTCGCCGACCTCAAGGGCAAGCGCATCGCCATCCCGAGCCGCTTCGCGGTGGACTTCCTGTTCCTGCGCAAGATGCTGGCGCGCGAGAAGATGGACGCCAAGGACATCCAGATCGTCGAGATGGCGCCGCCGGACATGCCGGCCGCGCTGTACGCCAAGGCGGTGGACGGCTATTGCACCGGCGAGCCCTTCGGCGCCGCCGCGCAGCGCGCCGGCTACGCGCGCCCGCTGGCGATGACGCGCGACGAGTGGCGCAACTACATCTGCTGCGTGCTGACGGTGCGCGAGGAGCTGATCAAGACCAACCGCCCCTTGGTGCAGGAGTTGGTGAACTACGTGCAGGCGGCCGGCCACTGGCTGGACGCGGGCCCCGCCAGCCGCGAGAAGGCGGTGCTGATCGCCTCCGGCCGCAAGGTCTTCAACCAGGACCCGAACGTCATCCGCTTCGTCATGCAGAACCCGGCCGACCGCGTCACCTACGGCGACCTGCGCATGATACGCAAGGAGTTCGACGAACTGATGCAGTTGTCCATCGAGGCGGGCACGCTCAAGCGCCCGGTCGCCTACGAGGCCTATGTGGACGAGAGCTTCGTCAAGGGCATCAAGCCGGTCGCCATCAATCTGTGACATGAAACGCCTCCTGTTCGCCATCCTCTTCGTCCTGGCCGCGGCCTCTGCCCATGCCGCGGACGCCGGCAAACTCAAATCCGGCGTGTTCGATCCGCCGCGCATGGCGCCCGATTTCACGCTGCGCGGCTCGGACGGCCGCGAGCTGAAACTGAGCGGCCACCGCGGCAAGCTGGTGGTGCTCGAATTCGGCTACACCTCGTGCCCGGACGTGTGCCCGGTGTCGCTGGCGCTGCTGGCCGAGGCGCGCCGGCAGCTGGGCGCGCTGGCCCCGCAGGTGCAGGTGATCTACGTGACGGTCGACCCCGAGCGCGACACGGCGCCCCATATGCGGGCCTACCTGTCGGCCTTCGACCCCAGCTTCATCGGCGCCACCGGCACGCCGGAGCAGCTGGCGCGCGTGCGCAAGGACTACGGCATCACCGCCACCAGGAAGATGGTCGAGGGCAGCAAGACCGAGTATTCGGTGGCGCACTCCTCCTACCTGTATTTCATCGACCGCAAGGGCTACCTGCGCGCGCTGATGCCGTACGGCCGCACCGCCGCCGACGTGGCGCACGACGCGGCGCTGCTGCTGAAGAACTGAACGGTGCGGATCCGGGCCGGACGATTGCCGCTGTACTTGCTGGCGCCGCTGTTGCTGGCGGCCGGCGCGTTCGCGGGCCTGGCCGCGTGGGCCGCGTACGCGCCCATCGCGCCGGCCTCGCGCGACCAGCCCTTCGAAATCCCCAAGGGCACCTGGGCGCGCCGCATGGCGGGCGAGAAGATCGAGATCCTGCCGTCCGAAATCCACCTCACGCTGGGCGCCAACGACGTGCTCCTGCTGCGCAACCTGGACGACGTGCCGCAGATCTTCGGGCCGGTGCTGATCATGCCGGGCCAGAGTTTCCGGTTGCCGTTCGAGCGGGCCGGCGAGAATCAATTCGCGTGCACCGCGCACGCCAGCGGGCAGATGAGCGTGATCGTCGCGCCCACGCCGGCGGCGGGCTGGGCGCGCCTGAAGTGGCGTATCGAAAATAGGCATCTACTTGGACATGCATGGATAAACTGAACAGGATATGGCCGCCGCTGGCGGTGCTGGCGGCGGTGATCGCCGTCTGGTGGACGGTGGTGGTGCAGACCGAAAGCGTGATCTTCCCCACGCCGCTGCAGGTGGTCACCGGCACGCGGGAACTGATCGACGACGGCACGCTGTGGGAGCACATCTCGGCCTCGCTGTTCCGGGTCGGCTGCGGCTTCGGCCTGGCCGCGCTGGCCGGCATTCCGCTGGGGCTGTGGATGGGCCGCGTGCAGGGCGCCTACATCACGCTCAACCCCATCTTCCAGATCCTGCGCCCGATCTCGCCGATCGCGTGGATCCCGCTGGCCATCCTGTGGTTCGGCGTGGGCGACCTGTCGCCCGTGTTCCTGATCTTCATCGCCGCCGTGTTCCCGATGATCGTGCAGACCGCCGCCGGCGTGCACACCATCGAGCGCCGCTACCTGCGCGCGGCCGAGAACTTCGGCGTCTCGCGCGCCACCCTGTTCCGGCGCGTGATCATCCCGGCGGTGCTGCCGGAGATCATCGTCGGCATGCGCATCGGCCTGGGCGTGGCCTGGCTGGTGGTGGTGGCGGCCGAGATGATCGCGCTGCGCTCCGGCCTGGGCTACCTGATCATGGACTCGCGCAACGCCGGCAACCGCTACGACCTGGTCATCGCGGGCATGATCATCATCGGCGTCATCGGCCTGATACTGGACGGCGCGATGCGCAAACTGGAAACGCTGAAATCGGTGAGGTGGCGCTATGGGCACTGACATGAACACCAAGATCGTGGTCGACAACATCCGCAAGGGCTTCAAGTCCGGCAAGGCGCAACTGCCGGTGGTGGGCGGCGTCGGCCTGACGGTGGCGGACGGCGAGTTCGTCGCCATCGTCGGCCCCTCGGGCTGCGGCAAGTCGACGCTGATGAAGATCATCGCCGGCTTCGAGCGGCCGGACGAGGGCGAGGTGCGCATCGACGGCGCGGCGCGCCACGGCCCCAGCCCCAAGGGCATCGTCATCTCGCAGCACGGCTCGGTGTTCCCGTGGCTCACGGTGCAGCAAAACCTGATGTTCGGCCTGAACGGCGACGGCCACGGCGACAAGGCGGCGCTGGCCGACCACTACGCCGAGATGGTGGGGCTGAAGGGGTTCGAGAACAGCTATCCGCACGAACTGTCCGGCGGCATGCTCAAGCGCGTGGAGCTGGCGCGCGCCTTCGTCGTCAAGCCCGAGATCCTGTACATGGACGAGCCGTTCTCCGCGCTGGACGCGCTGATGAACCTGCGCATGCGCACCGAGCTGCTGCGCATCCTGGCCGAGGAGCGCCACACCGTGCTGCTGATCACGCACGACGTCGAGGAGGCGCTGTACATGGCGGACCGCGTGCTGGTGCTGTCGCCGCGGCCCACGCGCATCCAGGCCACGTTCGAGGTGCCGCATCCGCACCCGCGCAAGCTGTCGCGGCCCGAGTTCCAGGAGATGAAGGAACGGATCCTGCGCGAGCTGGGCGTGGGCGAGTAGGCCCCCCGCGTCAAACCGGGGACGGCCGCGCGGCCGGCGGCGCCGAACTCCGTGACGGCCGGTGGCGCGGGAGGCCTGCCCCCCGGGTGATGGCCGCGCTCTACGTCCGGCTGCGCAGGAAGCCCTCGGCCAGGTCCTGCGTCAGCGCCACCATCGTCATGGTGGGGTTCCATGAACCGCTGGCCGGCCACAGGCCGCCGCCCGTCACGTACACGTTGTGCACGCCGTGCGGGCGGTAGTCCAGCCCCACCGGGCTGTCGTCCCGGTCGCCCATCCACAGCGGCGAGCCCTCGTGCACCAGGCCGGGCACGCGCCGCTGCTGCGCGCCGGGGCGTTCCTCGGACCAGCCCTGGACGCCGTCCTGCCAGTATTCCACCCGCCCCTCCGGCGACAGCGCGCGCTCCAGCATCTGGAAGGTGGCCTCGTCCATCGTGTCCCAGGTGGCGCGGTCGGTGGCGTTGGCCAGCACCTGCAGCGTGACGTTGGTGGCCGGGTCGCCGCCGCCGTTGCGGCGCAGCCAGTTGTCGGTGTTGCGGTAATCGAGCTCGCCCAGCACGGCGCACACGAACACCAGGTGGTCCTTGGACGACTGCAGCTGCCGCGGGCTGGCCGTGGCCACCACGTCCGGCATGTAGCGCGCCGCCAGCGCCGCGTTCTTCTCCGGGTCGCGGTCCGACAGCACGGACAGCTGCACGTGGTACTGCATGCCGCTTTGCTTGTTTTTGCCGGCCATGTAGATGGCCGCCAGTTCCAGTTCGTTGAGCTGGCCGCTGAAGGGATAGTCCTTGCGCGGCACGCGCGCCACCACCGAGGTGATGAAGTGCGCGGTGAAGCGCCGCCCGATGCGCTCGTTGGCCGGGAAGGAGTTCATCAGCAGCGTGGCCGGCGGCAGCGTGCCCATCGCCAGGATCACCTTGGCGTCGCCCACGTTGACCACGCCGCGGGTGGTGTCCAGCGCCGTCACCTTGCCCTCCTGCTCGATCAGGCGGTGCACCACGCAGTCCGAGACGATGCGCAGCGGCTTGGCGCGCGACGGGTCCTTGCGCGCCAGCGTCTTCTGTTTCTGCACCAGCTCCAGCAGCGGCGCGGGGGCCGAGAACTTGGTGAAGTCGGTGCCGGCCGTCAGGCCCGCGCCCACCGCCAGCGGCGCGGCCATGCTGCGGGTGGCGCTGTCTATCTTGCCCAGGTTATCGGCCAGCATCTCCTGCAGCGCCAGCTGCATCACGCCGTACACGGGGCGCTTGCGCGCCATGGCGGCCTGCTCGCCGGCCGACAGGTGGCTGTCGATGCGGTCGGCCGGGATCACGTTCAACAGCCGCTCGGCGGACTCGAAATTGCGCTGCGCGGCCTGGATCGCCTGCGGCGGCCAGTGCGCCATCTCGTCCTGCGTGGGCCGCGGGCACCAGGCGCTCCACATGATGCTGCGCCCGCCGAAGAAGGGCACCATGCCGTGCTGCCACTGGATGCCGCCGGCGGGCTGGCCGGCGGTGCGGGCCGACAGCGTCCAGGGGAAGGTCTCGGACAGGCCGCCCAGCGTGGACTGGTAGGGCAGCGGCAGGTTCTGGAAGTGCTCGGGCAGGAAGAAGGAGCCGCGCTCGACGACGAGGATGGCGCTGTCCGGCCGGTCGCGCAGGATGCGCTCGACGAAGGCCAGCGCGCAGAAGCCGCTGCCGATCACGATGTAGTCGAAGCGCAGCTGCTCGCGCGCCTCCTTCCACTCCGCCTCGGACAGGAAAAAGACGTGGTTCATCACTTGCTGCGCGCTCGGGGTCTGCGGCCCCGGCGTGGGAAAGCCGTGGGCGAAATTGGGCGACGACGCGTAACTCATTCCGGCCTCCGTGTGGGGTTGTTGTTGTAGGGTAATTCTGCACTTTTTTTTGCTGGAATTTGTCACCAATATTCACAGTGGTGATGAACGCAACGACGGCCGCCGGCAAGGGGGGCGGTTTGCCGTTAGAATTGCCAATAAAGTAACTGCCGGAGGCCTTATGAAACTCACACTGGTGTCGGTCTATCTGCTGTCCGTTTTCCACATCCATTTCCGGGGCAGGGTGCGCCTGCCCTTCCTGCGCCAGCTGTTCGACCACTCGTCGTTCATGGCGCCGATCAACCTGTTCATGCACCTGTTCTCGCGGGTGCCGGGGCGGCCCTACCTGGCGCTGGAGCAGTTCGGCGAGCTCGAGCCGCTGCGGCGCAACTGGGAGGTGATACGGGCCGAGGCCGAGCAGCTGCTGGCGCTGCAAAAGATCAAGGCGGCCGAGCAGAACGACGACGCCGGCTTCAATTCCTTTTTCAAGAACGGCTGGAAGCGCTTCTACCTGAAGTGGTACGACGCCAGCCATCCGTCGGCCGAGCGCCTGTGCCCGCGCACCCATGCGCTGCTGAAGTCCATCCCGTCGGTGAAGGCGGCCATGTTCGCGGAACTGCCGCCGGGCGGCAAGCTCAATCCGCACCGCGACCCGTATGCCGGCTCGCTGCGCTACCACCTGGGCCTGGCCACGCCCAACGACGACCGCTGCTTCATCGACGTGGACGGCGAGCGCCACAGCTGGCGCGACGGCCAGGGCGTGATGTTCGACGAGACCTATATCCACTGGGCCGTCAACGGCAGCGAGCGCGACCGCATCATCCTGTTCTGCGACGTCGAGCGCCCGATGCGCTACCGCTGGGCGCAGGCGGTCAACCGCTGGCTGGGGCGCACCCTGATGACGGCGGCCAGCTCGCCCAACGAGACGGGCGACCAGACCGGCCTGGTGAGCAGGCTGTTCAAGATCTCCTTCGTCATGGGACGGTACCGCCGCCGCTACAAGGCGTGGAACAAGACGGCCTACAAGCTCACCAAGTTCGGACTGATCGCCGGCCTGGCGGCCGCCATCGTGTTCCTTTGAACTGGCCGCGTCGCCGCACGCGCGCGGCGGAATAAGCCTTGGGCTTACTCCGCCCTACGCCGGGGCGCCGCGATCTCCTCGTCGGTCAGGATCCAGACGTTGACGATCTGGCCGTCGCCGTCCTCCTGGTAGTTGACCACGATGTCGCGTCCGCGCAGGCTGGCCGGCATCTGGATCAGGTTGTCCTGGTTGAACACGCGCGCCGACGGCGCCAGCCGGCGCGTCTTGCCGTCGATGACGATCTCTGGATGATAGGCGGGCGTCATCCGGCCGCGCTTGGCGTTGGCGGGGAAGGGGCGGCCGTCCGCGAAGGCGGGCGGAGCGAGCAGGGCGGCCACGAGGATGGCGAGGGCGGTTTTGGTCCACATGCCCATAGCTTACCGCATGCCTAGCCCATCGTCGCGAACATCGCGACGGCCGCCGCCGCCATCACGCCGGTGCAGGCCCAGCCCAGCACCTTCAGGCGGCGCGAAATCACCAGTTCGCCCATCACGCCGGGACGGCTGGACAGGTACATCATCACCGCCATCAGCGGCACCGCGATCACGCCGTTGATCACCGCGCTCCAGTACAACGCCTGGATCGGGTCGAAGCCCACGAAGCCGAAGGCCACGCCGGCCAGGGTGGAGGCGGCGATGATGCCGTAGAACTTGCGCGCCGTGGACGGCGCCAGCTCCAGGCTGTTGCGCCAGCCGAAGGCGCCCGCCATCGCGTACGCGGCCGAGCCCGCCAGCACGGGCACGGCCAGCAGGCCGGTGCCGATGATGCCCAGGCTGAACAGCACGAACGCGAACTCGCCCGCCACCGGCCGCAGCGCGGAGGCGGCCTGGGCCGAGGACTGGATGTCGAACACGCCGTGCGCGTGCAGCGTGACGGCCGTGGTCAGCATGATGCAGAACGCCACCAGGTTGGAAAAGCCCATGCCGATCAGCGTGTCGAGCTTGATGCGGCGGTACTGCCCGGCCACCTGTTCCGGGGCGCGCTTGAGCGCCTGCGCCAGCGGGTCGGCGCGCAGCTCCTCCACCTCCTGCGAGGACTGCCAGAAGAACAGGTAGGGGCTGATGGTGGTGCCGAACACGGCCACCATGGTGGTCAGGTAGGCCGCGTCCCAGCGCGGGCGCGGCAGCAGCGTGCCGCGCAGCACCTCGGCCCACGGCACCTTCACCACCAGCATGGTGGCCACGTAGGCCAGCAGCGCCAGGGTCAGCCATTTGAGGATGCGCACGTAGCGCTGGTAGGGGATGAACATCTGCAGCAGCAGCGACAGCACGCCGAAGCCGGCCGCGTACAGCGGCGCCGGGCCGCCCGCCAGCAGTTGCACGGCCTGGCCCATGGCGGCGATGTCGGCGGCGATGTTGATGGTGTTGGCCACCAGCAGCAGGCCGACCACCGCGTACAGCAGCGGCGCCGGGCAATGGCGGCGGATGTTGGTGGCCAGCCCGCGCCCCGTCACGCGGCCGATGCGCGCGCTGATCTCCTGGATGCCCACCATCAGCGGATAGGTCAGCAGCACCGTCCATAGCATGCCGAAACCGAACTGCGCGCCGGCCTGCGAATAGGTGGCGATGCCGCTGGGATCGTCGTCGGCGGCGCCCGTCACCAGGCCGGGGCCGAGCTTGCTGGTCCACGAGGCGGGCGGCGGCTCCGTCTCCACCGCCGTTTCGGATGGCGCGTTTTGACCTGTGTTGTGGGTGTCCATTGCGCGATGCTAGGGCGCGCAAGCCAACGCGTCCGTACGTCCGCGAACATATCTGCCGTGTTGCCGGCGCACCCTTGCATTGTCGGCTGGAGCGGACCATGATGTACCGGTAACCGCCGTCCCGCACGCTCATCCAACAAGAACAGGAGACGCCATGAAGTGGTTCTACGACTTGCGCATCGCCCCCAAGCTGCTCATCGCCTTCGGCGTGGTCCAATTGCTCACGCTGTTCCTGGGCGTTCAATCCATCCTGGCCCTGGGCCGCATCAACCAGGCCTCGGGCGACCTGGCCGGAAAATGGATGCCCAGCGTCCAGGCGGTGATGACGATACGCGGCGACGTGGGCGATTACCGGCGCTGGGAACTGGCGCACATGCTGTCCAGCGACGCC
This sequence comes from Pseudoduganella namucuonensis, assembly GCF_900116645.1. Taxonomy (GTDB): domain Bacteria; phylum Pseudomonadota; class Gammaproteobacteria; order Burkholderiales; family Burkholderiaceae_D; genus Rugamonas; species Rugamonas namucuonensis. The sequence continues at coordinate 364,937 of NZ_FPBO01000002.1, read as the reverse complement.
GCCGCCTACGAGACCTTCGAGAAGCGCATGGCCGACACGGCGGCGTCGCTGCAGGCGCACCGCGCGCGCTACGAGCGACTGATCTCCAGCCCGGATGAGCGCGCGCTGTACGACGGCTTCGGCCAAGCCTGGCAGGCCTTCCAGGGCGAGCACGCGAAACTGGTCGAGCTGTCGCGCGCGGGGAGCAAGGACGAGGCGGCCAAGGCCGCCACGGGCCCCTCGGCCAAGGTGCTGGGCGAGGTGACGGGCGCGCTGGACAAGCTGGTGGCCTTGAACGTGAAAGGCGGCGAGGCCGCGAGCGCCGCCGCCGGCGTCCTGTATGGTGATACGCGGCTGGGCATCATTGTCTTGCTGGTGGTCACGGTGGTGGTCGGCATGCTGCTGGCGCTGTGGGTGGCGCGCATCATCGCGCGCCCGCTGGGGCAGGCGGTGGCGGTGGCGCGCAAGGTGGCCGGCGGCGACCTCACGCAGGAGATCGAGGTCCGCAGCCGCGGCGAGACGGGCGAGCTGATGCAGGCGCTGAAGGACATGGCCGACAGCCTGCGGCGCGTGGTGTCGCAGGTGCGCAGCGGCACCGACACCATCGCCACCGCGTCCGGCCAGATCGCGTCGGGCAACCAGGACCTGTCCTCGCGCACCGAGCAGCAGGCCAGCTCGCTGGAGGAGACCGCCTCCTCGATGGAGGAGCTGACCTCGACCGTGCGGCAGAACGCCGACAACGCGCGCCAGGCCAACCAGCTGGCGCGCTCGGCGTCCGGCATCGCGGTCCAGGGCGGCGACGTGGTGGGGCGGGTGGTGGGCACGATGGCGTCCATCAACGAATCGTCGCGCAAGATCGTCGACATCATCTCCGTCATCGACGGCATCGCCTTCCAGACCAACATCCTGGCGCTGAACGCGGCGGTGGAGGCGGCGCGCGCCGGGGAGCAGGGGCGGGGCTTCGCGGTGGTCGCCTCCGAGGTGCGCAACCTGGCGCAGCGCTCGGCGGCGGCGGCCAAGGACATCAAGACGCTGATCGGCGACTCGGTCGAGAAGGTCGACGCCGGCTCGCGCCTGGTGGACCAGGCCGGTGCCACGATGGGCGAGATCGTGGCCAGCATCCAGCGCGTGACGGACATCATGGCCGAGATCACGGCGGCCAGCCAGGAGCAGAGCAGCGGCATCGAGCAGGTCAACACGGCGATCGTGCAGATGGACAATGTCACGCAACAGAACGCGGCCCTGGTGGAGCAGGCGGCCGCGGCGGCCGAGGCCATGCTGGAACAAGCCGCCAGCCTGAGCGAGGTGGTGGGGGTGTTCAAGCTGAACGCCAACGCGACGTCCGGCGTCGCGGTCCAGGCGCCGCGCCGGCCCGCGGCCGTGACGGCAGCGCCACGCAGGGCGATTGCCGCCGCGCCGCCGCCACGGCGGCCCAAGCCCGGCCCGGCCCTGAAGGCGCCGGCGCGCGCGCAGGCCAAGGTGGCCGCCGACGAGTGGGAAGAGTTCTAGGCCTGGTCCGGATGCCGCGCCAGCCAGGCCTTGAGCTGCTCGCGGTACCTGTCCAGCGCCTCCTGGTACAGGTCATCAACGCAATACGCGCAGCCGCTATGGCAGCAATCGTCGGGTCCGGGCGGCTCGGGCGCTTGCGGGCGCGGGTCGCCGTCGGGATCGGCGGTATGGGGTAAGATGTTCATCCCTACCATTGTACATTCCATTGGCGCAATAGTTTCTTCGGTAAAATGTGCATAGGCGTGTACAGTTGCGCGGATTTAGGGTATCTTGTAGGCCGCTGAATTTGTGTCCTTCCGCAGCGGCGCGCCCGCCTGCCAGCCTTCCCGCTTCCCCCTGTGCCCACGGCCCCCTACGGAAACATTGCTGTTTATTAAAAAATTTATGTCCGATATCGAGAACACCCCCATGTTAGGCGCCGAACCGGTGCCAGCCAACCCTCCGGTTCCGGCACCAGCCGCCGAACCCGCCCCGGCCGTCGCGGCCGAGACCGTGACCGCGGCGGAAGCCGCGCCCGAGGCGCCGGCGGTGCGTTTCGCCGACTTCGGCCTGTCGTCCGATATCCTGAGCGCGCTGACCGCGCAAGGCTACGTCCATCCGACGCCGATCCAGGCGCAAGCCATACCCGTGGTGCTGCAAGGCCGCGACGTGATGGGCGCGGCCCAGACCGGCACCGGCAAGACCGCCGGCTTCTCGCTGCCCATCATCCAGCTGCTGCTGGCGCACGCCAACAGCAGCATGTCGCCGGCGCGCCACCCGGTGCGCGCGCTGATCCTGACCCCGACCCGCGAACTGGCGGTGCAGGTGGCCGAGAACGTGGCCGCCTACTGCAAGTTCACCCCGCTGCGCTCCTGCGTGGTGTTCGGCGGCATGGACATGAAGCCGCAGACCATCACGCTGCGCGGCGGCGTCGAGATCGTCATCGCCACCCCGGGCCGGCTGCTGGACCACGTCGAACAGAAGAACATCAGCCTGGGCCAGGTGCAGATGCTGGTGATGGACGAGGCCGACCGCATGCTGGACATGGGCTTCCTGCCCGACCTGCAGCGCATCATCAACCTGCTGCCCAAGGTGCGCCAGAACCTGATGTTCTCGGCCACGTTCTCGCCCGAGATCAAGAAGCTGGCCAACAGCTTCCTGAAGGAGCCGGTGCTGATCGAGGTGGCGCGCAGCAACGCCACCGCCGAGCGCGTCACGCAGGTGGTGTACAAGGTGGCCGAGGAGCACAAGCGCGACGTGGTCGCCCACATCCTGCGCCAGCGCGAGCTCAAGCAGGTGATCGTGTTCTCCAACACCAAGATCGGCGCCTCGCGCCTGGCGCGCAGCCTGGAGCAGGAGGGCATGAAGGCCACCGCCATCCACGGCGACAAGACGCAGCAGGAACGCATGGCCGCGCTGGAATCGTTCAAGAAGGGCGAGATCGACGTGCTGGTGGCCACCGACGTGGCCGCGCGCGGCCTGGACATCTCGGACCTGCCCTGCGTGATCAACTACGACCTGCCCTACAACGCCGAGGACTATGTGCACCGCATCGGCCGCACCGGCCGCGCCGGCGCCTCGGGCGACGCCATCTCGATCTTCTCGGACAAGGACGAGCGCCTGCTGGTGGACATCGAAAAGCTGATCAAGCAGACCGTCAAGCGCGGCGAGCTGGTGGGCTTCACGCCCTCGTTCTCGCGCGGCGAGCGCGGCGACGAGCGCCACGGCGAGCGCCGCTCCTCCAGCGGCCCGCGCCGTCCGGAGGCGGAAGCGCGCGGCGGCCGTCCGCCCGAGCGCGGCGAGCGTCCCGATCGCGGCGAGCGCCCGGCCTACGGCCGCTCGTCCGGCCCGGCGCCGCGGCGCGAGAAGGTCGACCCGTGGTTCCTGAAACCCTACGAGCCGACCAAGAGCACCCTGCCGGCGCCGACCGCGTCCATGCCCTCGTCGACCAAGCCCAAGCAGAAAGTCGCCGCCTTGCTGGGCGGCCTGCGCAAACTGTAATCCCGGCCGCGGGCGGGCCGCGCCGCCCGCGTTGCCCGCGGCCGCCGGCTTGCGCCCATCGTTGATGGCGGCGGCCACCAAAGCCACCAATGACTCTGGACAATACGGTAACATGCCGGATTCGCAAGCAGAGATCATAGGCGCCCCGCGCCATCGCAAACCAGCCATGAAAATCGAACATCTTCCCGCCGGCGACCATCCGGCGGAGCGGGCGCCCGCGCCCGCCCACCCCGCCTACCGTCCGGACATCGACGGCATGCGCGCGCTGGCCGTGCTGGCCGTCGTCGTCTACCACGCCTTTCCCAAGGCGCTGCCGGGCGGCTTCGCCGGCGTGGACATCTTCTTCATCATCTCCGGCTTCCTGATCTTCAGCATCCTGATGGGCTCCCTGCGCGAGGGCAGCTTCAGCTTCGCCGACTTCTACGCCCGCCGCGTGCGCCGCATCTTCCCGGCGCTGGCGCTGGTGCTGTCGGCCTGCATCGCCTTCGGCTACTTCGCCCTGTTCCCCGACGAGTTCAAGCAGCTGGGCAAGCACGTGTTCGGCGGCACGGCCTTCGTGTCCAACTTCTTCCTGTGGAACGAGGTCGGCTACTTCGACACGGCGGCGGAAACCAAGCCGCTGCTGCACCTGTGGTCGCTGGGCATCGAGGAGCAGTTCTACATCTTCTGGCCGGTGATCCTGGTGTGGGCGCACAAGCGCGGCAAGAGCGTGGCCAAGGTGCTGCTGGCGCTGGCGGCGCTGTCCTTCCTGGTCAACATCGGCGGCCTGCACCGCTACCCCAGCGCCACCTTCTATTCGCCCGCCAGCCGCGTGTGGGAACTGCTGCTGGGCGCCTTGCTGGCCTGGCTGAGCGTCCACCGCTACACGCTGTTCGCCGGCCTGCGCCAGGCGGGCCGCGAAGACCGCCTGCTGCTGGACCCCGGCAGCGCCCGCGCGCGCGACGCGCGCTCCGTGCTCGGCCTGGCGCTGGTGGCGTGCGGCTACGCCTTCCTCAGCGCCAAGCGCGGCTTCCCCGGCTGGGCGGCGCTGTTGCCGACGCTGGGCGCGGTCATGCTGATCAGCGCGGGGCCGCGGGCCTGGGTCAACCGCGTGATCCTGTCCAACCGCGTGCTGGTGTGGTTCGGCCTGATCAGCTACCCGCTGTACCTGTGGCACTGGCCGCTGCTGTCTTTCGCGCAGATCGTCGAATCCGGCGTGCCGGCGGCGAAGATCCGGGCGGCGGCCGTGCTGGCCGCCGTCGCGCTGGCGTGGCTGACCTACCGGCTGGTCGAGCGCCCGCTGCGCGGCGCGGCGCATGGACGCGCCAAGGTCGCCGCGCTGTCGCTGGCGATGATCGCGGTGGCCGCCGCCGGCGGCTACCTGGTCAAGCGCGACGGCCTGCCCAAGCGCGGCGCCGTGGTCGACAACGCGCTGCAGCAGAAGGACTTGATCCTGGTGGAGGACGTGGCCAACGCCAAGGCCTGCAAGGAACGCTACGGCTTCGCCAGCCTGTACGAGTACTGCCTGCTGGACGATCCGAAAAAGGACCCGACCGTGCTGCTGATCGGCGACAGCCACGCCTACCACCTGGTGGCGGGGCAGACGCGCTACTGGCGCGGCCAGGGCGAGAACCTGTGGATGCTGGGCACGCGCATCCCCTTCATCGGCGTGCCGGTGGGCGATGACCCGTATCAGAAGGCGACGCCGATGATGATGGACCTGGCGCTCAAGACCGCCAGCGTGAAGACCGTGATCATCTCCACCGCGCAGCGGGTCGAGGAGCAGAGCGGCGACGGCAAGGCCCGGACGGCGGCCCTGCGCGAGACGCTGCGGCGGTTGCTGGCCGCCGGCAAGCAGGTGATCTGGGCCAACGACGTGCCGCGCCTGGACTTCGAGCCGCGCGCCTGCATCCGCCGCGGCGCCATCGCCAGTTCGCAGACGCGCGCCGATTGCGCCATGCCGCGCCAGCAGTACGAGCGCGAGGTGGAACTGCACAAGACCACCATGGCGGCCGTGCTAAGGGAATTCCCGCAAGTGCGGCTGTTCGACGCCGCCTCCGGCCTATGCGACGCGCAACGCTGCAAGGGGATGGCGGACGGCGTGCTGCTGTACCGGGACAACAACCACCTGAGCTATCGCGGCGACCTGCTGGTGGGCGAGGCCTTCGCGCGCTGGCGCCGGGAGAACGGCGCCCCCTGAGGGCGCCCCCTGGCGCCCGGCCGGCGCTCAGCGCTGGCCGATCTCCATGCTGATCAAGCCCATGCCCAGGGCGCGACTGTCGTTGCCCTGGCCCAGTTCGGCCGGCACGGTGGGCGCCGGCACGGTGATCGCGATGTCCCGCTGCGCGCCGTCGGTGTCGAACTCGAAGTACAGCTCCTGCGGATTGTCGCGCAGCTTGAAGCGCCGCTGCTGGCCGCCCACCGTCAGCACGAACTCCTGGCCCACGTTGGGGCCGTAGGCGCGCGCGTCCAGGAACAGCGCCAGCCTGTGCGGCAGCGGCTGCGCGAGCCGCAGCGCCACCTGCTTGGCGTTGGACCAGCGGCCCCACGACTCGGCTTCCTCCATCCCCTGCACGCCCTCCACCGGCGCGGCCAGCGGCCGCGAGAAGTCGAGGCGGTGCAGCGGCCGGTACGGCACGTCCATGCGCACCAGCGCCACGTCCTGCGCGACCCGCTCGGCCTTGATCTCGGGCGGCAGCGCGTGCGGGCCCACCAGCAACAGCATCTTGCGGCGCGCCGGCAGCTGGTAGGCCTCGAAGGCGGAGCCGGGCGCGAGCTCGATGGCGGCGATGGCGGCGCTGTCGGCGTTGAATTGCGCGCGCGCCAGGCCGGACGGCTCGGCGCCGGCGATGGCCAGCTCGCCGCGCCGCTCGGGCGGCAGCGCGCGGTAGGCGTACTGGCCGGCCAAGTCGTAGGCGTTCGGCTGCGCGCCCCGCGCCATCAATTCCCTGGACACCGTGACGGAGTTGTACGCGAACATGGGCAGCAGCAGCCACAGGAAAGCGGCGCGCGCGATCGCCGGCCGCCACACCCACAGCGCGATCACCAGCAACTGCAGGCCGGCCACCATGGCGCGCGTATTGCGGTCATACGTCGCATTGAATACCTCGGGACCGTCGACGTAGGACAGCGAGTACGCCGGCAGGATGCGCAGCGACGCGTAGGCCAGCAGCGCGGCGCAGGGCAGCGCCAGCGCCAAGCGGCGCGCCAAGGTTTGCGGCTGCGCCAGCGCAGGGGAGGCGGCGGCCATGGCCAGCAGCGGGAACGCGAAGTCGTAATAGCGCAGGTGCAGGCGCAGCCCTTCCAGCGGGCCGATGTGGGCGATGGAGGCGGTGAAGGCCACCGTCATGCCCAGCGCCGCGCCCAGCGCCAGCACGGTGTAGGCCAGCAGCGCGCGGCCGGGGCGGTCCAGCTCGCGCCGCACGGCGGCGCTGCCGGCGCTGGCGGCGAAGGCCAGCAGCGGCACGGCGAACAGCAGCATCAGCGCCATCGCGTGGCCGTGCAGGTTGACCAGCGCCGGCGGCAGCAGGCGCGCCAGCGCGCCCTCGCCGCCGCCGTTGGCGTGGTTGCCGTAGAAGCTGCCCAGTATGGACAGGCCGTTCGGGCCGGCCAGCAGCCAGCCCAGCGCCAGCTTGACGCCCAGCGCGCTGGCCGCCAGCGCGAGCGCGCCCGCCAGGGCGGCGCGCGCGGCGTCCTGTGTCCAGCCGCGCCACAGCATGAACAGCGCCAGCGCCGGCAGCAGGAACAGCGCGTGCACCTTCACCACGGCCATCGCGCCCAGCAGCGCCCCGGCCAGCAGGCCGCCCGCCAGGCCGACGCCGCCGCGCGCCGACAGCAGGCACCAGCTCACCACCCAGAAGCCGAGGTAGTACATCGATTCCGGCATGAAGTAGGCGGTGTAGCTGTTGACCGGCGCCAGCATGCTGGCCGCCGCGATGGCGAGCGCCGCGGCGCGGCCCGTCACGGGGCGGGCCACCAGGTAGATGAAGGGCGCGGCCAGCACGAACAGGGCGGCGTTGAGCATGCGCGCGCAGTCCAGGAAGCCGGCGCCGCAGGCCGAGGTGGCCCCGAACAGCTTCAGGTACAGGTAGGACGGCAGCACGCTGGCGCTGAGCGGCTCCAGGCGCGCGTAGCGGTCGTACAGCCATTCGTCGGCGAACACCATCGGGTACAGGCCCCGGTCGCGCAGCGTCAGGTGCAGGAAGACGGCCAGCATGGCCAGCAGCAGGGCGGCGCCCGCGGCGCGGCCGGCGCGCCGCGGGCCGGCGCCGGCGCCGATGCCGGCGGAGAGAAGGGCGGTGTCGTTGAGGTTCATACAAAGATCCAGATTTTCCCCAGCACGTAGCCGAGCGCCGCCGTCGCCGGCAGGGCGACCAGCTTGCCCGCCATGGGGCTGCCCAGCAGCGCCTCGCCGGCGGCGACCAGGGCGATGGTGACGGCGTAGCCGAGCGCCACCACGCACAGGTAGCGCGCGAAGCTGGCGCCGGCCGGCGCGGCGTTCGCGCCGCCGGCGCGGAAGGTCACGCGCGCGTGGTAGGTGTAGTTGAACAGCAGGCCGGCCACGAAGGCCAGCGTGGTGGCGGGGATGGTGGGCATGCCGCCCGCCATCAGCAGGTGCATGGCGCCGAGGTCGATCGCGGCGCTCAGCACGCCGCCCGCCAGGTAGACCAGCACGCGGGGCGAGAGCTTAAACATGGCGCCGCCGCCGGCTGGCCACCCGGTGGATCGCGCGCCGCGGCACCGAGGCGATGTCGTGCGCGACGAAGGCCAGCACCAGTTGCGTGCCCATCAGCACCGGCAGCGCCGACAGCATGACGGTGCCGGCCGGCGTGGCCACGCCGGCGCGCGCCGATACCAGCCAGTGCAGGCCGCCGTACACGGCGCCCCACAGGAACAGGGCCAGCCCCAGCGGCAGTTCCAGCGACGCCAGCGACATGTTGCGCAGGTAGTAGTTGTAGAAGATGCGCTTGCCGAAGTTGCGCGCGTGCTTGACCATGAACTCGGTGACGATCTTCGAGATCTTCAGGTTGCTGACCTCGTCGCCATAGCTGGCGTCCATCGGCACGTCCACCACGGCGGCGTTGATGGTGTTGAGCCGGAACAGCATGTCGGTCTCGAAGAAATAGCGCTTGCTGATCTTGTCGAACGGCAGGTGGCGCGCGGCGTCGGCGTGGATGGCGGTGTAGCCGTTGGTCGGGTCGAACAGGTCCCAGTAGCCGGACGACAGCTTGGTCATCAGCGAGAGGATGGCGTTGCCGAACAGGCGCACCCGCGGCATCTGGCGGATCTGCTCCAGGTCGAAGAAGCGGTTGCCCTTGGTGTAGTCGGCCTCGCCGTTCAGGATGGGGGCGACGAAATCGGGGATCAGGCGCGCGTCCATCTGGCCGTCGCCGTCGACCTTGACGATCACGTCCATGCCGTCGGCGATGGCGGCGCGGTAGCCCGTCATCACGGCGCCGCCCACGCCCTGGTTCAACTCGTGCTCGAGCACCACCACGCGCGGATCGGCGCAGTTGGCGCGCACGAAGGCGCCGGAGCCGTCCGGGCACTTGTCGTCGACCACGTAGATGCGCGTCACCTCGGGGCCGATGCCGGCGATGACACCGACGATGTGGCGGGTGACGCGGTAGCTGGGGATGACCACGGCGATGGCCGGCGTGTCCGGCTGAAAGTCGTTTTTCATGCTCTTTTTATGATCTTGTTGTCTTGAATCGATGCCGCCGCCGTCACTGCAGCTCCACCCGCAGCATATAGTAAGCCAGCAGGCGGCCGTCCTGCGGTCCCGGGCTGCGCGGCGCCTCGTGTTGCAGCTCGACGCGCACCGCGCTGGCCTCGGCCGCGGCGGGTATGGCCAGCGGCGCGCCGGCCTGCAGGTCTTGCCAGCCCAGGTCCACGCCGTTGAGCTTGACGCGTGTGCGCCGGTTGCCCTCGAAGTAGCGGCCGGCCAGCACCACCTGGGTGTAGGCGCCGGCGCGGCCGTAGGCGATGGTGAGGCTGGAGGCGGAGCCCTCGCTCCACAGGCCGGGCGCCTGGCCCGGGGCCTGCTCGACGACGCTCCAGCCGGCGCCCAGCATGACGGCCGGGCCGGCGGTGAATTCGCGCGGGCCCACGCTGACCCGCGCGACGCAGCGCACCGGACCGTTCAGGTAGCTCCAGCCGCGTCCGATGGCGACGCGCTCCCCGCCCGCCAGCGTCTGCCCGGGGCCGCACATGCGCTCGCCCGGCCGCGCGTTGTCGCCGTGCACCATGGTTTTCACGGCCACGCCGTCGACCTTGTAGACGTGGACTTGTTGCGGGTCCAGCCACGCCAGTTCGGCGCCGCCGGCGCGCTCGGCGAAGATTTCCGGTTCCGGGTTGTACAGGCCCGGCGCGCGCGCCATGGCCAGCTTGGCCATCGGCCCGAACTGCACCTCGTTGTAGTCGTCGGCGGCGGACATGGCCCAGGCCTGCGCCACGATCACCACCGCCAGCACCGGCAGCGGCCAGCGGTTTTCGCCGCGCAGGCGCCAGAACAGCAGGAACAGCAGCGGCATGGCGGACCAGAAGGCGTAGCGCATCACGCCGGCCGCGCCGGAGTTCCAGTTGTGCACCGCCATCGCGGGGATGGCGTAGGCCACCGTCAGCAGGACGCACAGGGCCAGCGCCGCCGCGCGCCGGCGCCGCTGCGCGGCGTCCATGCCACGCCAGCCCCACAGCAGCAGCATGGCGGCCATGGCGGGGATGGCCACGATCATGCCCTGGTTCAGGTCGAAGTACAGCGAGTGCAGGCGGCCCGCGCCGATCAGCTCCTTGGCGGTGCCGATCTTGGCGATGATGCTGGCCACGCCGAAGGTGTGCAGGTTGAACAGCACCGGCAGCGCGAACAGCGTTCCGCCCAGCGCCAGGCCCAGCAGCATGCGCGGGCGCAGCGCGGCGCGCGCGCCGTCCAGCCAGCCCTGCGCGGCCGGGCGCACGCAACACAGCAGCGCCGGCACGGCCCCCAGGGTCAGCACGATGCTGGGATTTTGCAGCGATGCCACGCCGATCAGCAGGCCGCCGCGCAGCGGCGCGCCGCTGCAGAAATACGCCAGGCCGGCCAGCAGCGCCGCCGCGCTCAGGCATTCGGGACTGGTCCAGTTCCAGTACAGCGCGCCGCCGCACAGCATGTACAGCGCCACCCCGGCCAGCGCGCGCGGCGCCGTGCCGAACAGGCGCAGCAGGGCCAGGCCCAGCACGAACACCATCGCCAGGTTGACCGCCTGGTAGCACTTCAGCGGCGGCGCGCCGGTCCACCGGAGCAGCCGGTAGGGCAGGGCCGCCAGCGTGGAATAGGCGTGGAAATGGATGGCGTAGGTCTTGCCGTCGCGGCCCTTGTAAAAGCCCGGCAGCGGCATCTCCTTGCCTTCGCGCATGCCCTGTTCCAGCGCCGCCAGTTCCCTGTGCAGCACGGGCATCAGCAGCCGGCCCTGCGCGATGTCGTCCAGGCGGATGTCCGGGCTGCCGTGCGATGCCATCGCCACGGTCATCAGCACGTACTCGGTGGAGTCGCCGGTCAGCTTGGCGCGCTTGGAAGCCATCAGCGCCAGTATCAGCAGGGCCAGCGCGATGGCGACCAGGCCCAGGGCGCGCCGGGAGGACGGGGCGGGCGGCGGGGAGGGCGCGGCGGGCGGCGCGGCGAGGTCGGCGGCGGCGGATGGAATGCTCATGGCCGGCTCCTCAGCGCGCCAGCATGAAGGCGCCGGCGCCCACCAGCACGATGCCGGCCAACTTGGCGGCCGACATCGGCTCCTGCAGCGCGGCGTAGCCGATCAGCGCCACCAGCGCCAGCGTGATGGCCGTCATCACCGGATAGGCCAGGCTGACCTGCAGCCTCTGCAGCGCGATGGAATAGCAGACGAAGCCCAGCCCGTAGCTGGCGCAGGCGCCGCCCAGCCACGCCAGGCGGACCAGGTTCCAGTCCGCGCCGTTCTGGCCGGACAGTTTGATCAGGTAGGTCGACAGCGCGCTGGCGAGGGCGGCGCCGGCGCACCACAGGTAGCCGGTGTAGGCGGGATTCATGGGCGTGTCCGATGGGTTCATAGGGTGGCGGCGAGGGCCAGCAGGCAGCAGAAGAAGATCAGCGCCAGGCTGATCGGGTCCTTGCTGACGTACAGCACGGGGTCCTCGTTGACCTGGCCGCGGAAGGCCAGCGTCCACAAGCGCCCCAGCCACAGCACCAGCAGCGGCACGATGCCCAGCAGCAGGGGCGGCGTGTGGTAGCGCGCCAGCACGTCGGTGGAATTAAAATAGAGCATGAAGATCAGCACCGACATGAAGGCGCTGTTGATGCCCATCATGGCGATCGGCGACTTGTCGGCGACCGTGTAGCCGCGGCCGCTGGTCTTGTCCTGGCCGCGCCGCTTCAGGTTGTACAGCTCGCTGAAACGCTTGAGCAGGGCCAGGCTGAGGAAGATAAAGAAGGAGAACGCCAGCAGCCAGAACGAGGGCGTGATGCCGGTGGCGGCGCTGCCGCCCAGCACGCGCAGCGTGTACAGCAGCGACAGGGTGACGATGTCCAGCATCAGGATGCGCTTCAGGTAGAAGGAATAGCCCAGCGTGCTGGCGAAATACACCAGCAGCACCGCCAGCAGCAGCGGGTCGAACAGCGCGCACAGGCCGATGGCCAGCATGGCCAGCAGCGGGCTGGCCGCCATCGCCAGCGGCAGCGGCAGCTTGCCGGACGCGATCGGCCGCTTTTGCTTGGTGGGGTGCTGGCGGTCGTCCTGCGCGTCGAGCGCGTCGTTCAGCAGGTAGGCGCTGGAGGCGCACAGCGAGAACGCGACGAAGGCCGTCATCGACTGCAGCAGCGTGGCCGTGGTCAAGGCGTGGCCGGCCAGCATGGGCACGAACACCAGCAGGTTCTTCAGCCACTGGCGCGGGCGCATGGCCTTCAGCAGCGCGGCCAGCGGGTTGCCGCGCAGGCTGCCCATTTGCGTGGTGCTGCGGCCGTCGCCCAGGGTGAACGGGCGCGTGGTGACGGAATAGGCGTGGCGCGCCGCGTCCCACACGGGGATGTCGACGCGGGAATTGCCGATGTAGTCGTAGCCCCGCGCGCCGTAGCGCCGCACCAGCGCGCCGGCCTTGTTGGACGAGGTCAGGTTCACGCCCTCTTCGGTGGCGTGCACCTCGTCGAACACGCGCAGGTGCGCGGCGATGCCCTGCGCCAGCTGGCGCTGGCTGCCGGTGGCCAGCACGATGCGGCGCCCGCTGTCGTACTGGGCGACCAGGTCGGCCAGCAGCGCGCGGTCGTAGGGCAGCGTGGCCGGGTCCGGCTGCACGCGGCTGGCGATCTGGTGCTTGAAGCCGGCCTTGCCGCCAAGCAGCCACAGCGGCAGGCGCCAGGCCTGCCAGAAGCAGGTCTTCAGGAACAGCAGCAGCGATTCCCACAGCATGTCCGTGTAGATCAGCGTGCCGTCCAGGTCGACCACCAGCGGCGGCTCGCCGGCGCGGCTGGCGCCGCGCGGCGGGAGGGGGGAGGGCGGGGCGATGGCGGAATCTTGGGGCATGGGTATGGGATGGGTCATGGGGGCTCGGGCGGGGGGCTCAGGCCGCCTTCGGGAACAGGGTGCCGGTCAGCACGGTGACGTTGTCGGCCCAGGTTTGCCAAGGCATGGCGGCGGAGCCGGCCACCCGCCCGGCCTCGCGCAGGCGCAGCCACTCGCGCACGCAGGCGGCCAGCTCGGCGCCTTCGTTGCCGCTGAAGTAGTGCGCGTGTTCACCCGCCACTTCGCGGAACACGGGAATGTCGCGCGAGATCAGCGGCAGGCCGTGGCGCGCCGCCTCGATCAGCGGCAGGCCGAAGCCCTCGCCCTCGCTGGGCACCAGCAGGCAGGCGCTGGCCTGGTAGACCCGCTCCAGGTATTCGTCGCTGATGCCGCGCAGCCAGTGCAGGCGCTTGCCCAGCTCCGGGTGCGTGGCCAGGCGCCGCATGATGGACGGGATGGTGCGGCGCTCGGCGTCCGGCAGGCCCTTCCAGCCCTCGCCGCCGACGATCACCAGGCGCGTGTCCGCGCCCTCGGCCCACAGGCGCTCGAACGCGTCCAGCGCTTGCAGGTGGCCCTTGCGCGGCTCGATGGTGCCCACCATCAGGAAGGCGGGCGCGCCGGCGAGGTCGGCCAGCACGGCCGGGGCGTCGTCCGGCAGGCCGGTGCTGGGCTGCGAGGCGTTGATGTCGGCGCCGTGGTGCACCACCGCCAGCTCCGGCATCGCGTGCCGGCCGTCCAGCCGCGGCTGCAGCCAGGCGCGCGTCTCGTCGGCCACCGCGCCGCTGATGCAGATCAGGCGGTCGGCGTTGGCGCCGATGGCGGTCAGCCACTGCTCGAACAGGGTGTCGCTGCGCGGCGGGAAGAAGTCCGGCCGCAGCACCGGCAGGATGTCGTGGATCAGGAAGTTCACGCTCACGCCGGCCGCGCGCCAGCGCGCGTACAGGCCCGTGCGCGCGGCCTCGGTGACGGGGCCGGGGAAGAAGTCCGGGCTGTAGAACACGTCGCCCGCGTTGAGTTTCACTTCGCCGTCCACCACGCCGCTGCCGTCGGTGCCCAGCAGCTGGTGCTCGTAGCGGCGCGCGTAGCGGTAGTGCCAGCGGCCGCCCTCGTCGGTGAGGTAGACCGGGTGCACCTGGTAGGCGGTGGTGGGCTTTTGCAGCAACGCGGACAGCTGCGCGCGCACCACGCGCTGGATGCCGGTCTTCAGGTCGTCGCGCGCGACGGCGGAGACGTCCACCAGCAGCTGCGGCGCTACGCCGCCGGCCGCGTAGCTGCCATGGCCGTTGCCGTGCACGGTCACGTCCATCAGGCGCTGCGCGCTCTGTTCCCACGTCAGCCACGGCATGGCGGAAGACGGCGGCGCCTTGCCTTCCCGGTTCAGCGCCAGCCAGGCGGTGATGGCGTCGGCCAGCGCGCCCGGCTCCCGGCCCTCGAAGTAGTAGGCGTGCTCGCCCGCCACCTCGCGGAACACGGGGATGCCGCGCGCGATGATGGGCAGCCCGTGCTGGGCCGCCTCGATCAGCGGCAGGCCGAAGCCCTCGCCCTCGGAGGCGGCCAGCAGCACGGCGCAGGCGCCGTACAGCTTGAGCAGCATCTCGTCGGACACGCCCGGCAGCCAGAACAGGCGCCGCTCGCGCTGCGGATGGTGCTCCAGACGCTTGGCCAGGCTGTCGACCAGCCAGCCGACCTTGCCGACGATGACCAGGTTGACCTCCACGCCGCGCTCCCACAGCAGCTCGCAGGCGTCCAGCGCCTGGGCCTGGCCCTTGCGCGGTTCGATGGTGCCCACCATCAGCATGGTGGGGGCTTCCCGCACGGCCGCCATCACGCGCTCGGCGTTGTCCGGCAGGCCGGTGCTGGGCGCGCTGGCGTTGATGTCGGCGCCCAGGTGGAAGTAGCCCAGCTGCAGGGGCTTGGCCCGGCGGCTCGGGTGCGTGGCCAGCCACTCGGCCACCTCGTCCGACACCGCGTGCGAGATCGAGGCGATGCCGTCGGCGATCAGCGACAGGGTGTTGATGTAGTCGCCGTAGTGCTTCTCGGTCCCGTAGGGGAAGGCCTCGGGGCGCAGCAGCGGCAGCAGGTCGTACACCACGAACCACATCGCCACGCCGCGGCGGCGCATCTGCAGCAGCATGGCCTCGTTTTGCGTGGTGACGTTGGCGGCCAGGTCCAGGCCCAGGAACATGTCGCCGGCGCTGGCGTCGATGGGCGCGTCCTCCAGCGTGTCGATGAAGCCGGCGGGGATGCGGCCGTCCGCGCCGCCCAGCATGGAACAGGTGAAGCGGCGCGCGTAGCGGTAGGGGTGCATGCCGCCGGTGCTGAACACCGGCTCGACGCGGTAGCCGGCCGGCGGCTGCTTGAACAGCGCCAGCAGCACGCTGCGCACCACGCGCTGGATGCCGGTCTTGTAGTCGGCCTGCACCAGCGCCGAAATGTCCACCAGCAGCTGGCGCTGGCCGGTGGCGGCCTGCGCGCGGTTGGCGGCGATGGCGGTGGCCAGCCCGATCAGCGCGGCCTGCCCCGGCGGGCGCGGCGCGTCCGGACGGGCCAGCGCGCCCAGCATGCGGCGGTAGTGGGCGTGGCCGCTGCGCAGCGCGAAATGCTCGATGGCCTCGACGTACAGGCGGCCCACCTTGGCCGGGCTGTGTTCCTCGCGGATGAAGGCGCGCGCGCGGTCGGCCAGCTGCGCGCGGCGCGCCGGGTGGCCGTGCAGGCCGGCCAAGGCCGCGCTCAGTTCCGCCGTGTCGAATTCGTCGGCCAGCTTGATCAGCACCTCGCCCGGCAGGTCGGCCGAGGCGCCGTGCGCGTTGATGATGGTGGGCACCCCGTGCAGCAGGCAGTCCAGCACCGAGGCCGAGGTCTCGCCGCGGGTCTTGGCGCGCAGCTGCACCGAGGTGTCGCTGGCGGCCAGCCAGTGCGCGTAGTCCGCCGCGCTGGCGAAGCCGGTGATGGTGACGCGGCCGGCCGCCTCGCTGGCGGCGATGCGGCGCTGCAGCTCGGCGCCGTAGGGGCCGGCGTCGTTCTGGCCCACGAACACCAGGCGGCAGCGCGGGTCGCGCGCCAGCGGCGAGGCCAGGAAGGCGTCCAGCAGGCGGTCGTTCAGCTTGGTGCTGCCCAGCATGCCGAAGCTGCTGACGATGTAGTCGTCCTCGGCCACGCCCAGGGCCTTGCGCGCGGCGGCGCGCGCCTGCGCCGGGTCGCGGTCCGCGCCCTGGCCGCGCAGCAGCGGCAGCGTGCGCCAGCCGTCCGCGCTGCCCGCGCCGTACCATTGCTCGGCCAGGCGCTTGGAGAAGTCGCTGTGCACGATCACGCCGGCGGCGTGGTCCAGCACCGGCTTGTTGCAGGGGTAGGCCCAGATGGTGGCGTTGCGGCCGTGCTCCGTGTGGTGCTGCAGGCCGCTGTGGCCGTGCGAGGCGTACAGCGCGTCCAGGAAGGCGTTGGCCACGTCGCCGTCGCGCTCCATGTTGTCCAGCACGCCGCTCAGGTAGAAGTCGTGCAGCACCACCACGCCGGGGTGGCGGCGCAGCAGCGCGAACATGTGCTTGTGCATGTTCGAGTTGCCGAAGTGGTAGACCACGCGGTCGTACTCGTGCGCGTGCTTGTCGAAGTAGTCGGCGCCGCGGATGGGGAAGCGTTGCAGGGCCGCGTCGGGCGTGGCGCCGGGGGCGGCCACCAGTTCGATGGCGTAGAACGGTTCCAGCTCGGCCAGCACCTCGGCGCTGTAGTCGGCGATGCCGGACGGCTCGGGCGGCAGCGGCGAGACGTAGGCCATGCGCGGGCGCCGCTCCGGGGCGGTGGGCGGGACCGGCGCTTG
This sequence comes from Pseudoduganella namucuonensis, assembly GCF_900116645.1. GTDB lineage: Bacteria > Pseudomonadota > Gammaproteobacteria > Burkholderiales > Burkholderiaceae_D > Rugamonas > Rugamonas namucuonensis. Next base: position 348,173 of record NZ_FPBO01000002.1, on the reverse strand, counting down.
CGCGGCGGACGCGCGCGCGGCCAGCGCTTGCTCGATGGCCGTCAGCAGCGCGGCGGCGCCGGCCGGCGACGGGGGAGTGGCGACAACGCGCGCGGGTCCGGCGGGGGCGGCGCCGTTGCCCGCGGCGCCAGCTCCGTCACCCGCGGCGCTAGCTCCGTCACCCAAGGCGCCAGCTCCGTCATTCCCGCGCAGGCGGGAATCCAAGTGTTGCGGCGTTGGCTGCGCGGCGGAATTGGATTCCCGCCTACGCGGGAATGACGAGTCTCCGGCCGGGAATGACGAGTTCTCCGGTAACACCGCAGCCAGCTTGGCGCGCGTGGTTTCGTCGCCGGCGGCGACCAGGTCCGCGCCGGCCAGCAGCAGGCGGTTGGCGCGCGTCAGCGCCTGTTGCGCGGGGGCGCCGTGGGGCGCGGCCAGCAGCTCGGCGCAGTCGCCCACGCCCATCACGTTCAGCGTTAGCGGCACCGGGCCGTACACGGTGTCGCCCATCGGCCGGTCCAGCGCGCCGGGCGCGAACACGGCGTCCGGCCGCAGCGAGGCGAGGAAGCCGGCGCGCGCCTCCAGCGCGGCGTGGCGCTGCCACTCGCCGTCGGGGGCGGGCATGGCGTAGCTGAGCACCCGCTCCGGCGGCAGCAGGCCGTCGAAGGCGTTGCGCAGCACGTCGATGCCGTCGGCGTGGTGCTCGGCCAGCGCCACCAGCACGGTGTGGGAGGTTTCGGCCTGGCCCGCCGGGGCGCGGCACAGTTCGCGGCATAGTTCGCGGCACAGCTCAATCACGGCCGCGCGGTCGTGAGCGGCGCCGGTCTGGCAGGACTGCAGGTCAATGACGATACGCATGTTCAGTGTTTCGCTTGTTGTTCATAGGCGCGCTGCAGGTCCGCCAGCACGGCGCGCGCGGACTGCGGCAGTTCACGCAGCGCGTGCGGCAGGTCCGGCGCGATGGGCGCGTCCGGCGAGGTGGCGCTCTTGGCGGCAGCCAGAGTGCGCGCCACGCGTTCCTGCAGCCACGGCGAGCGGGCCACCAGCGGCAGCACGGCGCGGCGCAGCGATTCGCGCGAGGTCAGCCAGCGCAGGCCGCGCCGCAGGGCGCCGCGCGCCTTGCGCTTGAAGATGTTGGCCAGGCTGTTCGGGCCGCGCCGCATGATCAGGCGCAACGGCGCGGTGATGCGCCAGGACGAGCTGGCGTACACCGCCAGCAGGCGCTGTTCCAGGTCCTTGCCCCACTGGTCAGTGGTGTGCAGCGTGGCCTGCAGTTGCCGTTCGCGTTCCTCGGCGGCGTGCAGGCGCGACTGGGTCTGCTGGATTTCCTCGGCCGCGCGGATGGCTTCGCGCGCGGCCGCCGCGGCTGCCGCTTCGGCCACCGCGGCCGCTTCCGCCGCGGCCGCGGCGGCGGCCTCGCGTTCGGCGTGCAGCTGGGCGTCCAGTTGCGCGGTGCGCCGGCGGGCCTGGTCCGCCGCCTCGGCCAGTTCCCTGGCCTGGCCGTCCATCTGCTCGATACGTTCCCAGCCCGCCTTCACCTGTTTCGACAGGTCCTTGCCCCGCGCCCACGCGGCGTCCAGGTGGTGCGAGATGAAGGCGTCGAACACATTGGGCTGGATGTCCAGGTCCGCCATCAGCTCGGCGTGCTCCTCCGCCACGTAGTAGCGGTTCAAGCCGTCGAAATAGGCGTAGCGGTAGCCGTGCGGCGTGACCAGGTGTTCCCACGTCTCGTGGTTGGTGACGCGCTGGCCGGGCAGCGTGGCCTCGATCACCAGCACCCAGGGGCGCCAGCGTCGCAGGTCCATGCCCTTCAGGACCTCGCCCTCGAAACCCTCGACGTCGATCTTGAGGAAATGGATCTCGCCCGTCACGTGCTCGGCGCAGATGTCGGCCAGCGTGCGCATGGGCACGCGCGTCTCGGTGACCTCGTAGCCCTCGGCCTTGTGCGCGACGGCCACGCCGCTGTCGGTGGAGGCCCAGCCGTTCATGGTGGGCACGTCGAACAGCGTGATCTCGCCCGCCTCGGCGCCGGCCGCGCAGCCCAGGTTGATGTCGCGCGGGCGCTGGTCCAGGAAGGGCTGGCGGTAGGACGGCATCGGCTCGATGTTGATGCCGCGCCAGCCGGCGTCGTAGAAGGCCTTGGTGACCGAGTGCAGCACCGGATCGTTGGCGCCGACGTCGATGTAGAAGCCGTTCTGGACCTTGCCGAGCGCGCGCCACAGCAGCACGTCCTCGAAATTCTGGGAATAGGAAATGAAAGTCATAGCTTGCTGATCTCGATGGCGGGGTCTATCCACGCCGAACCTTCGAAGTAGGGCCGGCGCATGTTCACCACGGTGAACACCAGCGCCAGGTCGCGCCACTCGTAATTGTTGACCAGATGGGTCTCGGTGCTGACGATGGCGGTGGCCACCGAATAGGTGCCGGCGCCCAGGTTGGCGTTGAAGCTGAAGCGGAACACGTGGCTGTCGCCGGCCCGCACGTCGCTCACCGGCATCTCCTTCAGGTGCGTGTTGGTGCCGTACATGGCCTGGCCCAGGCGGTCCTTGATCATATAGCCCAGCACCATGCGCGGGATGTCGGCCTTGGCGGCGACGGTCACCTGCAGGGTGACGGCCTGGCCGACGTCGATCACCTCCACCCGCTGGCCGTGCTCGTCGAGCAGCGCGATGTCGGACACGGTGGCCTCGCCGGTGCCGGAGATGACCTGCACCTTGCCGTCGTCGCGCGACAGCAGCTGCAGGTTGCTGTTCTCGCGGTCGGCGATCATGGCGTTGTAGTAGTCCATGATCTCCTCGGGCGGGCCCTCGCGCGCCAGGCGGCCGGCGTCCAGCAGGATGGCGCGGTCGCACACGGACTGGATGGCCTGCTTGTCGTGCGACACCAGCAGCAAGGTGGTGCCGGAGCGGCGGAACTGGCGGATGCGCTCGAAGCTCTTGTGCTGGAAATAGGTGTCGCCCACCGACAGCGCCTCGTCGACGATCAGGATGTCCGGGCGGCGCGCGGTGGCCACGCTGAAGGCCACCCGCATCTGCATGCCGGACGAGTAGACGCGCACCGGCTGGTCCATGTATTCGCCCACCTCGGCGAAGGCCTCGATCTCCGGCATCAGCCGGGTGATCTGCTCCACGCTCATGCCCAGCAGCTGGCCGGCCATGTAGACGTTCTGGCGGCCCGTGAAATCGGGATGGAAGCCCATGCCCAGTTCCAGCAGGGCGGCCACGGTGCCCTCCATGTAGACGCTGCCGGTGGTGGGCTGGGTGGTGCCGGTGATGAGCTTGAGCAGCGTGCTCTTGCCGGCGCCGTTGATGCCGATCAGGCCCACCGCCTCGCCGGGCGAGACGTGGAAGCTGACGTCGCGCAGGATCCACTTGAGCTTGTGTTGCGGGCCGCGGAAGGGCAGCAGCCATTCGCGCAGTCGCGAGGAGCGCGCCGGATACTGTTTATAGGCCTTGCCCAGATTGCTGACTGTTATGGAGCCCATCAGAGTTCATCCACCATTTCACCCGCGCGGCGGCGGAACAATTGCATGCCCAGCGCGCACAGCGCCAGCGCCAGCACGGCCGGCCCGAGCAACTCGCCCCAGGCGGGCGCGCGGCCGCTCACCAGGATGTCCTGGCAGGCCTGGATCGGCGCGGCCATCGGGTTCCACGCCATCGCGGCGCGCACCTCGGCCGGCACGATGGAGATCGGATAGACGATGGGCGTGAGCCAGAACCAGAATTGCAGGAAGATGGTGAAGAACTGGCCGACGTCGCGGAAGAACACGTTGAGCACGCCCAGCACCATGCCCAGGCCGATGGCCAGCATCACCTGCAGCAGGATCACGGGCGCCAGCAGCAGGTAGACGGCGCCGGGGAACTGGCCGCTCGCCAGCAGGAACACGGTGAACAGGCCGAAGATGATGGCGAAGTTGGACAGCGCGTTGAGCACCACGATCACCGGCAGGCAGATGCGCGGGAAGCTGATCTTCTTGAGCAGGTTGGCGTTCTCCAGGAACATGCCCTGCGCGCGCGCCAGGATCTCCGAGAACAGGCCCCAGCTCAGGATGCCGGCGCACAGGTAGATGCTGTAGCCGTAGGGGCTGGTGTCTCCGGGCAGCTTGCTTTTCATGACTTGCGAGAAGATCAGCGTGTAGACCAGGATCATGGCCAGCGGGCTGAGCACGGCCCAGGCCCCGCCCAGCATGGTGTTGCGGTATTTGGCCTGGAACTCGCGCTTGACGCTGCCGAGCACGAAGCCGCGGTACGACCAGAGCGCCCGCATCATCATGCCCGATATCATGCCGCCCCCCGCGAGCGGCGCGGCGTGCCTGCTGCTAAAACTATCATGTTGGAATTGAATTTGGTAGGAGCGGCATTATACCGTACCACCAAGGCGAGGCTTGCCACAGTTGTAACACGTTGTCACATAGAAATCCCGCGCCCGCCGCGAAAAAGGGGTCAGGTTCGCATTTCCGCTGCGCGGAATATGCGAACCTGACCCCTTTTTTCTGCCCTTTTTTTCTTAGCCCTGCACCAGCTTTTGCAGCGCTTCCGGGTTCTTGATCACCAGCCGGTGCGGCTCTTTTTGCACGATGCCCTGTTGCACCAGGGTCAGCAGGGCGCGCGTCACGGTCTCGCGGCTGGTGTTGATCATGTTGGCGATGTCTTGGTGGGTCGGCAGGTTTTCCACCACCGTGCCGTCCGGATTCTTCTTCTGCATCAGCACCAGGTAGGTGTAGATGCGCTTGGCCGTGTTGTTGATGCTGAGCAGGGCGCGGAATTCGGAGTCGCGCTGGATCTTTTGCGCCAGGTGCTGCAGCATCTGGCGCGCCACCGACGGCGAGTGCGAGAACAGGTGCATCGCGGTGGCCGTGGGCAGGAAGGCCACCAGCACGTCGCTCATCGCCACCACCGACGCCGAGCGCGTGGTGTTGTTGATCAGCGCGATCTCGCCGAAGAAGTCGCCGGGCGCCAGCATGCGCAGGCCGATCGCGCGGCCGTCCTCGGTCACGTCGATCACCTGCAGCTGGCCGGCCAGCAGGAACAGCAGGCCGTCGCCGCTGCCGCCCTTGTGCAGCACCACCTCGCGCTTGGCGTACTGGCGGATGCGGATGTCGGCCTTGACGCGGGTGATCTCCTCGTCGGTGAGCTCGGCAAGCAGGGGGATCTTGCGCAGGTGGATCTGGATGTTGCGTTCCTCGGGCGCGGCGGCCGGCGCGCCGGCGGGCGCTGCCGCTTCCGGCGTGTCACTAAGGTGTGGGCTCGTCGACTTCATGCGTTCCAAATCAGGGGTAAATACCGTTATGGTATATCAGATGGCGCCGAACGCCGCCGCGCACAAGGCCGCCGCGGCGATGCCGGCCGCGTTGGCCGCCATGTCGGGCCAGGAAAAGTTGCGATCGGGAACGAGTTTCTGCAGGCATTCGATCAGCCAGCCCGCCACCAGCAGGCCGGCCAGCCACAGCATGGCGTCGTGCCGGTCGCGCGCCACGCGCAGCGCCAGCAGCGCCAGCCCGCCGAAAGCGGCGAAGTGCATCAGCTTGTCGTTGGGCATGGTCGCCGGCAACCAGCGGTTGGGCACCAGGCAACCGGCCACCAGGGCCGCGCCGCCGGCGATTAACATTGTCATTTCCCACATCATCTCGAGTATCCCGTTCGCCGCTGCGCTGCCTCGGGGATGCCGTCACAGACCCTGCCACTGCCAGCTTAATTGCAATTGGCGGTTATTGTACTGAAAGATGGGGATGTTTTCCTTGTTTACCACCTGCCGCAGTTCCAGGATCAGGTTCTGGTTGCGCGTGACGGGGTAGGTGAAGGTGCCGCGCAGGGTGTGCGTGCGCTGGTCCCGCACCTGTTCGATCACGGTCGGCGCGTACGGCGTGCTGCTGCGCCAGGTCTGCAGGCTGTAGCCGAAATCGGCCGTCACGCCGCCGCCGTAGCGGTGGCGCCAGTTCAGGTTGACGGACACGCCGTCGCGGTCGCCGCCGGGCCGGTCGCCGATCGCGCGGTCGCGCTGCGCGCCGACGCTGGCGCTGACCGAGGTGTCGCCGCTGCGGCGGCTGAGCATGGCACGCAGCTCGCCGGTGGTGGAATCGAAGTTCTCCAGCGTGACGTAGCCGATGCGGCTGACGCTGCCTACCATGTGGAATTGCAGGCTGTAGGGCAAGGGCACCGGCGGGCCGACCCGGCCCTGCAGTTGGACCTGGCGCTGGTAGAACTTGCTGCCCAGGGTGACGAAGCCGGCCAGCACGGTGCCGCGCACGGTCCAGCGGCCGAAACGCCACGGCGTCTCGGCGCCGAAGAACAGCGCCGAACTGTCGTACTGGCTCAGCTGGTCGTTGCGGCGGCCCTGGAACTGGGCGAAGCCCAGCGTGCCGTTCGGCGTCAGGTCGCGCATGTAGTCGGCCGACAGCATGGTGTACTGGTCGTGCTGGGGGCGGAACTCGGGCGTCAGGGAATCGGTGTTGACGCCCAGGTCGCGGGTCGAACCCTGGTTGACGTTCTGGTCGATGCCGCGCGCCAGGCTCACGCTGTACTGGCTGAGCGGGGTCCAGTCGCCGCAACCGTTGGTGCGGGTGTCGGCGATCAGCTGCACGATGCCGGCCGGCGGGTCGAAGCGCTGCTCGATGATGTTGAACAGGCGCTCGGCCTCCTTGGGCCGGCCCAGGCTGCACTGCAGCAGCGCCAGGTCCAGCCAGGCGCCCGCGTGCAGCGGTTCCTTGTCGACCACCCGCTGCAGCGTGGCGTTGGCGTCGTTCTTGCGGCCCTCGGCGATCGATTGCAGCGCCTCTTGGTACAGGTCCTGCACCTGGCCGTCGGGCGGCGGGGCCTCGGGCGCCGGCGCCTGCGCGCGCGCCGGCCCGGCCAGCGCGGCGGCCAGCAGGGCGGACAGCAGCGCGGCCGGTAGGCGCCGCGGCGGGAAGGGGATGCGCGCGAACCTCACGCGGCGGCCTCGGGACGGGCGGCGGCGGACGGTGCGGAGAAATCCATATCGGGTGTCAACGTATACAAGATAGTGCGTTTTTCCTTGCCCCGCAGCTGGCGTTCGCCCAGCGGCAGGAAGTGGTGGCGCCGGGCGTGGGCCACGGTGCCCTCGCCGATGATTATGTCATGCGGATAGTCGCGCGCGGCCTGTTCCAGCCGCGACGCCGTGTTCACGCTGTCGCCGACGGCGGTGTAAATGCTGCGGAAGGCGGTGCCGAAATCGCCGGCGAAGGCCGGGCCGCTGTCGATGCCGATGCGCACCCGCAGCGGCGGGCGGCCCTCGGCCTCGCGCAGCCGGCTGTATTGCCGCACCCGCTCGACGATGGCGGAGGCGGCGTCCAGCGCCAGGTCGGCGTGGCCGGCGTTGGGCAGGGGCGCGCCCCAGAACGCCACCAGGCCGTCGCCGGTGTATTTGTCCAGGGTGCCGCCGGCCTCGATCACGGGGCCGGTCAGGCATTCGAGGAAGTCGCGCGTCAGGCGCGCCGCCTCGCTCACCGGCAGCGATTCGACCTGGGTGGTGTAGCCCTCCATGTCGGCGATCAGGGTGGTCACCTCCAGCTGGCGCGGCGCCAGCGGGTCCTCGATGTCGCTGCGCAGCAACTCGTCGACCACGGCCGGCGCCACGTACTGGCGCAGGGTGTCGAGCAGGTGGCGCGAGCGGCGCTGGGTCAGCTGCCAGTGGTAGGGCACGGCCACGGCCAGCAGGAACAGGTTGCAGGCCACCGGCCCGGTGGTCGAGAACGCGGGATCGTGCGGGCTGATGACATAGGCCAGCGCCAGCCACGCCGCGGTGAGCGCCGCCAGCATGCCCACGCCGGCCACGGCGGGCAGGCGCGGCAGGGCCAGCGCGGCCAGCACCACGCACAGCAGCGCGTACAGGCTGCCGATCCAGCGGCCGGGCCAGGGCGCCGGCGCCTTGCCTTGCTGGCGGTCGAGCAGGGTGGACAGCATGGCCGCCTGCACCCCCAGGCCGGGGCGGTTGGCCGCCAGCGGCGTGGCCACCCGGTCGCTCAGCCCCAGCGAGGACGAGCCCACCAGCACCAGGCGGCCGCTGGCGCTGGCCGGCGCGATGCGCTCGGCCAGGATGTCGGCCGCCGACACCACGGTGTAGGCGGTCCAGTCGCGTTTATACGACACGCGCTGCGGGGCGGCCGGCACGTGGGCCAGTCCGCCGCCGCAGCAATTGATCAGCGCCACGCTCAGCGCGGGGTACAGCCTGCCCTGGTAGCGCGTGAGCAGCGGCAGGCGGCGCAGCGCGCCGTCCGGGTCCGGAATGAAGCCGATGTTGCCCACGTGCGGCGCGTCGGCGAAGGCCGGCTGGTTGCCGATGTAGCCGGTGGCCTCGGCCGCATGGGCGTGGCCGGCCGCCTCCGGCAGGGCGCCGGCGGGCTGGCCCTCGCGCAAGGTGTAGGGGCGGTGCGGGCTGTAGTCGAAGGCCTGCGCCAGCACCAGCGGGCCGTGGCGCGCGAGCATGCCGAGCCGGGCGTCGCCCTCGGCGTCGGCCGGGTTGGGCAGCACGATGTCGAGCGCCACGCCGCGCGCGCCGTAGGTGGTCAGCAGGGTTTCCACCAGGTCGGCCAGGCGCGCGCGCGGCCAGGGCCACGGCCCCAGCGCGGCCATGCTTTGCTCGTCGATGTCCACCACCAGCACGCGCGGCTCGGGCGCGTCGGTTTGCTGCAACTGGATGTACTGGTCGCGCAGCCACTCGTCGGCCAGCAGCGAGGCGCCGGGCGGCGCCAGCCACTGCGCCCACAGCGCCACGCTGAGCGCCGCCAGCGTGATGGCCGCGCGCATCACCGCCGGCGATGCGGCCGGCAGGCGCCGGAACAGGGAGGTGAGCGCTTCGATCAAAGGAGTGGGTCGGGAAAGTGAACTTGAGTAGCGGAAACGCAAACTATCCTACAGTATAGCCGTTCGACGTGGCGCCGGGTGGGCCTCCTCGCGTCGTGCGGCTCGATGCTGGCCGCTCCGGCGTGTATTGACAATCGCTATACGCGACCTATGCTGGTGTATTTATTGTGTATGCATTGGGGGATTTCATGCGTGACGCCGCCATTAATTTGCGGGCCCTGCCCGAGCAACGGGAGTTGATTGACCGCGCTGCCAACCTGCTGGGTAAGAACCGTTCGGACTTCATGCTTGAAGCCGCCTGCGACAAGGCGCAGGCAGTGGTGCTTGATCAGGTTTTTTTCAACCTCGATACCGACAAGTTCAAGCGATTCACCGCAATGCTCGACGCCCCACCCAGCCATAATCCAGGGCTCGAGCGCCTCATGGCCGTGACCCCTCCTTGGAGCGGCTCCAAGGGCTGAACTTGCAACTCAGCTCGCCCCAGCCGCTCGCCCCCACCCACTTGGTGGATGAGTTTGAGTGCGGCGAGGCGGTTCTCGATGAATGGCTGAAGCGTCGGGCCATGAGTAATCAGTTGAGCGGCGCCAGTCGCACCTTTGTCGTGACGGACCAGGACGGTCGAGTTTACTGCTATTACGCCATGGCCGCGGGCGCTGTCTCCCACCAGATGGCAAGCGGTTCGGTGCGCCGAAACATGCCCGATCCCGTTCCAGAGATGGTTTTGGGGCGGCTCGCTGTTGACCCAGGGCGCGGCAAGCCTCGGACTTCTGGCCGAGGTCAATAGCGCGGACGCCGAAGGCGTCGTATGGTGCGTCCCCAGTCGCCACAACTGTATAGAATCACAGTATGGAACGCCTTCAAGCCTTCAAATTCGCGTTGAACCCCAACGGCCAGCAGCAACGCGCCCTGCGCCGCTTCGCCGGCGCCTGCCGTTTCGTTTTCAACCAGGCGCTGGAGGTTCAAAAGCAACGCCATGAGGGCGGCGAGCGGAAGCTGGGCTACGCTGAACTGTGCAGGTTGCTCACGACATGGCGCAACGGGACGGCGACCCCATGGCTGAAAGAGGCGCCGACGCATCCCTTGCAGCAGGCATTGAAGGACCTGGAGAGGGCCTACACCAACTTCTTCGCCAAGCGGGCCGCCTTCCCGCGCTTCAAGAAGAAGGGCCGGCACGACAGCTTCCGCTACCCCGATCCCACGCAGATCAAGCTCGACCAGGCCCATGGCCGGGTGTTCCTGCCCAAGCTGGGCTGGCTGCGCTACCGCGACAGCCGAACGGTGCCGGGCGAGGTGCGCAACGTCACCGTCAGCCAGTCGGCGGGACGCTGGTATGTGGCGATCCAGACCGCGCGCGATGTCGCGCGGCCCGTGCCGTCGGGCGGCGCGGTCGGCATCGATATGGGGATAGTCCGCTTCGCCACGCTGTCCGACGGCCAAGCGCTGGAACCCCTCCACAGTTTCAAGCGGCACGAGGAGCGTCTGCGGCGCGCGCAGCAAGCCATGAGCCGCAAGC
>NZ_FPBO01000002.1:0-337742 GCF_900116645.1 Pseudoduganella namucuonensis | reverse complement strand
ATCCTCGATCAGGGCTGGTACGAGTTCCGCCGCCAGCTCGCTTACAAGCTGGCGTGGCGCGGCGGCATATTGGTGGCGGTGTCGCCGCGCGACACAAGCCGGACCTGTCCGGGCTGCGGCCATGTATCGGCCGACAACCGGCCCACGCAAGCGGTGTTCGCGTGCGTGTCGTGCGGTTATTCGCGGCATGCCGACCTGGTCGGCGCGATCAACATCCTCAGGGCGGGACACGCCCGATGCGCCTATGAAGTGAGCGACGCGGCAAGGTCGCCAGCAGTAGGAACCCGCCGAAGCGGCTCGAACCGGCTCGATCGGTGACAGCGCCGTAGGAATCCTCCCCTTTCCGCGTCGGCGGCAACCGAAGGTTGAGGGGGCGGAGGATGTCAACGTCGGGCCCAGGGCGTCAAGCTTGGGGCTTCCTTGTTGCAAGACGCCGTCAACCGCGCTTTGATGGTTGCGCGAAACGCGGGTGTCCGGGCCCTGCTGGTGCATGCGCTTCACGACCGTGCCAAGGAATTCTACGAGCATTATGGTTTTCAACAGTCGCCACAACATCCGATGACCCTGATGCTGCGTTTGAGCACCGTGACGGCGTGACGGGCTTGCGCATTGAGAAACTTTAAATATTCGACGAAAACCCTTTGCTACAAAGTGTAATAGCTGTTCGACGTGGCGCTGGGGCGGATCGGCGCGGCGCTTGAGCGTCTGATGGTCGTGACCGTGCCTTGGCTTCCCGCAAAGGCCTGACCAGACTCAACTGATATGAGATGTGGCGGTGCCAGGAGTGTTCGCCGTCGTGGATTGTACCGCCAGGCGCAGCCCCATTGCCTTGAGGATAGCAGAGAGGCTACTCAGGACTGGATTGCCGTCGGGCGAGAGTGTGCGGTAAAGTTGTGTCGCGCTCAGGTGGGCGGTGCTGGCGACGGCCTGTACGCCACCAAACGCTTTCGTCATTTGCCGCAAGGCGATCAGAAGCTCGCTTTGATCGCCGTCCTCAAGAATGTTGTTGAGCAATTGCACTGCGTAGCCCGGATCTTCCCGCAGCAGCTCTGCCATTGCCTTGTCGTGTGATCTATCTTTCATCGCATCTCCTTTGCAAACTAGACAGGCATCATTGCCATCGGTCGTCAAATAATGTCGGATTTCATATATGGCAATATTCGTTTATAAACGAATTCGTGTCAAGGTTCGTGCGAGCGCGGGGCATGGGGCATATGGAAGAAGTCACCCTTCCATCGCCGCCTGAAGGCCCGTGTTTTCCGAACAGGTCTGATAAAAGGCTAAAAAATACCTATCATTGATAGGTACTATTGGGTGGTATATACTTCGAATAGCTATTGAAAAGGAGATTCAAATGCCATCCACCGCCAAGCTTTTCACCACCGGACGCAGCCAGGCGGTGCGGCTGCCAAGGGAGTTCCGGTTTCAGGGAACGGAAGTCTTCATTCGGCGCAACCCGGAGACGGGCGAGGTTGTGCTATCGCCTAAGCCAACATCGTGGCACGAGTTTTTCGAACTAGCCGACCGCACCGACATCCCGGCCGACTTCATGAGTGACCGCGAAGACCCGCCGGCCGAAGAGAGGAACCTGTTTTGAGCCGTTTCATGCTGGACACGAACATGGCTAGTTATGTCATCAAGGGGCGTCCGCCGGAGGTTCGTCAACGATTGGTCGCGCTGCCAATGGAAAGCGTTGTTGTCTCGGTTGTCACGCAAGCCGAACTGCTTTATGGCTTGGCCCGCAAGGGGCACCCAGCGGCCTTTGCAAATCTCATACGCGAGTTTTTGCTCCGCGTTGAGGTGTTGCCTTGGGATGGGGAAGCTGCAACCGTTTACGGCGATTTGCGATCATCGTGCGCCGCGTCCGGCATCACGCTAGGCGCACTCGATATGATGATTGCCGCGCACGCGGTGGCTGCTAAAGCGACTCTCGTAACGCACGACCAGGCCTTCTCCCTTGTTCCTCATGGTGTCCTCGCGGTCGAGGACTGGGTCGGTGCCGCCGCTCTCAAGTAGCCACACCGTTGGCGGAATGCACGGTCTAACCCGCATATTTGAGAAACATTGAATATCCGACAAAAACCCTTTGCTACAAAGTGTAACGTTCATGCGGCCTCAAGGGCATATCGCGGAGAATGTGATAGCTGTCACGGAAACTTATCCTGTGAGCAGGATAATGGCCGAAAAGGGGAACACCATGCTACGTCAACTACTCGCCGTGGCCGGCTTCGCGCTGGCCGCCCACACCGTTCAGGCCGCCGAGGCGGGCCGGATCATCTATGTCGCCGGCTCGGCGCAGGTGGCCGACCGCGCCGCCACGCTGAACGCGCCGGTGCAGGAGGGCGAGATGCTGGTGACCGGCAAGGATGGCTTCATTTACATCAAGACGGCCGACGACGGCCTGTTCATCCTGCGGCCCTCGACCAAGGCGCGCATCGCCGCCTACTATATAGATAAGCAGAATCCGGCGAACACCCGCATCAAGCTCGAACTGCTGAGCGGCGTGGCCCGCAGCAAGTCCGGCGAGGCGGTCAAGCTGGCGCGCCAGAACTTTCGCTTCAACACGCCGGTGGCGGCGATCGGCGTGCGCGGCACCGACTTCACCGTGTTCACCGACCAGGACACCTCGCGCGTGACGGTGCTGACCGGCGGCATCACCATCAGCGGCTTCGACGGCGCCTGCCGGCCCGAGGGCGGCGGTCCCTGCGAGGGCGCCGCCGCGCGCGAGCTGTTCGCGACGCAAAAGGGCCAGCTGTTGCAGATCCGCCGTGGCCAGCCCGCGCCGCAGATGCTGCCCGAAACCAATGCCGTGTCGCCCGACGCCGTCGCGCCGCCACGTCCGGACGAACCGGGCAAATCGCCGGCCACCACGCTGTTGCCGCCGCCGCAGGCGCCCAGCCTGGACGCGCAGAAAACCAACACGCTGAAGCAGCAGCTCGGCAGCAACCAGGAGCCCGGCGATGGCGGCAATGTCGTCACGCCCGAACAGCCAGGCGTGCCGACCGACCCCATCGTGACCGTGCCGCCGGTGACCGAAACCGGTCCGCTGCCGACCGAGCCGACCAAGCCGGTCGATCCCAAGCCCGCCGATCCCGTCAAGGTCGTGCCCGATCGCGGCATCGTGTGGGGACGCTGGCAGCCGGTGCTGGACCAGGCCGCCGCGGTTGATCTGGTGGCCGAGCTGAACAAGGGCTCCGAGCTGGTCGCGCAGAACTCCTACTACGCCTTGTTCCGCACCCAGGGCAAGGAATACCTGGTGCCGGAGCGCGGCGGGGTCAGTTTCGAGCTGAGCGGCGGCAGCGCCGTCATCCGCGATGACAACACGGCCATCGCCAACCGTTTGGCCAGCGTGGAGAACGGCGTGCTGAAGTTCAACTTCGACAACCGCACCTTCGCCACCAACTTCGACCTGGTCAACCAGAGCGAGCGCCTGCTGATGCAATCGACCGGCAAGGTCTCGTCCGACGGCCGCTTCGTGGGCGATCCCTTGTACGTCCAGCCCAACAACATGTCGGTGAGCGGCTTCATCAGCCTGGAAAACAGCGGCACGGCGGCCTACCTGTTCGACAGCCGCCTGTCTGGCGGACGCACCGTGTACGGCGCCACCAGCTGGAACAAGCCGAAATAGCCGTTGGCAACCGGCCGCAGCGCGCGCCAAGCAACTCCATGCAACCCAGGCTACTCCCGTAGGGCGGACTCTTAGTCCGCCATGCATGCAGTCCCGGCAACCATCCATCGGCCACCCCATCGGCCCACGACTGCCTTCCCCCATCCAGCCCGGATCTCAGCGGTGTGCCGCTGACATCCGGGCTGTTGTATTGTTCCCACTGCTCAGTAAAATTTCTTGCGCGGCGCTGCTGATGCGGTCTTACAACAGCGCCTGACGGCGAAATTACAATTGCTTACGAATTTCCAGCGACATCCGCCGAACGACGCCGTCAGATCAAAGATAGACGTTTTGAAAACATATTTTGGCTGTAAACGATGCTTGTTCCACCATGAAAAACAGGGCTGTAGCCCCGTAAACATGGGCTTTCCGGGTGGTCCGGTGGGAATCCTTGCATTGGGCGCAATCTTCCAAGATAATGACCCGCCGTATTAGTGTTAGTTGAATAAGTAACCACTATTCAGAGGATATTGCTCATTTTTGTGACGACCGTCACATTAAGCGCCCAGTACCTTCTGACATTATTCGGTACGTTAGATTGCAGTAGCCACCGCGTGACCTGCAAGTAACTTTATTAATTTTCCCTTAGGAGCAATACAAATGGGTATTTACGCTACTGATCTGCAAAAGCTTTACGTTGCATACTTCAACCGTCCTGCTGACCCAGTCGGTCAACAGTACTGGGAGAAGCTGCTCGAAGCTGGCCAGACGACTCTCGCCGCGGTGGCTAAGAACTTCGGTATCTCGAAAGAGTACACCGACCTGTTCGCTGGTCAAACCGACGCGCAGAAGATCAACACGATCTACGTGAACCTGTTCGGCCACAACGCCGACACCGCCGGCCTGCTGTACTGGGCTGACGTGCTGACCTCCGGTCGCGCAACCATCGACGTCATCGTGACCAACATCGCTGCCGGTGCCCAAGGCACCGACACCGTTGCTTACAACTCGAAAGTGTCCGCCGCTTCCGCGTTCACCGCCAAAGTGCTGACCACCGACGGTGGCGTGGCCGCCTACAACGGCGCCACTGCCAACGCCGTTGCCAAAGCGTACATCACCAGCGTGACCGATCCGGTTACCCTGGCCGCTGCCACCACCGACGCCGCCCTGGCCGCGACGATCACCAACGTTGGCACCGCTTCCGACCCACTGCTGGCCGCTTCGGTTGCCGCTCAAGCCGCTGTGACCGCCGCCAACACTGATGCTGTCGCCAAAGTGGCAGCCGCTGCCGCCGCTGCCACCGCTGTGACTACTGCGGAAACTGCCGCCGCTGCTGCCGTCACCGCCGCCGCCGCGACCGATGCTGACGCATTGACGGTTACCAGCACCGCCTCCGCCGCTACCGCCGCTACCGCTGCTGAAGCCAAGACCACTGCCGACGCGAACGTTGCCACCCAGACCAAAGCCGTTGCTGATGCGTTGGCTGCTGGCGATCAGACCGCTTACATCGCCGCACAAGCAGCACTGGCAACCGCTAAATCGGTGCAGGAATTTGCTACCGCCAATGCCACCACGACCGCTACCAAAGCTGCAAGCGACAAGGCTGCCGCTGACGCCGCTGTTGCCGCTGACGCCGCTGTTGGCACCACCGCCACCGCGCTGACCACCGCTGTGACCGCCGCTGGTACTGCTGCTACTGCAGCCACCGCTGCTGCTGCTGCTGCCAAAGTTGCTGCTGACGCGTTCACCGCCGCTGCTGCAAAAACCACCAGCGTGACTACCGACGACGCCGCTGCTGCTGCTGCTGCAACCGTCGCAACCAAAGCTGTTGCTGATGCCGCCAACGCCAACGGCGTTGTGGCTGTGATCAACACCTCGGCTGAGTTCGCTACCAAAGCTGCGATCGCTGATGCTGACGCTGCCGCTGTTACCGCAGCCCACGCTGCCGCCGCAACCAAAATCGCTGCAGTGAACTCCGTGGCAACCGCAAACGAAGCGATCACCGCCGCCGCTGCTGAAGTTGAAGCTGCCGCTAAAGCGCAAGCTTCGGCTCAGGCTGAGTTGGAAATCGCTACCAAATACGACACCGCTGCTAAGCAAACCACCGTTACGACCGATGACAACGCTGGCGCCGCTGCGCTGACCGCCGCACAAGCTGACGTTGCCGCAGCCGCAGCCGCTGTAACTGCCGCTGCCGCTGCAAAAGCAGCCGCTGACCTGCTGCCAGCTAACTTCGTCGCGAAGACCTTCACCCTGACCACCGGCGTGGATCTGGGCGCAGCCTTCACCGGCGCCGCTGGTGAAGACGCTTTCAACGCTACCACCACCGCGACTTTCAACGCGCTGGACAGCCTGGACGGCGGCGCTGGCAACGACACCCTGACCGTTGCTGATAACGTCGGCGCTGTCGCCACTGCTGGCGTCAAAGTGGTTAACATTGAAACCGCTAACCTGTCGGCCAAGACCACTGTCACCGCCAACACCACCACCTGGACTGGCCTGACCACCCTGAACGTTGTTGGTACCGGCACGCAAGACATCACCGCTGCCACCACCACCACCGTGACCGCTTCGAACAGCGGCGCTAACACCATCGACATCGTCGGTGCTGGTGGCGTCGTCACCGCCGCGACTGGCGCTGGCACGGTCAAGATCGGTCAAACCGCTGTTGCCAACGCGATCACCTCCGCTGTAATCACCGGCGGCACCACGGTAGAGGTGCGTGACCGTTCGGGCTCTTCGGCTGCTACCGGCTCGACCCTGAAATCCGTGTCGATCGATGGCAACACCGGCACCGCTACCCTGACCGGTAACGGCATCACCGGCGTGACCATCGCCAACACCTCGTCGAACGTCGACATCGTTGCCGCTGCTGCTACCCGTACCGATGCCATCACGCTGAACACCGTGACCGGTGGCACCGTGGCCGACGCAACCGCGACGACCCTGAACGTGACCTTGGCTGGCTCCGCCGCTACTACCGGCGTAACCATCTCCGGCGCTGCTGCGACCTCCGTGAGCGTAGCCAACACCAGCACCAAAGCCGCTACCATCGCTGCGCTGACCACTGGCGTTGCCAAGGCTGTTGCTCTGTCGGGCACCGCTGCCATCACCATCACTGGCGATACCCTGGACGCTGCCGCTGTTATCACCAGCACCAACTCCAGCGGCGTAACCCTGTCCCAGGCCCTGACGGCTGGCCAGCAATTCGTTGGTACCGGCTCGTCCGGCGCTGACACCATCTCGATCGCTACGGCTACGACCGTTGCCGACACGACTGGTGCTGGTGACGATATGGTTACCGTTGGTGGCGCGTTTGGCACCGGTGGCTCCGTTGATGCTGGCGCTGGTACCGACACCCTGTCGCTGACCGAAGCTCTGGCCGCCAACGACAGCCTGTCCGCTAACAGCACCTTCGCTGGCAAGATCAGCAACTTCGAGCGTCTGAGCCTGAACACGGTGACCGGTTCGAAAACTGTTGACCTGAACCAACTGGATGCGATCAACTATGTGACCACCACCGCAGCGACCGCACTGGTGCTGGACAACATGGCCGCCAACGGCACCGTTGTTCTGACCGCTGCGACCAACACTGTGACGGTTAACGAAGTCAGCGCTACGACGAACACGAACGACGTGCTGAATGTCGTCGTTACTCAGACCGCTGACACCGCTTTCGGCACCGTGACCGCCTCCAACGTGGAATCGCTGAACATCACGTCGACCGACAGCAACTCGACCGTCGCTGGTACCACCGACCACACCCTGACGGTTGTTGACACTGCCGCCAAGGCGATCGTTGTCACCGGCAATGCCCACCTGACGCTGACTCAGGCAAGCACCGCTCTGACCTCGATCAGCGCTGCTGGCATGACTGTGACTTCGGCTACCACTGCCGCAAATACCGCTGGCTTGAACTTCGTGAGCGGCAACCTGGGCCAAGCAGCAACCGCTACCGGTTCCGCTGGTGTTGATTCGCTGGACTTCTCCGCTGTCGCAACTTCCAAAGCCATCACCATCAATGGTGGCCTGGGCGGTACCGCTGGTTCTGCTGGCGATACGCTGATTGGCGGTGCAGGTGCTGACGTGATCACCTTCTCGGGTCTGGGTAACGCAACGCTGACGGGCAATGCTGGTTCCGATACCATTACCGGCTCGACTGGCGCCGACACCATCTGGGGTGGCGCAGCAGCTGACAGCCTGATCGGTGGCGGTGGTAACGACACCTTCAAGTACACGCTGGTGTCCGACTCCGCTCCTGGCGCGTTCGACACCATCACCGACTTCTCGGCGAAGACTGCTAGCGCAGCCGGCGATGTGATTCAATTCGCAGCCGCTATGTTCGGCGGTACCGCAACGACCGTTAATGTGTTCGTTGCTAACAGCGGCTCGCTGGCTCTGGCAGCACTGAGCGCTGCAACCCATACCGCGAACGAAATCATCGTGTCCCTGGACTCCTCGACCGGCACTCTGTACGTAGACGGTACTGGCGTTACTGCTGGCACGCCTGACGGCACCGCCGACCTGGCAATCGTGCTGACCGGTGTGACCACGCTGACCTCCAGCGCATTCACCATCGTTTAATGGTGTTCTCCTGACGGCCGCCGCAGTATGCGGCCGTCAGGTAGGTTGCATGAAAAAAGCCCGAAATCGGTGACGATTTCGGGCTTTTTTCATGCGCGTCCGAACGTGTGTTGGAGTGGCCGCAGGTACGCTACAATCTGGCCGTGATTGTCTTCTATTTAACTTTGACGGAGTGGTGACATGGGTTGGACTTCAGGATATATATCGGACATTGAATACACAGCGGGCTTTTACCAGGAGCAAAGCCCGGTGCTGCTAAATTATGTTTGTGCGCTGAATGGTGTTGAACCGGCGGTAACGGACTCGTTCTGCTATTTTGAGCTGGGTTTTGGACGCGGCCTGACGGTCAATCTGCTGGCTGCATCGAACCCGAACGGTCAGTTCTACGCCGCCGACTTCAATCCATCGCATGTGGCGGACGCGCGCGTGCTGGCCGCCGCCGCAGAACTGCCCAATGTGACGCTGCTGGAGAACAGCTTCGCGGATCTGGCGCAAGGCGCCGCTGACCTGCCGCAGTTCGATTACATTACGCTGCACGGCATTTATACCTGGGTCACGACGGAGAACCGCCAGCACATAGTCAATTTCATCGCCCGCTACTTGAAGCCGGGTGGCGTGGTATACGTCAGCTATAACGCGATGCCGGGCTGGACCGCCAGCCTGCCACTGCAGCGGCTGCTGGTGGAGTACGGTGACATCTTCCCCAACCGCAGTGATCTGCAAGTCACGGATGCGGCCGCTTTCGTCCAGAAGCTGGTCGACATTCAGGCAGGATATTTCGCGGCCGGTCCCGCCGCCTTGAAGGTTCGGCTGGACGGGTTGAAGACGCACAGCCGCAACTACCTCGTGCATGAGTACATGCACAAGCACTGGCAACCCTTGTATCATGCCGATGTGGCGCGCGACTTCGACGAGGCCAAGCTCGAATTCGCCGGCTCCGCCGAATTGCCGCTGGCTTACAACAAGCTTTACCTGACCGAAGAGAAGCTAGCGCTGATCAACTCGATTCCCGATCCAGTGATGCGCGAGACGCTGAAGGACTACATCCTGAACACGGGTTTCCGCAAGGATGTGTTCGTGCGCGGCGCGCGGCGCATGGGGGCGGTGCGCCGCATCGAGGTGCTGGGCCGATTCGGTGTGGCGCTGACCGTACCGCGCGACGCATTGGATAATAAGATGAAACTGGTGGTGGGGGAGGTGACTGTTGGTGCCGATATCTTCACAATAGTTTGCGATGCGCTGGCTCGCAAACCATATACCCTGCGCGAGTTGGAGGTGCTGCCGGCACTTGCCGGGAGACCGTTCGAGGACATTGTTCAAGTGGCGACGCTGCTGACAGCCTCCAAGCAAGGTATCATCTACATGGATTCCTATGCCGGTCAGTCGGTTGACGCTGCGCATCGCATGAATGCCGCAGTGTCGGCCTACACGCGCTATGACGATGAATTCAATACTCTGTGCTCGCCGCTGTCGGGTAACGGTTTTGTTGTGCCGTACGTCGCCCGGCTTGTGTACTGGTTGATGAGCAAGCAGCGGGTCGAGGCTGATGCCACTGCATTGGCGACCGCAGGCTGGCCCATCATGGCAGCACAAGGGAGGCGCATGATGAAGGACGGGGTCAGGCTGGAGTCGGATCAAGAGAATCTGGCCGAACTGCGCCAGCACATTGGGGCCATACTAGAGGAGCAGTTGCCATTGTGGCGCAAACTGAATATGCTGTAAGGCTGGACCGGGCGGATCCCCCCCCCCCCGCGGCCGCCTTTGTTACCTATTGATACAATAAGTTCTTTTCCCCGCCCTCAATAAAATGTGATGTGCGTCACATTTTCTCTTCGTTTTCGGCGATAATGTCACGTCTTTGATTATTCGTGGTGCGTGTGCATCACTTGGTCGCATGGGCATCGCCGTCGCAGTGGCGCGCCGCCGTACTTGCGTCATCTAGCCGTATCAAGCAGCCTATCCACATGAAAAAACTACTGAATCCGAAAAACGAAATTGAGCAGGTGCTGCTCAAGTTTAAGAGCACGTTTTATACGGTTGGCGCGTTCAGCGCGATCATCAACCTGATGATGCTGGCGCCGTCGATCTACATGCTGCAGGTGTATGACCGCGTGCTGCAGAGCCAGAACGAGATCACGCTGCTGATGTTGACCTTGATGATACTGGGCGCCTATCTGCTGATGGGGGCGCTGGAGCTGATACGTAGTTTCGTGCTGGTGCGCGTCGGCGCCCAGTTCGACATGGAATTGAACCGCCGCGTCTACACCGCCGCGTTCGAGCAGAACTTGAAACGCGCTGGCGGCAATGCCGGCCAGTCGTTGTCGGATCTGACAAACCTGCGCCAGTTTTTGACCGGCAATGCGCTGTTTGCCTTCTTCGACGCGCCATGGTTCCCGGTCTACCTGATCGTCATTTTCTTCTTCGAACCGTCTCTGGGCTGGTTCTCGCTGGGCGGAACCGTGCTGCTGGTGATTCTTGCTTATGTCAACGAACGCGTCACCCATAAGCCCCTGGCCGAAGCCAATTCGATGGCGATCGGTTCCAATACCCTGGCCACCAACAACCTGCGTAACGCCGAGGTGATCGAATCCATGGGCATGCTGCCCAATCTGATGGGCCGCTGGTTCAAGTTGCACGGTAAGTTCCTGCATCTGCAAGCGGAAGCGAGCGAAAAGGCCGGCATGGTGGGAGCGCTGACCAAGTTTGTGCAGGTGTCGCTGCAATCGCTGGTTCTGGGCTTTGGCGCCTTGCTCGTGCTCGAGCAAAAGATTACCCCCGGCATGATGATCGCCGCATCCATTCTGGTGGGCCGCGCCCTGGCGCCGGTGCAGCAAGTGATCGGTGTTTGGAAAAGCTGGGCGAGCACCCGCAGTTCGTACGAGCGCCTGAGTGCCTTGCTGGAGCTGAATCCCGTCCGCGAGGCGAGCATGGAGCTGCCCAAGCCGCAAGGCAAGCTGGCGGTGGAAAGCGTGATCGCGGCGCCACCAGGCGCGAAGGCCGCGCTGCTGAAAAACCTGAACTTCGCCATCAACCCGGGCGACGTGCTGGGCGTGATCGGCCCGTCCGGCTCCGGCAAGTCGACTTTGGCCCGTTTGCTGGTGGGCGTATGGCCCGCGCAAAGCGGCAAGGTGCGCCTGGACGGCGCCGATATCTTCCAGTGGAACAAAGCGGAACTGGGCCCCAACATCGGCTACCTGCCGCAGGATATCGAATTGTTCGCCGGCACCATCAGCGAAAACATCTCGCGCTTCGGGGAACTCGATCCAGAGAAGGTCGTGTTGGCGGCCAAGCGCGCCGGCGTGCACGACATGATCCTGCACATGCCAAGCGGCTACGACACCATATTGGGCGACGGCGGTGCCGGCCTGTCCGGCGGCCAGCGCCAGCGCCTGGGCTTGGCGCGAGCAATGTACGGCGACCCTTCGCTGATCGTGCTCGACGAACCGAACTCGAATCTGGACGACGTGGGTGAGCAGGCACTGCTGCAGGCCATTGCCGATCTGCGTCAGCATGGCAAGACGATTGTGCTGATTACCCACCGCACCTCCGCCATTGGCGCGACCAACAAGCTGCTGTTGCTGCGCGACGGGCAGGCTGAAATGTTCGGGCCTAGCGATCAAGTATTGGCGGCGTTGCAGCAAAACAGCCAAAAGGCGATCGCCCAGCAGCAAGCGCAACAACAGGCCCAGCAGCAGGCGCAGTTGCAGGCGCAGGCCGCCGCGCAGCAACAGGCCGCCCAGCAAGCGGCGCAGCAGGCCGCGGCCTTGCAAGCCTCCGCCCAGGCGGCGCAGGACGGCAAGGCGACCACGGAATAGGATAGAAGATGAAACTGATCGATACGAAAGCATTGGCGACCGACGTCGTCACGCGTGATGTCACCCCTGCCACCGTCAACACGGACGCGCGCGCCTATGCCCGCCTGGGCTGGTTTATTGTGTTGGCGGGCGTGGTGGGTTTCCTGCTGTGGGCGTCGTTCGCGCCGCTGGACAAGGGCGTGCCGATGCAGGGCAACGTGGCGAAGGAAGGCAACCGCAAGGCGGTGCAGCACCTCACGGGCGGCACGGTGGATGAGATCCTGGTCAAGGACGGCGACGTGGTCAAGAAGGGCCAGATCCTGGTCAAGATGAACTCGGTGCAGGTGACGGCGCAATCGGACATCACCAAGGTCCAGTTGCTGTCCGCAATGGCGGCCGAGGCGCGCCTGATGGCGGAGCGCGACGGCAAGAGCGCCCCGGACTTCAAGGAGGTGCGGGAGCGCTTCAAGGGCGACCCTCAGCTTGAGGAAAACATCGGCATGCAAACCCAGTTGTTCAATGCCCGCCAGTCCAGCCTGCGTAACGAGATGGGTGCGTTCGATGAAAGCGTCGCCGGCCTGAAGTTCCAGCTGACCTCGGCCCAGGCGGCGCGGGACAGCAAAAAGGAGCAGCTCGTCATCTTGAAGGAGCAGCTCGACAATCTGCGCGACCTGGCGAAAGACGGTTTCGTCGCCCGCAGCAGGCTGCTGGAAATGGAGCGCACCTATGTCCAGACCAGCGGCGGGATGGCCGAGGATGTGGGTAATATCGGCCGTATCCAGCGCCAGATGGCCGAACTGTCCTTGAAACGCTCGCAGCGCATGCAGGACTACCAGAAGGAAGTCCGCGGCCAGCTGGCCGACATGCAAAAGGAAGGCTCGGCGCTGGGCAGCCGCCTGAACGCCGAGAGCTACGCGGTGAGCAACGCCGAGGTGCGCGCGCCGGTCGACGGTGTGGTCATCGGCGTGGCCGTGTTCACGCGCGGCGGTGTGGTGCCGGCGGGCTTCAAGATGATGGACATCGTGCCGATGGATGACGCCCTGATCGTCGAAGGCCACCTCCCGGTCAACCTGGTGGACAAGGTGCATGTGGGCTTGCCGGTCGAGATTATGTTCTCGGCGTTCAACACCAATACCACGCCGCACATTCCGGGCACGGTCACCAAGGTGTCGGCCGACCGTCTGATGGACGAACGCACCGGCCAGCCATATTACACCGTCACCGCCAAGGTCACGCCGGAAGGCCAGAAGCTCATTCATAGCAAGAAGCTGGAAGTGCGTCCCGGTATGCCGGCCGACCTGTTCGTGAAGACCGGCGAACGCACGATGATGAGCTACATCCTGAAACCGCTGATCGACCGCGCCCACACGTCCATGTCGGAGGAATAATGCTGCAATCGCTGGTATCCAAACGCGGCCTGCTGGCCCAGGCGCTCGGCGCCGCCTTCCTGCTGCACAGCTCCGGCGCCTCGGCGCTGGGCCTGATGCAGGCCTACGAGGCGGCCCTGAAGAACGACCCGGTGTACCGCGCCGCCTTCTACAGCAACGAGGCCGGCAAGGAAAACCGGATACTGGGCCGCTCCAACCTGCTGCCCAGCCTGTCCGGCAGCTACAGCGGCAGCAAGAACCGGAGCGACATCAAGAACGGCGCCTTGCCGGAGACGCATCCGGAATACAACAGTAAATCGGCCGTGGTGCAGCTGCGCCAGACGCTGGTCAATTTCGACGCGCTGGCGCGCTACAAGCAAGGCGGCCTGCAGGCCGACTACAGCGCATCGATCTACATGAGCGAGCAGCAGCAGGTGGCGCTGCGCGTGGTGGGCGCCTACGTCGAGGTGCTGTTCAAGCAGGACCAGCTGGCCGTGGCCAAGTTCGAGCGCGACGCCTATGTCGAGCGCATGAAGGTCAACGACCGCATGTTCAGCAAGGGCGAGGGCACCCGCACCGACATGCTGGAGACCCGCGCCCGCCTGGACGTGGCCGAGGCCGCGCTGCTGGAGGCGCAGGACAACCTGGCCGCCACGCGCGCCACCTTGGCCGGCGTGATCGGCGGCGACCCGGGCGAGCTGGACCGCCTGACGCCGCAGTTCAGCCAGCGTCCGCTGGGCACGCAGAGTTTCGACGCCTGGAAGCGCCTGGCGATGGAGCGCAGCCACGAGATCCGCACCCGCCAGTTGGCCGTGGAGATCGGCCGCCAGGAGGTCAACAAGGCGAAGGCCGGCCACTATCCGCGCCTGGACTTCGTTGCGTCCTACAGCAAGAACACGTCCGAGTCGATCAACACCATCAACCAGGACTCGACCACCCGCAGCGTCGGCTTGCAGCTGAACGTGCCGCTGTACGCGGGCGGCTCCGTCAACGCGTCCACCCGGCAGGCGGTGGCCAACCGCGAAAAGGCGGCGGCCGAGCTGCAGGCGGAGATCGACAAATCCATGGTGGAGCTGCGCAAGGATTACGACCAGTTGATCAGCAGCGTGTCGCGCATCGAGGCGCTGGGCAAGGCGGTCGACTCCGGCAAGCTGCTGGTGACCGCCACCGAGCAGAGCATCAAGGGCGGCGTGCGCATCAACCTGGACTTGCTGGACGCCCAGCGCCAGCTGAGCGCCACCGAGCGCGACCTGGCGCAGGCGCGCTATTCCTACATCCTGGCCTACCTGAAGCTGCGCGCGGCCGCCGGCACGCTGGAGGCGCAAGACTTGCGCGAGATGGCGGCGTACTTCCGCTGATAGCACCATGGACGAGGTGGAAGAAGTCACCGTCGACGGTGTCAGCTACCGCGTGAGCGAGCTGAGCGCCGAGGCCCGGGAGCAGGTGAACAACCTGAAGTTCGTGGAGACCGAGATGGCCGCGCTCAATTCGAGGCTGGCGGTCTACACCACGGCGCGCAACGCCTACGAGCAGGCGCTGCGCGCTGCGTTGCCCCGTTCGATACAGTAGAAACAACAAAGCCCGGCACGCCGGGCTTTGTTTCGTCGTCGTCGCGCGGCGCGGTCAGGCGGCCGATTCCACCTGCGCGCAATGCGGGCAAGACTTCTCATACACATACAGCGGCGACAGCTGCTCGCGCGGCGTCACCACGGCGCGGCAGTTGAAGCACTGCACGGTCTCGGTCGGTTCCAGCTTCGGGTTCAGCGCGGTGCGGTAGTCGAACACGAAGCAGTCGCCCGTGTAGTGCGCGCCGCCCACTTCCTCGAAGTACTTCAGGATGCCGCCTTCCAGCTGGTAGACGTTGTCGTAGCCGATGTTTTGCATGTGGATGGCGGCCTTTTCGCAGCGGATGCCGCCGGTGCAGAAGGTGACCACGGTCTTGCCGTCGAAGTCGGCCTTGTGCGCCTCGATCACGGCGGGGAACTCGGTGAACTTGGCGATGCGGTAGTCGACCGTGTTGTCGAAGGTGCCGACGTCCACCTCGAAATCGTTGCGGGTGTCGACCATGACCACCGGCTTGCCGTTGTCGTCGTGACCCTGGTCCAGCCAGCGCTTGAGCGTGCGCGCCTCGACGAAGGGCGCGCGGCCCTCCTCGGGCTTGATCAGCGGCATGCGCATGGTGATGATCTCGCTCTTGATCTTCACCAGCATGCGCTTGTGCGATTGCTCGGCCGACAAGCTTTCCTTGACTTCGATATCGGCGAAGCGCGCGTCGCCGCGCAGCCAGGCCAGGTAGTCGTCGATGTTGGCGCGGGTGCCGGACAGGAACATGTTGATGCCCTCCGGCGTCAGCAGGATAGTGCCCTTCAGGGCCAGCCGCGCGCACACCTCCTGGAAGCGGGGGCGTTGTGTTTCCGTGTCGTCAAAAGTGATGAACTTGTAAGCGGCAATATTTACGTAGGGAGTAGCGGTGGACATGATGACTGAATGCGGTAAGATCCCTGCATTATAAAGCAGCAGCGGCGGCAACAGTATAATGGCGCCCCGCCGGCCACCAGAAAACGCATACCGATGAAGTCGCTGAACCTGCCCTACAACGCCCGTATCGACCAGTTGCGCTGGCTGGCCGCGACCATTGTCTTCCTGTTCCATTACTATCTCGCCTACCGCGAGCAGGGCGGGGCGCCGTTGGCCAGCAACTGGTTCGGACTGGTCACCGAAGGGCACACCGGCGTCGGCCTGTTCTTCGCGCTGTCCGGCTTCCTGTTCATGCAAATCGCGCGGCACCAGCACCAGATCAGCTACCGCGACTTCATGCGCAACCGCTGCCTGCGCATCCTGCCGCTGTTCCTCACCATCTTCATGCTGGCCACGGCCATCGGGCGCGACAAGTTCGCGCCGCAGGACATCCTGTACCTGCTGTCGACCAACCTGGGCCTGGCGCCCACCTCGTACACGCCCGTCACCGGCGCTGCCTGGAGCATCTCGGTGGAATTCACGTTCTACCTGGTGTTCCCCTTCCTGGCCAGGTTCACGCTGGAGCAGGGGCCGCGCTACCTGCTCAAGCTGCTGGCCCTGATGGTGTTCTTCAAGCTGGCCGCCTTCCACGTCAACGAGAAGAGCACGCTGATGTACTTCAGCACGCTGGTGGGGCGTTTCGACCAGTTCCTGATCGGCATGCTGGCCGCGCTGCTGTACGCGCGTCACGCGGACGCGCTGCGGCGCCACGCCGCGTGGCTGGCGCCGCTGGCGCTGCTGCTGGCCGTGTTCAACAGCGCGCTGCAAAGCAAGTACGGCAAGTTCGACCCGTCCAGCCATTCGGTGTTCTGGATCTGGTGGTCGATGCTGGAGGCGGCCGGCTGGAGTTGCGTGATCATGGCTTGGGTGGCGTTCGACAAGCGGCTGCCCGCGTGGCTGGAGCGCGCCCTGGACCATGGCGGCAAGATCAGCTTCTCCTTCTACTTATTGCACATGGCTATGATCCACCTGCTGGCGCGCTTCGTCGGGTTGCCGGCGCTGACCGGCGACCGCGCGCTGGACGCGCTGCTGTGTTTCCCGGTGGTGTATGGCGCCACCTGGGCCGTCTCCGCGCTCAGCTACAGCGCCATCGAGGAACCGTTCCTGCGCCTGCGCCGGAGCTACGGCGCCGCCAAGCCCGGCGTCCAGTTGGTCAGCGACGCCGCCTAAAAAGGGGGCAGATTCCGTAAAAAGGGGTCAGGTTCCGTATTCCTTAGTTTGTAACCACAGGTTGCGAAAGCTGTTTGACATGGCGCAGCATCCCGCAGTGAGGCAAGCCTATGCTGAGGGCATGCCACGCAGACCACGCTCCCACCTAGCAGACATGCCGCTGCACATAGTGCAGCGGGGTCACAATCGCCGCCAGTGCTTTTTCAGCGACACGGACTATCGCGCGTATCGGCATTTCCTTGCGCAAGCTTTGGAAGAGAGCCAGTGCAAGTTGCACTCCTATGTGTTGATGGGGAACCATGTGCATCTACTGGCGACGCCTGCGCAGGCGGACGGTCCATCCCGCCTGATGATGAGTTTGGGCCGCAGTTTTGTGCGCTATATGAATAAGGTGCATGGCCGCACAGGCACGTTGTGGGATGGACGATACAAATCGTCACTGGTCGACTCGGAGGTATATTTGCTGAACTGCCAACGTTATATCGAACGCAATCCGGTGACGGCGGGAATGGTTGAGAGCCCCGCCGACTATATCTGGAGCAGCTATCGCGCCAACGCTTTTGGCGAGCATGATGCTTTGCTGACACCGCATGCCAGCCTCCTGCACTTGTGCCCTACGGATGGACGGCGGCACGACGCCTATATCGCGCAGTTCCAAGACGCTCTGCCGCCGGAGATGCTCGAGCACATCCGTCGCGCGCTCAGGCAAGGCAGTCCCTTCGGAAGCGAGGCTTTTGTTGAGGAGGTAACGCGCCGGCTTGGGCGTCCTTTCGCGGCGCTCCGGCGAGGACGCCCGAGCAGGACGTAGCCCGACTCCCTTGCGGGCTGGACACCGCTGCCCGGAGCGGGTCCCATTAATTGAACCTGACCCCTTTTTTCGAACCCGCCCCCTTTTTGATTAATTGAACCTGACCCCTTTTTCGGGGCGGTCAACGCGCCCGGGCGGGGTAAAATAGCGGGATATTTCCTTCCCCAAGAGCAGTTGAATGAGCATAGTAGCAAGCGAACAAGCCGGCCCGTCCTTCGTCCACCTGCGGGTGCACTCGGAATACTCCATCGTCGACGGCCTGGTGCGCATCGACGACCTGGTCAAGGCCGCCGCCAAGGACCAGCAGGCCGCGCTGTGCGTGTCCGACCTGGGCAACCTGTTCGGCATGGTCAAGTTCTACAAGACCGCGCGCGGCAAGGGCATCAAGCCGGTGGTCGGCTGCGAGGTGTGGATCACCAACGACGACAACCGCGAAAAGCCCGGCCGCCTGCTGCTGCTGGCCAAGAACCGCATGGGTTACCTGCAGCTGTGCGAGCTGCTGTCGACCGCCTGGCTCACCAACCAGTACAAGGGCCGCGCCGAAATCCGCACCGAGTGGCTGGCCGAACGCGCCAACCAGACCTATGACCTGCTGCCGGGCGAACGCACCGACAACGGCCTGATCGCGCTGTCCGGCGCCGGCTTCGGCGACGTCGGCGCCGCCATCGACAACGGCAACCTGGAACTGGCCGAGCGCCACGCGCGCAAGTGGGCCGCCATCTTCCCCGGCCATTTCTACATCGAGATCCAGCGCGCCGGCCAGCCCAACCAGGAGGCGCAGGTGCGCCACTCGGTGGCCTTGGCGGCCAAGCTGGGCCTGCCCGTGGTGGCCACCCATCCGGTGCAGTTCATGTCGCCGGACGAGTTCATCGCCCACGAGGCGCGCATCTGCATCGCCGAGGGCGAGATGATCGCCAACGCCAAGCGGGTGCGCCG
This sequence comes from Pseudoduganella namucuonensis, assembly GCF_900116645.1. Classification (GTDB taxonomy): domain Bacteria; phylum Pseudomonadota; class Gammaproteobacteria; order Burkholderiales; family Burkholderiaceae_D; genus Rugamonas; species Rugamonas namucuonensis. The sequence continues at coordinate 318,959 of NZ_FPBO01000002.1, read as the reverse complement.
CTTCAACGAGCAGATGCGCTTCCTGACGCAGGCCGAAATGGGCGAGCTGTTCGCCGACCTGCCGGCCGCGCTGCAAAACTCGGTGGAGATCGCCAAGCGCTGCAACCTCACGCTCACCCTGGGCAAGCCGCAGCTGCCGAACTTCCCGACCCCGCCCGGCATGACCATCGACGAGTTCCTGGTGGCCGAGTCGAAAAAGGGCCTGGAGGCCCGCCTGGAACACCTGTACCCGGATCCCGTGAAACGCGAGCAGGAGCGTCCCCGCTACGAGGCGCGCCTGAAGTTCGAGACGGACACCATCTGCAACATGAAGTTCCCCGGCTACTTCCTGATCGTGGCGGAGTTCATCCAGTGGGCCAAGGAGAACGGCGTGCCGGTCGGACCGGGCCGGGGCTCGGGCGCGGGCTCGCTGGTGGCCTACGCGCTGCTGATCACCGACCTGGACCCGCTGAAGTACAACCTGCTGTTCGAGCGTTTCCTGAACCCCGAGCGGGTTTCGATGCCCGACTTCGACATCGACTTCTGCCAGGAGGGCCGCGACCGCGTCATCCAGCACGTGAAGGATTTGTACGGCAAGGAGGCGGTCTCGCAGATCGCCACCTTCGGCACCATGGCGGCCAAGGGCGCGATCCGCGACGTCGGCCGCGTGCTCGATTTCAGCTACACCTTCTGCGACGGTGTGTCGAAGCTGATCCCGTTCAAGCCGGGCAAGCCGGTGACGATCGCCGACGCGATCGAAGAGGAGCCGATGCTCAAGGAGCGCCTGGAGAACGAGGACGAGGTCAAGCAGCTGCTGGACCTGGCCCAGCAGGTGGAGGGCATCACCCGCAACATCGGCATGCACGCCGGCGGCGTGCTGATCGCCCCCGGCAAGCTGACCGACTTCTGCCCGCTGTACACGCAGGGCGGCGACGGCGGCGTGGTGTCGCAGTACGACAAGGACGACGTGGAGGCCGTGGGCCTGGTGAAGTTCGACTTCCTGGGCCTGACCACGCTGACGATTCTCGACCGCGCGGTCAACTACATCAAGGACCTCGATCCGAAAGAGGCCGGGTTCGACCTGGCCAAGCTGCCGCTCAACGACCGCCCGTCCTACGAGCTGCTGACCAAGGCGAAAACCGTGGCCGTGTTCCAGCTGGAGTCGCGCGGCATGCAGGGCATGCTGAAGGACGCGCGCCCCGACCGCTTCGAGGACATCATCGCGCTGGTGGCGCTGTACCGTCCGGGCCCGATGGACCTGATCCCGGACTTCTGCAAGCGCAAGCACGGCGAGCGCTTCGACTATCCCGATCCCCGCACCGAGACCATCCTGTCCGAGACCTACGGCATCATGGTGTACCAGGAGCAGGTGATGCAGATGGCGCAGATCGTCGGCGGCTATTCGCTGGGCGGCGCGGACATGCTGCGCCGCGCGATGGGCAAGAAGAAGGCCGAGGAGATGGCGGAGCACCGCGAGATCTTCCGCGCCGGCGCCGCCAAGGATGGCCTCACCACCGAGAAGGCCGACGAGATCTTCGACTTGATGGAGAAGTTCGCCGGCTACGGCTTCAACAAGTCGCACGCCGCCGCCTACGCGCTGCTGTCCTACCACACGGCCTACCTGAAGGCGCACCACCCGGCCGCGTTCATGGCGGCCAACATGTCGCTGGCCATGGACGACACCGAGAAGGTCAAGATCCTGGTCGAGGATTCGATCGAGATCTGCGGCCTGACCATCCTGCCGCCGGACGTCAACAAGTCGGCCTATCGCTTCCGGCCGGACGGCGAGGCGCCGTCCGTCACCGGCAAGAAGGTCACGCAGATCCGCTACGGCCTGGGCGGCGTCAAGGGCGCCGGCCAGAACGCGATCGAGGCCATCATCGCCGCGCGCGAGTCGGGCGGGCCGTTCACCAGCTTGTTCGACTTCTGCATGCGGGTCGACAAGAAGCAGATCAACCGCCGCACCATCGAGGCACTGATCAAGAGCGGCGCCTTCGACTGCCTGCAAATCGACCGCGCCATCCTGCTGGCCACCGTGAGCTTCGCCATGGAATGCGCGGACCAGGCGGCCAAGGCGGCCAACCAGGTCAGCCTGTTCGGCGGCGACGACAGCGACCTGGTGGCCCCGCCCGAGTACGTGAAGGCGGCGCCGTTCACCGACCGCCAGAAGCTGGCCGAGGAAAAAACCGCCCTGGGCTTTTATCTGTCCGGCCACATGTTCGATTCCTACGCGCCGGAGGCGCGCCGCTTCGCGCGCACCAAGCTGGCCGACCTGGAGCCGTCGCGCGAGCCGCGCATGCTGTGCGGCGTGATCACCGGCATCCGCCCGCAGATGACGCAGCGCGGCAAGCTTTACATCCTGACCCTGGACGACAAGAGCGCCGTGGTGGAGGTCACCGTGTACAGCGAGTTGTTCGACGAGAACAAGCGCATGTTCAAGGAGGACGAGTTCCTGGCCGTGGTCGGCAAGGTGTCGGAGGACCGCTTCTCGGGCGGCCTGCGCATCTCCGCCGAGAAGGCTTACGACATCATCGCCGCGCGCAGCCACTTCGGCCGCCAGATGGGCTGGTCGCTGCCGGACTCGGTGGCGTCGTCCAAACTGCAGGAGGTGCTGGCGCCGTACCGCGACGCGGCCGGGCTGCCGGTGGCGATGCGGGTCAAGCCGCAGGGCGTCGATTGCGTGTTGCAGCTGGGCGACGAGTGGCGCGTGGCGCCGTCCGACGCGCTGAAGATCTCGCTGGAGCAGGTGCTGGGCGCGCGCGAGGTGGCGGTCGAGTATTAATGTGAACTGTTAAGCTTCGTCCATTGACATTGCATTGATGGCGGGAAATACTGAGGGTTCCCGTCCTCTCAGCAGTTCAGTGCACACCGCCATGGCAACCATCTCCGACGTCAGCACCGCCCCCCTTTCTGGCCAGAATTACATCGACGCGCTGCTCAACACGTCGCCGCAATGGAATTACCTTACGCCGGCCGGCAACACCATCCGCTACACGTTTTCGACGACGGGCCATCCGTCGGATCCCGACATCCTGAGCACGCCGCTGGCCTTCAGCGCCGCCCAGCAGGCCGCCACGCGGACGGCGATGGCCTACCTGTCGCAAGTCACCGGCATCAATTTCGTCGAGACCAGCAACGCCAGCCTGGCCCAGGTGCACCTGGCCAACGCCAATATCGACGGCGCCAACACGGCCGGCATCTGCATGTCGTCGTCGGAGTACGGTTTCCTGCAGGGCAGCCAGACCATCACCAGTTACGAGGCCTCGTCGTATATCTATCTGGACAACGTCGAGTGGGGCACGGAGAACGCCAACCCGACGCCGGGCGGGCAGGGCTATGAAACGCTGCTGCACGAGCTGGGCCACATGCTGGGCCTGGGCCACCCCTTCGACGGCGACATCCGCCTGCCGACCGCGACCGACAACACCAACTACACCATCATGTCCTACACCCACGTGGGCGCCGACCGCTCCACGTTCAGCGAGTACGACATCGCGGCGCTGAAGTGGCTGTACGGCGAGGACGGCCTGGGCGGCGCGCTGGGGATAGGCTCGGCCACGGGCGCGCGCTACCTGGCCGGCACCGGTGTGGCGGACCAGCTGACGGGCACCGCCTTCAACGACATGCTGGAGGGCTCGGGCGGCAACGACATCCTGAACGGCGGCGCCGGCACCGACACCGCCCGCTACAGCGGCGCGCGCGCCGCCTACGCGGTGGCGCAGCTGGGCATCGGCAGCTGGAGCGTCACCGGCGCCGAGGGCACGGACACGCTGAGCAACATCGAACTGCTGCGCTTCAGCGACACCACGCTCACCCTGAACAACGTCGACACCACGGCGCCGGCCGCGCCCACCCTGGTCGTCACCAAGGAGGGCACGGCGGCGGCCAGCGGCAACCGGCCGGTGTTCAGCGGCGTGACGGAGGCGGGCGCCCAGGTCGAGGTGTTCAACGGCGCCACCAGCCTGGGCACGGCCGCCGCCAACGCCAGCGGCGCCTGGAGCCTGACGCCGGTGGCGCTGGCCAATGGCGCGTACAGCGTGACGGCGCGCGCCACCGACGCGGCCGGCAACGCGTCCGCGGCCTCGGCGGCGCAGTCGCTCACCGTGTCCAGCGCGCGCAACCTCGGCGGCACCACCGGCACGGACACCTTCACGGCCAGCGCCGGCAACAACCATATCGACGGCGGCGCCGGCACCGACACCGTGGTCTACGGCGGCGCGCGCGCCGATTTCACCATCGTCAAAAGCGGCGCCGGCTACACGGTGACCGACAATGTCGGCGCCGGCGGCACGGACGTGCTGCTGGCGGACGAGCGCATCCGTTTCAGCGACAAGACGGTGGGGATCGATATCGACGGCGTCGGCGGCCAGGCCTACCGCATCTACCAGGCGGCCTTCGACCGCACGCCGGACCAGGCCGGGCTGGGCTATTGGATCAAGGCCATGGACCAGGGGACGAGCTTGCGCGACGTGGCCGCCAGCTTCGTGGCCGGCGCGGAATTCGCGGCGCTGTACGGCGGCAGCAATCCCAGCAACCTGACCTTTGTGACCAAGCTGTACAACAACGTGCTGCACCGCGCGCCGGAACTGGACGGGCTGAACTACTGGCTGGGCATCCTCGACAACAACCAGCTGGGCAAGGCCGAGGTGCTGGCGTATTTCAGCGAGGGGGCGGAAAACCAGGCGCTGGTGATCGGCAGCATCACCAACGGCTTCGAGTACATCCCGTTCGCGGGCTGACCGCGGGGCCGCCTACATGTCCTTCAGGCCGGTGATGGCGTAGCCCTTGTCGCCGATCTGTTCCAGCGGCCGCTCGATATGGAAGTCGGGCAGGGCGCTGGCGGTCTCGTCGACCTCGAACGCCATCGCGTCGGGTTCCCAGTCGGTGTTGATGGCTTCCTGCGGGATTTCCTGTCCCTCCGGCACGGCCAGATAGGAAAATATGCCATCGTGCTCAGCTCGTCGGTAGATATCAAGGCGCATCATGTTTCCTCCAGATAGTGGAATAAGCGGGCTTGCGTTACGATTCTACCGCGACGCGCGGCGGGGGAGCGTTCTTCTAGCCGCCGGGCACAATTTATGGAGCACGCGCCACTTGATCCCTCCCTCGCTACGCACCCTGATCGCGCGCCTGCACGGCGTCTGGTTCGTCCTGCTGTACCTGCTGCTGGACTGGTCGACCTATATCGATCCGCGCTACGGCCTGAACATCACGCCGTGGAATCCGGACACCGCGCTGGGCCTGGTGTACTGGCTGCGCCACGGGCCGCGCGCGGCCGTGCCCTGGTTCGTGGCGCTGGTGGGGGCCGAGGCGCTGGTGCGCGGCATGGCGGCCGGCCCCGCCTTCACCGTGCTGGGCGCGCTGGCGCTGACCGTGGGCTACGGCCTGATCGGCGAGGGCCTGCGCCGTAATTTCAGCACCGCCACCATGTTCGACAACCGCGGCCGCCTGACCACCTGGCTGGCGGTGGTGGCGGCCGGCATCCTGCTCAACAGCGTGGCCTACGTCCTGGTGCTGTCGCTGGCCGGGCTGATTCCGACCGGGCAGTGGGCGCTGGCGGTGTCGCGCTTCGCCATCGGCGACGCGGTCGGCGTGCTGGTGTCGATGCCGCTGATCTGGAAACTGGCCAGCCAGTCCAGCCGCGAACGCCTGCGCGACGCGGTGTGGCGCTGGGAAAGCCTGGGCTACCTGCTGCTGGCCATCTGCGTGCTGACGGCCGTGTTCGGCCACATCGCGCGCGCCGAGTACCAGCACTTCTACCTGCTGTTCCTGCCCGTGATCTGGGCCGCCGCGCGCCAGGGCGTGTACGGCGCGGCGGTGATCGTGTTCGTGCTGCAACTGGGCATCATCACGCTGGTGAAGTGGACGGACGCGGCCGACATCTCGGTGGCCGACCTGCAAATGCTGGACGCGGTGCTGGCGCTGGTCGGCTTTTTCATCGGCATCGTGGTCGACGAGCGGCGCCAGGTGGCCGACGAGCTCAAGCAAACGCTGCGGTTGGCGGCGGCCGGCGAGATGGCCGCCGCGCTGGCCCACGAGCTGAACCAGCCGATGACGGCGCTGTCGGCCTACGGCAAGGCCTGCCAGCACCTGCTGGCGCGGGGCGAGACGGGGCCGTTGCTGGCCGGCGCGATCGAGCGCATGATCGCCGAGTCCGGCAGGGCGGCCGAGGTGGTGCGCCGCCTGCGCGACTTTTTCCGCACCGGCGCGCTGCGCCTGGAGGCGGTGCCGGCGGAGGCCTTGCTGTCCGGCATCACCGAGCAATTCTCGGCCCAGTGCGGCGAGCAGGGCGTGGAACTGGCGGTGGCGCCGGCGCCGCCGGTCGCCGTGCTGGCCGACCGCCTCCAGGTCGAGCTGGTGCTGCGCAACCTGCTGGCCAACGCGCTCGATTCGGTGGCCGCGCGGCCGCCGGGCGAGCGCCGCATCGCGCTGTCGGCCGCGCGGCTGGACGACGGGCGGCTGCGCGTCACGGTCGAGGACAACGGCGCCGGCGTGTCGGAGGCGCTGGCGCGGCGCCTGTTCGAGCCCTTCGTCTCGTCCAAGGCCAGCGGCCTGGGCCTGGGACTGGTGCTCAGCCGCGCCATCGTCGAGGCGCACGGCGGCAGTTTGTGGGCGGAAGTGGCCAGCCACGGCGTTTTCCGTTTTATACTGCCAGCCCTGGAATCGGGAGAATAACGTGGCCCTGGCATTGACTGTATACATAGTGGACGACGACCCCTCGGTGCGCGACGCGCTCAGCCTGCTGTTGGGCGTGCACGGCTACCGCACCGCCGTGTTTCCCGGCGGCGAGGCGCTGCTGCGCGCCTGGCAGCCGGATTGGGCCGGCTGCCTGCTGATCGACATCCGCATGGCCGGCATGGACGGGCTGGAACTGCAGCGCCGCCTGGGGGAGCTGGACAACCGCATCCCCATCGTCATCGTCACCGGCCATGGCGACGTCGGCCTGGCGCGCGCCGCCTTCAAGGCGCAAGCGCTGGATTTCCTGGAGAAACCCTTCGACGACGCCAAGCTGCTGGCCGCCATCGAGGAGGCGTTCTCGTCCGAGGCGCGCCAGCGCCAGGAGCTGCGCCAGCGCGAGGACGGCCGCAACCTGCTGCGCGAGCTGACGCCGCGCGAGCGCGAGGTGATGCGGCTGGTGGTGCTGGGACGGCACAACCGCGAGATCGCGCCGGAACTGGGCATCAGCGTGCGCACGGTGGAGGTGCACAAGGCCAGGCTGATGAGCAAGCTGGGGGTCGGCCACGTGGCCGAACTGGTGCGCATCGCCATGCTGGACGACGAGTAGCGCGGGAGTTGTCCGGGAAGGCGGCGGGTCAGGTGCCCGAGGTGGGCAGCGGCGCCATGGCGGCGCTGCGGCGGGCGCCGCCGCGCGGGCCTGCCGACTGCAGGCCCTGGGTGGCCAGCACGGTCTTGTCGTTGGCGCGCCGCAGCACGATGTTGCGGTTGCGGTCTTCCAGGCTGCGCTCGTTTTCGCGGTGCCACAGGTGGTAGACCTCGGTGGCGAACGCGCCTTCCTTGCGCATCACGCCGGCGTTGAACAGGCGCACCACCAGGTCGGAATCCTCGTGTCCCCAGCCGTGGAAGCTCTCGTCGAAGCCGTTCACCAGCGTCAGGTCGCTGCGCCACACGCCCAGGTTGCAGCTCTTGATGCGGCGCCAGCTGAAGCGGCGGCTTTCGCGGCCGAAGTCCGGCAGGGTCAGCACGGTTTGCAGGAATTTGTTCAGGTCGCCCGTCAGGCGCAGTTTCAGCTTGTCCCAGAAACCCAGCTTGCACACGTCGATGCGCTCGGCCAGCATGCGCAGCGTGTAGCCCGGGCTGAGCAGCACGCGGCTGCCGGTCACCAGGTAGCCGGGCCGGGCCAGCTTGCGGTGCTGGCTGACGAAACTGGGCTGGGGCACGCAATCGCCGTCCAGGAACACGATGTAGTCGCCGCTGGCGGCCAGGATGCCCTGGTTGCGCGCGCGCGCGGCGCGGAATCCCTCGTCGGGCTGCCACACGTGCCGCAGCGGCACCGGCGAGCGGCCCTTCAGCCGGGCGATGCACTGGCGCGTGTTGTGGGTGGAGCCGTCATCAGCGATAATGATTTCGAAGTTGTTATCATCCTGGCAGAAGCAAGCATCGAGCACCGCCGCCAGCGCGTCCGGGCGGTTGTACGTGGTAATGATGACGGATATTTTTGATGCTTGTTGCATGAAGTCGATGCTGCCTGTGTTGATTCTGCAAGAATAGGCTCACAAAACATTAATGAATAATACTTTTACAAAAAAAAACATTCTGCAAAACAACGCCTTATCGTACCCCTCGTACCTCATCCACAGTCTGGTTTTCCTGCTGCCGTGCCTGGCGCTGGTCACAAAGTCCGGCGTCAGCCTCGCCGGCTTCGGCTTTTTGCTGGCCGGTATGCTCTGCTGGCGGGCGGCGAAAGCGCCGCTGGTGCGCCATCTTACTGAGATTCGCTGGGTTTTAACAGCGCTGCTGCTGAGTTTTGCCTTCGCCCTGGCGGGGATGCTGTGGCATCCGGAGCTGCATTTGCGCGCGCTGGAAAAGCCGGCGCGCATGGCGTTCAGCGTCACCGTGCTGCTGGCGGTGCTGGCGGTCCGGCCCGGCCGCAAGGCCCTGTGGTGGGGGCTGATCGCCGGCGCCATGGCGGGCGCGGTGTTCATCTGCTACCAGCGCTGGTCGCTCGGCATCGAGCGTCCTGGCGGACTCATCAATGCTATCACATTCGGCGATATCCAATTATGCATGGGCATGATGTGCCTGGCGGGGGTGCTCGATTTCAAGGGCCGGCAAGCGGTGTGGCCGGCACTGGGCGCGCTGGCGGGCCTGCTGGGATCGGTGGCCACCGGCACCCGCGGCGGCTGGATCGCGATCCTGTTCGCCGCCGTGCTGTTCGTCAAATACGGCCATTTCCTGCGCGCCCGCGCCGCCAAGGCGCTGGCCGTCGCGGCGCTGGCGCTGATGGTGAGCACTTACTTCATCGACCAGACCGGGGCCCGCGAGCGGCTCGAGCAGGGCGTCACCGAAGTGAAGACTTACTTCGACGGCGGCAACGCCTACACCAACGTCGGCGTGCGGCTGGAACTGTGGAAGGGCGCGCTGATGCTGGCCGAACGCCACCCCTGGCGCATCTCCACCACCGGCGAGATCGAGGCCGAGCTGGCCGAGGAGGTGCGGGCGGGCCGGCTGCAATCGTTCGTGCTGGAGGCCGAGCATTTCCACAACGATATCTTGCAGGTGCTGGTGTACGGCGGCGTGCCCGGCCTGCTGGTGTGGCTGGGCACGCTGATCGCGCCCTTCCTGTTTTTCGCGCGCATCCTGAAAACCCACGAGTCGGCCAGCCCCGCCGTGACCGCGCCGGCGCTGGCCGGGCTGCTGCTGGTGATCGGCTATTTCAGCTTCGGCCTGACCGAGGTGATCTACTGGTCCATCATGAGCACCATGTTCTACGCGCAGATGCTGTTCCTGCTGATGGGCCTGTGCCTGAACGCGCGCGACGAGGGGGACGCCGCATGAACGGCCACACCGCGGGCGGGCGCACCCTGGTCATTTCCCCCAACTGGATCGGCGACGCCGTGATGGCGCAGCCGCTGCTGGCGCTGCTGAAGGCGGCCCATCCGGAGCGGGCGATCGACGTGCTGGCGCCGCCGTCGGTGGCGCCCGTGTGGCGCCAGATGGCGGAGGTGGCCGAGGTGCTGGAAACGCCGTTCCGCCACGGCCCGCTGCAACTGCGCGAGCGCTGGCGCTACGCGCGCCGTCTGGCGCGGCGCGGCTACGCCGACGCCTACGTGCTGCCGAACACGCTCAAATACGCGCTGATCCCGTGGCTGGCCGGCATTCCCCGCCGGGTCGGCTACAAGGGCGAGAGCCGTTACGGCCTGATCAACGTGATGCACCGCGACGACGCGCCGCCGCGGCCGATGGTGCCGTTCTACGCCGCGCTGGCGCTGGCGCCGGTGGCGCCGCTGCCGGCCGCGCAGCGCGACGCCGTGCCGCGGCCCCGGCTGGCGGCCAGCCCGGAGCAGATCGCGGCCGCCTGCGCGCGCGCCAACCTGGACCTGGCGCGGCCCTTGGTGGCCTTCGCCCCCGGCGCCGAGTTCGGCACGGCCAAGCGCTGGCCGCCGGCGCACTTCGCCGGCCTGGCGCGGGCCATCGTCGCGGCCCATCCGGACGTCCAGATCGCCCTGCTGGGCTCGCCCAAGGACCGCGAGGCCTGCGAGACCGTGATCCAGGCCGCGGGCGGCCTGCCGGCGCTGCGCAACCTGGCCGGCGCCACCTCGCTGGCCGAGGCGGTGGCGCTGATCGCCCGCGCCGGCGCCGTGGTCAGCAACGATTCCGGCCTGCTGCACATCGCCTCCGCGCTGAACCGGCCGGTGATCGCCATCTACGGCCCGACCGACCCCGGCCACGCGCCGCCGTTCTCGGACCTGGCGGCCTCCATCTCGCTGCGGCTGGAATGCTCGCCCTGCCGCCAGCGCGAGTGCCCGCTGGGCCACCAGGACTGCATGCAAAAGATCGCTCCGGAACAGGTGTGGCGGACCCTGCAACCCATGCTGGTCCCGCGCGCCTGAGCCGGGCGGGGGACGGGACGCCATGCTGAAACGGTTCTCGATCACGTTCTGGGCCACCGTGTTCGTGGCCACCGTCTGCCTGTCGCTGGTGGCCATCGACGGCTGGCGCAGCCTGAACGCGCGCGGCGAGCTGCTGGCCGCCACCGAGCGCACCACCTCCAACCTGGCGCGCTCGATGGCGCAGCACGCGGACGACACCATCAAGGCGGCCGACACCAGCCTGGCCGACATCGTCGAGCGCATCGAGACCGACGGCACCGGCCCGGCCGCGCTGCGGCGGCTGCACCCGCTGATGGTGGCGCAGGTGCGCAACCTGCCCCAGCTGAACGGCCTGTTCGTCTACGACGCCACCGGCCGCTGGGTGGTCAATTCCCGCCCCGTCACGCCGCCCAACGTCAACAACGCCGACCGCGAATACTTCGTCTACCACCTGAACCACACCGACAGCGGCCCGCACATCGGCCTGCCGGTGGTCAGCCGCTCCACCGGCAAATGGATCCTCCCCGTGTCGCGCCGCCTGAACCACCCGGACGGCGCCTTCGCCGGGGTGGCGCTGGCCACCATCGACATGGACTACTTCAAGGACTTCTACGACAGCCTGGACATCGGCGAGCGGGGCGCGGTGGCGCTGGTGCTGAACAGCGGCGCCATGGTGCTGCGCCGCCCGACCGAGGAGCACAAGATCGGCGCCAACGTGATCAACACCCCGGTGTACCAGGCCTATATCCGCTCGGGCGACGCCGGCAAGGGCGAATTCCGCTCCACCCAGGACGGCGAGGTGCGCCTGAACAGCTTCCGCGCGCTGGAGCGCTATCCGCTGTTCGTGGTGGCGGCGCTGTCGCGCAGCGAGGTGCTGGAGGGCTGGCGGCGCGACACGCTGCTGCACTCCCTGGGGGTGCTGCTGCTGGCGGCGCTGCTGGCGTTGTTCGGGCGGCGGCTGATCCAGCAGATCGACCTGCGGCTGGAGGCGGAAAAGGAATTGCTGGTGGCGCGCGACGCGCTGGAAAGCCTGAACCGCACCCTGGAGAAGCTGGCGCTGCAGGACGGCCTGACGGGCCTGGCCAACCGGCGCCAGTTCGACGTCACGCTGGGCAACGAGTTCAGCCGGGCGATCCGCGGCGGCGCGCCGCTGGCCTTCATCATGATCGACGTCGATTGCTTCAAGCAGTACAACGACCTGTACGGCCACAGCGCCGGCGACGATTGCCTGCGCGCGATCAGCAAGACGATACGGGTGCTGACGCCGAAGCGCCCGGGCGACCTGGCGGCGCGCTACGGCGGCGAGGAGATCGGCATCCTGCTGCCGGGCACGGACGCGGCCGGGGCGGCCGCCGTGGCCGAGCGCGTGCGCAAGGCCATCGCCGAACTGCGCATGCCGCACGAGGGCAGCCCGGCCAAGGTGGTGACCATCAGCGCCGGCGTGGCCGCGATGACGCCGCGGCGCGGCGTCGACAACGCGGGCGAGCTGGTGGAGGCGGCCGACCGCGCGCTGTACGCGGCCAAGTCGGCCGGGCGCAACCGGGTCGAGGTCGAGGGGTACGCGGACCAGGCCGCCAACAATCCGGCTTGAATCAGGGACGTTCGGCGCGCGCCGCGATATTGCTTGCTTCTTTGCTTTCAGCTCGGCTTGCGGGGCGGCGGTCCCAAGTGGATTTGACTTTACATTGAGAATGATTCCCATTTACAATGGTGACCATCCACGCACCAGCCAGCGTTTTGCAAGCCAGTGTCCCCGCCATCAAAGGAATTCACCGTGCTCCGCAAAACCACGCTTGCGCTGGTGCTGGCTGCCGCCTGGGCGTCTCTGCCCCAGGCCGCGCCGGCCCGGCTATCCACAGACGACGCCGATGCCGGCGCCACCGCCGCGCTGCCCCAGGTGACGGTGACCGGCGACCGGGATGAAACCGCCGGCCTGGCCGCCAAACGCGCCGCCAGCACGACCAAATCCGGGGCCGGCCTGCTGGAAACGCCGCAATCGATCACGGTCGTCACGCGCGGCCTGCTCGACGCGCAGCAATCGACCACGCTGGCCGAGGCGCTGCGCACGGTGGCCGGTGTGACCCCGGGGCAGTACGGCCGCCGCGGCTTCGACGACTTCATCATCCGCGGCATGCGCGCCTCCGAATCGACCTTCGTGGACGGCTTGCGCACCGCGCAGTCGGTGCAGATCCCCGAGGAGCTATTCGGTGTGGAGCAGCTCGACGTGCTGAAGGGGCCGGCCTCGCTGCTGTTCGGCAATGTGCAGCCGGGCGGCATGGTCAACTCCGTCAGCAAGCGGCCGCGCGCGCACGCGTTCAACGAGGCGGGCGTCACCATCGGCAGCGACAACCACCGGCAGGCCACGCTGGATGTCGGCCGTCCGCTGAACGCCACCGGCAAGGCCGCGTTCCGCGTCAACGCGCTGGCGCTGGACAGCGACGACCCCACCGATTTCGTGTTCTTCAAGACGCGCTGGCTGGCCCCGGCGCTGACGCTGGACCTGGGGGGCGACACCGATCTGACGCTGCTGGCCAGCTACCACCGGCGCGAATGGCTGCGCCAGCAGGGCCTGCCGCCGCGCGGCACCTTGCTGCCCAACCCCAACGGGCCGATCCCGCTCAACCGCTTCATCGGCGATCCCGCGATGGGCGGCTACGACGTGGAGCGCAAGCGCGTGGGCTATGCGCTCGCGCACCGCTTCAACGACCGCTGGACCTTGCACCAGAACTTCCGCTGGGAGGAGTACGGCGGCGTCGGCCCCGGCGTGTTCAACGGCGCGCTGGCGGCCAACGGCGCCACGTTGAGCCGCACCGGCAGCCGCCGCGAATTCGACGGCGAGGTGGCCGCGCTCGACACCCATGTGGGCGGCACGCTGTCCGTGCTGGGGACGTTGCACCATCTCACACTGGGCCTGGACGCCAGCACGCAGCGCGAGCGCTTCGCCACCACCACGTGCACTCTCCCGGCGCTCAACCTGTTCAACCCCGTGTACGGCGTGGCGATCGCCTGTCCCGCCGCCGCGCAGGCCGACACCACCAGCCGCCTGCCGATGACCGGCCTGTACGCGCGCGACCGGTTCGCCCTGGCCGGGCGGCTGGATGCGACCCTGGGCTTGCGCCGCGACCGCGCCACGACGGGCAACACCAACAACCGCGGCGGCATCGAGGACCGCCAGACCGACAGCGCCACCACCGGCAGCGCGGGCCTGTCCTACCGCCTCGCGCCCGGCGCGGCGGCCTACGCCAGCTACGCCACCTCGTTCCTGCCGGTGTCCGGCGTCGATTACTTTGGCGCGCGTTTCGAGCCAGAGACGGGGCGCCAGTCCGAACTGGGGATCAAATACAGTCCCGATGGCGGCCGCGTCACCGCCGTCATGGCCGTCTACGACCTGCGCCGCCGCAACGTGACCACGGCGGACACGGAGCACAACGGTTTCAGCGTGCAGACCGGCGAGGAGCGCAGCCGGGGAGTGGAGGGCGAGCTGACGCTGAACCTGCGCAACGGCTGGACCCTGCGCGGGGCCGCCGCCCACATCGCTTCCGAAGTCACGCGCGACAACCGCGCCGCCTACGTGGGCAAGCCGCTCAACAACGTGCCGCGCCGCGGCGCCACGGTGTGGGCCAATTACCTGACCGGGAATGGCGCGCTGGCGGGATTGGGGCTGGGAGCCGGCCTGCGCCACGAAAGCGAAAAGCGCGGCTATTCCTTCGACTACACGGTGCCGGCCTACACGGTGGTGGACGCGGCGGCGAGCTACAGCGGCAATGGCTACCGGGTGTCGCTCAACGTGAAGAACCTGTTCGGCAGGGACACCTACGCGGGTGGCTTGAGCAACAACGTCGTCACCCTGGGCGATCCGCGCCAGGTGAGGCTGAACACGGTGTTCGAGTTCTGATCCGGCTTGGCGCGCGGGACGTTTTCGTCCGGGCCAGCCGGTATCGCGCCGTCCATTCCGGGACGGCGCGGAGGAGGGGAACGTTAAGCGGCCGCCTTCTTGCGGCGGCTGAACGCCACGCCGGCCATGCCGACGGCGAACAGCGCCAGCGTGGCCGGTTCCGGCACGTCGTTCGACGACACGGGCGCCACTTCAAACTCGGTCGAGATGCCGTAGAACAAATCCACATTGCCGAACGTCTCCTCGCCCCAGCTATACACGCGGTTGACGTCGCCGGTCGCGGTGAACGAGCCGGTGACGCCGCCGCCGCCCAGAATGTCGAGCATCAGGTTGCCGGCGCTCGGATCGTAGACGAAGGAACCGAAGAAATCGACCCGATTGTTGACGGTGACGCTGCCGTTCCCGGTGGCGAACAGCGCCTTGTCCGCGCCCAGGTTGCTGGCGAACGCCGAATTGATGCCGCTGCCGTTGGCGTTGGTTGCCAGGCGCACTTGCCACGGCGTCTGGTTCGTTTGGTCCAGGTAGTTGAAGAAGAAGCTGATACGGCTGATTTCGACCGTCGAGCCGAAGGCGGCCGCGTCGTATTCCTGCTGGAGGTGGGCGGTGCAGGTATAGGTGCAGTCGCCGCCATTGGAGGAGGTGGAGCCGAAGTTGATCACGGCGCCGTGCGATGGTGCCGTCAGGGCGGCGGTGGCTACGCACAGTGCGGAGATGAGCTTTTTCATTGTTATCCTAGGGTGGGTTAAATGCTTATGGGAACTTTAAATATCCTATAAGCAATTAACATGCCACTTGGAAATAATGTTACTTTTCAATGACTTGGTGCGGCATCGGCTTGCAAATCGGGAGTGACTGTAAGATTTTCCGACGCGGCTACATCAGGATCACGTCGTACTGCTCCTGGTGATAGGAGTTCTCCACCTGCAGCGAGATCTTTTTGCCGATGAAGTCGCCCAGCATGGCCAGGTGCTGGGATTCCTCCTCGAGGAACAGGTCCACCACCTCCTGCGAGGCGAGGATGCGGAATTCGCGTGGATTGAACTGCTTGGCCTCGCGCAGCAGTTCGCGCAGGATCTCGTAGCAGATGGTGCGCGAGGTCTTCACCTGGCCCTTGCCGGCGCAGGCCGGGCACGGCTCGCACAGGATGTGGGCCAGCGACTCGCGGGTGCGCTTGCGCGTCATCTCCACCAGCCCCAGCGCCGAGAAGCCGGACACCGACACCTTGGTGCGGTCGCGCGACAGGGTCTTCTTCAGCTCGGCCAGCACCGCGTTGCGGTGCTCGTTGTTCTCCATGTCGATGAAGTCGAGGATGATGATGCCGCCCAGGTTGCGCAGCCGCAGCTGGCGCGCGATCGCGTGCGCCGCCTCCAGGTTGGTCTTGAAGATGGTGTCGGCGAAGTTGCGCCCGCCCACGAAGCCGCCGGTGTTGACGTCGATGGTGGTCATCGCCTCGGTCTGGTCGACGATCAGGTAGCCGCCGGACTTCAAGTCCACGCGCCGGCCCAGCGCGCGCAGGATCTCCTCCTCCACGCCGTACAGGTCGAACAGCGGGCGCTCGCCCGTGTAGTGGTGCAGCCGCGGCAGCACGGACGGCGTGTAGGTCTTGCCGAACTCGGTGAGGTTGATGAAGTTCTCGCGCGAGTCGACCTGGATGCTGGCCGTCTCGTCGTGCACGAAGTCGCGCAGCACGCGCTGGGCCAGGCTCAAGTCCTGGTGCAGCAGGCTGGTGGCGGGCAGCGTGCGCGCGCCGTGGCAGATCGCGCCCCAGGTCTTGCGCAGGTAGTCGACGTCGGCCGCCAGGTCGGAATCGCTGGCGTCCTCGGCCTGGGTGCGCACGATGTAGCCGCCTTTCTCCTCCGGCGGCAGCAGGCTTTGCAGCCGCGCGCGCAGCTGCTCGCGCTCGGTCTCCTTCTCGATCTTCTGCGACACGCCGATGTGGTTGTCCTGCGGCAGGTAGACCAGCATGCGGCCGGCGATCGAGATCTGCGTCGACAGGCGCGCGCCCTTGGTGCCGATCGGGTCCTTGATGACCTGCACCGTCAGCACCTGGCCGTCGAACAGGATCTTCTCGATCGGGGTGGGGGCGGCGTTCTGGCCGTCGTGCGGACGGGCCTCCCAGATGTCGGCCACGTGCAGGAAGGCGGCCCGTTCCAGGCCGATGTCGATGAAGGCGGACTGCATGCCCGGCAGCACCCGCACCACCTTGCCCGAATAGACGTTGCCGGCGAGGCCGCGGGTCAGGGTGCGTTCGATATGCAATTCCTGCACCGCGCCCTGCACGATCAGGGCCACCCGCGTCTCCTGCGGGGTGATGTTGATGAGTATGTCTTCGTTCATTGGTAGTGCTGCCGGTTATTGTTTTCTTGAACGAGGATCATACAGACCTTTACGGCAGAGGCAAGCCTGCCTGGCGTAGTAATTGGGCCGTTTCGTAGATCGGCAGGCCCATGATGCCGGAATGGCTGCCCTCGATGTGCTCGATGAACACCGAGGCCAGGCCCTGGATGCCGTAGCCGCCGGCCTTGTCGTAGGGCTCGCCGGTGGCGCAATAGGCCTGGATCGAGGCCGGCGTCAGCGTGGCGAAGCGCACCTCGGACACCTGCGTGACCTGCAGCTCCAGCTTGTGGTGGTAGACCGCGATGGCCGTCATGACCTGGTGGGTGCGGCCGGACAGGAGCTCCAGCATGGACACCGCCTCGGCCGTGTTGGCCGGCTTGCCCAGGATGGCGCCGTCCAGCGTGACGGTGGTGTCGGCCGTCAGCACGGGGCGCGGCACCAGGTGGCGGCGCCGTATCAGGTCGAAGGCGAAGGCGGCCTTCTCGGCCGCCACCCGGCCCACGTAGTCGTACGCCGACTCGCCCGGACGCACGTCCTCGGTGACGTCGGCGCCGCGCGGGCCGTCGTTGCGCAGCAGCAGCAGCTCGAAGTCCACGCCGATCTGGCGCAGCAGTTCGCGCCGGCGCGGGCTCTTGGAGGCGAGGTAGATCTTCTTATCGACCGGTTTCATCTGCTTGTTCTTTCATCGTTCTAGACGCGATGATAGGGGTGGTTCTGCGTGATGGTCCACGCGCGGTACAGCTGTTCGGCCAGCATCACGCGCACCATCCCGTGCGGCAGCGTCATGCTGGAGATGCGGATCAGGCCCTCGGCCCTGGCCTTGAGCGCCGGGTCCAGCCCGTCGGCGCCGCCGATCAGGAAGGCCGTGTCGCGGCCGTCCTGCTGCCACAGCTCCAGCTGCTGCGACAGGCCGACGCTGGTCAAGTCCTTGCCCCGCTCGTCGAGCGCGATGATGCGCACCGACTTCGGCAGCGCCGCCTCGATGCGCTCGCGTTCCAGCGCCATCGCGGTGGCGGCGGTCTTGCTGCCGGACCGTTCCACCGGCTTGATTTCCTTCAGCACCACGCGCAGTTCCGGCGGCATGCGCTTCACGTACTCGGCGTAACCGCTTTCTATCCAGGCCGGCATCTTGTGGCCGACCGCGGCGATGATCAGCTGCACGGTGTTACTCGGCGGCCTTCTTCAGGCGCTTGATGACGGTCTTGGCCGGCGCCTCGGCCGCGGCCTTCAGCTTGCTGGCCACCTTGGCCTTCTCTTCCTTGTTGGCCTTGGTGGAGGCCACCAGCGACTTGCTGGCCGAGACCTTGATCTTCTTGCCCTCGGGGATGGCGGCCAGCTCGACCGGCGCGGCGACCTTCTTCGCCACCGCTTTCCTGGCGGCCGGCTTCTTGGCCACGGCGCCGTCGGCGGCGACCTTCTTGGCCACGCCCGGCTTGCGCGCGGCGACCTTCTTCTCGACGACCGGCTCGGCGTCCTTGGCCACCTTGGTGGCCGCCAGGTGGCTGCCCGCCTTCTTCGGCGCGGTGGCGGCCTTGGCGCCTTCCTCGGTCGACTTGCGCTTGGCGGCGCCCAGTTTCACCGGCTTGTCGCCCCAGATCTCCTCCAGGCGGTAGTAGGCGCGGATCGGCGCCTGCATGATGTGGACGATCATGTCGCCCAGGTCGACCAGCACCCACTCGCCCGTGTCCTCGCCCTCCATGCCCACCACGTCGCCGCCCTGCGCCTTCACCTTGTCGCGCACCGAGGCGGCCAGCGCCTTGGTTTGGCGGTTCGAGGTGCCGGAGACGATGGCGATGCGGTCAAACAGGCTGGTCAGGTGAGTCGTGTCGAACAGGACGATGTCCTGGCCCTTGACGTCTTCCAGGGCGTCCACGACGAGGGTTTGCAGTTTTTTGATATCCATTATTATTTGTAAAGATTATGTTGTTCAATATAGTCTAGCACCACCGGGGAGATAAGCGAGTCTGGCTTATTTCCGCGTTGTAATGCCGCACGAATGCCGGTGGATGACATGTCCAGCGCCAGATCGGGCGCCAGGCAGGCCAAGCCGGCGGGGGTGTTTCGTAGCTGTTCCGGCGTCCCTGCGCGCCGGGCCATCTCTTGCGCCACCGCGGGCGGCAGCTGGTCCAGCGTGAAGCCGGGCCGGGCCGCCGCGCAGATGTGCGCCAGCCCGAATAGTTCATGCCAATCGCGCCAGGTGTCCAGGCGCCGCAGCTGGTCGGCGCCCATCAGGAAGGCGATCGACGTTTCCGGTCCCAGTTCGGCGCGCAGCGCGCGCAGCGTTTCGACCGTGTAGGTCGGCCCGCCGCGCGTGATTTCCTGGGTGTCCACCACCACCTTGAAGGGCTGGCCGGCGAAGGCCAGCCCGGCCATCTCGGCGCGCTGCTCCGGGGCGGCGCCCAGGGCGGCTTTCTGCCAGGGCGCGCCGGCCGGCAGCACCCGCAATTCGTCCGCGCCCAGCAGGCGCATGAAATGGGCGCCCAGCGCGACGTGGCCATGGTGTACCGGATCGAAGGTGCCTCCCAGCAGGGCGACGCGGTAGGTCACGCGCCGGCCAGCCAATCGCGGTGCGGCAGGAAGTCGGTGTACAGCGCCGCCTCCGGCGAGCCGGGTTCGGGATGCCAGTCGTAGCGCCATTTGACGATGGGCGGCATCGACATCAATATCGCCTCGGTGCGTCCGCCCGACTGCAGGCCGAACAGCGTGCCGCGGTCGAACACCAGGTTGAACTCGACATAGCGGCCGCGCCGGTAGGCCTGGAAATCGCGCTCGCGCTCGCCGTACGGGGTGTCCTTGCGGCGCGCCAGGATCGGCAGGTAGGCCTCGACGAAGGCGTCGCCCACGCTGCGCACCATGGCGAAGCTCTGCTCGAAACCGGCGGCGTTGAAGTCGTCGAAGAAGATGCCGCCCACGCCGCGCGCCTCCTTGCGGTGCTTCAGGTGGAAATAGTCGTCGCACCAGCGCTTGAAGCGCGGGTGCAGGTCGGCGCCGTAGGGGGCCAGCGCGTCGTGGCAGACCCGGTGGAAATGGCGCGCGTCCTCCTCGAAGCCGTAGTACGGCGTCAAATCCATGCCGCCGCCGAACCACCACACCGGCGTGCCGTCGGCGGTGGTGGTGCTGAAGAAGCGCACGTTCATGTGCACGGTGGGCGCGTAGGGATTGCGCGGGTGCAGCACCAGCGACACGCCCATCGCCTCCCACGCCCGGCCGCCCAGTTCCGGGCGCGCCGCGGCGGCGGATGGCGGCAGCGCCGCGCCCGTCACGTGCGAGAAATTGCAGCCGCCGCGTTCCAGCACCGGCGCGTCCTCCACCAGGCGCGAGATGCCGCCGCCGCCCTCGGGACGCTGCCACTCGTCGCGCAGGAAGGGCGTGCCGTCGAGCTCTTCCAAAGCCTGCACGATGCGGTTCTGCAAATCGAGCAGGAAATCCTTGACGGCGGAAGGCGAGGGCGTGGACGACATCTAAGCTGTGGGGAGAAAAGTGGAAGGGACGGATTGTAGCATGGCGGAAAAAAGGGGTCAGGTTCAATATTCCGCAGAGCGGAATATTGAACCTGACCCCTTTTTGGGCGCTTAGTGCTTCAGGCCGCGCCAGCCGATGTCGCGGCGGTACTGCATGCCGTCGAAGTGGATCTTGTCGACCGTCTCGTAGGCCTGCTTCTGCGCCATCTTGACGCTGTCGCCCAGGCCGACCACGCACAGCACGCGCCCGCCGCTGGTCAAGAGCTTGCCGTCCGCCTCCACCGTGCCGGCGTGGAAGGTCACGGTCTCCGGCGTCTCGGCCGGGATGCCGTCGATGACGTCGCCCTTGGCCGGGCTGTCCGGGTAGCCGCCGGCGGCCAGCACCACGCCCACCGCCGTGCGGCGGTCCCATTCCAGCTCGACCGCGTCCAGCGTGCCGTTGACGGCGTGTTCCATCACCGTCAGCAGGTCCGTCTTCAGGCGCGCCATGATGGGCTGCGTCTCCGGATCGCCCATGCGGCAGTTGAATTCCAGCGTCTTCGGATTGCCGGCCGCGTCGATCATCAGGCCGGCGTACAGGAAGCCGGTGAACGGGATGCCGTCCTTGTGCATGCCGGCGATGGTCGGGTTGATGATCTCGCGCATCACGCGCGCGTGCATGGCCGGGGTCACGATGGGGGCGGGCGAGTAGGCGCCCATGCCGCCCGTGTTCGGGCCCTGGTCGTTGTCCCGCAGGCGCTTGTGGTCCTGGCTGGTGGCCAGCGGCAGGATGTTCTTGCCGTCGCACATGACGATGAAGGAGGCCTCCTCGCCGGCCAGGAATTCCTCGATCACGATGCGGGCGCCGGCGTCGCCGAAGCGGTTGTCGGCCAGCATGTGGTCGACCGCCTGGTGCGCCTCCTCCAGCGACATCGCCACCACCACGCCCTTGCCGGCGGCCAGGCCGTCGGCCTTGATGACGATGGGCGCGCCCTTGGCGTCGATGTAGGCGTGCGCCTGTTTGACGTCGGAGAAGGTCTGGTACTCGGCGGTGGGGATGCCGTGGCGCTGCATGAAGGCCTTGGCGAAGTCCTTGGACGACTCCAGCTGGGCCGCCTCGCGGCTGGGGCCGAACACCTTCAGGCCGCGGGCGCGGAACAGGTTGACGATGCCGCCGGCCAGCGGGGTCTCGGGGCCGACCACGGTCAGCGCGATGTGCTCGCGCTCGACGAAGGTGGCCAGCTCGTGCAGGTCGGTGATATTGATGTTTTGCAGACGCGCGTCGCGCGCCGTGCCGCCGTTGCCGGGGGCCACGTACACCATCTGTACGCGTTTCGATTCGGCCAGTTTCCAGGCCAGTGCGTGTTCGCGGCCGCCAGAGCCGACTACCAAGATTTTCATGAGACCGTTCCAAATAATACGGGGGAGCGGCCCTGCGGCCGCCGGGGTTTGCCAGCAGCGGCGATCAGTCCTCGATCACGGCGTTGGTGTAGATTTCCTGCACGTCGTCCAGGTTCTCCAGCGCGTCGAGCAGTTTTTGCATCTTGACGGCGTCGTCGCCGGTGAAGCTGGTTTCGGTGGCGGGCTTCATGATGATCTCGGCCACCTCGGCCTTGAAGCCGGCCGCCTCCAGCGCGTCCTTCACGCCGGCGAAATCGTTGGGCTCGCAGATCACCTCGAAGCCGCCCTCGTCGTCGGCCACCACGTCCTCGGCGCCGGACTCCAGCGCCGCCTCCATCAGCTTGTCCTCGTTCACGCCGGGCGCGAACAGGAACTGGCCGCAGTGCTTGAACATGAAGGCCACCGAGCCCTCGGTGCCCATGTTGCCGCCGTGCTTGTTGAAGGCGTGGCGCACCTCGGCCACGGTGCGCACGCGGTTGTCGGTCATGCAGTCGACGATGATGGCCGCGCCGCCGATGCCGTAGCCCTCGTAGCGCACCTCCTCGTAGCTGGCGCCGTCCTCGCCGCCGGTGCCGCGGGTGATCGCGCGTTGCACGTTGTCCTTCGGCATGTTCGCGTCGGCGGCCTTGTCCACGGCCAGGCGCAGGCGCGGATTGGACGCGAGCTCGCCGCCGCCCATGCGCGCGGCGACGGTGATTTCCTTAATCAGGCGCGTCCAGATCTTGCCGCGTTTCGCGTCCGTTGCGGCCTTTTTGTGCTTGATATTGGCCCATTTGCTGTGTCCAGCCATGTTCAATCTTCCTTCGACGGTATGCCAGTGAGGCCGGTATTTTAGCATAAGGCACCCCTTTTTTGACCGTTCGAGGGGGCCGCCGGCTCCCCGGCGGCCGCCGTCCCGGCAGCGCATAAATACCCCTGGGGTATTTATTACCCCTGGGGTGTTTATGGCGGGCTTGGCGCCGCGCGCCATGCGTCGTCAGCCGTAGTGGGCGTACTCGTAGCCGTTGGCGATGATGGCGGCCACCTGCTGGTAGTTCTCCTCGCCGGCGGCGAAGCTGAGCAGCACCTCGGCGCGCGAGGCGCCGGCGGCCAGCGTCCAGGTCCAGTAGTCGTACCCGGTCTGGTCGTAGGCGCGGTGCAGCACGTTGCTGTACAGCTTGGCGACGAAGGCCGCATCGGTGGGGTTGGCGCCGCCGTAGAGCCGGGCGAATTCCTCGCTGCGCAGGAAGCTCTCGGCGATGCCGGCCATGCCGGCGCCCTGGTCGGCCTGCGCCAGCCAGTAGCCGACTCCGGCCGCGTCCGGCTTGCGGTCGAAGGCGGCCTGGTACAGACGGTACACTTGGCCGCCAGCGCCGTCGCCGCCGACATCGAGCGCCAGCATGCCGTCCGCGAAGCGCAGCCGCTCTACGTCGTTCAGCGTGTCGGTGCCGTCCATGCCGGCGAGGGCACTGACGGTCAGCGCTTCGTTTTGCCACGCCAGGTCATAGGCGCGGCGCGCTCCCGTGAAGACCGCGGTGTCGACGCCGGCGCCGCCGAAAAGTTGGTCGGCCTCCGCGCCGCCGGACAAGGTATCGTTGCCGGCTTCGCCGAAAAGGTAGTCGGGATCCGCGCCACCGGACAGCATATCGTTGCCGGCATCGCCGACAAGGTAGTCGGGGTCCGCGCCACCGGACAGGATGTCATTGCCGGCGCCGCCGAAAAGGTAGTCGTCGCTGGCGCCGCCGGACAGGGTGTCGTTGCCGGCCCCTCCGAACAGCTCGTTGCTTATCGCGTTGCCGGTCAACGCGTCGTTGCCGGCGCCGCCCTTGGCGCCCACGATGACGCTGCCGAAGTTGATCGTGATCTGTCCGGCGGCGGTGATGGTGTCCGCCTTGGCGCCGATGTGGCTCCAGTGGCCGGGTTCGAGGTTCAGCGTCAGGTCGGCGGTCAGGTGCGCGCCATCGATGATGTTGAGGCCTGCGCCGACCCAGATCATGTTGGCGGCGGTCGCAACGAGCACGTGCGTCCGTGCGCCGGTGGCGCCGGGCGCCACGCCGTACAGGTACTGCAGCGCGGCGATGTCCAGCGGACTGAATCGGTCGTATTGCGCCAGTTCCCCTTCCGTGTAGCTCATGACCGTGGCGTCGGTCTGGTCCTCGCCCGACCCAAGATAGGGGCCGGCGCCGATCTCCCCTCCATAGGCGTCCGGCGCGGCGAAGGGATGCTTCAGGCCCAGCGAGTGCCCCAGCTCATGCATCAGCAGCGAGTACAGCGAGTCGCCGTCATCCCGGCTGGGATGCATGACGAGAAAGTCTTCGCTCAGCATGAGCGGGGATCCGAAGTCGTCGTGGAGGCTGTTCGCGTAGGCGGCGGAGTCTTCCTGCCGGTTGTTGCCGAACACAATGCTCAAAGGCTGGTCGGGGGAATCGGTCTCCTCGAACTTGATGTTCAGCACCGTTTCGATATAGGCCAGGGCCTTGCGGGTGTAGGCGATCTGGTCTTCCGTGAAAGGCAGGAAGTCCCGCCTGTCATCGTCGGTGAAGAAATCCGCCGGCGTCGTGGGAAAGCTGTAGTGGACGCTGCGGCCGGCTGTCCGCACCAGCATCGCGACATACGGCGCATAGTCCGCCGTCAGCGCGTCGACCCAGTACGGCAGCCGCTGCACGCCGGGCGCCCAGGTCCAGTTTTCCACCTCGTCCGCCGTCTTGTACCAGTCGGCGTTGATGACGCCGCCATCGACGCCGCCGCTGTCGCTGATATAGTCGTCCTGGCTGTGGACCAGGTAGGTGTCGTCGCCCTTTTGGCCCAGGAGCAGATTGGCGCCGTCGCCGCCATCCAGCGTGTCCCGGCCGTCGCCTCCGGCGAGAAGATCGTCGCCGCCGCCGCCAAGCAGCAGGTCGTCGCCGGCGCCGCCAATGAGGTAGTCGCCGTCGCCGCCTCCTTCCACGCGGTCGTCGCCAAGTCCGGCATCGACGAAATTGCCCTGATCATCGCCGAGCAGGTAATCGCCGCCGTCGCCGCCCTCGGTCAGCGCATCGGGGCCGGCGGGGATGTAGCGGCCGCCGTCGGGGAAGGTCAGCGCCAGGCTGGCCGCCGTCAGCGCGCCGCCGGCCACCGGCGTCAGGGTCAGCGTGCCCAGCGCGCCCGCCGCCAGCAACAGCCGGCCGTCGGCGACGCTCAGTTCCAATTGGGATGCCGCGATCCCCGAGAGTTCCAGTGTGTCGCCGGCCGCGTACTGGATCGATTTGGTCTCGCCCGCCACCCATTTGAACGCCGTCATCTCATGCTGAATTTCATTAATAGAAAGTTCATTTTAGCAATATATTAGTAATTTTTCAATTCGGCGCGGGGCGAGGCGCCGGAACCGGTTTGGACGTACAATTCCGGCATGGAAAAAAACGCGACCGCCCCCTTGCCTCGCGCCGCCTACCTGGGCGGCCTGGCGATCGCCGTCGGCGGCGCGGTGCTGTTTTCCACCAAGGCGGTGGTGGCCAAGCTGCTCTACCGCCACCAGATCGACGCGGTCACCCTGATCGCCTTCCGCATGCTGTTCTCGCTGCCCGTGTTCGCCGCCGTCGCCGTCTGGAAGATGCGCGCCGGGCCACCTCTGGGCAGGGCGGACCGCTGGCGCGTCGTCGGCCTGGGCCTGGTCGGCTACTACCTGTCCAGCTTCCTCGACTTCCTCGGCCTGCAATACATCTCCGTCGGCCTGGAGCGGCTGATCCTGTTCCTGACGCCGACCTTCGTGCTGCTGATCTCCACCCTGTTCCTCAAGCAGCACATCGGCCGCCGCCAGTGGCTGGCGCTGCTCACCTCCTACGCCGGCATCGTGCTGGTGTTCCTGCACGACCTGAAGGGCGGCGGCAACGTGGCGCTGGGCGCGTCGCTGGTGCTGGGCTCGGCTGCGGCCTACGCGGCCTATCTGCTGCTGTCCGGCGAGATGGTCCAGCGCCTCGGCTCGCTGCGCCTGGTGGCCTACGCCATGTGCGTCTCCAGCGTCGCCTGCGTCGGCCAGTTCTTCCTGCTGCGCCCGGCCTCGATGCTGCTGCAGCCGATGCCGGTGTACGGCCTGTCGCTGGTCAACGGCATCTTCTGCACCGTGATGCCGGTGTTCATGACCATGGTCGCCGTGCAGCGCATCGGCGCCGGCACGGCCTCGCAGGCCGGCATGATAGGCCCGGTCTCCACCCTGTTCCTCGGCGCGCTGATCCTCGGCGAGCCGGTAACCGACTGGCAGCTCGGCGGCACCGCACTGGTGCTGGCCGGGATCTACCTGTTGTCAAAAAAATAGCACTCAACCACCACTACGGACGCTTCCACCATGAATCCCCGCATCGCCCTGATCGCCCACGACAAGAAAAAAGACGACATGATCGCGCTGGCCACCGAATACGCGGCCTTCCTCAAGCAGTGCACGCTGGTCGCCACCGGCACCACCGGCGGCCGCCTGGCCAACGAGGTGGGCCTGACGGTGGACCGCAAGCACTCCGGCCCCTTCGGCGGCGACCTGCAGATCGGCTCGCTGCTGGTGGAGGGCCTGATCGACGCCGTGATCTTCCTGCGCGACCCGATGACGCCGCAGCCGCACGAGCCGGACATCAACGCCCTGGTGCGCGCCTGCGACGTGCACAACGTGGCTTGCGCCACCAATCTGTCCAGCGCCCACCTGGTGCTGTCGCAGCTGCAGTCGAACGCGGCGCAGTAGCCGCCGCGTTCCGACGGCGCGACCGTTTCCGGCCAACGCTGGCACAATCGCGCCATCCGCAATCCTTTGAAGGAGCCGACATGAGCAAGGCGATACGCATGACCCGCACCGGCGGGCCGGAGGTGATGGAGTACGTGGATGTCGAGGTCGGCCCGCCCGGTCCCGGCGAAGCCACCGTGCGCCACGCCGCCATCGGCCTCAATTTCATCGACGTCTATTTCCGCACCGGTCTGTATCCGCAGCCGCTGCCCGCCGGCCTGGGCCAGGAGGGCGCCGGAGTGGTGGAGGCGGTGGGCGAGGGCGTGACCGAGGTGAAGGTGGGCGACCGGGTGGCCTACGCGGGCCGTCCCAACGGCGCCTACGCCGACGTGCGCAACCTGCCGGCCGCGCTGCTGGTGGCGCTGCCGGACAAGATCGACTTCGAGACCGCCGCCGCCATGATGCTGCAGGGCTTGACCGTGCAATACCTGTTCCACCGCACGGTGCCGCTGAAGGCGGGCGACACGGTGCTGTTCCACGCGGCGGCCGGCGGCGTGGGGCTGATCGCCTGCCAGTGGGCGCGCGTGATGGGGCTGAACCTGATCGGCACGGTCGGTTCGGCCGAGAAGGCCGCGCTGGCCATCGAGCACGGCGCCAGGCACGTGATCAACTACAACACGGACAACTTCACGGAAAAGGTGCGGGAGCTGACCGGCGGCGAGGGCGTGTCGGTGGTGTTCGATTCCATCGGCAAGGACACCTTCGCCGGCTCGCTGGACTGCCTGGCGCCGCTGGGCACCATGGTCAGCTTCGGCAACGCGTCCGGCCCGGTGCCGCCGTTCAACCTGGGCGAGCTGCAGTCGCGCGGCTCGCTGTTCATCACCCGGCCCACGCTGGCGACGCACACGGCCAAACGGGAGAACCTGGAGGCGATGGCGAAATCGCTGTTCGGCGTGGTCAAGAGCGGGGAGGTGAAGATCGTCGTCCAGCAGCGCTATAATCTGGCCGACGTCGCCCGGGCCCATGCCGACCTGGAGGCGCGCAAAACCACCGGCTCCACCATCCTGATACCCGCCCATGACTGAACCCACGACCCAGCCACCAGCCGACGACGACGGCTCCCCCAAATTCGGACGCCTGTTGATCGTGCTGGTGCTGGCCGTGCTGCTGGTGGTGGCGCTGACATTCGCCACCGAGGCCTACTACAGCTGACGAGGGTGCTTACTGCAGGGTGAGCTCCACCTGCTTGACCTTGCCGTTCTCGCCCGGGAAACCGGTGAAGGCGCTTTGCACCAGGGCCGGCATCACCGTCGGCGTGGCGCGTTTGCGGCTGGTGTTCTGCACCGTCACGTCGAACAGCTTCTTGCCGTCGATGGTGCTGATCGCCACGCGCAGCTGGCGCTCGTAGTTGTGCAGGATGGTTTCCTGCATTTCCAGCGGACTATCCCAGAACGGGTCGTAGAACGGGCTGTAGCGGTAGCCGAAATAGGGGCGGTAGTAGCCGCGCCGGTAGAAGCCGCCGCCGTAGTAGCGCGGTCCCCAGTACGGCGAGCCCATCCAGAACGGGTCGGTCGCGCGCAGCACCTTGGTGGGACGGTCGATGGTGCTGAAATGCACGCCCACGCGCAGTTTGGGGCTGGCGCCGTCGGCCGCCTGGGTGAAGCCCAGCTTGGCCAACTCGCCGGCCACCATGGCCTGGTAGGTGCGCAGTTCCAGCGTGTCGTCGGCGGACGCGGGCGGCGCTTCGAAGACATAGGTTTTCTCGGGCAGGCTCGCCGGCCACTGCTGGAAGGTGGTGACATCGCTACGGATGGTCGTGGCGCAGCCGCTCAGCAGCAAACTGGCCGCCGCCACCAGAATCGCTAGTGTTCTCATGGTGTTCCCCAAAATACGTCGACAAAAATCAAACGGATACTGCCTCTGTTAGTGTATGGCGGCAGTCTTTGTTGCGCTCAATTATTACAGATTGTTACGGCGGCGGGGAAAGCGGAAAAGAATGGCGGATCGCTAATAGGCGCGTCGCCCGGCGCTGGTATTGGTAAAATAGCCCTTCCTTCCTTGTCCGATCGAACATCCCAATGCGCACCGACAGCCCACAGACGATCTTCCGTAAAGACTATACCCCTCCCAGCTATCTGGTACACACCGTTGAACTGGGCTTCGACCTCGATCCCGCGCGCACCATCGTGGCCAATCGTGTGACGATGAGCCGCAATCCGGACAGCGCCAGCGCCGACATCGTGCTGCACGGCGAGGAAATCGAGCTGGTGGCGCTGCGCATGAACGGCAAGGCCTTGCGGCCGGGCCAGTACCTGCTGGGCGCCAGCACCCTGACCATCCCGAAGGCGCCGGCCGAGGTCACCTTGGAGATCGAAACGCTGTGCTCGCCGGAGACCAACACCACGCTGTCCGGCCTGTACGTGTCCAACGGCAGCTTCTACACCCAGTGCGAGGCCGAGGGCTTCCGCCGCATCACCTACTTCCCGGACCGGCCCGACGTGATGGCCAAGTACACGGTGATGCTGCGCGCGGACAAGCGGCGCTTCCCGGTGCTGCTGTCCAACGGCAACCTGGTCGAGCGGGGCGAGCTGGACGACGGCCGCCACTACGCCAAGTGGGAGGACCCGTTCAAGAAGCCGTCCTACCTGTTCGCGCTGGTGGCCGCGCGCCTGGTGTGCCAGGAGGAGACCTACACGCTCAAGTCCGGCCGCGAGGTGCTGCTGCAGGTGTGGGTCGAGGAGGGCAACCTGGACAAGACCGACTACGCCATGCAGTCGCTGAAGAACAGCATCCGCTGGGACGAGGAGCGCTTCGGCCTGGAGCTGGACCTGGACCGCTTCATGATCGTCGCGGTGGGCGACTTCAACATGGGCGCGATGGAAAACAAGGGCTTGAACATCTTCAACACCAAGTTCGTGCTGGCCAACCCGCGGGTGGCCACCGACATCGACTACGCCGGCATCGAGGCGGTGGTCGGCCACGAGTACTTCCACAACTGGACCGGCAACCGCGTGACCTGCCGCGACTGGTTCCAGCTGTCGCTGAAGGAGGGCCTGACCGTGTTCCGCGACCAGGAATTCTCGGCCGACATGATAGGCACGGCCAGCGGCCGCGCCGTCACCCGCATCGACCAGGTGCGCACCCTGCGCCAGGCCCAGTTCCCCGAGGACGCCGGCCCGATGGCGCACCCGGTGCGGCCCGACTCCTTCGTCGAGATCAACAACTTCTACACGGTGACCGTGTACGAAAAGGGCGCCGAGGTGGTGCGCATGTACCAGACCCTGCTGGGCCGCGAGGGCTTCCGCAAGGGCATGGACCTGTATTTCGCGCGCCACGACGGCCAGGCCGTGCAGTGCGACGACTTCCGCAACGCCATGGCCGACGCCAACGGCATCGACCTGTCCCAGTTCGAGCGCTGGTACAGCCAGGCCGGCACGCCCGTCGTCAGCGCCGTCACGCGCTACGACGCGGCCGACGAGACCTACGAGATCACGCTCAGCCAGCGCTGCCCGGACACGCCCGGCCAGAGCGACAAGCTGCCGTTCCACATCCCGGTCGCCATCGGCCTGCTGGGCGCGGACGGCAACGACCTGCCGCTGGCCGTGAACGGCAAGGTGGTGGGCGCCACCACCGCCGTGCTGGACTTCACCGAGGCCGAGCAGACCTTCCGCTTCACCAACGTGCACGAGAAGCCTGTGCCGTCCATCCTGCGCGACTTCTCCGCGCCGGTGGTGCTGGAGTACGGCTACACGGACGAGGAGCTGCTGCACCTGTTCCGCCACGACAGCGACCCCGTGAACCGCTGGGAGGCGGGCCAGCGCCTGGCCATGGCGCGCCTGCTCAAGCTGACCGCGGCGGTGGCCGACGGCGCCACGCTGGCGCTGGACGACACCTTCATCGCCGCGCAGCGCGCGGTGCTGGTGGACGCGTCGCTGGACGCGGCCTTCCGCGAGCAGGCGCTGATCCTGCCGTCCGAGACCATCATCGCCGAGCACATGGACGTGGTGGACCCGCAGGCGATCCACACGGCGCGCCAGTTCATGCGCCGCACCATGGCCGCCGAGCTGGGGCCGGAACTGCTGGAGCAGTACGAGGCCAACCTGACGCCCGGCCCCTACAGCCCGGACGCGCAGTCGGCCGGCAAGCGCGGGCTGAAGAACCTGTGCCTGGCCTACCTGATGGTGGCGCCGGGACCGGCCGAGATCAAGCTTGCGCGCAACCAGTTCGAAAAGGCCGGCAACATGACCGACCGCGCCGCCGCGCTGGTGGCGCTGATCCACAGCGGCGCGGACGCGTCCGGCCACCTGCAAAGCTTCTACGACGACTTCTCCGGCGAGGCGCTGGTGGTCGACAAATGGTTCGCCATGCAGGCCGCCGCGCCGGGCACGGACCTGGCGGCGGTGCGCGCGCTGATGCTGCACCCGGCCTTCACGCTGAAGAACCCGAACCGCGCGCGCAGCCTGCTGTTCAACTTCTGCAACGCCAACCCCTCGCGGTTCCACGCGGCCGACGGCAGCGGCTACGCCTTCTGGGCCGAGCACGTGATCGCGCTGGACGCCATCAACCCGCAGGTCGCGGCGCGCCTGGCGCGCAGCATGGACCGCTGGCGCCGCTACGTGCCCGAGCTGCGGTCGCGGATGGGCGCGGCGCTGGAACGGGTGGCGGCGGCGGGGCCGCTGTCGAACGACGTCGCCGAAGTGATCGGCAAAGCGCTGGCCAATTAATCAGTACGAACTCAAAACCAACCAAGGGAAACAATGAAACGCATCAGCCTGACCCAGTACCTGGTCGAAGAACAACGCCTGCACAACACGATCCCGGCCGAGCTGCGCCTGCTGATCGAAGTGGTCGCGCGTTCCTGCAAAACCATCGCCCACAGCGTCGGCAAGGGCGCCCTGGGCGACGTGCTCGGCGCGCTGGAATCCGAGAATGTGCAGGGCGAGGTGCAGAAGAAGCTGGACGTGATCTCCAACGAGATCCTGCTCGAGGCCAATGAATGGGGCGGCCACCTGGCGGCCATGGCGTCGGAGGAGATGGAATCGATCCACCCGATCCCGAACCGCTATCCGAAGGGCGAATACATGCTGCTGTTCGATCCGCTGGACGGCTCCTCCAACATCGACGTCAACGTCTCCATCGGCACCATCTTCTCCGTGCTGAAGGCGCCGGAGGGCATGGGCCAGCCGACCGAGGCCGACTTCATGCAGGCCGGCAGCAAGCAGGTCGCCGCCGGCTACGCCGTGTACGGCCCGCAGACCATGCTGGTGCTGACCACCGGCCGCGGCGTGAACTGCTTCACGCTGGACCGCGAGATGGGGTCGTGGGTGTTGACCCAGCGCGACATGCAGATCCCGGCCAAGACCAAGGAATTCGCCATCAACATGTCCAACGCGCGCCACTGGCACGCGCCGGTCAAGCGCTACATCGACGAGCTGCTGGCCGGCGACAGCGGTCCGCGCGGCACCAACTTCAACATGCGCTGGGTCGCCTCCATGGTGGCCGACGTGCACCGCATCCTGAACCGCGGCGGCATCTTCATGTACCCGGCCGACATGCGGGACACCTCGATGCCGGGCAAGCTGCGCCTGATGTACGAGGCCAACCCGATGGCCTTCATCGTCGAGCAGGCGGGCGGCGCGGCCACCGACGGCAAGCAGCGCATCATGGACATCGAGCCGCACAAGCTGCACCAGCGCGTGCCGGTGTTCCTGGGCTCGCGCGACGAGGTGGCCGTGGTGACCAGCTACCACCACGAGTGATTGATTTTTCGCAATTGATGAACAAATGATGAACAAATATCGCGGAGGCACTAGCGCTTTGCATAATTTGTTTGTTAAAATGCGATCCTCTTTCACCGCAGCCGGTCTGTACCGCTGCAGGCGTTAGGCAGGTTTCGCCGCTTTAGCTCAGTTGGTAGAGCAGTTCATTCGTAATGAAAAGGTCGCCAGTTCGATTCCGGCAAGCGGCACCAGTAGGAAGAAAAAGGGTTGCAAGCGCGAGCTTGCAGCCCTTTTTTGCATTCCGGCGCGTCGACCTGCGATGCGGCCACCGATCCCCGATACGCCAACAACAGGCCCAACGTTGCAATCCGCCGCGTGCCGACTTGATCGGTGCAGGTCCCTGCGCGTGGCGATGCGCGATCATGCCCATTACAGGGCGCGCTGGCGCGGTAGAGGAAGCGATGTTCGAAAATAGTCAACTGAACTGGCTGGTGTTCGAAGGGCTGCTGCCATTGTTCGGGTCGGGCCTGCTGTTTGTTGGCGTGGGTTGGTGCAAGTACGCGGTTTCGTCCTCGGTGTCGTCGTTTGCGTGGCGCGAGGCGATCGATTCCATGGGCTGGCTCTATGGCGCGTTGACCATCGCGGTACAGTCGTCCGTGCGATGTTTCGACGCGGGAAAGGCCGAAATCGGGCTGGGTTGGTGGGCCGTTTTTTGTGCTATTGTTTGTGCCATGTTGTTGATTTCCGCGATGGGGGAACGGGGCCACGATCCCGCTTGGCAACCGACATCCAAGTTGAAATGGCATGCTTTCGCTTTGGTTGCGGTGGTGCTATTGAATGGCTACCGCGTCCAGGCCATACCCAAGAAGGGGAGCTCCCCAGTAACAACCCCGGCGGCGGCGGTCGCGCCATCCCCAGCCGCGCCGCCAGCATTGGATAGCAAGGAGAGGCCATGAACACGCCAGTGAGTGACTATTCGCAGCGGGGCAGTATCGAACCCAAGGATATGTCGGTGCAGGGTGTCCACGCCGAGCCGGCAATGTTGCAAGACCATCCTCCACGTCCCCGCCATCATGCTGTGCAATTGGGACAGCCGGCCATTCCCGGCCAGCCAATCAAGGTCGAGTGCGTGGACCGCCCCCGCGCCGCGCCGCTTCCGCTCACGCAGCTGGCCACCGTACTGAGTAGTGGCGCCGCCGCGGGAGGGCTAGTCTTGGCGTTTGCTCCCGCCGCGCTGATTCCCGCGATGGTCGCGGGCAGTGTCGCGACCGTCGTCAGCGTGCTGGCGACCAGGTTTCAGAACCGGTAGTTCTCAAGTCCCCGCGAGACCCCCACGAACTTCGCATGAAAGAGGGCCAGGTCCGGCCTCCAGGGATTCAAATCTGATCAGTCCAGATCCAGGATCCTGCGGAAATTGGATCTGTATTCACTGGGGGTGCAGCCCTGCATGCGTCGGAAACTTCTCGTGAAATTCGCTTGGTCGCTGAAGCCGGTTTTCTCGGCGATATCGTGAAGCGGCAAACCCGACCTGCGCAGGAACCAGCAAGCCAATTCACCACGGGCTTCATCGAGCAAGAGCTGGTAACTGAGTTCCTCTGATTCCAGCTTTCGAATCAAGGTTCTTTTCGACATGGCCAGCTTGTCAGCGACTTCTTGCAGCGATGGCCATGCGGGTGTCCGTTGATGGAGCAAATGGCGAACCTTGGCTCCCGTGCTGCCCTTCAGTTTGGACAACTCTTCTTCACCCGCCATCTTGAGCCGCATGCATAAATCCGGGTCCGCGGTCTGAGACGGCTGTAGCGCCACCTCCATTGGAATCTGAAGGCTGAGGGACTCCTTGTTGAAGTCGAAAACCCCGGCGGGTATGGAGGAACGCCCCAGCCGGGATGGCGTCTCCCATGGGAAGGTGAGTCGCATCGCATTGAGCGCCGTGTCTTCCGAAATGGCCTTGAATACATTGAAAATCGCCAGCACGGTCGAATACATCAGGAACCGCTCGTAACGGGCAAGGTTTAAACGTGGCCGGACCTCCAGGACCGCCATGTCGGCCTGCTGCAGACATCGGTAATTGAACAGGTGATTGCGAATGGGCCCGTAGCGCACCATCGTCACCATGGCGTCCCACAGGGTGTCGCTGGACAGCGCGACCAGCCCCATCGCTCCGTGCGCGGCGCCAGGAACCGCCAAACCCAAATCGATGCCTGCCTCCGGCGTGTCCAGCGCATGAAACACCTCGATGGAGGGAAGAAAGTCCAAGAGGGGCAGCAATCGCGGCTGGCCGGTAAAGGGACGCGGCAGGGGAAGGCGATGCGCGGCGAGGAGCTTGGTAAAGATCTGGTAGTACGCCGAGTGGATGCTGGGTTCAAACCATGACGAGGGCAACTCGCTGTTCCTCGTGCCCGTCGCGCTATTGAATCTGGTCATGGAAGGCTTTGCTGGCAGGTGCATGGATTCGAGAGGGGTGGTGTCATCTTAAGACAAATATCTGGCACTATCAAGCATTGTTGAGGGCGCCCCTGGACTCGATAATCTGTCACGGACCGCA
Organism: Pseudoduganella namucuonensis; assembly: GCF_900116645.1. Classification (GTDB taxonomy): domain Bacteria; phylum Pseudomonadota; class Gammaproteobacteria; order Burkholderiales; family Burkholderiaceae_D; genus Rugamonas; species Rugamonas namucuonensis. The sequence goes on along the minus strand of NZ_FPBO01000002.1, from coordinate 284,429 downwards.
GGCCGAATCCGTGACTAGCAAGAGACCATCTGGAGACACCATGAACCATCGACAAAAATTCAAATCCTTGGAGGAACGCAGCCATGTCCTCTAACTCTTCTTCCAACAATCCCGTCAGGGTCCCGCCTGAAAAGAAGGCCGAGCTGTACCGCCTGACGAACCCGCCGAAAGTGGCGTGGCCTACTGTAATGGTGTTGGTTTACATCGTGGTTGGCGTGATATCCGTCGACGTGGCGGTCGTGCGGGGCCATATCCCACTGTGGGCGGGAATGCTTTTGAATGTGGCGACGATGTTTCCCATGTTCCATGTGATGCATGACTCGATGCATCGTTCCGCGTCATCCAATGTGAGGTTGAATGATTGGATCGGGCGCATCGACCTTCTCGTGGTGGGGCCGCATACCACCTTGGAGTTGTGCCGTTATTCGCACATGATGCATCACCGTTTCACCAACGATGCCAAGGATCCGGACAACTATATCCACGGCAGTGGGTGGACGCTGCCGCTGCGTTGGATGACTTTTGACTTTAGCTACGCGTGGTACAACCTGACCAACAATGACCCGCGCAGCCGAAAAGTCATGCTTCAAGCGCTGCCCAATATGATCGCCACCGCTTTGGTCGCAGGCTGGCTGGTCGACCAGGGATATGGTTGGCATGTGCTGATGCTGTGGTTCATACCTACACGCATCGTGTCCGGGCTGATTGCGTTCGTATTCCTGTGGTTGCCTCATCTGGACGGAGATGAAAACGGCAAAGTCGGGCATATCACGAGCGCCGGATCGACCGCGGACAACCTGACCGCGGGCACCACCATGCGCCTCGGCAGCGAGGGGATTCTGAACTTCCTGATGCAGTGGCACAACTATCATCTGATCCACCATCTCTGGCCCACCACCCCGTCTTACAACCACGCCAAGGTCTGGAAACTCATGGAGCCGGAACTGCGCGAGCGCGACCTGCGCATTCAGTACAACTTCGATCTGATTCCCACATTGCACCGCGGCGGTACGACCGCCGCGGGCGTCCGCTGAGCAAGCGGCAATATTCGGGAGTGCCGGGCGGCTCGCCGCGATCGAGGCTCGTTTTCGTCACGTGGCGCGTGGTCTGTCCACCCCCGAGAGACTCAACCAATCACAGAGAACCACAATGATCAATTCAAAGCAAAACGGCAGGAATCATTCCGCCGAACCGACGTTCCTGAAGGTTTCCGACTCGGTCTCCCTCCGCTATGAGCGGTCGGGCGATGGCCCGCCGCTCATTCTCCTCCACACGATCCGTACGCAGATTGAGTATTTCCGCGACCTGGTGCCGCTACTCGCGAAGAAGTTCACGGTTTACGCCGTGGATCTGCCCGGGCATGGCCTGTCTTCCATCGACACCTCGGAGCCGTACGACGAGCCGTACATGCGAAAAAATATCATCACCTTCATCAAGGCCCTGGATCTGCGCGCAGTGACCATGGTGGGTGAATCGATCGGCGCCGTGATCTCGCTGACGACGGCTGCCGATGTTCCCGACCGCATCAAAGCGGTCTACGCGCTCAATACTTACGACTACGAGACGCGATACGGCGATGGTCTCCGCCGCGGCAACTGGTTCGCGAACATGATCATCGGCAGTTTGCAAGTCCCCGTCTTCGGACCGATTGCCGCCGCTATCGCCACTCCCTGGATTGTCCGAAAGATCATGGGGGGCGGTTATGCGGATCCACGTAAATTGCCCGCTGACCTGCTTGCCATATTTTTCAAGACTGGCAGTCGTCCCAACTTCCACTACGTCGAGCGAAGGGTGCTGGCCGTGTGGCGCTCTTGGAGCAAGGCGCGTGAGAGGTATTTCGGTGTGGAAGCGCCTGTAACCCTCATCTATGGCGAGAAGGACTGGTCGCGCGTCCCGGAGCGGAATCGCACAAAGGACGCGCTGAAAAACGCCCGCATGTTCACGCTCCGGGACACGGGTCATTTCTCGGCGGTCGAGAATCCGAAAGAAGTCGCGAGAATTATCCTGTCGTGATTTGGAGCGGCTTGCCAGCGCGTGAAAGGGGCGGCCCCGCATGCGTCGGAAACCGCCCGTGAAATTCGCTTGCTCGCCGATCCTGGCCGCAGACCGAATCCTTCACCAACAAGAAACCATCTGGAGACACCATGAGAAAGTTCCGCTGCACCTACTGTGCCCATGTATATGACGAAGCCAAGGGGGATCCGGACTCCGGCATCGCTCCCGGCACACGCTTCGAAGATATTCCCGACGATTGGCAATGCCTTGAATGCGGCGCACTCAAGTCCGACTATCGCCTTATTGAAAACTAAAACACGGCCATGCCCCGTTCCTCTGCCACGGAGGGGGGCGGGCATCAACGAGCGCCTGGCACATCAGGTTCCGTCGCACTTGGGAGTTGCACTATGGTTTCACCTATTGTCATTATCGGCACCGGACTGGCCGGATACAGCCTCGCCAAAGAGTTGCGCAAGCTCGACGCCACTATTCCCATCGTGATGATCAGCAGGGACGCCGGCGATTTCTATTCAAAGCCCATGCTGTCCAACGCGCTCCGCGCGAAGAAATCCGCCGCCGCTCTCGTCCTGAAGTCGTCGGCGGCGATGGAGGAGGAACTCCGTGCGCGGATTCTCACGCATACCGAGGTAGTGGAAATCGACTTGCAAGCACGTTGCCTCCACCTCGAGGGTGGCATGAAGCAGTCCTACGGCACGCTGGTGCTGGCGATGGGCGCGGATCCCACGCGCCCGGTACTGGAGGGGAATGGCGGGGACAGCGTCCTGTCCGTGAACGACCTGGACGACTTTTCCCTGTTCGAGAAATCACTGGCGGAGCTTGACGCTCGCGGCACCTCGCGGGATGTGCTTATTTTGGGTGCCGGCTTGATCGGATGCGAATTCGCCAACGATCTGCTGGCCCGCGGCTTCCATCCGACCGTCGTGGATGTGGCGGATCGGGTGCTGGAGCGTCTGATGCCGCCACAAGCCAGCCGGCGCTTGCAAACCAGGCTGGAACACGCCGGCGCCGCGTTCCGGTTCAAGGCGGCGGCCGTGTCGGTGAACCGCTCGGCCGCCGGATTGGCGGTGGGGTTTTCGGATGGCTCGTCGATGCGGTGCGATCTCATCATGTCCGCCATCGGGTTGAAGCCGCGGATAGGGCTCGCGGCGCAGGCGGGTCTCGAGGTTCATCGCGGAATCGTCACCGACGGAAAACTGATGACCAGCGACCCGCGGGTGTTCGCCATGGGCGACTGCGCCGAAGTGGGCCGCTCCGTGCTGCCTTTCGTTATGCCGATCATGTTCCAATGCCGCGCGTTGGCGGCGACGCTGACTGGCACGCCCACCGTGGTCAAGTATCCCGCCATGCCTGTCACGGTGAAGACGCCGGCCTGTCCGACGGTCGTATGTCCGCCGCCTTCCGGTGCCGAGGGGGCGTGGCAAGTCCTCGAAACGGAGGATGGTCTGGAAGCCCTGTTTTCGGACGGTGCCTCACCGGACCGCGCGCTGGGTTTCGCCTTACAGGAAAATTCGGTGTCGAAGCGCCAGCGGATGGCCGGTCGCGTCGCCACTTGAGCGCAACTTCAACAAGCGGCGCCCGGCGCCGCCGGAATTAATTACAAAAAATGGAGACATCAATGAAATCGGCCAATTTTGATTTCGACTGGCTTGTCATAGGCTCCGGTTTTGGCGGCAGCGTCTCGGCGCTGCGCCTTGCGGACAAGGGCTATCGCGTCGGCGTGCTCGAGCGCGGCCGGCGGTATCGCGACGAAGACTTCCCCAAGTCGGCCTGGCAGTTGGGCAAGTTCGTGTGGGCACCGGCGCTGGGCCTGAAGGGCATCTTTCGCATGGCGCTGTTTCGACACGCCTTGGCCGTCAGCGGGGCCGGCGTCGGTGGCGGCAGCATCGTGTACTCCAACACGCTGTACCGCGCCAAGCCTGAATTCTTCGAGAATGCGCAGTGGCGCACGCTCGGCAGTTGGAGCAAGCTGCTGCAGCCGCACTACGACACGGCCGAGCGCATGCTCGGCGTGACGCCCGTGCCCTTCGATTCGGTCAGCCAGCAACTGATCCGCGAGATGGCCAAACACTTCGGCACCGAGGACACCTTCACCCGCACACCCTGCGCGGTGTACTTCGGCGAGCCGGGCAAGACCGTCAGCGATCCCTACTTCGGCGGCGAAGGCCCCGACCGCACCGGATGCACGCGCTGCGGCGCCTGCATGGTGGGCTGCCGCGTCGGCGCCAAGAACACGCTGGTGAAGAACTACCTGTGGTTCGCCGAGAAGCGCGGCGTGCAAATCCTGGCGGAACGCGAGGTCGTGGACGTGACCCCGCTCGGCGCCGCCGACGGCAGCGAAGGCTACCGTGTGACCACGCAGCGCCCCGGCGCGTGGTTCGCGCGCGATCGCCAGACCCACACCGCGCGCGGCGTGGTGTTCGCCGGCGGGGCGCTCGGCACCAACGAATTGCTGGCCAACTGCAAGCACGGCGGCTCGTTGCCCCGCATCAGCGACCGTCTCGGCGAGCTGGTGCGCACCAACAGCGAATCGATCCTGACCGTGCTCCTGCCCGAGGACCGCAACACCTGGAACGATGTGGCCATCAGCTGCAGCGTGCACGTCAACCATGACACGCATATCGAGTTCATCAACTATGGCCGCAACGCCGACTTCGTTGGCATGCTTTATACGGTGCTGGTCGGCAAGGGCAACAGCATCACGCGGCCGCTGAAGTGGCTGGGCAGCATCGCAGCGCACCCGGTGCAGTGGCTGAAGACGCTGTCGCCGGTGGGCTGGAGCCGGCGCATGGTCATGCTGCTGGTGATGCAGGCGCTCGACAACGCCATCGCGCTGCGTGCCAGCAAGCGCTGGTTTGGCGGCGGCTACCGCCTGGCCTCCACCCAGAATCGCGACAAGCCGAACCCGACGTACATCGAAGCCGGCAACCGGGCGGCCAAGTGGCTGGCCGGGCACACCGGCGGCATCGCTCAAAGCAATACGCTCGAGGCACTGGGCAACATTCCGACCACGGCCCACTTGATCGGCGGTGCCGTCATTGGTGAAGATCCAGCCAGCGGCGTGGTTGACCGCCAACTGCGCGTGTTCGGTTACCGCAACTTGCTGGTGTGCGATGGGTCCGCGATGCCGGCGAATCCCGGCGTGAATCCGTCGCTGACGATCACGGCACTCGCCGAACACGCGATGGCGCAGATCCCGGCGGCGTGGGGCGCCGCAGGCGGCTCACCCGCGATCACGGCGACAAGCTCCGCAGCACCAGGTTGGAGAGATGGGGCCGTGCCTCCTCGGCGTACTCATAGTTGTACTGCAATAGCGCCGGATTGAAGTAAGGGCGCATCACCAGGAAAACCGCCGTCGCCGTCTCGTCGAGCGGCGTCTTGCGCTCGAACTCCTCCGTTTCGCGCCCTTGGCGCAGGGTGTCCCGCAATATCGCCTGGATGCGCCCGTCGAAGGCGCGCACCGCCTCCCAGCGCTCGGCGGCGGCCGAGACCGCAATGTCATGGAGCTTGCGATTTTCAACGAACAGGCGAAGGCTCGACTCGACGATCGCCTTGAACATCCGCCGCAGCTTCTCGGGCGGACGGTCGACCGCATCGATGGCCGTTCTGACATCCGTTTCGATTTCGTGCAGGCATTTTGCGCAAATCACTTCGCCGATGGCCTGCTTGGAATCGAAGAACTTGTAGATATAGGCCTTGGAAAAGCCAATGGCCTTGGCAAGGTCGGAAACGGTCGTCTTCTCGTAGCCGTACAAGCGGAAATGCTCGGTCGCCGCCGCGACGATCTGATCCCGCACCTCATGGTCGACCGGGCCACGGGCCGGGCTGGGGGAAATGGCCGCTCTATTCATGTTCAACAGCTCACCTCTTGTCTTCGGTTCGCCCAACGAGCAAGCAGTTCGTCATCTGGCCGGATCATCACCGCTTTTTCCTGCCGCCGCGGGCGGAATCGGGCGCAGCGCTCCCGGGAGCGACTTGACTTTCTATTTGGGCGAAATTCTCGGGGCCAGCTGCGATGCCGTTCAACAACATCGAGAGCGAAAATTGGACCATGTGCTCGGCTTTCATCTTGCGACCGGGGCCGGGAACCTGGTTTGTAAGGATCAGCATCGCCACCCCATGTTCAACCGACCAGGCGGCGTGTACCAACAGTTCAAAATCCTTGTCGGTCCATCCTTTGGCGCTGGCGTACTCGCAGACGGCGGACGCGAACAGGTTAAACGAAGATGTCGCCAATGCGTTCAGCTCCCTGGGGGGCTTCTTCTTGTCCCACATTCGAGGGCCGACCATCAAGTAGAAGAGCCCTTTTTCACGCTCGGCAAAGCTGACATAACACTCCATAATCCGGTAGAGCCTTCGCAGCGGATCGGTTGTCGACGCGACGATGCCGCGGCGCAGCGCGGCGAGTTCGTGGAAGCCGTCCGAGGCGATTGCGGCCAGCAATCCATCTTTGCCCTCGAAGTGGTGGGAGGGCGCGGCAATGGAGACGCCCACCGAGCGGGCCACGTGCCTGAGGCTCAATTCGTTGGCGCCTATCTCGTTCAGCAGACGGCGTCCTGCGACGATCAGGGCGTTGCGGAGGTCGCCATGGTGATACGAGGGGGAGGCCGCCCTGGATGCGCGCGCCGGTTTTTTCGCGGCGCCGGAAGCAATTTCGGCCGCTGCGTCGGACTCCTCGGATGGGGTCGAAAGGGATATTTTTTGCATGATGAGAGTGTATAAGCGTGTGTTCCATTCTGGCGCGCGAGGTGGCCCTGGTTCGTTACGCGGCCTTGACAGGCCACGAGGGCTCGCAAGCCGCCGCTGCGAAGTGATTGTAGCAATATTAGCGCTGCTAAGATGAATAAATTCATCACCGGGGATGAATCCGGACGGGACCATCGGTGGCGGCGTCGCGAGCCCCGGCGGCGGCGATCCGGCGCGGGCGAGCCCGTGAAATTACCGCTTGACATCCTTCTCCCCATGACATATCTTTCCTCTACCGGCTCGTTTTTTTTCAGTACATCTTATCATTGATAAGATGTCGCGTGGCTCAAGGGGCGGCATCCCTCAACCGGATGCGTGGATATGCGGCCCTGCCCACCGTGTGGCGTCGATCGCCCGGCTTGGCCGAATCAGTGTCCGCCCGGGAGTGAGCCGATGCCGGATTTCCCGCGGAAAGCAAACCCAGTGGTGTCGTGCTGGATAAAAGAATTCAACTGCCGCGCTAAACTTATCATTGATAAGATTGACGCGAAAATAGGAGATGAGTAATGAATGACGATGTTATCCTCAAGGAGCGGCACGGGAATGTGATCGTGCTATCGATGAATTCCAATCCGCACAACATCATGGGGCCAAGGCTGCTCACCCCCTTGGTCGCGGCGATGCGGGAGGCGGTCGAGCAGGGCGGGCGTGCGATTGTGCTCCGAAGCAACCTGAGGAACTTTTGCGCCGGCGCCGACGTCACGCTGTTCGACGCCCTGATCGAGGAAGCCACCACCGGGAAAGCCGCCCCCGCGATGGAGTTGGGCGTGCTGGATCTCCTGCAGGCTTTCGAGGCGCTGCCGATCCCGATCGTGGCAAGCGTTCGTGGCGCCTGCCTTGGCGGCGGACTCGAATTGGCGCTGGCTTCCGACTACGTCGTGGCCGCCGCGTCGGCGAAGTTGGGCTCGGTCGAAAGCGCGCTGGGCTTGCACCCGCTCATGGGGGGCATTCAGCGGCAGGTGCAGCGCATCGGCTTGGCGCGGGCCAAGGAAATGTCGATGCTGGGCCGCCGCTATGACGCCGAAACCCTGGAGCGCTGGGGGCTGATCAATCTGGTGGTGCCCGACGACCGCCTCGACACCGTCGCCCTGGGCGTGGCCACGGAACTCGCGAACGGACCGACCGTCGCCCATGCCGCGACCAAGAAGATCGCGGCCATTGCCGCCAACGAAGGCGTCGAGGCGGCCGATCTGGCCATGGCCGAGTTGCAGAAGCCCATCTGGGCCTCCAAGGACGTCAAGGCCGGACTCGCCTCCTTCCTGGCGCAAGGCCCCGGCTTGACCAAGTTCGAGGGGTGCTGACCATGTCTGGACCACTGCAAGGCCTGAAGGTCGTCGACTTGTCCCGCGTGCTGGCGGGCCCCCTGTGCGCCCGCACCCTGGGCGATCTGGGAGCGGAGGTGATCAAGGTCGAGCCGCCGCGGCCCGACGTCTCGCGCTTTTCCTTCCCGTTTGATGATGGCATGTCCGGCTACTACGCGCAGCAGAACGTGGGCAAGCGCAATGTCAGCATCGATCTGAACGTGCCCGGCGCGCGCGAGCTGATCTTCAAACTGTGCGAAGACGCGGACATCTTCGTCGAGAATTTCCGCGCCGGCACGCTCAAGTTCTTCGGGCTCGACTATGAAGCGCTGTCGCGCCACAATCCGCGCCTGATCTACGTGTCGATCTCCGGTTACGGCCAGGGCGGCCCGTGGGCCTCGCGCATGGCCTACGCGCCGACGGTGCAGGCCGAGACGGGCTTCACGCACAATACCCTCCGCCACTACGGCGACAATTTGACCCGGTGGCGGCCGGACCCGCTGTCGCACGCGGACGTCTACGCCGGATTGCAAGCGACGATAGGCGTACTGGCGGCGGTACAGCGGCGCGCGACCACGGGCCGCGGCCAGTACATCGACGTGGCCATGGCGGCGGTCATGCTGGCGATCAACGAGCGCGCGCACGTCGACCTGGCCGGTGTCGACACCGGCGCCGAACCGGCGGTGCTGGGCGCCACCGACGGCGCGTTCTGGGTGGGCCCGGGCGGCGAGCGCTTCCTGACGCCGGCGAGCCTGGTCAGCAGCCTGACCTTTCCCCAGTACCTGATGGCCATGCGCCGGGTCGAGCTTGCCAGCGACCCGCGTTTCGCCACCGCGGCGCTGCGCTCCCAAAATTACGACGCCCTGCACGAGATCATCCAAACCTGGATGCTGACGTTCCGCGACATGAAGTCGCTCGACGCGCAGTTGGACGAGTCCAAGATCGCGATGGGTGAAATCCGCACCATGAAGGAGCTTGCGGAAACCGAATGGGCCGCATACTGGGGCGCTGTGCACGACGTTCCGGACCGGCGCGGCGGCACGTATCGCCTGCATGGCCGTCCATGGCGCTTCTCGGAAGACACGCTGGATCCGCCCGGCTTGCCCGCTTTCCGCGGCGAGCACAATGCCGAAGTGTTTGCCGGCCTCGGCATGAGCGCGCAGGAAATCGACGCGCTGAAGACCTCCGGCATGCTGGTCGAGCATCAGCGTTCGAGTCCGGTCGTTCCGGTTCCTCAACCAGCGCAATCCGCGGACCGGGCCAGCACGGCGGACGCGGGCGTTGTCGCCGCATAGCCGCCGCCGGGAACGCCATGAGCACGAAAACCGACCACACACATGACCCGCGCGCGCAAAGTTGGGTGAGCAGTGCCAATGAGCCGGGCGCCGAGTTTCCCATCCAGAATCTTCCGCTTGGGGTCTTTTCTTCGGGAGCGGCAGCGGCCGGCCGGATCGGCGCCGCGATCGGGGATCAGATCCTGGATTTGGCGGCGGCTTTGGACGGCGGCCTGTTGCCGGGCCTTGAAAGCCATGCCGCCGCGCTGCACAGCGACAGCCTCAACCTGCTGATGTCGCGTGGCCCGGGCGCCAGGCTGGCGTTGCGGCGCGCCGTATTCGAACTCTTGCACGTCAGCAACGCCAACATCGCCCCGGCAGCCCGCTGCCTGGTGCCGATGAGCGGCGCGCGCATGCATCTGCCTGCGCGTATCGGGGACTTCACGGACTTCTTCACGTCGATCCATCACGCCCGCCGCACCGGGGAGCTGTCGCGGCCCGACATGCCGGTGGCGCCCAATTTCAGGCACATGCCGATTGGCTACCACGGCCGCGCCTCCAGCGTGGTCGTGAGTGGAACGCCGTGCGTCCGGCCGCGCGGACAAACCGGCGCCTCCGCGGCCGCGGGGCAGGGCTACGCGCCGACCCAATGGCTCGACTTCGAACTCGAGGTGGGATGCTTTGTCGGGGGCGGCAATCCATTGGGCGCGACGATTTCGATCGACGATGCCGAGAGCCACATGTTCGGCTTATGCCTGGTCAATGACTGGTCGGCGCGCGATATCCAGATTTGGGAAAGTTATCCATTGGGGCCCTTCCTCGCCAAGAGCTTCATGACCAGCGTGTCGCCCTGGGTCGTCACGCTGGACGCGCTGGCGCCATTTCGCGTGGCGGCGCCGACGCGGGGCGAAGACGAGCCGGCGCTGCCGGCGGGGCTGACCTCGCCCGCGCATGCGGCCCGGGGCGGCATCTCGATCGCGCTGCAAGTGCTGTTGCAGACGCAGGCCATGCGGGACAATGGCATGGACCCGGTGCTGCTGTCGCAGCCGCGGTTCGAGGATCAATACTGGACGCTGACGCAGATGCTGACGCATCAGGCCAGCAACGGATGCAACCTGCAGACCGGCGACTTGTTGTCCAGCGGGACCGTCTCCGGCCCCGAGCGCGAGAACAGCGGCTGCCTGGTCGAGTTCAATGCCGGGGGCAAGGAGCCGATGCGCTTGCCTTCGGGGGAAACGCGCCTGTTCCTTGAAAACGGCGACATCATATGGCTGCGCGGTGTGTGCCATCGGGATGGCTACCGGTCGATCGGATTCGGCGAGTGCAAGGCGCAAATTTTGAAGGAGATGAAATGACGCTGCGAAAAGTGACGATTGCCGTCAACGGCGCGCCGGTGACCGCCGAGATCGAGCCGCGCGAGCTGCTGGTGCATTTTCTGCGGGACCATGTGGGGACGGGGACGCACATAGGCTGCGACACCTCGCAATGCGGGGCCTGTCTGGTGCGGATTGATGGCGGGACGGCCAAGTCCTGCACGGTGCTGGCGGTTCAGGCGCAAGGCCACGACGTCACCACGATCGAGGGGCTGGGCACGCCGAAAGAGTTGACGCCGCTGCAGCAAGCTTTCATGGAGGCGCACGGGCTGCAATGCGGCTTTTGCACGCCGGGCATGGTCTTCGCGGGGCAGGCCTTGCTGGACCGGGTCCCCAACCCGACCGAAGAGCAGGTGCGCGAAGCCCTGCACGGCAACCTGTGCCGTTGCACCGGGTATCAGAACATTGTCAACGCGGTCCTGCTGGCGGCAAGCCGCGGGAACCAGACGGCCGGCGCTTCTGGCGATTCGAAGGAGGGTCTGTAATGAGCAAGCTGAATGATCTGCCATCCGCCCGCCTGGTCGGGCAATCCGTCACCCGGCGCGAGGATCCGCGCCTGCTGACCGGCCGCGGCCGCTTTACCGACGATATCGCGATCGAAGGCCTGGCCTGCGCAATGGTGTTGCGCTCGCCCCACGGCCACGCGCTGATCAAGTCGATCGACACGTCGGCCGCCTTGGCCATGGAAGGGGTGGTGGGCGTGCTGACCTATGACGACTTGCGCGGCAAGGTCGGCGATATCCGCCCCAACTGGGTGGTGGGCGAGGTTCACATCCCGGCCCATCCTCCGCTGGCGGACGGGCGGGTGCGCTATGTCGGAGAATCGGTCGCGCTGTTGGTCGCCAATACGCGGCAGCAGGCCGCCGACGCGCTCGAAGCGATCGCCGTCGATTATGAAGTGCTGCCCGCCGTGGTGGACGAGGAACTGGCCGTGCGGGAAGGCGCGCCGCAATTGCACGACAACGTGCCCGGCAACCTCCTCAGCGTATACCGGACCGGCGGCGGCGACTACGAGGCGGCGGCCGGCCTGGCCGACCACATCGTCCGGGTACGGCTTGTCAACAATCGCCTCATTCCCAGCCCCATCGAACCGCGGGCCGTGCGCGCGGCCTACGACACGGCGGACGACAGGCTGACGTTCTACCTGCCGTCGCAGGTGCCGCACATGTCCAAGCGCTGGCTGGCTGAAACCCTGGGCTGGCCCGAACACAAGATCCATCTGGTCGCGCCCGACATCGGCGGGGGCTTCGGATGCAAGATGCACTTCTATGCCGAGGAAATCCTCGTCGCGTTTGCCGCGAAACACTTCGGGCGGCCGGTCGGCTGGACCGAAACGCGCAGCGAAGCGCACATGGCCACCACCCACGGCCGCGCGCATATCGAGAACGTGGAGGCGGCGGTCAGGAAAGACGGCCGTGTGCTTGGCATCAAGTTGCGCTCGTACGCCAATCTGGGGGCCTACCTGTCGAACATGGGGACCGGCATCCCGACGATCAACACGGTGTCGTTCGTCTGCGGCAACTACGACATTCCCGCGCTGGACGGGGAGATGCGGCTGGTGACGACCAACACCACGCCGGTGGACGCCTATCGCGGCGCCGGCCGGCCGGAGGCGGCATACATCATCGAACGAACGATGGATGCGGTCGCCGCCGAATTGGGTATGGACCCGGTCGAACTGCGCCGTATCAACTTGATTCGATCGCATCAGTTTCCCTACAAGCCTTACGGCCACCCGCTACTCCTGTGGGACACCGGCAACTACGAGGGGTGTCTCGAGGCCGCGGTGAAGGAGATCGGCTACGACGAATGGCGCCGGCGGCAGGCCGAGTTGCGGGCCCAGGGGCGCTATATCGGCGTTGCCGTCACCTGCTACATGGAACTGGTTGGCATGGGCAGTTCGGCCGTGCTCAAAATGCTGGGATTCGACCGCGGCGGATGGGAAAGCGCGCTGCTGCGCGTGCATTCCGATGGCAAGGTCACGCTGTTCTCGGGATCCATGCCGCAGGGCCACGGACACGCGACCAGCTACGCGCAGATCATTGGCGATGCGCTGCAACTGCCGCTCGACCATATCGATGTCGTCCAGGGCGATACCGACCGGGTGCCCTTCGGGCACGGCACCTTCAATTCGCGCTCCATGGCGGTGGGCGGCACCGCGGCCCACATGGCGGCGGGGAAAATCCTGGACAAGGCGCAACGCATCGCCGCTTGCATGCTCAAGGCGCAGCCGGAAGAAGTCAACTATGCGCGGGGAACGTTCAGTGTCGCCGGCCAGCCGGAGCGCTACGTCGGCTTCGGCCAGGTCGCGCGCATGGCGTACGTGAGCTACGGACTGCCGGTGGGCATGGCGCCGGGCCTGGAGGAAACCGTGTTTTACCAGCCCGAAGACATGGTGGCGCCATTCGGCAGCCACGCCGCCGTGGTGGAGGTCGACATCGAAACGGGCGAGGTGAAGATTCTCGACTATGTCGCGGTGGACGACGTCGGCAACATGATCAATCCGATGCTGTGCCATGGCCAGATGCATGGCGGCATCGCCCAGGGCATCGGCCAAGCCTTGTACGAGGGCGTCGACTACGACGAGACCGGACAGCTGCTGACCGGTTCATTGCTCGATTACGCGCTGCCTAAAAGCGAACAGATCCCGTCGATGCGCACCAGCTTCCAGGTGACGCCGACCCCGGTGAACCCGCTGGGCGTCAAGGGGATCGGCGAAGCCGGCTGTGTCGGCGCGCCGACGGCCATCGTCAGCGCGGTGTGCGATGCGCTCAAGAGCTTCGGTATCACCCACATCGACATGCCGTTGACGCCGCCCAAGGTGTGGCGCGCCATCCGCGCGGCGCAAGCGGCCGAACAAAAGGAGCTGAACCCATGATCCCCAGTGCTTTCGATTACGTACGACCCGGCAGCGTGGCCGAGGCGCTTGGCCAGCTCGCCCAGGGGGGCGAGGGCGCCAAGCTGATGAGCGGCGGCCATTCCCTGCTGCCCATGATGAAGCTGCGCCTGGCCGCGCCGTCGACCTTGATCGACATCAGCGCGCTTGCCGAACTGCAAGGCATCAGCGTCGGCGCGGACGAAGTCGTCATCGGCGCCGCCACCACCCACGCCCAGCTGGAACACCACGCCGAAGTGGCCAGGGCGCTGCCGCTGATTCCCGCCACGGCGCACCTGATCGCGGACCCGCCCGTGCGCAATCGCGGCACCATCGGCGGCGCGCTGGCGCACGCCGATCCGTCGGCCGATTGGCCGGCCGCCATGCTGGCCCTCGAGGCCACGATCGATGTGACCGGGCCGCAAGGTTCGCGTTCGATTCCGGCCGACGCCTTCTTCAAGGGCCTGTTCGAAACCGATCTCGGGCCCGATGAGCTCCTCGTGCGCGTGCGCATTCCGGTGGCGCCAGGCCGGCGCATGGCCTACCGCAAGTTCCGCCATCCGGCCTCGGGCTACGCCGTCGCCGGCGTGGCCGTGGTGCTGGAGTTCGAGTCGGGCCGGTGCGGCGGCGGGCGCATCGCGGTGACCGGCTTTGCCGAGCATGCCTTCCGCGCGCGCCTGGCCGAGGCCGCGTTGGCGGGATATGCCGGCCAGCCGGACCGGACGGAGCGCTTGCTCGACCTGGCGTTCGACGGGGTGTCTCCGCTGGAGGACCGCTTCGCCGACGCCGGCTACCGCACCCAGCTCGGCCGGACGATGTTGCGCCGCGCGCTGGCCGATGCGCTTGCCACTGAATAATCGAAAAGACGAGGAGACGGCAATGACGACAAACGGAGCGAAGACCATGGGCAATCCGCTGAAATCGATCTTGAACGCGCGAAGCCGCCTGCGGCGCGTGCCCCTGGCATCGGCAAGGGGCGCGCTGCTGGGGCTGGCGAGCGGAGCGCTGTTGGCGGGCCAAAGTCTTGCCGCGGACGCCGGCGCGGATGCGCGCGCGAGCATGCGGCCCTTGACGGTGGAACATATCCGTATCACGTCGAAACGGTCATTCGACGAAGTGAGGACCGCGCTTGAATCACGGATTCAGCCGTTCCGGATCGAGCGGGTGATGCCATTCGTGATGAAGGGGGACATGGCCGGCGCGCGCGCCGAGCTGGAGCAATTGGCGGCGCCCACGGGGCTGTCGATACTGTATTCGCTGGACCATGGCCTCGCGCTTTCCCTGGAGGGAGCCCCCCGGAAAGCCGTGGGTTACGGTATTGGCAATGTCCTGACAGCCGCCTCCATGAACAAACACAATCTGGCCGCGGGTCTCTACGCACCCATCCGTGTGGTGCTGTACGAGGGAGCCGACGGTACCGCATTGTTCGAATACGACAAACCTTCTTCGATGTTCGGGCTGTTCGGCGACGCCGTGATCGACGGCGTCGCCGTGAAACTCGACGTCGCGTTGAAGAACCTGTTGATGGAAGTCAGTAAATAAGATTCCGTTTGATCAATCACTTTTTTGGGGCCCTCGGGCTTGGATGTATGGAACTTATTGGGGAAAAGCTGATACCGGCGCCGATTTCGGCAACCTGGGCGGCGCTGAACGATGCCGAGGTGCTCAAGTCCTGCATTGCGGGATGCGAGTCGCTGGACCATGTGCAGGCGAACATGCTGGCCGCCCAGGTGGCTTTGAAAATAGGACCTGTCAAGGCGCGCTTCAAGGGCACGTTGACATTGAGCGACATGAATCCGCCACACAGCTACGTGGTGTCCTTCGAGGGACAGGGCGGCATCGCCGGTTTCGGCAAGGGAGCGGCGGACGTCTCGCTCACGGAACAGGGGGATCAGACGCTGCTGCGCTATGCGGCCCGTGCCCAGGTGGGCGGCCGCCTGGCCCAGGTCGGATCGCGGCTGATCGATGCCGCCGCGGCGAAGATCACGGAGGACTTCTTCGCCGCCTTCGAAGTCCAGTTGCAGCCGGCCAGCGTCGAAGCGGCGGCGTATCAGCCCGCCGTCCTCGGCAAGGCCGGGGCGCCGGCGACATCGCGCCTGGCCGGGGCCGCCGCGCCGAAGGTCGTCGCGCATTCCTTGCCGGCGGCCGGCGCGCGGTTGCCGCCGTTATCGGCCGCGGCGGCGGTGGATCAGCCGAACGTTTTCGCCCAGACCGGGGCGCCGGCCAAACCGCGCCCGGCCGTCGCCGCCACGCCGATCCAGCTGGTTGGGGAAAGAGTGTTTCCGGCGCCGATATTTGCGACTTTCAACGCGATGAACAATGCCGATGTGCTCAAGTCCTGCATCGTCGGATGCGAGTCGCTGGAACATCTGCGGGCGGACACGCTGGTGGCCGTGCTGGCTCTGGGCATCGGCCCGGTCGGCGCGCGCTTCAAGAGCACATTCCAGGTGAGCGATATGCGGATTCCAAGCGGTTATGTGCTGTCGTTCGAGGGGGAGGGGGGCACCAGGGGTTCGGCCAACATCTCCTTGATCGAAGAGGGCAGGCAGACGCGCGTGCGCTACGCGCTCCAGGCCGAGGTCAGGGGAGCCTTGGCCAAGGTGGGGCCGCGCTTGATCGAAGCCGTGTCGGCGCAGGTCGCCAAGGGTTTCTTTTCGGCGTTCGAGGCGCGCCTGTTGCAGGCAACGGCCGACATGGCGGCGGACCGGTCCGCGGTGCCGGCCAAGACCGGGGCGCCGGCGAAAAGGTGGCTTTGGGTTCTGTTGGCGGGCGCCGCGGCGGCGGCTTACACCATGTGGAGGTAGTCGGTCATGGATGCGCTTGATCTGGATGTCTTGCGTACTTGTTCGGCCTGGCGGAAGGACGACCGCGCGGTGCTGCTGGTTACCGTCGTGCGCACCTGGGGCTCGTCGCCCCGTCCCGTCGGCGCCATGATGGCGTTGCGCGACGATGGCCAGGTGGCCGGATCCGTATCGGGCGGATGCATCGAGGACGACCTGATCGCCATGGTGCGACAAGGCGGCATCGCGGCCCTCCTTCCGGACGGCCTGCCCCGTTCCGTCACCTATGGTGTGAAGGCGGAGGAAGCGCGCAAGTTCGGGCTGCCGTGTGGCGGCACCCTGCAACTGGTGCTCGAACCACTGGGCCGCCGCAGCGCCATTCGCGAGCTGGCAAGCCGCGTCTTCGCGCGTCGGCTGACCCGGCGCCGGCTGGACATGGATACCGGGATCGTGGAGCTGGGCGATGCCGGCCAGCCCGATGCCTTGAGCTTCGACGGCCGCTATCTGGACCACGTGCTTGGCGCCGGCTTCCGGCTGCTGGTCATCGGCGCGGGGCAGCTCTCGCGCTATCTGTGCGAAACGGCGCTCGGCCTGGGCTTCGACGTCACGGTGTGCGATCCGCGCGGCGAATACATGGACGGGTTCGAAGTCGAAGGCATCACGCTGTTGCGCTGCATGCCCGACGACGCCGTGCGGGACATGAAACCGGATGAGCGGTGCGCCGTGATCGCGCTGACGCACGATCCGAAGCTGGACGACCTGGCATTGCTCGACGCCCTGAAAACACCCGCTTTCTATGTGGGCGCGCTGGGCTCGCGCGTCAACAATGCGCAGCGGCGGGAACGCCTCAAGGAACACTTCGGGTTGGCTGAAGACGAATTGGCGCGCCTGCGCGGGCCGGCCGGCATCTATATCGGCAGTCGCACGCCGCCGGAGATCGCGTTGTCGATCCTCGCCGAAATCGTCGCGGTCAAGAATGGCGTGGAAATCCCCAGACTGTTCGCGGTCGCCGGCGCCAAAGAGGCCCGGGCCTTGCCGTCCTCGCCGCAAGCCTGCGCCGTCTAGCGCCATACATCAAACAATACAGGAGACACACCATGGACACACTGCCACACCCATCCCCCCATCGCCACAGGCGGCCACCACGGTGGTCCCGGTTCCATTTCATGCGATAGCCGGCGGCGACGAAACATGGGGTGACAGCGGCGCGGCTTGAACGCGACCTCGCCGCCGCCTCATCGGTTCTCAACAGCTTGTTTGATCTTTGTGTGCCCGACGCGCGCCGCGCGCCGGCAGGGGAGCTTTTCGCCTTTTTCCCAGGCATTCAAGAAAGAAAAATTTTTTCGCAGTCAAAAAAGGAGGGGAGACGAATATGAAGAACATTCACGAGGGACGGATCGGCGACGCGCGAGACCGTTTCAAACCCATCGCCGCGGCGCGAGCGTGCGCCGCGGCGATGGCCTTGCTGGGCACCGGTTACACGGCATCGGCCAGTGCCGGCGACTTCAGCCTGGCGAACGGCGTCGAGGGGCAATGGTCGCTCGGCGCCTCGATCGGCGGCAGCTGGCGCGCGCGCGATGCCGACCCGGCGCTGATTGGCGTCGGCAACGGCGGCCGCAGCGTCGGCCTGAACGATGACGGCAACCTGAATTACGGCAAGGGTTCGCCGTTTTCGACGATTGCCAGGGTCAACGGCGAGGTCAAGCTGAAGAAAGACAACATCGGCGCCGTCATCGGGGCCAAGGGCTGGTACGACCACGCGGGCCGGCACAAGAATGTCGGGCACGGCAGTTTCGCCAACGGCTATGTGCCGGGCGCGACGCTGGACGATGGCGGATTCGCCCCGTTGTCGAAGTTTTCCGGTGTCGCGCTGGATAACGCCTATGTGTTTGGCACCTTCGATGTGGCCGCGGGCACGCCGTTGAATGTCAAGCTCGGCAACCAGGTCGTGAACTGGGGTGAAAGCCTGTTCATCCCCGGCATCAACCAGTTCGGCGCCTTCGACGTCACGGCGGCCAATCGCCCGGGCGCGCAGGTGAAGGAAATCCTGCTGCCCATCGCCCAGGCATCGGCCACCCTGAGTCTGCCGGGCGGTGTCAACGTGGAAGCGTTTTACCAGTTCAAGTGGAAGAAGAACAACCTGGATGGGTGCGGCGCCTACTGGTCGATGAGCGACCTCCTGAACTGCCCCGGCGGAGCGGTCGTCGGCGGCGATCCGCTGTCGGACCAGGCGCGGTACAACGGCGTGCCGCCCGCGCCCGGGCTGCCGCCGTTCAACTTCCGCATGGGGCGCGCCGGCGATGTCCAGCCCAAGGACAGCGGACAATTCGGCCTGGCGGCGCGTTACCAGGTCGCGGCGATCGACACCGAGATCGGCGCCTATTTCGCCAACTACCATGCGCGCAGTCCTGTCTTCAGCATGGTGAAATCACCGTCGCCGGGCGCCTCGGTCTGGTCCGGCGCGCTGGCGCCGTTCGGCGGTGTCGGCCCGGCCCAATTCCTCTGGGATTACTCCGCGCGCAACACCAAGGTCTTCGGCGTGAGCGCCTCGACCGTCGTGGGCGGCTGGTCGCTGTTCGGCGAGGGGAGCCGCACCAGGGATTTGCCGGTCCAGATCAACTCCACGGACCTGCTGGCCGGCTTTGTCATGGGCGCGGGCCCGCAGGCGAGCCTCGCCGCCGGCGGCGCGGCGCGTGGCTACGATCTGAAGAACAAGACGCAGCTGCAGGTATCGACCGTCAAGATCTTCCCGCGCATGGCGGCCGCCGAATCGCTGACCCTGGTCGGCGAAGTCGCCTATCAGCACTGGTCGGGCATCGGCGACCCCAACACGTCGACTCGCTACGGACGCGCCTCGGTCTTCGGCCTGGCGCAAACGGCAACGATCCCGTGCGCATTCACCGGCAATCCCAATCCGGACCATTGCGAGAACAAGGGATTCGCGACCAGCAACGCTTGGGGATACCGGTTGCAGGCCGAGTTGAGCTATCCGAATGTCTTCGCGGGCGTCAACCTGAAGCCGCGACTGTTCTGGTCGCACGACGTGAAAGGCTATTCCGCCGACGGCACCTTCGTCGAGGACAAGCAAATTCTCGGGCTGGCCGTGCGCGCGGAATACAACACGCAGTATTACGTCGACTTCAGCTATACGGGCCACAAGCGCAGCGCCAAGTACGACATTTTCCACGACCGCGATCGCTACTCGGTGGTTGCCGGCATCAATTTCTAAGCACCAAGGAGATACTGGAATGAAAACCAAATCACTATTTTCGCTGACCTTGGTCGCCGCTCTGGTGGCCGGCGCCGGCGGCGCGGGCGCCACGATGACGGCGCAGGAACTCGAACGCCTGGGCAAGGACCTGACCCCGATGGGCGCGGAAAAGGCGGGCAACAAGGACGGCACCATTCCCGCCTGGGACGGCGGGTTGCCAACAATTCCTCCCGGTGTCGATCCGAAGGAAGTGTATGCCGATCCGTTCCCCAAGGAAAAGCCGCTGTATACGATCACGGCGGCCAACCTGCAACAATATCAGGGCAAGCTGACGGCCGGCCAGATCGAGATGTTGAAGCGGTTCCCGGAGTACAAGATGCTGGTCTATCCGAGTCACCGCACCGCGGCGCTGGAGCAGAGCGAGTACGACCATATCAAGGCAGAGGCCGGCAAGGCGGCCTTGGCCGAGGGCGGCAACGGGATCCTCAATGTGAAAAATTCCTCGGTGCCGTTCCCGATGCCGAAAAGCGGCGTGGAAGCCATCTGGAATCACATGACGCGCCATCGCGGGGGGAGCTTTATCCGTTACACCTCCCTGCTGCCGGTACAGGCCAACGGCGCCTTCACGCCGGTGGTGCGTATCGAACACATCGCCATGGCCTCGAAAGTGAAGAACGCGGAACCGAACCGGCTGATGTACTACATGCGAACCGACACCGCGCCGTCCAGCCAGGCGGGCACGGCATTGCTGGACTATGAACCGCTCGACCAGGTCAAGGAGCAGCGGCTCGTCTGGACTTACAACCCGGGCTCGCGTCGTGTCATGCGCGCGCCGGATGTCTCCTACGATTCACCGGCGATCGGTTCCGACGGGTTGGCGACACAAGACGATTTCGACGGCTTCAACGGCGCGCCGGACCGTTTTGACTGGAAACTGATTGGCAAGAAGGAGATGATCGTTTCCTACAACAACAACCGGCTGATCGCCAAACAAGTCAAGCCGACCGACATCGTCAGGCCCGGGCACATGAACCAGGATCTGGTGCGGTATGAAATGCATCGCGTCTGGGTGGTGGAGGCGACGCTCAAGCCGGGCAAACGCCATGTCTATTCCAAGCGGGTGTTTTACATCGATGAAGACAGCTGGGCGCTCGTCCATGCCGACAACTTCGATGGCCGCGGGGAATTGTGGCGCGTCCACGAGATGCATGGCCTGCAGTATAGCGCCGCGCCGGCGTACGGGCCCGCTTGCGATGTCATCTATGACCTGCAGGCGCGCCGCTATCTGGTCAGTTCCCTGGTCAACGCGAGCAAGCCGTTCAAGTACCACGTGGAGTTCGACCTGAGCTCGTTCTCCGTCGACGCGATGCGCCGCTTCGCGAACTAGTTGGCTTGCCGGCGGGGCACCGGCCGGTGACCCCGTCGCTCCCTTGCGGGCACCGCTCATGGCCCGCCGTGCCCGGCCGCCCTGATAAAGAAGCAAAGAAGAAACGTCATGATTCATACAACTTTGGCAAAGACTGGCCGCACAAGACGGCGTCTGCTCGCCTGCATCGCACTGGCGGCGCCGCTGCTGGCGCATGCCGGCAAAGACCGCCTGGATACCCCCGCTTACCTGGCGCCGAAAGCGTCCGGCGCGATGATGGTGGACGTCGCCCGTGCCGGCAACCGGGTCGTCGCCGTCGGCGAGCACGGCATCATTCTCTATTCCGATACGAACGGAAAAACCTGGCGGCAAGCCGCGGTCCCCGTGTCCGTGACCCTGACCGCGGTCCATTTCCCGACGCCGGCAAAAGGCTGGGCGGTTGGCCACGACGGCGTGATACTTCGCAGTGAAGACGGCGGCGCGCGCTGGACCAAGCAGTTCGACGGCAACACGGCCAACGCCCTCGTGCTGGCCGCCGCGCAAAAGCGGGAAAAGGATGCGCGGGACACGCGGGACGCTTCCGCGGACGGCGCGGGCGGACAGCCGGCCGCGGCATTGCAGGCCGCCGAACGGGCGCTCGAAGACGCACAGGCCGGCGCCAAGTTCGGTCCGTCGCGGCCCTTGTTCGATGTGTGGTTCAAGGATGAATCGGAGGGCATCGCCGTCGGCTCTTTCGGGCAGCTTTTCCATACCGCCGATGGCGGCCGGACCTGGGCGCTGTGGGGCGGGCGCATCGCCAATCCCGACGGCCTGCATCTCAACGCGATCTCGGCCACCGACAAGGGCGCGCTGCTGATCGCGGGCGAAGCGGGAAAAGTCTATCGATCCGCCGACGGCGGCGCCTCGTGGACCACGCTCGATACCGGCTACGCGGGACAACTGTACGGCGTGCTTGGCCTGGAGCGGGGCGGGGATAGGGAAACGCTGATCGCCTTTGGCTTTGGCGGAAACGTTTTCCGTTCGACCGCCAGCGGTTCGAGTTGGCGCCGTGTCCCGGTGGAAGAGACGAAGCCGGTGGTTTCCGGCCGCATGTTGCCGGACGGCCGAATCGCCTTGCTGACCTACGACGGCCGGATCCTGCTCGGCGACGAGCAGGGACAAGGCTTCAAGCCGGCGACGGGCAACGCGGGCATGTCGGTCGCCGCCTTCGCTCCGATCGACAACGACGCGTTCATCGTCGCCGGCGAGAAGGGGACACGGATCGTGTCCATGAACAGCCCCACCAAGACGAGGCAGCCATGAACCGAAAAGCGGCAGCCCCGCGGGACGCGGAAGACCTCGCCATGCATCGGGGCACGGGCAGGATGGAAGGCCTTGTCGAACCGGTCCTGTTCGGCCATCGCCTCAAGGTGATCCTGCTCTTCCTGGTGGTATCGATTTTCTTCGCTGTCCAGATGCTGAAGTTGAAGCCGGACGCCAGTTTTCAGAACATGATCCCGGCGTCGCATGCGTACATCGCGAACTACCTCAAGTTCGAAAACGAGCTGCGCCCGCTCGGCAACGTCGTGCGCATCGCGGTCGAGAACACGCGGGGCGATATCTATGACCCGGCGTATCTGGAAACCTTGCGGAAGATCACCGACGAAGTGTTCTACATTCCCGGAGTCGACCGCGGCAACCTGAAATCGCTGTGGACGGCAAACGTCATGTGGTACGAGGTGACGGAAGAGGGGATGACGGCCGGGCATATCATTCCCGAAGGTCTGGGCGGCTCGCCGGAAAAGCTCGAGCAGGTGAAAACCAACGTGGTCCGCTCCGGCCGCATCGGCAGCCTGGTGGCCAACGATCACCGCTCGGCGATCATCATGGCGCCCTTGCTCGAATCCGATCCCCAGACCGGCGAGAAGCTCGACTATGGCCAACTCTCCGAGCGCATCGAAACGCTGATCCGGCAAAAGTATGAGACCGGTCATATCAAGATTCACATCACCGGCTTCGCCAAGGTCGTCGGCGACTTGATCCACGGCGCGCGCGCGATCACCCTGTTCTTCGCGATCACCTTCGCCCTGGCTTGCGCGCTGCTCTATGCCTACTCGCGCTGCCTGCGCAGCACGGCCATCACCATCCTGTGCTGCAGCCTGGCGGTGATCTGGCAGATGGGCATCGTGAGCCTGCTCGGCTTCGGCCTGAACCCGTATTCGATCCTGGTTCCCTTCCTGACCTTCGCCATCGGCGTCAGCCATGCGGTGCAAAACATCAACACCATGGCATCCGAGGTGCATAACGGGCGTTCGAAGATGGAGGCCGCCAAGGCCACCTTCCGGCTGCTCTTCATTCCCGGCACGGTGGCCCTGCTGTGCGATGTCGTCGGTTTTTCGACGCTGCTGGTGATCGACATCGGGGTGATCCGCGAACTGGGGATAGGCGCCAGCGTCGGCGTGTTCGTGATCATCCTGACCAAGATGTTCCTGCTTCCGGTATTGATGTCGTATGTCGGCGTTTCGCCGGCCTGCCTGCGCAAGCAGGAGCGCAAGGCGCGCAGCCGGCACCGGGTCGCGCGCGCGCTGTCGCGCGTCACCGAGCCGCGTATCGCGCGAGCGGTCGCCGTGCTCGCGCTAGTGATCCTCGGCACGGCCTGGCATTTCAGCCGCGACCTGAAAATCGGCGACCTCGATCCCGGCGCGCCGGAATTGCGCAGCACCTCGCGCTACAACCAGGACAATGCCTTCACGGTGTCGCATTATTCGACCAGCCCGGATGTGTTTGTGGTCATGGTCACGACCAAACCGGGCGAATGCGGGTCCTATCCGGTGGCCGCGGCGGTCGAGCGGCTGCAGTGGGAAATGGAGAACCTGGACGGCGTCGAATCGAGCGCCTCGCTGTTTACCGGCATGAAGAAAATGATCGCGGGCAGCAACGGCGGCAACTTGAAATGGGCCGCGATCACGCGCGACCGCTACATCAGCAACGCGGCGCACAAGTCGCTGCCTTCGGAGCTTTACAACAACGATTGCTCGATGGTGCCGGTGATGCTGTTCCTGTCCGACCACAAGGCGGAGACGCTCTCGCGGGTGGTGCGGGCGGCCGAGCGGTTTGCGGCCGAGCACGACAGCGAGGACGCGCGATTCGTGCTGGCCGGCGGCAATGCCGGTATCGAAGCGGCGACCAATATCGTCATCAAGCAAGCCGAAGTGCAGATGCTGCTGCTGGTCTACGGGATCGTGGCCTTGCTGGTCTGGTGGGAGTTCAAGAGCTGGCGCGTCACGCTCGCCGTCATGCTGCCCTTGTATGTCACCTCGGTCCTGTGCGAGGCGATCATGGCGCAGCTCGGACTCGGCGTGAAGGTCGCCACCTTGCCGGTGATCGCGCTCGGTGTCGGGATCGGCGTCGACTACGGCATCTACATCTACAACCGTCTCGAACACTTCCTCGAGCGGGGCTACACGCTCGGGAACGCGTATTTCGAAACGCTCAAGACCACCGGCACCGCCATCGCGGTGACCGGGGTGATGCTGGCCCTGGGGGTCATGACCTGGGTCTTCTCGGATATCAAGTTCCAGGCGGACATGGGATTGCTGCTGGCGTTCATGTTCCTGTGGAACATGATCGGCGCGATTGTCATGCTGCCCGCGTTGGTGGCGATCCTGATGCCGCGCGCAGCGCCGCGGCGCAAGGTGTCCGAAGCCGCGTCGAAGGCAGCGCGTGGTTTCCAGCTCAGTGAATGAACGGCGGGGAGAACTCATATGCGCGATTTGTCGATCAGGTTAAAGCTGGTGGTGTTTTCCGGCGCCGCCATCCTGTTGCTATTGGTCGTCGCGACATCGGGATGGCTGGCCGCGCGCAGCGTCGGCGAACAACTTAGCGGTCTCAGCGGGGAACGTCTTCCCTCCATTCTTAACCTGATGCGCATGCGAACCTGGCAGCTGGTATCGATCTCGGAAAACAGGAATGCCATGGGCTTCGACGCGGCCTCCTACGATTCGGCGCGGGACGAGGCGGTCGCCGTGCAGGAGGGGGGCGCATTCTTCGCGGACGTGCTCAAGACCAAGCTCGATGCCGACATGCAGGCGCAGGCCTACTTCAACCACTACGCCAATCTGCCCAAGACGGCGGAAGAACGCGAAAAGTGGCAGTCGCTGCAATCGGACTGGAAAGCGTACCTGGAGGCCAATGCGGCGGCGATCAACGTCCTCAAACGCCTGGCCGGCGAGCGCGACTGGCGGCGCATGCAGCTCGGCATGAAGGACTTCACGGGTATTGACGGCCCGGTGCGCCGGCTGAGCGAAACGATACAGGCCCAGTTCGATGCGCTCATTGCGCTCAACCAGACCTACGCCATGCGGGCGGCCGAGGATGGCAAGCGCGTCCAGGAACAGGCGCGCCTGCTGATCTTCCTGATGACCGGCGTCGCGGTGTTGTTGTGCGGCGCGGGGGCATGGTGGGTCATCCATGGCATCACGACGCCGTTGCGTGAAGCGGTGGAAGTGACGGCCCGCGTCGCCATGGGCGACCTGACGTCGCGCATCGACGGGCGCGGCCGGGACGAGATCGGCCAATTGTTCGCCGCGCTGCGCCAGATGAATGGCAGCCTGGCCGAACTGGTCGGCAATGTCCGCGGCGGCACGGAATCCATCGGCGCCGCCACCCGGGACATCGCCCGCGGCAACGCGGACCTGTCGGCGCGCACGGAGTCGCAGGCCAGCTCGCTGGAACAGACGGCTGCGTCGATGGAACAGCTGACGCAGACCGTGAAGCGGAATGCCGAAAATGCGCGGCGGGCGAACCAACTGGTGCTGTCGGCGTCGGACCATGCGCTGAAGGGGGGGCGGGTGGTGGGACGGGTGGTCGAAACGATGGAATCGATCAGGGAGAGCTCGCGCAGGATCGCCGACATCATCGGCGTGATCGACGGTATCGCGTTCCAGACCAACATCCTGGCGCTGAACGCGGCGGTGGAAGCGGCGCGGGCCGGGGAGCAGGGCCGCGGTTTCGCGGTGGTGGCGGCGGAAGTGCGCAACCTGGCGCAGCGCTCGGCGGGCGCGGCCAGGGAAATCAAGGCCTTGATCGGCGACGCGGGGGGAAGGATCGATGCCGGGAGCAAGCTGGTGGACGAGGCGGGCGAGACGATGAACGACATCGTGGCCTCGGTCAGGCATGTGGCCGACATCACGGGGGAGATCACCGCGGCGAGCCGGGACCAGAGCCTGGGCATCGAGGAAGTGAACCGGGCCATCTCGCAGATGGACCAGATGACGCAGCAGAACGCGGCGCTGGTGCACCACTCGGCTAACGCATCCGAAAACATGCGGGAGCAGGCGGTGAAGCTGGAGCGGGCCGTCTCCGTGTTCAAGCTGGATGGCGCCGGCGGACCGATGGCAGAGCTTCCGCCCGCGCCGGCCGCGCCCGGCGCGGCGCGCCCCCCCGGGAGGCCGGCCATGCTGGAGCTTTCGGCCGCCGAAGAGTCGGGCCAATAACCAATCGCAAACAGGAGAAGCAATGTCGCACTACCCGAAGAGCCCCGTGATGGGGCAGATGATGAGCCAGCCTTTGCTCATTTCCAGCATCATTCAGCATGCCGACCGCTATTTCGGCGCCAACGAGATCGTGTCGCGGCGTGTCGAGGGGGATATCCACCGTTACACCTACCGCGATTGCCACAGGCGCGCGCGGCGGATGGCCAACGCCCTCGGCGGCCTGGGTGTGAAGATGGGGGACCGTGTCGCCACCCTGGCATGGAACGGATACCGGCATCTGGAACTGTATTACGCCATTTCCGGTTTTGGCGCGGTCATGCATACCCTCAATCCACGCTTGCACCCTGACCAGATCGCGTACATCGCCAACCATGCGGAAGACCAGTACCTGTTCTTCGACACCACCTTCCTGCCGCTGGTCGAGACGTTCGCCGCGCACTGCCCGACAGTCAAGGGTTTCGTGATGATGTGCGACCGCGAGCGCATGCCGGCCGCCAGCAAGGTCCCCAACCTGCTGTGCTACGAAGACTTGATCGGCGCCCACTCCGACCAGTACGCATGGCCGCTGTTCGACGAGCACTCCGCCTCGAGCCTGTGCTACACCTCGGGCACGACCGGCAATCCGAAAGGCGTGCTGTACTCGCACCGCTCGACCGTGCTGCATTCCTATGGCTTGACGATCCCGGATGGATTGAATGTCTCGGCGCGCGACGTCGTCATGCCGGTGGTGCCGATGTTCCACGTCAACGCGTGGGGCCTGCCCTACGCGTTGCCGCTGACCGGCGCCAAGATGGTGCTCCCCGGCGCCGCGCTGGACGGCAAATCGGTCTATGAACTGCTCGAACAGGAAGGCGTCACGTTTTCCGCCGGCGTCCCGACCGTGTGGCTCGGATTGCTGACCTATGTCGGCGAGAACAATCTCGGCTTTTCCACCTTCAAGCGCACGTCCATCGGCGGGGCCGCATGCCCGCCCGCGATGCTGCAAACCTTCCGCCATCGCTACGGCGTCGAGGTCACGCATGGCTGGGGCATGACGGAAACGTCGCCGCTGGGGACGACCTGCACGTTGCAGCGCCATCACCTGGACCTGCCGGAGGAAGAGCAACAGGCCATGCTGGAAAAGCAGGGCAGTGTGGTTTTCGGCGTCGACATGAAGATTGTCGGCGATGACGGCGGGGAAGCGCCGTGGGACGGCAAGACCCGCGGCGACCTGCTGGTGAAGGGGCACTGGATCGCCAGCGGCTACTTCAAAAACGAGGGTGGCGACGCGCTCGTCGATGGCTGGTTCCCGACTGGCGACGTGGCCACGATTTCCCCCGACGGCTATATGCAGATCACCGACCGCAGCAAGGATGTGATCAAGTCCGGCGGCGAGTGGATCGGTTCGATCGACCTGGAAAACATCGCGATGGCGCATCCGGCGGTGCAGCAGGCCGCCTGCATCGGCGTGTTCCATCCGAAGTGGGACGAACGCCCCCTGCTGGTCGTGGTGAGGAAGCCGGGCGCCCAGGTCGGCAGGGAAGAATTGATCAAGTTCTATGAAGGAAAAATCGCCAAATGGTGGACGCCGGACGACGTCGCCTTTGTCGAGGCGCTGCCGATCGGGGCCACCGGCAAGGTATTGAAGAACCGCATCCGCGAACAGTTCAAGGGACACGCGCTGCCCACGGCATGAGTGCGCGCCCTGCCCGGCGCGGCCGCATGCCATTCCCCCCGCGGTTTGCCTCCATCCTCGATGGGACATGCCGCCTATCGTTACGTTTCTGAACCAGGAGATATCAACATGAGCAAAGAGATCGTTATCTGTTCCCCCGTCCGTACCGCCATCGGCGGCTTTGGCGGCTCGCTGAAAGGCACACCGGCCGCGGCGCTGGGAGCGCACGCCATCGCCGCGGCCGTGCGCCGTTCCGGGCTGGACCCGGCGCTGGTCGACGGCGTGGTGATGGGGAACGTGGTGCAAGCCGGTAACGGCATGAATATCGCGCGCCAGGCGGCCATCCATGGCGGACTGCCAGTCGGCGTGCCCGCGATGACGGTCAACCGGGTGTGCGGTTCCGGCGCCCAGGCGGTCGCCACCGCTTATGCCGAAGTCGCCAGCGGGCTCTCGCGCATCGTCATCGCCGGCGGCATGGAAAACATGGAGCGCGCGCCGTATCTGCTGCCGTCCATGCGCTCCGGGGCGCGCATGGGCAATGCGGAGGCGATCGACGCGATCCTTGCGGATGGCTTGAACGACGCGTTCTCGGGCAAGCACTCGGGCTGGCACACGGAAGACCTGGTCCAGAAGTTCGCCATCTCCCGCGAGGCACAGGATCTGTTCGCGGCGCAGAGCCAGCAGCGCTTCGCGGCGGCGCAGGCGGCCGGCTGGCTGGACGCGGAGATTGAAGCGTTGTCCCTGAAGGGGGCCAAGGGCGTCGTCGCCAGTTTCGCGGCGGACGAGTCGGTCCGGCCGGATACCACGGAGGCCACGCTCGCCAGGCTCAAACCGGCCTTCCGCCCCGACGGGACCATCACCGCGGGCAACGCTCCCGGGGTCAATGCGGGCGCGGCCGCGATGATCGTCTGCGATGCCGGCGTGGCGCGCGAACACGGCCTGGAAGCGATGCTGGTGGTGCGCGGCATCGGGGTGGCCGGGGTCGAGCCGGGATACTTCGGATTGGGGCCGTTGCCGGCGATTCGCCAGGCGCTCGAGCGCGCCGGCTGGACGGTGGACGAGGTGGATCGCTTCGAAGTCAACGAGGCGTTCGCGGCGATCGCGATCGCGGTGCGCGACGAGTTGAAGATCGACCCGTCGAAGTTCAATGTCGATGGTGGCGCCATCGCGCACGGCCATCCGATCGGTGCCACGGGCGCCATCCTGACCACGAAGGTGGCGCACGCGCTCCGGCGCACCGGCACGCGCAAGGCGGTGGTGTCCCTGTGCATCGGCGGCGGCCAGGGGATCGCGCTCTGCCTGGAACGGGTCTGACGGTCGCGGCGCCGGGGCGCCGTGTGGCGGATTTTGTCAATGGCACGGCGCCCATTGCCAATGACACGCCCGGGACGCTCCCTTATAGTCGTTTCAAGCCCAAGGCTTAAGGAAACCCGGCCGATGTTCACGCCGGGGTGGCAGTCACATCGTTCAGGGAATTACCAATCTTATGGATATCGAAGCCCTCTTTGGCTTGTCCGGGAAAGTTGTATTGATCACCGGTGCTTCCAGCGGCATCGGCTTGCATATCGCGAAGGTGTACGCGCAGGCGGGCGCGAAGGTCGTGCTGGCCGCCCGGCGCCGGGACAGGATAGACAAGGCCGTCGCTGAGCTGCGCCTTCAGGGCCATCCCGCGCTGGGCGTGTATCTCGACGTGACGGAGAGCGCATCCATCGCGGCCGCATTCCAGGAAGCGGAGAGCCACTTCGGCGCCGGGATCGACGTCCTCTATAACAACTCGGGGATCATCTATCAAAAGCCATTCCTCGAGCAGGAAGAGTCCGAAATCGCGCGCGTTTTCGACACGAATCTGAAAGGCGCGATGCTGGTGGCGCAGGAAGCGGCCCGCCGCATGGCCATGCGCGGAAGCGGCGTCATCATTAATATCGCGTCGACGGCGGGCCTGCGGGCGGGTGGCATGCTCTCCAGCTATGGCGCGTCCAAGGCGGCGCTGATTCAAATGACCGAGGTGATGGCCCTCGAGCTCGCGTCGAAAGGGATCAGGGTGAATGCGATTTGCCCGGGAAATATCGAAACCGATATGCAGGAAAGCTTGAAGGCATTCGAGCAAGCGTTAATCAGGAGAACTCCCATGAAGCGTTTCGGCAGGCCTGAAGACCTTGACGGCGTTTCGCTGCTTCTGGCGTCCGAAGCGGGGCGCTACATGACCGGCGTGTCGATTCCCGTGGATGGCGGCCAGGTGCTTGCCTGGATGTAGGCCATCGGCAGTGACTTACCTTTAAATGTGGAACCACAAAATGAATTCTCCCGTTACATTTGTACAGGAAGGCAGCATAGGGCTGATCCGCATCGATAACCGCCCGGTGAACGCGATTTCCCCACGCGTTGTCGCCGCGCTCGAGGAGTCGTTCGCCGAGTTCGAGGGGCGCGGCAGCCTTGATGCGCTGGTGATCTACTGCGCGGGGCGCACCTTCGTCGCCGGGGCCGATATCTCCTGGTTCGAAAGCAGTGATTTCAATCCCCAGGCATACAACCGGTTGTTGGCGCGCATCGAGGCTTCTGAAAGACCGGTTATCGCCGCATTGCATGGGACGGTATTGGGCGCCGGACTCGAACTCGCCATGGCGTGCCACTGGCGGGTGGCGGAGAGGGCCACCAGACTTGGCCTGCCAGAAGTCAAGCTGGGATTGCTGCCTGGATCGCTGGGAACGCAGCGTTTGCCGCGCCTGGCGGGCGCCGGCACGGCGCTCGATATGATGTTGAGTGGCGCCATGGTTGCGGCAACGAAGGCGCTGCGGGACGGCTTGATTGACGAGGTCTGCGAAGGTGAAGCGCGCGCGGCCGGAAAGGCATGCGCCCAGCGCCTGGTTGAAAGCCGCGCGGCGTTGCGGAGAACGAGCGCCCTGGCGGCGCCGTCCCCGCCCGTCGATGGCTTCGCGCGGTACTTCACCGAGGCCGGCGGCAAGCCCCAATACCCCGCCCGCGCGGCAATAGTGCGCTGCGTGGAGGCCGCCGTCGAGCGGACCTTCGCGGAGGGGGAACAGGTCGAGGCGCGTGAATTCGCCGCGCTGCTCGGCTCGACAGCATCGAAGTGCCTGCGCCATCTCTTCTTCGCCGAGCGCGAAGCGGCCAGGATTCCCGACCTGTCGGAGAGTTCGGCGCTTCGGGCGATCGGTAAGGTGGGCATCGTCGGCGCCGGCACGATGGGCGGCGGCATTGCGATGAACTTCGCCAACGCAAACATTCCCACGGTGCTGCTCGACACGACAGAGGCCGCGTTGCAGCGTGGCCTGGATCTTATTCGCAAGAATTACGCGGCCAGTGCCGCCAAAGGCAAACTGACCGCGGAACAGGTCGAGCAGCGTATGGGCCTGCTGACAGGCGCGCTGGAATACACCGCGCTCGCGGATTGCGATCTCATCATCGAAGCGGTTTTCGAAGACCTCGAACTCAAGATGCAGGTCTGCGCGCAGATCGGACGTGTCGCAAAGCCAGCCGCGATTATCGCCACCAACACGTCCACGCTGGATGTCAATTTGCTGGCCCGCGCGGCCGGCCGTCCCGAACGGGTGCTTGGCATGCATTTCTTCAGTCCCGCGAACGTGATGCGGCTGCTGGAGGTCGTGCGCGCCGACGATACCGCCCCGGAGGTCCTCGCCACCGTGATGAGGCTGGCGAAAGCCATCGGCAAGACCGCGGTTGTCTCGGGCGTATGTTTCGGCTTTATCGGCAACCGCATGCTGGAAGTGTATTTGCGCGAAGCGGAGTTCCTGCTGATGGAAGGCGCCGATCCGGAGCGGGTCGATGCCGCCGCCGAGTCGCTCGGCATGGCCATGGGGCCGTGCCGGATGCTCGACATGGCGGGCGTGGATGTGGGCGCGAAGGTGGTCATCGAACGCGCGAAAGCCGGCGAACTGCCGGCCGATCCGGGTTACCGGGCCGTGGTCCGCAAACTGTTCGAGCTGGGACGGTATGGGCAGAAGACCGGCGCCGGTCATTACCGGTATGACGGACGCACGCCCATCCCCGATCCCGAATTTTCCGCGGTCGCCCGCGCCCTCGGCGAATCGCATGGCATTGCCCGCCGCGACGATATCACCGGCGAGGAGATAGTCGAGAGGCTGTTTTATCCGCTCATCAATGAAGGGCTTCGCATCCTGGACGAGGGCATCGCCTACCGTCCCGGCGATATCGACGTCGTCTGGACCGCCGGCTATGGATTCCCCGACCATCGCGGCGGGCCGATGTTCATGGCGGAACAGATCGGCCTGGCCAAGATCGCGGAGCGCCTGCGCCATTATGCGGACCTGCGCGGCGACGCGTTTGGATACTGGACCCCGTCGTCCCTGCTCACGCGGCTCGTTGAAACGCGCGCTCCGTTGAGCAAGTGGGCGCGCACCGCATAACACATTCCTTGGAGAGAATCATGAGAGAAGCAGTAATCGTTTCCACCGCGCGCACGCCGATTGGACGGGCATACCGCGGAGCACTGAACAATATCAAATCCCCGACGCTGCTCGGCCATGCGATATCACACGCCGTGCAACGCGCCGGGGTCGATCCGGCGGAGATCGAAGACGCCGTCATCGGCTCGGTGCTCAATGGCGGCACGGCCGGCATGAACGTGGCGCGCCTTGGCGCGATCGCCGCGGGCCTGCCGGCCAGCGTGGCGGGACAGACCATGGACCGCCAGTGCGCTTCCGGACTGATGGCGGTGGCGACCGCCGCCAAACAGGTGATGGTCGACGGGATGGACGTCGTCGTGGCTGGCGGACAGGAGAATATCTCCGCTGTGCAGACACCTTACTTCGACTGGGCGATGCGCGACAAGGATGACAATGTCATCCTGCGCGCGCCGCACGCGTACATGCCCATGCTGCAAACCGCGGAGTTCGTAGCGCGAAAGTATGCGATTTCGCGCGCGGCGCAGGACCGCTATTCCCTCGAGTCCCAGCGCCGTACGGCAGCCGCACAGCAAGCGGGCCGGTTCGACGCCGAAATCGTGCCGATCAGCGCAACGATGGCGGTGGTGGATAAAACCACCGGCGCCGTCTCCCACCAGGCCGTCACCTTATCCAGGGATGAGGGAAATCGGCCGGACACGACGCTTGCAGGACTTGAAGCGCTCAAGCCGGTGACCGAGGGAGGGGTCATCACGGCGGGTAATTCCAGCCAGCTTTCCGATGGCGCATCGGCATGCGTGGTGATGGACCGCGCGCTGGCCGAGCGCCGGGGGCTTGAGCCACTCGGGGTGTATCGCGGCATGGCGGTCGCCGGATGCGCACCCGAGGAAATGGGAATTGGACCGCTGTACGCCATTCCCAAGCTGTTGAAACGGCATGGATTAAAGGTCAGCGATATCGGTTTGTGGGAGCTGAACGAAGCCTTCGCATGCCAGGCCCTGTACTGCCGCGATACGCTCGGGATCGACCCGGACTTGTACAACGTCGACGGCGGCGGCATTTCGATCGGCCATCCCTATGGCATGACGGGCGCGCGGCTGGTCGGCCACGCCTTGCTGGAAGGACGGCGCCGCAAGGCGAAGTATGCGGTTGTGACCATGTGTATTGGCGGCGGTATGGGAGCCGCCGCTTTATTCGAGGTGTTCTGATGGCCATTGACTACGCCACCATCCGGACTACGCTCGACTTTTATCTGAATGACTGGCTGGAAATCGATCGTCTTTGCGAACGTCCGCGTTTTGCCGACCATGGTCCCGAGACATTTTCCGGTGTGCTGGATCTGTGCGAACGCCTGGCGGCGGAGCGCTTCGAGCCGTTCAACCGCCTGGTCGATACCGAGGAGCCCCACTTCGACGGGACCCATGTCAGCCTCCCCGCCGCCACGGAATTGGCATGCAAGGCTTATGCGGAGTCCGGTATGCTGGCCGCCGCGCAGGATGCCGACATCGGCGGCATGCAGTTGCCTTGCACCGTCGAAATGGCCGCCAACAGTTTCTTTAGCGCGGCAAGCATCGGCATCCGGGGTTATTCGATGCTCACGGTGGCGAACGCCAATCTGTTAATGGCCCATGGTTCGGAGCGCCAGCGCCGCGTGTTCGCCCATCCGCAGTTCGAGGGGCGGTGGTTCGGCACGATGAATCTCAGCGAGCCGCAAGCCGGTTCGAGCCTGTCGGATATCGCCACGCGCGCGGTGCCCGACGGCGACGGCTACGCGTCCGATCCGCTCGGACCGCGTTACCGCATCAGCGGCCGGAAAATGTGGATTTCGGGGGGCGAGCATGCCATGGGCGAGAATATCGTTCACCTGGTGCTCGCCAAGATTCCGGATCCGGAAGGGCGCTTGCCCGCGGGGACCAAAGGTATTTCGCTGTTCATCGTCCCCAAGTTCAATGTCGATGCGGATGGGCGCCTTACCGGGGAGCGCAACGATGTCTCGCTGGCGGGGCTGAACCACAAGCTGGGTTACCGGGGCACGGTCAATACCCTGCTCAACTATGGCGAGGGCGGCGGCGCCGTCGGATACCGCGTTGGCGACGCGGGGTTCGGGTTGACGTACATGTTTCACATGATGAACGAGGCGCGCATCCACGTCGGCCTGGGGGCGGCGATGCTTGGGATGGCGGGCTACCTGGAATCGCGGGACTACGCATTCCAGCGGCCGCAGGGGCGGCCAGTCAAGCTTGGACGCGGCGCGGGGAAAGACGCGGCACAGGAACCGGTGCTGATCGCGCGGCATCCCGATGTCAGGCGCATGCTGGTCGCGCAGAGAAGCTATGGCGAAGGGGCGGTCGCCCTGTGCCTCTTGTGCAGTCGCCTGGTGGACGAGGAGCACACCGGTACGGGCGGCGCGGCGCTGGAGGCGAAAGCCCTGCTGGAAATGCTGACGCCGATTGCAAAAAGCTGGCCGAGCGAGTGGTGCCTGGAGGCCAATAGCATGGCGATCCAGGTATTGGGCGGCTACGGTTATACGCGCGATTTTCCGGTCGAGCAGCATTGGCGCGACAACAGGCTCAACATGATCCACGAAGGCACGCACGGTATCCAGGCGATGGATCTGCTTGGACGCAAAGTGGTGATGGAAAATGGCGAGCCTTTCCGCTTGCTGTTGCGGCGCATGCGTGAAACGGTTGCGGCAGCGTCGGAGCTGGACCGGCTGCTGCCGCTGGCGAGCGAACTGGGCGGCGCATTGCTGCGCCTTGAGCACGCGACTGTCCTGGCATGGGCAAGCGGCAGCGCGCCGGAGGCATTAGCCAACGCGACAGCCTACCTCAGGGCGTTCGGCCATGTGGTAATGGGATGGATCTGGCTTGACGTGGCGCGTGCCGCGATTCAAGCCGGAAATAGCGAGAGGCGTTCGTCCGGCTTTGTTGAAGCCAAGATCGTGGCGGCCCGGTACTTTATTTTCCACGAGCTTCCTCTTGTCGAGGCGTGGCTGCGCCCTGTGGAACAATGCGACCGGATTTGGCTGGATCTTCCGGCAGAGGCGGTCTGAGGCGTAAAATCCGCCTATCCGTGCGGATTTTCGCGCGGATGGCAGCCGAAGCCCCACGGAAGGCATCATGAGCCAGCTTGCGCTAACACTATCGTCGGGATTCGTTAATGCGTTTCTCGATGCCGCCGAAGCCGCCGGCGACGATGCCGCGTTTCTTCGCCAACAAGCTGGAATTGCGGAAGCTGTTCTGAAGGAGCCGGGTGGACGCGTTACCGAAGACCAGTTCGTCGCGTTGTACCGTCTCATCGCCGAGAAGTACGATGACGAGCTTCCCCGACTCTTGTCCCATCCGGTGAGGGGCGGCGCGCTGAAATTCGGCGTGCTGAGCATCATTAACGCGCCGACGATGGGCGTTGCCATCTATCGGTATACGCGGTTCTTACGGCTTGCGATCCATGATTTTCAAGTGGAACTTATCCATAGCCCGGATATCAGCCGCATTGTTATCGACGAACCCCGTGGCGGCAGACGGTGCAAAACCATGGCGATCGAGATGGTGCTCAAAGTGATTCATGGGCTGGCGTCATGGCTGGTGGGACGTGAAGTCAGGTTGCTCAGGGTCGATTTCGCGTTCGATAGTCCGCCTTATGCGCAAGAGTTCCAGAACCTTTTCCCGGGACCGGTATTTTTCAACCAGCCCGCAAGCCAGATTGTGCTCGATAGCGACCAATTAAGCTTGCGGATCCAGCGCGTTCCCCGCGACGTCAAGCCTTTCATCGCGCGTCTGCCAAGAGACTGGATATTCGTCTCCTTTAAAGATTCCTTTGTTACGCACCAGGTGCGGGAACAGTTGATGAGGACGGGCGTCGGTAATATGAATATCGAAGAGATCGCGGAGGCATTGCGTATGTCGTCGCGAACTTTGTGCCGCAAGCTGGAAGCTGAACGGACGTCTTTCAAAAAAGTGAGAGATGATTTGCGGCGCGACCTTGCGATCGAGCTCCTGAACAACTCGCACGACTCGATGCTCGAGATTGCGCTGGAGCTGGGTTTCGGCGAAGTGTCGTCATTCCACCGGGCGTTCCGCACCTGGACTGGCGCGACGCCTGGCACCTATCGGCACATGAACGATCGCTGACGGGTGGACGGCGCAGCCTCAACTAGTTGCCGGGGCCAGATGTTTCAGCGTCGCTGCACATAAAGCCTGCGACAGCCCGGGGTCGTCCACGGCGCGCGCAACCATGGTCGTGCCGATCAGGGCGCACAGCAGCGCCATTGCCTGCTCGTGCGCCCGCGGCTGGCCCCAATCGGGCAACTGGCGGGCGATCAGGTCGATCATTTCCTTGATGTGGATGGTGGCGGCGCGCCGCACTTCCGGCGCCTGGCGGGGCATTTCCGAACACAGCGCGGAAAACGGGCAGCCAGTCTCGATCGCCTCGATATGCTGGGGCGACAAATAGGCATGCATTATGGCCTGCAAGGCCTGCCCTGGCGGCGCGGCGGCCGCCAAGCGGGCCCCCCGCGCCACCGTCTCGGCCCCGGCGCGGTCCCCGGCCTCGGCCAGCAAGGCGTCGCGCGAGTCAAAGTGGGCATAGAAGCCGCCGTGCGTAAGGCCGGCTTCCTTCATGATGTCGGCTACACCCGTGCCGCCGTAGCCGCTGCGGCGGATGGCGCGAGCCGCCACTTCCAGGATACGCTCGCGCGTGGCTTCCTTGCGGCCGACGGCGGGTTTGTTGACGGATTTCGATTTCATGATGATCATCATATATCAAATTTGGCCGAGATGCTCGGGATTTGAGGATGATGCCGCTTATACGCTTATACGCTTATACGCTTCTCGCTGTCACATTGGCCTTCGGGATGAACCATTCAGGTTTCAGAACCGGTAGTTCCAAGTCCCCGCGAGATTGGCTCCCGGGGTCAACAGCTTGGCCCGGGCGGTCGCGCCGCCTGGCCTATGATGGTTTTCGGCGCGTATCCCGCTCCACCCACCCGCGGCCGCGTTTGATCGCGGCCCGCTCCCCGGGCCCACAAGGCCGGCTTTCGCGCGGCCCCGGGCCGCGCGCCATCACCCACGAACTTCTACGGAGACACGGATGACCATGAGCATCATGAGGCGGCTCGCCGCGGCCACGGCCTTTTTATTGTCGGTCCTGGGAGGCGGCGCGGCCGGCGCCCAGACCACGTCCTTCGCGGCCGCCTACAACGGCGCCGGCACGGCCGGCGGAAGCTGCACCAGCAGTTTCAATATCTCGGCGGTGGAACCGTCCGCCAGCGGGACCTATCCCGTCTTCATCTACCTGGTAGGCACCTCCGAGACCTACAACAACGCGGCCGCCATGGCCGCCGTGAACGCGATGGCGGCCAAGGGTTACGTCGCCGCGACCGTGGAATACGCCAGCTCGCAGTTCGGCACCTGCCCGGTGTTGAGCGCGAAGTCGAGCTGCGTGTTCAACCCCAACAGCGCCACCAGCGCGGTCGCCCAGCTGTGCTCGCGCGCCAAGGCGGATTGTTCCAAGGGCATCGTGGTGGGCGGCTTCAGCCAGGGCTCCATCCTGGCGCTGCTGGCCAAGAACTTCGACGCGCGCGTGCAGGCCGCCTACGGCATGGGCATGGGCAATGTCTACGCCACCTACAACCTGTCGTCCTGCGTCTCCGACGGCAACCGCAGCCTGCCCGGCGACCGGCTGCGGGCGGTTGACGGCGAACGCGATAATTTCGCCGGCGGCGCGCAGGCGCCGGTCCAGTCGTCGCTGCAGAACGTCACCGGGCTCACCTGCCCGGCCGGCTCCTACGCCTGCCTGAGCGCCAATGGCAGCGGCTGGATCATCGCCAAAAACAGCCAGATGGCCGATGGCTCGGCGGACCACTGCTACATGCGGGCCTGGGGCGATTGCGTCGGCAGCCAGTACAGCCTGGACGCCGGTTGGAACACGGGCACGGCGAGCTGGTCCAGGGAGGCCAACCTGCAGTGGCTGACCAGGTTCACGACCAAGTGAGCGGCCCCGCCGCCCCCCGCGGCGAGCGGGGCGGTAAGGTACACTACGCGCTCGTGTGAATGCGCCGGAGGGCGGGATGTGCGTGAATTATTCGCCGGTGAAGCGGCGCGGACTGAATTTCTTCGACGTGGAGGCGCCGCGCGGCGATTGGCCGGACGAGACCTGGCAAGACTATGAAGCGCCCATCATCGTCGGCACGCGTTCCGGCGGCCGGCGCGCGCTGCTCGGGACCTACGGCATGATCCCGCAGCGCTGCTACCGCACCCCGGCGGAGAAGCGCAACACGGTGAACGCCCGCGCCGAAACCCTGGGCGAGAAGCCCGCCTTCGCCAGCGCATGGCGCGCCAGCCAGTTGTGCCTGGTGCCGCTGGAGCGTTTCTACGAGCCGAGGTACGAGACGGAGAAGCGCTCCACCCGCTGGGGCATCGGCATGGCGGACGGCGCGCCGTTCGCGGTGGCCGGCATCTGGCGCGCGTGGGAGGAGGCGGACGGCCGCCTCACCCATTCCTTCACGCAGATCACCATCAACGCCGACGAGCACCTGCTGATGCGGCATTTCCATAAATGGGACGACGAGAAGCGCTCGCTGGTGATCGTGCCGGCGGACAGCTATGACGACTGGCTGCGGTGCCGCGACCCGGAAATGGCGCGCGCCTTCCTGGCCCCGTATCCCGCCGAGTTGATGGCCGCGTCCGCCGCGCCCAGGCCGCGGCCGGAGAGCACGCAACTCGGCTTGTTCTGAAAGCAAAAAGGGCGGCCCCCACCGGCCGCCCTTTGCTGTTCCGCGCCGCCTGTTACTTGCGGCGGCGGCGGGCCGCCGCGATGCCGGCCAAGCCCAGGCCCATCAGCGCCAGGGTGGCGGGCTCGGGCACGGCGCTCGGGCCGACGTCGAGGTTGTCGAGCGTGAACATGGCGTTGGAACTGAACTGCAGCGACGCCAGGTTGCTAAACTGCGACGGCGCGAAGTGCGTGAAGTCGCCGTCGTCGAAGGTGAGGCTGTTCATGCTGCTCAGGTCGAGGGTGCTGCTGAAGGTGCCGCCGCCGGCGTAGGTGCCGGTGAGCGTCAGGCTGGCGCTGGAGAAGTCACTCCATACGCCAAGGTCCAGGCCGTTCAGCGAGAAGGGGGCCGAGCTCGCGCTGCGCAAGGTGAAGGCCGTGCCCATCAGATAGTCGGTGCCGTTGTATGGATTGCCCGCGTCCTGGTAGTGGCCGGTGTAGCCGGGGCCAATGAAATACATGGTGTCCGCGGCCGTGAACGTATAGTCCTGCACCGTGGCGACGCCGCCGCCGTTGAACCCGCTGAAAGCGCCGGTGTACTGGAAGTCCTGGTTGGCCATGTCGCTGCCGGCCAGGCCGTCGAACGTGATGGGGGCGGCGCCGGCGGTGGCGGCGCAGCAGGTGAACAGGGCGGCGGCGATGGCTTTGAGTGGCGGGATGCGCATGATGATTCCATGGTCGAAGTGTATGCCATGATGCAAGCAAGTTGCATGCCAGAAAAATAACTTACCTAGATTCAATGATTTAGCGCCGATCGGGTCCCTTGGCGCCGCCGGGTGTAAGATTTTTCGACAAAACTTTCCTTGCCCAGGTGTATCTTGCGCCAGTGTCGAAGCCGCTGTTTTAGACTTTTACGCATGAATCGGCGTGTAGATGAAATGACGGCGGAAAAGGTCTCGGTGGCCTTGCTTACCCGAGCGGCGTTCGGCGCCGGCCCGGCGGTGACCTACGCCGAGCTGGCGGGGTTGCCGACCGGACTGATCGAGGAGGTGCTGGCGCGGCCCGTGGGCTGCGTCCGTGAATTCACGCCCATGATGCTGGTCCAGGGCGACCGGCGCGCGGCGCCGCGCAACGCGGACTTTTGACGCGCTTTCCCGCTGTCATCCATCCTGGCAGGCGCTGCCGGACAAGTCTTACACCGCGGGGCGTCGCGCGCCGATGTCCCGCCCCGGCACGCGGGGTCTACCATGGCTTCACCCTGTTGCGCGATGACGCCGGAATCAACACCCGGCGCGCCGCCGGCGGGGCCACCACAACAATGGAGATACATCATGGCCACCAATGACCAAGACCGCAACCAGTCGATGAACCAGCAATCCGCCAACCAGGCCGGCAAGCAGGATAAACAGGACAAGCAGCAGGACCAGCAGACCGGCAACCAGGGCAGCCGCCAGGGTAGCGACCAGGGCAGCCAGCAAAGCGACAAGCAGGGCAGCCAGCGGCAGGACAAGCAACAGCGGGGCAACCAGCAGGGCAACCAAGCCAATCGCGATTCGGACAGCGGCCTGTCGGGCAGCGACGGCACCCAGACCCGGCGCGATGATCAGGGCACGGACAAGAGCCGCTGATCGGTAGGTAAGCCGCCGCCCAGGCGGCTTTACCGGCGGCATCAACCAGGGCGGACCACGCGCAACGCGGCGCGCCGGTCCGCCCTCCGTTTTTCAGTAGCTGGTCAATGGCGCGGGCGCGCCGTTCTTGAAGGTGAAGATGGTGACCGGCGACTCCTTCATGTCGCCCTTGGCGTCGAAGGCGTAGGTGCCCGCCACGCCCTTGTGGGAACCGGCGGCGATGACCGGGCCGACCTTGGCCGGATCGGTCGAATTGGCCTTCTGCATGGCCTGCGCGTACATCATCGTCGCGTCGTAATAGGAGGCGGCGTAGACGTCGGCGTCGCGGTTGTAGCGCTTCTTGAACGCGGCCTTGAACCGCGGGCCGGCGGCGGCCTTGTCCAGGATGGCGCCGCCCTGCGAGCACAGCACGTTGTCGCCCACCGCGTCGCCGCCCAGCTTGCCCATTTCGGCGGTGCAGATGGTGTCGCCGCCCAGCAGCTTGGCGTTGATGCCCAGCTGCTTCATCTGGCGCGCCATCGGCGCGCCCTGCGGCGCGTAGCCGCCGAAGAAGAT
Source organism: Pseudoduganella namucuonensis (assembly GCF_900116645.1). Taxonomy (GTDB): domain Bacteria; phylum Pseudomonadota; class Gammaproteobacteria; order Burkholderiales; family Burkholderiaceae_D; genus Rugamonas; species Rugamonas namucuonensis. The sequence goes on along the minus strand of NZ_FPBO01000002.1, from coordinate 243,071 downwards.
GGCCTCCACCTTCTTCGCCTTCAGCTTGGTGAGGATGGCGGTGAAGTCGAAGGCCTTGTCGTTGGTGAACTCGTGGCCCGCCACCGCCATGCCGGAGGCCTTGGCCTGCTTCTTGAACTCCTCGGCCACGCCCTGGCCGAAGGCGGTGCGGTCGTCGATCACGGCCACGGTCTTGAACTTGAGTTCCTGCGCCGCGTACAGCGCCATCTTCGAGCCGAGCTGGGTGTCGCTGGCGTTCACGCGGAACAGGCCCTTGTAGCCCTGCTGGGTGATCTTGGGATTGGTGGCGACGGTGGCGATCAGCACGCCGGCGTCGTTGTAGGCGCGCGAGGCGGGGATGGCCACGCCCGAGTTGTAGGGGCCGGCCACGTATTTCACGCCGCCGTCGATGAACTTCTGCGCCACCTGCACGCCCGCCTTCGGGTCGCCCTGGTCGTCCTCGGACAACAGTTCGAATTTGATCTTCTTGCCGCCCACCGTGATGGGCTTGGCGTTCAATTCCTCGATCGCCAGGCGCGCGCCGTTTTCATTGTCCTTGCCGGAGAAGGCCTGCGGGCCGGACAGCGGGCCGCTGTGGCCGATCTTGACGACGTCCTGTGCCGCCGCGCCGTGGATGGCGCTGATGGCGCCCAGCAGGGCCAGTGCGCCCTTGGTGACTTTCAAATTCAATCTGATCTCCTTGTGGTCGATATGCCGTCGATATGCGCGAGCATTATCCCCACGCGCGGCGGGACAGGGCAAGCCGAAACTCTCCCGGACCGCGTTTTCCGCATTTCCTTCGGTTTTAGCGGGTCGCCACCGTCTTGCGCAGGCGCGCCAGCGCCGCGTTGATACGTTCTATCAAGCCGTCGTCCTGGCCGGGCGCGATGGCGAAGTGCTGGCCGTTTTCAACCTGCACGGGATGCGGCAGCACCGACAGGCTGACGGCCGGCGGGATGCCCAGTTCCCGCGCATAGGGCGCGATGAAGCCGCGGATGTTGGCCTCGATCTCCGGCGCCGTCTCCCAGCTGGGCTGGTACAGCAGCACCGCGTCCACCCGCTTCAGCAACAGGCGCTGCAGCCGGGACGCGCGCGAGGCGATGTCCTCGTCCACGCGGAACAGGCGGTTGCGCTGGCGTTCGAACTCGTCGCCGTAGCTGTAACCGCGCACCGCGCCCACCGTCTTGCCGCGCAGGTCGTACAGCCTCTGGAAGGGGAAGGTGGCGTCGCTGCGCGTGACCAGCCACAGCGTGTTGCTGGCGGCGGCGTCCGAATAACGCAGCGCGCGCTCGCGCTCGGGCGTCTTGGGTAGGCCGAAGATCAGGCCCGCGCCCTCGCGCGCGTTGCGCTCGGCGCGCGGCCACGGGTAGACCTTGATGTCGAAGGTGACGCCAAGCTCTTGTTCCAGTTGGTCGAACAGCTTGCGGCGCCAGGCCAGCATCGGCTTTTGCTTGCCCTTCGCGTCCAGCGCGTCGCCCAATAGCAGAGGGATGGTGCGCGGCGCAGTTTGGGCGCGCGCCGGGGGCAGCGCGGTGGCGCAGAGCAGTGCGCAGCCCAGGAGGAAAGCGCGTTTTTTGGCAAGATCGCCAGCTGAAGACATGCGTGGCCTGTAGGAATCGACGGGGAATTATTGCAGAAAACGGCCCCGGCGGGCTGTTTCTCCCGCCGGAGGCGACCTCGGCGTTGCGCGCGCGCCTCTGCCGGCGTGGTTGTGTTGCAAAGCCTCGGCCCGCGCGGCCCGGGATGGCCGGAACGGGCCTGGGTGGACCCGGGCGGGCGGACTGGGGCCCCTAGCGCTTCGTGCGGCCGGTCTCGCCGCCCGCGATATCGACCGGCTGCACCGGCGTGACCGGCGGCGCCGGTGGCACGCGGTCCGCGCGCGGCGCGGGCGCCGGCGCACGGCCGCTGGCGGCCGCGATGTTGGCCGTGTTGTAGGCGGCGATGGCGGCCGCCACGGCGGGATTGGCCGCCGTCGGCGCCTGTGGATTGTTGGCCGCGCTGGCCAGCGCGGCCCGTTGCGTTTCCGCCGCCTGCACGGCCGCTCTGGCATTGGCCTCGGCCTGCGCCTCGGCGGCGGTGTCCGCGTTCAGCCGCGCCTGCCGGTCCAGGTCGGCCTGGCGCGCGGTGTTCTGTTCCAGGCCCGTCAGGCCGCGCGCGGCCTGCTGCTCGGCCGCGATGCGCGCGTCGGCCGCGCGCTGGGCCGCAGCCGTCGCGGCGGCGTCCTGGGTCTCGGGCGGCGTGGCCAGTCGCTGGCGCTCGGCGGCGGCGCGGTCCGCCGCGCCGCGGTTGGCCGCCGCCAGCGAGGCAGCTTGCCGGTCCGCGCGCGCCGCCTCGGTCTGGGCGGTGGTGCGGGCGGTGGTTTGCAACCGGTCCTGCGCCTGGGTGGCGGCCGCCTGGCGCTCGGCCAGCGTGGCGGCCGCCTGGTTGTCGACCTGGCCGGCGTTCAACCGGCGCGCAGCGGCCAGGCGCTCGGTGGCTGCGCGGCTGGCTTGCGTCTCGGCGGCCCGGCGGTCATCGGCGATCTCCGCCTGCGTGCGGGTGCCGGCTTGCGCCGCCGCGTCGCGGCGCGTGTCGTTGAGCCGCTCGGCGGCCAGCCGGTCGTCGGCGAGGGTGGCCTCGCCGGCGCGCGCGGCCTGGGGCGCGTTGGCCTGGCGCTCGGCGGTCAGCCGGTCGGTCGCCGCACGATCGGTCGCCGTGCGGTCCGCGGCGACGCGCTCTGCCTGGGCGTCGCCTGCCACGCGCGCGGTGGTTTGCGTGGCGGCGCTCTGGCGCTCGGCCGCGAGACGGTCGGCCTCGGCCCGATCCGCCTGCGCGTCGGCCGCCACGCGCGTGCTGGCTTGTGCCGTGGCGGTTTGACGTTCGGTGGCCAGGCGATCGGCCATGGCGCGATCCGATTGCGCGTCGGTGGCCGCGCGCGCGGCGGTTTGCGTGGCGGCGCCCTGGCGTTCGGTTGCGAGGCGGTCGGCCTGGGCGTCCTCGGTGGCGCGGGCGCCGGCCCGCGTGGCGGTGCGCTGCGCGGTGGCGGCGCGTTCGGCTTCCACCCGTTCCGCCTGCGCGTCGGTGTCGGCGCGGGCGTTCGCTTGCGTTGCTGCGGTTTGCCGCTGCGTGTCGAGGCGCTGGTCGCCCACGCGCTGCGCTTCGGTGCGCGCGGCGGTCGTCGCCTCGTCCCGCGCCTCGGCGGTGGCCGTTGCTTGCAATCGCGTGTCCTCCCGGCGTCCGGCGTTGGCGGCCTCGGTCTCCAGGCGCTGGGCGGTGATACGGTCCTGCACGGTTTGCGTTTCCGTGCGCTGGGCCTCGGCGCCAACGGCCTCGCGCGCCGCGGCGTTCACGCGGTCCGCCGTGGCGCGATTGGCCTGCTGTGTTTCGGTGGTGGCGCGGTCCGCCGTTTGCCGGTCTTCCAGTGCGGTGAGCTGTTGGCCGGCTTGCAGCCTTGCGCGCGCCTGCAGCTCGGCTTGCGTGGCCGTGGATTCCTGCGCCGTGGCGATCCGCGCCGCCTCCTGGCGCGACTGGAGTTCCTGTTCGATCAATTCGCCGCGCGCGGCGCGGTCCAGCTCCTGGCGCAGCGTCTCGGTGCGCTGGGCCAGCGTGGCGCGGTCCTGCGCGGCGTCCTCCCGCCCGGCGGCGGCGGCCTGGCGCTCGGCCGCCATGCGCTCGGCCAGCGCGGTCGCGGCCAGGTCCTCCTCGCGCGTGGTGTTGAGCTGGCGGTCGCGCGCGGCCTGGTCCGCGGCGAGGCGGTCGGCCTGCGTTTCCTGCCGGGCGTCGGCCTGCTCGGCGGCGGCCTGCCGGGCGACCGCCAGTTGCTGCTGGCGCAGCAGCTCGGCGGGCGTGGTGGCCGATTCGGACAGCGCGTCGCGCAGCGCCAGGTCGGCCAGCAGGGTTTGCGAGGCCGGGGTCTCCGGTAGCAGGTCGGCGGGTGTGGGCGTGTCGCCGGCCAGCGCGGCGGCGGCGCTGGTCTGGCGGGCGGCGGCGTTGCCCAGGGTGTTGAAGGCGTCGGTGGTGCGCGTCAGCAGGGTCAGCGTGCCGTCGCGGTCCAGCTCGAAGGCGGCGCGCAGCACGTTGGCGTCGACGTTCAGGATATCGGTGCCGGAGGCGGGCGCCAGCGCGCCCAGGGTCAGGCCCAGGCCGGCCAGCGTGGTCGAGGACACCGGTCCGCCCGGCGTGGTGTCGGCGCCGTCGCGGCGCAGCGCCTCGGCCAGCCGCTCGGCCAGGGTGCCGCCGCCGTCCTGGTCCGCCAGCGGCGGGATCAGGTCCACCGACGCGGCGGGCAACTGGTTGAACGACAGCGCCAGATTGTCGGCCGCCTCGGTCAGCAGGGCCAGCTCGGCGGCGGTGGGCTGTGTGGTGGAGAGGGAACCCTGCAGTTCCAGCAGTTGCCGGCGGCTCAGCGCGACCGACGACAGGAATTGCGCCAGGTCGGAAAAGTCGACCTTGGAGGCGGCGGCCGTGCCGGCCGCCGCGGTGGCGGCGGGCGCCGCCGTGTCCGTCGTGGAATTGACGGGCTGGACGGCGGATGCGCTCGCCGCACTGGTTGAGTTTGTGACGGGCAACATGATGTTCACCTTGCAGCGGAAGTATCCGCTCAGGATGCGCCGTCGCGGCGGACCTGTCTGTGGGCTGGCCAACACAATGGATGCCGGCGCACGGCGGGGGCCCGCGCGCATCCGGCGGGGCCGCCCCGCGTGACCGGGGCGGCGTCGGGATTAGGCCGTCACCATCAGCTTCGCCGATTTCAGGTTTACGCTGTCCGGGCCGGCGTGGATGGTGAACGAGCCCGGCTCCACCACGCGCTTCATGTCGGTGTTGAAGAACCACAGGTCGGAAGGCTTGATGTCGAAGCCGAGCGTGCGCTTCTCGCCCGGCGCCAGCGTCACGCGCCGGAAGGCCTTGAGCTCGAGCACGGGCCGCGTCACGGAACTGACGTCGTCGCGGATGTAGATCTGCACCACCTCGTCGCCGGCCAGCGCGCCGGTGTTGCTCACGTCCACTTCCACCCTGGTCGATTCGCCGGCGCGGATACTGGCCCTGGCCAGCCGCGGCGCGGAGATCGCGAAGCTTGTATAGCTGAGCCCAAAGCCGAAGGGGTAGAGCGGCTTGGTCGAGCCGTCGATATAACCGCGCCGCGCCGACGGCTTGTGGTTGTAGAAGATCGGCAACTGGCCCACGTGGCGCGCGATGGAGACCGGCAGCTTGCCGCCCGGGTTGGCGCGGCCGAACAGGATGTCTGCCGCCGCGTGGCCGGTCTCCTGGCCCAGGTACCAGCCCTCCACCAGCGCGTGCGCGCGCTCGGCCAGCAGGTTCACCGACAGGGGGCGGCCGTTCAGCAGGAACACGACGGTGGGCTTGCCCAGGTCGAAGATGGCCTTGGCCAGGTCGTTCTGCTGGCCCAGCATGTCCAGGCCCACGCGGTCGCCCAGGTGCTGGTCGGCCCAGGCCTCGCGGCTGGTCTGTTCGTTATCACCCAGCACCATGACGATGGTGTCGGCCGATTTGGCCGCCTCCACCGCCTCGGCGATCAGCTTCGCGTTCACCTCGGGCGGCGTGAACTCGATCTTGTCCGCGCCCCAGCTGCGGCTGGCGGTGAGGCGCACGCCCTCGGCGTACGCCAGTTCGAAGCCCTGCGCCTCGCTCTCGGCCTTCAGGCCCTCGTAGACGGACACCACGTGGCGCGGCACGTCCGAGTAGCCGCCGATGGGCGTGTCCTTGGCGTGGGTGCCGAGCAGCAGCAGCTTGCCCACCTTTTTCGGGTTCAGCGGCAGCAATCCCTTGTCGTTCTTCAGCAGCACCACCGCGCGTTGCGCCGCCTCGCGCGCCAGCGCCACCGCGTCCGGCGCGGCGGTCAACTTGTCGGCGCTGGCCACGTCGGCGTAGGGGTTCTCGAACAGGCCGGCCTGGAACTTCAGTTCCAGCACGCGGGCCACCACCGCGTCGATCTCCGCCACGGAGACGCGCTTCTCCTTCACCAGTTCGCCCAGCGTGGTGTAGCCGCCCGGGTCGGGGGTCTCGATGTCCACGCCGGCCTTGACGGCGCGGTAGCCGGCCTCCTTGTCGCTGTCCACCAGCTTGTGGCGCGTGACCAGTTCCTTGACGCCGAAGTAGTCGGACACCATCAGGCCCTTGAAGCCCCATTCGCCGCGCGCCACCTTGGTCAGCAGCCAGTGGCTGGCGTGCGAGGGCACGCCGCCGATCTCGTTATACGACGGCATGATCGCGCCCACGTTGGTCTCCCTCACCAGCCTTTCGAACGGCGGGAAGAACTCCTCGCGCAGCGTGCGCTCGCTGACCTCGGCGGGGCCGATGTTGGTGCCGCTCTCCGGCTGGCCGTGGCCCGTCATGTGCTTGAGCGTGACGTAGACCTTGTCCCTGGCCAGCCGCTTGTCCTCGCCGGCGAAGCCCAGCACGGCGGCCTTGCCGATCTCGGCGCAGACGTGCGGGTCCTCGCCGTAGGTCTCCTCGATGCGACCCCAGCGCGGATCGCGCGCCACGTCCACCACCGGCGCCAGCGCGAAGTTGGCGCCGCGCGCGCGCATCTCGCGCGCCGCCACGCCGAAGACGCGTCGCACCAGGGCCGGGTCGAAGGTCGACGCCAGCGCGATCGCCTGCGGGAAGCTGGTGGCGTCGCGCGCCGCGTAGCCGTGCAGCGCCTCCTCGTGCATGAACAGCGGGATGCCCAGGCGGGTCTGCTCCAGCGCCCATTTCTGCACCGCGTTCACATAGGTGGCGGTGGCGGCGGCGCCGCGGTTGGGGCGTTCGCCGGTGTCGCCCGCCACGCTGCCCTCGGCCTTGCCCTGGCGGTCGGAGGGCCGCGCCAGCATGCCCATCCCGTGCGGATAGGCCTGGGTCGCCTTGGCGGGAACGAAGTTGCCGTCGACGTCCTCGATCTTGCCCTTCTGGCCCCAGATGCACTGCATCTGCGCGATCTTCTCCTCCAGCGTCATGCGCGCCAGCAGGTCCTTCACGCGCGCGGCGACCGGCGCGGACGGGGTTTTGTACACCGGCGCCGCCGCGGCCAGCGCCATCGGCGCCGGCAACACGGCCAGCCCGGCCAGGCCGGACACGGAGGAAAGGAACTGCCTGCGCTTGCTGCTCATCGATGCTGTCTCCAACTGTTTGTTTTTATGCGGTCTTGTTAGCGCCTGGCCGAGCGCGTGCTGACGTCGACCCACACGGCCAGCGTGAGGATCAGGCCCTTGACGATCATCTGCCAGTAGGTGTCCACGTCCAGCATGGACATGCCGTTGTCCAGGCTGGCCATGACCAGCGCGCCGATCAGCGCGCCGTACACGGTGCCGGAGCCGCCGCGCATGGAGGTGCCGCCGATGAAGCAGGCCGCGATCGCGTCCAGTTCGCCGGAGGTGCCGGCCGAGGGGGAGCCGGCCGCCAGGCGCGCCGTGTTGATCACGCCGGCCAGGGCGCACATCAGGCCCATGATGCCGAAGATCCACAGCTTCACCGCCTGCACGTTGATGCCGGACAGGCGGGTCGCCTCCATGTTGCTGCCCACCGCGTAGACGCGGCGGCCGAACACGGTCTGGGTGGTGACGTAGGTGAAAATGCCCAGCAGCGCGAGCAGCAGCAGCACCGGCAGCGGGATGCCCTCGTAGGAGTTGAGCGTGACGACGAAGGCCGTCACCGCCGCGCCCACGGCCAGCACCTTCAGGGCGTCGCGCCACAGCGGCGCCAGGTCCAGGCCGTGCTGCGCGCGGTTGCGGCGCTGCTGCCAGGTGAGCGCCACCGCCACGCCGAACAGCGCGAGGCCCAGCAGCGCGCCCAGTTGCGAGGACAGGTAGCCCTGGCCCAGGTAGACCATGTCGTCCGAGACGGGGGCGACGGTCATGCCGCCGGTCACGCCCAGCACGATGCCGCGGTAGGCCAGCATCCCGCCCAGGCCGACGATGAAGGAGGGGATGTTGAGGTAGGCGGTGAGGTAGCCGTTGAACAGGCCGATCACCAGGCCCAGGCCCAGCACCACCAGCAGGTTGAGGGGCAGGGGCAGGTGGTGGGTGACGTCCATGACGGCGGCGACGCCGCCCAGCAGGCCCAGCAGAGAGCCGACCGAGAGGTCGATCTCGCCGGCGATGATCACCAGCGACATGCCGCAGGCAACGATGCCGGTGATGGCCATTTGGCGCATCAGGTTGGAGAGGTTGCGCGGCGAGATGAAGCCGCCGTCGGTCTTCATGCTGAAGAAACCCCAGATCAGCGCGATGGCGATCAGCAGGGCCAGCATCTTGTACTGGGTGAACAGCTTTTTAATGTTCATGAGAACTCTTGATTGAATGAATGGATATCGCCACTGTCTACGCCGCTTTGGGGTCAGACCCCGAGCCGCTGTTGACGCCGCTTTTTCCGGCCGGCGCCTGCCGCTGACGCCGCTTTGGGGTCTGACCCCAAACGGCGGCTGACGCCGCTTGAAGGCGGGCTATGTCTGGTCGAGGGCGGCGGTGAGGACGGTTTCCTGGCTCAGATTGTCGTTGACGAAATCGCCCCGCAACTTGCCTTCGCCGATCACCAGCACGCGGTCGGAGATGCCCAGCACCTCGGCCAGCTCCGACGACACCATGATGATGGACATGCCCTGGCTGGCCAGGTCGAACATCAACTGGTAGATCTCGAACTTGGCGCCCACGTCCACGCCGCGCGTGGGCTCGTCCAGGATCAGGATCTTCGGTTTCGTCAGCAGCATCTTCGACAGCACCGCCTTCTGCTGGTTGCCGCCGGACAGCCCGGTGATCGGCAGGAAGGGGCTCGCCGTCTTCAGCCGCACGCTGGCGATCTCGCCGCGTATCGTCTTCAGCTCCGCCTCCTGGTCGATCCGCGTGCCGCGCGAGAACTCGTGCAGCACCGACATCGTGATGTTCTGCCCCACGCTCATGTCGGGGATGATGCCGTGCTGCTTGCGGTCCTCCGGCACCATCGCCAGCCCGCATTCGATGGCCTTGCGCGGCGTGGACGTGTCCAGCCTCTCGCCGCGCAGCAGCACCTCGCCCTCGAAGGCGCCCTGGTAGGCGCCGAAGATGGCCGAGACCAGCTCGGTGCGGCCCGCCCCCACCAGCCCCGCGATGCCCAGGATCTCGCCCTGGCGCAGCGAGAAGGAGATGTTGTCGACCCGCTTGCGCTGCGGATTGTCGGCGTCGTAGCAGGTGATGTTGCGCGCCTCGAACACCACCTCGCCCGGCGCGTGCCGGCGTTGCGGATACAGCTGGTTCATCTCGCGCCCCACCATCTGCGCGATGATGCGGTCGATGTTCATCTCGCTCATCGCCGTGGTGGCGATGTGCTGGCCGTCGCGGATCACGACGATGGTGTCGCAGATGGCCGCCACCTCGTCCAGCTTGTGCGAGATGTACACGCAGGTCACGCCCTTGGCCTTGAGCGCGTGGATGATGTTGAGCAGCACCTCGATCTCGGACGCCGTCAGCGAAGAAGACGGCTCGTCCAGGATCAGCAGCTTGGCCTGCTTGTTCAGCGCCTTGGCGATCTCGATCAGCTGCTGGTGGCCGCCGCCGTAGTTCTTCACCGGCAGCACCACGTTCACGTCGCGGATATTGAGCTCGGCCAGCAGCTCCTCGGCGCGGCGGTTCATGGCCGCGTAGTCCAGGCGGCCGCCCGGCAGCGTGATCTCGTTGCCGAGGAAGATGTTCTCGGCCACCGTCAGTTCCGGCACCAGCATCAGCTCCTGGTGGATGATGACGATGCCGGCCGCCTCGGTGTCGCGTATCGACTGCGCCCTCAGCGGCTGCCCGCGCCACAGGATCTCGCCGTCCCAGGTGCCGTGCGGGTAGACCCCGGACAGCACCTTCATCAGGGTGGACTTGCCGGCGCCGTTCTCGCCGCACAGGCCCACGCATTCGCCGGCCTTGATCTTGATGTCGATGCCGTTCAAGGCGCGCACACCGCCGAACTGCTTGACGATGCCCCTCATCTCGAGAAGATATTCAGTCATGCCGTTCTTCTCAGTTGGCGGTCAGTTGGGCCTTGGTGTAGAAGCCGTCGTCGACCAGCAGGTTGACGTTGGCCTTGGTCAGCGGAATGGGCTTGAGCAGCAGCGTGTCCACCTTCTTGAAGCCGTTGTCGTAGCTGGCGTTGAAGGCGGGCTTCTCGTTGCGCACCAGTTGCACCGACAGCCTGGCCGCCTCGGCGGCGATCAGCTTCAGCGGCTTGTAGACCGTCATGGCCTGGGTGCCGCCGATGACGCGCTTCACCGCCGCCAGGTCGGCGTCCTGCCCGGACACCGGCACCTTGCCGGCCAGCTTCTGCGACGTCAGCGCCTGGATCGCGCCGCCCGCCGTGCCGTCGTTGGAGGCCACGATGGCGTCGATCTTGTTGCCGTTGGCCGTCAGCGCGTTCTCGACGATGGACATGGCCTCGGCCGCGCTCCAGTCCTTCACCCACTGCTTGCCGACCACCTTGATGTCGCCCTTGTCCACCAGCGGCTGCAGCACCTTCAGCTGGCCCTCGCGCAGCATCTTGGCGTTGTTGTCGGTGGGCGAGCCGCCCAGCAGGTAGTAGTTGCCCTTCGGCTTGAGCGCCGTCAGCGCCTGCGCCTGCAGTTCGCCGACCTTGGTGTTGTCGAAGGAGATGTAGGCGTCGATGTCGGCGTTCAGGATCAGGCGGTCGTAGGACACCACCTTGATCTTGGCCTTCTTCGCCTCGCGCACGGCGTTGTTCAGCACCGTGGCGTTGAAGGGAACGATCACCAGCACGTCCACGCCGCGCGAGATCAGGTTCTCGATCTGCGCGATCTGGCGCTGCTCGCTGGCGTCGGCCGACTGCACGAACACTTTGGCGCCCAGCTTTTCCGCCTCCGCGTTGAAGTAGTCGCGGTCGCGCACCCAGCGCTCGATGCGCATGTCGTCGATCGAGAAGCCGATCTTGGGGTTCTTCGCGTCGGCGAAGGCCAGGGTGGTGCTCATGGCCAGCACCGCGCCGAGGACTGCCGCTTTCAGTTTCTTGTTCATCATTCCATCTCCTGAGAATTGCGATGAGGGTGCCGATTCGCCACGGTCGCGTCCACCGGGGACAGACCCGCGTTCCGCGCCGCAGGCCTATGCGTTGGCGTGTGGCGCGGAGGGTCTGTCCCCAGGTTTTGCCGTTGGTTTTCGGTCTTTTAGTGGTTATGGCGCGGCAGCGTTTCGGCGATGCCACGGTACTTCACGGCCAGCTCCATGCAGGCCCCTTGCTCCATCTGGCCCACGGTGGAACGGTACAGTTCCTGCCACGGCGTCTGGCTGGCCGGCACCGCCGGTATGCCTTCGGCCTTGCGCGCCGCCAGCGTTTCCTCGTCCACCAGCATGTCGCAGCTGCCGGTGTTCAGGTCGATGCGGATGCGGTCGCCGGTGCGCACGTAGGCCAGGCCGCCGCCCACCGCGCTCTCCGGGGAGGCGTTCAGGATCGACGGGCTGTCCGAGGTACCGGACTGGCGGCCGTCGCCCAGCGTCGGCAGGTTCAGCACGCCGCGCTTGATCAGCGCGTCCGGCGGTTGCATGTTCACCACCTCGGCCGAACCGGGCCAGCCCACCGGACCGGCGCCGCGGATCACGAGGATGCAGTCCTCGTCGATGTTCAGCGCGGGATCGTTGATGCGGGCGTGGTAGTCGGTGGAGCCGTCGAACACGATGGCGCGGCATTCGAACACGCCTTCCTCGCCGGCGCGGCTCAGGTAGCGGGCGCGGAACTCCGGCGAGATCACCGAGGTCTTCATGATGGCGAAGTCGAACAGGTTGCCGCGCAAGACCATGAAGCCGGCCTTTTCCTTCAGCGGCTGGTCGAACGGCGTGATCATCTCGCGGTCGTTGGACTCGCGGCCCTCCAGGTTCTGGGCCATGGTCTTGCCCGACACCGTGAGGCGGTTGGAGCGCAGCTTGCCGGCCTGTTCCAGTTCCCACATGATGGCCGGCACGCCGCCGGCGCGGTGGAAGCGCTCGCCCAGGTATTTGCCGGAGGGCTGCATGTTCAGCAGCAGCGGCACGTCGTGGCCGTAGGCCATCCAGTCGTCCGAATGCAGTTCCACGCCGGCGTGGCGGGCCATGGCCATGATGTGCTGCTGCGCGTTGGTGGAGCCGCCGATGGCGGCGTTGACGACGATCGCGTCCAGGAAGGCGTCGCGATTGAGGATGCTGGACGGGCGGATGTCCTGGTGCGCCATCTCGACGATGCGGCGCCCGGTTTCATAGGCCATCTGGCCGCGCTCGCGGTAGGGCGCGGGGATGGCGGAGCAGCCGGTCAGCGACATGCCCAGCGCCTCGGCCATGGCGTTCATGGTGGACGCCGTGCCCATGGTGTTGCAGTGGCCCGCCGACGGCGCCGAGGCGGCGCCGATCTGCAGGAACTTCTCGTTGTCGATCTCGCCCGCCGCCAGCCGGCGGCGCGCCTTCCAGATGGCCGAGCCGGAGCCCACCAGTTCGCCGTCCAGCCAGCCGTCCAGCATCGGGCCGCCGGACAGCACGATGGCGGGGATGTCGACGGTGGCGGCGGCCATCAGCTGCGAGGGCGTGGTCTTGTCGCAACCGGTGGTCAGCACCACCGCGTCGATCGGGTAGCCGTGCAGGATCTCGACCAGGCCCATATAGGCCAGGTTGCGGTCGATGGCGGCGGTGGGGCGGCGGCAGTTCTCGAAGATGGGGTGCAGCGGGAATTCCATGGCGATGCCGCCCGCGTCGCGGATGCCGTCGCGCACGCGCTTGGCCAGCTCCAGGTGGATGCGGTTGCAGGGGCTGATGTCGCTGCCCGACTGCGCGATGCCGATGATGGGACGGCCGCTGCGCAGCTCCTCGGGGGTGATGCCATAGTTCATGAAGCGCTCGAGATAGAGCGCGGTCATGTCGATGTGGTCCGGATTGTCGAACCAGTCCTGCGAACGGAAACGGCGGGTGCTCATGATGGCTTCCTGTTGTAATGGTGTTGTGCCAGGCCGGGTACTTCGCTGCGGAACGAGAATACACCGCCGGCGAGCGGTTGCGCGCTCCGTTGTTCGAGGCTCAGGCCTTTCCACGCGCTGGAGACGAAGACGGTGCGCAGGTCGGCGCCGCCGAAGGCGATTTTGGTGATGTTGGAGCAGGGGAAGCGCACGGTTTGCACCAGTTCGCCCCGGGGCGAGTAGCGCTCCACGCGGGCGCCGCCGAACAGGGCGACCCACACATGGCCCTCGGCGTCCACGGTGGAGCCGTCCGGATGGCCGGCGCCCGTGAATTCGGTGAACACGCGCTTGTTCGACAGCGCGCCGTCCGGCGCCAGGTCGTAGGCGTGGATCACCTTGCCCAGCGTGTCGGTGTGGTAGAAGGTGCGGCCGTCCGGGCTGGCGCAGGGGCCGTTGGTGATGACGATGCCGCCGTCCATGCGCAGCGGCGCGCCGGCGGCGTCCACGCGGTACAGCGAGCCGGTGGGCGCGCTCTCGGCGTTGTCCATGGAGCCGAACCACAGCCTGCCCTGGCTGTCCACGTAGCCGTCGTTCAGGCGGTTGCCCGGCTGGTCGGCCTCCAGTTCCAGCAGCGTCGAGAGCTTGCTGCTGTCCAGCGACAGGCGCATCAGCTTGCCGGGCAGGCCGCAGACGAAATCGCCGTCCGCCATCGGCAGGGCGAAGCCGGTCTCGCCGGGCAGGTCCCAGCTGCGGCGGCCGGAGCCGTCCTCCTTGCAGCGGTGCAGCTTGGCGCCCTTGATGTCCACCAGGTACAGCGCGCCCTCGCCGGCGTGCCACACCGGGCCCTCGCCCAGCTTGGCGCCCAGCGACCAGATGCAGGCGGGCTCGATGGCGGCGGCCATGGCGGCGGGATTGTTCCGCGTGCTCATGCGCCGTACCAGCCCGCGTCCACGAAGTAGTCGCGGCCGGTGCAGCGGCCCGCGTTGTCGGACGCCAGGAACAGCGTCAGCGCGGCCACGTCCTCCGGCTCGATGCGCTCGTGCAGGCATTGCGCCGCCAGGATGGCCGCCTCCTCTTCCGGCGAATGCCACAGCGCCATCTGGCGCGGCGTTTTCACGGAGCCGGGGATCACGCAGTTGACGCGGATGCCGTCCTTGCCCAGGTCGCGCGCCAGGCCGCGCGTCAGGCCCTCGATGGCGGCCTTGGCCGTCATGTACAGCGCCAGCTGCGGCAGCGCCAGGTACCAGGAGATGGAGCCGAAGTTCAGGATCACGCCGCCGCCCTTGGCCTTCATGCCGGGCGCCACGGCCTGCGCGCAGAAGAACTGGTGCCGCAGGTTGACGGCCAGGCTGTCGTCCCAGTATTTGCCGGTGACTTCGCCGACGTTGTGGCGGTGGTCGTTGGCGGCGTTGTTGAGCAGCACGTCGACCGGCCCGTCCTTCAGGATCTCGTCGAAGGCCTTGCCCAGCGCGTCCAGGTTGGTCAGGTCGCAGGCGATGAATTTGGGCGCGTGCCGGATGCCGGCCTGGCCGACCTGGCCGGCCAGGCTGGCGGCCAGGGCGCGCGAGGCCTCCTCGGCGATGTCCAGGAACACGACTTGCGCGCCCTGTTTCGCGAACGCGTCCACCAGCCCGGCGCCGATGCCGGTGCCGCCGCCGGTGATGACCACGCGCTTGCCCGCGAGGTCGTGGTAGGTGGCGTACACCAGGGGTTTGCGTGCTTCCGCCATGTCAGTTTGCTCCATTCGTGTTGGTGCCCAGCAGCCCGCGGCCGGCCAGGTTGTTGTAAAGGGCGCGTACGCCGAAGGTCCACGGCGCGATCTGGTCGCTCAGGTGGACGTGGTTGACCAGCGCGCCCAGCGCCGGGCTGGCGATGGTGACGCGGTCGCCCATGTGGTGGGTGAAGCCGGCGCCGGCCGCGCCGCGGTCCTTGATCGGCGAGAACATGGTGCCGAGGAAGAGCATGAAGCCGTCCGGGTACTGGTGGTGGGCGCCGCTGGTTTGCGACACCAGGTCCAGCGGGTCGCGGCTGATCTGGCGCATCATGCTCACGCCGTCCAGGCGGAAGTCGTCGTCCGCGCCCTCGATGGCCAGGCGCACCTCGGCGTTGCGCACGGTGTCCAGCGTGAATTGGCCGTCGAACAGGCGGATGAAGGGGCCGATCGAGCAGGAGCCGTTGTTGTCCTTGGCCTTGCCCAGCAACAGGGCGCTGCGGCCCTCGATGTCGCGCAGGTTCACGTCGTTGCCCAGCGTGGCGCCGACCACTTCGCGCCGGCTGTTCACGGCCAGCACGATCTCCGGTTCCGGGTTGTTCCACTTGGAGGCCGGGTGCAGGCCGACGTCCGCGCCGAAGCCGACGGCGGACATGGGTTGCGATTTCGAGAACACCTCGGCGTAGGGGCCGATGCCCACCTCCATGTACTGCGACCAGGCGCCGCGGCTCTGGAATTCCTGTTTCAGCTTCTCCGCCTCCGGCGAGCCGGGCTTGATGCTGGACAGGTCGGAACCGATCGATTCCAGCAGCGAGGCGCGCAGCGCGTCGGCGCGCGACTTGTCGCCGCCGGCCTGTTCCTCGATCACGCGTTCCAGCAGGCTGACCGCGAAGGTCACGCCGCAGGCCTTGATGGCCTGCAGGTCGCAGGGCGCCAGTAGTTTGGCCGCCCGGGGTCCGGCCGCCAGCGCGCCGTCGATCAGGCCCTGCGCGGGGCCCAGCGATTCGCCTTGCGCGCCGCGGACGAAGTCCAGCAGGTCGGCGCGCTCGAACAGGTCCGACACGGTGGGCGCCTGGGCGGTGATGTCGAACACTTCGCCATTGCGCACGACGACGACGCAGGGGCCTTCATGGCCGCCGTTGCCGTCGGCGTCGCGCCAGACGCGGCCGACCATCAGCGCGTCGGCCAGGTCCGCCGGCAATGCGGTGGGGAGGGGGGCAAAATTCATGGTGTTTTTCCTTGTTGGTTCCTGCCCATGCTGGGCATCTTGGGAGAATAGGTCCAGCCGGGGATGAGTTGGCGCATCGCCATGGCGTCGTCGCGCGCGCTGGTCGATATTTTTTTATACAGCTCGTGGGCGGCCTCGATGCGGTCCATGTCCGGCTCTATGCCCAGGCCCGGCGCTTGTGGCACCGCGACCTCTCCGCCCACGATGCGCAGCGGCTCGCGGGTCAGGCGTTCCTGGCCTTCCTGCCAGATCCAGTGTGTGTCGATGGCGGTGATGCGGCCCGGCGCGGCGGCGGCGGCGTGGGTGAACATCGCCAGCGACACGTCGAAGTGGTTGTTGGAGTGCGAGCCCCAGGTCAGGCCCCATTCGTGGCACAGCTGGGCCAGCCGCACGGAACCCTGCATGGTCCAGAAGTGCGGGTCGGCCAGCGGAATGTCCACCGCGCCCAGCAGGTGCGAGTGGGCCATCTGGCGCCAGTCGGTGGCCACCATGTTGGTGGCGGTGGGGATGCCGGTGGCGCGCTTGAATTCGGCCATGATCTCGCGGCCGGAATAGCCGTTCTCCGGGCCGCAGGGATCCTCCGCGTAGGCCAACAGGTGGCCCTTGCCCTTGCACACGGCGATGGATTCGGCCAGCGACCAGGCGCCGTTCGGGTCCAGCGTCACGCGCGAGTCCGGGAAGCGCGCCTTGATCGCGGCCACGGCCTCCATCTCCTCGGCGCCGCGCATCACGCCGCCCTTCAGCTTGAAGTCGCGGAAACCGTAGCGCTCCACTGTGGCGGCGGCCAGGTCGGCGATGGCCTCCGGCGTCAGCGCCTCCTGGTGGCGCAGGTGGTGCCAGCCTTCGCCGGTGCTGGCCAGGTAGGGCAGGTCGGTGCGCCGGCGGTCGCCGATGTAGAACAGATAGGCCAGCATGGGAACGCTGTCGCGCTGCTGGCCGGCGCCCAGCAGTTCGCAGACGGGCACGCCCAGGTGCTGGCCCAGCAGGTCGAGCAGGGCCGCCTCCACGGCGGTCACCACGTTTTCCAGGCGCAGGTTGATCTCGTGCGGCTGCTTCAGCACCTCGGCCTCGGCGGCCGACGTCACCTGGTGCTGGTGGGTGCCGTCCGGCGCGGCGATGGCCAGGCGCAGCGCGTTCAGCGTGCGGTTGTAGCGGCCGATCTCGGTGCCCACCACGCGCGGCACGGCGTTTTCCAGCGCCTTCAGGATGCCGGCGCCGCCCGGCACCTCGCCCATGCCGGTGCGCCCGGCGCTATCCTTCAGCAACACCAGGTTGCGCGTGAAGTGGGGGGCGTGGGCGCCGCACAGGTTGAGCAGCATGCTGTCATGGCCGGCAACCGGCACGACCCGCATTTCCGTGACCACCGGACTGCCTGCATGACTATGATTTGTTGCCTGTACCATTTAATTGTCCTAAAATGAATAGCGCTAACATAACTCAAGTGTGAGGGATTTATGAGATCAAGTCAACACCAGTTGATTGCAGGGCTGTTGTTCGCGGCGGTGGCCTCCGTTTCGGCCGCCGGCGCCGCCGCGAAGGATGCGGGAACCCGGCGGCACTGGGTTGCGTCGTGGGGCACCGCGAACATGATCCCGGAGGGGCAGAACGAACTGCCGGCGGAGCAGTGGCGCGACGCCACGCTGCGCCAGGTGGTCCGCGTGTCGCTGGGCGGCAGCCAGGTGCGGGTGCGCGTCAGCAACGCCTTCGGCACCGCGCCGCTGGCGCTGGAGGGCGCCAGCCTGGCGCGGGCGGCCGGCCCGGGCAAGGCCGATATCGACCCGGCCAGCGTCAAGCCGCTGACCTTCTCGGGCCGCGCCGCGGTCATGATCCCGGCGGGCGCCGAGTATTACAGCGATCCCGTGGCACTGGAGCACAAGGCGGGCGCGGACCTGGCCGTGTCCATGTATTTCAAGGGCGAACCCGGCCGCCAGACCGGCCATCCCGGCTCGCGCGCCACCAGCTTCGTCGTCAAGGGCAACCGCCTTATGGACGCGGGGTGGACCGATCCGGCGAAGGTGCAGCGCTGGTACGCGCTGGCCGACATCGAAGTGCAGGCGCCGCGCGGCGTGGGCGCGGTGGTGGCGATAGGCGACTCGATCACCGACGGCTACGGCGCCACCACGGACGGCAACGACCGCTGGACCGACATGCTGGCGGCCCGGCTGGCGAAGGAAGGAAAACTGGAGATGGGTGTGGTGAACGCGGGCATAGGCGGCGGCCGCATGCTGCGCGACGGACTGGGCCCCAACATGGTGGCGCGCTTCGAGCGCGACGTGCTGTCGCGCGGCGGCGTCACCCACGCCATCGTGCTGATCGGCGTGAACGACGTGGGCGGCCAGCACCGCAACGGCGCCGACACGCCGGAGACGCGCAAGAAAATGATCGACGACCTGCTGACCGCCCACCGCCAACTGGTGGAGCGCGCGCACGCCAAGGGCGTCTGCGTCATCGGCGGCACCATGACGCCGTACATGGGCTCCGGCTACTACAAGCCGGACGCCGACAACGAGGCGGACCGCCAGGCCATCAACCACTGGATACGCAACGCCGGCGTGTTCGACGCCGTGGCGGACTTCGACGCCGCGGTGCGCGACCCCGCGCGGCCGGAGCGCATGCTGCCAGAGCGGGACACGGGCGATGGCCTGCATCCCTCGCTGGCGGGCTTCCGCGCCATGGCCGAGGCGGTGCCGCTGGCGGCGTTGCGGCAGTGCGCCGTGGCGAAATGAAGCGCCTTTATTTCCGACCGTAGGTCAACGGCCATCCCCGGCGCCGCGTTGGGCTTAGTCATGGTTCCATTCGGAACCGCTTGGAGACAAAACCAGATGAATTCGATATCCGGACTTGCGCGCGCCGCGCGCAAGCTGCTTTGCCTGTTGACGCTGACATCGGCGTCCCTCTGCGCCTTGCCGGCGCACGCGCTGGGCCAGAAGCGCATCGTGGTGTTCGAGCCGCAGGCGGGCGCCATGGCGCTGGTGCAGGGCGGCCGCGCCGCGACGCTGTATGTGGACGCCTCCGACCACGCCGGCGTGGTGCGCGCGGCGGCCGACCTGCGCGAGGATATCGACCGAGTGACCGGTTCCCGCCCCGCCCAGGGCAAGGGCGCGCCGGCCGGGGAGGACGTGGTCATCGTCGGCACCATCGGCAAGAGCGCGATGATAGACCGGCTGGTGAAGTCCGGCGCGCTGGACGTCTCCGGCATCAAGGGCAAGTGGGAGGGCTTCCACATCCAGACGCTGACCCGCCCCATGCCGGGCGTGGAGCGCGCGCTGGTGATCGCCGGCGCGGACAAGCGCGGCACCATATACGGCATCTACGAGATCTCCGAGCAGATCGGCGTCTCGCCCTGGTACTGGTGGGCGGACGTGCCGCCGCAGCGGCACAAGAACCTGTTCGTCAACGCGGACACTCGGGTCAGCGACGCGCCGGTGGTGCAGTACCGCGGCATTTTCCTGAACGACGAGGCGCCCGCGCTGACCAACTGGGTCAAGCAGACCTACGGCGGCTACAACCACAAGTTCTACGAAAAGGTGTTTGAACTCATCCTGCGCATGCGCGGCAACTACCTGTGGCCCGCGATGTGGGACGCGGCCTTCTTCGACGACGACAAGCTGAATGGACAACGCGCCGAGGAATACGGCGTCGTCATGGGCACCTCCCACCACGAGCCGATGATGCGGGCGCAGAAGGAATGGCACCGCCAGGGCAAGGGGCCCTGGGACTACACCAAGAACGCCAGCGTGCTGAAGGACTTCTGGCGCGGCGGCCTGCGCAACTCGCGCAACACGGACAAGGTCATCACGCTGGGCATGCGGGGCGACGGCGACGAGCCGATGTCCGAGGACTCCAACGTGGCGCTGCTGGAACGCATTGTCAAGGACCAGCGCGACATGATCGCCAAGGAGCTCAATCCGGACATGGCGAAGACGCCCCAGGTGTGGGCGCTGTACAAGGAAGTGCAGGAATACTACGAGAAGGGCATGCGGGTGCCGGACGACGTGCTGCTGCTGTGGTGCGACGACAACTGGGGCAACATCCGCCGCCTGCCGACGCCCGAGGAGCGCAAGCGCAGCGGCGGCGCCGGCGTCTACTACCACTTCGACTACGTGGGCGGTCCGCGCTCGTACAAATGGCTGAACGTCACGCCCATCCCCAAGATATGGGAACAGATGCACCTGGCCTGGCAGCACGAGGCGGACCGCATGTGGATCGTGAACGTGGGCGACCTGAAGCCGATGGAGGTGCCCACCGAATTCTTCCTCACCTATGCCTGGAACCCGGCGGCCTGGCCCGCCGAGCGCCTGCCCGAGTACCTGAAGCTGTGGGCCACGCGCGAATTCGGCGCGCAATACGCGGACGACATCGCCGACATCGTGGCCAAGTACACCAAGTACAACGGGCGCCGCAAGCCGGAGATGCTGGAGCCGGGCACCTACAGCCTGGCCAACTACAACGAGTCCGCGCGCATCGTGGACGAGTACAAGGCGCTGGCGGGGCGCGCGGAGAAGATCGACGGATCGCTGCCGTCGGCGCTGCGCGACGCCTTCTTCCAGCTGGTGCTGTATCCGGTGCAGGCCGGCGCGGTGGTCAACGAGATGTACGCGGCGGCGGCGCTGAACCGCCTGCACGCGCAGCAGGGCCGCACGTCCGCCAACGACCTGGCGGGGCGGGTGCGGGCGCTGTTCCAGCAGGACGCCGAACTGGCGCGCCAGTACCACGAGGACGTCAGCAACGGCAAGTGGAACCACATGATGTCGCAAACGCACCTGGGCTACACCTACTGGAACCAGCCGCCGCGCAACGTGATGCCGCCGGTGAGCGAGATCCAGGTGTCCAGGGCCGGCGACATGGGCGTGACGGTGGAAGGCAGCGAGCAGGCCTGGCCTGGGCCGGGCGGCGACAAGCTGGCGATGCCGCTGATGGACGCCAACAGCAGGAAGCCGCGCTATGTGGAGATATTCAACCGCGGCCAGGCCTCGTTCAGGTTCAAGATCGCTGCCAGCGCGCCGTGGATCACGCTGAGCGCCAGCGGCGGATCGGTGGGGCGCTCGCAAAGGGTGATGGTGGACGTGCGCTGGGACGAGGTGCCGGCCAACGCGGACCACGCGGTGGTGGTGGTGCTGGGGCCGGACGGCGGCAAGGTCGCGATCCGCGTGCCGGTGCGCGCGCCGGGCGCCGGGCCGAAGGTGGAGGCCGGCAGTTATGTCGAATCCGGCGGCGTGGTGGCCATCGAGGCGGAACACTACACCAAGGCGGTGGCGCCGCAAGGGCGGCAGTGGCTGAGGATACCCGATCACGGCCGCACGCTGTCGGGCATGACGGCGACGCCGGTGACGGAGCCCGTCGCGGCGGTCGCGCAGCACAAGGCCGCGATGCAGGCAGCGGCGCAGGCCGCGGCGGAGGCCGCGCGGCAGGCGGCGGAACAGGCCGCGGAACAGGCGGCCCGCGAGGCGGCCGAGGAAGCCGCGCAGAGGTTGGCGCGGGAGGTGCGGGAATTGCAGGTGGAGGCCGAGCCGGCGCACCCGGATCCGCTGGCGTCCGTGCCGCCGGCTTCGCCGGTGGCGGGCCAGCCCGCGCCGCCGCCCGCCGTCCAGGCAGATGTCCGGATAGAGGACCAGGCCGGAGCGGCGCCCGTGCCGGCGGCCGCCGTGGTGCAGGTGCCCGCGCCGGCGCCCAGCCTGGCGGCCACGCTGGCGTCCAGCGCGCAAGCCATGCGGCTGGAATACCAGGTGCACCTGTATGCCGCCGGCAAGGTCGCGGTGCACGCCACGCTGGCGCCGACGCTGAAATTCCATCCCGGCCCCGGCTTCCGGTACGCGATATCGATCGACGACGAAGTCCCGCGGATCGTCGACGTGCACGCCGACGCATCGATGGCCGCGTGGGAGAAGGCCGTGTCGGACGGCGCGGTGGTGCACAAAACCGAGCACCTGATCGCGCGGCCCGGCACCCACACGGTGAAATACTGGGCGATCGACCCCGGCCTGGTGCTGCAAAAGATCGTCGTCGACGCCGGCGGCCTGCGCCCCAGCTACCTCGGCCCCACCGAAAGCCCCAAAGCCCCATAAGTTGCCCCCGCTACATCGGTGTCAGGCGCGACATTCGGACACGGCCTCATCCGTCCCGGCGTCCCGGCATCCGGCCGCCGGCCTACGGCCGAGCTCGTGTCCGAATGTCGCGCCTGACACCGATGTTAAGCGGGAAACTTTTTAGGCGCGCGGGGGCATGGCGCGCAGGGCGTCGGCGATGGCGGCGCGCAGGGGCTTGGCTTGCAGCTGGGCGCTGTAGGGCGTGGGACGCATCGGCAGGCCGTCCAGCCGCGGCGCCTCGTCCCAGCTCTGTAGCCAGCTGGCGTGGTCGGCCATCCCCCATAGCACGAGGTCGCGCGTGCGCGGGTAGCTGAGCGTGACATCGAGGTAGTCGCGCGCCAGCGCGGCCACGCCGGCGTCTCGCAAGGCGGCGTCGGCGGGGAGCTTGCGGTCGTTGACGTCGAATTCGGTGATCAGCAGGTCCAGGCCCATGCCCGTGGCCTCGTCGAGGAAGCGGCGCCATTCGGTCATCGCGTCGGCGCCCGCCGGCGCGGATTCGTCCCATGAGCCGATGTGGCTCTGCAGCCCCAGCGCGTGCACCGGCGTGCCGCGCGCCTTCAACGCGCGCAGCAGTTCGAGCACGCCCGCGCGGTGCTTGGCGCTGCCGGCGTCCCAACGCATGTAGTCGTTGTAGACCAGTTGCGCGTGCGGCGCGTGCTCGCGCGCGATGCGGAACGCGAGGTCGATCTGTTCCACCGCGCCCAGCCGCTCGGTGAAGACGTTGCGCCGCAGTCCCCCCGTCGCCGGTTCGATCGCCTCGTTCACCACGTCGTAGCTGTAGATGTCCTTGCCGAAGTGGCGGCACACCGTGGCGATGTGCTCGCGCAGCAGGCGCTCGGCCTCGCGCACCGGCTGGGCGCCGAAATCGTGTTCGTTGACCCAGCGCGGCAGCCATTTGGCCGGCTGCCACACCAGCGTGTGGCCGCGCACCGCCATGCCTTGCGACCTGGCCCAGGAGAACATGCGGTCGGCGGGCGCGAACGTGAATTTGCCGGGCCGCGCTTGCACCGCCTGCCATTTGGTTTCGTTCTCTGCCACCATCACATTGCATTCGCGCGCCATCAGGGCGCGGTAGGCGGGGTCCTGGAAGCGCGTGGCGCCGATGGCGTTGCCGAAGCGCAGCCCCTTGCGCTGGGCGATGGCGCGCAGCGCCTCGGGCGCGGGTTCGCTGTAGGCCGTGTGCAGCGGCAGCAGCCCGGCGCCGGCCGCTCCGGCCAGCATCGCGAGGGCGCGGCGGCGTGTCATCGTCATTTTTGGTCTCCGGTGTTTTTATGGGTGGCGCTGCATGCAATAAAAGGTTACGCTAACATTTATTGGGATGCAAATTGTTACGTTACCAAAAAAGAGACAAACCGGAGACGATATGAAGTGGTTGCCGAGGGCCCTGGCCCCGATGTTGCCGTTGTTGCTATTGATGTTGCTGCGCCCGGCCTGGGCGGTGGAGGAGGACGGTTACGACTTGTGGCTGCGCTACCGGCCGCTGGAGAAGACGGCGCAGGCGCAGTTGCGCGCCCGCGCCACGGCGCTGGTGTACGCGGGCGGGCGCGGCGCCATCGGCGCCACCGGCGAGGCGGCGGTGGCGGAACTGCGGCGCGGCCTGGAGGGCATGCTGGGGGCCGCGCCGGCCTTGGGCGCGAGCGTGAAGGACGGCGCCATCGTGCTGGGGACCCCCGCCACGCTGCCGGAGGCGGCGGCGCTGGACCTGGCGCCGCTGGGCAAGGAGGGTTATCTGGTGCGCTCCATGCGCCTGCGCGGCCACCGCGTGACGCTGATCGCGGCGAACAGCGACATCGGCCTGCTGTACGGCGCCTTCGCCTGGCTGCGCGCCGCGTCCACCGGCGCCGGCGTGGACTTCGCGCGGGAACTGCGCTCGGCGCCCAGGCTGCAACTGCGCGTGCTGAATCATTGGGACAATCTGAACCGCACCGTGGAGCGCGGCTACGCGGGCGAGTCGATCTGGAACTGGTGGGCGCTGCCGGAGATCCGCGACCGCCGCCACGTGGACTACGGCCGCGCCAACGCCTCGCTGGGCATCAACGGCACGGTGCTCAACAACGTGAATTCCAAGCCGGACATCCTGACCGCGCCGTGGATCGCGAAGGCGGCGGCGGTGGCGGACACGCTGCGCCCCTACGGCATCAAGGTCTACCTGTCGGCGCGCTTCTCCACGCCGCTGGAGCTGGGCGCGACCAAGACCGCCGATCCGCTCGATCCGGCCGTCGCCGCGTGGTGGCGCGCCAAGGCGGACGAGATCTACAAGTCCATCCCCGACTTCGGCGGCTTCCTGGTGAAGGCGAACTCCGAGGGCCAGCCGGGACCGCAGGATTACAAGCGCAGCCACGCCGACGGCGCCAACATGCTGGCGGCGGCGCTGGCCCCGCACCAGGGCGTGGTGATGTGGCGCGCCTTTGTCTACGCGCACGAGAAGCCGGACGACCGCGCCAAGCAGGCCTATGACGAGTTCAAGCCGCTGGACGGGACCTTCGCGCCCAATGTGCTGGTGCAGGTGAAGAACGGCGCCATCGATTTCCAGCCGCGCGAACCGGCGCATCCGCTGTTCGGCGCCATGCCCAACACGCCGCTGATGATGGAGTTCCAGATCACCAAGGAGTACCTGGGCTTCGCCACGCACACGGCCTATCTGGGCACGATGTACGAGGAGACGCTGGCCACCGACATGGGCAATGGCAACGGCACCGTGGCGCGCATCCTGGAGCGGGGCGCCGGGCCCAAGGACCAGCCGCGGAGCCTGACCGGCATGGCCGGCGTGGCCAACATCGGCAGCGACCGCACCTGGAGCGGTTCGCACTTCGACCAGGCCAACTGGTACGCCTACGGCCGCCTGGCCTGGGATCCGCGAGCCGGCGCCCGCGAGATCGCGCGCGAGTGGGTGGCGCAGACCTTCTCGCCGGACCCGCGCGTGACCGCGCCCGTGGTGGACTTGCTGATGATGTCGCGCGAGGCGGTGGTGAATTACATGACGCCGCTCGGCCTGCACCACCTGATGGGCACCGGCCACCACCACGGCCCCGCGCCGTGGGTGGACGACCTGGGACGGCCGGACTGGAACCCCGTCTACTACCACCGCGCGGGCAGGGACGGCGTCGGCTTCGACCGCACCGCCACCGGCAGCGACGCGGTGGCGCAGTACGCGCCCGAGCTGGCGCGCCGCTACGCCGATCCGCGCGCCACGCCCGAGCCGCTGCTGCTGTGGTTCCACCACCTGCCGTGGGATTACAGGATGGCTTCCGGCCGCACGCTGTGGACCGAGCTGGTGGCCCGCTACGACCTGGGCGTGGCGCAGGCCGAAGACATGCGCGGCCGCTGGCTGCGTTTGAAGCCGGCGATCGACGCGCGCCGCCACGCGGAGGTGCTGATGGCGCTGGACAAGCAGCTGCTGGAGGCGCGCTGGTGGCGCGACGCCTGCGTCGCCTATTTCCAGTCCGTGTCCGGACTGCCGCTGCCGGCGGGCGCGCCCGCGCCGGAGCGCTCGCTGGACCATTACAAATCCTTGCGCTTCCCCTACGCCCCGGGCAACGGCTGAGCCGCCTGTGGTAAAGTTGAAGGCTTGATTACATATACGAAGGTAAGCAGAACAGATGGCAAGAATCAAGGTGAAATCGGATGCGGAGGGCGAGCGCAAGCCGCCGCGCAGCGCGGAGCGGACCCCGGACAGCAAGCCGGGCGTGCCCACGATGTCCGACGTCGCGAAACTCGCCGGCGTCTCGCCCATGACCGTGTCGCGCGTGATGAACGGCGACACCAAGGTGCGCCAGAGCACGCGCCGCAAGGTGGACGAGGCGGTCGCCGCGCTCAATTACGTTCCCAACCAGGCTGCGCGCCGCCTGGCCGGCTCGCGTCCGATCCGTGTCGGCTTCCTGTACAGTAATCCCAGCGCCGGCTACCTGAGCGAGTTCCTGGTCGGCCTGCTGAACCAGGCCAGCTTGAACAACGTGCAGCTGGTGGTGGAGAAGTGCGAGGCGGGCGAGCACTGGAAGGAACAGACGCAGCGCCTGATCGAGAACGGCGTGGACGGCATCATCCTGCCGCCGCCGCTGTGCGACACGCCGGCCCTGATCGACCTGATCGCGGCGGCCGCCATGCCCGCCGTGACGGTGGCCTGCGGCGCGCCCGACCCGCGCGTGTGCGCCGTCAGCATCGACGACTTCCAGGCCGCCTACGACATGACCAGCCACCTGATCGCGCTGGGACACCAGCGCATCGGCTTCATCATCGGGCACCCGAACCAGAGCGCCAGCGCGCGCCGCCTGGCCGGCTTCAAGGCCGCCATCAAGGCCAAGGGCGTGCAGGCCGCGCCCGAGCTGATCGTGCAGGGCATGTTCACCTACCGCTCCGGCCTGGACGCGGCGGAGATGCTGCTGTCGCTGGAACAGCGCCCGTCCGCCGTCTTCGCCAGCAACGACGACATGGCGGCGGCCACGGTCGCCATCGCCCATCGCATGGGCCTGGACGTGCCGGGCGACCTGACGGTGGCCGGCTTCGACGATACCGCGCTGGCGACCACCATCTGGCCCGAGCTGACCACGGTGCGCCAGCCCATCACCGTGATGGCGGAGGCGGCGGTGCAGTACCTGGTGCGGCAGATCCGCGCGCTGCGCGAGGGCGCGCCCGAGGATCCGGAGCACGTGGCGATGGACTTCGAGCTGATACGCCGCCAGTCGGACGCGGCGCCGCGCCACCGTCCGTCCTCGCTTCACAAGAAGTAAGCCGCTTTCACGCGCCGCCGCGTCCCGCGGCGGCGCGCTTCCCTCTTGCCGCTTAGCCGTGGCGCACCGCTCCCTCGGCCATCACCAGCGTCGCCGGGCGTTCATCCTTGACGCCGTGCGGCTCCGCGCCGGCGCCGTACAGCTCCATGGCGTCGTTGGCGTCGATGGTGCCGTTCAGGATGCCGGTGGCGCGCGGCATGTCCAGCGCGCCGACCCAGCGCGCGATGGCCATGGTGCCGACCGCGTTGCCGATGGTGTTGGTGATGGCGCGCGCCTCGGACATGAAGCGGTCCACGCCCAGCAGCAGCACCATGCCCTCGACCGGGATCTTGCCCATCGAGGCCAGCGTGGCCGCCAGCGTGATGAAGCCGGAGCCGGTCACGCCCGCCGAGCCTTTCGAGGTGAGCATCAGCACGCCCAGCACCACCAGCTGGTCCATCAGCGTCAACTGGGTGTTGGTGGCCTGGGCGATGAAGATGGCCGCCATGGTGTAGTAGATGCACTGGCCGTCCGGATTGAAGGTGAGGCCGGACGGCACCACCAGGCCGACCACCGGCTTGGAGCAGCCGATGTTCTCCAGCTTGCGGATCAATTGCGGCACCACCGATTCCGAGGAACTGGTGCCCAGCACCGTGAAGATCTCCTCCTTGATGTACTTGAGGAACTTCCACAGGCTGAAGCCGGACATGCGCGCCACCAATCCCAGCACCACGAAGACGAACAGCGCGCAGGTGATGTACATGGTGCCCATCAGCTTGGCCAGCGAGGCGATGGAGGCGAAGCCGTATTTGCCGACAGTGAAGGCGATGGCGCCGAAGGCGGCGATGGGCGCGACGCGCATCACCAGGCCGACGATGTAGAACATGGCTTGCGAGAAGGAGTCGAGGAAGCCGACCACCGGCTTGGCGCGGTTGCCCATGTGCGCCAGCGCCACGCCGAACATGATGGAGAACAGGATGATCTGCAGGATCTCGTTCCTGGCGAAGGCGTCGACCACGCTGCCGGGAATGATGTTGAGCACGAAGTCCATGAAGGTGCTCGGTTTCACCGCCGCCGTGTAGGTGGAGATGCTCTTGGTGTCCAGTGTGTGCGGGTCGATGTTCATGCCGACGCCCGGTCCCACCATGTTCACCACGATCAGACCCAGGCCCAGCGCGAAGGTGGACATGACTTCGAAATAGATCAGGGCGCGTCCGCCCACGCGCCCCAGGTCCTTCATGCTTTCCATCTTGGCGATGCCCAGCACCACGGTGGCGAAGATGACGGGGGCGAACACCATCTTGATCAACTTGATGAAGGCGTCGCCCAGGGGTTTGAGCCTGGTGCCCAGTTCGGGGTCCAGCACGCCGAGCAGGACGCCGGCCAGGACCGCGATGATGACCTGTATGTACAGGGTGCCGAAAAACTTTCTACTTTTAGACATGATGTGGTCTCCGATGGCGTGATGGCGCGTGGCGCTAAGGATGATCCGCAACTCTTGACGGTTGCTTCGGGCCCAACGGTGCCGCTTTACTTGGTGGAGGCGCGGATGAAATCGCAGACCGCCCTGGTCACGTCGGCCGTGGTGGCCTTGCCGCCCAGGTCCGGCGTGTGGATCTTGTCGGCGGTGACCGCCTCCACGGCCTGCATCAGGCGCCTGGCGGCGGCGTCCTCGCCCAGGTGTTCCAGCATCATGGCGGCGGTCCAGAAGGTGGCGACCGGGTTGGCCACGCCCTTGCCGGTGATGTCGAAGGCGGAGCCGTGGATGGGCTCGAACATCGACGGGAAGCGGCGGTCCGGGTTCAGGTTGGCGGTGGGGCCGATACCCAGGCTGCCGGACAGCGCGGCTGCCAGGTCGGACAGGATGTCGGCGTGCAGGTTGGTGGCCACCACCACGTCCAGCGTTTTCGGCTTGAGCACCATGCGGGTGGTGACGGCGTCCACCAGTTCGCGGTCCACCTTCACGTCGGGATAGTCGGCGGCCACCTCGTAGAAGATCTCGTCCCACATCACCATGCCGAAGCGCTGGGCGTTGGACTTGGTCACCAGCGTGAGGTGCTTGGCGGGACGCTTTTGCGCCAGCTCGAAGGCGAAACGGTGGATGCGTTCGACGCCGGCGCGGGTGAACACGGCGGTCTCGGTGCCGACCTCGATCGGCAGGCCCTTGTGCGCGCGGCCGCCATGGCCGGCGTATTCGCCTTCCGAGTTCTCGCGCACGATGACCCAGTCGATGTCCTCGCCGCCTTTCAGCGGGCTGTTCACGCCGGGCAGCACGCGCGCCGGACGGATGTTGGCGTACTGGTCGAAGCCCTGGGCGATCGGCAGGCGCAGGCCCCACAGCGACACGTGGTCCGGCACCTGCTGGCTGCCGACGGCGCCGAAGAAGATGGCGTCGAAGGTCTTGAGCTTTTCCAGGCCCCCCTCGGGGATGTAGTGGCCGTGCTCCAGGTAGTACTCGGAACTCCACGGGAAGTTCTCCACTTCCAGCTTGAAGCCGCCGTCATGGGAGGCCAGCGCCTCCAGCACTTCGAGGCCTGCGGCGATGACTTCGGGGCCGATACCATCGGCGGGAATAGCTGCAATTTTATGAACGCGCATGACATCTCCTTTGGGTGTGGGGGTACTGGTTGGTGTACCTGGGAGCCCAGTGTAGGTGCGCGCGGTCGGCGTGGAATGCGTGTAAAGTCACTCTACTTGTTCCCTGGAGTTACAAATGATACAGCCGTCTGAATTGTCGTTTTTCGTGCGGATCGTCAAGGAGGGCAGCCTGTCGGCCGCCGCGCGGGAGCTGGGTGTCACCCCGGCCTCGGTCAGCAAGCGCTTGACCCGGCTGGAGGAGGACCTCGGCGTGCCGCTGCTGAGCCGCACCACGCGCCGCCTCAGCGTCACCGACGAGGGCGAGCTGTATTACGCCCACGCCCTGAAGATACTGGGCGAGCTGGAGGAACTGGAGCGGCTGCTGTCGCAGGACCGCGCGGCGCCGAAGGGGTTGTTGCGGCTGAACGCGCCGCTGGGTTTCGGGCGCACCTACATCACGCCCGTGGTGTCCAACTTCATCAAGCGCTACCCGGACGTGGAGGTGCAGCTGCAGCTCACCGACCATCCCCTCAGCCTGGCGGACGACGCGTTCGACATCGGCATCCGCTTCGGCGACGTGCCCGACGCGCGCGTGGTCGCCACCATGATCGCGGCCAACCGGCGCCTGGTGTGCGCGGCGCCGTCGTACCTGAGGAAGTTCGGCGTGCCCAAGGTGCCGAACGACCTGGCCCGCTTCAACTGCATCGTGCTGCGCCAGAACGACGCCGCCTACGGCACCTGGCGCTTCACCAAGGGGCGCGGTTCGCAGACCGTGAAGGTGCGCGGTACGCTCAGCAGCAACGACGGCGAGGTGGCGCTGAACTGGGCGCTGGACGGCCACGGCCTGATGCTGCGCGCGGAATGGGACATCGCCAAGTACCTGCGCTCGGGACGGCTGCAAATCGTGCTGGAGGATTACGCGTCGCCGCCGGCGGACATCTACGCGGTCTATCACGAGAAGCACCGCATGTCGCCGAGGGTGAAGGTGTTCACCGAGTTCCTGGCCGCGAGTTTCCAGGGACCAACGCGCGGCGCCCGGTCCGGGCCCGCCTGGTGATTCAGGCATAAGGTGTATATCGCATCCACGATTCCCCGTGTTTGTTAGGTGCCGCACGGTACATGCCGGGTGATCGGCCTATCTTTACTCAGGCAATGCAGCCCGATTAATTCACTGAGGAATCCGATCATGGAAAACACCACCAACACCACCGGCACCGCCGGCAAGCCCGACACCATCACCTCGATCGGCCGCGAGACCCGCGCCGATTTGCACGGCGCCATCGAGAGCACCAAGGACAAGGTGCAGCCGACCGCCGACCGCCTGGCCACTTCGGCCCACGCCGCGGTGGACAAGGTGGCCGAGAAAGTGCAGCCGACCGCCGACCGCCTGGCGTCCGCCGCCCACAGCGCCACCGACAAGGTGGCCGAGACCGCCGGCAAGCTGGGCGCGGAGTTCGACGTGCGCAGCAAGCAGATGACCGAGGCCGCCAAGCGCCTCACCGAGAGTGGCCGCGGCTATGTGCGCGGCAGCCCGATGACGTCGGTGCTGGTCGCCGTCGCCGCCGGCTATGGCCTGTCCAAGCTGCTGGGCTCCCGCAAGTCATAAGCAGATAAGCCCGGGCGGGCGCGGGAAGTCGTTGCCGCGCCGCCCGCGCCATTCGCGCCACCCGTGCCGCCCGCGCCGCCCCTTGGAGATCGCGGCGGCGCCGTTACGCCCATACCTATAACAGGGGAGATATCTCATGAATACACCAGGTCCGCACGCCGCCGTGTATGGTCAGCCGTCCGCCGCCGCCATCCCGGCCGCCGACGCCAGCCACTCGGGCGTGTCGTGGAGTGCTGTCATTGCTGGCGCCGCCGCCGCGGCCGCGCTGTCGTTCATCTTGCTGGTGCTGGGCGTGGGCCTGGGCCTGTCGGCCGTGTCGCCTTGGTCCTACAGCGACGCGCCGATCGGCAAGTCCACCATTCTGTGGATCTCCTTCATGGAGCTGGCGTCGGCCGGCGTGGGCGGCTACATGGCCGGCCGGCTGCGCACGCGCTGGTCCGGCGTGCACGCCGACGAGGTCTATTTCCGCGACACCGCGCACGGCCTGCTGGCCTGGGCGGTCGCGACCCTGTTGACGGCCGCGCTGATGGCGGGCGCCGTGCGGGCCGTGCTGAGCGGCGCCATCGACGCCGGCGCCGGCGCGGCCACCGCCACGGCGGCGGCGAACGGCGACGGCAAGAGCCAGGCCGGCACCGCGCCGCAGGAGGCGGCCGCCGCGCTGGCGCCCAAGGCCCCGGCGGCCGGCGTGCTGAAGGGCGCCCCCGGCAGCGACTATTACGCCGACATGCTGCTGCGCTCGGACGCGATGCCCGTGCCCGACGCCGCCAGCGCCTCGCTGCGCTCGGAACTGGTGCGCATACTGGACAACGCCGCCACCGGCACGGCCCTGCCGGCCGACGAGCGCCAGTACCTGGCGCGCCTGGTCTCCAAGCGCGCCGGCCTGGAACCGTCGGACGCCGAACGCCGCGTCGACGACGTGTACGCCAGCCTGGTGAAGGCCCGCAACGACGCCGAGGTGGCGGCCAAGGCCGCCGCCGACAAGGCGCGCAAGGCCGGCGCGCTGTCCGCGCTGTGGATGTTCTTCGCGCTGCTGCTGGGCGCCTTCATCGCCGCGCTGGCGGCCACCTTCGGCGGCAAGCAGCGCGACTACGGCGTGCCGCCGCGCCGTTGATTCCATCAACCGTCAAGGAGACCCGCCATGCGCTCTATCCTCTTATGGATGCTCGGTGTGCCGCTGCCCATCATCATTCTGATTGCCCTGATTCGCTAATTCAAGCAACACTCCGGAGCTGAACACATGACCAAGACCAAGCAAGACGCGCCAGCCAGCGCCATCGACCTGGCTGCGCAATTCCCCTACAACGCCAACAAGGAGGGCGAACACGGCGAGGCCGCCCGCACGCCTCGGGAGGGCCAGCACGCCGGCAACGTGGCGCCCGAGGCCACCGCCAGCAGCGCCGCCGAGACCAACGCCTCGCCCAAGGTGGGCGCGGGCGCGCCGCCGCTGGGCGTCAACGCCAACGACGGTTCGCTGGACCGCGTGCGCGCCGACGCCGGCGGCCAGCGCCTGACCACCAACCAGGGCGTCCCGGTGGGGGACAACCAGAACTCGCTGAAGTCCAGCCTGCGCGGCCCGACGCTGATGGAAGACTTCATCCTGCGCGAGAAAATCACGCACTTCGACCATGAGCGCATCCCCGAGCGCATCGTGCACGCGCGCGGCTCGGCCGCGCACGGCTACTTCGAGTCCTACCAGGACCTGAGCGACGTCACGCGCGCCGCGCCGTTCGCGCAGGCGGGCAAGCGCACGCCGGTGTTCGTGCGCTTCTCCACCGTGGCCGGCGAGCGCGGCTCGGCCGACACCGTGCGCGACGTGCGCGGCTTCGCCGTGAAGTTCTACACGGACGAGGGCAACTGGGACCTGGTGGGCAACAACATCCCGGTGTTCTTCATCCAGGACGCGATGAAGTTCCCGGACCTGGTGCACGCCGTGAAGCCCGAGCCCCACAACGCCATGCCGCAGGCGGCCAGCGCGCACGACACCTTCTGGGACTTCGCCTCGCTGATGCCGGAAACCATGCACATGCTGATGTGGGCCATGTCCGACCGCGCCATCCCGCGCAGCTACCGCACCATGCAGGGCTTCGGCGTGCACACCTTCCGCCTGGTGAACGCGGAGGGCGTGTCGGTGTTCTGCAAGTTCCACTGGCTGCCGCTGCTGGGCACCCATTCGCTGGTGTGGGACGAGGCGCAGAAGATCATCGGCGCGGACCCGGACTTCCACCGCCGCGACCTGTGGGAGGCCATCGAGTCCGGCAACTACCCCGAGTACGAGCTGGCGCTGCAGATCTTCACCGAGGACCAGGCCAACCAGTTCCCCTTCGACGTGCTGGACGCGACCAAGATCGTGCCGGAGGAACTGGTGCCCCTGCGCAAGGTGGGCCGCATGGTCCTGAACCGCAACCCGGACAACTTCTTCGCCGAGACCGAGCAGGTGGCGTTCTGCACCGCGCACATCGTGCCGGGCATCGACTTCACCAACGACCCGCTGCTGCAGGGGCGCATCCACTCCTATGTGGACACGCAGATCAGCCGCCTGGGCGGCCCGA
The DNA here is from genome assembly GCF_900116645.1 of Pseudoduganella namucuonensis. Taxonomy (GTDB): domain Bacteria; phylum Pseudomonadota; class Gammaproteobacteria; order Burkholderiales; family Burkholderiaceae_D; genus Rugamonas; species Rugamonas namucuonensis. The sequence continues at coordinate 209,773 of NZ_FPBO01000002.1, read as the reverse complement.
ACTTCCACGAGATCCCGATCAATTCGCCGGTCTGCCCGGTGCACAACAACCAGCGCGACGGCATGCACCGCCAGGCCGTGAACCGCGGCCGGGTGTCGTACGAGCCTAATTCGCTGGGCGGGGGCTGCCCGTTCCAGGCCGGCATGGCCGGCTTCACCAGCGTGCGCCAGCAGCAGGTCACCGAGGACAAGGTGCGCGGCAAGCCGGAACTGTTCGCCGACCACTACTCGCAGGCGCGCCTGTTCTGGCAAAGCCAGACGCCGACCGAGCAGGCCCACATCGTGGGCGGCTTCCGCTTCGAGTTGAGCAAGGTGATGGTGCCGCCGATCCGCGAGCGCATGCTGTCCATGCTGGCGAACGTGGACGCGACGCTGGTCAACGCGGTGGCCTCGGGCCTGGGCCTGCCGGTGCCGGCGCCGCAGCCGCTGGCCACCTCGCTGCCGTTGCCGGCGTATCCGCCCTCGCCGCCGCTGTCGCTGATGGCGCGGCCGGGCGAGCAGGGCATCAAGACGCGCCAGGTCGCCATCCTGGTGGCCAACGGCGTGGACGGCGACAGCGTGCGCGCCATCCAGGCCTCGCTGCTGGCCGACGGCGCCGTGCCGCACATCATCGGCGGCACGCTGGGCGCGGTGCAGGGCGCGGCGGGCGAGGCGATCCCGGTGGAGCGCACGCTGGAGAACGCGCCGCCGGTGCTGTTCGACGCCGTGGCCGTGCCGGACGGCGAACAGGCCGCCCGCGCGCTTGGCGGGGACGCGCACGCGCTGGACTTCGTGCGGCTGCAGTACCGCCACTGCAAGGCCATCCTCGTGGTCGGCCAGGGCACGGCGCTGCTGGCCAAGGCCGGTGTGCCCGCCACGCTGCCCGACGGCTCGCCCGACCCGGCGCTGGTGGGCACCGAGCCCGCCGACCTGGCGGACGCGCTGGTGGCTTTCAAACAGGCCATCGCCAACCACCGCGAATGGCGCCGCGAGACGGACCCGCCTGCGGTGTAAGCCGGACGGCATCGACGGCCGCCGTTCCCCCTGGGAAGGGGGACGGCGGCGTCCTTCAGTGCTATGCTGGCGCCATGACCCTCACGGCGATCGGAAGGCATGGACAAATACGCACCGCAAGCATGGCTGCCGCATGAACGCCCGCTGCTGCCGGGCTCCCCGTCCACGCCGCTGCACTCGGACTGGCGCCGTCTCGCCTACCTGATCGTCGGCTTCATCGTCGCCATCACCGGCGCGCTGGGCAACGCGCTGGTCACGGTCAACCTCCCTTACCTGCAAGGCTCGCTGGGCGTGTACGCGTCCGAGATCGCGTGGCTGCCCGCCGCCTACGTGATGGCCAACGTCTCCATGAACCTGCTGCTGGTGAAGTTCCGCCAGCAGTTCGGCCTGCGCCTGTTCACCGAGCTGTTCCTGCTGCTGTACGCGGTGGCCACGCTGGCCCACCTGTTCGTGCACGGCCTGGCGTCGGCCATCGCGGTGCGGGCGGCGCACGGCATGAGCGGCGCCGCGCTGACGGTGCTGGGCCTGTACTACGTGCTGCAGGCCTTCCCGGCGCGGCACCGCCTGAAGGGCGTGGTGGTGGGCGTGGGCTTCGCGCAGCTGGCGTTGCCGCTGGCGCGCCTGTTCTCGTCGGACCTGCTGGAGATAGGCGAGTGGCGCGGCCTGTATTTCTTCGAGCTGGGCATGGCGCTGGTGGCGCTGGGCTGCGTGCTGATGCTCAAGCTGCCGCCGGGCGACCGCGTGAAGGCCTTCGAGAAGCTGGACTTCCTCACCTTCGCGCTGTTCGCGCCGGGCGTGGCGCTGCTGTGCGCCGTGCTGGCGCTGGGCCGCGTGGTGTGGTGGCTGGAGGCGCCGTGGCTGGGCTACAGCCTGGCCGGCGCCATCGTGCTGATCGCCGCGGCGCTGCTGGTGGAGCACAACCGCGCTTCGCCGCTGCTCAACACGCGCTGGCTCAGCACGGGCAACATGCTGCGGCTGGCGGCGTCCGTGCTGCTGATACGGATCGTGCAGTCCGAGGCCGGCGGCACGGTGGGCTTCCTGCAGGCGCTGGGGCTGAACAACGACCAGATGCAGACGCTGTGGCTGGTCACGCTGGCCGGCAGCGTCGCGGGCGTGGTGGTCAGCGCGCTGACGATCACGCCCGCGCGCATCCAGCCCTCGCTGATGATCGCGCTGGCGATGATGGCGGCGGGCGCCTTCATGGACAGCCGCGCCACCAGCCTCACGCGCCCGGCGCAGATGTATTTCAGCCAGTTCCTGCTGGCCTTCGGCGGCACCTTCTTCCTCGGGCCCACCTTCGTTTCCGGCTTTGGCGCGGTGATCGCCGCGCCGCGCAACCTGATCAGCTTCTCGCTGATGTTCACCATTTCGCAGAACCTGGGCGGGCTGCTCGGTTCCGCGCTGGTGGGCACCTTCCAGGTCTTGCGCGAGAAGTATCATTCGAGCGTGCTGGTCGAGCACCTGACGTTGCTCGATCCGCAGGTGGCGGCGCGCGTGCAGGCCGCCGGCGCGGCGCTGGCCGGCACGCTGGGCGATCCGGCGGCACGCAACGCGCAGGGCGTGGCGGCGCTGGGCGCGGCGGCCACGCGGGAGGCCAACATCCTGGCGTACAACGACGTGTTCCTGGTGATAGGCGTGGTGGCGGTGGCCACCATCGCCTGGATGCTGGTGCATCATCTGTGGAACATCTGCACCGCCTACAAGCCCGCCGTCACGGCGCAAAACGCGCAGACCGGCATGGCCGGCGTTTCCCTCGACAATTCGGGATCGACATGAGTAAAACCACTCCACCCGACGCGGCGCCTTCCGCACCGCCGCCGCAACAGGGGGCAACGGCCCCGGCCCCGGCTGCCGCGCAGCAGCCCGAAAGCCGGCAGCAGTGGCTGGCGGGGGCCGGCTTCCTGCTGGTGGCGCTGATCGGCGTGCTGGTGGTGCTGTACGCCTGGCGCCTGCCGCCGTTCAGCACCCCCATCGTCACCACCGAGAACGCGCTGGTGCGCGGGCAGGTGACGGTGATCGGCACGCAGCTGTCGGGCTACGTGGTGGAGGTGAAGGTGCAGGACTTCCAGCCCGTGCGCGAGGGTGACCTGCTGGTGCGGATCGACGACCGCGTCTACCAGCAGCGCTACGAGCAGGCGCAGGCCCAGCTGGCCGCGCAGAAGGCGGCGCTGGCGAACTGGGAGCAGTCCCGGCACAGCGCGGAGGCGACCATCGCGCTGAACCGGGCCACGCTGGCCAACGCGGAGGCGCAGTCGCTGCGCTCGGTGGCGGACCTGGCGCGGGTGGACGCGCTGGTGGCGGACGGCTCCCTGTCCGTGCGCGAGCAGGACGCGCAAAAGGCCGGCAAGGCGCAGACGGCGGCCGCCGTGGCGCAGGCCCGCGCCAGCCTGGAGATCGCGAAGCAGGCGGCGCAGACGGTGACGGTCAACAAGCTGTCGCTGGAGGCGGCCGTGGCGAACGCGGAGGCGGCGCTGAAGGCCGCCAGGGTGGACTTGGACAACACGCGCATCACCGCGCCGGCCGATGGCCAGTTGGGCCAGGTGGCGGTGCGGCAGGGCGCCTATGTGAACAGCGGCGCGCAGCTGATGGGACTCGTGCCGCGGCACATGTGGGTGATCGCCAACCTGAAGGAGACGCAGATGAACAGCGTGCTGGTGGGACAGAGCGCGACCTTCAAGGTGGACGCGCTGGACGGCACCACCATGACCGGGCAGGTGGAGCGCATTTCGCCGGCAACGGGATCGGAGTTCAGCGTGCTCCCGGCGGACAACGCGACCGGCAACTACGTGAAGATCGCGCAGCGCATTCCGGTGCGGATAAAGATAGACCCCGGCCAGCCGGACGTGCACCGGTTGCGGCCCGGCATGTCGGTGGTGGTCAGCATAGACACCTCGTCGGTGCGCGAGCAAAGCGCGCCGGCGGGCGGCAAAGGCGGCAAGCCATGACATCCGCCGGCCGCAAGCCAGGGGACGGACACGCCGCGCCACACGCGGTCGCGGAGGCATGGGGCAATGAACGCGAGTCTGTCCCCGGTTCGGGCCGGCCGGTGCGCATTTTTGCACTGGCGCTGATCATGCTGGTGGCCGGCTGCGCGGCCAAGGTCGGCCCCGCGCCGCAAGCGTCGTTGACGATGCCCGCCGAATGGCGCGCCGCCATCGGCCCCGGGGACGCCGCGCGGCCGATGGAGCGGCTGTGGTGGCGGGCCTTCGGCGATCCCGCGCTGACGGCGCTGGTGGAAAGCGCGCTGGAACGCAACGGCGACCTGCTTGTCGCCCGCGCCCGCGTGGCCGACTACCGCGCCCGCACCGACCTCGCGCGCGCCGGTCAACAGCCCGCCGTGAACGTGGACGCGGCACCCGTCCGCACCCGCGCGCTGGCCTACAACGGCGCGCCCCACGTGACGAACCTGTTCCAGGCCGAATTCCAGGCCAGCTATGAGATCGACGTGTGGGGCCGGCTGGCCAGTCTCACCGGCGCCGCGCGGGCGGCCTACGCCGCCGAACAGGCCAGCGCGGACGCGGCGGCGCTGTCGGTGGCGGCCAGCGTGGCCTCGGGCTACCTGAACCTGCGCGGCCTGGACGCGCAACTGGAGCTGACGCAGGCCACGCTCAAGCTGCGCGGGCAATCGCGCGAGCTGGCGCGCAGGCAGTTCGAGGTGGGCTACAGCTCGCGGCTGGAATGGCTGCAGGCGCAGGCCGAGTACGAGGCCGCCGCCGAACAGGTCCCGCAGTTGCAAAGGCAGATCTTCGAACAGGAGAACGCGTTGTCCATCCTGTGCGGCGGCAATCCCGGCGCGATCGCGCGGGGCAGGGCGCTGTCGGAGCTGTCGCCGCCCCCGGTGCCGGCCGGGCTGCCCTCCGACCTGCTGTTGCGCAGGCCGGACATCGCCCGCGCCGGGCGCGCCCTGGCCGCCGCCGGCGCCACGCTGGCGGCCACGCACGACCAGCTGTTGCCCTCGTTCCGCTTGACGGCGCAGGGCGGTGTGCAGTCCACCGTGTTCCACGAGCTGCTGAGCGACCCCGCGCGCTTGTGGCGGTTGGCCGGCGTGGTGGCCGCGCCGCTGTTCGACGGCGGCCGGACGCAGGCGCAGACCGATTCGGCGGCGGCGCTGCGCGACCAGGCCTTCCACGCCTACGAGAACAGCGTGCGCGCCGCGCTGGCGGAAACCGACAACGGCCTGGGGGCGATCCTGCGCCTGCGCGAGCAGGCGGAGCGCAACGACGCGCGCCGCGAGACGGCGGCCGAGACGCTGCGCATCGCGCGCAACCGCTACCGCAACGGCTACGCGTCCTACCTGGAGGAGCTGGACGCGCAGCGCACGCTGTACAACGCGGACGTGCAGCGCCTGCAATTGAAAACGCGCGTACTGGTCGCATCGGTCGACCTGTATCGCGCGTTGGGGGGAGGCTGGGGCGGCCAGTAGCGAGCTGAGCCAAATGGGGCTCGGCTCGCTCGGGCTTACTTGGCGGGGGCGGTCTCCTCCACCGGCCCGGTCCTGGCGGCGGCCGGCGGATGCTTGTGGCGGCGCAGCTTGCCCATCAGGCGCTTCATCAGGTGCTCGGCGTCGTCGACGTAGGTGAACACGGCGGGCACCACCAGCAGGCTCAGCAGGGTGGAGGTGATCAGGCCGCCGATCACGGCGCGCGCCATCGGCGCGCGGAAGCTCGGGTCGGCGCCCCAGCCCAGGGCCAGCGGCATCATGCCCGCGCCCATCGCGATGGTGGTCATCAGGATCGGCCGGCTGCGCTTGTGGCAGGCGTCCACCAGCGCGTCGAAGCGGTTCATGCCCTCGCGCCGCGCGATGATGGCGTAGTCCACCAGCAGGATGGAGTTCTTGGTCACGATCCCCATCAGCATGATCAGGCCTATCATCGACGGCATCGACAGCGCGCTGTTGGTCACCAAGAGCGCCACGAAGGCGCCGCCGATCGACAGCGGCAGCGCGGCCAGGATGGTCACCGGCTGCAGGAAGTCCTGGAACAGCAGCACCAGCACGCAGTAGATGCAGATCACGCCGATCAGCATGGCCAGGCCGAAACTGGCGAACAGCGCCACCATCTCCTGCGCGTCGCCCAGCTCGGCGATGCGCACCGACGGCGGCAGCGCCTTCATCGACGGCAGCGCGCGGGCCTCCTCGTTCAGCTCGCCCAGCGAGCGGCCGCCCAGTTCCACCTCCAGCGTCACGTTGCGGCTGCGGTTCAGGCGGTTGATCTGCGCCGGGCCGCTTTCCATGGTGATGTCGGCCACCGTGGACAGCATCACCGGGCCGTTCTTGCCCGGCACCGTGAGGCGGCCGATGGCGGCCAGGTCGGCGCGCACGGCGTCGGGCAGCTTGACGCGGATCGGCACCTGGCGTTCCGGCAGGTTCATCTTGGTGAGGTCGAAGTCGTAGTCGCCGGCGGTGGCCACGCGCACCGTTTCGCCGATGGCGCCGGCGGTCACGCCCAGGTCGGCGGCGCGCGCGAAGTCGGGCCGCACGATGATCTCGGGCCGCACCAGCGAGGCGCTGGAGTTGACGTTGCCGATGCCCTTGAGCGTGCGCAGTTCGCGTTCCACCTTCTGGGCCGAGGCGATCAGCGCCACCGGGTCCTCGCTTTGCAGCACCAGCTGCATCTTCACGCCGGTGTCCTGCGGGCCGACGGTGAAGCGGGCGCCGGGGATGTTGTCCAGGCGTGCGCGGATGCCGTCCTCCAGCGCCTGCATCGATTCCTTGCGGTCGTCGCGGTGCACGGTGGTCAGGGTCAGCACGGCGCGGCGCGCCTCGGCCGCGGCGCCCGGGGCGAAGGCATCGCCGCTGGAGCCGCCGCCGATGGAGCTGAACACGCCTTTCACGCCCTTCACCTCCATCGCGGCCAGGCGCGCCTGTTCGGCCACCGCGCGCGTCTCCGACAGCGTGGAGCCGGGCGGCAGTTCCACCGTGACCTGGGTCTGGCCGCGGTCGGACGGCGGCACGAAGCCGGTCGGCAGCAGCGGCACCAGCATGATGGAGCCGATGAAGAAGGCGCCCGAGGCCAGCGCCGTGACCAGGCGGTGCGTCAGGCACCAGCGCATCAGGCGGATGTAGCGCCGCATGATCCAGCCGTCCTTTTCCTCGGCGTGGACCTTGGGCTTGAGCAGGTAGGCCGCCATCATCGGCGTCAGCAGGCGGGCCACCACCAGCGAGGCCAGCACGGCCAGCACGGCGGTCCAGCCGAACTGCTTGAAGAACAGGCCGGGTATGCCGCCCATGAAGGCGGTGGGCAGGAACACGGCCACCAGCGCGAAGGTGGTGGCGATCACCGCCATGCCGATCTCGTCGGCCGCCTCCATGGCCGCCTCGAACGGCGTCTTGCCCATGCGCAGATGGCGCTCGATGTTCTCGATCTCGACGATGGCGTCGTCCACCAGCACGCCCACCACCAGCGCCATCGACAGCAAGGTCACGGTGTTGAGCGTGTAGCCGAACCAGTAGATGCCGAGGAAAGCCGGCAGTACCGACAGCGGCAGCGCGGCGGCGGCCACCAGGGTGGCGCGCCAGTCGCGCAGGAACCACCACACCACCAGCACGGCCAGCAGCGCGCCCTCGTACAGCAGTTCCATCGAGCCGTCGAAGTTCTCCTCGATGGGGAAGGCGTTGTCGATCGACAGCGCCAGGCCGTAGCCCGGGTATTTCAGGCGCAATTCCTCGATCGCGGCCTTGACGTCCTCCGAGACCTGGGTTTCGCTGGCGCCCTTGGTGCGGAACACCTCGAAGCCGACCACGCGCTTGCCATCCTGCTCGGCCACGGCGCGCGTTTCGGAGACGGTGTCGGAGATGGTGGCCACCTGGTCCAGCCGCACGTGGCGGCCGTCCGGCAGCGGGATGTCCATGGCGCCCAGCTCGGCCGCGCTTTGCACGGTGCCGATGGTGCGCACCGACTGCTCGGCGCCGCCCACGTCGCCGCGCCCGCCGGGCGCCTCGCGCTGCACCTGGCGCAGCTGGCGCGACACATCCAGCGCGGACACCCGCAGGCCGGCCATGCGCGCGTCGTCCAGCTCCACGCGGATCTCGCGCTGCGCGCCGCCGACGCGCTTGACGGCGCCCACGCCCTTGACCGCCAGCAGGCGCTTGGTGACGTCGTTGTCGACGAACCAGCTGACGTCCTGGATGTCGGCCGCCTTGCTGGCGCCCGCCGCGGCGTCGGCCTTGGCCGCCGCCGTGTAGGTCAGCACCGGACGGCCGGCGGTCGACACCTTGTTGACGACCGGGTCGCGCAGCTCGCCCGGCATGTCGGCCCGCACCTGGGCCACGGCGTCGCGCACCTCGTTGACGGCGTCGGAGATGTTCTTCTCGAGGTTGAACTCCACCGTCAGCGTGGCGGCGCCGTCCAGCACCGTGGTGTGGATGTTCTTGATGCCCTGCAGCGGCGCGATGGCGTCCTCGATCTTGCGCGCCACCTCGGTTTCCAGCTGGGCCGGGGCGGCGCCCGGCAGGTTGGCGTTGACGATGACGACGGGCAGCTGGATGTCGGGGAAGTCCTGCACCGGATTGAGCTTGTACGCCAGCACGCCCGCCAGGGACAGCAGCGCGAACAGCATGATCGCCGGGATCGGGTGCTTGATCGATAGGGAGGAGAAATTCACGTCCGCTCCTTAGCGCAACTTGGCGGTTTTGGCGGCGCCGCCGGCACCGCCGGTTGCGCCGGGCGCCGCCGCGGGCTTGATGGGCGCGGCGGTGACGTTGTTCACCAGGTCGCCGTCGTTCAGGAAGCCGGCGCCGCTGACCACCACCTGCGTGGCGGCGTCGATGCCGCCGGTGATCTCCACGCTGTCGGCCAGCCGGCGGCCGGTCTGCACCTTGACGCGGCTGACGCGCTTGTCCGGGTTCAGGCGGAACACGTAGTTGAAGCCGTCGCGCACCACCACCGCCTGCTGCGGCAGCGTCATGGCCTCGGAGGCGCCCAGGTTGAACCGGCCGCTGGCGAACATGCCGGCCTTGAAGGCGGCCGCGTCGCGGCCCTTGGGGGCCGGCAGGTCCACGTACACCAGCGCGTAGCGGTTCTGCGGGTCGACCGTCGGCGCCACCACGCGCACCTTGCCGCTCAGTTCCTCGCCGCTGGCGGCCTTGACGACGGCGCCGGCGCCGGGACGGATCCTGGACAGGTCGGCGGCCGTCACCTCGGCGCGCCACTCCAGGCGGCCCTGGCGGATCATGCGGAACAGCTCCGTGCCGGCGCCCACCACGGCGCCGACGGTGGCGCCGCGGGCCGAGATCACGCCGCTGTCCGGCGCCACCACCCGGGTGTACTTCAGGCGCAGCTGTTGGGTCGCCAGCGCGGCCTTGGCCGACGCGATGCGGGCCTTGGCGGTCTGCTCGGCGGTCAGGTATTGGCTGATCTGCTGCGCGCTCAGGGCGCCGCTGGCGTCCAGCGAGCGGGCGCGCGCGGCGTTGGCGCTGGCCTCGGCGGCGTTGGCCTCGGCCTCCATCAGTGCGGCGCGGGCCTGGGCCAGGTCGGCGTTGACGGTGTCGGCCGAGAAGGAGGCCAGCAGCTCGCCCTTCTCGACCACGTCGCCGACGTTGACGCGCACCTCGGTCAGGCGCAGGCCGTTCGATTCGCTGCCGATGCTGGCCTCCTGCCAAGCGCTGATGTTGCCGTTGGCGGTGAGCGTGATGGGCAGGCGCGAGGTCGAGGGCTTGGCGGTGGTGACGGTCAGCGCGGCCTTGGGCGCGTCCTTCTTCTCGTCGGCCGCGAAGGCGTGGCCCGCTTGCAGGCAAAAGGCGGCGGCCAGCGCCAGCACCAGTGGTTTGATGGTTTTCATGGTCGTGTCGTTCATTGAGTGTTCGTGGGGGCGGGCGCGGACGAAGGGGGGGCTGCTGCGGCGGCGTTCCAGCCGCCGCCGGCGGCGCGGTACAGCGCGATCCAGGCGGCGCTGCGCTCCTGCTGCAGGCTCACCACGGTGTTCTCGGCGGCCAGGCGCAGGCGGCGCGCATCCTCCAGGTCCAGCAGGCTGGCCAGGCCGTTCTTCTGGCGGTCCTCGGCGGCCGCGAAAGCGGCGCGGTAGCCCTGCAGCGCCGCCTGCGCGTCGTTGGCGCGCTCGCTGGTGCTGTTGAGCGTGACGATGGCCTGCTCCACCTCGCGCACCGCGTTGCGCACGCTGCCCTGGTACTGCAGCACGGCCGCGTCGTAGCGGGCGCGCGCGGCGTCCACGTTGGCGCGGCGGCGGCCGGCGTCGAAGACGGGGATCTGCACCGCCAGCGGGCCGACGGTCCAGGTGTCGAGCTGGGTGTTCTCGCCGCCGGTGCGGAAGTTGGCCGCGCCGATCGAGCCGGCCAGGCTGACGCGCGGCCAGCGCTGCGCCTGGGCGCCGCCCACGTCGAAGCTGGCGGCCGCCACGTCCCGTTCGGCGCTGTACACGTCCGGCCGTTGCGCCAGCACCTGGGCCGGCAGCGCGGCGATGGCCACGGCGGGCGCAGGCACCGCCGGGCTGGCGGCCAGTTTTTGGCGCAGCTCCGGTTCCGCGATGGCGGTCAGCGCCACCAGCGCCTTGACGGCGTTGTCGCAGGCGGCGCGTTGCGCGTTGGCGCGGTTGCGGCCGTCGGCCGCGCTGGCGCGCGCCAGCGCGGCGTCGGCCGGCGCCGTGAAGCCGGCCTTGCTGCTCAATTCGACCAGGCGCGCGGTGTGGGCGCGCGAGCCGGCGTCCTGCGCGGCCACCAGCTGCAGCTGCTCGCAGGCGCGCAGGGCGTAGTACTGGTTGGCCGTCTCCGCCGCCACCGACACGCGCGCCTCGTGCCAGCCGGCGTTGGCGCCGTCCAGCCGCGCCTGGGCCGCGTCGCGCGCGGCGCGGCCGCCGCCGAACACGTCGATCTCCCACGAGGCCTGCAGCGCGCCCTGGATGGTGGTGCCGGTGGGAATGGCGGACTGCTGGCTCATGCGCTGCACGCTGGCGCCGAAGTCCACGCCGGGGACCAGCGCCGCGCCGGCGGCCACGCGCTCGGCGCGAGACTGGGCGACGCGGGCGCGCGCCTGGCCCAGCGTGGGGCTGGCCGCCTGCGCCGCGTCGACCAGCTGCGCCAGCAGCGCGTCGCCCTGGCCGCGCCACCAGCCCGACAGGTCGGTCAGGCTGCCGTTGTGCGGCAGCGGCGCCTGCCATTGCGCGGGCGCGGCCGCCTCCACCTTGGCCGGCGGCGCGGTCAGCGCGCAGCCGGACAGCGCCAGGGCCATGGCCAGCGCCAGGGGCGCGCCGCCGTGGGTAAGTTTATTCATGTGCGCATCCTTCTATTCTTGTTTTTTCCGATGCCACCATGGCCTCGGCGTAGTCACTCAAGCGGCGTATCCATTGCGGGATCGCGTCCGCCCCCTCCAGCAGTTGCGGCTGGAGCTTGGCCACCACGTCGCTGGACATCATCAGCAGCAGGGCCAACGAGCCGACGCTCAAGGCCAGGCGGTGGGTCTCGTCGTCCGGCCGCGCCAGCCCCAGGTGGCGCGCCAGCACCCGCGACAGCGCCTGGTGCTCGGGCCGGATGCCGTTTTCGATCTCGCTCTCCCACACGCCGGTGGGCTCGAGCATCTCGCGGAACCACAGGCGGCTGCACAGCTCGGCCTTCTCCCCCTGCAGGAAGGGCTCCAGCATCTGGCCGAAGAAGCCCTCGAGCGACTGGCGCAGCGTGAAGTGCGGCTGTTCGTAGCGGGCGATGTTCTCCTCGGGCGAGGGCGTGAAGTCGCGGAAGGTGGCGCGGTACAGGCCGGCCTTGTCGCCGAAGTAATAGCTGATGGCGGCCACGTTGGCGCCCGCCGCCAGCGCGATCTCGCGCGTGGAGGCGCGCGCGTAGCCCTGTTCGGCGAACAGGCGCATGGCGGCCGCCAGCAGCCGTTCGCGCGATTGCTCGCCGTCGGAGCGCTGTTTTTTGGGCTTCTGTTTTTCGTTCATCTTGCTATTTAACCACAAATTCAAGCGATTGATATAACTTAATCGATCGTTTGATTAAGTTTTTTCAGCAAGCGGGAGTAGGCGAAAGAGCAATGGTATTACGACATCGCTGGGGACAAACATGAGAGCATCGCGCGGGATGGCTCTCATATCCGGGTTTGGCGGGGGGACGGCGAGGGGAGGGGAGGGGGCGGGCGCCTGTGGTCAGCCGCGGCGCCGGCGCGACGCGCAGGCCATCGCCAGCAGCGCCAGCGCCATCAGGGCGGGCGTGCCCGGCTCGGGCAGTTCCGCCACCAGGAAGTCCAGTTCGAAACTATCGGCGTTGATGCCGCCCATGTTGCCGACGCCGAACACCACGCCGGCGGCGGCGAACTCGCCGCTCCAGGCGTAGGGGAAGTAGGCCCGGTAGTCGTCGGCCAGGTTGCCGGTCTCGAACACCTCCACGCCGTCGCTGTAGTAGCGGATGCGCGCGTCCCGCAGGTAGACGGCCATCGAGAAGTCCAGGCCGTTGCCGTCTATGCCCACGCCGATCAGGGCGGTCTCCCCCGGGGACGGGAACATGTCGCCGGTGGCGGAGCCCTGCAGGAGGATGCGGTGCTGGCCGAGGCCCAGCGCCGTCTCGCCGTCGTTGACGCCGACATCGTGGCCGGCGCGCGCGAACACCTCCGTCAAGCCGTCGAAGGTGTTGGTCATGAAGGTCGCGTCGCCGCTGGCGGAACCGGCCAGAAACACCGAGTAGCTCGATCCGCCAGTCACGATGGGCGCCGCGCCGGCCGCGCAGGCGGCCAGGGACAACAGCAGGGTTGCCAATAGTTTGAGCATATATCCTCCGAAGGTGGTCTACACGGGATCAAGCAAGCTCCGTTCCCATGCTTGAGAAGGGTTAAGAATCAACCGAGTAGCTTTATGATAATGTTTTTACTTCGGAAACATGTAAGCTTTTCTGACGACGGGCGAAAAAAAGCCCGCATCGGGTGCGGGCTGAATCCAATTGTTCGAGGAACGGTTGGAGGAGACAGTTCCAATATAGGCCGATCCATGCTGCGCCGCAATACCGTAAAACTACTAGGTGCCGCCTATTCCTTAGGGGAGGGGCGCGCGGCGCGGATGCGTGGTGGGTCAGGTCCGCGCCAGGCAGCGCGCCAGCGCGTCCGCCAGCTCGCGCGGCTCCAGCGGATGGGCCAGCGGCAGCGGCGGACGGCCGCCCGGGCTGTCCGGCAGCGCGAGCGCCACCTGGTCGTCGGCGGCCGAGCGTATCAGCACCACCGGCAGCGCGGGCCGGCGCCGCAGCACGTCGGCCAGCAGGGCGGCGAACGCGGGGTCGGCGGCGCCGCGCGTGGTGTCCAGGTCGCACAGCAGCAGGTCGAAGGGCTGGCCGGCGCAGGCGTCGGCCTGGGCGGCGTCCGCCACCACCGTCGGCGCGTAGCCCAGGTGGGCGGCGATGCTGGCCACCAGGCCGCAGTTGGCCGGCGCCCCGTCCAGCAGCAGCACGCGGGCCCGGGCCGGTGCCGACGCGGGCGCGGCGCCCGCCTCGTTGTGGGCGCTGGGCTGATGCGTGGCGCGCAGCGCGGCGGGCAGGAAGGCTTCCACGGACGGCATCAGCGTGTCCGGTTCCAGGGATTTGGGCAGGTGGCCGTCGAAGCCGGCCGCGCGCAGCGCGGCGCCGCCGTCGTCGACCGGCAGCGCGCTGGCGGCCAGCACCGGGATGGCCCGCGTGGCCGGATCGGCCTTCAGCGCGCGCACCACGCCGTAGCCGTCCAGGCGGGGCAGGTGGATGTCGCAGATGACCAGGTCCGGCAGTTCGCCGCGCGCCATCTCCAGCCCGTGCACGCCGTCGTAGGCGCACAGGGGCTGGTGCCCGAACGCGTCCAGCAGATAGGACATCAGGTCCATATTGGCCTGGTTGTCCTCGATTATCAGCACGCGTGCCGCCATACCGCTCCTTCGCCGTGGGTGCGCCGGTTTACCTGCGGGTTTTCATGGCCAGCGTGAAGGTGCTGCCGTGGCCGAAGTCGCTGCTGAAGAACAGCGAGCCGCCGATCAGGTTGGCCAGGTTCTGGCACAGGTACAGGCCCAGGCCCGCGCCCTCCACGTGCCGGGTGGAGGTCGAGTCCAGCTGCGAGAAGGCCTGGAACAGCTTGGCCTGGTCCTCCTGGCGGATGCCGGCGCCGCTGTCGGCCACGGCGAACTCGGTCAGCAGCGCGTCGCCGTCGGCGCGCTGGCTCAGGCTGACGCGCACCGTGCCCTTCTCGGTGAACTTGATGGCGTTGTTGGCCAGGTTGATCAGGATCTGCGCCAGCGCGCGGCGGTCGGTGTTGAGCGTGATGGGCTGCGGCGCCAGGTCCACCTCCAGCGCCAGGCCCTTTTGCGCGGCCAGCGGGCGCAAGGTGTCGGCCACCTCGGCGATCAGGTCCTGGCACTGCACGGCCTCGGTGGTCAGGGTGACCTTGCCGGCCTCGATCTTGGCCACGTCGAGGATGTCGTTGATCAGCGAGAGCAGATGGCGCGCGCTGTTGCGGATGGTGTTGAGCTGCTTGTCCTGCTCCCCCGTCAGCGGGCCGGGCAGCTTCATCAGCAGCGCGCCGGTGAAGCCGATGATGGCGTTGAGCGGCGTGCGCAGCTCGTGCGACATGTTGGCGATGAAGGCCGACTTCATGCGGCTGGCCTCGGCCAGCTCCAGGTTCTTCAGCGCGATCTCGCGGTTGATGGTTTCCAGCTCGCCGGCGTGGTGCGCCAGCCGCATGTTCAGTTCGATCACCTGCCGCTCGCGCGCCTGCAGCTCGCTGTTGACCTGCACCGCCTGCTCGTAGGTGGAGATCAGCAGGTCCAGGATCTGCTGCCGCTCGGCGTTGATGAAGTGCTTCTGGTCGCCCAGGTAGAGGGCGATGCCGACCTCCATGTTCTGGTTCTTGCGCAGCTTCTGGTTCACCAGCATGTGGCCGATGCGGTTCAGCAGGTAGTCCTCCGCGTATGGCTTGCGGATGAAGTTGTCGGCGCCGCACTCGATGCCGCGGATGATGTCCTTGGGGTCGGTCAGCGAGGTGACCAGGATGACGGGGATGTCGCGCAGCGCGCCGTCGGACTTGATGGCGCGGCACAGCTCGTAGCCGTCCATCTCGGGCATCACGATGTCGGACAGCACCAGGTGCGGCTTGCGCTCGCGGATCGCGTCCAGCGCCAGGCGGCCGTTGCCGGCCACGCGCGCCTTGTAGCGCACCGACTGGATCAGGCGGCGCAGCCGTTCGGCCTGGGTGGGACTGTCCTCGACGATGAGGATCTCGATTTCGTCCGGTTCTATCTCATAAGTGGAGTCCACAGACCGCCTCCGAGTATTTTTCTCGCTATGACTATATAGGAATTTACATGCAATAGTGAACTTTCGGGCATGCGTGCGCGGCTAGCCGCCCTGGAAATCGCCGGCGCGGTAGGTGAGCACCAGCGTGTCGCGGTGGCCGTGTTCCCCCAGCGGCTGGATGGGGGTCGATTCGTGGATCACGGTGGCGTCGTCGAGCAGCAGCATGGTCCACGGCTCGGTCATCGTGAAGCGTTTGCCGTTCGGCCCGTCGGCCTCGAACACGCGCGTCTCGCCGCCCTTGATGCCGTGCCGGCTGATCAGCAGCACGGCCACGAAATCGACGCCGTCGCGGTGCGCGCCCTCCGGCGTGGGACGGCCGATGCCGTCGGTGGTGTCGATGCGGAACTGGTGCGCCTCCACGTACCAGGGGCGGGCGCCGCGCGCGGCGGAGCAGGCGTCGCCGACGGCGGCCAGCAGCTTGCGCCAGGCCGGGTTGGCGGCCGTCTCCGGCAGCACCGGCTCGAACAGGCGGCGCATGCCGCCGTGCAGCGCGTTGTATTCCAGCGGCTGCCAGTGCGCGCGGTGCGGGGTCTGGACCAGCTCGCCGTCCCGCTGCACGAAGCACGAGTGGCGGCGGCGGCGGTAGCGGCCGCCGTCCTTCAGGTAGCCGTCCAGGGCCAGCGTGTCCCAGCTGGGCAGCAGCGCGTCCAGCTCGTCGAGCCGGCAGCCGGCCAGCGCGGCGACGTCGGCCGGCCGCAGCAGCGCGTAGCCGTCGCCGCGCAGGGCCTCGGCGAGACGGTCGGGGGAGGTGTGGATGGGGGCGTGGGAAGTCATGGGGCGGGCGGTGGTGGCAATGGCGGATCGTCACGTATTTTACGACGGGAAGCGCCCTCTTGCTTGGTGGCCATGTATACATTTGCCATATGCCCATATAGAGTAGCGCCACTTGTCAACGTCATAATGGAGTCGTCTATGGATTGGACCGAGGGCTACAATTCCGAAGTGGAATACACCTGCGGCTACTACCCCGAGCAAAGTCCCGCGCAGCTGAACCTGGTGTGCGCCGCGCACGGCGTGGAGCCGGTGCCGCTCGGGGACGGCTTCACCTATTGCGAACTGGGCTTCGGGCGCGGCCTGACGGTCACCGCGCTGGCCGCCGCCCATCCGCGCGGCCGCTTCTACGCCGCCGATTTCAATCCGGCCCACGTGTCCGGCGCGCGCGAACTGGCGCGCGCCGCGGGGCTGGACAATCTGACCTTGCTGGAGGCCAGCTTCGAGACGCTGGCCGACGGCGGCCACGAGCTGCCCGGCTTCGACTTCATCACCCTGCACGGCATCTACACCTGGGTCACGCCGGCCAACCAGGCCCACATCGTGCGCTTCATCGACCGTTACCTGAAGCCGGGCGGCGTGGTCTACGTCAGCTACAACGCCATGCCGGGCTGGACCGCCGCGCTGCCGCTGCAGCGCCTGCTGGTGGAGTTCGCCGACACCCATCCGGACCGCGGCGACGCGCAGTTCCAGGCCGGCACCCGGCTGCTGCAGCGCATGGACGCGCTGCAGGCCGGCTATTTCACCGGCAATCCCGGCGCGAAGCAGCGCCTGGCCGCGATCGAGCAGGGCGACCGCCACTACCTGGTGCACGAGTATATGCACCGCCAGTGGCAGCCGCTGTACCACGCCGACGTGGTGCGCGACCTGGCGGCGGCCAAGCTCGACTTCGCCGGCTCCAGCGACCTGTCGCTGCGCTACCCGGACCTGGTGTTCGACGCCGAGCGGCTGGGCCTGATCGGCGGCATGAAGACGCCGGTGATGCGCGAGACCATGAAGGACTACCTGCTCAACACCGGCTTCCGCAAGGACGTGTTCGTGCGTGGCGCGCGCCGCATGACGTCGCTGCGCCAGGCCGAGTGCCTGGGCGCGGCGACGCTCCACCTGACGCGTCCGCGCGGCGAGACGACGCTCAAGCTGAAGCTGACGTTCGGCGAGCTCGAGGGCGTGCCCGGCCTGTACGAGCCGGTGCTGGACGCGCTGGCCCAGCGGCCGCACAGCATCGCCGAACTGCGCGCGCTGCCGGCGCTGGCCGGCCAGTCGCACGCCAACGTGACGCAGATCGCCGTGTTGCTGACAGCCTCGGGCCAGACCGCCATCGGCTGGGGCGCCGCCGGGGACGCCGCGGGGGACACACAAGCAGCCCTCGCGCTGAACCGCGCGCTGGCCAGGCTGGCGCGCTACGGCGACGACCACAAGATACTGTGCTCGCCGGCGCTGGGCGGCGGACTGCAGGCCAGCCACATCGAGCGGCTGGTCTACCTGGCCTTGAGCGAGGGGCTGGACCCGGACGACAGCGACGGCGTGGGCCGGCGCGTGTGGCAGGCGATGCGCGAGCAGGGGCGCTATCTGCAGAAGGACGGGGTGGTGCTGCAGTCGGACGCCGACAACCTGGCGGCGCTGGCGCCCACCGTGCGCCGCGCGCTGACGCGGCAATTGCCGCTGTGGCGCCAGCTGGGGATTATTTAGCCTCGGCGAACACGATGCCGCAGCCGGGGTCCACCGCCTCCAGGGCGAGGTTGAGCTCGAAGATGGTGCGCGCGTCGGCCTCCACCCGCATCTCCAGGTGCGGGCCGGCGGGCACGATCTGGCGCGCCTGGCGCAGCGCGCGCGGATGCTCGCGCAGCACCTGCCACACCGATTCGGCGTGCAGCGCGACGAAAGAAGGCGCGAAGGAAGGCGCCGTGGCGTCGTCCGCTGGTTCGGGTGGGGCGGGGGTGTTCATGGCGTGCTCCAAACGTGTGGATGGAGCAATAATACGCTTAAAAAGCGGGCAACCGGCGCTTGCGCTCAAACGCTTTTCATCAGGCTGGCGCGCAGGGTGTTGAGCTGTTCCTTCATGCCTACCACCTGCTCCAGCGTGCACTGCGTGGCGCCGATGATCTCGGCCGGCAGCAGGGCCGCCTCCTCGCGCAGGCGGTCGCCGCGCGCGGTGAGGGCGATGATGACCTGGCGCTCGTCGTTCGGGCAGCGGGTGCGGGTCAGCAGCTCGGCCTGCTCCATGCGCTTGAGCAGCGGGGTCAGCGTGGCCGAATCGAGGAACAGGCGCTCGCCCACCTCGGACACGGTCAGCTCGTCGCGCTCCCACAGCACCATCATCACCAGGTATTGCGAGTACGTCAGCCCCAGCTTGCGCAGCAGTTTGCGGTACAGCTTGTTCATCGCCAGCGAGGTGGAATACAGCGCGAAGCACAGCTGCGCGTCCAGGCGGGGCACCTGGTTCAGGGCGGGGGTGGCGGGGGTGTCGTGAGGGGCGTCCATCCGCCGCAGTATAGATAGTGCACTATTAAATTGCAAGCTCGGCGTGCAAAGTTTCGCTTGTCAGCGCGGGACACATGTCTTATCGTTATTGATGCCGCTGACCCACAAAGCGGCGGGGGATATCGCGATGAAATGGACACCCGAGCACCGGAGCGAAGCGCCGACGCTGATGCTGGTTGAACTCGATCCGCTGGCGGTGGTCGACGGCGAACGCCTCGACGACACCTACCTGGCGGACAATGTCGAAGCCTGCGGCAGCATGCGCGAATTCTGCCCGGCCTGCCGCCAGGGCCAGCTGCAGCTGGTGCTGCGCCAGGACAATGTGCGCGTGGCCCACCTGTTCTGCTACCACTGCACGCGCTGCTTCGGCGCCCTGCTCGAAGACGGCACGCCGGCGCTGTGCGAATGAGGGCCGGCCCCTGCTATCATGCTGTCTGGTAAGTGACAGCGACAGCGACAGTGACGGGGACCGCGCAGATGAATGAGCACAAGGATGGGCACAGGGTGGACCACACGAAGGCGATCATCCTGATCGCCGACGCCGCGCCGGACAAGCTGCTCTGGCTGAACGGCTTGCTGCAGGATCAATACGAGGTCAAGCTGGCCGGCGACGGCCGCGCCGTGCTGCGCATCGCCCAGCAGGTGCCGCGCCCGGACCTGCTGTTGCTGGACGCCGCGCTGCCCGAGCTGGACGGCGTGTCGGTCTGCCAGCAGTTGCGGCGCAATCCCGACACGGCCGCCATGCCCGTGATCCTGATGGTGGGCGAGGGCCAGGCCGAGCAGGAGCAGCGCTGCTTCCGCGAGGGCGCCTCCGAGGTCATCAACACGCCGCTGGTGCCGGAGGCGGTGCTGGCGCGGGTGGCCACCCATCTGGGGCTGACCCGCGCCCACGAACTGCTGCGCCACCAGCGCCTGCACCTGGAGGAGCTGGTCAGCGAAACCACGCACGAGCTGACGCAGATGGTGGACGCGGTGATCTGGGCCATGGCCTCGCTGGCCGAGACGCGCGACTACGAGACCGCCAACCACATCCGCCGCGTGCAGCACTACGTGTCCACCCTGGCGCGCCAGCTGCAGGGCCACCCCCGCTTCAAGCACGAGCTCAGCAACCGCAACATCGGCTTCCTGTACCAGGCCGCGCCGCTGCACGACATCGGCAAGGTCGGCATCCCGGACGCCATCCTGCTGAAGCCGGGACGCCTGACGGCGGAGGAGTTCGAGCAGATGAAGCTGCACACGGTGTACGGCCGCGACGCCATCGCCGACGTCGAGCAGCACCTGGGCTTTTCCAACAACTTCCTGCGCTTCGCGCGCGAGATCGCCTATTCGCACCAGGAGAAGTTCGACGGCTCCGGCTACCCGCAGGGGCTGGAGGGCGAGGCGATCCCGGTCTCGGCGCGGCTGATGGCGGTGGCCGACGTGTACGACGCGCTCATCTCCAGGCGGGTCTACAAGCCCGCCTTCACCCACGAGACCGCCATCGAGCTGATACGCCAAGGCAGCGGCGAGCACTTCGACCCGGACGTTGTGGACGCCATGCTGATGGTGGAGGAGGAGTTCATGGCCATCGCGGCCGAGTTCCAGGACGCCGCGCAGGAATAACCGGAGCAGCCGGGGCCGCGTGGCATTTACGCCCGGGTAGTTGCTTTCATACATCAATCTGCACTATAGTCGATGCATACAGGCGGCCGGCGCGGCCGCCGCCCCGGTCCGGAGCGCGGCTTATGCGGATACACGGTTTCCTGGCGTTCGCGGTGGGCATATGCATCACCGTGTGGGTCTGCCTGTTCGTGTCCGAGGCGCAGGAGCACAACCTGCGCAGCAACTTCCAGCGCGACACCGACAAGATCGCCCGCGACACGGCGGTGCGGCTGCAGACCTATTTCGACATGCTGCTCAGCATCAAGGGCCTGTACTCGGTGGACGAGCAGGTCAGCCGCGCCAAGTTCAGCCGCTACGTGCAGGAACTCAAGCTGAGCGAGCGCTATCCCGGCTTCCAGGCCATCCAGTTCGTGCGCCAGGTGCCGGCCTCCGGGCTGGACGACTTCGCCGCCGGCGTGCGCGCCGACGCCAGCCTGGTGCCGGGCGGTTATCCCAAGTTCTCGATCCACCCGGCCGCCGCGCGCGAGCTGCATTACATCATCGAATACAACGAGCCCATGGCCGGCAACGAGAACGCGTTCGGGCTCGACCTGGGCGCGCTGCCGCCGCACCGGCGCGCGCTGGAACTGGGACGCGACAGCGGGCAGATCGTCGCCACCGAGCGCATCACCCTGGTGCAGGACAGCAGCGGCCAGCCCGGCTTCGTCGCGCGCGCGCCGGTGTACCGGCCGCGCATGCCGCTGGACACGGTGGAGCAGCGGCGCGCGGCGCTGGCGGGCTTCGTGGCCATCGTGTTCCGCGTGAACAACCTGATGCGCGAGGTGGTCGACACCCCGCTGCTGGCGCACATGAACATCCGCATCAACGACGCCGGCTACCAGCAGGAGGGCGGCGCCACGCCGCCGTCGCTGGACAACCTGATGTACGACAGCGCCGGCAAGATCGGCGGCGGCGAACGCCAGCCGGCGCTGCACGGCCTGACGGCGCAGGCCGCACTGGCGGTGGGCGAGCGGCGCTGGGTGATGGCGTTCGAGGGCCTGGCCGGGGCGCGCTATGGCAGCGGCCGCGCGCGCATCGCGCTGATCGCCGCCGCCGGCACCGTGATCAGCGCGCTGATCGGCCTGCTGCTGGTGACGGCGCAGCGGCGCCGCGAACTGGCCGAGCAGCTGCGCAAGGACATCAAGGTGCGCGAGCAGGCCGAGGCGGCGCTGGTGGAGACCCAGCACGGGCTGGAGCGCAGCCTGGACGAGCTGGCGGCGCAAAAGGCCAACGCCGAGCTGGCGCACCGCGACCTGACCCTGGTGCTGGCCACCTTGAAGCAGGCGCAGGCCAACCTGATCACGTCGGAGAAGATGGCGTCGCTGGGGGCGCTGGTGGCCGGCATCGCGCACGAGCTGAACACGCCGATCGGCAACAGCCTGCTGACGGCGACCGCGCTGTCGGACATGGTGGGGCAGTTCACGAAGAAGCTGGAGGACGGCGGCATCAAGCGCTCCACGCTGGACACCCACCTGCACGACACGCGCACCGCCTGCGGCATCATCGCCGGCTCGCTGGGGCGGGCGGCCGAGCTGATCAACTCGTTCAAGCAGGTGGCGGTGGACCAGACCAGCGGCCTGCGGCGCCGCTTCGACCTGGCCGGGGTGGTGCGCGACACGCTGGCCACCTACACCGCGCAGCTGCGCCGCGCCAACTGCGAGGTGCGCGTCGAGGTGCCGGACGACCTGGAGTTCGACTCCTTCCCCGGCAGCGTGAGCCAGGTGCTGAGCAACCTGACCAGCAACGCAATGCTGCACGCCTTCGACGGCCGGCGCCACGGCATCATCCGCGTGCGCGCGGAGGCGGTGGACGACAGCCACGTGCTGCTGGAGTTCCGCGACGACGGCCTCGGCATGTCGCCGCGCACGCTGCACCAGATCTTCGACCCCTTCTTCACCACCAAGATGGGGCAGGGCGGCTCGGGGCTGGGGATGAACATCGTCTACAACATCGTCACCGGCGTGCTGCGCGGGACGATCGCGATCCAGTCCGAGCCCGGCGAGGGCACCAGCGTCACGCTGGTGCTGCCGCGGGTGGTGCCGATCAAGGACGTGGAGCGGGAGGAGGAAGCGGCCGCGCTGCCCGGCGCGGCGCGCTGACAAAAAACGGCGGCGCGAGCCAGGGGACAGACCCTCGCGCCACACGGCGTCGCCCAAGGCACGGGACTGTGAACGCGGGTCTGTCCCCGGTCCCCGCCGCCGGTGCTAACGGTTGTAGCGCTCGCGCAGCAGCGCCGCCATCGCCACGTTCTGTTCCCACGCGTCCGTGACCGGCTGGCCCGTGTAGGGCAGCGTCTGCGTATACGGCGCGGGCCCGAACTCCGGCGTCATGGTCAGCGTCGCCGCGCCGGCCGCGCGGCGCAGTTCCACCACCCGGTCCCACCAAGCCAGGTGCGCCGCCAGCGCGCCGGCCGCCTCGGGCGCGCGGAAGTCCGCCACCTGCGGTCCCTGCGCGTGCCCCACCCGCGCGTGCAAGTGGCGCACGCGCGGCAGCGTCGCCGCCAGCGTCTCCGGCTGGTCCTCCAGCAGCGACTCGCAGGCGCAGCACCAGTGCGACAGGTCCGCCGTCAGCGCCAGGTCGGGCAGTCGCGCCAAGTAGGGCAGCAACAGCATCGGATGGCCGCTGAAGCGGCTGCGGTGGATCTCGTGCACGATGGGCACGCCGTGCTCGCGCGCGATGGCGTCCGCCAGCGCGATCAGCTCAAGGTTTTGCCGGGGGCTGTAGAAGTCCTTGCCGGTGTGCGAGTTGACCAGCAGCGGACGGGCGGCGCAGGCGTTGTTCAGCAATTCGGCCAGGGCCGCCTTGTGCGCGTCGAAGCCGGGATGGAACACGGTCTCCCACTGCTGCGCGATCAGCCCCAGGCCGGCGCCGGCGACGCGCCGGGTCCAGTCGTCGCGCTCGGCCGCGTTCAGCGGCAGCGACAGCTCGACGCCGTCGAAGCCGGCCGCCGCCGCCTTGTCGATGAAGGCCTGAGGCGCCAGGTGGTTGCTGCCCCAGTGCGGGGCGAAGATCAGCACCCGCATCAGATGAAGCCCCGCACCGGGAAGGCGGCGTCGCGCTGTATCCAGTTGCGCGGCGAGTACTCGGTGCGCGCGTCGGTCGCGTGCAGCGTGTAGGCGTGGCGCGAGACGGCCGAGCGGTTGGGCGCGCTGTAGTGCGGCAGCAGGCCGTGGAAGCACACCAGGCTGCCCGCCTTGCATTCCAGCGGCACGGCGGTGGAGTCGTCCGGCCAGGGCGTGTCGTCCAGCTTCTCGACGCGGATGTCGTCGCCGCAGCGCACGAAGCGCTCGCGCAGCGGCGTGCGGTGGCCGCCCGGCTCGGCCCACATGCAGCCGTTCTCCAGGGTCGCGTCCTCCAGCGCGAACCAGAAGGTGGTCACGCTGATCGGGTGGGTCTCGAAATAGGTGGCGTCCTGGTGCCAGCGCACCTCGCCGCCGATGCCGGGCTGCTTGAAGATGTACATCGATTGCCACACCTGCGGCCGCTCCAGGCCCAGGTCCAGCGCCACGGCGGCCAGGCGCGCGTCGGTGGAGAAGGCGCGGAACACCGGGTCCAGGTCGTGCATGGCGTGGCCGATCTTGTTGATCGACAACGCCTTGTCCTGCCGCAGTTGGCCGTCGGGACCGAAGGCCTCCTCCTCGAAGAAGCAGCGCACCGTGTTGTCCGAGCGCAGGAAGTACGCGTCCGCCTTCTTTTCCTGGTCCTTGGTGGTGAAGACGCCTTGCGCCACGCTTGGATCGAAATCGTTGACAATCTGCGCGGCGCGGGCCCGCAGGGCGGCGATTTCGGCCGGCGACTTGAAATTCGGGAGGACGATGTAGCCGTCGCGTTCATATTGTTGCTTCTGTGCGTCTGTCAGCATGGCGGGGACTCCTGTTGGGGCGTGCGACCATTGTAAGACGGCGCCGGGCGCCGGACAACGCGCAAACGGTTGACACATTGTCTCCAAAGTGGCGACAATCGCGCATGGATCAGCTCAGGGCGATGGAAATCTTTGTCGAGGTGGCGCGGCTGCGCAGCTTCAGCGCGGCCGGACGGCGGCTGGGGTTGACGCGCGCCATGGTCAGCAAGCACATCATGCAACTGGAGGACAGACTGCAGGCCCGTTTGCTGCACCGCTCCACGCGCGAGGTGAGCCTGACGGACGTGGGCCAGGCCTACCTGGAGCCGTGCATGGCGACGGTGGCGCAGGCGAGGGAGGCGGCGCGCGTGGTCACGCACGCGGGCGTGGAGCTGGCCGGGCCGCTGCGCATCCAGGCGCCGTCCAGCTTCGGCGGCCTGTGGCTGGCCGACGCGCTGGCCCGCTTCAGCCTGCCCCATCCCCGACTCACGCCGCTGCTGTACGTGGACGACGCGCTGCTGGACCCGATCGAGCACGGCTTCGACCTGACGATACGGGTGGGCGGCATTCCCGACAGCCACGCGCTGTCCATGCGGCCGCTGGCGCCGTGCAAGGGCGTGCTGTGCGCCAGCCCGGCCTACCTGGCGAAGGCGGGCCGGCCGCAAGCGCCGGAAGACCTGCACCGCCACCAGTGCCTGCACTTCAGCCACCTGACGGACGGCGCCACCTGGCGTTTCGCGCGCGGCGAGGAACGCACGGCGGTGCGCGTCAACGTCGGCTTCACGGCCAACAACGGCCTGGTGCTGCATCAGGCGGCGCTGCGTGGGCTGGGCATCGTCTACAGCACCACCTTCCTGGCCTGGCAGGCCTTGCTGGACGGCAGCCTGGTGCCGGTGCTGGACGACTGGGAATTGCCGCTCAACCACCTGAGCGCGCTGTATCCCGCCAGCCGCCAGCCCTCGCCCAAGGTGCGCGCGCTGATCGATTTCCTGGTCGCCGAGTACCAGCCGGTGCCGCCGTGGGACGCGGCCCTGGCCGCCGCGGGAACGTTGTCCGGATAAGCCGGCGCCTGGCGACTCAGGCGGGCGCGGCCAGCAAGGCCCACAGCTGCCGGTATTCGGCCCGCTCCAGCATGTGCCGCATGCGCGCGGCCAGGGCCGGCTGTTCGGCGTCGATCAGCCGCATCAGGCTTTCGATGCGCGCCAGGTCCAGGTTGGCCACGGCCTGCGTCAGCGGTTCGCGCACCGACCCGTTCAGCGGCGCCAGTTCCTCGCCCGACAGCGGCGTGTACGCCGGCGCCGCCGGCGCACCGGGCTCGCGCAGGAAGTGCAGCCCCAGTTGCAGTTCCAGCATCGCGAACAGGTGGTCCCGCTCCAGCGGCTTGCGCATGAAATCGTCCGCGCCGGACAGCAGCGCCTCGCGCCTTTCCTCCTCGAACGCGCTGGCGGTGAGGATGACGATGCGCGGCTGCCGGATGCCGGGCCGTTCGCGGATGTGGCGCGTCAGTTCCAGGCCGTCCATGCGCGGCATGCGCCAGTCCATGAACACCAGGTCCGGCTGCAGCGCCAGGATGCGCTCCTGGCCCTCCACGCCGTCGCGCGCCTCGTGCACGTCGAAGCCCAGCGGCGCCAGCAGGGAGCGCAGCAGTTGGCGGCCGTCCTCGTTGTCGTCCACCACCAGGATGGTCTTGCCGCGTTCCTGTTGCGGCAGTCCGGCCACGCGGTCGCGCGCCTGGGCCGGCGCCAGCACGGCTTCGCGCTGGGTCAGGTCCAGCGCGAAGCCGAAGGTGGCGCCGGCGCCGGGCGCGGACACCAGCGTCAGCTCGCCGCCCATCAACTGCACGAATTCGCGGCTGATGGCCAGGCCCAGCCCGGTGCCGGCCTGGGACGGCGGCGACTCGGCCTGGACGAAGGGCTGGAACACGCGCAACCGGTCCGCCTCCGCGATGCCGGGGCCGGTGTCGACGACGGCGAAGCGCAGGCGCACGCCGTCGCCGTCGAGCGCGTTGCCGCGCACCACCAGCGTCACGCTGCCGCGCTCGGTGAACTTGACGGCGTTCGACAGCAGGTTGAGCAGCACCTGGCGCAGCTTGGCGCCGTCGGCCATGACCACCTGCGGCACGCCGGCGCAGTCCAGGCGCAGCGCGATGCCGTGCTGGCTGGCGCGCAGCTGCAGCATCTCCAGCACCGAGTCGAACAGCGCGTACAGGTCCACCGGCGACAACTGCACCTCGCCGCGGCCCGACTCGATCTTGGACAGTTCGAGGATGTCGTTGATCAGCGTGAGCAGGTGGTGGCCGGCGCGGTTGATCATGGCCAGCTTGTCCTTGCGGTCGTCGCCGATGGCGGCGTCGCCGGCCAGTAGTTGCGAGAAGCCGATCACCGCGTTGAGCGGCGTGCGCAGCTCGTGGCTCATATGGGACAGGAACACGCTCTTGGCGCGGTTGGCCGTCTCGGCGCGGCCGAGGGCCACCGACAGCTCGGCCGTGCGCTCGCGCACCAGCTCCTCCAGGTGGGCGCGGTGGCGCCGCAGCTCGTCCTCGCTCTGTTCCAGCATGCGTTCGCGCGCGGCCAGGCGGTCGGCCATGGCCTGCAGTTCGTCGAAGGATTGCTGCAGGCGGCCGGCCATGTGGTTGAACGACAGCGCCAGGTCGCCCAGCTCGGACAGCGGGCTGCCGGGCACGCGCTGCCCCAGGTCGCCGGCGGCCATGGCCTGCGCCGCGCGGCCGATGCGACGGATCGGCGCGGTGACCGCGCCGGACAGCCAGTAGGCGGCCACCAGCGACAGCAGCAGGGCCAGCGCGATCATCATGGCGGACTGGCTGTTGCCGCTGCGGACGCCGGCCAGGTACCAGGCTTGCGGCATGGCCGTCAGCAGGATCCAGTCGCTGCCGCCGGCGCCGTCCTGGTAGGGCGTGGCCTGCATCAGCCAGCGCTCGCGCGCCAGCGGCTTGCTGGTGATGACGTCGAAGGTCAGCCGCAGCGGCGCGCGCAGCCGGTCGTAGCCGCCGGCGGCGGTGCGCAGCCGCAGCAGCGCGGCGTCGGTCACCGGGTCGGCGCCGGCCATGGAGCTGGCCAGCATGCGGCCCCGCCGGTCCAGCACCAGCGCGCGGCCGTGCGTGGCCACGGGCAGTGCGCGCAGCATGGCCGAGATGTCCTTGCCCTCCGGCGCGGCGCCGGCCTGCTGGCGCCCGGCCACGTAGTCGTCCAGCCGCAGGTTGATGTTCTCGGCGATTTCCTGGTGCAGGCGCATGGTCAGCTGTTCGGCCGTGTCCTCGGCGCCGCGCAGCGTGAGGAAGGCTGTGGCGCCCACCACCACCAGCACCAGCGCGATGAAGGGGGCGGCCAGGAAGGCGGGAATCGGCACGCCGGCGGCGCCGCCGCCCGCGTCCGCGTCCTTGTTCTCCTCCTGCGCCCAGAACATGCCGGTGGCGCGCGCCAGCGGCAGCGCGGCCAGCATGGCGAACGGCGCCAGCACCCAGGTCAGCGCGGTGGTGAAGAACAGCGCGGGCGTGACGCTGCGGTAGGCCAGCTCCGGCGTGAACTGCGGCGAGGTGATGTAGCCCCACAGCTGCGGCTCGATGGCCATGAAGACCAGCACGAACAGCGCGTACCGGCCCCAGGTCGGCGCGCGGCGGAAGTCGGGGTCGCGGCCGATCAGCTGGTGCGCCAGCCAGAAGCAGGCGGGGTTGATGAAGTAGCCGGGCAGCCAGTCGGCCAGGAAGGCGGGCGGCACGCCCTCGACCAGGTCCGACAGGCCGTAGGCGAAGGGCACCACGATCAGGGCCGGGTAGCCGAACAGCACGGCGCACAGGAAGACCGACAGGTCCTTCAGCGACTCGAAGGTCTGCGCGCCGGGCACCAGCACGATGGCCGAGCCCACGTAGCCGGTGATGAAGATGGTGGCGAAGGTGAAGATGGCCGCGATCAGGGCGCGGCTGTCCCAGCGCTGGCGGATGCGGCCCAGGCCCCAATGGCCGTCGCGCCGCAGCGCGAAGCCGCCGAAGGCGAGCAGCATCAGGCAAAAGCCGACCAGGTAGCCCAGCCTGCCCCACACCTCCAGCAGCCCGAGGGGGATGTGCTGGAACGCCGATTCCAGCATGGCGATGACCGCGTTCATATGATTCCTCCCTCTCTCTGGCGGCCGGCCCGGCGCGGCGGTGCTACACCCGCCAGGCGCCGTCCCTGTACACGGCCTCGTCGTCGAGGTACACCGCCTCCGTCACGGCGAACACGTCCACGTGGTAGCGCGCGTCCTTGCGCTTGAATTGCGGTTTCTGGTACTGCCCGTGCTTGGCGCCCAGCGACAGGTGGATGCCGCACATGCGCTCGAAGGTGCCGATGTCGTTCACCATGTTGTGGCGCGAGAAGGCGCGGTTCATGCCGAAGCCCAGTTCGCGCAGCCACACCTCGCCCTCGTGCGCGCGGATGATCTCGAGCATGTTGTCGAAGGCGGGTGTGGAATCGATGGCGCCGGTGACGCGGCCCTGTTCGACGATCATCGTGATCGGTTTTTCCGGGTGGTTGACCAGGAACTGGGTGTCGCCGAACACGAAGATGCGCACGCGGCCGCCCACCGCCTCCAGGTCGCGCGCCTCGGTGAACACCTCGCCGATGGGGAACTGGCCGCCGACGTTGTTCATGCCGCTGTAGTCGCCGATATTGAGCTTGGCCGGCTCCAGCGGCGAGCCGAAGGTCAGCAGCGCGCCCTCGCCGCTGTCCACGGTGGCGCCGCGCGCGCGGTCGATGCGCTCCTTGAGCTTGCGGCCCACGCCGCGGTAATAGGCGGGGTCGTAGGCCAGCGCGTTGAGGTAGTGCAGGCCCTGGGCGCCGGGCATGCGCGACAGGTGCACGTGCTCGATCACCTTCAGGCCGCGCTTGAACAGTTCGATGCGCAGGCGGAAGGCCTCCAGCCGGAAGCTGGTGGACTGGATCAGCACCACCAGGTCGCGCGCGGCCAGGGTGGCGAAGGCGGCCAGCACCTGTTCCGGCGTCACGCTGTCGAAGTCGATGAAGACGGCGCCGGGCAGGGCGCGGCGGTAGGCCTCGGTGAGCGCCAGGTTCAGGTCGCAGCGGCGGTCGTACACCACCAGCGCCTGTTGCGCCGGCGTGTGTTCGATGGCCATGGCCAGCAGGTCGCCCACGTCGCGCGCGGCGGTGTCCACGGCGTGGCCGGGAATGGCGCCGTAGGGGCCGGCGCCTGGGCTGGAGTGGGGGGCGATTGTCATGGGAAAGAGATGCTTGTTGGAACCATTGTGCATTATACGGGCCGCGCGCATGCATATTTCTTGTCTCGGGGGAGGGGCCGCTGTAGAATCGACTCAATATAGCCGAACGGCAACTTTACAGATTTGGCGCAACATTACTGGTCGGGAGGCGGGAATGAGTGTAATGAAGGGGCAGGATCTGCCACTGGAGCGTCCTGACGATGCCGACGGACGGGCCGCGCTGTTCGTGCCGACGGCCGCCATCAAGGACGATGTGTTGCAAACCGTCCGCAAGGGCGCGGCCATCGTCGGCTTCGGCAACCACGACCGCACGTTGACGATCTACTACGAAAGCAACCGCTTCGCCGAGCCCACGCTGGCCAAGTGGGAGCACAAGGCGCGCAAGGCCTTCGAGCGCCTGCTGGACAACCTGCCGACCACCTCCAAGATGATCAGCAAGCCGGAGAACTTCGAGCAGGTGGGCTACATCAACAGCAAGGGCATCACCATCCGCCGCATGGAGACCCTGCAGCGCTGGCTGGAACAGTCGGACGCGCTGGACACGGCGCCGACCGAGGAGGTCATCCGCTGGGCCCCGGCGCCTCCCCCCAAGAAAATCGTCAGCGACGATTAGGGGCCTCGCAAACCTACTGCGCGGCGCGACTTTCGCCCTGCGATGCTCACCGTACCTTCGTACGGTTGCGCTTCTCGGACGAAACTTGCGCCGCTCGCTACGGTTTTCGAGGCCCCTCTTATTATAATGGGCTACACCACCATGATCGCCGCCTGCGCCTTGAGCGGGCAGGGCAGGCTGTCGTCGAAGGTGATCTCCACCGCGCTGGCCACGAAGAAGCCGCCTATGGTTTGCGCGGCGATCTCCGGCGGCGTGCCCGGCGCCGTCAGGTTCACGTCCTGCGCGAACAGGAACACGCGCCACATCCCGTAAATGGTTTGCTTGAACTTGAGCAGGATGCGGTAGGCCCGCTCCAGCGGCAGGCTGCCCGCGTACACGCCGTCGTTGGCGCCGGGATCGAAACCCAAGCCGTCGTCCGTCAGCGGCACCACGAAATTCAAGCCCTGCGGCGCCTGGAAGATGGCGAAGCTGTACAGGTCCGTGCCGTGGAACAGGGTGTCGTCGTCGCGGTGGAACTTGGCGCGCACCCTCAGCGGGCTGAACGCCTGCACCACCTGCGGCGCCTCCACCTCGACCGGCCCGGCCGTGTGCACATTGGTCTGGATCTCGGACACGCTGTAGCCGAGGGTGCCGCCGCCGGTGGTGGTGCGCTGGTAGGTCCACTTGACGTCGGTGGCGTAGGGCTCGCCCGCGTTGGGCGGGTCCAGCATCACCCACTCGGCCACCACGCGCTCGGCCACCGTCAGCACGCCGGGCGGCGGCGGCGTGGCCTCCTGGCCGCGCCAGAACGGGTCGGCCGCGTCCGAGCAGGCCACGGCGATGGCGCCGGAGGCGATGGCCGATGCCACCCCGGCCACCGTGAACTCCGGCTCGCCGGCCGCCGCGCCCTCCAGCGAGCAACAGGTGACGCTGGGCTCGTTCTCGTCGAAACCGCCGCCCACGCTGAAGTTGGCCGCCCCCGCGCCCAGCGCCGCCGCGATGATGGCCACCAGCGCCGCGATGATGGCGACGATGATGGCCAGGATCTTCCACCACGGGTCGGCGAACGGCAGCTCGCCGTGCAGGCCGACGAAGGCGGGATTGGGCGCCCACGCCATCGTCAGGCCGGTGGGCACGATGGGGCCGCCGCCCGGCGGGCAGCGGCACTCCTTGTCCGGCCCCGGCTGGCCCCAGCGCTTGCCGGGCAGGTGGCCGCGCAGGCCGGACACCGTCAGCGTGCCCTCGGGCACGGTGCAGGTGTAGGTGTTGCTGGGCGCGTCGAAGCGGGTCTCGGACACGAAGATCCGCTGGATCGAGCGGCGCGACTCGTAGCCGTCCGCGCGCGCCAGGATGCTGACCAGCGGCTTGCCCGGGCTGGCGTGCTGGAAATTGGCGTCCCAGCTGACCAGCATGGCCGCGCCGGCCGGGATGGTGGCGAAGTGGAAGGTGCGCGCCACCGGCGCGATGCCGGGGTCGCCCACGCTTTCCAGCCACACCGTCACGTTGGTCAGCGCGCTGGCGGACATGTTGGTGATGTGGGCGCTGATGCGCAGGTTGTGGATGGCGTTGTCGAAAACGCCGTCCGGCAGCATGATGCTGGTGACCGGCTCGACCGCGAACGGGCGCGTCAGCACCTGGAGTGGAGTGGCGCTCATTTGGTTTCCCCTTCACAGGCGCGGATCACGACGTAGCTGACGCCGCCCAGGACCTTGCCCTTGCCGCGCTCGATCACGCGCAGCAGTTGGTATTCGCCTTCCCTCAGGCCGTCCGCGTCCAGCGCCAGGTAGGCGGCGGCCGAGGTGCCGCGCGGCACCCGCACCGTCAGATGCCCGCCGGCGCCCGTGCCCGCGCTGGAGCCGGCGCCGGTGCCAGCGCCAGTACCCGTGCTCGCACCCGTTCCTTCCGCCTGCAGCGACATCAGGTCGCCGCCGGCCTCGTCCCCCGCCGCCGCGCCACCCGTGGGGCCGGTCGGCTTCGCGGCGCCGGCGTCGTCTTCGCTGATGCCCGGCTCGCCCGTCGCGACGGACCGTCGCGCGGCGGCGCCGGCATCGGCGGCGGCCTCCCGCTTCTCGTCCGCCCGCTTCTTGCCGGCCTTGGTCTTGGCGTTGCCGGCCGCGCCCTGCGCCCCTTCGGCCGGGTAGCTCTTGGCGACGCTGACGGCCAGCACCTTCTCGTCCGCGTCCGCCGGCGAGGTCTGCGGCGGGTGGCCGCCGGGCGGGGCGTCCTGCTGGCCCGGATGCGTGTAGCCGCCGCACAGCGGCTCCAGGCTCAGGCGCGCCCGCACGGGCCGGCCCTGCGCCGGCCGCAGCCCGCACAATCCCAGCAAGGCCATCTGGCGGTCGTCCAGTTCGCCGCCGTATTCCAGCGCCAGTTCGGCCACCTTGTCCTCGCGGGGCAAGGCGTGCACCGAGATCACGAAGGCCTGCGCCAGCCTGCGCGCGTCGGCCACCTCGATGTTGCGCTGCGCGATCTGGTCGTGCGAGGGCGGGTCGAACTGGTAGGCGCCGGGCAGCGGATCGGGGATCGGATTGGTGTCGCCGGGGCCGTGCGCCACGGCCAGCAGGCACTCGTGGCCGCCGTTGACGATCACCGGCACCCACGGCACCAGGCACAGCACGTCCTGCCCGGCGGGGTTGGTGTCCAGGTCGACGAAGGCCGAACCGATCGCGTGCGCGGTGCTGGTGGTGATCTGGCCGGACGGGTCGGCCCAGTAGAAATCGATGCGCGTGCCGGAGGCGTTGATGGTGCCGGTGTTGGCCACGTGCGCCCACAGGTAGGCGGGCCCGCCGGCCACGGGCGTTCCGGGTGGGCCGTTGGGATCGGTGCCCGGCACCACCCAGATGTCCGTGCTGTCCCACCAGTAGGGGTTGCCGTCGCGAATGATGATGTGTGCAGGCATGGCCGTCCTTTCGAAGAGTGGGAACGCATGGGCTTCACGCCGGGGCCCGAGCAGCTTTGGCCAGTTCAGCTTAGGCTTCGCCCCCTGGGCGCGTTTGACGCATATCAGAGGTGCGCCATGGCCCGCTCGACGGGTATTTTTTTCTGTGCGCGGCCCTAATCCCGGGGGGCTGCGTTATGATGCAAAGAACAACTTGAGCTCGCCATGGTGGAGCTCGGGTACCGCAAGCGTATCGATTCGAGTGCATACATGGCATACAGGTGGGAGACTCCCGACAGCGTCTGGCTGGAGGATGAAGCGAGTGGACAATTCGAGCTGGCGTCCGGCCAGGGTCTGAGCCGCATCGACTGGCAGGCCCAGGCGCGCAGCCGCCTGCCGGACGTGGCGCGGGTGCTGGGCGCGTCGCTGCCGCCCCCGCCAACCACCTCGTGCGCGCACGCCGCCATCTATCCCCAGGGTTTCGCGTTCTGCCCCGAGTGCGGCGCGGCCCTGCACGTGTGCGCGCCGCCCGCGCGCCGCCTGCCCTCGTGGTGGGGACCGAGCAGCGCGCCGCTGCCGGTGGACGAGTCGCCGCTGCCGCGCCATGTGCCACTGGGATTGCCGGTCACCGCGTTGCCGCTGGCCGCCACGCTGGAAACGCGCGCGCCCGAACCGGCGGTGGGGGTGCCGGACTTGAAGATTCCCGCGCCGCCGAACGCCGTGTGCGTGTTCGCCGCCTCCTATTTCGGCTTCGCCGCGCAGCGCCTGCTGGCGCTGGCCTACACCCGCAACGTGCTGCAGTACTGGGACCCCGTGGCCGCGCGCTGGCACGTGATGGCGGCCGAGGACGGCGCGGCGGATTTGTCCTTCCACGCGTCGGCCTACGCCTGGTTGCCGGGCCGTGCGGACGCGCGGCGCGGCGAGGTGGGCATGGTGCCGACCGCGCAGGGACTGGTGCGGCTGGTGATGAATCCCGTCAGCGAAAGCTACCGGACGGAGATGGTGCTGCCCGCGCGCCTGGCCAGCGCGCCCGGCATGGTGGGACGGCGCGTCGCCTGCCTGATCGCCGCCGCCACCGGCGTGCGGCTGTGGACCGCCGACGCCGACGGGGCCGATAGCGAAACCCTGGAGATCGTGGCGGACGACGGCATCCCGGACCCCGACGGGACCGGCTGGGGCATCCCCGCCGCCGGCTGGTCCCGTCCATTCAGTTACGACGGCAAATTGATCTGGCTGCACGAGCTGGGCGAACTGTATTGGCGTCCCGGCGCGGCGCCGCGCTGGCTGCCTTGGCCGGCGGGATGGACGCCCCGGCTGGGCTTCGGCGGCCCGGTGCGCAGCCGCGACGGGCGCCTGTGGCAGATCGGCCATGACGGCCAGGCCTATTCCTTCCGCGAACTGGGCACGGAACGCGCGCAGTTGCAGCCGCTGAACGGCGCGCGTCTGGGCCTGGGCACGCTGCTGTTCCGGCGCGGCCACCAGGTCAAGAACGAGCCGTGGGACGTGGAAAACGTGGAGGACCAGGCGCGCGGCGACGACATGGTGCTGCCGCTGCTGGAAAACGTGAGCGGCACGCGCGAGCAGCCCACCGGGCTGGTGCTGCGCATGCAGGCCTATTCCGGCAAGGCCGAGGCGGCGCTGGAGGAGGCCACCCTGCCGCGCACGCTGATCGAGTGGGTGGGACAGCGCAACGTGATCCTGGACGAGGCGGTGCGGCTGAAGCGGCCCGGCGACTGCCAGCCCTTCGTGTACGACAACTGCCTGTGGCTGCACCATCCCAGCTGGAACGAGATGCGCGGCTGGCGGCTGGAGGCGCAATCGTGACGCGGGCGTCGTTAAGACCACAGGCGGAACCCGGGGTCAGACCCATCGGGTCTGACCCCTGCCTTCGCTTGGGTTCGGAGCTGCTCGCTGGCGTCATCTTGACATGCGCACCGATTGCCGCTTCCGCCGCCTCCCACGTCTTCCTGGTCCAGAACTCCGGCTGGATGGAGCCCTTCTACACCGACCCCGCGTCGCAGTACAAGGCGCTGGTGGCGGAGGTGGTGCTGGCCGCCGTGCGGCCGGGCGACGCGTTGGTGCTGGCGTCCTTCAACCAGAGCCAGCCCGGCGCGCCGTCGCCGAAGGCGCTGCTGGCGGCCCAGGTGGACGACAAGTCGCCCCGCGCCGCCGTCGCCTCCGCGCTGGCCGCGCTGGCCACGGCGAAAAAGCCCGGCGGCGCCCTGGCCGACACCGACCTGGGCGAGGCAGTCGGCGTCGCCATGGGCACCGCCCTGGGCGGCAAGCCGGGCTTGATCTGGCTATTCACCAACAACAAGAACAGTCCGAACAACGACCAGGCCACCGCCCAGCGCAACCGCGAATTCTACGAACTGATACACCACGGCGGCGACATCAAGAAGGCGTTGGCCTTCCCGCTGCACATGCCGGTGCGCGGCCGCTACAGCGCCAACGGCCTGATGATCTACGTGTTCGCCATCAAGGACGAGGGCGCGCGCGAGCTGGACGCGCTGATGCGCTCCGGGCGCCTGCAAAAGGTGATCACCGAACCGCCCGCGCGCCTCAAGCCGCTGGACCAGGACACCGTGCGCCTGCTGCCAGTGAAGGTGGAGAACGTGCCCGGCGTCGCCTTCAGCACCCAGCCCAACGGCACGCTACGCGCCGACATCGACGCCGGCGCGACCGCCGCCGCCGCGGCGCCAGCCAGCGGCGCCGGCGCCGATGGCGGCGCGAATACCGGCGCGAATATCGGCACTAGCTCCGGCCAGCCGGCCACGCACGCGGCGCGCATCGGCTGGCGCCTCGAAAACACGATCTATCCCTACACCATCACCAGCGCGCGCATCGAGGCGCGCTCGGTGCTGGCGGGCGCGCGCACGCCCATCCGGCTCGGCGCGGACACGGTGGACGGACTGGCCCCCGGCAAGTCGCAGCCGCTGTCCTCGTCCATGCAGCTGCCGGTGGCGCACCTGCCGGGCAAATGGTCGCTGGAAGCCGTGAAGGCCGCCGGTTCGGCCGCCGTGCTGCCCGGCGCCATCGAGCTGCAGCTGAGCGAACAGAAACTCGAACTGTCGCAGGCCTTCCGCCAGCGCATGGCCGCGCTGTTCCCCGGCGATCCGCTGCCCGACATCTTCACCCCGCCCAGCCAGGTCCAGGGCTCGCGCGCCGTGCTGCCGCTGGAGGTGCGCATGCGCTACGGCCTGGCGCCGCTGATGGCCCTGCTGGGCGGCATCGCGGCCCTGCTGGCGCTGGCGGGCGGCCTGGCGCTGGCCGCCGGGCGCACGCGCAAGGTGCAGGTCACGGTGGAGGGCGAGACGCGCACGCTGCACACCAAGGCCGGCACCAGCCAGCCCCTGCACGACAGGGCCGGCAACAAGGTCGCCGAGTTGAAAACCACCATGTTCGGACACACATTGACGGATCTGCGCGAAGGCGCGCAAGTCCGCCTTGGCCGCTAAAGCCCACAGAGGAACCAGAATGCAAAAAGACATACAGCTCGCCCAGGCCAACACCGATCCCGGCTTCAAGATCCCCGGCGCCCCCGCCGATCCCAACGCGAAACCGTCGTCGGCGCCCACGCTGTCGGAAACGCCGCCCGGCGCCGCCGCGCCCGGCCAGGCCATGGAGGTCGCTCCCGTCGCGGGCGCACCGGCCACCGACACCTCCACGCGCGACGTCGCCGTGGGCGGCGCCATCTTCCTGGTGCTGATGATCGTGTTCTTCTTCGTCCGCAACGCCTACGCCAACCACCTGGTGCGCCGCCGCGTGGCGCCGTCGTCGGCCGACACGGCGGGCTGGCTGATGTTCTGCGGCCTGGGCTTCTTCAGCGCCGCCGCCGTGCTGGCCATCATGAACGCCGGTAAATTCCTCACGCTGGCCGTCACCGGCACGCTGCTGCTGCTGGCCGTCGCCGCCTTCGTGGGCGCCTTCCTCACCGGCCGCCGCTGACCACCTAAGGAAACACCATCATGGCAGAATTCCCGAGCACCGGCGGCGACAAAAAGGCCGAACTGAAGGTCGACCTGCGGCCCACGCTGTTCATCGGCGCGGGCGGCACCGGCATGGAGGTGATGATGCGGATCCGCCGCCGCATCCTGTCCGCCGTGTGGAACCGCCACAACCCGGCGCGCGTGGAATCGATCGCGCAATTCCCGGTCGCCCGCTTCCTGCACGTGGACCTGGACAGCGGCGCCATCATCGACGAGGGCAAGTCGCAGCGCACCGATCCCTGGTTCGAGCTGGTCAAACTGAGCGACGAGGAGCGCTTGGTCGAATCGATCGACCTGCCGCAGTACCACGAGTCCGACGACAGCCTGGCGCGCTTCCCGCTGATCGAAAGCTGGATGCCGCTGCGGCCCAAGAAACTGCGCTCGCTGGGCATCGACCCGTCGAAGGGCGCGGGCCAGATCCGCGCCGTGGCGCGGCTCTACCTGTACGACAAATACCCCAAGCTGCGCGGCCGCATCAAGGGCGCGCTGAATTTCCTGTCCAGTAACGCGGGCAACGAGCGCAAGGAAAACTACCAGCGCCTCGGCCTGCAGGTGGACACCTCCAAATTCCGCATCGTCGTCATCGGCTCCAACGCCGGCGGCACCGGCGCGGGTACGGCGCTGGACCTGGGCTGGATCGCCAAGGCCATCGCGCGCCAGGAGGTGGCCGACAGCCAGGTGGACCTGGTGATGTTCCTGCCCTCCGGCTACGCCAAGGCCAACAAGGAACGCACCGAGGCCAACGCCTACGCCACCCTGATGGAGCTGGAGACGGCGATGCGCGACATGAACGCGCAGGTGCGCTGGGCCGACCCGGACAGCCTCACCGGCAAGGGCGCGCCATTCGACGACGTGTACTTCGTCGACACCGCCAACCTGGCCAACAAGGCCACGCAGGACGTCAAGGACGTGTACCAGATGGTGGCCGATTCGCTGTTCGAGGACTTCGCCTCGGCCGATTTCGCCAACCGCAAGCGCTCGGTCGCGGTCAACCAGCAGCAGCACAAGCTGGGGCCCTTCAATCCGCGCGTGCCCGAGATGCGCTTCGGCGACATGCGCCTGTCCTACTCCAAGGTGTATTCCGCCTTCGGCCAGGCGGTGCTGGACACGCAGCAAAGCCTGCGCGAGGACATCCGCGCCTACGAGCTGGCGGCGCTGATGGTGAAGGCCTTCTTCGGCATCCTGGGCGGCGGCGGCGAACCCGCGCGCCGCGCCGGGGACCAGGAGCGCGACACCTTCATGCGCGAGCACATGGCGCTGGCCGAGCGGCCGTTCGACGAGTTCCCCGATTTCAGGAAGGGCACGGCGGACGTGACGCCGTTCCAGGAATACGCGCTGACCGACCGGCTGTTGCTGGACAAGGACGAGCGCTCGCTGCTGGAGCGGGTGGAGAGCAAGGTGCAGCTGGAGATCGACCGCATCATGGGCGACTACGATCTGAAGCAGTGGCGCGAGAAGGTGGCCGAGCTGCTGCCGCTGCTGGAGCGCGACGCCATCCGCGAGGCCGGCGCCACCGCCGAGACCAGCGAGGACCGCCTCAAGCGCCACACGGCCGAGCTGCTGGTGCGCCTGAAGGGCAGGGCGCGCGAGCAGCTGTACGCGTTGCTGGACGACCGCCGCCAGGGCGGGCTGGAATTCGTGCTGTCGCTGCTGGAGCAGATCAAGTCGCGCATTTCGCAGCGCGACCTGGCGCACATGGAGCGCAACGGCAGGCGTTATCGCGACATCCGCGACGCGTTGCGCACGCGCCAGGTGGAGGAGTCGCTGAACAACCTGTCGCAGGCGGCGGGCAAGCTGTTCGGCCGCGACGCGCAGGCGCGCGAGGTGATGTCGCACCTGAAGCGCGACATCGCCGACTACCTGCGCTTCCACCTGCTGGCGGTGGCGGCGGGGCAGGCGGTCGAGGTGCTGCGCAACATGTCGGCCTGGCTGGGCGACACGCAATCGGTGGACGAGAAGGGGCAGCCCGTGTGGAGCGGCATCGCCGGCGAATTCCAGGAGGGGCGCCGCTGCGTGGAGGCCATGCTGGGCGCGGTCGACCAGCGCATCGCGCAGCTGCGGGCGGACGCGCAGCACGAGCACGCCACCTACATGAAGCTGGCCAGCGACACGGTGCCGGAAGCGGTCAAACTGACCGGCGACATCAGCGTGTGGAGCGAGGAGGTGCTGCTGGAGTTCGGCGGGTCCGCCCGGCTGTTCCCGCAACTGGGCGACGACAAGCTGCGCGCCTCGCTGCTGCTCAAGCTGTTCCGCCGCGCGCAGACGCAACTGAGCCGCGAACACCTGGTCGACGACGCCAACGCGCCGCCGCCGGACCCGCTGCTGGAACGGCTGATGGCGATGTCGCCGCAGGAGCGGCAGCACATCTTCAACGAATGGCTGCGCAGCGCCATGCCGTGGATTAACGCGCGCTTCTCGGCCGAGTTCACGCCCAGCGCGGACCAGTTCAAATGCTTCATCGGCGTGGGTGACGTCAACGCCTGGCGCAAGCTGGAGCCGGAGATCAAGGCGGCCGTGCCGACGGGCTTCTTCCACGGGGAGCTGGTCAGCATCGTCAACACCGGCATCAGTGGCAAGGCCGTGTGCTACATCGAGCTGTCCGGCGTGCCGATGACGGTGCTGCGCGGCCTGCCCACGTGGCGCACCTCGTACCAGATCGAGAACCCCAAGATCCCCACCCACCTGCATTTCGATTCCACGCGCTTCCGCCATCCGATCGCGCCGTCCATGGACGAGCTGAATCGCCTGGCCGACGACTACGAATGGTTCCTGCAGGCGATCGCGCTGGGCGTGGTCAAGCGCAAGGCCGACCTGTCGGACCGCGAGGCGCTGTTCCAGCCGCGCGGACAGTATCTGTTCGAGGTGGAGCAGGGCTCGGGCGAATGGCTGCAGATCGGGAACGAGTTCGCCATCCGCTCCAACGGGCTGCCGCCGTACTACCGCGACCAGGTCATCAACGCGGTGCGGCACCGCCTGGGCCACATGGGACCCAGCCAGTTCCTGTTGCTGGCGGCTCTGATGCGGCACTACCAGCTGAAGGTCTATCAGCCCAAGCTGGAGATGGACGAGACGGGGGCCGAGCTGCCGTCGCCGTCGCTGCCCAACATCACCGCCAAGCGCCTGCACGACGCGTGGCTGAAGCGCGCGCAGGCTTCCCACGCGGCCTTGCCGGAGGCGCCGGTTGAGCGGGCGCTGGAGCGGCTGGCGCAATGGAGCGAGGCGGTGGCCGGTTCCGCCACCGACGCCTACAGCTGGGAGGTGCAGCACATGGTGGAGAAGCGCGTGTTGAGGCAGGAGTATCTGGCCAGCGAGGCCGCCGCCGCGGGCGTCTTCGCGGCCTCGATTGCGGCTCCGGCGGCGCCCACGGTGGTGGTGGCGCCGGTCATCGTTCCGGCCGCGGGCGGCGTGACGGCGCTGCCCGCGCTGTACAAGGTGTTCCTCAACAAGGCGCAGCACGGGCCTTACTCGCTGAATGAACTGGCGCAGCGCATCGCGCTCGGCGAGGTGGTCGGCGACACCAAGGTCTGGAACATGCAGTGGATACCGCGCGTGGACCAGTGGAAGCTGGCCAGCGACATTCCCGAGATCGCGCAGCTGCTGCACGCGGCGATACCGGACCCGCACGACGACATACCGGACCCGGAATAAGAAAGGCGCGTAGTGGACGCAGCGAAGTACCGATGCATCAGCGACGAGTGCGGGAAATCCTTTCCGCGCGAGGTGAACTTTTGCCCGTTTTGCGGCATGCGGCAAAAGGCGGCGGCGTCGGCCGCGCGGGCGAGCGCGCCGCCGGTGCAGGCCGCCAGTCCCGCCGCTAACGCGCCGTCCGGCTCCGCCGCAAGCGCGGCCGCCGGCACCCTGAAACCCGACGAGTGGGGCTATGCGCAATCCGGCCGGGCCACGACACCCCACGCCGCCGCTGGCGCCGATGGCGACGACGCGGCAGCCGCGCGGGAGCGCGCGCTCGAGGAGGCGCGCGCGGGATATGCGGGCGTCACCAGCGCCACCGCGGCCGGAGAATCCGGCCAGATCAGCGCCGCGCAGCAGGCCGCGCTGGACCGTCTGAACAAGGTGCGCGGCGTCCCGCCCGCCGCCCCCGCCGCGCAGGGGCCGGTGAGGGAGCCCGGCATCCCGATGCCGCCCAAGCCCGGCGCCGAATCCAGGCCGCCGCTGCGCAAGCCGGTGGGCATGAGCACCTGGGCGCTGGCGGCCATCCTGCTGGGCGTGATCTGGTTCCTGGCCAAGCCGTCCGATCCCCACAAAAAGCTCGAATCCCGCGTCGAAAAGGTCATCGGCTACACCGGTGAATGCAAGATCGACCAGGCCAGGGCCGAACAGGCGTCGCTGAAGGCCGACAAGGCCAGCGCCGCCCAGTTGAAGCGCGTGCAGGAAGCCATCAACGGCGCCGCCCCCGGCTGCGAGAAAAAGCGCCAGCGCGGCAAGGCCTGGACCGAACTGCGCCCCGCGCTGGAGGACGCGCTGCACACCGGCGCCTACGAGCGCGCCGCCAGCCGCCTGGCGGCCTTCGTCAAGCGCTGGGGCCAGGACGACGACACGAGCGACTGGGACAAACGGATCGACATCAAGCTGGGCGAGCGCCTGCTCGACGAGGCCGACGCCTGCCTGAAAAAGTCGGACCGGAATTGCGTGGAGGCGAAGCTGCAGGCGATCATGAAGTTGAACCGCACGGAGCTCGGCCCTCGCACGCAGGCGCTGCACGAATCGCTTTCCCGCTTGCTGGAAGCGACCATCCTCGAGCAAAAGGCGCCGGCCGCCGCCGGCGCCACTGCCGCCCCGGCAACCGCGGCCGCCCGCGCCGCGCCGGCGGCCGCCCAGGCACAGGCGCCGGCCCGGACCTCTCCGGCCGCGCCGCCCGCCAACGTCATCAGCACCGCGCCGCAAACAGCGCAGGCCGCCCAGCAGGCGCGCAAGATCCTGGCCGACGCCGAGCGTGAGCTCAGCCAGGGCAATTACAAGGGCGCCATGGACAAGGCGGAGATCTGTGCAACCATGATCGATGTCGGCAACCGCGAATGCCTGGGACTGAAGCAGCGGGCCGAACGCCTCAACCGCGAGATGCTGCGCTGCGTGGCCAGCGGCGCGGACTGGATCAACGATCGCTGCCAATAAAGGACGCATCATGAAACGCACCATTTCCACCGCAGTCGCCGCCGCGTTGCTGGCGAGCGGCTGCGCCGCTCCCGATGGCGACGGGCGGCAGAACACCAGCGACAGCGGCGGCAGCCAGGGTCAGAACGCCGCGGCGGGCGCCGCGCTGGGCGCGGTCGCGGGCTGCGCGCTGGCCAAGATCGCCGGCAAGAAGTGCGCGGAGGGCGCCGTTATAGGCGCCGCGCTGGGCGCGGCCATCGGCTGGAGCACCTATTCCGAGAAGGTGGCCAGCGCGCAGACCGTGAACGCCGAGGCGCAGCGGGAAGGGCTGAAGGTGCCCCAGAACGAGATTCGGTTGAAGGACTACCAGGTCTATTCCACCGCCAGCGTGGCGCGCGCGGGCGGCGAGCCGGTGCAGGTGGTGGGCAACATCAAGTTGTACGGCCAGGGCGGCCGCGTGCCGGAGGTGGTGCAGAGCATGACGCTGCTGAAGGCCAACGGCGAGAAGGCGTCAGACAAGCCGCAGATCGCCCGCGTGGAACGGGTCGACGGCGCCGGCCAGTTCCGCGCCGTGGGCGTGTACAAGATCCCGCGCGGCATGGAGCAGGGGCAGTACACGGTGCAAAGCGTGCTGCTGCTGGACGGACGCGAAGTGGCGCGCCGCACCACGCTGTTCCAGGTGGCCGGCGTGCCCGGCCCCGCGCTGGCGGCGCGCTGACACGGCGTTGCGTCAGCGCAGCTTCAGGTATTCCAGCATCTTGCGCGGGGTCCACAAGCGCTGCGCGAGCGCCAGCAGCAGCATCGTGGCGGCCAGCACGCCGAGCAAATAGGCCGGTCCGGTGGTGATGCTTCCGATCTTCAGGCCCAGGCTACCGGTCCACGCGGCCAACGCCCAGGCGGCGACCCAGGCGCCGGTGGCGTACCAGCCGGCCCGCTGCCGGGGCAAGGCCTTGATGACGATGGCCGCGGCGACTATCAGCGGCACTTCGGGAAGTATCAACGCGTAGCGCCAGACTTTGCGCACGATGTCCATGCCGGACAGGGAACCGACGAGATAGTCGATGGTCGGGAACAGCGCGAAGAACAGCAGCACAACGGGAAACACCCAGCGCAAGGTGCTGAAGAAGATGTTGCGCGCGATGTCCCGCCGCCGCATGCCGCCCGGCGCCACAAACGTCCGCCAATGCAGATCGCGCACCCTGAGCGAGTGGTAGGCGACATACACGAAACCGAAGACGCCGAGCAGGTGGCCAAGGGTCAGCGCCTCGCCAGTGCTGGTCTCGGCCAGCAGCGTGACCAGCAGCGAGCCCGCGCCATACGCGGCGGCCCCGTGCCAGTCGATCTTGCCTTCCATGGTGGTTCGCGCGCCGTTCCCCAGCATTTGGTAGCGTGTTATCAGGCTCAGCCAACGCGCCAGGAAGGGCAGATCGGCGGGTTTTTCGGACCAGCGGTAGGCGGGCTGTTTTTGCCACCGCCAGAGGAGTCCCAGCGCGAGGGCGGGCCAGCAGAGGACGGCCGCGGCCAGCGGCGTGCCGGCTTGCGCCGCGAAGGCGCTATTCAACTGGAACAGCCCGATGATCAGCAGCGACACCATGACGACGAAGGCCATGCCGGAATGGATGGCCGCGCGCAGGCGCGGCAGCAGATCCGACAACGTCAGCGAGAACAGCACGCCCAGGCAAGCGCTCAGTGACACCAGCGCGCCCGCGCTCAACCAATGCGGCTTGGGCGCCGGGCGCAGTTCGAATTGCAGCATCAGCATCACGCTCAGCACCAGCCACGTGATGGAGGTGGTGCCCAGGAAGTCGCGCAGAAAGCGGGTCCAGGCGGCGGCGGGGGCGCGCAATTGCCCCAGCGTTTTGCTGGCGTCGGCCAACCGCCTGGCGCTGCCGGCGGCGTACGCGAACATGCCGAAGGTCGCCATGCTGGCCAGCACCACGCTGCAGACGCTTTGCGCTCCCTGCCCCGCGGCGCTGGAGATGACGATGCAAAGAACGGCGACGCAGGCGAAGCTCGTCAGCCCGACCACGTGGGTGGTCCGCGCGAACGGTTTGTCGTAGATCATCGGGGTGCTTGTCATTTGTTTAGCTCCGAGAAGAGTTCGTCCAGTGTCGGCGCGCGGCCGATGCCGCTGTGGCCGGGCGCGAGGCGGGTGTCGTAGACGCAGCCTGTCTCGTGCGCGCCGATGATGGCGCCGGCCGGTACGCCGGCGGCGTCC
Source organism: Pseudoduganella namucuonensis (assembly GCF_900116645.1). Taxonomy (GTDB): domain Bacteria; phylum Pseudomonadota; class Gammaproteobacteria; order Burkholderiales; family Burkholderiaceae_D; genus Rugamonas; species Rugamonas namucuonensis. The sequence goes on along the minus strand of NZ_FPBO01000002.1, from coordinate 165,792 downwards.
GGCGCGAGGCGGACGTGTTCCAGTATCGCGTCCCAGGTGTCGAACAGCTGCAGCCGGCCGGCGCGGACGAAGGCGACGTGCGAGACCACCCGTTCCAGGTCGCCCAGGATGTGGCTGGAGATGACCACCGTGCGTCCGCGCGGCGCGTCGAACAGCGCCCGCATGAATTCGCGCCGCGCGACCGGGTCCAGGCTGGACACGGGTTCGTCCAGCAGCAGCACCTCGGGATCGTGCGCCATGGCCAGCACCAGTGCCAGCGACTGCCGCTGGCCGCCGGACAGCTTGCCGACGGACGCGCCCAGGTTCAGGTTGAATTGCGCCGCCAGCTCCACGCAGCGGCGCTGCGTCCATTGCGGATAGGCCTCGCCCACAACGGCGAGGTGCTCGGCCACGCCCATCCAGTGGCACAGGTCCGGGGCCTGCTCGACGCAGCCCACGCGCGCCCGCGCCGCGTCGCTCAGGCGCAGCGAGGGCTCGTCCAGCAGGCGGGCTTCGCCCCGGTCCGGCGCCACCGTGCCGGCGAGGCAGCGCAGCAGCGTGGACTTGCCGGCGCCGTTGCGTCCCACCAGGCCAACCACAGCGCCGGCCGGAATATCCAGCGACATGTTGTCGACGATGGTGGCGGCTCCCCTGCGGACGGTCAGATCGCGCGCGCTGATGGCGATGTTGCTCATGCACTTCCTTTCTTGGGCATTTGGCGCAGCAGTTTTTCGGGCGTCCACAGGCGGTTGGCGATGTGGGTGAACAGGACGGTGGCGGCGGCCAGCAACAGCAGGTATGCCGGGCCGATACGCCAGCTGAGCGCGTCAAACAGCGGAATGGATCGCAGGCCGATCTGCGCTGCGAAGGCCGCCGGACCGCCGAAGAATATGAAGTAAAGCGCGCCCAGCCCCGCGGCGACGGCCACGGCGATCAGCGCCATCAGCGCGCGCGAGGACAGAACCCGCAGCACCGCCGCCGCGCTGGTAATCAACGCCAGTTCGAAGGGCAGGCAGGCCATGCTCAGCACACGTGACAAGGCCACCGTCGCCGGGGTGCCGGTCGGAATCACCACAGACAGGTAGATCACGGCGACGGCCAGCATCAGCATTATTTGGAACGTCAGCGTCGACAGCACGATGTGTGTACCGATGCGTTCGCGCCGCAAACCGCCTGGCAGCAGCAATGTGCGCCAGTGCAGGTCGCGCACCACCAGCTTGCTGGCTGTCGCCATGGCCAGCATGAACATGCCGATGGCCCGCAGCGGCACCACCGTGTCGTTCCATTGCGCGGTCTGCATTTGGAGCATGATGACCCAGAACATGATTTCCCCGTTAAACCATAGGAGCATCTTGCCGGGGAAAGTGCGCTGATGCGGGTAGGAGGCCGGCGAGACGCCTCCCCAGTGCAGCACGGTGTGGCGCTTGAAGAATGTGGTGACGCGGCTGCCGTGTTGTATGGCGGACCTGCGGGCAACCACCCCTCTGACCGGCAGCCGTGTCTCCCAGCGCCGCGACACAGTCCAGGCCATGGCGGGCCATGTCGCGGCGAATGCCAGCAGCAGCGGGACGGGCAGCCCGGCGAACCACGCCAGCGCGGCGCCGAATCCGCTGACCATCCCCGCATACAGCACGATGCAGAGCGCGGCCATTTCGGCGGCGTGGCCCCAGCCGCGCGGCGCCATGCCCAGCCGCCCCAGGGTGCGCAGCGCCGTCAGGCACAACGCCAGCGACAGCAGCGCGGGGCCGGCCAGCCAGAACGTCGTCGACGCGGGCATGGTCAGCTGCAGCGACACGCCCGCGCAGATCACGGCCCAGTAGCGCGTGGCCGTGAGCAGCCAGGCGCGCAGCCAGGTGCGCCACAGCGCGACGGGCGCGCGCTGCGCGTTCAGGATGCGGACGGCATGGCCGAGCGCCTGCGCGTGGAGGGAGACGGTCAGCGCCAGCAGGCAGCAGGCCACGCCCAGCAGCACCTTGATGGCGACGTCGGCGTTGCGCGTCTCGCCGAACGAGAACGTCAGCATGCAGGCCCAGTACACGCCCAGGCACGCCAGCATCACCTTGGCGGCCGAGGTGGTCGATGCCGGGAAGATCGGCGGCGCGGCGGTTTTCACGCGTTCAGCTCCACGAACAGTTCATCCAGCGTCAGCGCGCGGCTGGCGTCCGCCAGCGCCGGCGCGCGGCGCGTGTCGATCAGCGCGCTGGCGCGGCCGCGCCACACCACCGCCCCGGCCGGCGCCTCGCACGCCGGCGGCGCCAGGCGGTAGTGCTCCAGCATCGCGTCCCAGCTGTCCAGCAGCTGCAGGCGGCCCTCGCGGATGAAGGCCACGTGCGACACCACGCGTTCCAGGTCGCTCAGGATGTGGCTGGAGATGATGACGGTGCGCTCGCGCTCCTGCTCGCCGGTGAAGATGGCGCGCATGAATTCGCGGCGCGTCAGCGGGTCCAGGCTTGCGACGGGTTCGTCGAACAGCATCACGTCGGGATCGTGCGCCAGGGCCAGCACCACGGACAGCTTCTGCTGGTCGCCGCCGGACAGGTCGCGCACGCGGGTGGACAGCGGCAGGTCCAGCCGCAGCGCCAGGGTCAGGCAGCGGTCCTCGTTCCAGCGCGGGTAGGCGCGGCCTATGGTTTGCAGGTGTTCGAGCACGGTCATCCACTCGAACAGGTCGGGCGTCTGCGCCACGTAGCCCAGGCGTTCGCGCACGCTGTCGCTCAGGTCCAGCGACGGGCAGCCCAGCAGCGCGCTGGCGCCGCCGTCGGGCGCGACCAGGCCCGCCAGGCATTGCAGCAGCGTGGACTTGCCGGCGCCGTTGCGGCCCACCAGGCCGACCACGGCGCCTGCGGGGATGTCGAAGGAGATGTTGTGCAGCACGTCGGTGTGGTCGCGGCGCAGCGTCAGCTGGTCGGCGTGGATAACGGTCTCAGTCATGGTCTTCCTTCGTTGGGGTGTCGTTCAGGCATTGTTCGAACAGGCGCAGCGCGTCGGCGGGGCTGTAGCCCAGCTGGCGGGCGGTCTGCGCGGCCGCTTGCAGGGCGGGGCGCAGCATCGCGGCCTTGTCCCGCGCCGACATGGCCGGCTGGGCGTCCGCCACCGCCATGCCGACGCCGCGGCGGCGGGTCAGCAGGCCCTCGGTTTCCAGCATGCTGTAGGCCTTGCTGACCGTCATGGGGTTGATCGCGTGGTGCAGCGCCACGGCCCGCACCGACGGCAGGTCGTCGCCCGGCTTCAGCTGCCCGCTGGCCACCATGCGGCGCACCTGTTCCACGATCTGCTTGTAGATCGGGATGGGGGAAGTGGGGGCGATGTCGAAGTTCATGCGAATTAGTGTATCACTACAATGATACACATGCAATACACCCCGGCCCGAAAATGAATTCGGGTTGGGACCCGCGGTTTGAATCTACGGATAGGGGGTGTAGTGGAAGCCGTCGCCGATGACGCCGACCAGGGCGGCCTTGTTTTCGCCGCCTTCGCTGAACGAGGACAGCACGTCCGCGCGCGGCTGGCCGCTTTGCAGCGTGCCGATCCAGTAGTCGACGCCGGCCTGCTCGCCGGGCCGGTGCAGCACGTTCTGGTACAACTGATTGACGAAGGCCGCGTCGCTGAGATTGGTTCCGTACATGGTCTGGAACTCGGCGCTGTCCATGAAACTGCGCGAGACGTCGTGCAGGCTGACGCCCTTGTCCATCTGGCTCAGCCAGTAGCCCACGCCGCCCTTGTCCGGCGAGCGGTTGAAGGCGGCCTGGTATAGGCGGTAGGCTTGGCCGGCCACACCGTCGATGTCGAATGCTATGCTGGTGTCGCTGAACTTGAGGCGCTCGACGCCGGTCAGGATGTCGCCTGCCGTGGCGCCCGAAGCCTGCACGGTGATCTGGCCATCCTTGCGCGCCACCTGATATTGGGCGGCGGCGAGTGAATATTCGACGGTGTCGGTGCCTGCGCCGGCGTCGATCGCAGTGCCCTTGCCGTCGCTCTTCAAGTAGTCATTTCCTGCGCCTGGTTTATCGTCTCTCAGGGTTCTTGGTAGCAGTTCATACGCCAGGCCTGCCTCGGCTCCGGAGACTGCGATAAAGTAGTCGCCCGATGTTTTCGCTTCAAAAGGGTAGCTGACTTCCACGGCGCTTCCATTGGCATCGAAGAAGCCCAAATCGACCGGGGAGCCGGGTTCGATTCTGGTCGCAAACGCGTACAGTTTGCCTGCCTCCATATGGAATCTGAACCAGTCCACGTCTCCAGCGCTTTCAATGACGCCTTTGACCGAACCGTCGGCAATGGCCGTTGCCGACGTGGAGCTATCGGCAGGCAGGTCATCCTTCACATCGGGCCTGAGCGCGGCGGCCAGGCGGAAGGTGGCGGGCGTGTAGCCGTTGTTCACATCGGCGTAATAGTCGCCGCTGGAGCCCGGCGTAAATTGCAGCACAGGGCCGTACGAGCCCGAACCCTGCTTCTGGATCAGCTGTTTGCCTGCCGCGTCCCGAATGGCAAGCGACGCTTCGTACATTTGCGCGAACGGCATGCCGTCCTCTTGCACGAGGTCGGACATGGACAGTATGTAAGTAACGCCTGCCTGCAGCGTCATCTTGAACCAGTCCGCGTCGCCAGCCAACTCAAACGCACCCTTTAACGCGGAGCCGACAGCGAGTACTCCCTTGGTCGATTGATTGTTGTTGTAGTCGTCTGCCATGGTGCGCGAATGAGGGAAAAGAGGCGTAGTTTAGCAGCTTATGCCGGCTCCGAACCTCCTCAATTCTCACCCGGCCAGCGGCGCCATCTCGATCGCTGGAGCCCCGGGGACTGATGCAGCCGGGCCCGCGTTGCCTTTAACTCTCGCGGCAAACCGCACCGACACGGCCTGCAACTGAACCGGCGTGAGCAGACCCAACCATTGGGGCTTGAATATGTTCGATGCTCTCACGCAGTCTGTCCGTGTTAACTGGTTTGTGGAGCACCAGTGCCTTGGGCAGCGTCGAGATATCCGACTCTTTGGTGATGGAGATATCGCCGGTTACGAAGATGGCCGGGATTTCCTCGTCCATCAGATTCCGGATTTCGCGCACGGCGGAGAGACCGTTTTGATGGTTACTCAAGTGGTAATCACAGATGATGAGATCGGGCACGCGAAGATGATGACGTAATTCTTCGATGGCTTTCTGGAGGGATTCCGCCGCAAGCGTTCGCCCTCCCCATTTTCTGCACAGGCTCTCCGTCGCGGCAAGGTTGTGCGGATCGTCATCGATGATGACCACGAATGCCCCAGCCAATTCCGTGGCTGGAGTGGGTGGGACTTCCATGGATAATGCTGGCGAAAGTATCATCTCGACTCTAGGGACGTCCACAAAAAACATGGAACCGCTACCGACGACGGATCGCAAGCACATGGGATGATCGAGCAGATCTGTGTATCGTCTGGCAATGGAAAGGCCCAGTCCCAGGCCATTATTTCGTCCTCGTCTTGATTCAGGCAATTGTACAAACTCGTCGAATATCTCATCGAGGTGCTCTTTCGGAATGCCGATGCCGGTATCGATTACCTTGATGCTTAACTTTTCACCGCGTCGGCTGCAACCGACGAGTATTTTCCCTCTGTCCGTGTAACGAATCGCATTGGATACCAGGTTGCTCAGAATACTCATCAACAACACCGGGTCACTTCTTATGACCGCCGAACAAGGAGAGACGCGCAGCCGCAAACCTTTTGATGCCGCGTGCGGTTCATAGTTGGCCTTGATCATTTTCAACAAATGCGCAATGGGAAATTCGGAAATATTCGGCGTTATCGCGCCCCCATCAAGCCTGGATATTTCCAGCAGGTTCTCGAACAATTCCTCCATGACGTTTACCGCTCGCTTGAGCTTGTCAATCAAGTCCCTGTCTTCGTGAACCTCGCTGCGCTCTCGCAGTAAACCGGCCAGCAAACTGACCGTGTGCATCGGCTGGCGCAAGTCATGACTAGCTGATGCCAGAAACCGGGATTTCGCCAGACTCGCCTGCTCGGCCGCTTCCTTCGCCGCCTGCAGATCCATTTCGGTTTTAGTGATCCTTTTCAGATAATACATCAGCAACAGGCCTGCGATGATCAGAATGGAAGTGGTCCCCAAGTAGGTGTTGTTTACCCTTGCGAGGAGATCCGCATAGACCTCGCCGTCCTTGATCAAAACGATATGCCAATTCCAAAGCTCGAACTGAAAACGACGCACATAGTAAATCTTGCTGTCGAATGAAATCGATGCGACCACGGTTTCATTGATTTCATTTGATAAGACATGACGAATGACAAGTTCTGATCCGTTACTGAACAGAACGTTCTTTCCGCCATTGGTATAGACGATGGCAGTCAAATTGTTTTGCTGCACATACGCCTCTATTTCACCGAGAACCTTGCCTCGTTTTATTCTTCCCGCCACCTCGTTATTGCTTAGTCCGGTAACCAGCAAAGCCTGCAAGGCGGAGTCGCAGATGCTGAAAACCTCCCTGGAAGTACGTTCGAGATCTTCTCGAATGCGTTCGTTTGCAAAGTCCGATACCGACCGAAGCGCAAAACTGTACAGGCCTACGCCCATGAAAATCATCACGGCAACCACAGGGAAAATAACCTTGAACTCCCTGCCTCGGAGCAGTTTTCGCCATGTGGTGCGAATGCCATGATCAGCCTCTGTTGGTTTCACGCCCTTTCTCTCCTTGCCACTGTTATGCTGTCGACCGCGCGCAATCCATCGCCGACGCTATTTCCATATCGGCTTCGCCGTCATCAACTCCTTTGGTGCGACGATTTCTTTTTTTCCGTTTTGCAACTGCACTGTAAGCGCGAAGTGGCGGACCTGCTTGCCGGCTCCATCCACTCCGTACCGGCCAATAATTGTCATCGCGTCCAGGGAGGACAATACGTTTCTGATTTTTTCCCTATCGAGGCTGGCGGCTTTATTGACCGCCGCTTCCAGGATTTGCCCCACCGCATATGCGTTCGCCGCATGATAACTGGGCATCACGTTAAATGACTGTTGATATTTCGCCGCGAAATCTTTCGCACCGGGGAAGGGAACGGATGGTTCCCATTGTGAAGGCGCAAATACATATTCTGAATCGGCCTTCAGTACATCGCGATACTTCTGCAGCACTGGACCCACCGTCGAGTAAACGGCCCGAGGATGCCAACCGATGCGCTTGAGTGCCAACTGTGCGTTGATTGACTCGTCGAAATGTCCGCATACCATCAACGCTTGAGCGCCGGATTTTTTTGCCCGCAGGAGCGCCTCGTCAAGGTTGGAATCGCCCGTCTTGAAGACCTCCGAGTGAACCACATTCAAACCGAAACGGCCAGCCCACACCTTGGTGCCGTCGGCGACGTCTTTCGAAAATATTTCGTCCGCTGAAACAAGCGCGACAGTGTTGATGTCGCTGCTGGCCAAGAGTTCCAAAAAACTGACCGCGTATCGTTTGGCGCCGACATACACGCCGAATATGTACCTGGAATTTTGCTGCCACAGCTTGTCGGCGGCGGCGCCCGCCACCAGCATCGGGGAGCGGTGCTTGTCCGTGATCGGGAGAACCGCCTGGGTTATCTCGCTGGAATAGGGGCCGAAGATCAAATCGACCTTGTCTTCCTCGATCAGGCGCCGATAAATCTCCTTGGCGATCTGTGCATCGCTCTTGTCGTCGACGACCATGACACGGACCGGCCGCCCCAACAGCCCGTTTTGCCTGTTGATATCGGTTTCCCACAGCTTGTACGCGTTCTGGCTCATGCGGCCCAGTTCAGCGTACTTTCCAGTCAAGGAAAGCGATACGCCAATTTTGACTGGCTCTACCGCCTGCGCGGCCGCGGCCATCAATGACAGCATCATCAAAAAAACATAATGCAAGATGCGTCTCCTGGTCATGCGAATTTCAGCCCAAGTCGGCTGGCAACGATGATCGCCTGGGTGCGCGTGGTCACATTCAACGTGCGCAGTACGACCGACGTGTGCGCCTTGACGGTATTGACGGAGATATTCAATTCGCGAGAAATGTTTTTAAGGGATATGCCCTGCAAAATCCAGTAAAGCACATCGATCTGCCGCGGCGTCAAGCCGAGCTCCTTTGGATCCGTATTGGCCCCCAATACTTTGTGTGATGTATGCGCTATCTGTGGGTACTGCTCATCCAGAAATACGGAGGGCGGTAAATAAATTCCCTTTGCCAATATCAGACGGAGCGCGGCGATCATCGTGTCCACTGCCGAATTCTTCGGGATAAAACCCATCGCGCCGCGACCAAGCGCCAATAACGCAGTTTCCCGATCACAATTCGAGGATAAGGCGACGAATGGGATATTCGGGTATTTCTCGCGCAACACCGACATGCCGTCCAGGCCGGACATTCCGGGAAGACATAAATCGATCAGCATGAGATTGATCCCGGCGTCATTTTTCAGCAGGTCGAGAGCTTCTTCGCATGACCCTGCCATTATGGTACAAACCTCCGAATGAAGACGTTTCAGGAGGAGGGCAATACCTTCACGGAACAGCGTGTGATCGTCTAAAAGAAGGATTTTCATGGTGCATCGACGGTTAGCCAAGCGATAAAAGTACGGGAGCCAAGACGATGGACTGTCCTCTTCATCGAAGTCGGTCGTGCCGCCGACTCATGTCGATATACTCTAGCAATCATGATGAATCAACGCCATTGGGGTTTTCCACAGAGTCTGTTGAAAACAATTTATCCGCGCAAGTGGGCATTAAATATGCGCGCAGTCCGGGCACGTTTTCATCATGTCGGAAGAATCCCGTGCCCCGATTAACAAAACCTCACAGCAAAATGATTTGTGCGACAGGTATTTAAAAGAAATTCGTGTAACAACTAATTTCTTGGGGAAAATATACTGGAGAAGTGGGAGATGGATAGTGTATCAAGGATATAGCTGGAATTCGATTTTTGTACTTGTAAGAGGGGCGCTAGTGTGCTATGGGGCGGGCTTCATGGGTTGTGGGGGGCAATGAATATGATTCTGAATTGATGGCAACGAAGGCATTACTTGTATAACTTCGCTTGATTTTGCCGTGTCAACCGGCGTGCGAGGACGATCGGCGCACAAGCTGGTTTCATCATGGCAGAGTCGTCAAGTTTGATGCGCCGGCATCATGCCATGCCCGGGGCGGTTTTCCGAGCCCCCTTTCGGTTAACCCGTTCGGCCAATATCGGATATTGCATTCGCATGATTAAATTTGCTTCTTGCAAACACCGGTCGATATCGAAACGAGCCACCGGGCAACAATGGAAGTCAAGTTGCGTCCCCGGCAACATGCAAGCGATGCCCGGTCGCGGGGCCGACCAACCGGCACGCTAACGAATCACAAATAAAAATTAGTATCGTGACCGCCGCGGTACGACAAGGAGACGATTGTGCTACCAGATAAAACGGTTGCGGGTACTCTCACGCAGAGGCAGGGCAATCACTTTTCTTCGATGGTGCAAATGGTGCGGCACCAGGCCGCGGCGAGGCCGGAGCAGGCCGCACTCATTTTTTTGCGGGACGGTGAGGTGGAAGCCGGGCGGCTGACATATGGCGAGCTGGACCGGCGTGCGCGCGCCTTTGCCGCGCGTCTGCAAGCGGAAAATCTGGCCGGGCAGCCCGTCCTGCTGATGCTGCCGTCGGGTATCCATTACGTGCTTGCCTTCCTCGGTTGTCTGTACGCAAAAGCGATCCCGGTCCCGGCCTATCCAGCGACCGGCAGCATGCATGCGGAGCGGCTGGCGCAAGTGGTCAACGATTGCCATGCCAAGGGCATCGTCCTCGCAACCGCCAGTCTTCAGGCGAGTATCCAGTCCCGGCTCGGGCAGTTTCTCTCAAAGGAACTGACGTGTTCCTACCTGGCGATCGACGAGTCGCATGACGGCGACGAACGCAACTGGATCGAGCCGGATATAGAGGCGGGTGATCTGGCCTATCTGCAGTACACCTCCGGCTCAACCAGCCAGCCGCGCGGCGTGATGGTCACCCATGGCAATCTGTTGGCGTATTGCCGGAGCTGGCAAGCCGCGGCGCAGCAAGACCATGCCGACGTGTTCGTGACCTGGCTGCCGCTGTTCCACGATATGGGCCTGATTCTGGGTGTGATCCAGCCACTGTTCACCGGTGCGACCATCGTCATGATGCCACCGCCGGCCTTCCTGCAAAGGCCGCTGCGCTGGCTGGAGGCCATCAGCAAGTATCGCGGCACCATCAGCTACGCGCCGAACTTCGCGTACGAACTATGCGCCGCCGCGCTAGACCAGGCTGGCATCGACGCGCTGGACTTGTCGGCATGGAGCGTCGCCGGCAATGCCGCCGAGCCGGTGCATGCCGATACGCTGGACAAGTTCGCCGCTCGCTTCGGCCCGCGCGGTTATCGTGCGCAAGCGATGAACCCGTCGTACGGCCTGGCCGAAGCGACGCTGACCGTCACCTCGCAGCCGCGCTTGCACCCGCCACGCGTGATCGAAGTGGATCCCGTTGCCCTCGCCGAAGGCCGCATCGCGGTCCCGCGGGAGGGCGGCACGCCGTCCACCCTGGTCGGTTGCGGCCGCACCTGGCTGGGCAATGAAGTGATCGCGGTCGATCCGGCCAGCCATCGCCAGTGCGCCGACGGCGAAGTCGGCGAAATCTGGGTGCGCGGCCCGCTGGTCGCCAAGGGCTACTGGAATCGTCCCGGGCAGAACAAGGAAATCTTCCAGGCCATGCGCGACACCGGCGAAGGGCCGTACCTGCGCACCGGCGACCTTGGCGTCTGGTCGGACGGCGAACTCTACATCACCGGCCGCATCAAGGATGTGATCATCATTCGCGGCCAGAACCACTACCCGCAGGATATCGAGCACACGATCCACCGCGCGCACTCCGCGCTGGCGCTCGGGCACGGCGCCGCGTTCTCGGTCGAGGTTGGCGGCGTGGAGCGCCTGGTCGTGGTGCAGGAAGTGCGGCGTTCGCAGCGCAACAAGATCGATGGCAAGGAAGTGGCGCAAGCGATCCGCGCCGCGATAGCCGAAGTGCACGGCTTGCCGGTATACGCGGTGCTGTTGCTGAAGCCGGCATCGGTGCACATCACTTCCAGCGGCAAGATCCAGCGCCAGGCGTGCAAAAAATCCTTCCTCGACGATGAATTCGAGACCCTGCATGCATGGTGCGAAGACGCCGGCGCCATCGCACCCGACGCCGCACCAAGTCATCCGGGCCCGTCCCGCCAGGCCATCGCCGGTTGGATGACCGAACGTATCGCGCAGGCGCAAAAAATCTCCGCCGGGCATGTATTGAGCGACATGCCGTTCACCAGCCTCGGGCTGGACTCGCTCCAGCTGGTCGCGCTGACCGGCGACCTGGCGGCGTGGTTGAAGATTCCAATCGAGCCGACGCTGTTGTACAGCTATCCGAACATTGATAGTCTGGCGCGCCACCTGTCCGGACAGGTGGCGGACCAGCCGCGGCACAACCACGTCGGCATCAAGCCGTCGGAACCGATCGCGGTGGTCGGTATCGCCTGCCGCTTCCCGAAGGCCAATTCGCTTGGCGAATACTGGCAACTGCTCGATAGCGGCGCCGATGCGATCACCGAAGTGCCGCCCTCGCGCTGGGATGCGGAGGCGTATTACCAGCCCGGCCCGCCGGCGCCCGGCAAGGCGAGCACCAAGTGGGGCGGATTCATCGACGGCGTGGATGAATTCGATGCGCAGTTCTTCGGTATTTCGCCGCGCGAAGCCAACGGCATGGATCCGCAGCAGCGGCTGTTGTTGCAGACCACATGGCATGCGCTGGAGGATGCCGGCATGCCACCCGACGCGCTGGCCGGCAGCGACACCGGCGTGTTTGTCGGCGTCATGACGCATGACTATGAATTGCTGGAAGTAACGCAAAACGCCACGCTGGACGCCTACTTCGGCACCGGCACCCATGCCAGCATTGTCGCCAACCGGATTTCCTATCTGTTCGATCTGCACGGGCCGAGCTGGACAATGGAAACCGCCTGCTCCTCCTCGCTGGTCGCCCTGCACAGCGCCCGCGCCAGTCTGCTGGCGGGCGAATGCGGCCTGGCCATCGTCGGCGGCGTCAATACGCTGCTGTCGCCGGAACTGTTCGTGGCCTTGTCGCAAGCCCAGATGCTGTCGCCTTCAGGCCGCTGCATGAGTTTCGATGCCCGCGCCAACGGTTATGTGCGCAGCGAGGGCAGCGCGGTACTGATCCTGAAGCGTTACAGCGACGCGCTGCGCGACAACAACCGCATTCACGGCGTGATCGCCGCATCCGCCGTCAACCAGGACGGCAAGAGCAACGGCATCACCGCGCCCAACGGCGAAGCGCAAAAGGCCCTGATCCGCCGCGCGCTCGCGGTCGCCGGCGTGACGCCGGACAGCGTCAGTTATGTCGAAGCGCACGGCACCGGTACCGGTCTGGGCGATCCGATCGAAATGGACGCGATCAAGCATACTTACGGCACGGCGTCGACAACGCATCCGACCTTGTGGGTCGGTTCGGCCAAGAGCAACATCGGCCACACCGAACCGGTGTCCGGCCTGGCGGGCATGATCAAGGTGATGCTGGCGATGCGGCATGAGCGCATTCCTCAAAACGTCCACTTCCAGCAACTGAATCCGCATATCTCGCTGGAAGGCGGCCGCTGCGCGGTGGCCGCCGTCCCCCAGCCGTGGCCGCGCGGCGACCATCCGCGCCTAGCCGCCGTGAGCTCCTTCGGTTTCGGCGGCGCGAACGCGCATCTGATCCTGCAAGAGCCGCCGGCGGTGGCGCAGGCGGCTCCCGAGAGTGGAACAACCGAGCTGCTGACGCTGTCGGCCAGGAGCGGCATTTCGCTGCGCCAGTCGGCGCGCGACTTCGCCCGCTTCCTGAGCGGGCAGCCATCGGAACAATGCGCACTGCGCACGATCTGCCATACCGCCAATGCGCATCGCGCACACCTTGCCCACCGCGTGGCCGCCGTCGGCCGCACACCGCGGGAACTGGCTGACGCGCTGGAGAAATTCGCGCGCAACGAGGAAACCGGCGATGTTCAAAGCGGCAGCCTTGATCGGGTGGGCGGCTGCAAAACCGCCTGGTTGTTCACCGGCCAAGGGGCGCAGTACCGCGGCATGGGCCAAGGCCTGTACCGCAGCCATGCGCTGTTCCGCCAGACGCTGGCGCAATGCGACCGGATCTTGCAGCCGCTGCTGAACGCGTCGCTGATCGATGCGCTGTACGGCGGCGACGAGACCGCGGTCGACCTGACGCAGACGATGTACGCGCAGCCCGCGCTGTTCGCTGTCGAATACGCGCTGGCGTGCGTATGGCAATCCAGCGGCATGCGCCCGGATTACCTGATCGGCCACAGCCTGGGCGAGTACGTGGCCGCCTGCATCGCCGGCGTGTTCAGCCTGGAAGACGGGCTCAAGCTGGTCGCCCATCGCGGCCGCCTGATGCAGACCCACACCGAACCCGGCGCAATGATCGCCATCCGTGCGCCGGCGGAAACGATGGCGCGCCTGCTGGCGGAATTCGCCGCCGCTCCCCATCCCGAGCTGGCGCTGGCCGCGCAAAACACTGCCGGCGACATCGTGATCTCCGGCGCGCCCGGCGCCGCCGAAGCGCTGGCCGCGCAATGGGTGCACCAGAGTGGACAAAGCGTGACGGCGACGCCGCTGCAGGTCACGCGCGCGTTCCATTCGCCGCTGATGCGCAGCATGCTGGCCGAGTTTGAACGCATCGCGCGCGAAGTCCGCTACAGCCCGCCGGCGATCCCGGTCATCTCGAATGTCACCGGACGCGTGGCCGGGGCGGAATTGGCCGATCCGCTGTACTGGGTGGAGCACATCTGCAAGCCGGTCGGCTTCATGCAGGGCATGCAATGCCTGCAAGATCTCGGCTGCGGCGCCTTTGTCGAAATCGGTCCGCATCCGGTGCTGACGTCCTTCGGCAAACAGACCGCCGCAGAAGGGCTGTGGCTGCCCAGCCTGCGGCGCGGATTCGACGACGAGCCGCAGCTGTTGTCGAGCCTGGCCGGATGGCACGTCAATGGCGGCGCCGTGGACTGGACCGGATGGGCGCGCGGACGCCTGGGCGAAGGGGCCGCATTGCCGCAGCCGGCCTCGCTGCCGCATTATCCGTTCCAAAAAGACCGCTACTGGTTCACGCCGGGCATCGCATCCGCATCGGCGCATGGGCAGGGCGCGCTGCCGCATCCGCTGCTCGGCCGCACGATCGACTTGCCGCGCGCCGGCGCGCATCGCTTCGGCAACCAACTGTCGGCCGGCTATCCCTGGTTCATCGAGCAGCATAAGGGGTTCGGCGTGCCTTTGCTGCCGATGGCCGGCATGATTGAAACGGCGCTCGCGGCTGTGCGTGCGGCAGCGCCCGCGCCGATGCCGGAGTGGACGGTGACGGGACTTGAGATCAAGGCCGCGATGGCGTTCGACGCGGCGCAGCGCATGGAATTGCAAACCGTGGTTGAACGGGACGCGCACCATTACCGCGTCGACCTGCTCGGCCGCTATCTGGACGATGCAGCCGGCGGGTGGCGCGAATATGCCTCCGCTTGCATCCATGCTTCCTATTCCGGCGCGCCGCCGCACAAGCTCGATGTCGCCGCCGCGCAAAGCCGGCTGGCGCCCCAATCGGTCGATGGCTTTTATGAGCGCTGCCGCAAAATCGGTCTGGACTACGGTCCCGGCCTGCAAGGACTGCAACAGTTGTGGCTGACGGGGAACGAGTCGCTGGCGCGTATCGAGATGCAGCAGCCCGCGTCGGCGGAAGCAGACAAGTATCACCTGCATCCCGCGATGCTCGATGCCTGTTTCCACGTCGCCATCCCTTTCATGGAGCGGATTGTCGGCGGCAGCGAACTTGCGCTGCTGCCGATGGCGTTCGAACGCCTGACCGTCTATCGCAAGCTGCCGCGCCAAGCGTGGGCATACTGCGTCTGGCACGGCGAAGTCGCGCCGGGCCGCTATGCGGCCGATCTGAAGGTTTGCAATGCATCGGGCGAGCGGGTCTTGTCGGTCCGGGGCATGCAACTGGCGCTCGGCAGCCGCAATGCCGTCACCGCAGCGCACAGTTCGGTCGACGATGAGCCGCGGTACTACCGGACGACCTGGCTACCGTTCGAATTGCCGGCGACACCAGCCGCTGTCTCCGGGGAGCGCTGGCTGGTGCTGTGCCGCGATGCGGACCATGCGCGGGACATCACGATGCAATGCGAACGCGACGGCATTGCCGCCATCGTGGTCACCGCGGCCGATGCATTCGGCTGGCATGACGAACACCAGGCGGCGCTGAACTGGCATGCGGAGCCGGACTGGAAAGAACTGTTCGCCGCGCTGCGCCAACGCGGCGCCGGCCTGGACGGTTTGCTGCTGTATGCCGGCGACGAAGCGGCGGACCCGGACACCGGGCTGGCGGATCGGACCTACGGTTTGAGCCAGTCCGTGTTCCTGGCGCTCAAGCATTTTTTGTCGGCCTATGGCGACGCCAATCCCGCTGTCGTGATCTGTACCCGCGGCGCGGTCACGCCGGACCAGGTGGTCAATGATGGCGAACGCCTGCAGGCGGCCGGCTTGATGCAAGGCGTGCTGAACGGCATGGCGAAATCCATCGTCATGGAATTTCCGTTTGCCAAGTGCGTGCAGGTCGACCTTGATCCCGCGAGTGGCGCTCTGCCGCTGCCGATGGTCATGGCGTGCGTGCGCGCGACGCCGGGCTCGGTGCAGCTTGCCCTGCGCGGCGAGCGCGTGTTGCAGGCGCGGCTGGCGGAACAGCCGCGCGCCGCGTTGCCGATGCAGCCGCTGCCGGTGCGGCCGGACGCCACCTATCTCGTCACCGGCGGTTTGCGCGGGGTCGGACTGGCGAGCGCGCAATGGCTGGCATCGCAGGGCGCGCGCTTTCTCGCGCTGTCAGGCAGAACCATCCCGCCCGAAAGCGGCGAGGCAATCCGGGCGCTGGAGGCGTCCGGCGTCAAGGTTGCCGTGATGCTGGCCGACGTGGCGGATGCGGCGGCGCTGGAGCAGGCGATGCACAGCATGGCGGCGGACATGCCGCCGCTGCGCGGCGTGCTCCATTCCGCGGGGCTGACGGAGGACGCGGCGCTGATCCAGACCGACTGGGGGAGTTTTGCGCGGGTGATGGATCCCAAGGTCAAGGGCGCCTGGCATCTGCACCGGTTGACGGCGGGCATGCCGATCGACTTCTTTGTGCTGTTCTCTTCGATGACATCTCAGGTCGGCAACGCCGGGCAGGTCGGATACATCGCGGCTTGCGCTTTCCTCGACAGCCTGGCGCACTACCGCCGCCAACACGGCTTGCCGGCCACGTCGATCAACTGGGGCTATTGGTCCGAAACCGGGGTCGCCATGCGGCGCGACTTGGCGGCGCACATGGCGCACATGGGCGTGGGCGGCATCGCCAATGCCCAAGGCATGCAGGGGTTGGCGCGCCTTGCCGGCGTTCAGCCGGTGCAGTGCGGCGCATTGCTGATCGATTGGGCGCGGTTCAAGCGCGTCATGTGTCCCGGCCTGCCTTACGCGCTGTTGGCCGACCTGGGAGGCGAGGATGAATCAGCGGAGCAGGCGGCTGACGCGGCCGACGCCGTGAGCATATCGCCGGAGTTGATCGCGGGGCTGAAGGGCGAAGAAGCTCGGGCGCTCATCCTCTGCTACTTGCTGGAGAGGGCAACGCGCGTTCTGCGTCTGGACGCCGAAAAGAAAGCGGCAATAGCGCCGGATTTTGCCCGGCTGCCGTTCAATCGTCTGGGATTCGATTCGCTGATGTCGATCGAGATGCGCACCCGCATTCGCAAGGACTTGTCCGTGGACGTGCCGCTGCAGCATTTTCTGGCCGGCTCATCCGCTGGCGATGTGGCCGACCTGATTCATCAACAGATCGCCGTCAGCTTGCTGGCCTCCACCGCGGTGTCCATCGACGCCAGCGAGATGGAGGAGGCCCTTCTGTAATGCGGCAGGCCTTGTGTGAATCGTAGGAATAAAAAATACAGAAGCCAGGAGACAGACATGATTGAATTGCTTGAAAAACTCAGGAATAGCGGTATCCAGCTTCGACTCGAAGGCGCGCAACTGCGCGTGGTTGCGCCCAAGGGGGCATTGACCGCCGATCTGCGCGAGGTGCTAACGGCGCGCAAGGAAGAACTGCTGGATCTGCTACGCGGCAACGGCCAGGAACACGAGCATGATTTGCCGCCGTTGACGCAGCGCCCTGACTTGCGCCACGAGTCCTTCGCGTTGACCGATGTGCAGCAAGCCTACTGGATGGGTCGCAACGATTACGTGGAACTGGGCGGCTTCTCCACGCACTTCTACATCGAACTGGAGCGCTTCGGGCTGGATGTCGATCTGTTGGAGCGCAGCCTGCACAAGGTCATCGCCCGGCACGACATGCTGCGTGCGGTGATTGAACCGGATGGCCGCCAAAAAATTCTCCCCGAGGTGCCGCCTTACCGGATTGCTGTGCGCGACCTTCGTGGCCGGCCTGCCGCCGAACAGGACGCCGAACTGGATATGCTGCGGCGATGCATGTCCCACAAGCGCCAGCCCGCGGATCGCTGGCCCTTGTTCGAGGTGCGGGCAGCGCGGTGGGAAGAGGGGCGCCTGCGTTTGTTCGTGAGTCTCGATATGCTCATCATCGATGCATCGAGCATGTTCAGGTTCTTCGAAGACTGGCAGCGTTTCTACGAGGAACCGGCGTGGTCTCCCGCACCCTTTGGTCTGTCGTATCGGGATTACGCCGCATTCGAGCTGACCTTGCAGGACCAGCCGGCGTTCCAGCGGGCGAAAGACTACTGGGCCGGGCGCCTCGACGGGTTGCCCGCCGCCCCGGCGCTTCCGCTGGCCGTGCAGCCGCGCGCCATCAAGCGTGCCGAGTTCCATCGACGCCTGGCGACCTTGCCCGCCGAACAATGGCAAAGCCTGAAGTCCCGCGCGCGGCAGCATGGCGGCACCGCTACGGTGCTGTTGATGACGGCGTTTTCCGATGTGCTGCGCACCTGGTCGAAGGAACCGGATTTCACGCTCAACGTCACGATGTTCAACCGTGCCCAGATCCATCCCGACGTGAACCGGCTGATCGGTGACTTCACGACCACCAATTTGCTGGCCGTCCATGCGAAGATCGGCGAATCCTTCGTCGATCGCATGCAGCGTTTGCAGAAACAACTGGCGCAAGATTTGAACTATCGGCAGTACAGCGGCATGCGGGTATTGCGGGATCGCGCGCGCAAAATGGGAAATGCACCCGGCGCGGCGATGCCGATCGTGTTTACCAGCACGCTGGCACTTGATTCGCAGCAGAGCACCACGAGCGGAATTTCCTTCTTCGGCGATTACGTCTACGGCGTCAGCCAGACACCGCAGGTCTGGCTCGATCACCAGATGGTTGAATCGGACGGCGAACTGATGCTGTTCTGGGATGCGATCGAGGCGCTATTCCCGGAGGGGATGCTCGATGACATGTTCAGCAGCTATGTCGACTTGTTGAAAACGCTTGCAGAAGACGCGCACGCGTGGACTCGGAATGCGTCGCCCTTGTCGCTGCCGCGCTGGCAGGAAGAAGAACGGCGCGCGGCCAACGCCACGAGCACTGACATCCCACAGAAGACCCTGCACGGTCTGGTCGCCGAGCAGGCCGCGCGTACTCCGGATGCGCCGGCTGTGATTGCGGAATCTGTGCAACTAAGCTATGCCGAACTGCACCGGCATGCCTACCGCCTGGCACGCCACCTGCGCGAATTGGGGGCGCGGCCGAACGGAATTGTCGCAGTCGCGATGGAAAAAGGTTGGGAACAGATCGCCGCGATCTTCGGCATCCTGCATTCCGGCGCCGCCTACCTGCCGATCGACCCGTCCTTGCCGCAGGAGCGTCGGCATCACTTGGTCGAGCGATCCCAAGCCACGGTCGTGGTCACGCAACGCTGCTTGACGCACCGTCTCATTTGGCCCGAGGGAGTGCAAGTGGTGACGCTGGACGATGAGGCTGTAGGCATGCAGGACGATTCTGCTCTCCAGATTCCGCAGTCGCCGCAGGATCTGGCCTACGTGCTGTTCACCTCTGGGTCGACCGGACAACCCAAAGGCGTGATGATCGAGCATCGCAACGCTGGCAACACCGTGCAAGACATCAACCGGCGCTTCAATACCGGCCCGCACGACCGCATGCTCGCGCTGTCCGCCGCCCATTTCGATCTGTCCGTGTACGACCTGTTCGGCGTGCTCGGCGGGGGCGGCGCGCTCGTCATCCCTTCCGCAGAGCGTCTGACCGATCCCGCGCACTGGACTGAACTGGTACGAGACCACGGGGTTACGCTCTGGAACTCGGTACCTCAACTGCTCCAACTCTGGGCCGAGCATCTGCACGAACGCGGCTTGTCCCACCCAGCGCTGCGCTGGACCATCCTCTCGGGCGACTGGATTCCGGTCGAGCTGCCGGATCAGGTGCGCGCCGTTTGCCCCAACGTGCAAATTCTCGCCTCCGGCGGCCCGACTGAAACTTCGATCTGGTGTACGCAGTATCCGATTGGTGAGGTGCGGCCGGAGTGGAAGAGCATTCCCTACGGCAAACCGTTGTCGAACCAAACCATGTACGTCTACGACGAACTGCTGGAGCCGCGTCCTGTATGGACGACGGGTGAAATCCACGTGGGTGGGATAGCGGTCGGACGCGGCTACTTGAATGACCCGGAGCGGACGACTGAAAAGTTCATCGTGCATCCGCAGACCGGGGAGCGCCTGTACAAGTCAGGTGACCTTGGACGTTATCTGCCTGGCGGCGATATTGAATTTCTCGGCCGCGAGGACTTCCAGGTCAAGGTCAATGGCTATCGCATCGAATTGGGCGAGATTGAATCCGTATTGCGGCGGCAGCCAAGCGTGCGCGAAGCCGTCGTCACCGTCTCGGCGCAAACCGAAAACGGACAGCGCCAGTTGGTTGCGTATGTTGTTCCCAATGCGGCGGAAGGATGGGAGTCGCTACGATTGGCCGACGCGCTCACCGATGTCCTGCCCTCGTATATGGTTCCGCACCACTATGTGCGGTTGGACGCGCTGCCACTATCCGCAAACGGCAAGCTGGATTACAAGGCGTTGCCGCCTCCGTTGGGGAGGGAGACGGAAAAGGCCAAACCGATGCCATGCAACGCCGATGAGCAGCGTTTGTTCGATATATGGAAAGTCTTACTCGGTCATGAAGGCTTTGGCGTGGAAGACAATTTCTTTTCCCTCGGCGCCGATTCGATCAACATGGTTCAGATGATGGCGAAGGCCGCTGCAGCCTTCGAACTTCCGGGTATCCCGCAACAGCGGCTGTTGCAGCGGTTCTTCGCCGGCCCGACCATCGCTGCGTTTGCTGCGACGTTGCGCGAATTTTTCGCCGAGAGTGGTGGAGTGCCGAAGGCCGGCCCGGCCGACGAACCTTTGCCGGATATATCGCCCGATAGGGAAAACTGGTACGAACCGTTTCCGCTATCCGATTTGCAAGGCGCCTATCTGACCGGCCAGATGGAGGAAATGGAATATCACGTCAATCCAAACTATTATCTGGAATTAGATCTCGATGAGAGCCTTGAAGGGGAACGCTACGAGCGGGCGCTCAACGCGATGCTGGCGCGGCAGAAGGCTAACTTGCCTATCCTGACTGAAGACTTGCGATTGCGTGTTCCCCGCACATTCGTTCCGGTAAGGCTCCAGGTAAACGATCTGCGCGGCTTGGACAGTAATGAAGTGGAACAGGCGTTGTTGCGAATCCGCGATGATCTGGAACGGACTGTCATGCCGCTCGACTGCTGGCCGTGGGTTGCATTCCAGATCAGCCTGCACGGCGGCAAAACTCGGCTGCATATCAATACCAGCAACTTTTTTCTCGACGCGTTCGGCGCGCTGCGTTTAACCGATTCACTGCATTACTACCACCATCCAGACAAGCCGCTGCCGGAACTCACGATCAGTTACCGCGACGGCGTGTTGGCCTACAAACAAATCGAATCTTCATCGCACGGAAAAAAATCGGAACGCTACTGGCGCGAACGTATTCAGACTTTGCCGGGGCCGCCCTCGATACCGCTGCTGGCACACGAAAACCCGCGCAGCCGTTCGGTGTTGCGACGTCGCGAGTTGGTCCTGCCCGAGAAAATCTGGGGTGCGTTCAAGCAGCGTGCCAGCCGGCATGGGATCACTGCCACCAATGCGGTGTATGCCGTGTATGCGGAAATCCTCGCGCATTGGAGCGGTTCCCGCCATTTTTTGTTGAGCAGCATGTTGACCCAGCGCCTGCCGCTGCACCCGCGGATGCGCGACATCATCGGCAACTTCGCAGCCGTGTATCCGCTGGAAGTCGACTGGCGCGGGAGCGCACCTTTCTACCTCCGCGCCCGCAACGTCCAGATGCAATTGATTCAGGATGCCCAGCATATCTATTGGGGCAGCGCGCGCGTGTGGCAGGCGCTGAATCATCGCGCCAAAACCCCGGGTCGCGCCGTGTCGCCGTTCGTAGTGGTCAGCGGCCTGGATATGGCGCCGCGCGACCGGCGCAGTTACGGCTGTCTCGAAACCCCGCAGGTGCTGATCGACCAGCAATTGTGGAATCTCGCCGACGGCAGCTTTTGGGCGATATGGGACGTGAACGAACGCTTCTTCCCGCCCGGCGTTGTCGATGCGATGTGGCAAGCATATGGGGAATTGCTGACGCGACTGGCCGAAGACGACAGTCTCTGGCAGCAGGAATCCTTCGACCTGCTGCCAGCTACCCAGCGCGGACAGCGCGAACAGCGCGATCGGATCAGTCAAACCGCCGAACCTCTGCCTGAAGGCCTATTGCATGACGGACTGGCGTGTGCAGCCGTGAGCCACCCGAATAAGTCGGCCGTGATTTCGGCCGGCCGTACCCTGAGTTACGCGGAGCTGAACCGGTTTGCGAATCAGCTTGGTCACTGCTTGCTGGATGCGGGTGCAAAGCCGAATGAACTGGTGGCGATATTGCTTGGGAAAGGCTGGGAACAGGTAGTCGCAGCCTTCGGCATTCTTGCCTCCGGCGCCGCTTACGTGCCGATCGATCCGGACTGGCCCGAGGAGCGGGTGCATGAATTGCTGCGCGATGCCGAAACGCGGCTCGTCGTGACCTCCAGCAAGGTGGCGGCGGCCATGAATTGGCCGGCGGGCATTCACCCCGTCTGCATCGACGACGGCTCGCTCGACGCGCAGCCGGACACCGTGCTGGCCTCCGTCCAGCAACCCACGGACCTGGCCTATGTGATCTACACCTCCGGCTCCACCGGCAAACCCAAGGGCGTGATGATCGACCATCAGGGCGCGCTCAATACGGTGCTGGACGTGAACCGGCGTTTCGGGGTCGGCGCATCGGATGTCGTCCTCGGCGTGTCGGCGCTTCAGTTCGATCTGTCGGTCTATGACCTGTTCGGCACGGTCGCTGCGGCCGCGACGCTGGTGCTGCCGAAGCCATCGCGCGAACCGGCTCCCACCGAATGGGTGAAGGCCGTGCGCGAACACCGCGTCACCGTCTGGAATTCGGTGCCGGCGTTGATGCAATTGCTGGTGGAGGCGGCGTCGGATGCGCAAGACCTGGCAAGCCTACGCAAAATCATGTTGAGCGGCGACTGGATTCCGCTACCGCTGCCTGCGCTGATTCGGCAGATCGCCCCGCGGGCGGACCTGATCAGCATGGGCGGTGCGACCGAAGCGTCAATCTGGTCGATCTACCATCCGATCGGCGAGATCGATCCGCTCTGGACCAGCGTGCCGTATGGCCGCCCGTTGGCGAACCAGACCTGGCACGTGCTGAATGACGAAGGAGCCGATGCGCCCGATTGGGTACAGGGCAACCTCTACATTGGCGGCATCGGTCTCGCGCAAGGCTACTGGCGCGACATCGAGAAGACGGAACGGGCCTTCGTGCGGCACCCGCGTACCGGAGAGCGGCTTTACCGCACCGGCGATCTGGGCCGCTATCTGCCGGACGGCACCATCGAGTTCCTGGGCCGCGCCGATTTCCAGGTGAAAGTCCGGGGTTATCGCATCGAGCTGGGCGAGATCGAGCAAGCCATGTTGACGCATCCCGGGGTGCAGACGGCAATCGTCAGTGCGCAAGGCGAGCGGGCAGGGCGGCAACTGGTGGCCTTTGTCGTCCAGCGCCCCGGCGAGGGGTGCGACGCCGCCGCGTTGCAGGCCCATCTGCGTGCCAAGCTGCCCGGTTACATGGTGCCGGAACGGATCGACTGGCTGACGGCATTGCCTTTGACGGCGAACGGCAAGGTCGATCGTGCCGCACTGGATCGCATGGCGCCCATGGTGTCCGAGGAAAAGCGCGCCCCGCTGGCGCCGCGCACACCGGTCGAAACAGAACTGGTCCGGATCTGGGAAGACATCCTCGCGGTTTCCCCGATAGGCGTGCAAGACGACTTCTTCGAATTGGGAGGGCAGTCCTTCGCCGCCATCCAGGTGATGACGCGCATCGAGCGGCAGCTCGGGCGCCGTTTGTCGCTGGGCACCTTGCTCGAAGGGCGGACTGTGGAACACTTGGCCCGTCGCCTGGAACTGGCGCAGCAATGGACGCCGCTGGCGCCGATCAAGCCGGATGGGCAAGGCCATCCACTGTTCCTGGTGCATCCGGCCGGCGGCAACGTGCTGTGCTATCGCGAACTGGCCCAACAGTTGAGCATGCCGGTCCATGGCTTGCAGGCTGCCGGGCTGTCCGGCGAGCAGCCGGCAATGGACGATCTGGAGAAGATGGCGGCGCTCTACCTTGATGCGGTCCGCCAGGCGCAGCCGCAGGGACCGTACCGTCTGGGCGGCTGGTCTTCCGGCGGGACCGTGGCCTTCGAGATGGCGCGCCAGCTTGAGGATCAAGGCGAAACGGTGCAGCAGGTGATCGCCATCGACACGCCTGCGCCGCTGCCGCAAGACGAGAGCCCGGACCGCGCCGCCATCCTGTCGTGGTTCCTTCGGGATCTGAACATCGGTCTCGATCCAAGCGTGCTGGAGCAAGATGCCCTTCGCGGCGCCACGCTCGCCGACGCGCTGGGCATGCTCCGGCAAAAGCAGGGCGCGGGCGCCGATCTCACGCCGGAACTGCTGCAGCCCGTGTTCGAGGTCTTCGCGGGCGTACTGGCGGCGGTACGCCGGTACCGGCCCCGAGCGATCCGTGCGGACATGCTGGTGTTGAAGGCCGGCGCAGGACAGGTCGATGAATTCCGGGGCCATCCGGCTGCCGGCGAACCGGATTGGGGATGGCGGCAATTCACCCGGGGCGCGGTGCAGGCGCAGACGCTGGCCGGCACCCATTACAGCCTGCTGCTGCCGCCCCGGCTCAAACCGGTGGCGGACGTCATACAACAAACCTTGGAGGGTAAGGCATGACACGAGTCGCAATCATTGGTACCGGCGTGGCCGGGCTGTCCGCCGCGTACGGTTTATGCGGCAAGGCGGACATTGTGCTGTTCGAGTCCGGCGATTGCGTGGGCGGCCACGCCCACACGGAGGAGCTTGAAGATGAGCCCGGCAAGACGATCGGCCTGGACACGGCATTCGTGGTGTTCAACGCCCTGTCGTATCCGAACTTCTGCGCATTTCTGGAAGAAACGGCCGTTCCATACGTCCCCCATCTCGGCGGTTTCAGTTTCTGGGATCGCGTGGCGGGCGTCGAGTATGGCTCTGCGGAACTTGAGCAGGGCGGCGCTCAACTGGCGAGCCGGTATCCGGCCTGGCTGTGTTCCGTCATCGACGAGGCCAAGCGCTTTCATCGCGAAAGCGGCCAGGACATGGCGCGCGGGGAAGCCGATGCGCCGTTGGGCGCCTATCTGGACGCCAGGGGCTACAGCCAGGCGTTCCGCGACGCTTATATCGGCCTGCTTTCAACGGCGGTCTGGTCGGTGCCGCCGGCACTGATCTGGGATATGCCGGCCAGCACCGTCATCGCGTTTTTCTACTATCACGGCGAAGGGGGGCTGGGTGGCAAGCGGGTGGACTGGCGCTCCGTCCAGGGCGGTTCGATCAGCTATGTGCGCCGCTTACTGGACATCGTCAAACCGGATATCCGGCTGAACACGCCGGTGGCATCGATCCGCGAAATCGGCGAACACGTCGAAGTGCGTTCAGCGGCGGGCAGCGAGCAGTTCGACTACGTCGTTCTTGCCACGCACGCCGATCAGGCGCTCGCCATCCTGGGAGACAACGCCACCGAATGGCAACGGCACTTGCTATCGCAGGTGCGCTATCACAGCACCCGGGTCGTGCTGCATACCGACGCCAGCGTGATGCCGGCGGACAGGGGGCGATGGATGACCTGGAACTACGGGCAAGTTGCAACCGAGCGAGGCGTCGAAGGCTACGTCGCCTACTACCTCAACCGGGTTCAAGGATTGGATTCTCGCAATGATTACTTCTTGACGCTGGACTATCCACTGCCGCTGGAGTCCGCCAAGGTCATTCGGGAGTTTGACTATTCGCATCCGGTCATCGACATGGCTGTGCGGAAGATGCAGGGCGAGATCTATTCGTTGAACCATCAAGGCCGCGTCAAGTTGTGCGGCTCTTACTTCCACTCGCGCGAGCTCGGCGCTGATTTGATCGGCTCGCACGAAGCGGCCTTCAGTTCGGGCGCAGAGGCGGCCAAATCGGTGTTGGGCATGATGCAGTCGCCAGTCGAAAACTGGCTTATTTAAATGGAGAGGAAATGAGTGCTGTCTTTGTGAAAACCGGGGTTGTGTACCTGGTGCTTGGGTTGATGGCGGGTGGCGTCATGCATCACCAACATCATGCAGGGCTGCTGCCTTTGCATGCATATTTGAGCGCGATTGGCGGCTTGAGCATCGTCTTTGGTCTCATTTATCGAACATTCCCGCGTGCGGGTCGAGATCGGCTGGCGTTCTGGCATTTTTGGCTGTTCAACATTCCGATGGGTCTCATTTTTCTGTACATGAGCTGGGCGGTCGGCGCCGGTCGAACTTTCGACGATACGCAGCCCCATACCAATGACATGAAGTTGGGCGTTCTTGCGTTGGTGCTGGTTGTTTCCGTGTGTGTTTTTGTGGTCAACGTCTTTAAGAACGTGACGGATGCGATCAATGAGTAGCGGCGGCGCGGAACATGAAAAATCCAAATCAGAGAATCCATCAAAACCAGGGAGTTCACGATGAATGCAGAAACACCGCACAGCCAGTCTGCCTTTCAGGCGAGCGACGTCATCATGCGGGTAAGGCAGCAAGCTGCCGTCGCCCAATGCTGGACAACCCAGTTGCTGTTGTTGCTTGGGGTGCTGGTGCTGGGTTTTTTGCAAGCCGCTATCAAGGATGATTTCTCGATTTTTCTGCACGACCCGGGTGACGCCGGCTGGAACGCGATCATCATTTTGATTTCCTTCTACGCAGTCATGTCGGTGCTGGTGCGCGTCTATGACGGTACTTGGTTCCGCTGGCTCAATGTGCCCTTGCTGTTGACCACACTGTTGTTTCCCGTCCGTCATCAGACCAAACACATCATGGAAGGCCAGATGCCGAACCAGGCGGTTGCGCTGGAAGTGCTGATCGTATTGATTGCCATCCTGGGGACCGTGCTTGCGGTGCGCTGGGCGCGCTGGTCCCCGCAAAAATAGGACTTGCAGGATGACCTGGATGTCAGGCTGCCCGCACCGCGGCTTGCCGCTGGTTTCAAAGCGGGGTCGGCGTGCAAGCCCGGTTTAACTTATCTAAATGGAGAGACACATGTTAGGGCGCTCAGTGAGGTACTTCCGGTTCGTTCTGGCGGCACTTCTGGCATTGCCGGCGATCGGCGCGCTGGCCGCGCCTTCTGCCTCCGAGATCGTGGAACACTATGAAACCACCATCTGGGGAAAGACGCTGCGCGCGGTGTTCGAGATGACGCTCGTTACGCCGTCGTGGTCGCGCACGCTGACGATGAATGTGACGATGGATCGGCCCACCAAATCCTTCGTGCGGATCACCGCGCCGGCGAAGGATACCGGCATCCTGTCGCTGCGGGTCGGCTCCGACATGTGGAACTACATGCCGGCCATCGAGCGGGTGGTGAAAATTCCGCCGTCGATGATGTCGCAGCCCTGGCTCGGCTCGGATTTCAGCAATGACGACATGGTGAAGGAAGGCAGTCTGGTCACCGACTATACCCACCGCATGGTCGGCGAGCGCATGGAAGGCGCCGCCGCGGTGTACGAGGTGGAACTGTTGCCGAAGCCGGGGGCCGCGGTCGTGTGGGGCAAGATCAACATGATCGCCAGCAAGGACAATCTGCTGCCGTTGAAAGTGCGCTTCTTCAACGAACGCAACGAGGCGGTGCGCACGTTGACATATACCGAATTGCGCAAGATGGGCGGACGCGTCATCCCCACCCGTTGGGAAATGCAGCCCGCCGACCAGCCTGGAAAGAGCACGACCCTTGTGGTCAAAAGCGCCGAATACGACCGGCCGGTCCCGGCGGACACGTTTTCGATGCAAAACCTTGGCCGGCGGAGGTAGGCATGGAACAGATGAAGAAAGACTTGCTGACCGTCAGGACCGTGGTCCGTTCGTACGGCGATGGCGCCAATACGGTTGCCGCTTTGGATGGTGTGGACCTGTCCGTCCGGGCAGGCGAATTCGCCGCACTGGTGGGTCCCTCGGGTTCGGGCAAGACGACGCTGCTCAATCTCATCGGCGCGCTGGACCAGCCCGACAGCGGTGAGGTGAGCGTGGACGGCGAGAATCTGAAGACATTGACACCGGCGCGGCGGTCCGCGTTGCGGCTGCACAAGCTGGGATTCGTGTTCCAGAGCTTCAACTTGATCCCGGTGCTTTCGGCGCTGGAGAACGTGGAATACGTGCTGCAATTGCAGAAACGGCCGGCGGCCGAGCGGCAGGAGCGCGCGAAGGCGATGCTCGATGCGGTGGGGTTGGCGCAACACATGCACCGCCGCCCGGACGAATTGTCCGGCGGACAGCAGCAACGCGTGGCGGTGGCGCGCGCGCTCGTCGGCCAGCCCTTGCTCGTGCTGGCCGACGAACCCACCGCCAACCTCGACTCCGATACCGGCGAGGTGCTGTTGCAGACCATGCAGCGCTTGAACCGCGAACTGGGGACCACGTTCCTCTTTTCGACGCATGACCCGATGGTGATGCGTCATGCGCGCCGCATCGTCCGCATGCAGGACGGCAAAATCACGGAGGACTCGGCACATGATGTGGCTCAAGCTCTCCGCACGTAGCGTCCTGCGCCAGAGGCGGCGTTCTCTGCTTGCCTGCTCGGGCATCGCGCTCGGCCTCGTTGCGCTGCTGGGTGCCTGGTCGATGTTCGACGGGGTCAACGCCCAGTTGATCCGTAACATGACCGCCAATTACAGCGGCCATCTGCAGATCCAGCGCCAAGGCTTCCTCGACAAGCATTCGATCGACTTTGCGTTTCGCGCCGAGGATGTCGAACCGGCGCTGCGCCAGCCCGAAATCGTTGCGAGGTCCTCCCGCTTGTCCGGCACGGGCTTGCTTGCCTCCGGCAACAACGCGCGCGGCGTCCTGGTGGCTGGCGTGGAACCGGAACGCGAAGCGGAAGTAACCCTGCTGAGCCGCAAACTGGTGGAAGGGGGCTATCTGAAGACGGGGGGCGACAGCGGCATGGTGGTAGGCGCGTCGCTGGCGCGCGCGTTGTCGGTTGCGGTGGGAGCCGAAGTGGCGATCGTCTCCCAGGGGATGCATGGCGCCATCGGCGCGCAGCGCTTCCGGATCGTGGGCATCTATGACAGCGGCAATGCGATGGTGGACAGCTCCCAGGTGTTTGTGACTTTGCCGGCGGCGCAGGAATTATTCAGCGCGCCGGGCCGCGTTACCGCGGTCGCGATGAAGCTGGCGTCGCTGCAGGACACCGAGCGCGTGCGGGCCAAAGCCGGCGCGGCACTTTCCGGGTCGGATTACCGGGCATGGGGGTGGCGGCAGTTGCTGCCTTCCGTCGCGCAGTCGGTCGATTTGCATGAATCGGTGGTTCGTGTCGTCATGCTGGTGCTGTTCGGTATCGTCGCCGTGGGCATGACCAGCACCTTGCAGATGGCGGTGGCCGAGCGGGTGCGCGAGTTCGGCGTCATGCGCGCTATCGGCACCGAGCCGGGCCAACTGTTTCGCGCCATTGTGTACGAGGGCTTGTTGATGGCATCGGCCGCGTTCGCGGTCGGCAGTACGGCCATGCTTGCTTTGGTCGCGTGGCTGTCGCGCACGGGTGTCGATTTCAGCGCGCACAGCCAGGGCATGCAAATGATGCAGGGCGCAAGCACCATCATCGTGCCCGAATTGCATGGGGCGCGTGTGCTGGAAGCGGGCATGGGGCTGTTGGCCGTCACGCTGCTGGCGACGGTAATGCCGGCAATGCGGGCGGCGCGCATCGCACCGATTTCCGCATTGCGCGGGCAATGGCGGGACGCCGGCGCGTCGCGCTCCCAGCCCACGGCGCGGCGAATTTCCAGGTTGCCCATGAACCTGCGGTTGGCCTTGCGCAATCTGAACCGCTCGCGTGTGCGCACGGCGCTCGGCCTGGCGGCGCTCTCGTTCGGTCTGGGCGCATTCATCTTCGTCGGCGCGTTCGCGGAAGGTTTCCTGTCCCAGATGGTGCGCAACGCCACCGGTCTGTTGACGGGGGAAGCGCAGATTCAGCACAAGTCGTTTCGCTTCGACGCGCGGCCTGAGCTTGCTTTCCAGGCCGCGCCGCAATGGTTGGAGCGGCTGCGGGAATTGCCGCAGGTGCGCGCGCTCAGTCCGCGCGTGCAAACCCAGGCCACGCTGGGCAGTGCGCGCAAGGCCGAGCCGATCACGCTGGCCGGCGTCGATCCGGCGCAGGAGCGCGGCGTGACTTTCCTGGACCAGGCGATCCGCCAGGGCAGCGCTCTTCGCTCCGGCCAGGACGTGCTCATCGGGCGCAAGCTCGCCGAACGGCTGGACGTGCGCGTGGGGGAGAAAGTGGTCGTCACCGCGCAGGATGCCAAGGGGCAACTGGCGTCCGAGGCGTTCGTGGTGGCCGGCATCTTCGATACCGGATCGCGCGGACCGGATGCAAGCATGGCTTTCGTGGGCTTGTCGAGTGCGCAAAAGATGCTGGCGCTGGATGAGCGGATCACCAATCTCCTGCTGCGTCTGCATCCATCCGCCGACGTGCCCGCCTTTGTGCGCAGCCTCGACGGCATGCTGCCAGCGGACGGTGCGCTACAGGCGCTGACCTGGCAGCAATTGCTGCCCGAAGTGGCGCAGTTCTCGAACCTGGTGCGGCACGGTTTGCTATTGGTGCTGGCCATCGTGTTTGGCATGGTGTCGGTGATTGTGATGAACACGCTGTTGATGTCGGTATTCGAGCGGCGCACCGAGTTTGGCACCCTGCTGGCAATCGGCGCGGACGCAAAATCCGTGCTGCGCCTGGTGATCACCGAGGCCTCGCTGCTGGCGGCAATCGGCGCGGCGACCGGCATCGTGCTCGGCGGCGCGATCGCGTGGCGCCTATCCGTCACCGGGGTGACGCTGGCAGCGCGCGGATCGGACTCTCTTCCGGGTGTCACCGACATCGTGCATCCGGTGCTTTCCGCCGGCTTGTTGTTCGGGCCCGCCGGGTTGTTGTGCTTGCTGGTTCTTGCGGCGTCGGTGTATCCGGCCATGAGGACGGTAAAGCTCAATCCCGTTGATGCCCTGCGGCGAGGATGAGCGCGATGAAAGAGAACATGACGGCCATGTGTCCGGACCGGCGGCGCGCCGCCTCGGACTACGCAGGTGCGCTGTTACTGTCGGCTCTGGCGATGAGCGCGCCGGCCGCGGCCGAGGCCGAGGCACGCGAGCCGCCCGCCGCCCAGGAGGACGCGCTTCACCTGGCTGGCTCGTACCGGAGCCTTGCGCTCGCCGGGCGCGCGTCCGATGCGGCCAGGCAGGACTACACCCGGATCGTCAACCGCCTGCGGTTGAAAGTGACTGACCGGCTTTCTCCGCAATGGCTGGTCCAGGTGGATCACGATACCGAATTCACCGCGGGCAGTTATTTGAAGACAGGGCGGTTCCGCGCCATCGCGAACGGCTCGCCGCGCCCATACCTTGGCGGCGCAAGCACCTGGCTGAACCGCGAAGACCTGCGGGGCACCCAGCATTTTTTCCGGGCTTATGCCCAATACACGGACGACGCCACGACGCTGGTTCTGGGACGCCAGCGCGTGCCCTTGGGCACGGGGCGCTTTTGGAGCACGCTCGACATGCTCAACCCGGTCAACCCGCTGCAGGTCGAGCGCGACGAATTCGTCGGGGTCGACGCGGTGTTCGTCGAACGCAGCCTGGGCGCGTTGTCGGCGCTGACCGCGATCTATGCTCCCGATCCGGCCCGGCAGAACAATCGATGGGTAGCGCGCTATCGAACCCACCTCGACGGTACCGACCTGACGCTGACCTATGGCAGGTACTGGCGCGACGATGTGGTGGGCATCGACTTCGCGACGCAGTACGGCGGCGTGGCTGTTCGCGGGGAAGCCGCCTATACCCGCAACGGGGGGGCGGGCGGCAACTATCGCAAGCTGCTGCTGGGCGCCGACTACGTTTTCCCCACCACATTCAGCCTGTCGTCCGAACTGTACTTCAGCGGCCAGCCCTTGGCGGAGCGTTTGCGGCAATGGCAGGAGAATCCGCAGCTTGCCTCGGCGCAGCCCTACGGCAGCGCCTACCTCGGACTGGCGGCGGGCTACGACTTCACGCCATTGCTCAAAGGGGCGCTCTACCTGTTGGGGAACCTGAAAGACGGTAGCCGCATGTTGTATCCCTCGTTGACGTGCGAGGTTACCGACAACAGCGTGTTGATGGGCGGCGCTCAACTGTTTCATGGCAAGGCGGAGAGCGAGTACGGCCGGGGTGGCAACTTGTTCTTTATGCGTTTCCAGCAATTTTTTTGAGTTGTTTTCAATAGGAGAGCTCCATGCTTCGCAGCATCACCCTCGTATCGCCGGCGTCCATGCATTGGGCGGCTTTTGCCGCCTTAGGCCTGTCGAACTGAATAAGGTTTCAAGATGACCTGGACTATGTCGAAGAACGCCTACCCGATCAAGCTGTACTGTTTTCCCTATGCCGGGGGCAACGCGTCCGTGTTTCGTGCCTGGCAGCGGTTGTTGCCATCTCACATACAGGTGGCGGGCGTTGAACTGCCCGGCCATGGGGTCCGCATGAGCGAGCCATTGGTCGATGACTTTCATCAGCTTGTCAGATCACTGGCATTGCGGCTTGCCGCTGATTTCAAAGCGGAGTCGGCGCGCAAGCCCGGCCTGCGCTTCGCGATGTTCGGCCATAGCGCGGGGGCGGCATTGGCGCTCGCGGTCGCGGCGGCGCTGGAGCAGATGCTGGAGACCGCGCCGATGCGTTGCTTTCTGTGCGCATGCGGCCATTTCGGCGCGCCGAAACAGTCCCGTTCGCATTTGTCCGACGCGGCATTGACCGACGAGTTGCGCCGGCTGGGCGGCACGCCTGCGCAGGTGCTGGACCATCCTGATTTGCTGGCGATGGTGCTGCCGATTCTGCGTGCCGATTTCCGTGTGCATGAACAAAGCATCCATCAGCGCGGTTTGCTGGTTGACTATCCGTTCACGCTGTTGGCGGCGCGTGACGATGCGGTACGGCCGGACGACGTGTGGGGATGGCAGAACTACACGACGGCTTCCTGCCGGCAGGTGCTGCTGCGCGGCGGCCATTTCTTTCCGATGCAGGAGCCGGCCGAATTGATTTCTCATCTCCGCGCCGATCTGGACCAATCAGCCGGTTGCCGGCCCTTGCCAAATCAACCCTTCCCGTGTGAATTGCCATGAAGCCGACGCGCCGTCATTTTCTAATGGGCAGCGGGGCTTTGCTGGTTCCGCCGGCACTGTATTTCTGGGGCGGGCGCCTGCAGGATGCAGGCGCCGCCGCACGCGACCTGGATGCGTCGCTACGACGCCGCTATGCCAATCCCTTGCGCCCGCCCGGCGAGCAGGGATGGTTTGCACCGGTCCGTGTGGGCGCGGTGTCGCGCTTGAGCGCCGTGCCGCTGTCGCGGAACTTGCGCGGCAATCGCGGCACGCCGATGTGGGTGTACCAGGCCGAGGTGCAGGGCAGGACGCTGATCAATCCGACCCTGATCGGGCGTGCGGGCGACGAGGTCGCGCTGCGCTTCGACAACCGTATTGAGCAACCATCGATCATACACTGGCATGGTTTTACCAACGATGGGAAAAACGACGGCGGCGGCATGCGCATCGCCGAGCCGGGCGCCAGCCATGACTATGCTTGGCGGATCCGCAATGGCGCCGGCCTGAACTGGTACCACCCGCATCCGCATGAAAACGCGGGCGAACAGGTATGGCGCGGCATGAGCGGCTTGTTTCTAGTCGAGGATGAGGCTTCCGACCGGCTGGCGCGCGAACTGAATGTGGCGTTCGGCAAAACCGATATTCCGCTGGTGATCCAGGACCGCGAACTGGAGCGCTCCGGCGCGATGCACTATACCGCCAGCGAAAAGCGCAAGTTCCACGGAATGGGCGGCAACGAGATCCTGGTCAACCTGACGCGCTTTCCGTTCATCGAACTGCCGCGGCGTTGGGTGCGCTTCCGCATGCTCAACGGCTCCAACGCACGTCTGTACAAACTGGCGTTTCGCCAAGGGCAGGCGAGCTTGCCATTTGCCTTGCTTGGCGCCGATGGCGCATTGCTTGAAGCGCCGCTGGAAATCAAGGAGCTGTTTCTCGCGCCGGCGCAGCGCATCGATGTCGCAATCGACTTGCGCCAAGCGGCGGTCGGCGACGTCTGGCTGCAGACCCTGCGTTTCGATCCCATGCATAACGAAATGGGGATGATGGCCGGCATGGGGGAAATGGAAGGCATGGCGGCAGGGGCAGGGGCAGGGGCAAGACACGTGCATGGCGCGCGCGGTGAAGGGGCCGACGAGCCGGTTCTGCGCATTCAGGTGAAAGAGGACCACAGCGCAAACGGCCGCCTTCCACACCGGATCGGCGCGGCGGCGGCGCCGCCGCGGGTTGGCGCCGCGGAGCGCGATTTTTTACTGGATCATGACGGAGAAGGCCATTGGCGCATCAACGGCAAGACTTTTCACCAGGCGCACGACGCGTTCCGGCTTCGAAACGGCGCGCGGGAAATCTGGCGCATCCGGAATGCCGATGCCAGCATGCCGCATCCGATGCACCTGCACGGCTTTTCATTCTCCGTGCTGTCGCGCGAAAACAGCCCCGCCCAGATCAAGCCGCTGGTGCTCGACCGGCAGGGCCGTACTGCCCAGGATACCGGTCAGGTGGATACGGTTCTGGTCTGGCCGGGAGAGACGGTGCGCGTCGCGGTGGATTTCTCGATGCCGTTCCGGGGCGAGCAGCGCTATATGTTCCATTGTCACAACCTGGAACATGAGGATCTCGGCATGATGCTCGGCTTTTCCGTCGCAGGCTGATCGAAATGATGGGCCAGACGCCGCCACGCTGTGACTCATCGCTTGTATTCGCCGCCGCGTTTCGTAGGGCCGGGTGGCGCCATGGCTTGGTCCGGTGGCTGGCCGCGCTGATGTTGTTCGCTGCTTTGGCGCCAGCTGACGGCGTGGCAGGGGAACCGCATTCGGATCACGCGAATGGCATCCATTGCCCGTTCCGCCTGCTGGCACGGCATGTGCCCGTCCTGCCGCCGCGCACGCTGAACAGCCGCGCGTCCAAATATCGGCGCGTCCTGCGAACTCTTGTCTTCCGTAGCGGAAGACGGGCAAGACGCGCCTTGTCATCCATGAAAAATGTTGAGGCGTCATGAAGATCGAAACAATCAAGCACCACCGACGCGGACCACAGCCCGTCTTGCTGGCGTTGGCAGTCTCCCAACTGTTCGCCTGCGGCGCTTGCGCGCAAGGCGTCGCGATGGACCAATCGCTCGCAGCCATCGTTGTTACCGGCAGCCGCTCGCCGCTCGACCCCAATCTGCCGACCACGACTGAAAGCAAAACCGCCGCGCAGTTGCGCGAACAGAACTTCGTCAACGTCGAGGATGCGCTGAAGTACATGCCGAACCTCACGATACGCAAGCGCTACATCGGCGACCGCAATGCGCTGATCGGCGGCCGTTCGTCAAGCAATCTGCAGGCGCCGCGCGGCTTGGTCTATGCGGACGGCTATCTGTTGTCGCAGTTCCTCGGTCAGTTCAATGCGCCGCGCTGGAACGTCGTGGCCCCTGAGGAACTGGCGCGCGTCGATGTGCTGTATGGGCCTTATTCGGCGATCTACCCCGGCAACTCGATCGGCAGCACGGTCATCATGACGACGCGGCAAGCAAAAAAATTCGAAGCGTCGGCCAAACTGCAATATTTCACCCAGCATTACGAGGATGCGGGTTATTCGGGTAGCTACGGCGGCCATCAGGCCAGCGCGTGGCTGGGAGACAAGGCCGGCGATTGGACGTATTCCATCGGCGCCAACCGCCTGAAAAACAAGAGCCAGCCGATGCAGTATGTCACGCTGCAATCGGCCGCCTCGGGCGTCGGCGTCCCGGTGACGGGCGCGATCCGGGGCCTCGACCCGTCCGGCCGGCCGTGGTACCTGGCGGGGCCGAACGGCGCCGGGCTGGAGGATAGCTCGCAGGAACAATTCAAATTGAAAGCGGGTTACGACTTTTCTCCCGTGCTGTACGGCGAAATACTGTACAGCTACTGGCACAACGACAGCCGGCGTCACGGCGCGAGCATCTTGCGCGACGCCGCCGGCAATACGGTTGACAGCGGACTGGTCAACATCGGCGGCGCCGTGTACCGAATCCCCGCAGCCGCGTTCTCGCCGCAGAATGTGGAAGAG
Organism: Pseudoduganella namucuonensis; assembly: GCF_900116645.1. Taxonomy (GTDB): domain Bacteria; phylum Pseudomonadota; class Gammaproteobacteria; order Burkholderiales; family Burkholderiaceae_D; genus Rugamonas; species Rugamonas namucuonensis. The sequence goes on along the minus strand of NZ_FPBO01000002.1, from coordinate 130,019 downwards.
GCGCACGGTTTGCTCGGTTTAAAGCTGACCACAAAAAACAAGACCGGCTGGAACGCATCCGCGGTGGCGACGCTGTACGACATCGCGACGGACGTGACGCGCTCGTCGGCGAGCGCGCCCAGTTCCGGCGGCCTCGCCGGCAGCTATGCGGACGGCGGCGGCACAGGCTGGAAGACGCTGGACTTGCAGGGAACCCATACCCCTGCCAGGAACGAGGCGCATGCGCTGTCCATGGGCTACCACTCGAACCGCTACCGGCTCGAGAACCTGGTGTTCGACACCGCCAACTGGTTGAACGGAAGCGCCAATCCCGCGAACCTGAATTCCGGCTTTTTCGGCAAGACCGGTTTGCAGGCATTCTTCGTTCAGGACGCATGGCGGATTTCGCCACGCTGGCAGGCGACGCTTGGGCTGCGCCACGAACAGTGGAAGGCCTACGACGGCAAGCGCGTCGGCGCCAACAATCCTTATCCCGAGCGGAGCGTCTCCGCATGGTCGCCGAAAGCATCCGTGACCTATACGCCCGACGCCGACTGGATATGGAAGGCGTCGGCCGGGAAGGGCGTACGTTTTCCCACCGTGTCGGAACTGTTTCAGGGGACGGTGGTGGCGGGCAACATCGTCAACAACGATCCGAATTTGAAACCGGAGCGTTCGCTGGCGAAGGAATTCACGGTGGAGCGCGCGATCGCATTCGAGCGGACGAACGGGACGGTGCGCGCGTCGATCTTCGAGGACGACATCCGCGACACCATCTTCAACCAGAAGAATATATTGGTGACGCCTAACGTCACCAATATTCAGAACATCGACCGGGTTCGCACACGCGGCGTCGAGTTTTCCGCGAGTGCCTGCGACGTTGTGGTGCGGAGCCTGGAACTGACCGGCAATATCGCATTTGTCCGTTCCATCATCCTGGAAAACGCCAACAATCCCGCCATTGTCGGCAACAACTGGGTCAGGCTGCCGCGCGTGCGCGGCAGCCTGACCGGCGCCTACCGCCCCAACGATCAATGGACCACCAGCCTGGCGCTGCGCCATTCCGGCCGCCAGTACGGCACGCTGGAAAACACCGACGTCAATGCCAACACCTTTGGCGGCGTTTCCAGCTATACGGTATGGGACGCGAAAGTCGCTTACAGAATCTCGAAAAACCTGGAGGCATCGTTCGGGATCGACAACCTGACCAATCGAAAATACTGGGTATTCCACCCGTATCCGGGCCGTTCCATCTTGGGAGAAATTCGTGGAAACATCTAATTTGATGACTGGCGCTGCGCGCATCGTCATGCCTGGATTGATCGCACTGGGTTGCATTTCATTTAGCGTGTCCGCGCAACACGCACCCCAACATCACGGCAAAGCCGGAGCGCCAGCCGCCAAGCCGGCCGAACTGGGCACAACAGCCGCGGTCGACAGGCAAGGCAGGCTATGGCTGGCAAGCAAGGAATCGACGCCGGACGGCGACTACGTGGTCTTGCGGGATTCGCCAGACATGGGGCAGACGTGGTCCGTGCCGAAGCGGTTGCAGCGCGAGCCGGAAAGCGCGATCTCGGCCGATGGCGAAAATCGGCCGAAGCTGGCTTTTGGATCGAAAGATGAGATCTATGTCAGCTACACCAAACCGCTGGCCAAGCCGCACACCGCTGAAATCCGTTTCATCCGTTCGACCGACGGCGGCCAAAGCTTTTCGGCGCCGATCGTGGTGCATGCCAATCGCGATGTGATCACGCACCGTTTCGAGTCGATGACAGTGGACCGGGAAGGCCGCATCTATGTCGCATGGATCGACAAGCGCGACCTGGAAGCCGCCAGGACGCGCAATCGGAAGTACGCCGGCGCGGCGCTCTACTACGCGGTGTCGGGCGACGGCGGCGCGACCTTCCGCGGCGACTACAAGATCGCCGACCACTCCTGCGAGTGCTGCCGGATCGCATTGGCGCTGCGTCCCGACGGCAAGCCAGTGGCGATGTGGCGGCATGTGTTCGAACCGAATGCGCGCGACCATGCGTTGATCGAACTGACGCCCGACGGCAAGCTCCCCGCGTTGAACCGGGCCACCTTCGAAGACTGGCGGGTCGACGCCTGTCCGCATCACGGTCCCGCGTTGGCGTATGCGGCCGACGGAACCCGGCATCAGACCTGGTTCAACGTCAAGGGCGAGGAGGGCGGCGTGTTTTACGCCAGTGCGGATCCGTCCGGGGTTTTGCAAACGCCGGTACGGCTTGGCTCCGCGCAAGCCCAGCATGCCGACGTCGCGGTGCATGGGAAATCGATCGCGCTTGCCTGGAAGCAGTTCGATGGCAAATCCACTGCGATTCTTGCCAAGGTGTCCGACGACGGCGGCAAGACCTGGAGAAATGTTGAACTTGCGCGCACCGAGGGCGGCTCCGACCATCCGCGCCTGGTGGCGGCCGATGCGGGAATCTATCTGATATGGCGTACGCGGAACGAAGGCGTGCGCAGCATAGCGGCAATGAAGGGATCTTGAACATGAAAAAGACGATACGTCTGCTTGCCGGCTGCCTGTTGACGCTTTTGACGGCGTCCGCACACGCGGCCCAACCGATTCAGCCCTTCGAAGCCGACGGCATGGCGCGCATCCTCGCGGGCCAAAAGGGAAAACCGTTCGTGCTGGTGGTGTGGTCGCTTGATTGCGGGTATTGCCTTGCCAGTCTGACCCACCTTGCGCGGGAAAAGCGCAAGCACAAAAGCTTGAAAGTGGTGACGTTGGCGACGGACACGCTGAGCGATGAACGGAATGCCGCAATGATGCAAAAAAAGTTGAAGGCGGCAGGCATCGCGTCGGAGGCATGGGCATTTGGCGCGGCGCCGCCGGAGCAGTTGCGATATGCGATCGATGGCAAATGGCATGGCGAGCTGCCTCGCAGCTACTGGTTTGACGGGCGCGGCGGGAAGGTGGCTCACTCAGGGGTGATTGCTCCGGAAGTGATTGCCAGGCTGATGCCGCGATCATGATGCGGGCGTAGGCCCGCCCGCCCTGGTTCGACAGCGCCAGTCCGGCCAATTCTACGAAAGCGAAGGCCGTTGTGCCAGCACTGTAAATACAGATTTTTCGTCGTATTGGAATGACCCGGTCAATATGCGGCCGCGCGGCAACTCGGGCGCCAATGGTTCTGCGACTCGCAAACTGAATCGCTTGGCCGCGTAATCGATATCGACCATGCGCACCCCGTCGAAATCGAAATATCGTTTCACCAGCGGGAACGCCGCCTTGAAAAAGCTTTCCTTTGCGGAGAATACCAGGCTTAAACCTTGGGAAAAGCGCCAGGGGCCGGCCAGCAATTGGCGCTCATGCTGGTCGATGATGGTGTCGGCGATATTGCTTGCCAGACTATCGTCCATCCAGGCCTCGAGGTCTATGCCAAGCAGCGCAATGTCACTATCGCGGCAAAGGCAGCTGATCGCCATATCGCGGGTATGGGTGATGGAACCCAGCCATCCAGCGGGCCAAATCGGTTCACGGCTTGCGCCACTGGGGACGATGGACGGCAGTCCGTGGACATCCAGCATCTTTTTACAGAGGTAGCGTCCTGCGAGGTATTCCGCCCTTCTCTTGACAACCGATTGCGCCAGGGTGGCCGGTAAAGGCAAGCCATGACGCAAGAACAGGCTGTCATGATAATGAGCGGGTGCGAAGCGGCAACTCAGCAATGAAGAGTCGGGCAGGTCCGGCATCGACACCGCTTGTACGTCGTAAATAAAAGTACTCTCGTTAATTTTCCACTCCGTCCGATCCGAGTAATTCATCATATTAATCGCAGATACGACGCGAATTATACGCAGCGGCCGTCCGGTGGAGTGGGAATCGGGTCAGGCCAGCGGCGCCATCTCGATCGGTATCCCCGACAGCACCGCGTTGCCGGACAGCGGGTCGCGCAGGTTCTCGTCCAGCAGCGCGTTCAGGTTGACGCCGGGGCGCTCGGCGGCCACGCCCATCCGCGTGCCGGGCAGGTTGTGGCCCCAGCCGTGCGGCAGGCTGACCACGCCCGGCATCATCTGCTCGCTCACCTCCACCAGCACCTCGATCCGCTTGGCGCCGTTGCGCACCTCGGCCTGGCCGCCGTCGGCCAGCCCGAGGCGGGCGGCGTCGGCCGGGTGGACCAGCGCGGTGCAGCGGTAGGCGCCTTTCGCCAGCACCGGCAGGTTGTGCATCCAGCTGTTGTTGGAGCGCAGCTGGCGGCGGCCGATGATGACCAGCCCTGGCGCCGGCGCGGCCAGGTCGGCGGCGGCGCGCGCCAGGTCGTCCAGCAGCATTTGCGGCGCCAGCTCGATCTTGCCGGACGGCGTGCGCAGCAGCTCGGGGATGCGCGGCGTCATCGGGCCCAGGTCGATGCCGGACGGCGCCGCCCGCACCTTGTCCAGCGTGAGGCCGCCGGGCGCGCGGCCGAACTGGTCGCCGTAGGCGCCGCCGCGCAGGCCCAGGTCCAGCATGCGCTCCACGCCGCGCCGCGGCGCCAGCATGCCCATCACGCTGTCGGCCAGCGGGCCGACGGTCTTCTCCAGCTCCTCGCGCAGCAGCTCGTCGTCCAGCGCGCCGATGTCGGCGCCGGCGCCGCGGCCCTTGACGATGGCGGTCAGGCGCAGCAGGGTTTCCCACTCGTCCGGGGCGCCGCCCTCGCGCGCCAGCACCGGCGGGCTGTAGCGCGCGTGGTTGCGGTGCGAGAACTGGGTGAAGGTGACGTCGTAGTGCGCGTCCTCCAGCGGCGAGACGCCGGGCAGGATCACGTCCGCGTGGCGCGAGGTCTCGTTGAGGTAGATGTCCATGCTGACCATGAATTCCAGCTGGTCCAGCGCGGCGGCCAGCCGGTCGCCGTTGGGCGCGGACAGCACAGGGTTGCCGGCGATGGCGATCAGCGCCTTGACCTGGCCCGGGCCCGGCGTGTCGATCTCCTCGGCCAGGCAGGTGACCGGCAGTTCGCCCGCAACCTCCGCCGCGCCGGACACGCGGCTCTTGTAGCGCCCGCTCGCGATGCCGCGTCCGGCGCCGGGCTTGCCGCGCGTGTTGGCGGCGAAGGCGGCCGCTTTCGGGAACATCATGCCGCCTTCCTCGTCGAGGTGGCCGGTCAGCACGTTGACGACGTCGATCAGCCACGAGGCCAGCGTGCCGTACTGCTGCGTGCAAGTGCCGATGCGGCCGTACACGGCCGCGTGTTCGGTGCCGGCCAGCGTGCGCGCCAGTTCGCGCGTCACGGACGCCGCGATGCCGCAGCGCGCCGCCACGGCTTCCGGCGCGTAGCCGCGCACGGCCTCGCGCAGCTGGTCCACGCCGTTCACGTGGCCTTCCAGGCGGCCCAGGCGCACCAGGCGCTCGTCGAACAGCGCGTTGACCAGGCCCAGCAGGAAGAACACGTCGGCGCCGGGACGGATGAAGTGGTGCGCGTCGGCGATGTCCGCCGTCTCGGTGCGGCGCGGGTCGACCACCACGATCTTGCCGCCGCGCGCGCGCAGCGCCTTGGCTTTGCTGCGGAAGTCGGGCACGGTCCACAGGCTGCCGTTCGACACCATGGGGTTGGCGCCGATGATCAGCATGAAGCGCGAGCGCTCGATGTCCGGCACCGGCACCGACAGCCAGCCGCCGTACATCAGGCCCACCGACAGCATCTTCGGTATCTGGTCCACGCTGGAGGCGGAGTACATATTGCGCGTGCCCAGCGCCTTGGCCAGGCGCGGGAAGTAGAGCATCAGGCTCATCTTGTGGGACACGGGATTGCCCAGCACGGTGGCGACCGCGTTGCCGCCGTCGCGCTCGATGATGGGCAACAGGCGCCGTTCGATCTCGGCGTAGGCCTCGTCCCAGGTGGCCTCGGTGAACACGCCGTCGCGCTTGACGAGGGGCGTGCGCAGGCGGTCGCGGTCCTCGTGCAGGTCTTTCAGGCCGATGGCCTTGGGACACAGGAAACCGGCGCTGAACACGTCCGCCTCGTCGCCCTTGATTCTGCCGATCCGGCCGTCCTGCAGTTCGATTTCAAGGCCGCAGCTGGCTTCGCAGAAGGGGCAGATGCGGCGGGCGGTGGTGGACATGACGGTTTCCTTATAAAAGTGAACGCTCGTGCTATTGTCATTTTTTGTTACACGCGTGTCAATCGTGTTTTTTAGTGCCCGGGTGTATGCTTGAGTGATACAAGAAAAGATGAGGAAACGAATCATGAAACCAGCGAACCTATTCTACGCGGCCCTGGCGGTCGCGATCATGACGGCGGTGTTGGCGGGCTGCCAGAAGCAGCCGGAGGCCGGGCCGGCCGAGCAGGCGGGCCGGAAAATCGACGAGGTGACGCAGAAGGCCGGCGCCGAGCTGACCCAGGCCGCGCGCGAAACCAACCAGAAGCTGGCCGAGGCCGCCCGCGAAACCAGCGAGAAGATCAACGCCGCCACGGAAAAGGCCGGCGAGAAGATCGAGGAGGCCGGCGAGAAGATCCAGGAATCGGCCCGCGAGGCCCGCGACAAGAAGTAGGCGTGCCCGGTTGGCGGGCGCGCTCAGTTGCCGGCCTTGAAGGCCTGCTTCAGCGGCACCACGTTGCTGTGCTCGTTCGGCGGCGGCGGCGCGTCCGGCGAACCGCCCAGCACCACGCTCAGATCGACGAAGCCGGCGCGCCACGCGCGCTCCAGGTCCTGCTCGATGGCCTCCATCGAGGTCTGGCTGAAGCGGTCGAAGCCGCGCACGCCGTAGGCGCGGTTGCGGCCGTGGGCCTTGGCCAGGTACAGCGCCATGTCCACCAGGTTGACCGCGCGCTCCCACGGCAGCGGCGTGTCGGCCGGGATCAGCGGGAAGGGCGCGAAGCCCACCGAGACGTTCACGCCGAAGCTGTGCCCCTGGTACTCGATGCGCTGGGCGGAGATGGTGGTGAGGATGCGGCGCGCGATCTCGTCCACGCCGCTGCGCGGGATGGCCGGCAGGAAGGCCAGGAATTCCTCGCCGCCCCAGCGCACGATCATGTCCGTTTCCCGCAACGCCACCCGCAGGTTTTCCGCGATCAGCTTCAGCACCACGTCGCCGGCGGCGTGGCCGTAGGTGTCGTTGACGTGCTTGAAGTGGTCCACGTCCAGCAGGAACAGGGCGCCGACGATGTCCTCGCCGGCCGCGCCGCGGCGCTCCACGTGGTTGTGGGTGCGCATGAATTCCTGGAAGTGGCGGCGGTTGTACAGCGAGGTCAACGGGTCTAGCGAGCTCTGCGCCTTGAGTTCCATGTTCTTCACTTCCAGCTGCGCGTTGGCCTGGCGCACCTTGCGGTACAGCAGCCCCACGATCACCGACGCCAGCGCGAACACCACGGCCAGCAGCCACCACACGCGCTGCTGCAGGCGGCGGTTGTCGATCTCGGCGCTCTTGACCTGGTTCTCGCGGCTGAGCAGTTCGATCTGGCGCCGCTTCTTTTCGGTCTCGTACTTTTCCTGCAAGTCCCACATGGCCTTCTGGCGCTGTTGCTCGAACAGGTCGCTGGAGATGGCGCGCTCGCGGTGGTAGGCGTTGATGGCGCCGGCGTAGTCGCCCACCCGTTCCAGCGCCTGGCCGTACTCCATCAGCACCGCCTGCAGCTCGGGCTTGTCGCCGATTTTCTGGAAGTGGGCCAGGCCGGCCTCGAAGCTCTTCTTGCCCTCGGCCAGGCGGCCCATGCCCAGCTCGGCCTGTCCCTTGTTGACGTAGGCGGTGGCGTTCAGGCCGAGGTCGTTCAACTCGGCGCCCGCCTGCAGGGCCTCGACACTGTAGCGCAGGGCCTTCGGGTAGTCGTGTTGCTTCAGGTAGCTGTCGGATAGGTTGACCAGGGTGTCGGCCACCAGCGAGCGCGCGCCCATCTGCCGTCCCAGTTCCAGCCCCGCCTGCAGCGCGGCCAGCGCGCGCTTGGGCTGCTTGGAATCGATGGCCAGGCCGTATTCGGTCTTTCTGGCCAGCACGCGGCGGCCGGGCGAATCGAGCTTGTCGGCGATCCGCACCGACTCGTCCAGCACCTCCCAGCCCTTGTCGTATTCCTTCATCTGGCCGTACAGCAGGGCCATCGCGTTGAGCGCGGTGGCCAGAGGCAGCAGGTCGTCGATCTGGCGGCCCAGGTCGACCGCCGTCTGCAGCTTGGCCAGCGCGACCGGGAAATTGCCCTGTTCGGCGTAGGACTGGCCGGAGGTGATGGTGGCCTGCACCCGCAGCGCCAGGTCGGCCGTGCCGTTGGCGATCTTCTCCGCCTCGAAGGCCAACTCGTGCGCGGCCTTGCGCTCGGACATGGACGACAGTACGTAGGCCTTGCTCAGCAATCCCTTGGCCAGGATGACGGCGTCGCCCTGGGCGCGGCCGAACACGACCAGTTCGTCGGCCAGCAGCAGGGCGGTTTCGTGTTTGCCCAGCTGGCGCCAGGCGAAGCTGAGCTGGGCCAGGAATTCGGCCTTGGTGGCGGGCGGCGCGGCGCGCGCGGCGGGCTCCATCTTTTGCAGCTGGACCAGGGCCTTGTCCGGCACGAAGCGCGCCTGGTCGCGGATTTCGGCGATGGCCGCGTCCAGCGGCGGCTGGCCCCAGGCCAGCGCGGGCGCCAGGACGCATGCGGCCGCCAGCAGCCGCATGCCGCGAGTAAACGACTGATCCCGGAAGCCTGCCAACTTGGATATCCCTTTCCAGATCTTTGCATTGATTTTGCGCAAAGTGTCTAGACAATTATATTCTTGTTGCAGGTCGGAAAGCCAAGCCCAGCCTCAGATTTTCCCGAAAAATGCACAGCCCGTCGGCGGAAAAGTTGTTTCAATTGTAATTTCGGCCTTAAAACTCTTCCCAGTCGTCGCCGCCGGGAGCGGTGGGCCGCGCCGGCGCGCGCGGCAGCGCCGGCGCGTTTTTCGCCCGCGCCGGCGGGGCGGCCGGGGAGGGCGCCGGGGCCCGGGCGGGGGCGGCCGAGCCGCGGCGCCCCGCCTGCGCGTCGGCCAGGTGGAACATGCTGACCGCGCGGTTCAGCGCCTGGGCCTGCTCCTGCAGGCTTTCGGCCGCCGCCGCCGCCTGCTCCACCAGCGCGGCGTTCTGCTGGGTGATACCGTCCATCTGCCCGACCGCGAGGTTCACCTCGCCGATGCCCGTGCTTTGCTCCTGGCTGGCGCTGGTGATCTCGGCCATGATGGCCGCCACCTGCCGCACCGACGAGACGATCTGCGCCATGGTCCGGCCCGCCTCGTCGACCAGGCGGCCGCCGGTGTCCACCCGGTCCACCGAATCGCTGATCAAGGCCTTGATTTCCTTGGCGGCGCCGGCGCTGCGTTGGGCCAGGTTGCGCACCTCGCTGGCCACCACGGCGAAGCCGCGGCCCTGTTCGCCCGCGCGGGCCGCCTCCACCGCCGCGTTCAGGGCCAGGATGTTGGTCTGGAAGGCGATGCCGTCGATCACGCCGATGATGTCGCTGATCTTGCCGGAGCTCTCCTTGATCGCGCCCATGGTGGTGACCACCTGGGCCACCACGTCGCCGCCCTTGGCCGCGACCTCGGAGGCGGTGGCGGCCAGCTGGTTGGCCTGGCTGGCGTTGCCGGCGTTGCGCTGCACGGTTCCGGTCAGCGTCTCCATCGAGCTGGCGGTTTGCTGCAGCGAACTGGCTTGCGCCTCGGTGCGCGCCGACAGGTCGGCGTTGCCCAGCGCGATCTCGTTGGTGGCCACCGTCATTTCCTCGGTGCTGCCGCGGATGTTGCCGATCATGTCGGCCAGGTTGCTGTTGATGGTGGCGATCGACTGCATCAGCGTGCCCACCTCGTCCCGGTGCTCCACCGACACCGCCGTGCTGAGGTCGCCCGCCGCGATGCGGCCGGCGGCGTCGATCGCCGTGTCCAGGTTGCGCTTGATGTAGCGGTACACCAGCAGCAGGCTGACGACGGACGCCGCCACCGACAGCGCCAGCAGCGCCACGGCGATGGCGAAGGCGGTGCGGGTGTCCTGTTCCGCGCGGCCCACGGCGGCGGCCGTGCGCGCGTCCAGCAGCGACAGGAATTCGTTCAGCGGCTGCATGATGCGGGCCTTGTTCTGGTGGTACACCGGGTCGTGCATGATACGGCGCGCCAGCTCCAGGTCGGGCTCGCCCTGGCGCGTGAAGCCGCCCTTGCCGTCGTCGAACAGGCCCTTGACGGCGTTCATCGCGATCACCTCGGTTTTCACCAGGCCGTCCGAATTGCCCTGGGCCTCCCGCAGCTTGGCGAATTCCCGCTCGGTGAAGCCGGCCTGCTTCATCAGCTCCTGCAGCGCCACGGTCTGGCCGCTGGAGGGGGGCACCGGCAGGCCGCCGGCCACCAGATCCCAATAGATGCGTTCATAGTTCGCGGGGCGCGGCTTCTTGCCGTTGCGGATGTCGAGGATGTCCATGTATTGCCGCTCGTAGGCCGCCTCGCCGGTCACCACGTAGGTGCGCGCCAGGCGGGTCAGGTCGTCCGAGCTTTGGCGCAGTTCGTCGGCCAGCAGATAGGACTGGTAGCGCGCCTGGCTGGCGGCCGTGGCCGCCGCCTGCTTGTCGGCCACCCGCAGCAGCGCCCACATGGTGAGCGCGGCCAGCAGCAAGGTCAGCAGGAACATCGCCGTGAAACTTTGCTTGATCGATAAGTGGCGCATGGCTTACCTCCGAGGCGAATGGGCGCTTCGGTATCGGTATAGCATGAAAATAAGTAACTTGTACTTTGGTACGTGCTACCGTGCGCCTGACGCACAATTGATCAGCGGGCGTCGAGGAACCAGGCGACCGTCAGGCCGCCAACTGCTGCAGCAGGTAAAGCCGCTGGTACAGGCCGCCCTCGATGCGCATCAGGTCCTCGTGCGGGCCGGCCTCGCTGATGCGGCCGTGGTTCAGCACGATGATGCGGTCGGCCTCGCGGATGGTCGACAGCCGGTGCGCGATGGCGATGATGGTGACGCGTCCGCGCAACTCGTGCAGCGCGGTCTGCACGATCTGCTCGGTCTGGCTGTCGATGCGCGAGGTGGCCTCGTCCAGCAGCAGGATGCGCGGCTTGCCGGCCAGCGCGCGGGCGATGGCGATCAGCTGCTTCTGGCCGCTGGACAGGCGCGAGCCGCCTTCGCCCAGCGGCGTGGCGTAGCCGTGCTCGAGCGCGGCGATGAAGTCGTGCGCGTGGGCGGCGCGCGCGGCCGCCTCGATGTCGGCGTCGGACAGGCCGCGGCCCATGTCGATGTTCTCGCGCGCCGAGGCCGCCAGCAGGAAGGGGTCTTGCGGCACCAGGCCCACGTCGTTGCGGAAGCGCTCGTTCGGGATGCCCTCCAGGCGCGCGCCGTGGATGGCGATGCCGCCCACGGCCACCGGGTAGTAGCGCAGCAGCAGCGACAGCAGGGTGGACTTGCCGCTGCCGGTGTGGCCGACGATGCCGAAGAAGGCGCCCCGCGGGATGTCCAGCGACAGGTCGTGCAGCACGGTCTGGCCGCCGGCGTAGGCGAAGTTCACGCCGCGGATGGAGACGGCCGGCACGCCGGGCGCCTCGGGCGCCTCGCCGGCGGACGCCAGCGCCTGGTCGGCCGCGTGCTCCACCGCCACCGGCTCGTCCAGCAGCGCGGCCACGCGGGCGGTGGCCACCACCGATTGCTGCAGCTGGCTGAACTGCATGGTGATCTGGATCAGCGGCTCGATCACGCGCGCGATGTAGCTGATGAAGGCGTACAGCACGCCGACCTCGGCCGCGCTCATCGTCCGCTGCCCGAACATGTAGATGACGGAGGCCAGCAGCACCACGTTCAAGAGGTCCAGCGCCGGGCGCAGCAGCCAGGCGTTGGCGCGCATCTCGGCCACGCGCATGGTGTAGTGCTCGGTGTTGGTCTTGCCGAAGCGGTCGGCGAAGCGCTGTTCCGCGTTGTTCGCCTGCAGCACCTGCATGCCGCTGATGGACTCGGCCATCTGGCCGTTGATCTCGCTGCGCAGCTGGCGCGCGCGCGTCACGGCCGGCGCGCTCAGGCGCTGGTACAGCCACACGATGCCCAGCACCGCCGGCAGCAGCGCCAGCACGATCAGCATCATGCGCCAGTCCAGCCAAGCCATGGCGATCACGGTGCCGACCAGCACGATGGTGCTGTCGAGCATCACGAACAGCACTTGCACGTACAGCGATTTCACGGCCTCGGTGTCGTTGGTCACGCGCGACACCAGCTGGCCGGTGATGGCGCGGTCAAAGAAGGCCATGGGCAGGCGCAGCACGTGGCCGTAGACCTGCTCGCGCAGGCGCTGCACCGAGCGCATCGCCAGGCCGGACAGGCGCACCAGCTGCCAGTAGCGCAGCGCGCTGGCGATCCAGCCGGTCAGCAGCACGCCGCCCAGCAGCATCCACATGCGCGGCCAGTCCAGGTGGCGCGGCAGCAGGTGCTCGTCGATCAGCGCCTTGCCGGCGATCGGCCCCAGCACCTCCAGGCCGGCCGCCAGGACCAGCCACAGCAGCGCCCAGTACAGGTGGCGCAGGTCCGGCTCTGCGGCCCGGCGCAGCAGGCCGAACGCCTGCGCGGTCTGCTTGCCCACCGTGTCTGCGGGCGGTTTAGAGAGCGTCAAGGCTGGCCTCCAGTTGTTGATAGCGCCACTGGCTGGCGTACCAGCCGTCCCGCGCGAGCAGGCTCTCGTGGGTGCCGGTCTCGCTGACGCGGCCGTCGCGCAGCACCACGATCAGGTCGGCGTTGACCACCGCGCTCAGGCGGTGGCTGGCGATGATGGCGCTGCGCTCGGCGCCGGTCCGTTTGCCTTCCTGGCGCAGCTCCTCCAGGTGTTCCAGGATGCGCGTCTCGGTGCCGGTGTCGACCGCCGACAGGGCGTCGTCCAGCAACAGCAGCGCGTTGTTGGCCAGCAGCGCGCGGGCGATGGCCACGCGCTGGCGCTGGCCGCCGGACAGCGTGATGCCCTTTTCGCCCACCTCGGTCTCGTAGCCGTGGGGGAACAGCAGGATGTCGTCGTGGATGGCGGCCAGGTCGGCCGCGCGCTCGATCTCCGCGCGGGTGGCGCCCGGCTTGGCCAGGGCGATGTTGTCCGCGATCGAGGCCGAGAACAGGAACGACTCCTGCGGCACCCAGCTGATGGCCGCGCGCAGCGTGCCCAGCGTGTATTCGTCGATGGCGTGGCCGCTCCAGCTCACCTTGCCATGCTGCGGCGTGAGCTGGCGCAGCAGCACGCGCAGCAGGGTGGACTTGCCGGAGCCGGTGGGGCCGACCAGGCCCAGCGTCTGGCCCGGCAGCAGGCGCACGCTGATGTCGCGCAGCGCCGGCTCGGTCTGGCCGGGGTAGGCGTAGCCGATGTTGTCGAACGCCAGTTCGCCGGGAGGCAGCCCGGTCCGCTTGCCGTGGTCGTCGATGGCCAGCGGCGCGTCCAGCATCGGTTGCAGGCGGGCGTAGGCGGCGCGGCCGCGTTCGATCAGCGACAGCACCCAGCCGGCCGCGAACATGGGCCAGATCAACTGGCCGAGGTACATGCTGAAGCTGGTGAGCGCGCCGATGGTGAGTTCGCCCTGCCACACCAGGTAGCCGCCCAGGCCGAGGGTCAGGCCGGTGGCGGCGGTCAGGGTCAGGCCGACGGCGGGCTCGTAGGCCGCCTCCCACACCTGCGCCGTGAGACTGGCCTTGGCCGCGTGGCCGGCCAGGTCGCTGAACTGGGCGCCGCTGCGCCGCTCCAGCCCCAGCGCGCGCAGCGTGCGCACGCCGGACAGGGTTTCCTGCACGTGCCCGTTCAGCGCGCTGAAGCGCTGCAGCGAATCGGCCGAGGCGGTGTGGATGTGGCTGGAGATGCGCCAGAACGCCAGCGCCATCAAGGGGAAGGGCAGCAGGGCGATGCTGGCCAGGCGCCAGTCCACGCCCAGCATCATGATGCCGAGCACGGTCACCAGGGTCAGCGCGCCGTCGAAGCCGGCCAGCATGGCCTCGCCGGCCGTCATTTCGATGGCGTCGATATCGTTGGTGGCCAGCGCCATCAGGTCGCCGGTGCTGCGGTTCTGGTAGAAGGCGGGGCCCTGGCGCGACAGGCGCGCGTAGAAGCGCGTGCGCAGGTCCATGCCGAGCCGGTAGGCGACCGAATACAGGGCCATGCGCCAGCGGGCGCGCAGCAGGTAGTTGACCACGCCGACCGCCAGCAGCAGGCCGATCTGGGTCATCAGTCCGGCGGCGTCGAGCGTGTGGGCGGCCAGTCCGTCGATCATGGCGCCGATCTGGCGCGGTATCCAGATGCTGATCAGGGCCACACCGGTAAGCATGGCCGCGGCGGCGGAATACGCGGGCCAGTGCTGGCGCACGAAGCCCGCGAGTAGCCTCGATAAACTCATGAAATATCCTCGCAGCGTCAAGCCCGCTAGGATACCTCAGGCACGCGGCGCGTGCAGGGGGAGGGAAGGGGAACCAACGGCGGATTCGCCGTTGGTCTTGGAGTTACCGCGAGATGACTTTGGGATTATTTCTTAGGCGAAACCGACTTCAGCACCACAGGCTTGGCTTCCGGGATTTCGGCGGCGACCGGCTTATTGGCGGCTGGTTTGCCGCCCAGTTCGGCGACGGCTTCCACCACCGGCTTGGCTGGCGTCGCAGGCTTGGCCTTGGCTTCGGCTTTGGCTGCGGCTTTCGGCGATGCCGCCGGGGCTTCAACCACTTCCTCTTCCTGCGCTTCCGGGGCGGCTTCCACCACCAGCGGCGCGGCGGCGGCGGCCGGAGCGGGCGCCGGCTCGGGCGCGGCGGGTGCCGGGACCGGGGCGGCGGCCGGCTTGACGGCGGCGGCGACCGGCGCGGCCACCTGGTTGACCAGGGCCAGCGGCTTGGCGGCCACGGCGGCGGTCGCGGCGGTGGCGTCCTTGATCTGTTCCTTCACCAGCTCCAGCAGTTCGGCCTGGGTGCGGGTGGTGATGCTGTACAGCTCGCGGCTGTAGGCCAGCAGATTGTCGAAGTTGGGCGTCTGCGCGGTGTTCAGCGTGAAGAATTCGCGCGGATCCTTGGCTTCCAGCAAGTGCTTGGTGGCGGCCGAGGTTTTTTCGACCGATGCCTTGGTGGCGCTGAAGTTCAGTGCGATCACTTGCTGCACGCCTTGAAACGCGGTGCTCGCGTAGTGGTTGGCGATGTCAAGCTGAGTTTCCAGCTGCGATTTGGCGTTGGCAGTGGCTGCGGAAAACTGTTCGGTGAACGAAAACATGACTTCTCCTGAAAACGGTTTATATTGCGCTGCAATAAAATTCATTCTAGCTTTGTTTTCAAGCCCTGAAAAGTTATTTTTTCCGCTATCCGCCTCGCTTGCATAACACAAGGCGCCGCGGCGGGACTGGCCCGGCGGCGCGCGCCGCGTCAAAAATTAATGCACTGCAACATCGCGATATCGTTTGCGCGCCGCGCCGCCCTCTGCCTACAATCGCTGATCGCATACTCTGGGAGCCGAGATGGATGTCGTGATACGCAACGCCAGCCTGCCCGATGGCCGGCGCGGCATGGACTTGGCCATAGCGGGCGGCCGCATCGCCGAGGTAGGCCCGTCGCTGGCCGTGCAGGGCGCGCGGGAGATCGACGCGGGCGGCGACCTGGTCTCGCCGCCCTTCGTGGACGCCCATTTCCACATGGACGCCACCCTCAGCTACGGCCTGCCGCGCGTGAACCAGTCCGGCACCTTGCTTGAAGGCATCGCGCTGTGGGGCGAGCTGAAGCCGGACCTGACCCAGGAGGCGCTGGTTGAGCGGGCGTTGCAATACTGCGACTGGGCCGTCGCGCGTGGCCTGTTGGCGATCCGCACCCACGTGGACGTGTGCGACGACCGCCTGCTGGCGGTGGAGGCGCTGCTGGACGTCAAGCGCCGCGTCGCCCCCTACCTGGACATGCAGCTGGTGGCCTTCCCCCAGGACGGCGTGCTGCGCAGCCCGACCGCGCTGGCCAACCTGAAGCGGGCCGTCGCCATGGGCGTGGACGTGGTGGGCGGCATCCCCCATTTCGAGCGCACCATGGCCGACGGCGCCGAGTCCGTGCGCATCCTGTGCGAATTCGCCGCCGAGCGGGGCCTGCGCGTGGACATGCACTGCGACGAGTCGGACGACCCCATGTCGCGCCACGTGGAAACGCTGGCCTACCACAGCAACCGCCTGGGCCTGCATGGCCGCGTGGCCGGCTCGCACCTGACCTCCATGCATTCCATGGACAACTATTACGTGAGCAAGCTGCTGCCGCTGATGCGCGAGGCGGGCGTGGCGGCCATCGCCAATCCGCTGATCAACATCACCTTGCAGGGCCGCCACGACACCTATCCGAAGCGGCGCGGCATGACGCGCGTGCCGGAACTGCTGGCCGCCGGCATCGACGTCGCCTTCGGCCACGACTGCGTGATGGACCCGTGGTACAGCCTGGGCTCGGGCGACATGCTGGAGGTGGCGCACATGGGCCTGCACGTGGCGCAGATGACGGGACAGGACGCGATGCGCGCCTGCTTCGCCGCCGTCACCGAGACGCCGGCCCGCATCCTGGGGCTGGAGGGCTACGGCCTGCACCCGGGCTGCCACGCCGACCTGGTGCTGCTGGACGCGTCCAGCCCGGTGGAGGCGATACGGCTGCGCGCCGCGCGCCGGCTGGTGATGCGGCGCGGCGAGGTGGTGGCCGAATCGCCGCGCGCCACGGCCCGGCTGGCGCTGCCCGGCCGTCCCTCCCACATCGACTTCCGCCTATGATCATCCTGACCACCGAGCGCATCGTCCTGCGCACCCTGCACGCGGGCGACGCGGCCTTTTATCTCGAGCTGGTCAACGAACCGGCCTTCGTCCGCAACATCGGCGACAAGGGCGTGCGCACGCTGGAGCAGGCCCGCGCCGCCATCCTCGACGGCCCGGTGGAGATGCAGATGCGGCTGGGTCATTCCTTGTACCTGATGGAGCGCCGCGGCGACGGCGTCCCGCTGGGCTTCTGCGGCCTGATCAAGCGCGACGCCCTGCCGGACGTGGACATCGGCTACGCCCTGGCGCCCGCGCACTGGGGCCGGGGCTACGCCTACGAGGCCGGCGCCGCCGTGGTGGAGTACGCGCGCGGCCATCTAAAACTGCCGCGCCTGCTGGCCATCACCTCGCCGCACAACACGGCCTCCAATCAACTGCTGGAAAAACTGGGCCTGCGCTTCGTCCAGCTGACCCGGCTGGGGGGCGGCGACGAGGACGTCCGGCTCTACCGGCTGGAATTCGCGCCACCCGTGGCGCCCGCCGACTCGTAATCCGGCTCCCGTCTTGGCTTTTGCCGGGTGGAAGCGCATGATGTAAGACGAAGTTGCAATCAGCAAGTCGATGTCTCGCCGGCAAAGGGGAACATTATGAAACTGGCAAACCTCAAGATAGGCGTGCGGTTGGCGCTGCTCAGCGGCTTCTTTTTCTTCGCGCTGCTGGTGGTCGGCGTCGAGGGCTGGCGCGCGCTCAACTTCATCAAGGACCGCAACGCCGAGGGCATGCAGCGCTCCGTCACGCTGACGCAGGCGGTGGACACGGCCCGCGGCGCGCAGGTGGAGTTCAAGATCCAGGTGCAGGAGTGGAAGAACATCCTGCTGCGCGGGAGCGATCCCGCCAGTTTCGACAAGTACTCGCAAGCCTTCGTCAAGACGGGCAAACAGGTCAACGGGGAACTGCTGAAGCTGCAGGCCCTGCTGGACAGGCTGAACCTGAAGACGCCGCTGGTGGCCGAGGCGATCCGCATGCACGAGGAACTGGGCGCGAACTACCTGCGGGCGCTCAAGCAGTACGACCCCGCCCATCCCGACGGCCACAAGGTGGTGGACGGCCTGGTCAAGGGCATGGACCGCGCGCCGACCAAGAAGATCGATGACATCGTGCTGTTCATCGGCGAGCAGTCGCGCCGGCTGGCGGCGGAAATGGCGGCCGACAACGAGGCCGCGCACCGTAACGCCACCATTTCCCTGCTGGTGATGATGGCGGCCACGCTGCTGCTGGGCTCGGTCCTGGTGGTGTGGATGATCCGCGGCATCACGCGGCCGCTGAACCAGGCGATCGGCATCGCGCAGACGGTCGCGGCCGGCGACCTGCGCTGCGACGTGGAAACCTCGCGCCAGGACGAGGTGGGCGAACTGCTGCGCGCGCTCAAGCGCATGAGCGACAACCTGGCCGATATCGTCGGCCGGGTGCGGGCGGGCACGGACACCATCGCCACCGCCAGCCGCGAGATCGCCACCGGCAACCAGGACCTGTCCAACCGCACCGAGGAGCAGGCCAGTTCGCTGGAGGAGACGGCGTCTTCGATGGTTGAGCTGACCAGCACGGTTCGCCAGAACAACGACAACGCCAGCCAGGCGCGGGAGCTGGCCCACAGCGCGTCGGCGGTGGCGGTGAAGGGCGGCGCCACCGTGGCGGACGTGGTGCGGACCATGGAGCAGATCAACGAGTCCTCGCGCAGGATCGTCGACATCATCGGCGTCATCGACGGCATCGCCTTCCAGACCAACATCCTGGCGCTGAACGCGGCGGTGGAGGCGGCCCGGGCGGGCGAGCAGGGGCGGGGCTTCGCGGTGGTGGCGTCCGAGGTGCGCAACCTGGCGCAGCGCTCGGCGGCGGCCGCGAAGGAGATCAAGGAGCTGATCGGCACGTCGGTCGAGCGGGTGGCGGCGGGCAGCAGCCTGGTCGGGAAGGCGGGGGTGACGATGTCCGAGGTGGTGGCCAGCGTGGAGCGGGTCAACGCCATCATCGGCGAGATCGCGCTGGCCAGCACCGAGCAGCAGGACGGCATCGAGCAGATCGGCACGGCCATCAGCCACATGGACGGCGTGACGCAGCAGAACGCCGCGCTGGTGGAGCAGGCCGCCGCCGCGGCCGAGTCGCTGCAGCGGCAGGCGCAAAACCTGACGGAGGCGGTCAGCTTCTTCAAGCTGCACGACCGGGACGGCGCGGCCGGCGTTCCCCAAGCGCCATCCGCCTCCCGCGCCTTGCGGGCGCCGCCGCGCAACCAGACCGTCCAGACCTAGGGCGAGGGCGGGAAGAACCAGGTCAGCGGCAGGTGGGCGCGGGCGGCCCAGGACTTTTCGTTGTGGATGCCGCCCACGTCCTCGTGGTAGTACAGATTGTCCGCCGCGCCGGTGCCGACCCTGTAGCCGGCCTTGACCATCGCGTCGCGCATCAGCCGGGTTTGCTCGACGCCGTCGTTGGCGGTGCCGGCGTCGATGTAGAACTTCACCGGCGCCATCGGCGGCTTGCCGGTCATGGCGCCCTCGTTCCACCAGAACGAGCTGGACACGCCGCCGGCCTTGGAAAACACGTCTGGCCGGTGCTGGGCGATATGCACCGAGGCGATGCCGCCCAGCGACGATCCCATGATGGCGGTGTGCTCCTTGCCCGGCAGCGTGCGCAGCGCGCCGTCCACATAGGGCTTCACGGTGTCCACGATGAAGCTCTCGTATTGCTCGATCTTGCCGCCGCCGTGCTTCGGATCGCAGCAGGGCGTGTATTCGTCCAGGCGGTCCTTGGTGTTGTCGATGCCGACCACGATGGCCTCGGCCATCCCGCCCTCGGCGATCAGCCGGTCCATGGTTTCGTCGATTTCCCATTCCGCGCTGTAGGCGGTCTTGGGATCGAACAGGTTCTGGCCGTCGTGCATGTACAGCACGGGATAGCGGCGCTCGGGCCGCGTGGCGTAGCTGGGCGGCAGGTAGATGCGCAGCGAGCGGCTGTTGCCCAGTTGCGGC
Source organism: Pseudoduganella namucuonensis (assembly GCF_900116645.1). GTDB lineage: Bacteria > Pseudomonadota > Gammaproteobacteria > Burkholderiales > Burkholderiaceae_D > Rugamonas > Rugamonas namucuonensis. The sequence goes on along the minus strand of NZ_FPBO01000002.1, from coordinate 110,400 downwards.
GAGATGACGTTGTCGACGATTTTCACCTCGCCGCGCGTGCGGTCCAGCTCCAGGATCACGGCCGAGCGGGCCGGCAGCGTGAGCTCGTCCCTCAGCGCGTGGCGCTGGCCGGTGACGACGTCCGTGCCGCCGGCCACGCCGGCCAGCATCTCGTGGAAGCGCGCGGTCTTCAGCGTGGCCGGCTTGTCGTTCTTGTTGAAGGCCACCATCACCTTCTTGTCGCCGTCGTGGCGGAAATAGACGTAGGTGTTGTCCCGCGGCCCGTAGTGCGTCAACTTGCCGTGGTGGATGACGGGCTGTGATTTGCGCCAGTTCAGCAGCTTCTTCAGGTAGGCCCGCGCCGCCTTCTGCTGTTCGGTCAGCCCGGCGCCGGTGAAGGCGTTGACTTGGTCGCCGTCCCAGCCGCCGGGGAAGTCCTGGCGGTAGGACGGATCGTCGCGGCCCTTGGTGGTGCTGGTCATCTGGATTTCTGTGCCGTAGTACAGCTGCGGGATGCGCGGCACCGTCAGCACATAGGCCATGGCCATGCGGAACAGCGCGTCGTCGCCGTCGAGCACGCTGAAGGTGCGCGGCAGGTCGTGGTTGCCTTCGAACAGCACCAGGTTGGCCGCGTCCGGATACAGGTGGTCCTGCGACAGCGTCTCGTACAGGTTGCCCAGGTTGAGGTCCGGGCCGGGCAGGGCCTTGCGCAGCGTGTCGTTGAGCGGGAAGTCCATCATGCTGGGCATGTGCGAGACGTAGCCGTCGGGATTGCGCTTGCCCTCGAGCCAGCGCGCGACCACGGGAATCTGGTTGCTCCATTCCTCGCCCACCAGGTTGAGGCGCGGGTATTCCTCCATCACGCGGCGCGACCATTCGCTCAGGAAGGCGTTGTCCGAGTAGCCGTAGGTGTCCACGCGCAGCCCCGCCAGCCCGGCGTACTCTATCCACCAGATGGTGTTCTGGATCAGGTAGGTGGCCACGCGGGGATTGGCCTGGTTCATGTCCGGCATATTGGGCGAGAACCAGCCCTGGGTGAAGTTGTCCTTGTCGTCCCGCGCCGCGTAGGGATCTTGCACCGCCACGCGGTGGTGCTCGGTGGGCACGTATTTGCCGCCGTTGGTCACCCAGTCCGGCATCGGCAAGTCCCTCATCCACCAGTGGTTCAGGCCGATATGGTTGAGCACCACGTCCTGGATCACGCCGATGCCCCTGGCCTTGGCCTTGGCGGCGAAGTCGCGGTAGTCCTCGTTGCTGCCGTAGCGCTCGTCGATCTTGTAGTAGTCGGTGGCGGAATAGCCGTGGTAGGAGTAGGCCGGCATGTCGTTCTCGACCAGCGGCGTCGGCCAGATCATGGTGTAGCCGAGGTCGGCGATGTAATCCAGGGCCCTGGTCATGCCTTGCAGGTCGCCGCCGTGGCGGCCACTGCCGTTTTTGCGGTCCAGCTTGTCCGCCATGCGGGCGACGTTGTCGTTGGCGGTGGAGCCGTTGACGAAACGGTCGGGCATCACCTGGTAGATCGCGTCGGCGCTGGAGAAGCCCTTGCGCTGCGCCGAGCCCGGCGCGCGCGCCTGTAGCTCGTAGCGGTGGCTCACGCTCTTCTTGCCCGGCGCGGAGAAGACGATGTCGAATTTGCCGGGCGCGGCGTTCTCGATGACGAGGTCGATGAACAGGTAGTTGCGGTTGGGCACGCGCGAGACCGATGCCACGCGCACGCCGGGATGGTTCAGGCTGGGTTCCAGGTCGGCGATGCGCTTGCCGTGCACCATCAGTTGCAGCGACTTGTTTTGCATGCCCGTCCACCAGAACGCCGGTTCCATGTGCTCGATGCGGTAGTCCTGGGCCGGCGCCGCGCCCGCGTACAGGCAGGCCGCGGCGACCAAGGCCGGAAGGGCGGTTCGTTTCATCGCTGTCTCCGTTTTTATATGGTAGTTGTACTACATGATACTTCGTAAGCCTTTATTATGAAAAGAAAATAGCATCCACGCAACGGTTTTAGAAAGCTAGTTTGGGTACATGACGCGCCGCGCGCTATGCTGCTAACTTCGCCGGTTCGCGCCGGCCGGTCGGGAGTGGGGATGGGGCGGACGGGGCGCAGGGCGGCATTGCGTTGGATGGCGGACAGGGCGGCGGTCGCGGCCCTGGTGGCGGGCGGTGGCTGGGTCCATGGCGCTGGCGCGGAGGAGGGTGGGCGTGGCGCCGCGGAGGCGGCGGGCGGGCGTTACGTGGTGTTGCCGGCCTTCCCCTCCAAATTGGCCGCGCCGCGCAAGGTCGTGGTCTGGCTGCCCGCCGGCTATGACACGACGGCCGAGCGCCACGCCGTGCTCTATATGCACGACGGGCAAAACCTGTTCGATTCCGCCACCGCGATGGGCGGCAAGCCCTGGGCGGTGGATGCGCGGCTGGCGCCGCTGATCGCGGACGGCCTGGTGCGGCCCACCATCATCGTCGGCATCTGGAGCGGCCGCGAGCGCGCCCGCGAGTTCGCGCCGGCGGCGGCGCTGGAGGCATTGACTCCCGAATCGCGCCTGGCCTTGCTCGGGGAGCCGCCCGGGCGCGGCGTGTCCGCCTCGCGGGCGGCCGTCGGCGACGTGGCGGAGGCGGAGCGGGAGGCCGAGGCCGCCCCCGCGCTGACGGACGCCTACCTGCGCTTCATCGTGGAAGAGCTCAAGCCCGCCATCGACAGTCAGTTCCGCACCCATCGCGACCGCCGCAACACCTTCATCATGGGTTCCTCGCTGGGCGGCGTGGTGTCGCTGTACGCGGTGGCGCGCCACCCCGAGGTGTTCGCCGGGGCGGGCTGCCTGTCCACCCACTGGCCCATCACGGTCAACTTCAACATGTTGTATGACAAGGACGATATGCGCCCCGTGCGTATCGCCTCCGCCTATTTCGACTGGCTGAGCCGCAAGCTGCCGCGCGCCGGCGGCCACAAGCTGTACTTCGACCATGGCGACAGCGGCCTGGACGCCCTCTATCCCCCGTACCAGGCCCAGGTCAACGCGCTGCTGCGCGCCAAGGGCTACCGCGACGGCATCGACTGCATCGTCAAGGCCTACCCGGGCGATGGCCACACGGAGGCCGCGTGGGGCGGCCGGGTGGACATCCCGCTGCGCTTCCTGCTTGCAAAATAAAGTAACAATGTAGTCCTACTACAGCATGGTCCCATGCGGCCTGTAGCTCAAATACAACGTGAGCGCCATGCGTGTGGGGCGTACGAGCTACGAAACACCCTTTAATACGTAGGTTTCCTGAACATTCATTGACACTCGATCTAGTTTTAGTACAAAATTCTTGCATGACGTCTAAAGAACGTTGGCTTTCCTGGATCCCGTGTAGTCGAAGTACGCAGTCGCCAGGCTGTAGTTTGCGGGAATTTTTGTATGATCATGAGGGGACTATTAATGAATAACGTCGCAAGCAAGCGGGGCACGAGCGCTGCTTTCCAACTGAAACCGGTCGCCGCAGGCTGCGCGGTATTCCTGGCCTTGGCTTCCAACGCCTACGCGCAGACCGCCAGCGCCCCCGCCGCCGCACCCGCTGCCGACGCGCCCATTCAGGCGGTGGTCGTCTCCGGTATCCGTAGCGGTATCGAGGCCGCCATCTCGATCAAGAAAAATTCCACCTCCATCGTCGAAGCCATTTCGGCCGAAGACCTGGGCAAACTGCCGGATTCCAGCGTGGCGGAGTCCATCGCCCGCCTGCCCGGCGTGACCGCGCAGCGCAGCGCCAAGAGCGGCAAGGCCGCCGACATCAGCGTGCGCGGTCTGTCGCCCAGCTTCAACGGCACCCTGCTGAACGGCCGCGAGCAAGCGTCCACCGGCAACGCCCGCAGCCCCGAGTTCGACCTGTTCCCGGCCGAACTGATGGGTTCCGTGGTCATCTACAAAACCCCCGACGCGCAGCTGGTCGGTTCCGGCCTGGCGGCGACCATCGACCTGCGCACCGTGCAGCCGCTGGACTTCGGCAAGCGCGTCATGGCCGCCAACTACCGCAAGGCCCGCATCGGCGTGCGCTCCGGCGGCGAAGAGGGCGATGGCGATCGCTACTCCTTCTCGTACATCGACCAGTTCGCCGACCGCACCATCGGTCTGGCGCTGGGCTTCACCAAGCTGAAGGAAACCGGCGTCAACCAGCAGAAATTCAACTCCTGGGGCGGCTGGGCGCCGACGCTGCCGTTCAACGGCCAGCAGGTCGCGCTGCCGGGCGGCTTCACCGCCGACACCGAGTCGAGCACCTACGACCGCGACGGCGCCATGGCCTCGTTGCAGTTCCGTCCCAACAAGAACTTCAAGTCCACCCTGGACTTCTTCTACTCGAGCGGCTCCACCGCGCAGAAGAAGACCGGCCTGGAAGGCGCGATCGGCGGCAACGCCAACGGCGCCTACGATCCGGCCGGCGTGCTGCAGAACGTGACCGTGGTGAACGGCGTGGCCCAGAGCGGCACCTTGACCAACTTCAAGGGCGTGGTGCGCAACCACGTCGAGAGCGCGGACGACGACCTGAAAACCATCGGCTGGAACAACCAGCTGCGCCTGAACGACTGGACCCTGGTCGCCGACCTGACCCACTCGAAGGCCACCAAGCAGGCAACCCGCTACGAAACCACCGCCGGCCAGCCGGGCAACGCCACCAATCTGGACACCATTTCCTGGACCGGCTTCAATGGCAGCAACTTCACCGACGTGGCCTACAAGACCGGCCTGAACTACGGCGACCGCGCCGTGGCCAAGCTGACCGACGTGAACGGCTGGTCGGGCGGCTTCAACTCGCCGCAGGCCGGCTACGTGGCGCTGCCGCACATCGACGACAAGGTGGACAGCATCCGCCTGTCGGCCAAGCGCGACCTGGAGTGGGGCCCGATCGTCGGCACCACCTTCGGCTTCAACCACACCAAGCGTGAAAAATCGCGCACCGGCGCCGAGGGCCGCCTGGTGGTCAAGGGCGGCAACCCGTACGGCGTGGCGGACGTGCCTGGCACCGAGACCTCGGTCGCCGGCACCACCGGCTTGCCGATCGTGTCGTTCAACCCGATCGGCAGCCTGGGCACCATCTACGAGCTGTCGCAGAAGGTCGACGCGGACATCCTGAACAAGGACTGGGCCGTGCGCGAGAAGGTCTCGACCGCCTACATCATGGGCGACCTGGACGGTACGCTGTTCGGCATCCCTTACCGCGGCAACATCGGCACGCAGATCGTGCACACCGACCAGAGCTCCAGCGGCCAGCAGGTCGACCAGGCCAAGTGCACCGGCAACACCGCCGCCACCTGCCCGTCGCGCATCGTCACCGACGGCAAGACCTACACCGACTTCCTGCCGAGCGCCAACGTGTCCTTCGACGTCGGCAACGAGCAGCAGGTCCGCATGGGCCTGGCCAAGGTGCTGTCCCGCGCCAACCTGGACGACCTGCGCGCCAGCCAGAACTTCTCGGTCAGCACCACCGCCGTCAACCCCATCCTGACCGGCAGCGGCGGCAACGCCAAGCTGGACCCGTTCAGCGCCAAGTCCTTCGACATCTCGTACGAGAAGTACTTCGCGAAGAAGGCCTACTTCAGCGTGGCCGGCTTCTACAAGAAACTGGACACCTACATCTTCCGGGCGCCGCGCGTGTTCGACTTCGCGCCGTTCCTGAGCCCCGGTTCGCCGCTGCCGACCTCCGGTCCGCACACCGGCTCGACGGTCGGCCTGTACACCGCGCCGGTCAACGGCGACGGCGGCACCATCAAGGGCTTCGAGCTGTCGGCCAACTTGCCGCTGTCGATGGTATCGAAATACCTGGACGGTTTCGGCGTGATGGCCAACCACTCGAACACCAGCAGCGCGATCACGCTGCCGACCGTCGGCTTCAGCGCCAACGCGGGCAGCGCCATCACCATCCCGCTGCCGGGCCTGTCGCGCCAGGTCAGCAACCTGCGCCTGTACTACGAGAACCATGGCATCCAGGTTGCCGCCGCTGCGCGCAAGCGTTCGAACTTCCTGGGCCAGGTGAGCGACTTCCAGGACAACTCGCAGCTGACCTTCATCAAGGGCGAGACCATCGTCGACCTGCAGGCCTCGTATGAGTTCCAGTCCGGCTTCGCCAAGGGCTTCACCGTGTATGTCCAGGCCAACAACTGGAACAACGCGAAATGGCAGCAGTACGTGACCGATCCTAGCGCCGTCACCGAGACGGTGAAATACGGCCGCACCTACTACTTCGGCGCGAACTACAAGTTCTAAACGCCGTGGCAAAATGCCCCTGCCAGCTTACGCTCGCGGGGGCATTTTTTTTAGCCAAAACCAGAAGCAAGGGCTGGGGTCAGACCCCGAATGGGGGGAGCAGCCCCAGTGGGGCTGCGCCCGATCGCGAAGCGACTGACCTTCCGTTGTTGTTGGTTCTAATGGGACATAGCATGCAAAACCAATTGATCAAGAACGTCGTCATCGTCGGCGGCGGCACCTCGGGCTGGATGACGGCGGCGGCCCTGTCCACCGTGCTGCGCGGCCGCTACGACATCCGTGTCGTGGAATCGGACGAAATCGGCATCGTCGGCGTCGGCGAGGCCACCATCCCCATGATCCAGCGCTTCAACAAGGTGGTCGGCATCGACGAGAACGAGTTCGTCCGCGCCACGCAGGGCACCTTCAAGCTGGGCATCGAATTCGTCAACTGGGGCAAGCTGGGCGAACGCTACATGCACGGCTTCGGCAGGCTGGGACAGGACCTGTGGACCGTCGGCTTCGACCAGTACTGGCACAAGATGAACGCGCTGGGCAAGGCCGCCGGGCTGGAAAACTACTCGATCACCCGCATGGCCTCCAAGGCCAACAAATTCATGCCGCCCAACGCGGAGATGCAGAATTCGCCCCTGGGCGACATCGCCTACGCCTACCACTTCGACGCCAGCCTCTATGCGCGCTATCTGCGCAAACTGTCCGAGGAGCGCGGCGTGACGCGCATCGAAGGCAAGATCACCCACGCCACCCAACGCGAGGGCGACGGCCACGTCGACGCCATCGTGCTGGAAAGCGGCGTACGCATCGAGGGCGACCTGTTCATCGACTGCTCCGGCTTCCGCGGCCTGCTGATCGAACAGACGCTGCAAACCGGCTTCGAGGACTGGAGCCACTGGCTGCCGTGCGACCGCGCCTTCGCCGTGCCGTGCGAATCGGCGCCGGTGCTGACGCCCTACACCCGCGCCACCGCGCACCGCGCCGGCTGGCAGTGGCGCATCCCGCTGCAGCACCGCACCGGCAACGGCCATGTGTTCAGCAGCGCCCACGTGAGCGAGGACGAGGCGGCGGCCACCCTGCTGGCCAACCTGGACGGCAAGCCGTTGGCCGATCCCCGGCTGCTGAAGTTCAAGGCCGGCATGCGCAAGCTGAGCTGGAACCGCAACGTGGTGGCCATCGGCCTGGCGAGCGGCTTCATGGAGCCGCTGGAGTCGACCAGCATCCACCTGGTGCAGGACGCGATCCAGCGCCTGATCGACTTCTTCCCAGACCGGGGATTCAGCCAGACCGACATCGACGAGTACAACCGCCAGAACCGCTTCCACTACGAGCGCATCCGCGACTTCATCATCCTGCACTACAAGCTGAACCAGCGCGACGACTCGCAGTTCTGGAAGGATTGCGCGGCGATGCCGATTCCGGACACGCTGCGCGCCAAAATGGACCTGTACCGCACCCACGGCCGCATCGTCCGCGTCGACAACGAACTGTTCACCGAAGTGGGCTGGCTGCAAGTGCTGGAGGGCCAGAACATGCCCACCGACGGCTACCATCCGCTGGTCGACATCCAGACCGAGGCCGACATCGCCGAGTACATGGACAGCGTGCGCGAGGTGATCGGCAAATGCGTGAACGTGATGCCGGACCACGCCGCCTATATCGCGCGCTTCTGCGCCGCGCCGAAGATGTAACCCGCTTGATCCAGGAGACACGATGAAGACCGCAGTCCGTTTCGCCCCGCTGTTTTTCGCCCCGTTGTTGGCCTCATTCCTTGCGCTGAACTGCGCCGCCGCCGAGCCGGGATTCAAACCCGCCGCGGCGCCCGCGCCCGGCGCGGTCTCGCTGGAGCACGTGGAATGGTCGCGCAACGCCACCATCTACGAAGTGAACCTGCGCCAGTACTCGAAAGAAGGCACCTTCAACGCCTTCGCCAGGGATTTGCCGCGCCTGAAGAAGATGGGCGTGGACATCCTGTGGCTGATGCCGATCCACCCGATCGGCAAGGAAAAGCGCAAGGGCACGCTGGGCAGCTACTACGCCGTGGCCGACTACAAGGGCGTGAACCCGGAGTTCGGCACGCTGGACGACTTCAAGAAGCTGGTCAAGCAGGCGCACGGCCTGGGCATGCGCGTGATCCTGGATTGGGTGCCGAACCACACGGCATGGGACAACCCGTGGGTGACGCGGCACCCCGACTTCTACAAGAAGAACGCCAAGGGCGAGATCTATCCCGTTACCTACAGCGAAGGCGCGACCCAGGAGATATGGGAAGACGTGACGGGACTGGACTACGGCAACAAGGCGCTGTGGGCCGCCATGACCGACGCGCTGTCCTACTGGATCAAGGAAACCGACATCGACGGCTACCGGATGGACGTGGCCAGCGGCCTGCCGATGGCATACTGGCAGCAGGCCATCGCGGAACTGCGCGCCATCAAGCCGGTGTTCATGCTGGCCGAGGGCGACTGGGTGGAGATGCACGACCGCGCCTTCGACATGACCTACAGCTGGGACCTGCCGGACGTGATGCGCAAGATCGCCAAGGGCGAGGGCGACGCGCGCGCGATGCGGGATTGGCTGGCCAAGCCGCCGCGCAGCTATCCGGCCGAGGCCTACCGCATGCGCTTCACCAACAACCACGATTTCAATTCCTGGGTCGGCACGGACAAGGAACTGTATGGCCCCGCTTACAAGGCGATGGCGGTGCTGACCTACACGCTGCCCGGCATGCCGCTGGTGTACAACGGGCAGGAGTCCGGCCTGGACAAACGGCTGGAATTCTTCGAGAAGGACGCCATCCAGTGGAAGAACTACGGGCTGGCGCCGTTCTACACCGGCCTGGCGAAACTGAAGCACGAGAACCCCGCGCTGTGGAACGGCCAGTACGGTGGTTCCATCGACGTGCGGGAAACCGGCAACGACAAGGTGTTCGCCTTCCGCCGCCAGCGCGACAAGAATGTGGTGGATGTGGCGGTGAACCTGTCCGGCGAGACGCAAAAGTACACGCTGGACGGCAAGAGTGCTACATTGCCGGGATGGGGCTGGAGCACGAAGGCCCGGCGCTGAGACCTGAGAAGCTCCACGGGCATGCTCGACCTCGGCGCGTTTGCTGGGCTTTGTCTACCCGCCTTATACTTCATGGGTGGATTCAGCCTTTACACCGGGGAACTAGAACAGTGAATGGCAAGAAAATCTTCACGGTACTGGTGACTTTTGCTAGCGTCGTGCTCCTGGGTGTGGCGGGGACATCGTTGATCGGAGACGAGCAACAGGGTCCACGCAGGCCGGGCAGCAAATTTTCGATTCCGAAAGAGGAGTTGGACGCGGTTTTGGCTTCAGCAGACAACGGCAATTTGCCAGCCATTCGACGGCTCATCTATTACTTTGAACAGTACGAGGGCGATTTCGAAAAAGCCAAATATTGGTCAAAGCGAGCCCGGGCGCACGGCGACGAAAACGAACTCAAGTTATATGCGTTTGAACTCCTAACCCACGCCCAAAATTACGCGAAGGACGCCGAACAAAAGAGCAAGATTCTGGCTGAAGCACTCGTAATCGCCGAGCGTGTAGTTGCCTCCAATAGGACCGCTGAGAACGAACGGTTTGTTCAACAGATAAAAGCTGAGCAGAGCCGAGGAAAGAACTGATGTAGTTCGCAAAAGTACACCCTTGGACGCCAAGAGTGCTACATTGCCGGGTGAGACAGGAGCACCAAGCTCGGCGCTGATCCGGCGCGCAGGATGTGCGCAACGCGGGTGCGTACCGCCGCCGCTGGTCTTCGGCCATGCTTCAGCATAGGGGAGGAGACGGTGGACATCAAGAATATGAGCATGGAGGAGCTTCGGCGCGAGAACGAGGCCTTGCGCGAGGAGCTCAAGGCGCGCCAGGCGATGGCCGAACACTTGGCCAGCGAGCGCGGGCTGCTGCGCACGCTGATCGACAACATGCCGGACCACATCTACGTGAAAGACCGCAGCGGGCGCTTCGTCATCGCCAACCACGCGGCCGCCGAGGGCATCGGCGTCGCCTCGCCGGCGGAGTTGGTCGGCAAGTCCGACCTGGAGTTCTATCCGCTGGGCTGCGGCCAGCGCTTCTTCACGGACGAACAGCAGATCATGAAGTCCGGCCAGCCGCTGATCGACCATATCGAGGAAAACGTCAACCACGCCGGCGTGCGGCGCTGGTTTTCCACCACGAAATACCCCTTCTACGGCGCCGACGGCCAGCCGGCCGGCATCGTCGGCATATCGCGCGACGTGACGCTGCGGGTCAACGCCGAGGAGGCGGTGCGGCTGCGCAACCGCGCCATCGAGTTGAGCGGGGACGCCACCGTCATCGTCGGCCGCGGCTCGCCGGAGCTGCCGGTGCTGTATGTGAATCCCGCGTTCGAACGCATCACCGGCTTCACGCTGGAGGAGGCGCAGCAAAGCGGCATCGCCGGCCTGCTGGAGGACGGCGAAGACCCGGCCGCCACGCAGGCGCTGGCGCTGGCCATGGCGCGGGAAGAGGAGGGCGGTGCGGTGCTGCGCAGCTGGCGCAAGGACGGCACCGCGTTCTGGAACAAGGTGCGGCTGGCGATCGTGCGCGACCGCGACGGCAAGGCCACCCATTTCGTCTACACCATGAGCGACGTCTCCAAGGCGTTGGACGCGGAGCAGAAGCTGGAGCAACTGGCCAGCCACGACGAGCTCACCGGCCTGCCCAACCGGCGCCTGTTGATGGACCGGCTGGGCCAGGCCATCGCGATCGCGCAGCGCAGCAATTGCCTGCTGGCGGTGTCGTTCATCGACCTGGACCGCCTGAAGTTCGTCAACGACACCCACGGCCACGAGGCGGGCGACCGCATGCTGCGCGCCGTCGCCGAGCGCATGGCGGGCTGCGTGCGCCAGTCCGACACGGTGGCCCGGCTGGGCGGCGACGAATTCGTGCTGGTGTCGCTGCACCAGGTGCCGCCGGCGGTGCCGGGCGAGCGCACCCACGTGGCCGAGCTGCTGGCCAAGGTGCAGGAGGTGCTGGCGCAGCCGCTGATGCTGGGCGACGCGCCGTTCAGCGTCACCTGCAGCATCGGCGTCAGCATGTATCCGGACGACGGCCAGGACGCCGAAACCATGCTCAAGCATGCCGACGAGGCGATGTACACGGCCAAGAAATCCGGCCGCAACCAGGTCGCCTTTTACACGCCGCCTCCCGAGGGGGCTACTGCGAGCGCAGACCCACCCGCACCGGGCTGTTGAGGCGCGCCGCCGCGTTGGCGACGTAGGCTTGCCACTGCTCGCGCGTGGTGATTTCGCCGGCGCGGCTCCAGGCGCCGCCGGCCAGGTAGGTCAGCGGCGTGCCGGGCGTGGACGGGGCGACGATCAGGTGGTTGAGATTATCCTCGGCGTAGCCGGTGGCCGCCGGCAGCACGATGGCGGTGCCGAAGTCGCCGTTGCCGGGCTGCTCCACCCATTGCACCAGGGCCTTGGACTTGGTGTCGCGGTCCACGTGGTGCTTGGGCTGCTGGCCCTTGTCGGCCGGCGTCTTGTTCAGGCCCGCGGCGATGTTCAGCGATCCCGGTCCGGTGTAGGTGAAGGTGCTGTCGATGCGGTCGAGCTGCTGGCCGGCGTCCACCGTGAAGCGCTTCACTTCGGACACCTGCGTGCCGCCCGCGTCCCAGGCGTTGTAGCGCAGCTCGAAGATGGCGCGCACCGGCCCGTTGGCCAGCACCTTCCATTCGGCGTAGTTGGCGCCGGTGTGCAGGACTTTGCCGTCCCACACGCCCACGCCGCCGGCGCCGCGCGACTTGCCCACGTTGTACAGGTCCATGCCCTCGCCCTGGTCCTTGTGGTAGTGGTCGTGCCCCTTGTTGTACCAGCGGTCCACGATGGGGTAGGCCACGCGCTTGAACCAGATATCCAGGCCGCTGGTGACCAGCACCTCCTTGCCGCCGCTGGCCGGCGCGGGCGCCGCCAGCGCTGGGCCGTAGGTGCGGTGGCCGATCTTGTCGTTCTCCCACGCGAAGTCGTCCAGGCGCTCGGGCACGTAGCGCGCGTAGACCTTTGTGGGGAAGGGCGGCGCCAGCGTTTCGATCTTCTCGACCGTGAAGCTGGCGCTCTTTTCGCCGGCGGCGAAGCTGTGCTGGAAAATCAGCTCGCCGTAGGCCGCGCCCACGCCCTGCGGGTCCTTGGCCTGCGGCGCGATGTTCGTCACCTGGTGCGGCAGCACGCGGCCGGCCGCGTCCTTGACGGCGATTTTCTGCACCAGCGCGCCGGGCAGGGCGCGGTTCACCTCCGTCCACGGGATGGTGACCGTCTCGGAGGGACGGGCGATCTCCAGGTCGTTGGCCAGCGTGACCAGCAGGCTGGCGCCGTGCGCCAACTGCGCGGACAGCAGGCCGGCGGCGGCCAATGCCATGGCGCGGATGCGCGGGCGTTGCGCCGGGCGGCTGGCGTTTGCCTTGGAGCGCTTCATGGGTGGTCCTTCGGATGTTCGCGGTAGTCGGTCGCGCCCGAGCCCTTGGGCTGGTAGTGGTAGGTGCGCACCTTGTACTCGATGTTGACGTTGGGGTTCTTCAGCAGCTTGAGCATCTCGGCGCCGGCCATCAGGGTCGGGCCGTAGCCGTGCAGCGCGTGCACGCTGGTGGGACGGTTGTAGTAATAGGTCTGGTCGCCTGCCAGCGTGGTGCCGACGCAGATGCCCTCGATCTCGCCCTTGGCGGTGATCTTGGTCGACAGGCCCGCCCAGCCGGCCTGCGCGATCGAGCCGTAGGTGGTGGGGCTGATCCAGCCCTGGTTGATCGCGTGGGCGATGCCGTACACGAACATGGCGCTGGCCGAAGTCTCCAGATAGGAGTCGTTGCGGTCTATCATCTGGTGCCACAGGCCGGCGCCGGACTGGCGCTGGGCCACGCCCTTCAGCGTGGCGCGCAGCTGCGCCAGCACTTTCGGATAGCCCGGATGGTCCTTGGGCAGCACGTCCAGCAGGTCGGACATGGCCAGCACCGCCCAGCCGTTGGCGCGCGCCCAGTAGAACTTGGGCGCGTCGTCCTGCAGGTTCTCGTGCCAGCCGTGGGTGTAGATGCCCTCCTTGGCGTCGAACATGTAGCGCGACATGTTCAGCACATTGTTGACGGCGTCGTCGAAGTATTTGCGCTCGCCCGTCATGCGGCCCATCTCGGCCAGCGCGGGAATGCCCATGTACATGTCGTCGGCCCACAGCGAGACGGCTTGCGGACGCTTGCGCGCCAGCGTGCCGTCGGTGAGGCGGAACTGCTTGTTGGCGACCCAGTCGCCGCACGAGGCGATCATGGCCGACAGGTCCGGGCCGATCTTGTTGTGGCGGGCGCGCATCAGCGCCGCGCACATGGAGCCGGCGTCGTCCAGCGAGCGCGGATCGAGGAAGCGCGCGAAGCTGTTGTTGCGTTCCAGCTTGAACTGCTTTTCCTGGGCGCGGAAGTAGGGCAGCGTCTCGCCGAAGAACTTGTAGTGGCGCTCCGTCATGGCGGTGAAGCTCTTGTCGCCGGTGGCGGCGGCCACCTGCATCAGGCCGGAGCTGACCAGGCCCATTTCGTACACCATGATGCCGTAGTCGCCCGCGCTGGGTTCGAAGACGGCGTCGGCAACCGGCTTGCCGAAGTCCGTGATGGGGGCGCCGGTCTTCTTGTTGATCACGCGGGTGGGCGTGGCGGCGTCCATGTGGGCGCGGATGCGGTGCAGGGCGTCGGTGATCTCGGCCGCCACCGGCATCTTGTACGGGATCGGGTAAGTGCCCTCGGAGACGTCCTTCGGGTTCTTGTTGTCCGGATTGCGGTAGGGGCCTTCCGCCTGGGCGGCGCCCAGCAGAAGGGAGGCGGCCGCCAGGCCGGCCAGCAGTTGCGGGAAGGGTTTCATGTGTCTCCGTCGGGGCCGTAGTTGGTAAGCAGATATTTTTGGTCAGACCATTCTAATTTGGTCCGGCCAATAATGCAATCTGGACTAGCCAATTATCGAGAGGATGTTGTTCGACGGGCGTGCGCCGCCGCCGGGCCGGCGCGGCCCGTCCGGCAAGGAGGGGGACGGAGGATCGGGACGGACGGCCGGGCGGGCCGCCGCCTAGCCGCGCGAGAAGGTGCGGGTGACGCGTTCCAGGTGGGCGCGCATCGCCTGGCGGGCCGCGGTCGCGTCGTGCGCCGCGATGGCGCCCAGGATGGCGCGGTGGTCGGTGAGGGTGTTCTTGCGCAGGTCCTCGGTGGCGTAATGCGCCTTCAGCTTGTGCCACAGGCTGCCGCGCTGGTTCCACAGGTAGTCGATCACGCCCACCAGCGCCGTGTTGCCGGTGGCGCGGGCGATGGCCAGGTGGAAGTTGCGGTCTGCCTGCTCGTTGCTGGAGCGGTCGTCGTGGCAGCGCTCCATTTCCAGCACGGCGTTCAGGATGGCGTCCACCGCCGAATCGGTGGCGTTCTTGGCGGCCATGGCGGCGATCTCGGTTTCGATCATGCGCCGGGCGGACAGCACCTCGAACGGGCCGGGACCCACCTCGGGCACGTCGGCCGGCGTGGCCGCCCGTTCCGACACGTACACGCCGGAGCCGCCGCGCACCTCCACCACCCCGCCCAGTTCCAGCGCGATCAGCGCCTCCCGCAGCGAGGCGCGGCTCACACTAAGCTTGGCCGCCAGTTCGCGCTCGGCGGGGAGGCGGGAACCGGGCGGAATGCCGTCATCCCGGATCAGTTGCTGGATACGGTCGGCGACCACCCTGTAGAGGCGCGGCTCGGGAGAGGACGCTTCTTGCGGCTCCGGGGTTTTCTTCATGGATTGGATGTTCGTGGATGATGGCTGGACGGGTACTCTCCAGATTGTAGAGGCGCGTGGCCGTTCTGGCAAGGCGGGCGCGCGCGGCCGCGCCGATCGCGCAGCCGCGTGAGCGGAGGAGTACGGCCGTCCGCGGCCTAGCCGCCGGCCGGTGTCAGGCGGATGGCCTGGCCGCCTCCGGGCGCCAGTTTCAGTTTCAGCGTGTCGGCCGAGGTCACGGCGCGCTTCTCGATCACCAGGTCGTGGCGGCGCTCCGTGCGGTAGTCCGCCTGGTCGCCGTCGCGGTAGATCTCGGCGGTGTAGCGCTTGCCCGCCTCCAGGAAGGACAGCGGCAGGTCCAGCGCGCGCGCCGAGCCGTCCGTCACCGCGCCCACGTACCAGTCGGCCGAGTTCCTGCCCTTGCGCGCGATGGTCGCGTATTCGCCGATCTCGCCGTTGATCACGCGCGTGTCGTCCCAGTCGGTCGGCACGTCCTTGATGAACTGGAACGGGCCGGCGTGCTTTTCATAGGTCTCGATCAGGTCCGCCGCCATCGCCACCGGCGAGTAGATGACGACGAAATTGGCCAGCTGCTTGGCCTGGGTCGAGTGTATGGGCTTGCCGTCCACGCCCTGCAGGCTGAGGATGCCCGGTGTGTAGTCCATCGGCCCGCTCAGCATGCGGGTGAACACCAGCTTGGCCTCGTGGTCGACGCCGTTGATCGGATTGCCCCAGGCGTTGAACTCCATGCCGCGCGCGCCCTCGCGCGACAGCCAGTTCGGCCAGGTACGGCGCAGGCCCGTGTCCTTCACCGGTTCGTGCGTGTCGATGGCCAGCTTGTGGCGCGCCGCCTCGGTCACGGCCTTCTGGAAGTGGCGCACGCCCTCTTGCGAGTCGGTGTAGCCGAAATGGGTCCGCTTGCCGGGACCGGCGAACACCGCGCCGCCGCCGTCCGTCACGTAGCCGGACTTGATGCTGTCCACGCCCAGGCGGGCGTACAGCTGGTAGGCCGCGTCCATCTGCCGCTCGTAGCGCGCGATATTGCCGCCCGTCTCATGGTGGCCGATCAGGCGCACGCCCTTGCCCCGCGCATAGGCCGCGAGGCCGGGCAGGTCGAAGTCGGGATAGGACCGGGTGAAGCTGAAGTCCGCGCCGCCGCCGGCCCAGTTGCCGTCCCAGCCCAGGTTCCAGCCCTCCACCAGCACGCCCCGGAAGCCGTGCTTGGCGGCGAAGTCGATATGGCGTTTGGTGTTTTGCGTGGTGGCGCCATGCTTGGCGCCCGAGCCCCAGGTGCTGCGGCCCAGGTGCATTTCCCACCACACGCCGATGAACTTGGACGGCTTCACCCACGACACGTCGCCCAGCTTGTTCGGTTCGTTCAGGTTCAGCACCAGGTCGGACATGTACAGGCCGGCCGCGCTGTCGGCGATCTGCATGGTGCGCCACGGGGTGGTGAACGCGCCCTTGCGCTCGACCGGCGCGCCGGTGGCGGAGGGCGCCAGCTGCGCGCGCAGCCGCTGGCCCTGCGCCTTGCGCAGCCACATGGACGCGTAGTCCACCAGCGCGGCCTCGTGGAAGGCGATGTGGGTGCCATCCTCGGTGCGCACCGTCAGCGGCGTGTTGGCGGTGCCCACTTCGCTCAGCGGGGTTTTCTCGATCGGGTATTCCAGGGCCATCAGCTCGCCCGCCGGTATCCACCAGGCGGTGGCGGGCTGCGCCACGGTGAACTCGGTCAGCTCGTCGCTGATCTTCGCTTCCCCGAGCTGCGCCTGCTCCGGGAACTCGTAGCGGAAGCCGACGCCGTCGTCGAACACGCGGAACACGATCGCCAGGCGGCGGTCGCCGCGCTCCTTCTGCACCAGCTCCAGGCGCAATTCGCGGTGATGGTCGCGCACGTGGCGGCGTTCGCCCCAGGGCTGCTCCCAGGTGCTGTCATGGTCGGCGACCGACTGCCGCGCCAGGCTGAAGCCCGCGTCCAGCTGCGGCGCGTTGGTCAGCAGGAAACCGAGGCGCGAGGGCGCGATGACCGGCTTGCCCTTGCGCCGCACCTGGTACGACAGGCGGCCGTCGTCCGCCAGTCGCACGTCGACGCTCAGCACCTGGCCGGGCGAGGAAACGGTGGCCAGGGTCTGTTCGGCCAGCGCGCCGGCCGGGCACAGGGCGAGGGCGAGGCCGCAGGCTGCGAGCCAGCGGGAGGAAAGGGGAAGTGCGTGCGGCATGTTGTCTCCTATTGTTTGTTGGCGGGGCTGACGGCGACGACGCCGAACATCGCGGGGACCGTCAGGCTGACGCGGCCATCCTTCGCTTCCAGCGTCGCGCCGGTCAGCGCGTCCGTATAGCGGCCGGCGGCGCCGGCCGGCAGCGCGACGCTGACGGTCTTCGCCTCGGCCGCGTTGTTGGTGGCGCACAGCGCCCACACTCCGCCGTCGCGCCGCGCCAGCACCACCACGTTGTCGTCCAGGTGGATGGGCGCGTCGATGGAGCCGTGGCGCAGCACCGGATGCCGGGCGCGCATGGCGATCAGTTGCTTGAAGTCCGCCAGCAGGGCCAGGTCCGGCTTGCCACCCTGGTCGGCCCAGGGATAGGCCGCGCGGTTGCCGGGATCGTCGCCGCCGCTCAGGCCCACCTCGTCGCCGTAGTACACGGCCGGCGCGCCGGGGAACATCATCTGGAAGAACACGGCCAGGCGGAAGCGCTTGCGCGCCAGCGCGGCGTCGCCTTCCGGGCCGGAGTCGCCCAGCACGTGCAGCGAACGCGCCTGGTCGTGCGTGGACAGCAGGTTCATGAGCGCGTAGAAGGACTGGGCCGGGTAGGCCTCGCGCATCAGTTCGATGTTGGCGTAGGCCGCCCCGGCCTTGCCGCCGGCGGCGTAATCCAGCACGGCGTTGCGGAAGATGTAGTTCATGGTGCTGTCGAAGGTGTCGCCCAGCAGGTACTTGGACGAGTCGAACCAGGTCTCGGAGATGGTCAGCGCGTCCTTGCGGTGCGCCTTCACGGCCTTGCGCCACTCGCGCCAGAAGTCGTCCGGCACCCATGGCGCGACGTCCATGCGCCAGCCGGACGAGCCGCGGTCCAGCCAGAGCTGGGTGATGCCCTTCGGCTTGGCCTGCGCGCCGAAGGCGAAGCGGCGGAAACCGGGATCGGCCTTGTTCAGCTCAGGCAGGTCCATCGCGCCGGCCCAGCCCTTGTAGCGCTTGTCCGGGTCGGCCTGCCTGGCGTCGAAGGTGTACCAGCTGGCGTAGGGCGAGGACGGCGTGATGGCGGACTTCTCGTAGGCGCCCGTGGCGGCGTAATTGCCGTAGCGGTCGAAATACAGCGAGTCGCTGCCGGTGTGGTTGAAGGAGGCGTCGGTGATCACGCGGATGCCGCGCTTGCCGGCCTCGCGCGTCAGCCGCACATAGTCGGCGTTGCGGCCGAAGTGGGGATCGATGGCGGTGTAGTCGGCCGTGTCGTATTTGTGGTTGCTGGCGGCGCGGAACACGGGCGTCATGTAGATGGTGTTGGCGCCCAGGTCGCGGATGTAATCGAGCTTGTCGATCACGCCCTGCAGGTCGCCGCCGTAGAAATCGTTGC
The DNA here is from genome assembly GCF_900116645.1 of Pseudoduganella namucuonensis. Taxonomy (GTDB): domain Bacteria; phylum Pseudomonadota; class Gammaproteobacteria; order Burkholderiales; family Burkholderiaceae_D; genus Rugamonas; species Rugamonas namucuonensis. Next base: position 91,886 of record NZ_FPBO01000002.1, on the reverse strand, counting down.
CGCCGGTGGCGTCCGAACCGTCGCCGGAGCCGGGGCGGTAGGGCCGGTCCAGCCAATCGCGGTGGAATTCGACGCGCTTGTCCTGGTAGCGGGTCTTGCCGGGCACCGGGTCGTTGCGCTTGTCGCCGTTGCGGAAGCGCTCGGGGAAAATGTAGTAGTAGACCGCGTCCCTGGCCCAGCCGGGAACCGTGAAGTCGGCCGCGTGGACCGTTTGCCTGAAGCGCCGCACCGCCTTCGCCCCGGCCGGCGCGTGGGCCACCGCGCCCGCGCCGTTGCTGCCGCGCTCGCGGGTCCAGTAAACGCGGTCGCGGTTGTTTTGATAGACGTAGGTCTTGCCGTCGACGACCACCTCGAAGTAATAGCCATAGACGGCGGGATCGGCGTAGCTGTGGCGCGCGGTCCAGCGGTCGCGGCCCGCGCCGGGCTGGCGCGCCATGGGGATGCGCGCCAGTTCGGTGTACTCCAGCACTTCCTGGTTGCCCTCCAGCCGGCGCTTCTCCACCACCAGCGTGGCGGACGCCACGCCCGGCAGCGCGTTCAGTGCGAATTCGACGGCGCTGCCGGCGGTCACGCTGCCGAACGGCGCCTTGTCGGCCGCCGCGCGGCTGTCGTGCGACAGGCCGAGGGCGACCGGATGGTCGACCGGCCCGGCGCCGGCGGGGCCGAAGCTCTTCGGGCCGATGGACAGCACCGGGCGTCCGCCCTCGAAGGCCAGGCGCATGGTCTGCTCGCCGGCGAAGCGCAGCTTGATGTTGTAGGGGTTTTTCGCGTCGCTGCCGCGGGCCAGGGGCGAGCGCTGGCCGGCGGGCAGCGCCGTCTCGACGGTGGCGCCGAACATGGTGTCCGGGGTCCATTCCGCGTCGGCGATCTTGAACTCCTGCAGGCCGTCCTCCTCCACGTTCAGGTAGTAGGCGTCGCAGGCGTAGGTGAAGGCGTATTCGTCGGCCGCGATCCAGCCGTTCATGCCGCCGCGCAGGTAGATGCGCTGTTCGCCCAGCGGCGCCGCGGCGCAGGCGGGTTCGTTCGCGGCGGCGGCGGCGTGGCCGGCGGCGCCATGGGCCAGCGCGCAGGCGGCGGCCATGGCCAGGATTTTCGGTGTCATGCTGGTCTCCCTTTTGGAAGACGCAAGCCTACAAGAATTCGAGTGCCTTGCGGACGCTCCGGCGGCGGGCCTGAAGAAAACGTGAAGGTGGCGCGCGGCCCTGCTGATAAACTAGGCCGCATGAAGATACTGATGATCGAGGACGACCTGGCCATCGGCAAGGCGCTGCTGTCCGTGTTCCAGGACGAGGGGCATGTCGCCGTGTGGGTGCGCATGGCGGGGCAGGCGTCGGAGCGCGTGCTGGACGAGGACTTCGACGCGGTGCTGCTGGACCTGGGCCTGCCGGACGGCGACGGCATCGCGCTGCTGGCCGCCATGCGCGCGCGGGGCGTGACGGCGCCGGTGCTGATCATCACCGCGCGCGACAGCCTGGAGGCCAGGCTGGCCGGCTTCAACACCGGCGCCGACGACTACCTGATCAAGCCCTTCGAGATTCCCGAGCTGCTGGTGCGGCTGCGCGCCATCGTGCGGCGCGCGGGCGGTTCGGCGGACGCCGCCGAGGCGCTGTGGACCTTCGGCGAGCTGGTGCTGGACGAGGGCCGCATGCTGGTGGCGCGCGCCGGCGTGCCGGTGGCGCTGTCCAAGACCGAGTTCGCGCTGCTGCTGACGTTGATGAAGCAGTCCGACCGCGTGCTCACGCGCGCCGAGCTGGAACGGCGCGTGCTGCCGCACAGCGAGGGCCAGACGCTGGACGTGCACATCTCCAACCTGCGCAAGAAGATAGGCGACGGCGTGATCCGCACCGTGCGCGGCGTCGGCTACATGGTGCAGCGCGCGCATGGGGATTAAGCGGCCGTCGCTGTTCCGGCGCCTGATGCTGGGCTTCGGCGGCGTGATCGTCGCAGTGTCCCTGCTGGGCATGGCCTACGTGGTATACGAGGCCAAGGCCACGCAGCGCTCGCGCACGGCCAGCGAGAACCGGGCGCACACGCGGGTGATTCTGTCGCAGCTGGCGCTGCTGGCGGACCGGCCGGACGAGCTGCTGCGCGCCGCCCGTTTCATCGAGGACGTGCGCGGCGAGATGTTCCGCGAGCTGGACTACCATTCGCGCGTGCGGCTGCGCGTGTGGAAGGGGGCGCGGCTGGTGTACAACTCGATGCCGGCCTTGCCGGACCGGCTGCCGGAGGCCGGCGGCGGGGAACTGCGCGGCGCCTACGGGTGGGTGCGCTCGGTGGAGCGCGACGCGGCGTCCGGCGTGGTGGTCGAGCGCAGCCACGAGGTGGACGACGAATGGATGCTGAGCCTGACCGGCATCAATTTCCTGATGTCATCCACGGTCTTCAGCCTGCCCTTGCTGCTGCTGCCCGCGTGGCTGATCGTCGGCATCGGCCTGCGGCCCTTGCGCTCCATCGCCGACGCGATCGAGCAGCGTTCGGTGTCCGACCTGACGGCGCTGCCGGAATCGAAGTACCGGGAGCTGGCGCCGCTGGTGGACGCGATCAACCGGCTGATGACGCGCCTGAGCCAGCGCCTGGAGCGCGAGCATGAATTCCTCACCGACGCGGCGCACGAGCTGAAAACGCCGCTGGCCGCGATCCAGATCAACGCCCACCTGTTGCTGAGTCCCGCCGTGGCCGACAATCCCCGGCGCGGCGCCGAGGCGGGCGTGGGGCTGCGCGAGGGCGTGGCGCGCGCCACGCACATGGTGCACCAGTTGCTGGCGCTGGAGCGCGCGCTCGCCGAGCGCGACGACCGGGCCATGCCCGAGGCCGAGCTGGGCGCCTTCGTGCGCGACCGGCTGGCCGCCGCCGCGCCGCTGGCGGTGCAGCGGGGGATAGAGATCGAATTCCAGTCCGAGTCGGAGTGCGTGCTGCCGATGCACCGCGAGAGCATGGCCGCGCTGCTGGACAACCTGATCAGCAACGCGGTCAAGTATTCGCCGGAGGAGGGCACGGTCTCGGTGCGGCTGGCGCCGTCGGCCGGCGGTTGCCGGCTGACCATCGCCGACCAGGGACCGGGCATTGATCCGCTATTGCATGGGAAGGTGTTCGAGCGCTTCTACCGGATACCGGGCCAGGAGCAGTCGGGCAGCGGCCTGGGCCTCGCCATCGCCGAACGCGCCGCCGCCCGCAACGACGCGGCCATCACGCTGGCCGCGGGCGAGGACGGCAGGGGGCTGCGGGCGATGGTGGATTTTTCGATGCCGGTGAGGTCGTAGTCGTAGGGCGGACTCCCAGTCCGCCGGACGCGTGCCGGCCCGCATACATCCGGCGGACTGGGAGTCCGCCCTACGTTCTACTTGAGCCGTACCCGGGCCCTTACTTCTTCGCGGCTTCCGCCGCGGCCAGCTGGCGGTTCTGGGCGTCCAGCCAGGTCTTCAGCGGGGCGAAGTAGTCGACCAGCGCGGAGCCGTCGATGCGCTCCTCGCCGGAGACCGCTTTCAGCGCCTCGGGCCACGGCTTGCTGGCGCCCATTTCCAGCATCTTCCACAGCTTGGCGCCGGCTTTCTCGTTGCCGTAGATCGAGCAGTTGTGCAGCGGGCCGGTGTAGCCGGCCTCGCGGCACAGCGCGCGGTGGAACTGGAACTGCAGCATGTGCGCCAGGAAGTAGCGCGCGTACGGCACGTCCGCCGCCACGTGGTACTTGGCGCCGGCGTCGAACCCGTTCGCCGCGATCGGCGCAGGGCGGCTCACGCCCATGTACTGCTCGCGCAACTGCCACCAGGTCTTGTCGTAGTCGGCCGGCTGCGTCTTGCCCGAGTAAACGTCCCAGCGCCATTTGTCGACCGAGTAGGCGAACGGCAGGAAGGCCACCTTGGCCAGCGCCCGCTGCAGCAGTTCGCCGATCTCGGCGTTCTCGGCCTTCCCGGCGGACGCCGCCTCCATCAGGCCGATCTTCTTCAGGTAGTCCGGTGTCATCGACAGCGCGACCGTGTCGCCGATGGCCTCGTGGAAGCCGTCGTTGGCGCCGTTCTGGAACAGGAAGGACTGCTTGTTGTAGGCCAGGTCGTAATAGATGTGGCCCAGCTCGTGGTGGATGACCTTGAACTCCTCCTCGGTCGGGCGGATGCACATCTTGATGCGCACGTCCTCCTTGCCGTCCATGGTCCAGGCGGAGGCGTGGCACACCACCTCGCGGTCGCGCGGCTTGGTCAGCAGCGAACGTTCCCAGAACGTGTCCGGCAGCTTGCGCATGCCCAGCGAGGTGTAGAAGCGCTCGGCGTATTGCGTCATCTGCTTGGCGTCGGTGTTGCGGTCGACCAGCACCTTGGTCAGGTCGTAGCTGCCGGCGTTGGTGGCGGGCTTGAGCAGCGGGTAGATGTTCTCCCAGCTCTGGCTCCACATATTACCGAACAGGTGGGCCGGGATCGGGCCGGTGGCCGGCACCACGTCCGGGCCGTAGGCCTGGCGCAGCTTGTGGCGCGCGTAGGTGTGCAATGCATCGTACAGCGGCTTGACCTGTTGCCACATGCGCTCCATCTCGGCGGAGAAGGCTTCCGGCGGCATGTCGTACTGCGAGCGCCACAGGGCGCCGGTGTCGGCGAAGCCCATTTCGCGCGCGCCCTTGTTGGACAGCGCCACGTAGTCGGTGTACATCTGCTTGTACGACGGCGACTGCGCGTGCCAGCCCAGCCAGGTTTCCTTCAGCTTGGCCGGATCGCGGCTGGTGGCCAGCGTCTTCTCCAGTTCGCCCAGCGGCAGGCAGCCTTCTTTATTGTCGGTGGGGCAGTACTTGGCCTTGCCGTAGGCGCCCTGCAGCGCGGCCTGCTTGGCGGCGTAGGCCTCGCGCTCCTTCGGGTCGGACAGCATCAGCGTCAGTTGCAGGAACTTGAGCTTGCGGGCGTAGTCGTCCTTCAGTTTCAGGCCGTTGTAGCGGCGCGCGGCCAGCGCGGCCTCGCCGGACGCGGCCAGCTGGCGCTCGCCGAAGTAGGTGGCCAGCGCCTCGGTGTCGTCGGTGATGAAGTTGGCCGCCACCCATTGGGCGCGGGCGCCGTCCAGGTTCAGTTTTTCCAGCTTGCTTTCGGTGTCGTTCAGGAAGCGTTCCGCTTCCGCGACGGTGGGCTTGGCCTTGCTTTTGGCAGGCGCGGTCGCCGTTTGCGCATGGGCGGCCTGGAAGGCGCCCATGGCGAACATCACGGCGATGGAGGCGGCTTTCAGGTACAGGGGTTTGGACACTGCGTTCTCCTTGGTTTTGTGAGCGGCTAATATACACCGGCCGCCGCGCCGCCCCAAGCCCCACGCCGCGCCGTTACAAATGCCGCGTTTCCGCGGGCCGGTTCTGCCAATTGTCGTGGCGGCCGTCGGCGTAGTAGACGGGGGCGGCGATCAGTTCCTCGGGCGTGGCGTCGTCCAGGCAGGCCACCTGCACGCTGACGTAGGCGCCGCCGATCTCCTCCACATAGCCGTGGCCATACGGGTGCACGCCGCAGGTCTTGCAGAACTTGTGGTGGCCGGTCATGGTGTTGAATTGATAGTCGCCCATCGCGTCCTCGCCGGCCAGCAGGCGGAATTCGTCGGGCTTGACGATGGCGCCCCAGTTGCGCACCTTGGTGCAGATGGTGCAGTTGCACTTGCCGGTGCCGGCGCCCAGGTCGATGTCGGCTTCGAAACGCACGGCGCCGCAGTGGCAGCTGCCATGGTAGGTCTTTTTCATGTCGTGGTCTCCGCTCAGGTGGGCGGCCGGGAGGGCCGCGCCTGCCGGCAGTTTAGCGCGCCCGCGTGCGCGCGGCGCGCGCCTGCTGCTGGTGTCCGGCGGCGGGTGGGGCCAGCCGCCTGTCGCGGACCGCTACCGCGACGGCCGCTTGTTTCCTCTCGGGCGCTGGACTGCTTGCTAGCGCATGGGTTGCACCGCCAGGCGCATGCCCATCGCGCCCAGGATCGCGCGCAAGGTCTTCAGGGACGGATTCCCTTGCCTGGACAGCGTTCTGTACATCGAGTTGGGATTGGCATCGGCGCGCCGGGCAATTTCCTGCACCCCGCCGAACGCGACACTGAGCGAGCGCAACGCCAGCATGACGTCGACCTCATCTCCATTCTCAAGCACTTCGTTAAGGTAGTCGGCTGCTAGAGCGGGATCGCGGCGGAACATTTCAGCCGTTGCCTCGTCATGGGTGCGATGTGTTTGGACCATTTCGTTTCTTCCAGTCGTTTAACAGGTTGATGGCACGTTCAATGTCCGGGGTCTGGGTACGCTTGCTGCCGCCTGATGTCAGCAATATGAGCATGGCCCCGACGACCGCGTAGTACACGCGATAGCCAGGTCCTATATCGATACGCAACTCGTGAATTCCGTCCCGGACGTGCTTGTGATCTCCGAACAAACCAAGGTGTAGCCGCGCGGTTCGTTGAATGATCGCGATTTTCGCCCGCCTGTCGCGCAAGGAATCCAACCATGCCTGATAGTGGTCCTTACCTGTAGCATCGAGATAGTGAACTACAGTGAACATTTTAGCTTATAAGCGAATGGTGGCAAGCTGTGGAGCGACGGGAAAATCAGGGTGGCACTCGGAAGGAGCAGAGTGTTGAGCTAGCGCAAAAAAGAGCGAGGCGGCGGGCCGGATGGCCCGCGTGGAGGGAGTTACTGCAGAGTAATGACGACGGTGCTGACAGCGCGTTTGGTGGCCGCGACCGGCACGGACAGCAATCGCGTCTTGGCGTCCCAGCCGAACTTCACGGCCCGGCCCTCCACTTGCACGCGCGCCGGCTTGGCGGCCACGTTGTGCACGATCAGCGCCACGCCGCGCTCGGGGCGCTGGTACTGCTTGCCCACTTCCGAATTGATCGTGATGGACAGCTCCTTGCCTTGCAGCGCGCTGGCGAAGCGCACCAGTTCATATTGCCCCTTCTCGAACGCCTCCGGCGTGGCGCCGTCGTCATCATAAAGCTTGCCGCCGCCGGCCGTCACCGACGCGTCGTGGTAGTAGTGCAGGTCCAGGCTGCGGGTGTTGTACTGGCTGGTGCTTTGCACCGGTTTCACCATCGGGATGAAGGCGCCCGCGCGGACGAACACCGGGATGTGATCCAGCGTCACCGGAACCACGGTGGTGATGCCGCCCTCGTAGCGGCGGCCGGTGTGGAAGTCGAACCACGCGCTGGTGGCCGGCAGGTAGACTTCCTTGCGGCGCGCCCCCGGCTCGGTGATCGGCGCCACCAGGAACTCGCGGCCCCACAGGTAGGAGCTCACGTGGCCGCGCACCTTCTCGTTCTTCGGCTCCTCGTACAGCACGGGTCGCATCAGCGGCAGGCCTTGCTGGTTGTTGTCGAAGCCCAGCGTGTAGTTGTAGGGCAGCAGGCTGTAACGCAGGCGGATGGACTCGCGCGCCAGCGCCTTGGTGGCCTCCTCGCGGAACACCGGCTCCGACGCCACGGCTTCCTGCGCGTGCGGACGGAACACCGGCTGGAACACGCCGTACTGCAGCCAGCGCGTGTAGAGTTCATCGTCCAGCATCTCGCCGGCGAAGCCGCCCAGGTCCGAGTGCATATAGCCTATGCCCTGCATGCCCATCTGCACCGCGATTTCCGGCTGCGACTGCAGGCCGCCCCAGCTGCGGTTCACGTCGCCGGACCACGGGATCAGGCCGAAACGCTGCGAGCCCGAATAGCCGGCGCGCATCAGGATGAAGGGACGCTCGTTGGGGAAGTCCTTGCGGTAGCCCTCGTGGATCAGGCGCGCCCAGTCGTGGCCGTAGGTGTTGTGCACCTGGTCCGCCGTGCCGGTGGCGTGGCGCACGGAGGAGGGATGGACCTCGGGCTCGCCCAGGTCGCCCCACCAGCCGGCCACGCCGTAGTCCTTGCGCAGGTTCTTGTAGATGTCCCAGAACCAGTCCTTGCCGGTCTGGCTGTAGACGTCGACCAGGCCGGTGTTCCCGAAGAAGAAGTCGTACGTGGCCGGCTTGCCCGCCGCGTCGGTGGCCAGGGCCCGCTTGTCGACCGCCTCTTGCCATTTGCCCGAAGTGGTGAGCACGAAGGGCTCGGTGATCAGCACCGTCTTCACGCCCTGGGCGTTGAAGTCGGCGATCATTTTTTTCGGATCGGGGAAGTTGTCCTTGTCGAAGGCCAGGTTGCCCATCGTGCCTTTCACCTCCTTGCCGAACCAGTACAGGTCGAACACGATGGCGTCCAGCGGCATCTTCTCGGCGATGAACTTGTTCACCACGTCGCGCGCCTCGCGCTCGGTGTGGTAGCCGAAGCGGCTGGCGAAATTGCCGAAGGCCCAGCGCGGCGGCAGCGGCTGGCGGCCGGTCAGGCTGGTGTAGCCGCCCACCACGTCCTCCCAGCTGTCGCCGGCGATCACTTGGTAGGTCTTGCGGCCGCTGATGGTTTCATAGGCCAGCGTGTTGTTCTTGCCGCTGTCGAAATCGAGATGGCCGATGGCGGCGTTGTCGAAGTGGAGCGCGTACATCTTCGACGACATGGCGACCGGCAGCGTGAAGTTCAGCAGCTCGGAGCGTTCCTCGTAGCCGTAGTGCGCCTTGTTGTACAGAGTGAAGCGCTTGCCGCGGCGGTTGAAGCCCACCGCGCGCGCGCCGGCGCCATACAGGGCCTCGTCCTTGTCCAGTTCGAAGTCGATGACTTCCGCGCCGTCCTTTTTGTGGTGACCCAGCTTTTCCGCCACCAGCGGCGCGCCCTTGTAGGCGTAGGCGATGCGGAACGGCGACTTGGTGACCGTGACGGTGATGCCGGCCGTGCCGTATTGGAGGGCGCCGCCCTCGTCCCTCAGCGTGGCGGGTTCCTGGTCCGGCGCCAGCACCACGGCGTGCGACGCGGCGTCGTGGCGCTCTCCCCGGGGGATAAACGTGGTTTCCATGATACGGCTGGAGTACGGCTTGATCACGTATTTTCCATCGCTGGTAGTAATCTCTAGCTGCTTACCGTTCAGGGCGGCGGACTGTAGTTTGCGGTCGGCGTTCTGCGCCAGCGCGAGCGGGCTGGCCAACAGCAGGAGGGCGATCTTGGCTAAGGTAGGTGGTGTCATATAGTTTTATGTTGTTTGACTACAAAACGGTGCATCAAAGCGTGAAAGTACGGGGTATTTCGCGCATTTTACTATGAAGTGGCGGATTGACATGGCATATTCACCGTGTTACTTTACTACAAATGACGTTTTACAGAGTCCCGGCAACCGGCCTGGACCATAAATTGGGGACAGGCAGTATGCAATCGACTTCCATCAAGCCACGGCTGGGTTTCTGGCAGCTCTGGAACATGAGCTTCGGCTTCTTCGGCATCCAGTTCGGCTTCGCGCTGCAAAGCGCCAACACCAGCCGCATCTTCTCCACGCTGGGCGCCGGCCTGGAAGACCTGCCGCTGTTCTGGCTGGCCGCGCCCACCACCGGCCTGCTGGTGCAGCCCATCATCGGCTACCTGAGCGACAACACCTGGCACCCCAAGTGGGGCCGCCGCCGCCCGTTCTTCTTCCTGGGCGCCGTGTTCGCGGCGCTGGCGCTGTTCCTGATGCCCAACTCCACCGCGCTGTGGATGGCCTTCGCCGTGCTGTGGATGATGGACGCGTCGATCAACGTGTCGATGGAGCCGTTCCGCGCCTTCGTCGCCGACAAGTTGGACGAGTCGCAGCAGACCACCGGCTTCGCGATGCAGACCTTCTTCATCGGCTGCGGCGCGGTGATCGCCTCGCTGCTGCCCACCTTCTTCGCCGACGTCATGGGCGTCAGCAACGTACCGGTGGACGGCTTGATTCCGGACACGGTGCGCTACTCCTTCTACGCGGGCGGCGCTGCCTACCTGATCGCCGTGATGTGGACCACCTTCACCAGCACCGAGATCCCGCCGGAAAACCTGGAGCGGTTCCGCGCCGAACGCAAGACCGGCATGGGCCACGCCGTCAAGGAGATCCTGGGTGGCTTCCTGACCATGCCCAAGACCATGGTGCAGCTGGCGGTGGTGCAGTTCTTCAGCTGGATCGGCCTGTTCGCGATGTGGATCTACACCACGTCCGGCGTGGCCGAGAACGTGTTCGGCACCACGGACGCGCAATCGGCGGCCTTCCAGGAGGCGGGCAACTGGGTCGGCATCATGTTCGCGGTGTACAACGGCGTGTCCGCGCTGGCCGCGTTCATCCTGCCCATCCTCGCACGCGCCACCAGCCGCCGCTTCGTGCACATGGTGTCGCTGGTGATCGGCGGCGCGAGCCTGATGAGCATCATGATGATCCACAATCTGAACCTGCTGATCCTGCCGATGATCGGCGTGGGCATCGCCTGGGCCAGCATCCTGACCATGCCCTACGCGATCCTGGCCGGCACGCTGCCAGCCCATCGCATGGGCTATTACATGGGCCTCTTCAACTTCTTCATCGTGCTGCCGCAAATCCTGTCCGGCCTGCTGCTGGGCTTCGTGACCAAGCACTTCTTCGCCGGCCATTCGGTCTACACGGTGGCGCTGGGCGGCGCCTGCATGTTGCTGGCCGGCCTGCTGTCCATGCTGGTGTACGAGGCGGGCGCCAAGCCCGCGGCCCTGCCGGAAGGGGCCGCGGCCTGAGCCCAGCCGCGCGCCGTTTCGTCCATAATCGCGGTAAAAAGGCGGTCAAGCCGCCGTTCCTGGATCCCCCGGGCCGGCGGCATCTGTCACTAACGCGGAGCAGACATGGCTATCCAGACGGTTGCAACCCATCCCATTCCCGGCCAACGGCCCGGCACCTCCGGCCTGCGGAAGAAAGTTGAAGTATTCCGCCAGCCGCATTACCTCGAAAACTTCGTCCAGAGCGTGTTCGACACGCTGGGCGACTGCGCCGGCAAGACGCTGGTGGTCGGCGGCGATGGCCGCTACCACAACCGCGCCGCCATCCAGACCATCCTGCGCATGGCGGCCGCCCACGGCTACGCCCAGGTGCTGGTGGGACAGGGCGGCATCCTGTCCACGCCGGCCGTCAGCTGCGTGATACGCAAGCGCCAGGCGTCGGGCGGCATCATCCTGTCGGCCAGCCACAATCCCGGCGGGCCGGACGGCGACTTCGGCATCAAGTACAACATCGCCGCCGGCGGGCCCGCGCCGGAGGGCGTGACCGAGGCCATTTACCGGCGCAGCGAATCCATCGCCCAGTACCGCCTCAGCGACGCGCCCGAGGTCGACATCGACCGGTTGGGCGTCACGCAGGTCGAGCAAACGCGCGTCGAGGTGATCGACTCCGTGGCCGACTACGCGGAGCTGATGCGCGGCCTGTTCGACTTCGACGCCATCCGCAAACTGTTCGCCGGCGGCTTCACGATGCGCTTCGATGGCATGCACGCCGTCTCCGGCCCCTACGCCAAGACCATCATCGAAGGCATGCTGGGCGCGCCCGAGGGCACGGTCATCAACTGCGTGCCGCTGGAGGACTTCGGCGGCCTGCATCCGGACCCCAACCCCGTCAACGCCGCGCAGCTGATCGAACTGATGGGCGGCGCCGACGCGCCCGACTTCGGCGCCGCCTCCGACGGCGACGGCGACCGCAACATGATCGTCGGCCGCGATTTCGACGTGACGCCGTCCGACAGCCTGGCCATCCTGGCCGCCAACGCCACGCTGGCGCCGGGCTACCGCCAGGGCCTGAAAGGCATCGCGCGCTCCATGCCCACCTCGCGCGCCGCGGACCGCGTGGCCGAGGCGCTGGGCATACCGTGCCACGAGACGCCCACCGGCTGGAAGTTCTTCGGCACCCTGCTGGACGCGGGCATGGCCACGCTGTGCGGCGAGGAGAGCTATGGCACGGGATCGGACCATATCCGCGAGAAGGACGGCGTGTGGGCCGTGCTGTTCTGGCTCAACCTGCTGGCCGCCACCGGCAAGCCGGTCGAACGCATCGTCGGCGAGCACTGGGAGCGCTTCGGCCGCAACTACTATTCGCGCCACGACTACGAGGCCATCGACACCGCCGCCGCCAACCTGCTGATGGCCGACCTGCGCGTGAAGCTGCCCGCGCTGGCCGGACAGGTGCTGAACGGCCACACGGTCGATTTCGCGGACGACTTTTCCTACACCGATCCGGTCGACGGCTCCACCGTGACGGGGCAGGGCATACGCATCGTCATGACAGACGGCTCGCGCATCGTCTACCGGCTGTCGGGCACCGGCACCGAGGGCGCCACGCTGCGCGTCTACATCGAGCTGTATGAACCGGATCCATCGCAGCACCACCGACCCACGCAGCAGGCGCTGGCCTCGCTGATCGCGGCGGCGGACAGCGTGGCGAACATCGCCATGCAAACCGGGCGGGCCAGCCCGTCCGTCATCACCTAGACCATCAACTGAAAGGACTTGCATGAAACGATCTCCCATCGCATTGACTTTGGCGCTGCTGTTCGGCGCCGGCATGGCCGCCGCGGCGCACGCGGCGCCCGTAGCACCGGTCGCGCCCAAAGCGGCCAAGCCATTCCTGTGGGAGAACGCCACCGTGTATTTCCTGTTGACGGACCGCTTCAGCAATGGCGATCGCGGCAACGACCTGCCGTACGGCCGCAAGGCGGACGCCGCGCCGCTGCGCGGCTACATGGGCGGCGACCTGAAAGGGCTGACCGCCAAGATCAAGTCCGGCTACTTCGACAGCCTGGGCGTGGACGTGCTGTGGATCACGCCGCCGGTGGAGCAGCTGCACGGCAGCACCGACGAGGGCACCGGCAAGTCCTACGGCTTCCACGGCTACTGGGCGCGCGACTGGACCGCCGTCGACGCCAGCCTGGGCACGGAAAAGGACTTCAAGGACTTCGTGGACGCGGCCCACGCGCGCGGCATCCGCGTGCTGCTGGACGTGGTGATGAACCAGATCGGCCCCGTCACGGAAGCCGAGCCGGCGTGGCCCGCGGACTGGGTGCGCCTGGACCCGGTATGCCAGTACAAGGACGTGCCCACCAACGTGGACTGCGTGCTGGTGAAGGGCTTGCCGGACCTGCTGACCGGCAGCGACGCCGCCGTGGCGCTGCCCGAGGCGCTGGCGCAAAAATGGAAGAAGGAAGGGCGCTACGAGCGCGAGGTGAAGGAGCTGGACGAGTTCTTCGCCCGCACCGGCTATCCGCGCGCGCCGCGCTACCACCTGATGAAATGGCATGCGGACTGGGTGCGCAAATACGGCATCGACGGCTTCCGCGCCGACACCGTCAAGCACGTGCAGCCGGCCGTGTGGAAGGAGTTGCGCAAGGTGGCGGACGACGCGCGCGCCGAGTGGGCCGGCAAGCATCCGGGCCAGGGCGACGGCAAGTTCTTCATGGTGGCGGAGGTGTACGGCTACAACATCGCCAGCGGCCAGCATTTCGACATGGGCGACGGCACCAAGGTGAACTTCTACCAGAACGGCTTCGACGGCATGATCAACTTCGGCCTGGTGCATGACGCGAAGCAGGATTACGAAAGCCTGTTCGGCAAATACGGGGCGGCGCTGCAAGGGCCGCTGGCCGGCTACTCGGTGCTGAACTACACGGCCTCGCACGACGATGGCGGTCCATTCGACGGCGCGCGCGCCAAGCCCTTCGAGACGGCCAACAAGCTGCTGCTGGCGCCGGGCGCGGCGCAAATCTATTACGGCGACGAGACGGCGCGCCTGCTCAACATCGCCGACGCGCAGGGCGACGCCAAGCTGCGCTCCTTCATGAACTGGGACGAGCTGGCGAAGAACGTGGCCCGCAAGGATGGGGGCGCGGGCTACAGGATCGCCGACGTGCGCGCGCACTGGGGCAAGCTGGGCCGGTTCCGCCGCGCGCATCCTGCCGTCGGCGCGGGCGTGCACGAGAAGGTGGCGGAGCGGCCGTACACCTTCAAGCGCGTCTACGAGAAGAACGGCGTGAGCGACAAGGTGGTGGTGGCGCTGGACGTGCCGGCGGCCGCGCGCAGCACCATCAAGGTGGGGGGCGCGTTCGCCGACGGGCAGAAGGTGAAGGACTACTACTCGGGCGCCAGCGCGGTGGTGAGGAACGGGGAAGTGACGCTGCCGGTCAAGGGTGGCGTGGCGCTGATCGCGCCTTAAAACCAGTTGCGGAATCCAGGGTCAGACCCAAGGGGTCTGACCCTCGCTTTGCCGTTGGTTTGATTATTCCACGAACACCACGGCGGTGCGCGCCGGCACGGTGAACCGTCCCGTCGCGCCGTCGTAACGCGCCTCCTTCGCGCGCTGGTCCGCCGCGCCGGCCGCCGTGTGCACCGGATGCAGGCGGTAGCGCTTGCCCTTCTCCCCCTCGGCCACGATGCTCTGCTCAACCTTGTCCACGTTGATCAGGTAGGTCACCGTCTTGAATCCCGCGCCGGCGTAGCCCGCGCCATCCAGGCGCGCCGCCACCACGGTCGGCACCTGCGCCGAGCCGGTGTTGAGGAAATGCAGGCGCCGCTTGATGTCGGCCGCCGTGCGCATGCGGAACAGCGTGCTGCCGCCGCGTATCCTCAGCAGGTCCCTGAACGCGTCGCGCGCGAAGGCGATGTCGGCCGGCGCGGGCTTGATCGCCGCGTTCGCCAGCAAGGGCTTGAGCAGCGCGTAGTCCTTGCCGTTGTCCGCCGCCGGCGGCAGGCCCACGCCGTAGTAGTTGTCCTGGTAGGTCCAGTCCAGGCGGTTGAACCAGTCGCCCGACTCGAAGCTGTTGCGGTCCAGGGACTTGGACCGCAGGATGTCCATGCCCGCGTGGTAATAGGCCACGCCCTGGCTGAAGGTGTTGATGGCCGCGCCCAGGATCTGCACCCGCGCGCGGTCGGCGCCGCTGGTGGACACCGGCAGCTTGAACACGTTCACGTCGTACAGCGTCTGGTTGTCGTGGTTCTCCACGTAGTTCACCACTTCGGAGGGCTCGCTGGCGTAGCCGGCCGGCTGGCCCGCGTAGTCGATGGCTTGCAGCTCCTGCACGGCGTCCTTGTAGGTCTTCAGCTGGTAGGTGCGCAAGGTGCCGGCCAGGCCCACTTTCACCAGGTCGGACGCGCGCAGCAAGTCCTCCTGCGGGCGCTGGCCGGCGTGGGTGTTGGCGTCGTAGACCAGGCCGTTGATATAGCCCTGGCGCGCGAACATGTCGTTGCCGCCGTCGCCCGCCCCGCCGCCGCGCACCGCGTCGCGGCCACGGTCGCTGAAGGTGCCGATGCCGCTGCCGTTCAGCGACAGCTGCGAGGCCTGCACGAAGCGCGCGCCGTTCTCCACTTCGCCGAAGTTCCAGCCCTCGCCGATCAGGTTGACCGGCCGGCCGGCGGCCTTGTCCACGCGCGTCTGCAGCGCTTCCATCGCCGCGCGCGGCTGGTGGCCCATCAGGTCGAAGCGGAAGGAATCGATCTTGTAGTGGCGCGTCCACAGCTCGGCCGAATCGATCATCAGCTTGGCCATCATCATGTTCTCGGTGGCCGTGTTGTCGCAGCAGGTGGAGCGCTCGATGCCGCCCTTGGCGTCGAGGCGGTGGTAATAGCCCGGCACCACGCGGTCCAGCACGGACTTCTCGTTCTGGCCGGCGATGTAGGTGTGGTTGTACACCACGTCCATGCCCACCCGCAGGCCGGCCTTGTGCAGCGCCATCACCATCTGGCGGAACTCGATGACGCGGCGCGCGCCGTCGGCGGGATCGGTGGCGTAGCTGCCCTCGGGCGCGCTGTAGTGGTAGGGATCGTAGCCCCAGTTGTAGCAGTCCTTGCCCTGCGTGGCGGCGACCAGCGCCTGCTGGCTATCGCCGTCCGGCGCGCCGGCGGGCCTGGGCTCGGCGCAGTTCTTCTCCGGCACCGAGCCGATGTCGTAGACGGGCAGCAGGTGGATATCGGTGAGGCCGGCCTTGCTCAGCGCGGCCAGGTGCTTCATGCCGTTCGAGCCGGCCTCCGTGAAGGCCGTGTACTTGCCGCGGTTGGCCGCGCTCACGGTGGCGTCGTTGATGGAGAAGTCGCGCACGTGCAGTTCGTAGACCGACATGTCGGTTTGCGCGGCAACCTTCGTCGGCGGCCTGGCCTTGTCCCAGCCCGCCGGCTTCAGTTTGGGCGCGTCCAGGTCCGCGATGTAGCTGCGCCGGGAATCGGTGGTCAGGCTGACGGAATAGGGATCGGTCACCGCGTTGCGCACCAGTCCCATGCCCGGCGCGACCACGTCCACCAGGTATTTGTAATATTTGCCCGACAGGTCGGCGCGCTTGTTGGCGGACCAGACGCCGGTGGCCGTGTCGAAGCGCAGCGCTTCGATGGACGAGGCCTTGGCGTCGCCGGTGTCGTAGACGCAGAGCGCCGCTTGGCGCGCGGTGGGCGCCCACAGCTTGAAGCCGGTGCGGGCCTTGCCCACGGTGACGCCCAGGCCGTCCACCTGGTTCGCGGCGGCGTAGATGTCGTCCAGCGCGCCGGCGGTCTGCAAGGTGGTGGCGTCGCGCACGGTGCCGTCGGCGGCTTCCCGCACCAGCACCAACTGCCCCTTGAGCAGCGAGGGCAGTCGCGCCTGGTCGGCGGCGGACACCGCCAGCACGGGGCCGGCGGCGAGGTACTTGAAGCGCGCCGCCAGGTGCGCGGGAATCCCGCCCGTGTGCGGCGTCATCGCGAGCGAGCCGTCCGCGCCACCGACCCTCGCGCCCGGCGACGCGTCGATGCGGCCGGTGGCGGAGTGATACAGCTTGAACGACGAGGCGGCGTCGGCGCCCGGCCATTTCGCCAGTTGCCGGTCCAGCCACACGGCGCGCGCGTCGAAGGCGGCCGATTGCTGCAACACGGTCTGGAACGGCGCGTCGCAGCTGGCCAGGTCCGGCGCGCCGGTTTGCGCCTGGGCGCCGAAAGCCGTCAGCACCAGCGCCGCGCCCAGCGACAATTTACCCCCGTGACCACGCACGCCCTGTGACTTCCCGGCCATAGACTTTTCTCCGCTAGATTTGTATTTTAGGTAGTAGGGCTACAAAATTGGGTATTGCAGCTTAAATTACCCCGATATGGTAATCCAAATACTGTAGCTTTACTACGGAATCTACGCCTTTGGCCCTTGTTGCCGCCAGCGGATCACGGCGCGCCGTCGCCCACCCAGGCGTTCCAGCTGTCCCACAGTTCGCCGTCGAAGTTCAGGCGTCCCAGCGCGCTGTCCCGCCAGTTGTCGCCGTGCTTGGTGACGTACTCGCCGCCCACGCGGTAGTTCTCCAGCTTGAGGCCCGCGCCGTTGGCGGCCTCGTTGCCGATGGCGAGCGCGCCGGACAGCTTGCGGAAGCGGCTGGCCTGCGCGGTGTGGGGCAGCTCGTTCCAGCCGTCGATCAGCAGATTCTTGACGTGCACCTTCTCCGTGTTCTGCAAGGCGTACAGGCGGATCGCGCAGTTGGTCTTTCCCTCGACCGTGATGTTCTCGAAGAACAGGTTGCGCACCCACTTCGAGGCGTCCGGCCGCCCGTTCGCGTCCCAGTGCGGCGAGGCGTTCAGCACGCAGGTGTTGATCTTCTCGTCCTTCCAGTACATGCGGTTGTGGATGACGTGGGTGTCCTTCACGTGCACATTGTCGATATCGCGCGGCGACCAGCCCCACTGGATCACCGGGCCGTTCTCGTTCTTCCAGATCACCGTGTTCGAGATGTCCAGGTTGCTGTGATAGATCTTCAGCACGTCGTCGTTGGCGTGGAAGAAGGTGTTCCGCATGGCGCCGCCGGTGTACAGCTCGATGCCGTCGGTCTGCCAGTACCAGCCGCCCACCTGCTTGTAGCTGTCGACGCGCATCTTGAAGGTGTCCTCGTTGCCGTAGACGACGAAGGAGTGGTAGGGCGGCTCGGCGATGGTCACGCCCTGCAGGTCCAGCTCCTGTTGCGCGTCGGTGGAGCTGAAGCGCAGCATCTTGACGCAGCTGCCGTGGCAGTTCGACTGCGCGCGGTGCTGGTAGTGGTTGTCTGTATCCGGTTCGTACACGTACTTCTCGCCGGACAGCACGCCGTAGCCCGTCACCTTGAAGCGCTTCTGCGTTTCGGACATGAACTGGAACGCGCCCTTCACGTAGGCGCCCGGCGCCAGGTACACCCACTTCACGCTGGCGGGCAGTTTGGCGTGGTAGTTCCACGGCATGTAATAGGTGCCGGGCTTGAAGTAGACGGTGTCCTGCGTGATGGCGTCCAGGTTGTCGATCCGGCCCTGGGGCGGATAGTAGATGGCCCCGCTGGACGGATTCGGTATCAGCTCCCTGGCTTTCTGGCCCGTCAGGCGCGGCTCGGCGAAGACCAGCATGGCGTTGCGCGGCTCGGTGTGCACGGCGGCGCCGTTGCCCGCGCTGTTCAATTCGCCGGAGACGCCGGCGAGGTCGTTGTAGGCGGTGTAGAGCTGGTTGTCGAACTCCACGGAGAAGCGGTAGCCGTCCGGCGAATAAGGCACGCGGATCTTCACCGTGCGCTCGTCCACCATGGCCTTCTCGAAGTTCAGCGCGCCGGGGCGGATCTTGACCTCGTCCGCCGAGTGGATGGTGGAGCCGTCCTTCAGCGTCACGTGCACCCACACGTCGTCGCTGTAGACGAAGCTGGACCAGCTCATCGTGAGATTGGCCTCGTCGGCGAATTCGGCGCCGTCCCTGCCTTCGTAGCCCCATTTGCCGCGCCCGCCGCGCGGGATCGACATATAGGTGTAGGAGTCGTAGCGGTGTTGCGGCGTGACGGCGGTGGCGACCTTCACGTCGTAGACGGTGGAGCGCCGCACCGCGTCGTCGGCCACGGGGGCGCTGTCGTTCAGTTCATGCGCGGCGTGCCACCAGGTGGTGAGCTTGCCGGTATCGGTGGTTTGGACGGCCGGCTGTCCGGCGGCGGCCTGGCCGCAGACGGCCAGCGACACGCACAGGGCGAACTTGCCCACGGTTGTATGCATCATGTT
Organism: Pseudoduganella namucuonensis; assembly: GCF_900116645.1. Lineage (GTDB taxonomy): Bacteria > Pseudomonadota > Gammaproteobacteria > Burkholderiales > Burkholderiaceae_D > Rugamonas > Rugamonas namucuonensis. The sequence continues at coordinate 73,106 of NZ_FPBO01000002.1, read as the reverse complement.
TCTTCTCTATGTCGATGATGTTGAGGATGTTGAAGGGAGGGCCCCGCGGCCCTCCCGCTTGCGTGTGGATGGGACGGCGCCTACGGCGCGCCGGAGCCCACCCACGCGTTCCAGTTGTCCCACAGCGCGCCGTCGAAGTTCAGGCGCCCGAGGGCGGAGCCTTGCCAGTTGCCGCCGGCCTTGGTCACGTATTGGCCGCCGACGCGGTAGTTCTCCAGTTTCAGCCCGGCGCTGGAGGTGGTTTCATTGCCGATCGCGAGGCCGGCCGCCATCTTCGTGAAACGGCTCTGCTGCGACGACACGCCCACGTCGTTCCAGCCGTCGACCAGCAGGTTCTTGATGTGGACTTTTTCCGTGTTCTGCAGCGCGTAGAGGCGCAGCGCGCAGTTGGTCATGCCCTCGACGGTGATGTTTTCCAGGTAGATGTTGCGCACCCATTTGTTCGCGTCCGGCTGGCCGTTCGGGTCCCAGTGGGTGGAGGCGTTGACGACGCAGGTGTTGGTCTTCTCGTCCTTCCAGTACATCTTGTTGTGGATGACGTAGGTGTCCTTCACGTGCACGCCGTCCATGTTGCGCGGCGTCCAGCCCCACTGGATCACGGGGCCGTTCTCGTTCTTCCAGATCACCGTGTTGTCGATGTCCAGATTGTTGTGATAGATCTTCAGCACATCGTCGTTGGAATGGAAGAAGGTGTTCTTCATGCTGCCGTTGGTGTACAGCTCCAGGCCGTCGGTCTGCCAGTACCAACTGCCCACCTGCTTGTAGTTCTCCACCCGCATCTGGAAGGTCTCCTCGTTGCCGTAGACGACGAAGGAGTGGTAGGGCGGCTCGGAGATCGTCACGCCCTGCAGGTCCAGGTACTGCTGCGAATTGGTGGAGGTGAAGCGCAGCATCTTGACGCAGCTGGCGTGGCAGTTCGATTGCGCGCGGTGCTCGTAGTAGTTGTCGGTGTCCGGCTCGTACACGTACTTCTCGCCGGACAGCACGCCGTAGCCGGTCACCTTGAACACGCCCTGCGTCTCGGACATGAACTGCAGCGCGCCCTTCACGTAGGCGCCCGGCGCCAGGTACACCCACTTCACGCTGGCGGGCAGCTTGGCGTGGTAGTTCCACGGCATGTAGTAGGTGCCGGGACCGAAGTAGACGATCTCCTGGGTGATGGTGTCCAGGTTGTTGACCATGCCCTGGGCGGGGTAGTGGATGCTGCCGCTGGCGGAGGTGGGAACCAGGCGCGTGGCCTCGTCGCCGGCCGGCCGGGGTTCGGCGAACACCAGCATGGCGTTGCGCGGCTCGGTGTGGACCGCGTTGCCGGTGCCCGCGCTGTTCAAGGCGCCGCTGGCGCCGCTCATGTCGTTGTAGGCGGTGTAGAGCTGGTTGTCGAACTCCACCGAGAAGCGGTAGCCCTTGCTGGAGTAGGGCACCTTCACCTTGATGGTGTGGCTGTCCACCATCACCTTCTGGAAGTTCAGCGCCGACGGGCGGATCTTCACGTCGTTGGCGGACGAGATCGACGAGCCGTCCTTGAGCGTGATGTGGACCCACACGTCGGTGCCGTAGACGAAGCTGGACCAGCTCATGGTGAGGTTGGCCGAGTCGGCGAATTCGGCGCCGTCGTTGTCCGAATAGCCCCACTTGTTGCGGCCTCCGCGGGGGATGGACATGTAGGCGTAGGAATCGTACTGCGCGCCCTGGGCGGCGTCGGTCGCCACCCGCACGTCGTAGACGGTGGAGCGGCGCACGGCGTTGTCGGCGACCGGGGCGCTGTTGTTCAGTTCGTGGGTGTCGTGCCACCAGGTGTGGAGCTGGCTGTTGTTGACGGTGGTGGCGGCCGAGGCGTGGCCGCACAGGGCCAGCGACGCGCACATGGCGAGCCGGACTGCGAGTTGTTGGATCATGTTTGTCTCCGCTATCGATGACTTCTACATTGGAAGTGATGCTTTATGGCGCGGGAAGGGGGTCGAGGGTGCGTGCCTCCGGATCGGTGAATGGGAAGGCAAGTCTATCGTTTACGAAATCGATTGCGTAAACAAATTTGAAGGTTGTTGCGTATTTGTTGACAAATCTTCGTAATCGATTGATTCGGAGGGCGAAAAAAAGCCCAGGGCGCGGAATAAATAGCCCTGGGCGCTTTTTCGGGGCGGGGCGGCTTAGCGGATGACTTCCTTGCGGTAGTTGTCGACCATCTTGTAGCGCACCGCGTACATGCCGAAGACGACGGCGGTGAGCAGGGCGAAGCCGGCGAAGAAGAACATCTGGAAGGCGATCGAACTCATGCCGCTGGTGGCGATGTGCGCCAGCACGGCTTCGTTCTTGACGCTGGAGTTCACGATCAGCACCCACAGGTTGCCCACCGTCGTCGTCAGGATCCAGAAGCTCATGATCGAGCCCTTCATCGATGGCGGCGCCTGGCTGTAGGCGAATTCGAGGCCGGTGGCGGACACCAGCACCTCGGCCATGGTCAGCACGGCGTACGGCAGCAGCTGCCACAGGATGGACATCGGCGTGCCCGCGTCCATCGACAGCTGGATCCAGCCGATGATGATCCAGGACAGCCCGGACAGCGCGATGCCGGTCGTCATGCGGCGCAGCGGGGTCGGTTCGATGCCGATCCCGCGCAGCAGGGGGAAGATCACCAGGTTGTTCAGCGGGATGAGCAGCATCACCAGCAGCGGGTTCACGGCCTGCATCTGCGCCGGCAGCACTTTGAACTCGAAGCCAAACAGCGAAAGCTGCGGGCTGACCATGTTGTTGGCCTGCAGGATCCAGGTGGAGGCCTTCTGGTCGAACAGGGACCAGAACGGGGTGACCAGCGCGAACACGATGAGGATGCGCAGCACGGCGCGCACGCCTTCGACCGCGGCGTCGGGATGCAGGCCGCGCGCGCGTTCGAGCTGCATGCCGGTGCCGATGCCGCCGAAGGCCAGCAGCAGCACCAGCGCCAGGCAGGCGGCGATGACGAAGCCCCACCACGGCGACATGCACAGCGAGGCGAGCGCGCCGAGCGCGCCGACCACCGCGACCGTCAGGCCGGGGCGCGACTGGCCGGGCTGGCGCGCCAGCAGCGCGGTGCGCGCGACGTTGGTGAAGGAGTCCGGATTGGGCGGCGCCGGCGGGATGTGCACGTAGCGTTTTTTGCCGGACCAGAAAATCACCGTGGCGATGGCCATCAGCACGCCGGGAATGCCGAAGGCCACGGCCGGGCCGTAGTTCTTCAGGAACAGGGGCATCAGCAGCGAGGCGAAGAAGGAGCCGAAGTTGATCGTCCAGTAGAAGATGTCGTACACCACCTTGGCCTTCTTCTTGTTGGTGGCGTCGAACTGGTCGCCGACGAAGGCCGACACCAGCGGCTTGATGCCGCCCGCGCCCAGCGCGATCAGCAGCAGGCCGAGATAGAAGCCCTGCAGATTGTCCTCGAACACGGCAAGGCAGGCGTGGCCCGCCACATAGATAAGGCTCATCCAGAAGATGGTGTTGTACTTGCCGTAGAAGCGGTCGGACAGCCAGCCGCCCAGCAGCGGGAAGAAGTACACGCCGATGACGAAGGTGTGGAACACGTGCTTGGCCTCGCTGGCGCGGTCGGGCTGCGGCACGAACAGCAGAAGGGTGCTGATCAGGAAGGGCGTGAGGATGTTGCGCATCCCGTAAAAGCTGAACCGTTCGCACGCCTCGTTGGCGATTATGAACGGCACTTGCCGGGGCATTGGGCCGTTGCCCGCCTCGGTTTCAGTGTGTGGATTGGCCATATTGTCCTCGTGGGTTTTAGCTGATCGGGATGCTATGCCGAAGGTGCCGCGCTTGGCAACTGGTATATGCAAGTTGTGTTTCTGCCACTGAAACCGTTTTCTATGTAGTTTGACTACGTTTTCATGAAGAATATTTTTAGGTGAAATTAAATAAGTATTTGATTTAAAAAGAAAATATCGTGATTTGACGGGGTCGGCGTTGGATTGAAAAAATAAAAGTGTTGCTGTATATTGTCTACAAACACTCTCCCGGGCGCGTCGCCCACCCACATTGGAAACCATCATGAGCAAAGAACCGGCCCCGAACTGGTGGCGTGAAAAGATCATCTACCAGGTTTATCCGCGCAGCTTCAAGGACACCAACGGCGACGGCGTGGGCGACTTGCCGGGCATCACCGCCAAGCTCGATTACATCGCGCGGCTGGGCGTGGACTTCGTCTGGATCTCGCCCTTCTTCAAGTCGCCGATGAAGGACTTCGGCTACGACATTTCCGACTACTGCGACGTCGACCCGCTGTTCGGCACCCTGGACGACTTCGACAAGCTGATCGCCAAGGCGCACAGCCTGGGCCTGAAGATCATGATCGACCAGGTGATGTCGCACACGGCGGAAAACCACGCCTGGTTCGAGGAGAGCCGCAAGAGCCGCGACAATCCCAAGGCCGACTGGTACGTGTGGGCCGACCCGGCCCCGGACGGCAATCCGCCCAACAACTGGATGTCGGTGTTCGGCGGCTCGTCGTGGCAGTGGGATTCGCGCCGCCGCCAGTACTACCTGCACAACTTCCTGGTCAGCCAGCCGGACCTGAACTTCCACAATCCCGCCGTGCAGCAGGCGCACCTGGACGCGCTGCGCTTCTGGCTGGAGCGCGGCGTGGACGGCGTGCGCATGGACGCCTGCAATTTCCACTTCCACGACGTCGAATTGCGCAGCAACCCGCCGGCGCTGGTGCGCGACACCTCCACCGTGTCCGACGTGAACCCCTACGGCATGCAGGCCCACGTCTACGACAAGAGCCGTCCCGAGAACGTGGCCTTCCTGCGCAAGATCCGCACGCTGCTGAACGAATACGGCGCGGTCGCCATCGGCGAGGTGGGCGCGGACGATTCGCTGGCCCTGATGGCCGAGTACACCGAGGGCACCGACAAGCTGCACATGGCCTACAGCTTCAACCTGTTGACGCCGGTGTGTTCGGCCCGGCACATCCGCACGCAGGTCGAGCAGTTCGGCGCGCGGGTGAAGGATGGCTGGGCCTCCTGGTCGGTCGGCAACCACGACTCGGCGCGCGTGATGTCGCGCTGGGGCGGCGAGAATCCGAGCCCGGAATTCGCCAAGCTGGTGCTGGCGATGCAGCTGTCGCTGAAGGGCACGCCGTGCCTGTACCAGGGCGACGAGCTGGCCTTCACCGAGGCCGAGGTGCCGTTCGAACTGTTGCAGGACCCGTACGGCATCACCTTCTGGCCGGAGTTCAAGGGCCGCGACGGCTGCCGCACGCCGATCGCCTGGGACCAGTCGCCCAACGGCGGCTTCACCAGCGGCAAGCCTTGGCTGCCGGTGGACGCGAAGCACATCGCCTGCGCCGCGTCGGCGCAGGAGAACAACCCGGCCTCGCCGCTGTCCTTCGCCCGCAAGATCATCGCCTGGCGCCGCGCCATGCCGCAACTGACGCGCGGCGACATCGTGTTCTTCGACACCGAGGAGCCGGTGCTGGCGCTGCGCCGCGACCTGGACGGGGAGCGCGGCGTGATCGCCGTGTTCAACCTGGGAGCGGCGCCGGCCAGCTTCGCGCTGCCGCAGGCGGCCGGCGCGGAGAAGATCCCGGAGCCCGGCCTGCCGGGCGAGGTGGACGCCGCCGGCCAGGTCACCCTGCCGCCTTACGGCGCCTGGTTCGGTTACGCGCGATAGGATGCGTCCCGGAGCGCCCCGCGGGCGGCTCCGGGTAGCTGTTTTGTCCACGGTTGCGTGTATTTCAGGTATCCTTGCCGCCTTCAAGGGCTTTATTCCGGCATGAGAACGATCGACGATGAGACAAGCTGAAGTTGACCAAAAATCGGGCCGCACCGCATTCGCGGACGGTCCACGCCTGCTGGCCGATATCGGCGCAACCCACGCGCGCTTCGCGCTGCAAACCGGTCCCTCCGAGTTCCGCGCCGTGCGCGTGCTCAAATGCGACGATTTCACCGGCATCGTGCCGCTGCTGCGCACCTACCTGGCGGACCATCGCGACATCACCCTGAACCACGCGGCGCTGGCGGTGGCCAACCCGGTCAGCGGCGACTACGTGCGCATGACCAACCGCGATTGGGAATTCTCCACCGACGAGGTGCGCCGCGCGCTGGGCCTGCACACGCTGCTGGTGGTGAACGACTTCACGGCGCTGGCGATGTCCTTGCCCGGCCTGAAGCCGGCCGACCTGATGCAGGTCGGCGGCGGCGCCGCCGCCAGCAATTCCGTGATCGGCGTGCTGGGGCCGGGCACGGGTCTCGGCGTGTCCGGCGTGATCCCGACGGTGGACGGCTTCGTGACCCTGGGTTCCGAGGGCGGCCACACCAACTTCGCGCCGGCCGACGAGCGCGAATACGCCATCCTGCAGTACGCGTGGCAGACCTGGCCGCACGTGTCGACCGAGCGCCTGATCTCCGGCCCCGGCATGGAGATCATCTACCGCGCCATCGCCAAGCGCAACGGCCGCAACGTGAAGGACTTGAACGCGCAGGAGATCATGGCCGGCGCGCTGACCGACAAGGACCCGCTGTGCCTGGAGGTGCTGGAGTGCTTCTGCGCCATGCTGGGCGGCGCCAGCGCCAACCTGGCGGTGACGCTGGGCGCCTTCGGCGGCGTCTTCATCGGCGGCGGCATCGTGCCGCGCATGGGCGAGTGGTTCGCCACGTCGCCGTTCCGCGCGCGCTTCGAGGCCAAGGGGCGCTTCACCAGCTACCTGTCCGAGATCCCCACCTATGTGATCACCACGCCGAATCCGGCCTTCTACGGCGTGGCGACCATCCTGTCCGAGCACCTGCGCGGGCGCAGCGGCGCCAACACGCTGATGGAGCGCGTGCAGCACCTGCACCACGAGCTGACGCCGGCCGAGCAGCGCGTGGCGCAGCTGGTGCTGGAGCAGCCGCGCCTGGTGCTGAACGAGCCGATCGCCGACATCGCGCGCCTGGCCGAGGTGAGCCAGCCGACCGTGATCCGCTTCTGCCGTTCGATGGGCTTCTCCGGCCTGGCCGACTTCAAGCTGAAGTTCGCCAGCAGCCTGACCGGGGCCATCCCGGTGCGCCACAGCCAGGTGCGCGTGTCCGACAGCACCCACGACCTGAGCGCGAAGGTGATCGACAACACCGTCTCCGCCATCCTGAAATTCCGCGACCAGCTGGACGTGCGTTCGCTGGACAAGGCCATCGCGCTGGTGGCCAAGGCCAAGCGCATCGAGTTCTACGCGATGGGCAATTCGCGCGTGGTGGCGCTGGACGGCCAGCACAAGTTCTTCCGCTTCCGCATTCCGACCGCCGCCTACGGCGATTCGCACCTGTTCACGCTGGCGGCCGAGCTTCTCAAGCCGGGCGACGTGGTGATCGCCATTTCCAACTCGGGCAAGCTGCCGGAGTTGCTGGAGGCGGTGGACGCGGCGCGCGCCGCCGGCGCGGACGTGATCGCGATCACCAGCAGCCAGTCGCCGCTGGGCAAGCGCGCCTCGGTGTGCCTGGCGGTCGACCACACGGAGGACAGCACCACCTTCCTGTCGATGATCTCGCGCATCCTGCAACTGCTGCTGATCGACATCCTGTCGGTCGGCATCTCGGTGGACGCGCAGAACGCGGAGCTGGTCCTGGAGCGCAAGACCGGCGACGGCGTGGAGGCGGAGAGCCGCCGCCTGCTGATCTCCCACCTGGACAGCTAAGGACGGCCAAGGGACGGCCGGCCCGCGCCCTTACGGCCGCCCGTCGCCCCGGCCCTGGGCGACGATCAGGTCCAGCAGCTTTTGCGCGGCCTGCATCACCGGCACGGTGTGCGGGGCGGACGCCATGGCGGCGAACGGCCCCTGGTTGACGTACAGGCCGTCCGACGCCAGCGCCGTGGCGCGCACCTGGCCGCCGGCCGGCGGCAGGTGGCGCTGGCGGATGCCGGCCACCGGCGTCTTCACCATCCCCTTGGCCGCCTTCACCAGTTCCCTGGCCTGCGCCGCGATCTCGGGCGGGTGGCTTTCATACACGCTCACCTTGCCGGTGTGGTTGATGTAACGCGCCGTGCCGTCGGCGTAGGCCGCCAGCACGTCCAGCCCCTCCTCCAGCGCCACCTCCACCACCACACCCAGCGTTTCCTTGGGCGGCACCGGCTGCAGCTTGTCGTGCAGCCAGTTGTAGGCCAGCACGCGCACGCGGCTTTCCTCGTCCGCGTCGTCGGCGATCGCGCGCACGATCTTGGGCTCCGCCTCCTCGCTGAACAGCGCGCGGGTGACGTCGTCGCCGGACTTGAACAGCGAAGCGTCGTCGCAGAACAGCAGGTTGTAGACCAGGTTCAGGTCCTCCCGCGCGTAGGGCGCGATCGGTCCGGACGGCGGTTCGCCCTGCGGCGCGGCGGCGGGCGGCGGGGCTTTTTTGCCCAGCAGGGCCAGTAGTTTCTTGAACATCGGTGTCGGCTTCGTGGTGAAGCCGACATGATACGGCATGCCGCCGCGCTTGAAAAAAAGTCCTTGAACTCCGCCATGAATAGTTTAAGATATATCTTATTTCGATATATCTTATGGAGAAACACATGTTCCACTTTTTCAAGGGTCACCACCGCCACCACCCCCACATGCACGGCCACGGCCACCACCGAGGGGGCGGGGGGCGCGGCCCCAAGATGTTTGATTCGGGCGCGATGCGCTATGTCGTGCTGCAACTGATCGCCGAGAAGCCGCGCCACGGCTACGACGTCATCAAGGAGCTGGAGCAGCGCGCCGGCGGCGGCTACACGCCCAGCCCGGGCGCCATCTACCCGCTGCTGTCCATGCTGTACGACATGGGCCACGTGTCCATCAGCCAAGAGGGCAACAAGAAGCTGCACACCGTCACTCCCGAGGGCCAGGCCTTCCTGGACGAGAACCGGCAAATGGTGGACGCGATGATGGCGCGCGTGGGCGAGCCGGCCGAGGGCGCCGGCGACCTGCGCGCGCTGATGCACGCGCTGAAGGAGGCGGTGATCGGCAGGGCGCGCGACGCCACGGCAAGCGAGGAGCGGCTGCGGCGGATCCGCGCTATCCTGAGCAAGGCCGCCGCCGATATCAATCAACTTCAATAAGGGTGCCTATGGTGTTTGCCTTGTCTCCGGCGCGCGAGCGCATCGTCTTGTGGCTGCTGGCGCTGACCCAGTTCACCGTCATCATGGACTTCATGATCATGATGCCGCTGGCGCCGCAGTTGATGCAGGCGTTCGCCATCAGCCCGGCCACCGCGTCCGGGGCGGTGTCGGTGTACTCCTGGTGCGCCGGCGCCTCCGGGCTGCTGGCCATGACGTATATCGACCGCTTCGACCGCAAACGCCTGCTGCTGGCGATGTTCCTGCTGTTCACGCTGTCCAACCTGGCCTGCGCGATGGCGCCCAACTTCCACGTGCTGGTGCTGTCGCGCGCCTTCGCGGGCCTGAGCGGCGGCGTGCTGGGGGCGATCGGCATGGCCATCATCAGCGACCTGGTGCCGGCCGATCGGCGCGGCGCGGCCACCGGCATCGTCATGACCTCGTTCAGCCTGGCGGCGGTGGCGGGCGTGCCGGCCGGCGTCCTGATGGGGGCGCATTTCGGCTGGGCCTCGGCGTTCTACCTGCTGGTGGGGCTGTCGGTGCTGATCTGGTGCGCAGTGGCGGCGGTGATGCCGTCCATGACGGCGCACATGGCGGCGCGTCCGGCGCCGGCGTCGGCGGTGTTGCCGGAGCTGGCGGCCATGTTCCGCGTGCCGGAGCACCTGAGGGCCTTCCTGCTGTCCGGCGTGAACATGGCGACCGGCATGCTGATCATCCCCTTCATTTCGCCGGTGCTGGTGGCCAATTACGGCGTGAAGCCGGCCGAGGTCGCGTGGATATACCTGGCCGGCGGCTTCGCCACGCTGTTCACCGCGCGCCGCGTGGGGGCCTGGTCGGACCGGGCGGGCAAGCACCGCGTCTACCGCATCGTCGCCGCCTTCTCCATGCTGCCCATGCTGCTGCTCACGCATCTGCCGCACTGGCCGCTGTGGGCGCTGGTGGCGCTGTTCCCGTTCTTCATGGTGGCCATGTCCGGCCGCGGCGTGCCGCTGCAGGCGTTGATGACGACGGTGCCGCAACCGGCGCGGCGCGGCGCCTTCCTCAGCGCCAATTCGGCCGTGCAACAGTTGGGCACCGGGGTGGGCGCCCTGCTGGGCGGACTGACCTTGAGCACGGACGCGGCCGGGCGTATCTCGGGCTACGGCATCAACGGCTGGCTGGCCATGGCGCTGAGCGCCTTTTCGATCTGGTGGATAAGCCGCGTGCGCAGCGTGCCCGCCGCCGTTACTGGCGCGGGCCGGCCCGAAGCAGGGGCTGCCGGGTAGCGCGCCAGGCGTCCAGCGTCAGCGCCTCGCCGCCGTCGTCGTCGTCGACCAGGATTTCGCCGTCGGGCAGGGCGACCAGGAAGCTTTCCCAGCGGGTGGCCGCGTCGGCGCTGTTTTCAATGAAGCTGAGCTGATAGTAGCGCTTGCCCTTGACCTCGCGCGGTTCGGGGTCGTATTCCATGACGGCGCCGCGGGCCTTGCCGCCCGAGTTCTTTTCGATGCGTTCCGACCAGGCCCGCAGCTCCGGCAGCGCCATCAGCGCCGCCACCGCCTGCTCCCGGCTCAGCGCGCCGGCGCGCGCCGCGGGAGCTGGCGCGCCGCCCGCGCTGGCCACCACCGCCACCGGCTTGCCTGCCGGCTGAGCTGCGCGTTGCCCGTGGAGGTAGTACGCGGCCAGGCCCGCCGCCAGCAGCCCCGCCAGCGTTCCGGCGATCGCCGCGGTTTTTGATGAAGAGCGCTGAACCATGTGGGACGAGCCTTGTCTGAATCGGTGATGCGGAGCGAAATACGCAAAGTTGCGGCCATACTAAACCATGAAGGGTGGGGCGGCAACCTGTGTTGAGGAGCGTCACCCGGGCGCGCGGCGCCGCGCCCAAACGGTTCGCGCCCGTGGCTTACACTTTTCGTATGCGCGCCGATCACGACACCAGTTCCAGACAGCTGTTTGCCTATCCCGAACTGGTGTGCGAGCTGTTGGCCGGCTTCGTGCCCTACCCATGGGCCAGCCGGTGCAATGCCGCCACGTGTGAACGCGTCAACGCCAGCTACGCCAGCGATGCTGGCCACCAGCGCCATGACGACATGGTCTGGCGCGTGCGCTGCGGCGCGCGAGAACTCTATCTTGTGCTCGAGTTCCAGTCGCGGCAGGAACGTTGGATGGCCCTGCGCATGCAGGTCTACATTGGCCTGCTTTACCAGGACTTGCTCAAGCAAGGCGCGCTGGGGAATGGCGATCCCCTGCCGCCGGTCCTGCCGCTCGTTCTATATAACGGCGCGGAGCGTTGGCATGCGAGTCTGCGCCTGGAGGATCTGGCCCGGCCAGCGCCGGCCGGGTTGCGAGGCCTTCAGCCGCGGCAGCGCTATCTGCTGGTGGACCTGGCCGGCTACGCCAAGGCGGCTAGCGGTCCTCCGGACAATATCCTGAAGGCGCTGTTTCGCGCGGCGCATATGCCCAGCAGCGAGGGACTGGAGCTTCTTCCATTCATTTCGCGCTGGCTGGGTTCGCAGCAAAACGATGCATTGCGGCGGACGGTGGCATCCTGGGTGCGGACTCATTTGCAGCATCAATTCGAGGGTATTAAGATACCTAGTACGCTAGAGGAGGTGCATGCCATGTACGGCCGCAAATTTGCGACATTCGAGGAACTGTTCGAATACGAGGCGATACAAAAAGGCTTGCGGAAAGGTCTTGAGCAAGGTCTTGAGCAAGGTCTTGAGCAAGGTTTGCGACAAGGTCTGGAACAAGGCGCCCGCCAGGCCCGTCAAGACCTCGTCCGCGAGTTGGTGCAACGGTCGCTGGGTGAACTGCCCGCGGCGATGGCCGGCCTGATCGAGGCGGCGGATACGGAGCAGCTCAAGAGCTGGACCGGCAAACTGCTCGATGGCGTGCATCCCGTTGAGCTCTTCAATGGCCAGGCGCGGTAGCCCGGGCCTGAAGGAGTCGCAAAATGGCAAGCCCAACCGAAGTCGTACAGCAAATCTACGCCGCCTTTGGCCGGGGCGAGATCGCGGCCGTCATGGAGCTGGTCGCCAACGAGGTGGACTGGGAATTCGTCGGCCTGCCGTCGCTGGCCTACGCGGGCCGGCGGCGCAACTGGGAGGAGGTCGCGGAGTTCTTCGCCGAGATCCCCAAGGCCGACCTGATCCGCGTGTTCGAACCGCGCGAGTTCTTCGCGTCCGGCAGCCACGTGGCCGTGCTGGGCTGGGAGGAGTCCACCGCGATCGAGACCGGCAGGGATTTCGCCACCGAGTGGATGCACCTGTTCACCGTCGAGGACGGCAAGGTCACGCGCTGGCGCGGCTTTCTCGACACGGCCGCGCGCTACGGCGTGGCTCAGTAACGCACCACCAGCCTGGCGTATACGCCGCGGGTGAACGCGGTGCTGGTGGTCGCGCCGCCCAGTTCGGTGTGCGCCTTGCCGATGTTGTGCGCGCCGGCCGAGACCTCCCATCCCGGCCGGGGCCGCCAGCCCAGCCGCACGTCGGCCACCGTGTAGGAGGGCACCACGGGGGAGCGCACGGCGCCGACCCGGCGCACCGTGACGTCCAGCTCGGTGCTGGCCGTCAAGTCCCACGAGGAGCGCAGCAGTCCCTGGTGGGACGGATCCTGTCCCAGCGCCGCCGCCGACGAGGTGTCGGTGCTGCCCGGCTTGGGCGTCAGCCGCTTGTGCTGCGCGGTCCAGCCGGCGCTCAGGCGCCAGCGCGGGCTGGCCTGGAAGCCGCCCCAGGTCTCGATGCCGCGCATGCGCCCCTCCAGCAGGCTGTCGAAGACGACGAAGCGGCGCGTGGGCCCCAGTTCCTGCGAGCGCAGGTGGTCGTAATCGGCGTGGAACAGCGTGGCCGACAGCGACAGCCGCGGCAGCGGCTGGCCGCGGTAGCCCAGTTCGGCGACGGTGGCGATTTCCGAGCGCACCCGGGGGCCGCCGGCCAGCACATAGGGCGGCGCGCCGGGAATGTAGGTGTCGACGTCCAGCCGCGACGGCGCCCGCACCGCCCGCGACAGCGCGGTCCACAGCGTGTGCCGGGGCGTCACCGTCCAGGCCAGCCTGGCGTTGGGCAGGAATTCGCGGCCGGTGTAGTCGTTGTGCTCGACCCGCGCGCCCGCCGTCAGGCGCAGCTCCGGCAGCAGGGCGATCTCGTCCTGGATGAACAGGCTGCTCCAGTGCTGCTTGAGCCTGGCCGGCAGGAAGGCGATGTAGACGCTGTTGGCGACGACCTCGTTGCCGATGCGGTAGTTCGCCCCCCACACCACGTTGTGCGCGCCGTAACGCGGCAAGGCGTGCTGCACCTCCACGTCCAGTATGGTCAGGCGGTCGCTGAAGGTGGGCGGCACCACGCGCTTGGTGTGGTCCAGGTACACCTTCGCGCTCAGGGACGAGCCGTCGGCGTTCTCCCGGCTCCAGCGCGTCAGCAGGTTCGCGCCCGACAGCGAGATGACGCCCAGCGGGAAGCTCCTGCCCGCGACGGCGATGGTGCCCGGCAGGGGCTGGCCCTCGTGTCCGTGGTAGACATTGCCTTGCGCGCTCCACAGGCCGGCGGGCTGTCCCCAGTCGGCGCGGAAGCCGGCGCGGGCGCCGCGGCCGGCGTCGTCGGCCGGCGCGCCGCTTTGCAACTCGGTGTGGTTGTCGTTGGTGTATTTGGCGTACAGCCGGTAGGCGCCGTCGGCGCCGAAAGCGGCGCCGTGGCGCGCGCCGGCGTCGACGCCGCGCTGGCCGGCGCCGGCGCTCAGCAGCGTGCCTCGCGTGTCGCGCGCGGAACGGGTGATGATGTTGATGACGCCGTTGACGGCGTTGGTGCCCCACAGCGTGCCGCCCGGGCCGCTGATGACCTCGATGCGCTCCACGTCCTCCAGCATCAGGTCCTGCACGTCCCAGAACACGCCGGCGAAAAACGGCGTGTAGACCGAGCGTCCGTCGATCAGCACCAGCAGCTTGTTGGCCAGGCTGCTGTTGAAGCCGCGGGCGGTGATGGTGTGGCCGTGCGCGCTGCGGGCGGCGACATACAGGTTCGGCGCCAGGCGCAGCGCCTCGGGCAGGCTGGTCGCGCCGCCGCGGCGGATGTCCTCCCGCGTCAGCACGAACACCGAGGCGGCCGCGCCGGCCAGGCGCTCGGGCTTCTTGGACACCGAGGTGATCCGCAGGCTGCCCAGTTCTTCCAGCGTGAGCGAGGCGAAGTCATACGACTCCTCCGCGGCGGCTCCCATGGCGGCCATGCCCAGGACCAGGGCCGTGGCCAAGGCCGTGGCCGGATACGAGGTCGATTTCATGATAAAAGTTGCTCTCACGATACGTATAAGGGCCACTATACGTCGGACCCGCGGCGCCCTCCACGCCTTTTTCCGGCATCGTCCACCCGGGGCCACAGTGTGTCCTGGACGGTCGCGCGGCGGACGTGAAAAAGCCCGCAAGGCGCAAACCTTGCGGGCTTTTCAGCGTTGAACCGGTGACGGTTCGGCGCGGCCGACTTACATCATGCCGTCCATGCCGCCCATGCCACCCATACCGCCCATGCCACCCATGCCGCCGGCTGGCTTGTCTTCGCTGATCTCGGCGACCATGCAGTCGGTGGTCAGCATCAGGCCGGCGATCGACGCCGCGTTTTGCAGGGCCGAACGGGTCACTTTGGCTGGATCCAGGACACCCATTTCGACCATGTCGCCGTAGGTGCCGTTCGATGCGTTGTAGCCGTAGTTGCCGGAACCGGCCAGCACGGCGGCAACCACCACCGACGCTTCTTCGCCGGCGTTTTGCACGATCATGCGCAGTGGCTCTTCCATCGCGCGCAGCACGATCTTGATGCCGGCTTCCTGGTCTGGATTGTCGCCTTTGACGGTCAGCGAGGCGCGGGCGCGCAGCAGGGCCACGCCGCCGCCTGGCACGATGCCTTCTTCGACGGCCGCGCGGGTGGCGTGCAGCGCGTCTTCAACGCGGGCTTTCTTTTCCTTCATTTCGACTTCGGTGGCGGCACCGACTTTGATCACGGCAACGCCGCCGGCCAGCTTGGCCACGCGCTCTTGCAGTTTTTCACGGTCGTAGTCCGAGGTCGCTTCCTCGATCTGCACGCGGATCTGCTTGACGCGCGATTCGATGTTGGAACCGTCGCCGGCGCCATCGATGACGATGGTGTTTTCCTTGCCGACTTCGATACGCTTGGCTTGGCCCAGTTCGGCCAGCGTGATTTTTTCCAGGGTCAGGCCGATTTCCTCAGCGACAACCTGGCCGCCGGTCAGCACGGCGATGTCTTCCAGCATGGCTTTGCGGCGGTCGCCGAAGCCTGGCGCTTTGACGGCGCAGGTTTTCAGGATGCCGCGGATGTTGTTGACCACCAGGGTCGCCAGCGCTTCGCCTTCGATGTCTTCGGCGATGATCAGCAGTGGACGGCCGGCCTTGGCGACTTGTTCCAGTACGGGCAGCAGGTCGCGGATGTTGGAGATTTTCTTGTCGCACAGCAGGACGAATGGATTGTCCAGGATCGCGACTTGCTTCTCTTGGTTGTTGATGAAGTATGGCGACAGGTAGCCGCGGTCGAACTGCATACCCTCGACGATGTCCAGCTCGTCGTTCAGCGACTTGCCGTCTTCCACGGTGATGACGCCTTCCTTGCCCACTTTTTCCATCGCCTCGGCGATGCGCTCGCCGATCGAGTAGTCGGAGTTGGCGGAGATCGCGCCAACCTGGGCGATTTCCTTGGTGGTGGTGCATGGACGGGCCAGGGCGGCGATCTGCTCGACGGTGGCGGCGACGGCCTTGTCGATGCCGCGCTTCAGGTCCATCGGGTTCATGCCGGCGGCAACGAACTTCATGCCTTCGCGCACGATGGCCTGGGCCAGCACGGTCGCGGTGGTGGTGCCGTCGCCGGCGTTGTCGCTGGTTTTGGAAGCGACTTCCTTGACCATTTGCGCGCCCATGTTCATCAGCTTGTCTTTCAGCTCGATCTCTTTGGCGACCGACACGCCGTCCTTGGTGACGGTCGGGGAGCCGAAGGAACGCTCCAGCACCACGTTGCGGCCTTTCGGGCCCAGGGTGACTTTAACCGCGTTGGCGAGGATGTTCACGCCTTCAACCATCTTGGCGCGCGCTGCGTCGCCGAATACTACGTCTTTAGCTGCCATGTTTGTTTCTCCTGTGTTCAGTATGTTGCGGTGGGTGTTGTCGTAATCGTTGGATTACTTGTTGACAACAGCCATGATGTCTTCTTCACGCATGACCAGCAGCTCGTCGCCGTCAACCTTGACGGCCTGGCCCGAGTATTTACCGAACAGGACGCGGTCGCCGACTTTCACTTCCAGCGGACGGACCTTGCCATCTTCCAGCACTTTGCCATTGCCCACGGCCAGGACTTCGCCCTGGTCTGGTTTTTCAGCGGCCGCATCAGGGATGATCAGGCCGGACGCGGTTTTGGTTTCCTGGTCGAGACGTTTGACGATGACGCGATCGTGCAAAGGGCGAAGGTTCATACAAAACTCCTTTTAAGCAAATGGTTGTCGTGCTGAAGAGGCGCCGGCCGGCGGTGCCGTGCCGGTGCCTCAGAATTCTTGTTAGCACTCTCGGCTAACGAGTGCCAATTATAGGGACGGTTATTTGGTATTTCAAGACAAGCATCAACTTATTTGTTTTTTGCGCCACGGCAATGGCGCCCGCCGCCACACTCTTGCGGCCGCTCAAACTCCATCCAGTTGTATGAAAAGACAAGGTTTCTACAGCCAGGGCGCGGACGACCCCACCGGCGACTTCAACCGCTGGGACCCGCTGTCGGTGGCGGCGGGCCACGCGCCAGGTGGGCGCTGAACGTCACCAACAGCTTCGTGCGGCGCCAGAGCTCGGACTATCCCGACGTGGCGAACTGGTGGTTGGCGGCGGCGCGCGACGCCAACAGCCTGTACGGCCTGTTCGACTCCGTGGCCGGCGTGGCCGGCGAGCACCGCACCTATTACGGCATGGTGCGCACGGCGGTGCCGGGCGGCATAGGCGGCATCGCGCGCGGCATTCCGTCGCACGCGGCGCTGGGCCGCACCAGCGTCAGCCGGCTGGGCGTGGAAACGGCGCGGGAGGTGGTCGCGCACGAGGTGGGGCACACGCGCCACCTCGCCGCCGCTCGGCGTGCCGAAGAAGGCGCCGCGGGATGCGCGCATCGTGTCGCCGGCGGACGGCGCGGCCTTCGCGCCCGAGGCGCTGGCGCAGCTCGAGGGCGGCGCCCACGACGTCGACGACGGCATGCTGACGGCGACGCCATCGGCTGGACCTCCATCCTGGACGGCCCGCTCGGCAACGGCGCCGTGCTGGACGTGACGACCCGCGGCGCGGCACGCACATGATCACCATGCGCGCCGCCGACAGGGACGGCAACACGGCCAGCGCCATGGCCACGATACGCATGGCGGGAGCTGCGCCCGGACTGCGATTGCAGGTGACGCCGCTGGACACGCTGCCCACCACCAGCGCGGGCGCACGCGCCGCGCGCCGCGCGCTTTCCACGCCGCGCGGCGCCAAAACGTGGCCTGCGATGCAATTATTGGCGACGATTTGCCTGTCACACTTTGCATTCCGCCGAGGACTTCCTCAAATATGCACGTCATTGTCGTGCGGCGGTTGACGCGGGTTTGCAAGGCGTCCTATAGTTGCGGGATGATCTCAGAATTCCAAGAACTTTCCGACAAAATCGACCAGTTGGCCGACATGACGATGGCGCTGCGCCGTGAAAACGCGCAGCTGCGCCAGGCCAATTCGGCGCTGGCGGCCGAGGCCATGGCGTACCAGCTGCGCCTGGCCGAGGCGTCGCGGCGCGTGTCGGCACTGCTTGAACAAATCCCCGCCGAGGAAAGCAACGCGGCCGAGGGCGCGCAATGATCCACCTGGACGTGACCATCATGGGTCAGCCCTACCGCCTCGCCTGCAAAGAGGAGGAGGAGCGCGCGCTGCGCGAGGCCGCCGCCTTCCTCGACAAGAAGATGACGGCCATCCGCGACGCCGGCAAGATCAAGGGCAACGACCGCATCGCCGTGATGGCGGCGCTGGGCATGGCGGCCGAATTCCTGTCGGCCAAGGCGCCGCAAGGTCCGCTGTCCGACATGTCCATGCTGGACGTGCAGCAGAAGATCGCCGCCATGCACAAAGTGCTCGACAGCGCGTTGACCCCCCAAGAAATTCTGTTTTAATCGGCGAAAGCCCTTTCCCTGGCGCGGATAGAGGAGTAAACTCCGTGTCACCCTGCGGTGTTCGCGGTTGCCATATATTCCTTGAACCATTTATATGCACCGGTCGCGGAATTTTGTTTGATGGGAGTGAGCGTCGCTAGCCCGATGAACCCGAAATTGAACTAACTGTGACCACCTTGAGCCTTTTGGTTCGGGATGCCGGCATAGCGGCACAGGCGGGGCTAAACTCCTAAAGAGCGGTTGTCAGCGTAAGCGGCAGCCGCTTTTTTTCGTCCGTCTTTTTGAGAGAGGAACGGTATGGCTTATTGGTTGATGAAGTCCGAACCCGATGAGATGAGCATCGACGACGCGCTGGCCGCGCCGAAACACACCGTGCCCTGGTTCGGCGTGCGCAACTACCAGGCCCGCAACTTCATGCGCGACGGCATGCGGGTCGGCGACGGCGTGCTGTTCTATCATTCAAGCTGCCCGCAGCCTGGCATCGCCGGCATCGCCGAGGTGGCCAGCGCGGCCTATCCGGACGACACGCAGTTCGATCCGGCCAGCCACTACTACGACGCGAAGGCCACGCGCGAGCAGCCGCGCTGGATGATGGTCGACGTGAAGGCGCTGCGCAAGACGCGCCTGCTGCCGCTGGCCGAGTTGCGCGCCGTGCCCGAACTGGAGGACATGGCGCTGCTGCAAAAGGGCAGCCGCCTGTCGATCACGCCGGTCACGCCCGCGCAGTGGAAGAAGATACAGGCCCTGTTGCAATGACGTTGCGCTTGTAGGACCACACCAGCAGCAGCAGCGCGCCGACGATCATCGGCAGCGACAGCGTCTGGCCGGAGGTGACGGTGAAGCCGGCGAAGCTGGTTTCCCAGTCCGGCGTGCGGAAGTACTCGGTGAAGAAGCGCGCGCAGCCATACAGCAGCGTGTACATCGCGCCCACCGCCAGGCGCGGCCGCGCGCGGCGCGCGTAGGGCCACAGGATGACGAACACCACCAGCCCGTCGACCAGCAACTGGTACAGCGGCGACGGGTGGCGCAGGCCCTCCAGGAACACCGGATTGGGCGCCAGCGGATAGGCGGTGTTCGGCCACAGCATGGCCCACGGCAGCGTCTGGTCCGCGGCCACGCGGCCCGGCAGCTCCGCGTTGATGAAGTTGCCGAGCCGGCCGCAGGCGTAGCCCAGCGGCACCAGCGGCGCGATGAAGTCGTACACGTCCAGCACGTTGCGGCCGGACTTGCGCGCCCACAGCCACATGGCCAGCATCACGCCCAGGAAGCCGCCGTGGAAGGACATGCCGCCGTTCCACACCTTGAAGATCTCCAGCGGCGTCAGGAAGTACTCGGGACGGTAGAACAGCACCTCGCCCAGCCGGCCGCCGATCACCACGCCCAGCATGCCGTAGAACAGCATGTCGTCCAGGTCCTCGTTGCGCCAGCCCTGCGCGGCGATGTGCGGCTGCTTGATGCGCACCCGGCCCAGCAGCACGAACAGGGCGAAGGCCAGCACATACATCAAGCCGTACCAATGGATCTTGACGGGACCGAGGGCGAAGGCGATGGGGTCGGGCAGCGGGTGTATCAGCATGAAACGTGGTTCCTTAGTAATTCCTCAGTAAGCCCAAAAAGCCCAGCAGCACCGGCGACTGGTTGTCGCGGCGCCAGGCCAGGCCGGTCTCGACCAGCGGTGTCGGGTCGCGCAGCGAGCGGTATTCTACTCCGGGGCGCATCAAATTCGAGACCGATTGTGGCACAAGTGCCAGGCCCATGCCAGCCGACACCAGGCTGACGATGGTCTGCATCTGGATCGCCTCTTGGCCGATCTCCGGCGTCACGCCGGCCGCGCGGAACACGCCCAGGATGGCGTCGTACAACGCCGGCGAGATCGCGCGCGGGAAGATGATCAGCGGCAGCGGCGGCAAGTCCTTCAGCGCCACCTTCTTCTTGCCGCGCAGCGCCGGCAGGCCGGTGGGCGCGGCCAGCACCAGCGGCTCCCTCAGCACCGGCAGATAGTCCAGTTCGGCCTTCGCCTTGTCCGGCAGCGGCGGGATCAACAGGCCGGCGTCGATGCGGTTGTGCAGCAGCTGCTCGAGCTGCAGGTCGGAGGTGGCCTCTTGCAGCGTGATCTGCACCTGCGGATAGGCGGCGCGGTAGGCGCGCAGGAAGGGCGGCAGCACGCTGTAGTCGGCCGACGAGACGAAGGCCAGCGCGATGCGTCCCACCTCGCCGGCGGCCGCGCGCTGCACCAGCCCCGGCAGTTCCAGCGACTGCGCCAGCAGGCGGCGCGCCTCCGGCAGCAGCGCCGCGCCGGCCGGCGTCAGCGCCACGCCGCGCCGGTTGCGCTCGAACAGCGCCGCGCCCAGCAACTCCTCCAGGCCCTGGATGGCCTGCGACAGCGGCGGCTGCGTCATGTGCAGGCGCAGCGCGGCCTTGCCGAAATGGAGTTCCTCGGCCACGGTGACGAAGTAGCGCAGCTGCCTGAGTTCGAGGTTCATATGGAAGACCATGATAATTCGTTGCTGTGATATATGAAGAATATCACAGGGCCGCGAATCTTATATTTGACACGGGGATGCGGGCAGGGCACTCTTGTGCATTAACCTGGGAGTTCCATCATGCCGCAATACCGCTCACGCACCACCACCCACGGCCGCAACATGGCCGGCGCCCGCGCCCTCTGGCGCGCCACCGGCATGAAGGACGGCGATTTCGACAAGCCGATCATCGCCGTCGTCAATTCGTTCACGCAGTTCGTGCCCGGCCACGTGCACCTGAAGGACCTGGGCCAGCTGGTGGCGCGCGAGATCGAGGCGGCCGGCGGCGTCGCCAAGGAATTCAACACCATCGCCGTCGACGACGGCATCGCCATGGGCCACGGCGGCATGCTGTACTCGCTGCCCTCGCGCGACCTGATCGCCGACTCGGTCGAATACATGGTCAACGCGCACTGCGCCGACGCCATGGTCTGCATCTCCAACTGCGACAAGATCACCCCCGGCATGCTGATGGCCGCGATGCGCCTGAACATCCCGGTGGTGTTCGTGTCCGGCGGCCCGATGGAAGCGGGCAAGGTCTTGAAGGTCGTCGACGGCAACAAGAAGATCATCAAGCTGGACCTGGTGGACGCCATGATCAAGGCCGGCGACAGCACCGTCTCCGACGCCGACGTGGCCGAGATCGAGCGCTCCGCCTGTCCGACCTGCGGCTCCTGCTCCGGCATGTTCACCGCCAACTCGATGAACTGCCTGACCGAGGCGCTGGGCCTGTCCCTGCCCGGCAACGGCACCATCCTGGCCACCCACTCCGACCGCAAGGAACTGTTCCTGCGCGCCGGCCGCCTGATCGTGGAACTGGCCAAGCGCTACTACGAGCAGGACGACGCCACCATCCTGCCGCGCAACATCGCCACCAAGGCCGCGTTCGAGAACGCGATGGCGCTGGACGTGTCCATGGGCGGCTCCACCAACACCGTGCTGCACCTGCTGGCCGCCGCGCACGAGGCCGAGGTCGAATTCAAGATGGCCGACATCGACCGCATCTCGCGCAACGTGCCCTGCCTGTGCAAGGTCGCGCCGATGACCGACAAGTTCCACATCGAGGACGTGCACCGCGCCGGCGGCATCGTCTCCATCCTGGGCGAGCTGGCCCGCGCCGGCCTGCTCGACACCTCGGTCTACAGCGTGCACGCCAAGACGCTGGGCGAGGCGATCGAGAAGAACGACATCAAGCGCAGCGACGATCCCGCCGTGCACCAGATGTTCCGCGCCGCCCCCGGCGGCGTGCCGACCCAGACCGCGTTCTCCCAGTCCGAGCGCTTCGACGCGCTGGACCTGGACCGCGAAAAGGGCTGCATCCGCGACAAGGAGCACGCCTACTCGCAGGACGGCGGCCTGGCCGTCCTGTACGGCAACCTGGCTGAAAACGGCTGCATCGTGAAAACGGCGGGCGTGGACGAAAGCATCCTGAAGTTCAGCGGCAAGGCGCGCGTGTTCGAAAGCCAGGACGCGGCGGTCGAAGCCATCCTGGGCGACACCGTGCACGAGGGCGACGTCGTCATCATCCGCTACGAGGGCCCGAAAGGCGGCCCCGGCATGCAAGAGATGCTGTACCCGACCTCCTACATCAAGTCCAAGGGCCTGGGCAAGGCCTGCGCGCTGTTCACCGACGGCCGCTTCTCGGGCGGCTCGTCGGGCCTGGTGATCGGCCACGCCTCGCCGGAAGCGGCCGAGGGCGGCGCCATCGGCCTGGTGGAAGAGGGCGACATGATCGACATCGACATCCCCAACCGCGCCATCAACCTGCGCGTCGACGCCGCCGAACTGGCGGCCCGCCGCGCCGCGATGGAAGCCAAGGGCGCCGACGCGTGGCAACCGGTCGACCGCGAGCGCTACGTCTCGCAGGCGCTGCAAGCCTACGCCGCGCTGACCACCTCCGCCGACCGCGGCGCCGTGCGCGACCTGTCCCAGCTCAAGCGTTAACACTTTCACATCGGTGTCAGGCGCGACATTCGGACAAGTTGCCGCCGCCCAAAACAAAGCCGGCCCTCGGACCGGCTTTTTCGTGCCAGGAAAGGGGAAAAGGGGTCAGGTTCAATTTTTAATTGAACCTGACCCCTTTTTTTTATTTCTTCTTGTCGAAATTCTGCTTCACGCGGTCCTTGCGGCGCTGCTCGTCCACGTTGTGGGCCTTGCGCTTGTCCAGGCCCAGCATGGGTTCCAGGAACTCGAACCAGACGAACGCGAACACCATCAGCCCGACGATCCACCACCACGACAACTCGGCAAACTTCCACACTTCGAAATAACGCAGGCCGCACAGCGCGACGATCAGCAGGATGATGGGCATGGGAAACTCCTTGTTCACTTACATCATCTTACAAAAGAATGCGCTATACGGGGGATGATATTGTTGCGGACGTCAACGACCGGTATGATCCCTGCGTTGTAAGAAGGCGGTAGAATAGCGTTAGTTACTATGGAGAAAACGATGAAACGTGTTCTGATGGTTGGTATGGTGGCCGTTTCGGCTTTCGCGGCGCAAAGCGCCATGGCGAACGCGGACCTGGCCAAGGCGAAAAACTGCATGGCTTGCCACGCGGTCGCAAACAAGGTGGTGGGTCCCGCGTTCAAGGATGTGGCGGCGAAGTATGCCGGCCAGAAGGACGCCGAAGCCAAGCTGATGGGCAAAGTCATCAAGGGTGGCTCCGGCACCTGGGGCGCGATCCCGATGCCGGCCAATCCCCAAGTGTCCGAGGCGGAAGCCAAGACGCTGGTGAAATGGGTTCTGGCGCAGAAGTGATCCCGCGCCGGGCTTTGGAAGTTTGAAAAGGGGCCGCGGCCCCTTTTTTTATTTCACCACTTCCAGCACCGTGCGCTTGTTGTCCTTGTAGGTGTACAAGGTCAGCGCGCCGTTGTTGATGTCGCCGTACTTGTCGAAGCTGATCGGTCCGGTCACGCCCTGGTATTGCACCTTGTGCAGGAAGGGCAGGTACTTGGCCGGGTCGGCCGACTTGGCGTTGGCCATGGCGGTCGCCATCGTCATCACCGCGTCGTAGGCGTAGGGCGCGTAGATCTGCACCTCCATGTTGTACTTCTTGCGGAAGCGCGCGGCGAAGTCCTCCAGGTCCTTCTTCTTGTCGGCCGTGACGCCGCCCGCCTCGGCGCAGGTCACCGACTCGTCGGCGCCGCCGGCCAGCTTGGGCAGCGATTCCGAGCAGATGCCGTCGCCGCCCATGTACTTGGCCTTGATGCCCAGCGCCTTCATCTGGCGCAGCAGCGGGCCGCCCACGCCGTCCATGCCGCCGAAGAACACCAGGTCCGGGTTCTTGGACTTGATCTTGGTGAGGATGGCGTTGAAGTCGGTGGCCTTGTCGGTGGTGAACTCCTTGGCGACGATGCTCACGCCCGGCCCCTTGGCGGCCTTGGCGAACTCGCTCGCCACGCCCTGGCCGTAGGCGGTGCGGTCGTCGATCACGGCGATGCGCTTGGCGCCCAGCTTGGTCACGGCGTACTTGCCCAGCGTGCCGCCCAGCTTGTTGTCGTTGGCCACCACGCGGAAGGCGGTGTTGTAGCCCTGGCGCGTGTAGACGGGGCTGGTGGCCGAGGCGGAGATCTGCGGAATGCCGGCGTCGAAATAGATCTTCGAGGCGGGAATCGTGGTGCCGGAGTTCTGGTGCCCGATGATGCCGTTGATCTTGGCGTCCACCAGTTTCTGCGCCGCCGCCGCGCCCTGTTTCGGGTCGGCCGCGTCGTCCTCCGGCAGCAGCACGAACTTGACCGCCTTGCCGTTGATCTTGAAGCCCTGGGCGTTCAAGTCCTCGACCGCCATCTTGGCGCCCAACTCGTCTTCCTTGCCCAGGTGGGCGGACGGGCCGGAGGTCGCGGCCACGTGGCCGATCTTGACCACTTCCTGCGCCCGCGCGCCGGCGGCGCAGGCCAGGGTCAGCGCCAACGGCAGCGCCAGCGGAATGAACTTAATTTGCATGCTGCTTTCTCCAAAAGAAAAGCCGTCCGGATCGCGGACGGCTAGTCGATGCTCTCACATTAACTTATTGCACCACTTCCATCTTGGTCTTCTTGCCGCCGGTGTAGGTGAACAGGGTCAGCGCGCCGTTGTTGATGTCGCCATACGGATCGAAGGTGATCATGCCGGTCACGCCCTGGTACTTGATCTTGTGCAGGAAGGGCAGGTATTTGGCCGGCTCGCTCGATTTGGCTTCCGCCATCGCGGTGGCCATCGTCATCACGGCGTCGTACACGTAGGGCGCGTACAGCTGCACTTCCTGGCCGTACAGTTTCTTGTAGCGGGCGCGGAAGTCGTCCATGTTCTTTTGCAGCTCGGGCGGCACGCCGCCCGCCTCGGCGCAGGTCACCACGCCGTCGGCAGCGGCGTCGCCCGCCAGCCGCGGCAGCGCGTCGGTGCAGAGGCCGTCGCCGCCCATGAACTTGGCCTTGATGCCCAGCGCCTTCATCTGGCGCAGCAGCGGGCCGCCCACCGAGTCCATGCCGCCGAAGAACACCAGGTCCGGGTTCTTGGCCTTGATGGTGGTGAGGATGGCGTTGAAGTCGGTGGCCTTGTCGTTGGTGAACTGCTTGTCCACGATGGTCACGCCGGGGCCCTTGGCGCCCTTGGTGAACTCGGTGGCCACGCCCTGGCCGTAGGCGGTGCGGTCGTCGATCACGGCGATGCGCTTGGCGCCCAGTTTTTCCACGGCGTATTTGCCCAAGGTGCCGCCCAGCTTGCTGTCATTGGCCACCACGCGGAAGGCGGTGTTGAACTTCTGCTTGGTGTAGATGGGGTTGGTGGCGGCGGGCGAGATCTGCGGAATGCCGGCGTCGAAATAGATCTTGGAGGCGGGCACGGTGGTGCCGGAGTTCAGGTGGCCGATCACGCCCTGCACTTTGGCGTCCACCAGCTTTTGCGCGACGGTGGTGCCCTGCTTGGGATCGCCGCCGTCGTCTTCCATCTGCAGCACGAATTTCACCGGCTTGCCGTTGATCTTGAAGCCCTTGGCGTTCAGGTCGTCCACCGCCATCTTGGCGCCGTATTCATTGTCCTTGCCCAGGTGGGAAGAGGGGCCGGAGACTGGAGCGACGTGGCCGATCTTGACGATTTCCTGCGCGGACGCGCTGCCGGCGAAAGCCAGGGCGATGGCAAATGGAATCAGCTTGCTGTTGAACTGCATATACATTCTCCGATAGATTGAGGACGGCAACGCCGATGCTTGTTGGCTATACAAGCCGTGAAGGTACAACAAATTAACCGCCCCGCAAAGGGAGTTGTTATTTTCGCTGTCACTTTTTTACTTTTTTTGCGCGTGCAGATGCGTCAGTTCCTGCGTGACGGCGCGGCTGACGATCTGGGCCAGCGTGTCGTGCAGGCCGTGGCGGATTTCCGCGGTGAGGCCGCGCAGCGCGTGGCCGAGCACTTCCTCCATGCTGTCCTTGATGCGCTGTTCCAGCACGAAGTCCACCCTGGCCTGGAGTTGCTGCAGGATGCGCTCCGATAGCCGGCGTTCCAGCGCTTCCATGTCGCCGCCACTCAATTCGTCGCCGTCGCCGCGCGCCGCCGCGCCGGTGGCCAGTGCGGGCTGTGTGGCCGGCAAATCGTGCAAGACCTCCGTCAGCACGGGGATGGACGCGTCGAATGGATGGGCGGGGCTCATGATTTGTTGGCGACGAAGTGGGTGGGTTGATAGTCCTGTTGCTTATATGACACGTAGCGCCTCCTGCCCGCCGCCGCGTCCTGTTCCTCGGACGATACCACTTCAATTACCCGTTGGAAACGGGCAAAGTGGGCCGGCGTGCGGCGCGACAGGTTGACCAGTAGATCCGTGTGGGGCAGCGCGTCGTCGTCGCTGGCGGTCAACACGATGGGCGTTTCCGCCGCCAGCGCGTCGCCGGCCGCCACGTGCGGCAGGAAATCGACGCCCGAGAAGGACCACAGCGCGCCGTCCAGCTCCGCCCGCTGCTGCTCGTCGTCCGCCAGCAGCACGATGCGGTTGCGCGCCGCGTAGGCCTTGCGCACCAGGCGGCAGGCGTAGGCGATCTTGTCGGGCACGTTGGTGTGGAAGTCGATGCGGGTCATGGTCAATCTTGCAAGCGGTGGCGATCCGCTATTTTAACCGGGGCAACACCGACGGCAGGGTTTCAGAATTGAAAATCCGGCGATGCATTGACCGGCGGCAAACGCTGCGTGCGCGGCGCTTGATTTTCCGGCTTGCCGGACTGGGTGGTCTCGGCGGTACGGGCGGGTGGCGGCGCGGCCGGGGCGGGCGGCGTCTGACGGTAGTTGGCGGGGAGCAGGCTTTGCGCGGGATAGCCGGCGGCGGTCAGCGCCTCGTCCCAGGTGACCTGCTCGAAGCCGGTCTGGCGCTCGCGGCCGATGAGCAGGTAGGGCAGGCGGCCGGCGCTGCCGGCGCGCCGCAGCGCGGCCATGTCGTCGCTGTTCTGCACGGTTTTCTCGGTGTACGGGACGCCGCGCTTTTGCAGCATGGCGCGCGCCGCGTTGCAGATGTCGCATTCCTGGGTGGTGTACAGCGTGACCGGGCTGGCCTTGGCCACGGTGGCCAGCTCGGCGGGTAGGGCGGGCGTGGCCGGGCCGGTGTCGTAGTGCTTGACCTCGACCGGCTTGCCGGCGGGGGCGGCCTTGGCGGGCGGGGGCGTGTCGCTGAAATGCGTCACGCCCTTTTGGTCCGTCCACTTGTATATCTGCGCGGAGGCCATGCCGCCGCATAGCAGCAACAGCAGGGCCATCCGCGAGGCTCGCATGGTCAGGCCGCCATGCCGCTGTGGCGCAGCAGCGCGTCGATGCTGGGCTCGCGGCCGCGGAAGGCCGTGAACGACTCCAGCGCGGGACGCGAACCGCCAACGGCCAGGATCTCCCGCTGGAAGCGCTTGCCGGTCTCGGCCGAAATGGCGCCGCCGCCCAGCGCCGCGGCCTCCTCGAAGGCCGCGTAGGCGTCGGCGGACAGCACCTCGGCCCACTTGTAGCTGTAGTAGCCGGCCGCGTAGCCGCCGGAGAAGATGTGGCCGAAGGAGTTCTGGAAGCGGTTGAACGCGGGCGGCACCACGATGGAGAACTTGCGGCGCACGTCGTCGATCAGCGACTGCACGGCCTGGCCGCCGGCCGGGTCGTAATCGAAGTGCAAGTGCATGTCCAGCAGCGAGAACTCGACCTGGCGCAGGGTCTGCATGCCGGACTGGAAGTTCTTGGCCGCCAGCATCTTGTCGTACAGCGCGCGCGGCAGCGGTTCGCCGGTCTGCGCATGGGAGGTCATGTGGCTCAGCACGTCCCATTCCCAGCAGAAGTTCTCCATGAACTGGGACGGCAGCTCCACCGCGTCCCATTCCACGCCGGAGATGCCGGACACGCCGATCTCGTCCACCAGCGTCAGCATGTGGTGCAGGCCGTGGCCGAACTCGTGGAACAGCGTGATGACCTCGTCGTGCGTGAACAGCGAGGGCTGGACCTTGCCGTCGACGACGGCCGGTTCGGTGAAGTTGCAGGTCAGGTAGGCGACCGGCGTCTGCACCTCGCCGTTCACGCCGACGCGGCGGCCGCGCGCGTCGTCCATCCAGGCGCCGCCGCTCTTGCCGGCGCGGGCATACAAGTCCAGGTAGAACTGGCCGATCAGTTTGCCGTCGCGCTCGATGCGGAAGAAGCGCACGTCCTTGTGCCAGGTCGGCGCCTGGTCCGGCAGGATGGCGACCGAGAACAGCGACGGGATCAGGCGGAACAGGCCGTCGACCACCTTGTGCTCGGGGAAGTACTGCTTCACCTCCTGGGCCGAGAAGGCGTAGCGGCGCTCCTGCAGTTTTTCGGAGGCGTAGGGCAGGTCCCAGGCTTGCAGCTCGTCCAGGCCCAGCTCGTCCCTGGCGAAGGCGCGCAGCTCGGCGTAATCCTGCTCGGCGTAGGGGCGGGCGCGTTTGGCCAGGTCCTCGAGGAAGGCGATCACCTGCTCGGGCGATTGCGCCATCTTGGGCACCAGCGACACCTCGGCGAAGTTCTTGTAGCCCAGCAGCTTGGCTTCCTCGTCGCGCAGCTTCAGCAGGGTGACGATGTTTTGCGTGTTGTCCCAGTCCTCGCGCTTGCTGAAGGCCTCGCCCAACTCCGAGGCCTTGGTGGCGTTGGCGCGGTAGACGGTCTCGCGCAGCGCGCGCTTGTCGGCGAACTGCAGGATGGGGTAGTAGGACGGGAAGTGCAGCGAGAACATCCAGCCGCCCTTGCCCTCCTTCTCGGCCAGCGCCTTGGCGGCCTGCTTGACGTCGTCCGGCAGGCCGGCCAGGTCGGCCTCGTCCTCGACGGTCAGCTTGTAGTCGTTGGTCGCGTCCAGTACGTTTTCCGAGAAGCGGGTGGAGGTCAGCGCGTGCTCCTCCTGGATCGCGGCGAAGCGTTCCTTCTGCTCGGCGGGCAGCTCGGCGCCGCCCATGCGGAAGTCGCGCACGGCGTTGTCGATGATGCGCTTGCGGGCCGGCGCCAGGGCGTCGAAGCCGGCGCTGGCGCGCAGCGCCTTGTATTTGGCGAACAGCGCCTCGTTCTGGGCCAGCGCGGTCCAGAACTCGGTCACCTTCGGCTGGTTCTCGTTGTAGGTCGCGCGCAGTTCGGGCGTGTCGACCACATTGTTCAGATGGCTGACGATGCCCCAGGCGCGGCCCAGCAGCTCGGTGGCGTTTTCCAGCGGCGCCACGAAGTTGTCCCACGTGACTTCGCCGGTGGCCGCCTGCAACTGGTCGACCACGGCCTGGCTTTGCGCCAGCAACTGGTCGATGGCGGGCGTCACGTGTTCCGGCTGGATGGCGTCGAAGCGCGGCAGGCCGGAAAAGTCCAGCAGGGGATTGTTCAGGGCTTCAGTAGTCATATGGCTTTCCAATGTGGTCGAAACGGCTTATTGGCAGCTTACTTGCGTTCGGCCGATTCGATGGTGTTCATCAAGAGCATGGTGATGGTCATGGGACCGACGCCGCCCGGCACCGGCGTGATGTGCGAGGCGACCTCCTTGATGCCCGCGAAGTCCACGTCGCCGCACAGCTTGCCATTATCGTCCCGGTTCATGCCGACATCGATCACGATTGCGCCCGGCTTCACCATGTCCGCGGTGAGCGTGTCGCGGCGGCCGACGGCGGCCACCACCACGTCGGCCTGGCGGGTGTACAGGCCCAGGTCCGGGGTCGCGCTATGGCAGATGGTGACGGTGGCGTTGGCCTGCAAGAGCAGCAGGCCCATGGGCTTGCCGACGGTGTTGCTGCGGCCGATGACGACCGCGTGCTTGCCGCGCAGGTCGACGCCGGTGGACTCGATCAGCTTCATGCAGCCGTACGGCGTGCAGGGGCGGAAGCCCTCCAGGCCGGTCATCAGTTCGCCGGCCGACAGCACCGAGTAGCCGTCCACGTCCTTGGAGGTGGCGATGGCCTCGATCACCTTGTGCGGGTTGATGTGCTTGGGCAGGGGCATCTGCACCAGGATGCCGTGGATGGCCGGATCGTTGTTCAGGGCCTCGATGCGCGCCAGCAGGTCCGCCTCGCCCAGGTCCGCCTCGTACTTCTCCAGCACGGAATGGAAGCCGACGTCGCCGCAAGCCTTGACCTTGTTGCGCACGTACACCTGCGAGGCCGGGTCCTCGCCGACCAGGATCACGGCCAGGCCGGGTTGCTTGCCTTGGGCGGTCAGGGCGGCGGCGCGGGAGGCGATTTCAGCGCGCAGTTTTTGGGAGAGGGCGATACCGTCGATCAGTTGAGCAGACATGATTTTGGAGGGGTGGGAGGGGAAAACCAGAATTATAAGGCCGGAGCGACCCTCCCGGCGCGGACAACAACGGCCGACGCCGCTTTGGGGTCAGACCCCATGGCCGGCTGACGCCGCTTGGAGGCGGGCCACGCATCGGCGTCGGCAATAAGTATTTTCCACTATATGAAATGCGTTATCGTAATTTGAAAAATACGAAAAGTGCTGTTAGAATCTTCACACTAATCCGAAGTCTTAGTAAATAATCACGCAGCACCGTCCGCGCGATCTGGTGATCGGGGCAGGGCGTTCACACTAGGAGACTCACTACATGGCAGCTCAACTCGACCAGGTCACGGCCCTTACCGCCCTCGATCCGGATGCGCAGGAAACCAAAGAATGGCTGGACGCGCTGGAAGCCGTTCTGGAACAAGAAGGCCCGGAACGCGCGCATTACCTGATGGAACGCCTGGTTGACCTGGCCCGCCGCCGTGGCGCCGACATCCCCTTCTCCGCGAACACCGCGTACGTCAACACCATCCCCGTCGCCAACGAGGCCCACTGCCCGGGCAACCTGGAATACGAGGAGCGCCTGCGCTCGTGGATGCGCTGGAACGCGATGGCGATGGTGGTCAAGGCCAACCGCGCCGACGGCGACCTGGGCGGCCACCTGTCCTCCTTCGCCTCGCTGGCCAACATGCTGGGCATCGGCTTCAACCACTTCTGGAAAGCCGCCTCCGACACCCACGGCGGCGACCTGCTGTACATCCAGGGCCACTCCTCCCCCGGCGTCTACGCGCGCGCCTTCCTGGAAGGCCGCCTGAGCGAGGAACAGCTGCTGAACTTCCGCAAGGAAGTCGACGGCAAGGGCCTGTCCTCCTACCCGCACCCGAAACTGATGCCGGACTTCTGGCAGTTCCCGACCGTCTCCATGGGCCTGGGCCCGCTGATGGCGATCTACCAAGCGCGCTTCCTGAAGTACCTGCACGCGCGCGGCATCGCCGACACCAACCAGCGCAAGGTCTGGGCCTTCTGCGGCGACGGCGAGATGGACGAGCCGGAATCGATGGGCGCGATCGGCATGGCCGCCCGTGAACAGCTGGACAATCTGGTCATCGTCGTCAACTGCAACCTGCAGCGCCTGGACGGCCCGGTGCGCGGCAACGGCAAGATCATCCAGGAACTGGAAGCGGACTTCCGCGGCGCCGGCTGGAACGTGGTCAAGGTCATCTGGGGCCCGGGCTGGGACGCCCTGCTGGCCAAGGACAAGGACGGCATCCTGCAAAAAGTGATGATGGAAACCGTCGACGGCGAATACCAGAACTACAAGGCCAAGGACGGCGCCTTCGTGCGCAAGCACTTCTTCGGCAAGCATCCGAAGCTGCTGGAAATGGTCGCCAACATGAGCGACGACGACATCTGGCGCCTGACCCGCGGCGGCCACGACCCGCACAAGATCTACGCCGCGTTCAAGAACGCGCAGGAAAGCGTGGGCAAGCCCACCGTGCTGCTGGTGAAGACCGTGAAGGGCTTCGGCATGGGCAAATCCGGCGAGGCGCGCAACACCGCGCACCAGACCAAGAAGCTGGACGACGAGGCCATCCGCGAAATGCGCGACCGCTTCAACATCCCGATCCCGGACGACAAGCTGGCCGAGATCCCGTTCTTCAAGCCGTCCGACGACGCGCCTGAAATGAAATACCTGCACGAGCGCCGCAAAGCGCTGGGCGGCTACCTGCCGGCCCGCCGCATGAAGGCCGACGAGCAACTGGTGGTGCCGCCGCTGGAGGCGTTCAAGGCGTCGCTGGAGCCGACCCCGGAAGGCCGCGAAATCTCGACCACCCAGGCCTACGTGCGCATCATCACCGCCCTGCTGCGCGACCAGTCCCTGGGTCCGCGCCTGGTGCCCATCCTGGTCGACGAGTCCCGCACCTTCGGTATGGAAGGCCTGTTCCGCCAGATCGGCATCTTCAACCAGCAAGGCCAGTTGTACGAGCCGGTCGACAAGGACCAGGTGATGTACTACCGCGAAGACAAGGCGGGCCAGATCCTGCAAGAGGGTATCAACGAAGCCGGCGGCATGAGCTCGTGGATCGCCGCGGCGACCTCGTACTCGACCAACAACCGCGTGATGATCCCGTTCTTCACCTACTACTCGATGTTCGGCATGCAGCGTATCGGCGACCTGGCCTGGGCCGCCGGCGACATGCGCGCACGCGGCTTCATGATGGGCGGCACCGCCGGCCGCACCACGCTGAACGGCGAAGGCCTGCAGCACGAGGACGGCCACAGCCACCTGTTCGCGGCGGCCATCCCGAACTGCGTGCCATACGACCCGACCTTCGGCCATGAAGTGGCTGTGATCATCCACGACGGCCTGCGCCGCATGGTGACCAACCAGGAAGATGTGTTCTACTACATCACCATCATGAACGAGAACTACGCCCACCCAGGCCTGAAAGCCGGCCAGGAAGAGGGCATCCTGAAAGGCATGTACCTGCTGCAGGAAGGCGACAAGAAAGCCAAGCAGCGCGTGCAGCTGATCGGCTCGGGCACCATCCTGCGCGAATCCATCTTCGCCGCCGAACTGCTGAAGAACGACTGGAACATCGCCGCCGACGTGTGGTCCGCTCCTTCGCTGACCCTGGTGGCGCGCGAAGGCCAGGACGCCGAACGCTGGAACCTGGTCAACCCGACCAAGGAACAGCGCGTGCCTTACGTCACCGGCCTGTTGAAAGACACCTCCGGCCCGATCGTGGCGACCACCGACTACATGCGCGCCTTCGCAGAACAGATCCGCGCCTTCATTCCGAAGGACCGCACCTACCGCGTGCTGGGCACCGACGGTTTCGGCCGCTCGGACAGCCGCGCCAAGCTGC
Source organism: Pseudoduganella namucuonensis (assembly GCF_900116645.1). Lineage (GTDB taxonomy): Bacteria > Pseudomonadota > Gammaproteobacteria > Burkholderiales > Burkholderiaceae_D > Rugamonas > Rugamonas namucuonensis. The sequence continues at coordinate 39,855 of NZ_FPBO01000002.1, read as the reverse complement.
GCGAATTCTTCGAGGTGAACCGCTACTACATCGTGGTCGCTTCGCTGAAATCGCTGGCTGAAGAGGGCAAGATCGACGCTTCCGTGGTGGAGCAAGCCGTCGCCAAGTACGGCCTCAATCCGAACAAACCAAATCCGGTGACCCAATGAGAGAAGACGGAGCAAACGCTATGAGCATCGTGGAAGTTAAAGTCCCGGACATCGGCGACTTCAAGGAAGTCGAGGTTATCGAGCTGATGGTCAAGGTGGGCGACACCATCAAGGTGGACCAGTCGCTGATCACCGTTGAATCAGACAAGGCGTCGATGGAGATTCCATCCAGCCACGCGGGCGTGGTCAAGGAGATCAAGGTCAAGGTAGGCGACAAGGTCGCCGAAGGCACGCTGCTGCTGATGGTGGAAGACGCCGCCGCCGGCGCCGCCGCTCCGGTCGCGGCGCCAGCCGCCGCCGCGGCTCCCGCGCCAGCCGCCGCCGCCGCGCCGGCCGCCGCGGCCCCGGCGCCCGCCGCCGCTCCAGCGGCAGCCGCCGGCCCGGTCGAAGTCAAAGTGCCGGACATCGGCGACTTCAAGGAAGTCGAAGTGATCGAACTGCTGGTGAAGGTGGGCGACACCATCGCCAAGGACCAGTCGCTGATCACCGTTGAATCCGACAAGGCCTCGATGGAAATCCCCGCCAGCCACGCCGGCGTGGTCAAGGAAATCAAGGTCAAGGTGGGCGACAAGGTCGCCGAAGGCTCGCTGGTGCTGATCGTTGAAGGCGCCGCCGGCGCCGCTCCGGCAGCGGCGGCCCCCGCGGCTCCCACAGCGGCGGCGGCACCCGCCGCGGCCGCACCGGCTCCCGCGGCGGCCGCGGCTCCGGCCGCCGCCGCGCCAGTGTCGCAAGGCTCCGTGGCCACCGGCAAGCTGGCGCACGCGTCGCCATCGATCCGCAAGTTCGCCCGCGAACTGGGCGTGGACCTGGGCCGCGTGCCCGGCACCGGCGCCAAGGGCCGCATCACCCAGCTGGACGTGCAGAACTTCGTCAAGGGCGTGATGGCGGCTCCGGCCGCCGCGCCGGTGGCAGCCGCTTCGTCCGGCGGTGGTTCCAACTTCAACGTGCTGGCCTGGCCTTCGCTGGACTTCAGCAAGTTCGGCGAAACCGAACTGCAGCCACTGCCGCGCATCAAGAAGATCTCGGGCCCGAACCTGCACCGCAACTGGGTGCAGATCCCGCACGTGACCACCTTCGACGAGGCCGACGTGACCGACCTGGAACAGTTCCGCGTCGACTCCAACGCCGCCAACGCCAAGAACAAGGACGCCGCCAAGCTGACCATGCTGGCGTTCGTGATCAAGGCGTCGGTCGCCGCGCTGAAGAAGTTCCCGGCCGTGAACTCGTCGCTGGACGAGAAGGGCGAGAACCTGATCCTCAAGAAGTACTACAACGTCGGCTTCGCGGCCGACACGCCGAACGGCCTGGTGGTGCCCGTCGTGAAGAACGCCGACCAGAAATCGGTGTCGCAGATCGCGCGCGAAATGACGGAACTGTCGCTGCAAGCCCGCGAAGGCAAGCTGAAACCGGCCGACATGCAAGGCGCGACGTTCACCATCTCGTCCCTGGGCGGCATCGGCGGCACGGCGTTCACGCCTATCGTCAACGCGCCCGAAGTGGCGATCCTGGGCTTGTCGAAATCCGCGATCAAGCCGGTGTGGGATGGCAAGCAATTCCAGCCCCGCCTGATGATGCCGCTGTCGCTGTCGTTCGACCACCGCGTGATCGACGGCGCGCTGGGCGCGCGCTTCAACGCGTACCTGGCCGACGTGCTGGCCGATCTGCGCAAGACGCTGCTGTGAAGGGAACACGATGATCGAAGTTAAAGTACCGAATATCGGCGACTTCAAGGAAGTCGAAATCATCGAAGTGATGGTCAAGGTGGGTGACACCATCAAGGTCGACCAGTCCCTGCTCACCGTGGAGTCCGACAAGGCCTCGATGGAAATCCCCGCCAGCCACGCCGGCGTGGTGAAGGAACTGAAGGTCAAGGTCGGCGACAAGGTCGGCGAAGGCAGCCTGTTGTTGATGCTGGAGGAGGGCGCTGGCGCCTCCGCCGCGCCAGCGGCGGCGGCTCCGGCACCCGCTGCGCCCGCACCCGCACCCGCACCTGTCGCGGCTCCGGCCGCGCCGGTGGCGGCGCCGGTCGCCGGCGGTTACACCGGCCAGGTCGACATCAGCTGCGACATGATGGTGCTGGGCGGCGGCCCCGGCGGCTACTCGGCCGCCTTCCGTTCCGCCGACCTGGGCATGAACACCGTCATCGTCGAGCGTTACGACACCCTGGGCGGCGTGTGCCTGAACGTGGGCTGCATCCCGTCCAAGGCGCTGCTGCACGTGGCGTCGGTGATCGACGAGACCGCGCACATGTCCAAGACCGGCGTCACCTTCGCCAAGCCCACCATCGACATCGACGAGGTGCGCAAGTACAAGGAAGGCGTCATCAAGAACATGACCGGCGGCCTGGCCGGCATGGCCAAGGCCCGCAAGACGCAGATCGTCACCGGGGTCGGCCAGTTCGTCAGCCCGTACCACATCGAAGTCACCGCCGGCGACGGCACGAAGAAGGTGGTGCAGTTCAAGCACGCCATCATCGCCGCCGGTTCGGCCGTGGTGAAGCTGCCCTTCGTGCCCGAGGACCCGCGCATCGTCGATTCGACCGGCGCGCTGGAACTGCGCCAGATCCCGAAACGCATGCTGGTCATCGGCGGCGGCATCATCGGCCTGGAAATGGCGACCGTCTACTCGACCTTCGGCTCCCGCATCGACGTGGTCGAAATGATGGATGGCCTGATGCAGGGCGCGGACCGCGACGCGGTCAAGGTCTGGCAGAAGTACAACGAGAAGCGCTTCGACAACGTCATGACCAAGACCAAGACGGTCGCGGTCGAGGCCCTGCCGGAAGGCATCAAGGTCACCTTCGAGGCGGCGGAGGCCGGCGCCACCGCGCCCGCGCCGCAGATCTACGACATGGTGCTGGTGGCCGTGGGCCGTAGCCCGAACGGCAAGAAGCTGGCGGCCGACAAGGCGGGCGTGATCGTCACCGATCGCGGCTTCATCAACGTCGACAGCCAGATGCGCACCAACGTGCCGCACATCTTCGCCATCGGCGACCTGGTGGGCCAGCCCATGCTGGCGCACAAGGCGGTGCACGAGGCGCACGTGGCGGCGGAAGCGGCCCACGGCGAGAAGGCGCACTTCGACGTGAAGGTGATTCCATCGGTGGCCTACACCGATCCGGAAGTGGCATGGGCCGGCATCACCGAGGACGAGGCGAAAGCCAAGGGCATCAAGGTCGAGAAGGGCCACTTCCCCTGGGCCGCCAGCGGCCGCGCCGTGGCCAACGGCCGCGCCGAAGGCTTCACCAAGCTGCTGTTCGACGCCGAGACGCACCGCATCATCGGCGGCACCATCGTCGGCACGCACGCCGGCGACATGATCGGCGAGATCGCCCTGGCGATCGAGATGGGCTGCGACGGCACCGACATCGGCAAGACGATCCACCCGCACCCGACGCTGGGCGAGTCGATCGGCATGGCCGCCGAGGTGTACGAGGGCACTTGCACCGACCTGCCGCCGCCGCGCAAGCGTTAAGCAGGTACAGATAAAAACGCCCGGTTACCCGGGCGTTTTTTTTAAGACGAGCGGTGCGCGTCGTAATTGACGGCGTGGTCTTCCACGTTGTCGCGCAACATCTTCTCGTACTGCTGCAGGAAGTACTGGATCACCTCCTCCTTGCGGGCGTTGTAGTCGTCCAGCGACTTGCTGCCGCGCGCCAGCAGGTAGGCGTTGTAGCGGGAGGAGGCGAACAGCATGCTGGCGCTCACCAGGTCGCGCTTGGCGGTCTGGGACTTCTCGTTGGCCAGCAGGATGAATTCGTCGGCGATCTTCCAGAACTGCTCGTCGGGGTTGTCGGTGCTCATGTTGTTTTTTTCCGAATCAGCTGGCACGGTATTTCTCGAAATTGCTCTCGAAGTCGGTGAAGTTATCCCGCAACATCTTCTCGTGCTGCTCCAGGTAGTACTTCATCGCCGCTTCCTTCTGCTTGCCGAAGTCCTCGACGTTGCCGGTCGCCATGGCCAGCATGTAGGCGTTGAAACGGGTCGCTGCGAACAGCAGGGCGGGGCCGATGACGTTGCGGTCCATGGTCTGGGCCTTCTCGTTGGCGGTGTTGATGAAGGTATCGATCAACTGCCAGAATTGCTCGTCGGTGGTGGGAGGGGTGCTCATAATGGTCCGCCTTGGGTTGGTCAAGCAGGCATCCTGCCACGAAACGCCCACCAACTCAACCTCCCGCGCGGACCGGATTCTCAGATCAGATTCAGCGTCATGTCGATCTGGTCGGCCACCGGCGCGGTGCGCACCAGCGTGCGGGCCCGCTGCAGCGCGGCGCGGGCCTCGGTGGCGCGGCCCAGGCGCTTGTACAGCATGCCGCGCACGCTGAAATAGTAGGCGTAGCCGGCCAGTTCGCCGGCCAGCGCGTCCAGCATCTGCAGCGCCGCCGTCGGCCCCTGCAGGTGGTCGACCGCCACCGCGCGGTTCAGGGTGACGATGGGCGAGTTGTGCACCGATTCCAGCACCCGATACAGGCGGTCGATCTCGGCCCAATCGGTGTCCTGCGCGGTGGCCGCCTGCGCGTGCACGGACGCCACCGCCGCCTGGATCTGGTACGGACCCAGCGGCTTGCAGTCGGCGGCCTTGGCCGCCATCGGCAGCGCCCGCGCGATCAGCGCGTGGTCCCAGCGGCCGCGGTCCTGCTCGTCCAGCGGCACGGGCGCGCCGTGGATGTCGATGCGGGCCGGGGCGCGCGCGTGCTGCAGCATCAGCAGCGCGGCCAGGCCCACGGCGCCGCTGTCGCGCGGATAGATGCGGGCCAGCAGCTGCGCCAGGCGGATCGCCTCCTCGCACAGGTCGGCGCGGATGTGGGAGCGGCCGTTGCTGGCGCCGTAGCCCTCGTTGAACAGCTGGTAGATCATCACCGAGACGGCCGCCAGGCGCGCCGCGCGCACGCTCTCCGGCGGCGTCTCGAACGGCGTCATCTCCTCGGCGATGCGGCGCTTGGCGCGCAGGATGCGCTGCACCATGGCCGCCTCGCGCACCTGGAAGGCCTGCGCGATCTGCGCCACCGGCACGCCCAGCACCAGGCGCAGCGCCAGCGCCATCTGGTGCGACGGCGGCAGTTCCGGGTGGCAGCAGATGTAGAGCATGCGCAGCGTGTCGTCGCGGTAGGGGATGTGGCTGTCGGGATCGAGCATGGTGGCGCCGGCGCCGAACAGCGGGTCCGGGTCCGGCGGGCGGACGCCGGCGTGGCCGCCCATGGCGTCCAGGCCCGTGTTGCGGCCGCGCGTCACCAGCCAGGCCAGCGGGTCGCGCGGCATGCCCGAGCGCGGCCAGCCGTGCAGCGCGGCCAGGCTGGCGTCGCGGTAGGCGTTCAGCGCCAGGTCCAGGTCGCGGAAATGGCGCAACAGCGCCGCCAGCGCCTGCGGCCGCGCGGCCGCCAGCGACTGGTGGATCGCGGCGGCGGTGAGATTGGTGGCATCGTCGGCGGGCATGTCCCAGCTTACTCTAAAAATGCTCCAAAGCAAAAATAGCCCTGGGCGCTTTTTCCTCGGCGGCAAAAATAGCCCTGGGCGCTTTTTGCTTTGATGAAAAAAAACCGGGAGGCATCCCGGTTCGTTGGCGGCGCCGCGGCGCTCAGTTCGCGGTGAAGCGGGTCGGGATCTCGATGCCGCCCGCTCGCGCGGCCTCCGCGTAGGCGCGCAATTCGTCGATGGCGGCTTCCAGCCGCTCTTTGCTGGGATCGGCCTGGAATCCCCTGATACGCTCGTTCAGCGTGGCCACTTGCCTGCTCCATTCGAGCCGATTGACCTTGCTCATACAACCTCCTGTCTGAAAGACACAGGATGCGCCGGCGGCCAGCTTCGCTCAGTGCGCTCGCGCACATACCGCCGCGCCACTGCGCCTCACGGGCGCAGGGCGCCGCCCAGGAACAGGTCCACCCCTTCGCGCACCTGTTGCCGGGCCTCCGTCTCGCTCATGGGCGGCAGCACGAACAGGTAGCGCTTGAGCTGGTCGCCCATGATGCAGTTCAGCAGGTGCACGGCCAGCGCCTCCGCCCCCATGTCCTCGCGCAGGCGCTGGCGCACGTCGGGCCGCGAGAAGAAACGCATCAGGATGTCGCGGGTCTGCTTGGGGCCGACCTCGTAGAACGCGGCGGCCAGTTCCGGATTGCTGTGCGTCTCGGCGATCACCATGCGGTGCAGCGCGATCACGGTCGGGGAATTGACCAGGGCCATGAAGCGCCCGCCGAATTCGAGCAGCAGCTCGCGCAGCGGGCGCCGGGTCGTGTCCAGGTCGTCCATGTTGGCGAAGAAGCTCTGCCGCCCGGCGCCGATGACGGCCGTGAACAGCCCGGCCTTGCCGCCGAATTTCACATAGATGGTGCGCACCGCCACCCTGGCCTCCTTGGCGATCATTTCCAGGCTGACCTTGCTGTAGCCCTTGCTCAGGAACAGCCGGCGCGCCGTTTCGACCAAGTCCTGGACGCGCGCCTCGGCGTCGGCGGCGCGCGGCCGCCCCGGCGCCTTCGGGCACGGGGGGGCGAAGGCGCAGTCCGGCGGCGCGGCCTGCTCGGACGGGGAGGGGGTGTTTTGGCGGAGTCGTGACATGGCGATGAGGGTGGGTTCCAGCCGCCATCTTAGCAGAACCGGCGCCGGGGCTAGAAATGAAATGAACTCGTTTCATTTCTTGACTTGCCGAAGTCTTTGTCGAATAATGCTCCTATCCCATTTCATTAATTGGAGCGCCGCATGCCCACCCAGCACAACCAAGCAGAGCAAAAAGTGCTTAGCGCAGTCCCTCCGGCCGTCCCGCCAGCCGCCGCGCAGCCACAAGCCGCCGCACCGGCCGCGCCGGCGGCCGCCCCGCCCGGCAACCGCCGCGTGCTCGTCGTCGCCGGCCTGATCGCGCTGGCCGCGCTGACCGCCGGCGGCCGCATGTGGTACCGCGGCCATTATTTCGTCGAGACCGAGAACGCCTTCGTGGCCGGCCATGTGCATCCGGTGTCGGCCCGCATCGCCGGCGTGGTGGGCAAGGTGCTGATCGAGGACAACCAGCTGGTCAAACAGGGCGACGTGATCGCCGAACTGGACCCGTTCGACCAGCAGGTGAAGGTCGAGCAGATCGAGGCGCAGATCGCCACCGCCGAGCAGCAAGTGCTGCAGGCCGACGCGCAGATCGCGCAGGTGCGGGCCCAGGCCGGCGCCGCCGCCGCGCAGGTGGCCCAGTCGGACGCGTTGCTGCTGCGCGCCAGGCAGGACGCCGAGCGCTATGGCCAGTTGTACAACAGCCAGATGAAGGCCGTGTCGAAGGCGGAGCTGGACGCGGCCAACGCGGCCCGCGCCGGCGCCACCGCCGACCTGGCCGCGCGCAAGGACGGCGCCACCGCCGCCCGGGCGCAGATCGGCGCGGCCACCGCCGCGCGCGAGGTGCTGAAGGCGCAGGCCAACGTGCTGCGCGTGCAGCTCAAGGACGCGCGCCAGCAGCTGGCCTACAACCGCATCGTGGCGCCGGTGTCCGGCCGCATCGGCAAGCGCGCGCTGGAAGTGGGCCAGCGCGTGCAGCCCGGCCAGCAGCTGACCGCCATCGTGCAGGACAACGTCTGGGTCACCGCCAACTTCAAGGAAACCCAGTTGGCCGAACTGAAGGTGGGCCAGCCGGTGCACCTGAGCGTGGACGCCGTTCCCGGCCGGGAGCTGATCGGCCGCGTGGACAGCTTCTCGCCCGCCTCCGGCGCCCAGTTCGCGCTGCTGCCGGCCGACAACGCCACCGGCAACTTCACCAAGATCGTCCAGCGCGTGCCCGTCAAGATCACGCTCAAGCCGGAGGACCTGAAGGCGCTCGACGGCCGCCTGGTGCCCGGCATGTCCGTGATCGCCGAGGTCTCGCTGAAGAACGACGGCGCCGCCGCGCACTAAGGGGCGGCCATGAGCGGCACCACTCTCAATCCGCCGGGCGGCGCCATCACCTCGCCCGCCGCGCCCGCGCTGCCGCAAGACGGCGACAAGGTCAGCGGCCGCACCAAGGTCGCGGTGGCCGCCGGCATGCTGGGCGCCTTCATGGCGGTGCTGGACATCCAGATCACCAACGCCTCGCTGAAGGACATCCTGGGCAGCCTGTCGGCCACGCAGGAGGAGGGCTCGTGGATCTCCACCGCCTACCTGGTGGCGGAGATCGTCGTGATCCCGCTGACCGCGCTGTTCATGCGCGTGTTCGGCGCGCGCACCTACATGATGGGCACCACCGCGCTGTTCCTGCTGTTCTCCACCCTGTGCGGCGCGGCCTGGAACCTGGAAAGCATGATCGTGTTCCGCATGATGCAGGGCTTCACCGGCGGCGCGCTGATCCCGATGGCGATGACGCTGGTGATGGCCAAGCTGCCGCCGTCCAAGCGCGCGATCGGCATGGCGCTGTTCGGGCTGACCGCCACGCTGGCGCCGTCCATGGGGCCGACCCTGGGCGGCTACCTGAGCGAGCTGTATGGCTGGCCGTCCATCTTCTACATCAACTGGGTGCCCGGCCTGCTGCTGATCGGCGGCATCGCCTACGGCCTGGACGCCGAGAAGACCCAGCTCAAGCTGCTGCGCAACGCGGACTGGACAGGCATCGCCTTCATGGCGCTGGGCCTGGGCTGCCTGACCATCTTCCTGGAGGAGGGCAACAGCAAGGACTGGTTCGAGTCCGGCTTCATCATCGCCTTCGCAGCGCTGTCGCTGGTGGGCGTGCTGGGCTGGGTCGTCACCAGCGCCACGCGCGCCGAGCCCTTCGTCAACCTGCGCCTGTACGGGCAGCGCAACTTCCTGGTGTCGACCGCGCTGTCGGCGGTGTTCGGCATGGCGCTGTACGGCTCGTCCTTCCTGCTGCCGCTGTTCCTGGGCCAGATCGCTGGCTACTCGCCGATGCAGATCGGCGAGGTGATCATGTGGGCCGGCCTGCCGCAGCTGATGATCATGCCCTTCGTGGCCAAGCTGTCGTCCAAGGTGGACAACCGCATCCTGTGCTCGTTCGGGCTGCTGCTGTTCGGCGTGTCCTGCCTGATGAACGCCTACATGGACGCCACCACCGGCTACGACCAACTGCTCTGGTCGCAGGTGGTGCGCGCGCTGGGCCAGCCCTTCATCATGCTCACCTTGTCGAACTTCGCCATGCAGGGCATCGCGCCCAAGGACATGCCGTCGGCGTCCAGCCTGTTCAACATGACGCGCAACCTGGGCGGCTCGATCGGCATCGCGCTGCTGGCCACCACGCTGTCGCAGCGCGAGCACTTCCACTCGGCGCGGCTGGGCGAGGCGATCAACTCCTTCGCCCCGGCCACGCAGGAGCGCATCGCCGCGCTGACGCAGGCCTTTGTCGGCAAGGGCTACGAGGCCGGCATGGCCGCCGACCAGGCGCTCAAGGCGATCGACGGCATCGTGCGCCGCGAATCGTATGTGATGGCCTACAACGACGGCTTCTTCATCGTCAGCGCGGTGCTGCTGGCCTGCATCGCGGTGCTGTGGCTGTCCGACAAGGTCAAATCCCCGGCCAGCGGCGGCGCCGGCGCGCACTAACCAGAAAAGGTATAAACCATATGTTTACCACGTTCAAACGCATGACACTGGCCGCGGCCGTCGGCCTGGCCATGGCGGGCTGCGCCACGGTGGGCTCGGATTTCACGGCCCCGAAAAACGTCGCCGACGCGGGCTTCCGGCACGCGTCCGGCCCGGCCGGCGAGGCGCGCCTGCCCGCGCAATGGTGGACCATCTACGGCGACGACACGCTGAACCGCCTGGAACAGAGCGCGCTGCGCGACAACCCGAACGTGAGGGTGGCCGCGCAGCGGCTGGTGCAGGCGCAGGCGCAACTGGGCCTGGCGCAGGCCAGCCGCACGCCGTCGCTGAACGTCGGCGCGTCGATCGGCAATTCGCGCACCTCGGCCAACACCTCGCAGGGCATCGCGCTGGGCCACCGCTCCATCCACGGCGACAACTACACGCTGGGCGCGTCGATGTCCTACGAGATCGACCTGCTGGGGCGCGTGCGGCGCGCCGTGGAGGCGGCCGACGCGCAGGCGCTGGCCGCCGAGGCGGACCGCGACGGCGTGCTGCTGGTGTTGTCGGCGCAGGTGGCCACCACCTATTGGCAGCTGCGCGGGCTGGACACCGAGATCGCCATCCTGAACGGCGCGCTCGACACGCGCCGCGAGACGGAGGAACTGGTCAACGCCCGCTTCAACGCCGGCCTGTCGAACGAGCTGGACACCTCGCGCGCCCGCATCGAGCGCGCCAACGCCGAGGCGGACCTGGAGGAGGTGCAACGCCAGCGCAACGCGCTGGAGCACGGCCTGGCCACGCTGACGGGCGCCTCGCCGTCGGCGCTGCGGCTGCCGGCGGCCGGCGCCGCCGCGTTGCCGCCGCCGCCGGCGATCCCGGTCGGCCTGCCGGCCAGCCTGCTGTCGCAGCGGCCCGACCTGGCCGCCAGCGTCGCCACGCTGCGCGCCGCCAACGCGCAGATCGGCGTGGCCGAGGGCGCGTTCTATCCCTCGCTCAGCCTGACGGGCAATTTCGGCTTCGCCTCCGAGAGCCTGAGCGAGATCGTCAAGGGCGGCTCGCGCCAGTTCAGCGTGGGGCCGCTGGCCCTGTCGCTGCCCATCTTCGACGGCGGCCGCAACCGCGCCAACCTGGCGCTGGCCAAGTCGCGCTACGAGGAGGCGGTGGCGGCGCACGAGGGCAGGCTGCTGACCGCGCTGCGGGAGGTGGAGGACGCGCTGTCGGACGTGCAGCAAAAGCGCAGGCAGGAACAGGTGCAATCGCAATCGCGCGAGGCGGCGGCGCGCGCCTACCTGGTGGCGCGGGCGCGCTACGAGCGCGGCATCTCGACCTACCTGGACGTGACGGACGCCCAGCGCAGCGCGCTGGCGGCGGACCGCGCGGCGGCGCAGATCAACACCCAGCGCCTGCTGGCGACGGTGGCCGTGGCCCGCGCCCTCGGCGCCGGCTGGCAGCCGCAAGGCGCGCTGGCGACCGTCGCGCAGGCCGGCCACTAGGCCAGCCATCAAGCGAGCTGAGCCCCATTTGGGGGCTCGGCGCCCCCGCCATGGCCCCAAATGGGGCTCGGCTCGCCAGCCCACGGCAGCCGGGCGGCGGGGCCGAAGCGCTCCAGCATGAAGTCGACGAAGGTGGTCAGCTTGGGCGTGGCCTGCCGGTCGCGCGGGTAGACCAGGTGCATGGGCCGCGCCGCCGGCAGGTGCTCGGCCAGTATCGGCGCCAGGCGTCCGGCCGCGATGTCCTGCGCCAGCAACACCTCGGCCTGCATCACGATGCCGAATCCCCGCAGCGCCGCCATGCGCAGCGCCTGCCCGTTGTTGGCGCGGAAGCGGCTGGGCGGAACGCCGTTGACGCCCTGCGCGCCCCTCAGCCGCCAGCGCACGCTGTGCGGCCAGTGCATGAAGTCCAGGCACTCGTGTCCCGCCAGGTCGGCCGGCGTGCGCGGCGTGCCGCGCCGCGCCAGGTAGTCCGGCGAGGCGCAAATCACCATCGCGTACGGGAACAGGGCGCGCGCCACCATGCTGGAGTCCTCCAGGTCGCCGATGCGGATGGCCGCGTCGTAGCCCTCGTCCACCAGGTCCACCATGCGGTCGTTCAGGTTCAGGTCCAGGCTCACTTCCGGATGCAGCGTCAGGTAGTCGGTCATGGCCGGCCCCACCCATTCGGAGCCGAAGGACACCGGCGCGGTGATCTTCAGGCGGCCGCGCGGGCCGGCGCGCATGGCTTCGGCGCCCGTCTCCGCAGCCACGATCTGGGCCAGGATGGCGCGGCATTGCTCCACGTATTGCTGGCCGATCTCGGTCAGGCCCTGGCGCCGCGTGGTGCGCGCCAGCAGGCGCGCGCCCAGCGTGCTTTCCAGCTGGGCGATGTGCTTGCCCACCATGACGGGCGACATCCGGAACCGCGCCGCCGCCGCCGTGAAACTGCCGGCGTCCACCGCCGCGACGAACACCTCCATGCTGCGCAATTTATCCATGTCGATTGCAAACCAGTGGTTGGTAATGTTGTTCATGTTAGCTCATTTATTCCTGTGGCGATGGAAGCCATACTGTCTCCACTCACCCAACACATAGGAGAACGGCATGAAAGTCATCGTCATCGGCGGCAGCGGCACCATCGGCAAGGCAGTGGTGGAGCAACTCGGCCTGCGCCACGAAGTGGTCACCGTGGGCAGCAACAGCGGCCAATACCAGGCCGACATCACGGACGTCGCGCAGGTGCGAGCCCTGTTCGGCAAGATCGGCAAGGCGGACGCCGTGGTCGTGACGGCAGGCGCGCTGGCCTTCGCGCCGCTGGCCGAGTTCACGCCCGAGCAGTTCCGCGTGGGCCTGGACAGCAAGTTGATGGGACAGGTGAACGTGGCCCTGGTCGCCCAGCACCTGCTGAACGACGGCGGTTCCATCACCCTCACCAGCGGCATCGTGGCCGAGCAGCCGATCCGCAACGGCGCCGGCGCCAGCCTGACCAACTCCGCCGTCGAGGGCTTCGCGCGCGGCGCGGCCATCGAACTGCCGCGCGGCATCCGCATCAACGTCGTCAGCCCCACGCTGCTGGACGAGTCGGTCGACGCGTACGGCCCGTATTTCCGCGGCTTCGAAACCGTGCCAGCCAGCCGCGTGGCCCTGGCCTACAGCCGCAGCGTGGAGGGCGCGCAGACGGGGCAGGTGTACAAAGTCTGGTGAGAAGTCCGGCCGGCGCGGCGGGAGTCATTACAATGGGACACCGAAGCTTGAAAATGGTCCCATGAAAAACATCCTGATTCCCCTGGCGCTGGCCGTCGCCGGCGGCGCCGCCACCGCGGCCCCCGCCGGCGTCGACGAATTGAACAAGATGGCCGCGCGCTACGCGCCGGTCGCGCTGAAGGCCGACGTGTCCGGCCTGAGCGCCGGCGACAGGCGCGCCATCGCCAAGCTGATCGAGGCGGCCAAGGTGATCGACGTGCTGCAACTGCGCCAGCGCTGGCAGGGCAACGAGGCGCTGTGGGCGGCGCTGAGGAAGGACGCCACGCCGCTGGGCAAGGCGCGGCTGGACTACTTCTGGCTGAACAAGGGGCCGTGGTCCATTTTGGACGGCAACACCTCCTTCCTGCCGGCCGGCCACGCGGGCCTGGACATCCCCGCCAGGAAGCCAGAGGGCGCCAACTTCTATCCCGCCGGCGCCACCAAGGCGGAACTGGAGGCGTGGATGAACGGCCTGCCCAAGGCGGACCGGGAACAGGCGCAATGGTTCTTCACCACCATCCGCGCCGACGGTCCCGGCAAGTTCAAGACCGTGAAGTACGCGGACGAATACAAGCCCGAGCTGCGAAAGCTGTCCGCGCTGCTGAAGCAGGCCGCCGCCGCCACCGACAACGCGTCGCTGCGCAAATTCCTGACGCTGCGCGCGGAAGCCTTCCTGTCCAACGACTACCTCGCCTCCGACTTCGCGTGGATGGACCTGGACTCGCCGGTCGACGTCACCATCGGCCCCTACGAGACCTACAACGACGAGCTGTTCGGCTACAAGGCCGCCTTCGAGGCCTACGTCAGCATCCGCGACCGGAAGGAGACCGAGAAGCTGGACTTCTTCGCGCGCCACATGCAGGAGCTGGAGGACAACCTGCCGCTGGACCCGCAATACCGCAACCCCAAGGTCGGCGCGCTCGCGCCCATGGTGGTGGTGAACCAGGTGTACGGCGCGGGCGACGGCAACATGGGCGTGCAGACCGCCGCCTACAACCTGCCGAACGACGAGCGCATCATCGGCCAGCGCGGCTCCAAGCGCGTGATGCTGAAGAATATCCAGGAGGAGAAGTTCAAGGCCACGCTGACGCCGATCTCGAAACTGGTGCTGCGCCCGGCCGACCAGAAGGACGTGGATTTCGATTCCTTCTTCACCCACATCCTCGCGCATGAAATCATGCACGGGCTGGGCCCGCACCGGACCACCGTGAACGGCCAGCCGTCCACGCCGCGCCAGGACCTGAAGGAGGCCTATTCCACCATCGAGGAGGCCAAGGCCGACGTCACCGGCCTGTACGCGCTGATGCACATGATGGACAAGGGCCAGCTGGACACCACGCTGGGGCGGGGCGAGGCGGCCGAGCGCAAGCTGCACACCACCTTCCTGGCGTCGGCCTTCCGCACGCTGCATTTCGGCCTCGCCGACTCGCACGCGCGCGGCATGGCGATCCAGGTCAACTACCTGCTGGACAAGGGCGGCTTCGTGTCGCACGGCGACGGCGTCTTCTCGGTCGACTTCAAGAAGATCAAGCAGGCGGTGCTGGACCTGGACCGCGAATTCCTCACCATCGAGGCGACCGGCGACTACGCGCGCGCCAAGGAGATGATGGCGAAATACGTGGTCATCCGTCCCGACGTGCAAAAGGCGCTGGACAGGATGAAGACGGTGCCGAACGATATCCGGCCGTCGTTCCCGACGGCGAACGCCCTGCTGAAAAAGTGAGCCGAGCGGGCCGGCCGGGCCACCGCTTTGGCCCGCCGCAAACTCCCTCTTATGCGGCAAGCGCGGTGGGCGCGGGCGTGCTAAATTTTCCCTTTCCAGAATTCAATTGTTCCGAAAGGGAAACAGCATGGACATCTCAGGCACAAGAATCGGCACCCGTCTGGCCATCGGTTTCGGCCTGGTGTTCCTCCTGCTTCTCGTCGTCGCCGCGCTCGGCATCAACCGCGTGCAGCGCATCGACAGCATCCTCACCAACATCAGCGACGTCAACAACGTGAAACAGCGCTACGCGATCGATTTCCGCGGCAGCGTGCACGACCGCTCCATCGCCCTGCGCGACGTGGTGCTGGCGGCCGACGCCAACGCCGCCCGGCCGCACGTCGAGATGATCAAGACGCTGGCCGACAACTACGCCAAGTCGGCCGCGCCGCTGGACCGCGTCATCGCCGAGGGCGAGGGCGTGACGGCGGAGGAGAGGAGCGCGCTGGAGGGCATCAAGGCCAGCGAGGCCAGGGCGCAGCCGCTGATCGCCAAGATCATCGAGCTGCGGCTGGCGGACCAGGCGCCCGAGGCCACCGCGCTGCTGCGGAAGCAGGCCGCGCCCGCGTTCGTGGACTGGCTGGCGGCGGTCAACAAGCTGATCGACCTGGAAGAGAAAACCAGCCACGAACAGGCCGGCAGCGCCACCAGCGTGGCGCGCAGCTTCTCCGTGTTCATGGTGGTGCTGTGCGCGATCGCGATCGCCCTCGGCACGGCGGCCGCGTGGTTCATCAGCCGGGGGCTGCTGCGCCAGCTGGGCGGCGAACCCGAATACGCGGCCTCCATCGTGGCCGACATCGCCTCCGGCAACCTGGCGGTGGACATCAGGACGCGGCCGGACGACAAGGGCAGCCTGCTGCTGGCCATGCGCGGCATGCGCGACAGCCTGGTCGACATCGTCGGCCAGGTGCGGACCGGCACGCAGACCATCGCCGCCAACTCGCGCGAGATCGCCTCCGGCAATCTGGACCTGTCCAGCCGCACGGAGACGCAGGCCAGCAACATCGAGGAAACCGCCTCCTCGATGGAACAGCTGACGGGCGCCGTCAAGCAGAACTCCGAGCACGCGATGCAGGCCAACCAGCTGGCCATGTCGGCCTCCGAGGTGGCGGTGAAGGGCGGCGCGGTGGTGGAGGAGGTGGTGCGGACCATGGCCTCGATCAACGAATCGTCGCGCAAGATCGTCGACATCATCGGCGTGATCGACGGCATCGCCTTCCAGACCAACATCCTGGCCCTGAACGCGGCCGTGGAGGCGGCGCGCGCGGGCGAGCAGGGCAGGGGCTTCGCGGTGGTGGCCACCGAGGTGCGCAGCCTGGCGCAGCGATCGGCCGGCGCGGCCAAGGAGATCAAGGCGCTGATCGACGACTCGGTGGAAAAGGTGGACGCCGGCGCGCGCCTGGTCGACCAGGCCGGCGCGACGATGCAAGAGATCGTCGGCAGCGTCAAGCGCGTGACCGACATCATGGGCGAGATCTCCACCGCCAGCATGGAGCAGACCTCGGGCATCGAGCAGGTCAACGAGGCGATCGGCAAGATGGACCAGGTGGTGCAGCAGAACGCGGCGCTGGTCGAGCAGGCGGCAGCCGCGGCCGCGTCGCTGGAGGGCCAGGCCGGCAACCTGTCGCGCGTGGTCAGCGTGTTCAAGCTGGACGCCGCCGCGCAGCGCGAGGTGGTCGCGCCGTTCGCCGCGCCGCCGGCGCGTCCGAAGGCCGCGTCCGTCCCCACGCGCCTGGCCCCCGTCCGGCCCGCGCCGCGCAAGGTCGCCAACGCCCCCGCCGACTCCTGGGAAGAGTTTTGAGTTGACAAAAACACATCGGTGTCAGGCGCGACATTCGGACATTCCGCCGAGGAAATGTCCGAATGTCGCGCCTGACACCGATGCGTTGGGGGAAATTGTTATTTCTCCAAGAAAATAAATTGTAACAGCGGCGGGCAAAGTGTTACATCTTGCTGTTGGGCATGTATAGTTCCTGTTCAGGGAGCGGAACCATGTCCAAATTTTTCTTGCCTATCTTGGTCGCGGCGCTGCCGGTATTCGCCGGCGCGGCGCAGTTGACGGAAATCGAAGCGCGCTGGCTGCAGGCCGGCGGACCGGTGCTGGCGTACGCCAAGCAGCTGCGGCTCCCCATCGACATCGTCGTCCAGCCCCAGGCCGCGCCCGGCGCCGTGCCGCTGGCCATGGGCTTCGACGGCGGCCGCTGCAAACTGGTCTTTTCCATGCGCGGCAACCCGGCCGCCGAGGAGGTGCTGGACCAGGTCCCCCAGTCGCGCCGCGCCTTGATGATCGAGGCCATGACGGCCCACGAGATCGGCCACTGCTGGCGTTACGCGCAGGGCATCTGGCACGCGGTGCCCAAGGGCTTCCAGGAGCCGCCGGTGGACGCGGCCGTGCCGGCCGAGATCGTCAAGCTGACGCTGGAGCTGCGCGACACCCGCCGCGAGGAGGGCTATGCCGACCTGGCCGCGCTGGCGTGGATGCAGCGCAACCATCCGGGCGAGTACGGCCACGTCTATCAATGGCTGAGCGCGGTGCGCGCGGCCCAGCCCACGACCCATGTGTCGCACGACACCGCCAACTGGCTGGGACTGGTTGCCGACGGCAAATCCTTCGCCGGCAACGGCACGCCGTTCGAGCAGGCGCGCGCGCTGTGGGACAAGGGAATGCTGAGCGCGGACTGATGGCGCCATGTGTTGGATAGCGTACAGAGTGTGCCCCGCTGCTGGGGTTTAATGACTCTGCTAACCATCACTTAGGGGGTACCATCATGAATAAATTCATCATCCTTGCACTGGCCGGCGCCATCGGCACCGCTTACGCCGCGGACAATGACAAGGCCGCGTACGATGCCATGAGGGACAAGGCGACCAGTGAGTACAAGGTTGCCAAAGAAAAGTGTGACAGCCTGAAGAAGAATGCCAA
The DNA here is from genome assembly GCF_900116645.1 of Pseudoduganella namucuonensis. Classification (GTDB taxonomy): domain Bacteria; phylum Pseudomonadota; class Gammaproteobacteria; order Burkholderiales; family Burkholderiaceae_D; genus Rugamonas; species Rugamonas namucuonensis. The sequence continues at coordinate 22,336 of NZ_FPBO01000002.1, read as the reverse complement.
GGACGTCTGCCAAGAGGAGGCCAAAGTGGCCCGCGCCAAGGCCGAGGCTGACGCGGTCGCCATGCACAAGGCGACGCCGAACGCCATCCGCAAGGCGCGCGAGGACGTGGCCGACGCGGAATACGAACTGGCCAAGGAAAAATGCGATGACCTGAGCGGCAGCGCGAAGAGCACTTGCAAGAGCGAGGCGAAAGCCGCCAAGTCCACCGCCATCGCCGAGCTGCGCGGCACCACCGGCACCACCCCGGCCATCGCCGTCGTGGACAACGCCACCGGCAAGACCGTGGCCTCGGCCGGCGTCGCCGGTCCGAATGACCGCACCGTGGGCGACCGCACCGCCGCCGCCACCGACACCGTGCGCGACAAGACCGTGGCCGCCGCCGACACCGCCCGCGACAAGACCCGCGACGCCGGCGACGCCATGAGCGACACCGTCATCACCACCAAGGTCAAGGCCGACCTGGCCGCCGATCCCGGCGTGAAGGCGCTGGACGTGCACGTGGAAACCGTGAAGGGCGTGGTCATGCTGAGTGGCTTCGTGCCCTCCAAGGCTGAGGCCGACAAGGCCGTGCAGCTGGCGCGCAACGTGAAGGGCGTGGCCGAGGTGAAAAGCTCGATCCAGGTCAAGAAATAAGCCGTGTGCGGCGGCGTCCGGCCGCCGCCAGCACCGGGGGCCCGCCGCGCGCGGGCCTTTTTTTCGCTTGCTTAAATTATGGTCGTAATGTAATCTGGGCTGGAACTGTCACCGCGAGGAAACCATGCACCCACCGTCCCTATCCGCCTGGCTGGAACGCCGCGGCATCCATTACGCGTGGGTCGTCGTGGCCCTGACCTTCCTGACGGCGCTGACCTCGTCCGCCGCGCTGGGCTTGCCGGGCGTGCTGCTGCAACCGCTGGCCAGGGAGTTCGGCTGGAACGTGGACCAGATCTCGTCCGCGCTGGCCGTGCGTTTCGCCCTGTTCGGGCTGATGGGGCCGTTCGCGGCCATCCTGATGGAGCGCTTCGGACTGCGCAACGTCGTCGTCGCCGCGCTCACGCTGATCAGCACCGGGTTGCTGCTGGCGCTGGGCATGAGCCAATTCTGGCATCTGGTGGCGCTGTGGGGCGTGGTGCTGGGCCTCGGGTCCGGCATGACGGCGCTGGTGCTGAGCGCGGTGGTCGCCAACCGCTGGTTCGACACGCGGCGCGGCCTGATCATCGGCGTGCTGACGGCCAGTTCGGCCACCGGCCAGCTGCTGTTCCTGCCGCTGGGCGCGTGGCTGGTGGAAAACCTGGGCTGGCGCATGGCCGTGCTGCCGGTGCTGGCCTGCTGCGCGCTGGTGGCGCTGGCCGCGTTCTTCCTGATGCGCGACCGCCCGTCCGACGTCGGCCAGCGTCCCTACGGCGCCGACCCGGCCGCGCCGGCGGCCGCGCCCGCCGCGGCGATGCGGCTGTCGCTGGCCACCCCGTTCGCCGTGCTGAAAACGGCCAGCGCCAGCCGCACCTTCTGGATCCTGTTCGGCACCTTCTTCATCTGCGGCCTCAGCACCAACGGGCTGATCCAGACCCACTTCATTTCCCTGTGCGGCGACGCCGGCCTGGCCGCCGTGCCGGCCGCGTCGGTGCTGGCGATGATGGGGGCGTTCGACCTGATCGGCACGATCCTGTCCGGCTGGCTGTCGGACCGCTACGACAACCGCAAGCTGCTGTTCTGGTACTACGGCCTGCGCGGCCTGTCGCTGCTGTGGCTGCCGTATTCCGAATTCACGCTGTACGGGCTGTCGCTGTTCGCCATGTTCTACGGGCTGGACTGGATCGCCACGGTGCCGCCGACGGTCAAGCTGGCCGGCGCCGCGTTCGGCAAGGAGAAAGCCGGCATGGTGTTCGGCTGGATCTTCGCCGGCCACCAGCTGGGCGCGGCCACGGCCACCTACGGCGCCGGGCGCGTGCGCACGCTGTGGTTCAGCTACGACCCCGCCCTGTTCGCCGCCGGCGCCGCCTGCCTGGTCGCCGCGCTGCTGATCCTCACGGTGCGCCGCCAAAGCGCCGCGGTGGCCGCCGCGTCCCCCGCCCAAGCCGCCGCGTAGCGCCCCGCCCCCAAAAAGCGCCCAGGGCCATTTTCGAAATTAGCCCTGGGCGCTTTTTGCCGCCGCGACACGGATGCGCGCCGCCGCCCTCTGGCGCCGTCCCGCGAACCGCTGCCGAAAAGAAAAAAGCGCCCAGGGCTATTTAATTAAATAGCCCTGGGCGCTTTTGGTGGCGGCGTTCAGTTGGCGCCGGCGACTTGCTGGATGATGGCTTCGTCGCTTCGGCGGACGTGGCTCTTGCGATTGCCGTCGCCGCGCTGGAGCATCAGGTTTTCCCAAAAGTCGCGCTCGACCCGCGCGGCGGCCAGCTGGCCGTAGGCCTGGCCGTTGCTGTGCTGGATGGTGGCCAGTATCCACGCCTCGTGCTTGGCCTTGACTTGCTGGTATTCCCGCGCCGAGGCCATCATTTCGTCCACGCTCTGCTTGCGCTGCGTGGCGGCGCGGAAGCAGGCGCGCCAGGTCTTCAGCGCCTGTTCCACCCGCCGCACGCCGTCGTTCGAACTGGAGCGGGTCGGGAAGTCCGGCTGCGCGCAGGGCGCCGTCTGGTGCGGATCGGTTTCGGCGCCGCGCGCCGCCGTCACGCCGCACGCGGCGGCCGTGTATAACACGGCGATGACCTTCTTCATCAGTACCCTCGCTGAATAGACGAGTTGGCATTCTAGCTTGTCCGTACGGAAACAAAGTATTTATTTTGTAACAAACGCGATCCTCTCTATACTGTAGGGAAATCAATACAGACGGGGAGATTTCATGAGCCTACCGACGGCGCGCGCTTTGGCGCTGGGCGCCCTGGCGCTGCTGGCGTGGCCCGCATCCGCGCAGCCGCCCGAGTATCCGAACACGTCGGCCATGGGCAGCATGGGCGACACCGGCGCGGCCTGGTACCGCCAGTGCCTGGCGGTGCGCAACGCGCAGCCGCCGGCGCGCGAGGTGCCGCCGGCGCGGCTGCTGCACGGGCTGCGCAATTGCGGCGCGCAGGACCGCTATTACGACACGCGCCAGCTGTCCTCGCCCAGCCCGGCCGCGTGGGAGCAGGTGCGCCATTGCGCCTACGCCGAGGACGACGCGGCGGTGCTGATGATGTTGTACGCCAACGGCTACGGCGTCTCGCCCAGCCCCGAGCTGGCGCTGCGCTACGCCTGTTCGATGGCGGCCGCGCCGGCCGAGATGGATGGCCGCGTGGCCCACCTGGGCGACCGCGCCACGCGCCGCGACGACGCGCCGTTCGACCAGTGCGACGACGCCACCAGCGGCCACATGGGCGGCGTCTGCGCGCAGATCCGGGAGCGCCTGGACCGCAAGGCGCGCAGCGCCAGGCTGATGGCGATATTGAAGTCGTGGCCGGCGCCGCAGCAGGCGGCGGCCGCGCAGTTGCAGCAGGCGCTGGACGCGTTCGCCGACCAGCGCGCCGAGCAGGAAACCGACCAGAGCGGCACCTTGCGCGCGGCCATCAGCAGCGAGGCGCGCAGCGCGGAGCTGGACCTGTTCGCGCGCGACCTGCAGGACGCGGAAAAGGGCAGGGTGCCGCGCTACACGGCGCGCCAGTTCGCGCAGCTCGACAAGAAAATGAATGCGATGTACGTGCGCCTGATGCAGCGCTCGACGGCGCACGACGCGCCGCAAGAGCTGGGCTTCGGCACGGTGACCAAGGACGGCGTGCGCGCCACGCAGCTGGCGTGGCTGGCCTACCGCGACGCCTGGGTGGCGCTGGGGGCGGCGCGCTATCCGGGCGTCGCGGCCCACGCGTGGAAGGCGCTGTTGACGCAGCGCCGCATCGAGCAGCTGGCCGAGTTCGAGTCCTAGGCCGCGGGGGACGCGCGCGTCCGGCGGAATGCGCCGGGCGCGCTCCGCCCCGCCGGTTTCACTTCAGGTACTTCGCCAGCCAGCCGTGCACTTCGTTGTAGAAGTAGCGGCTGTTCTCGCCCTTGAGGATCCAGTGGTTCTCGTCCGGGAACACGATCAGCTTGCTCGGCACGCTCAGGCGCTGCTGGGTGGCGAAGTTCATCAGCGCGTTGTTGGCGGGCACGCGGTAGTCCAGCTCGCCCACGGTGATCAGGATCGGCGTCTTGAAGCCGGTGCCCTTTTCGTGATTACCCGCCTGCATCACCGGGCTTTGCTCGCGCCACACCGGCAGCTTGGACCACACCGGGCCGCCGGCGTTGACCTCGCGGCCCCAGATGCTGTCGCTGGTGCCCCACTGCATCACCAGGTCCATCTCGCCCGCGTGCGAGACGATGGCCTTGTAGCGCGTGGTGGTGGCCTGCAGCCAGTTGGCCAGGTGGCCGCCGTAGCTGGCGCCGCCGGCGGCCAGCTTGTCGCCGTCGATGTAGCCGTACTTCTTGATCGCCTCGTCGACCGCCTGGTTGACCTCCTCGCCCGGGCCTTTCAGCGGGTCGAACTGGATCGAGCGGGCGAACTCCTCGCCGTAGCCGGTGGAGCCCTTGTAGTCGGTCAGCAGCACGATGTAGCCGGGCTTGGCCAGCAGGTGGTAGTTCCAGCGCAGCACGAACTGGTCGCGCCACATGTTGGCGGCGCCGCCGTGGATCACGGTGAACAGCGGATACTTCCTGGCCGGGTCGAACCCGGCCGGCTTGACGATCATGTTGTGGATCTGGCGGCCGTCCGGCGTCTTGAACCAGAAGTGCTCGGGCGCCTGCCAGTCGATGGCGGCGGCCTTGTCCACGTTGAACGCGGTCAGCCGCTTGGGCTGGCCGCCGTTGAAGGCGTACACCTCCGGCGGATTGATGGCCGATTCCCATACGCCCACCAGCGCCTTGCCGCCCGCGCTCAGCGCGTTGATGCTGCCGGTCGGCGACGATGGTTCGTGCCTGAGGTCGGCGCCCGCGTAGTTCATCGAGTGCAGCTGCTCCAGGCCGGCGTGCTCGTAGCTGAAGACGACGCGCTTGCCATCGGCCGGCAGCACGTAGCGCGAGATCGAACGGTCCAGCGTGGCGCTCAGCAGCTTGGGCTGGGCGCCGGCGGCCATCGGCCAGGCGAAGCTGGCCAGGCGGTCCAGGTCGTAGACCTTGGTCGGGTTTTCCTCCTGCGTCAGGCTGAACAGGGTCTTGCCGTCCGGCGCGAACTTCAGCGAGCCGTAGCTGCGCTTGTCGGCGGTCAGTTTCAGCGCCTCGCCGCCGGCCAGCGGCAGCGCGAAGATCTGCGTGTAGGCGCTGGCATGGGCCAGCTGGTCGCGGTTGGTGGACGCGGAGAACACGATGGACTTGCCGTCCGGCGCCCAGATCGCGTCCAGCGACTGGCCCTCGTCGCCCTGGCCGCCGCCGAAGCCCGGCATGGCCGCCAGCGTGGTGGCGGACAGGATGTCGCGCGGCGCCGCGCCGTTTTGGGCGTCCATCACGAACAGGCGCACCTGCTTGTCGTCCAGCCATTTGTCGAAGAAGCGCGGCGGGAAGGATTCGTAGGCGCGCGCGTTGTATTTGCGGTCCTTGCGCTCCTTGGCGGCCTTCTTGATCGATTCCTCGTCGGTGGTGCCGGGGAAGATGTCGCTGACGAACAGGATTTGCCTGCCGTCCGGGCTGAACTTGGGCGAACGGGCGCCCAGCGTCAGGGTGGTCAGGCGCTGGGCCTCGCCGCCGCCGGCCACGTCGATGCGGTAGATCTGGCCCGCCTCGTCGCCGTCGCGCTTGGCGATGAAGATCAGCGCCCTGCTGTCCGGCGACCAGTTGACGGCGCCCTCGCCGCTCTTGGAGTGGGTCAGGCGGCGCGGCGCGCTGTCGTCGGTGAGCGACTTGATCCACAGGTCGGCCCACTGCTCCTTGCTGTCGTAGGCGGTGTCGGTCACCGAGAACACCACCCAGCGTCCGTCGGGGCTGGCGACGGGCGAGCCGACGCGTTTCATCAGCCACACGTCCTCGTGGGTGATCGCGTGTTTGGCCGTGGCCTGGGACGGGGTGGCGTCGGCGGCGTGGGCGGCGCCGAGGCTGGCGGTGGCCAGCAACAGGGCGGCGAGGGGGGAGAGCGGATTGGTCATGTGCTTGTGTCCGGCTTGTGGGTCGAAGCGGGACATAGTGGAGAAAAGCGCGATACGTGTCAATCGGCCATATGTTCCGGAATGTATCAAGATGCTTTGTTCTATTCCAACGCGGCTTCGCTATAATCCGTACGCCATGCCGATCGCGCCCATCCCACACAACGTCCCGCCACCACGCCCAGGCCCGCGTCGCCCGCGCGTGCTGCTCGGCCTGGCGCTGTGCGGGCTGGCCGCCATCCTCCCGCGCGCCGAGGCGCAGCCGTCCTCCTCGCTGCAGGTGCACCACTGGTGGACCTCGGCCAGCGAGCGCCGCGCGGCCAACGTGCTGGCGCTCCGGCTGGGCGAGGAGGGCGTGGAATGGAAGGACGGCGCGATTCCCGGCGGCGCCGGCCTGGGGGCGGGCAAGGTGCTCAAGAGCCGCGTGCTGGCCGGCGACGCGCCGGACGCCACCCAGATCATCGGCGCCTCGATCGGCGAATGGGCCGAGCTGGGCCTGCTGCTGGAATTCGACGGCGTGGCCGTGGCCGGCGGCTGGAACAACGCCCTGTTCCCCACCGTGCTGGCGCTGGTGCAGCACCGCAAGCACGTGGTCGCCGCGCCGCTCGGCATCCACCGCATCAATACCCTGCTGTACAACCGCAAGCTGTTCGCGCGCGCGAAGCTGGCGCCGCCGTCCACCTGGCACGAGCTGGCGCTGGCCGCCGCCGCGCTGCGCGCCGTCGGCGTCGCGCCGCTGCTGCAAAGCAGCGAGCCGTGGCAGGTCGCCACCTTGTTCGAAAACCTGGTGCTGGCCGAGGGCGGGCCGGATTACTACCGCGAGTTGTTCGTGCGCCAGACCCCGCAGGCGGCGGCCGATGCGCGCCTGGCCGTCGCGCTGGAGCGCCTGCGCCTGATGAAGGGCTGGATGGCCAGCCCGCTCGACGAGCAGCCCTGGACCGGCGTGGTGCGCCGCTTCGCCAGGCGCGAGGCGGCCATGCTGGTGACGGGCGACTGGGCCAAGGCCGAGCTCAAGGAGCTGGGCGTGCCGCTCGACGACGAGTTCTCCTGCGCGCCCATGCCGGGCACCGGCAAGCTGCACCTGTACAGCGTCGACACGCTGTCCATGTTCACGCAGGACTACGCCCACGTCGCCGCCCAGGAGAAGCTGGCCCGGCTGGCCGTGACCCCGGCCGTGCAGCAGCAATACAACCTGGCCAAGGGCTCGGTGCCGGTGCGGCGCGACGCCGATCCGGCCCAGATGGACAGCTGCGCCAGGGCGTCCTGGACCGCCTTCGCCAAGGGCGCGCAATCGCAGGTGCCCAGCCTGGTGCACCGCATGGCGGCGGACGAGGAAAGCCGCGACGCCATCATCGCCGAGGTGCACCGCTTTTTCGTCAACGACGCCGTGACGCCCGGCGAGGTGCAGCGCCGCCTGGCGGCCGTGCTGCGCTCGCTCAAACTGCAACACCGCAAATAAACCGATAACCGGATACCCCCATGGCACGCAAGATACTGATCGTCGACGATGACCAAAAGACCCGCGTCCTGCTCAAGACCTATCTCGAGAAGAACCAGTACGAGGTGCTGCCCGCGCACAACGGCGAGAGCTTCCTGGCCGAGCTGCGCCACCACGGCGACCAGCTGTCGCTGGTGATCCTGGACGTGATGCTGCCCGACACCGACGGCTTCGCCCTGTGCAAGATCGTGCGCAAGCAGTCGAACGTGCCCATCATCATGCTCACCGCCAGCTCGGACGAGACCGACCGCATCGTCGGCCTGGAGCTGGGCGCGGACGACTACATCGCCAAGCCCTACAGCCCGCGCGAGCTGCTGGCCCGCATCAAGGCCATCCTGCGCCGCGTGGGCAACGAGCCGGCCGCCGCCACGCGCTACCTGCGCTTCAACGGCTTCACGCTCGACCTGGCCGAGCGCACGGTGGTCGACGCCGACGGCAAGCAGGTGGTGCTGACGGGGCTGGACTTCGTGCTGCTCAAGTATTTTGTCGAGCACCCGGGCGAGGTGCTGGACCGCGGCGTGCTGTGCGAGCAGACGCGGGGGCGCGAGTCCGGCCCGCTGGACCGCTCGCTGGACGTGCAGATCAGCCGCCTGCGCCTGCGCCTCAACGACGACGGCAAGCAGCCGGCGTTGATCAAGACGGTGCGCGGGGCCGGCTATGTGTTCTCGGCGGACGTGAGCGCTTCCCATGCCTGAGCGGGGCTGGCGGGCTTGGCGCGGCTGGCGACTCTGGCGGCTATGGCCGCAGTCGCTGCTGGGCCGCTTGTCGCTGGTGATGGTGGCCGGCCTGCTGGTCACGCAGCTGGCCGCCAGCCTGATCTGGTCCGCCCAGCTGCGCACCAAGGCCGAGGCCGACACCCGGGCCGCGTCGCAATACCTGGGGCAGGGCGCGGCCGGCGCCATCCGCTTCTTCCGCAGCCTGCCGCCCAGCTACCGCAGCCTGCTGATCCAGCAGTTCCGCGAGATGGGCGGCACGCGCTTCTTCGTCGGCCTCAACAAGGCCTACGTGCCGGTGCCCGGCATCGGCGGGCAGGCGCTGGCGCACACCGCGCTGTCCACGCTGGAAGCGACGCTGACGGCGGATCTGCGCCCGGCCGGACCGATCCGCCTCGGCTTCGCCTGGCCCGACCAGCTGGCCGTGTCGCCGGACGGCGTGAAGGTGGGCGAATTGCCGGAAAGCTGGGTGCGCCACATCCTGCTGCTCAAGCCCGATCCGGCGCCGGTGCTGGTGATCCAGACCGAACTGGAGCCCGGCAACTGGCTGTACCTGGCGACCCTGATGCCGAACCCGTATTTCCTCAACAGCCACGACCCGCTGTCGACGGACCGCCTGGTGCCGCAGGCCCTGTCGCTGGCGGCGGTGCTGCTGCTGTCCATCCTGGTGGTGCGCTCGATCACGCGGCCGCTGGCGGCGCTGTCGGACGCGGCCGAGGCCTTCGGCAAGGACGAGAACGCGCCGGCGCTGCCGGAATCGGGCAGCCGCGAATTCGTCAACACGGCGCGCGCCTTCGGCGCCATGCGCGAGCGCATCGCGCGCTACATCGCGGACCGCGAGCGCCTGTTCATATCGATCTCGCACGACCTGCGCACGCCGATCACGCGCTTGAAACTGCGCGCCGAGCTGCTCGATGACGACGCCTTGCGCCAGGAATTCGAGGAGGACCTGGACGAGCTGGACATGATGGTCAAGGGCGCGCTGCAATGCGTCAAGGACAGCGACATCCACGAGAATCCTGCCGAGGTCAACCTGGACGCGCTGATACGGCGCCTGGTGCGCAGCGCCGAGCTGGCGGGGCACGGCGTGGCCTTCGGCGGCACGCCGCTGACGGTGCGCGCCAAGCCGCTGGCCCTGAAGCGCGCCATCGGCAACCTGCTCGACAACGCGCTGTTCTACGGCGAGCGGGCCGAGGTGTCGGTGCGCGGCGTGGACGGCTGGATCGAAATCGCCGTGCGCGACCACGGACCGGGCGTGCCCGAGGACGCCTTCGCCAGCCTGCTGCAGCCCTATGTGCGGCTGTCGCACGGCCGCGAGCGCAACGACGGCGGCATGGGCCTGGGCCTGGGCATCGCGGCCGGCATCATCGACGGCCATGGCGGCGAACTGGTGCTGGCCAACCATCCCCAAGGCGGCCTGAACGCCGTGATCCGCCTGCCGGCCTGAGGGCTGTGGCGCTGCCGTATTATTTATTCATCCGTATTGTTAAGTTTTGTAAGCTTGTGTGAGCTTGCCCGCGGCCGCCGCCGCCGGCCCCGCTTCGCGCTCTGTAAGGAAACGTAAGCCCGGCCGTCGCCGATCCGCGATATTATTCAATTTAATCAAGCACTTGCGTATCCGGAGGACGCGGGGCGGGGTTGCTAGTGTTACATGTTTTCGGGTGATAGCATGAATTCATCGACCACCAAGGCACCCGATGAACATTGCCCGCCTCCTCGGAAACACGCTGCTGCTGACACTGCTGTCGGCCACCGCCGCGCGCGCCAGCACCCTGGTGCTCGAGAGCTGGCGGGTGGACGACCAGGCGGTGTGGGACACGGTGCTGATCCCCGCCTTTGAGAGGAAGCATCCCGGCATCACGGTGCGCTTCGCCGCCACCGCCCCGACCGAATACGACAGCGGCGTTGCCGGCCGGCTGGCCGCCGGCACCGCCGGCGACCTGATCTCCTGCCGGCCGTTCGACGCCGCGCTGCCCCTGTACCGCAAGGGCCACTTGGACAAGCTCAACGGCAAGAGCGGCATGCAGTACTTCGACGCCGCCGCCCTGATGGCCTGGCAGACCGACGACGGCAAGGACACCTTCTGCATGCCGGTGGCGTCGGTGATCCACGGCTTCTTCTACAACAAGAAGATCTTCGCCAGGCTCAAGCTGCAGCCGCCGGCCACCGAGGCCGAATTCTTCGCCGTGCTGGACGCGGTGCGCAAGCATGGCGGCTACGCGCCGCTGGCGCTGGGCACGGCCGAGCAATGGGAGGCCAGCCAGACGGTGTTCACCAATATCGGCCCGTCCTACTGGCGCGGCGAGGAGGGCCGGCGCGCGCTGGTGGCCGGCAAGGCCAAATTCACCGATCCGCCCTTCGTGGCCGCCTTCGAATTCGAGGAAAGGCTGGCCGGCTACCTGGGCGCCAACGCCGCCACCCAGACCTACGCCGACAGCCAGGCCCAGTTCGCCCAGGGCCGCGCGGCGGTCTACCCGGCGGGCTCGTGGGACATCGCCTGGTTCAACCGCGCGCCGGGGCTGGAGCTGGGCGTGTTCGCGCCGCCGGTGCGGCGCGCCGGCCAGGCTTGCCAGGTGTCCGAGCACATGGACATCGGCATCGGCGTCAACCGCAAATCGAAGAACAAGGAGGCCGCCTACCGGCTGCTGGCCTGGCTGGGCTCGCAGGAATTCGCCGACCTGTACACGAACCGCGTGATCGGCTTCTTCACATTGTCGAACCACCTGATCGCCGTGCGCGACCCCGTGGCCAAGCAGATGGCGGCGTGGCGCAACAGCTGCGCGCTGACGTTCCGGCTCAACGCGCAGTTCCTCAATCGCGGCACGCCGAGCATGGAGAGCCTGCTGTGGGAGGTGAACGCGCAGGTCTTGAACGGCAAGCTGCCGGCGGCGGAGGCGGCGCGGCGGGTGCAGCAGGGTTTTGCGAAGGCGTACGCGCCGCCGCGGAAATGATCACACCTCCCCCCATAGATGTGTGATTCGCCCCGGCGCCAGTGGCGGCGCCGGGGATTTTTTGGGAGAGCCGGATCGGTCCGGTGCGAATAAAAACTAATCGATAGGGATGTACAACATGTCTCAGACTCAATTTCGGAAAAAATGCCTGCCACGCTTGATCGCGCTGGTGATGGCCTCCATGGCCGTCCCGGCCAGCCACGCCGCCGAGGCCGCGCCGGAAGCACAGGGCGGGTCCAAGGACAAGGACCCGTCCGTGGTGGAGGTGCGCGGCATCCGCGAAACCCTGAAACGCAACCTGGCCGAGAAGCGCGACGCGCAAAACATCGTCGACTCCGTGTCGGCCGAGGACGTGGGCAAGTTCCCGGACAAGAACCTGGCCGATTCGCTGCAGCGCATGCCGGGCGTGTCGGTCGACCGCACCTGGGGCGAGGGCCGCGACATCTTCGTGCGCGGCACCGACAAGAACCTCAACATGACGCAGCTGAACGGGCAATCGGTGGCCTCCGCCTACTGGTGGAAGAACGACTCGCAAAGCCGCGGCTTCAACTACGACATCCTGCCGTCCGAGCTGGTGGGCAGCATGGACGTCTACAAGAGCCCGTCGGCCGACCTGGACGAGGGCAGCATCGGCGGCCTGGTGATCGTCAAGACGCGTAAGCCGCTGCAGTTCAAGCAGCCGCTGACGGCCCAGTTCTCCTTCGAGGAGACCTATAGCAAGCTGCCGAAGAAGGCCGATCCGCAAGCCTCCGGCCTGGTGAGCTGGAAGAACGAGGACGGCACCCTCGGCGTGCTGCTGGCGCTGAGCAAGCAGCAGCGCACCATGCGCCGCGACGGCCTGGAGAACTTCACCGACGCCACCAAGTACACCATCGTCGACCAGAACGGCGTGGCCACGCCCAACGCCTACGCCTCCTGGGGCGGCGGCTCGGCCATCTTCCGCCAGGACCGCGAGCGCACCACCGGCAATGTGACCGTGCAATGGCGTCCGAACAGCGACACCGACCTGTCCCTGAACTATCTGAACTCGGACATGAGCATGGACAACAGCAACCAGAACTACCTGTGGCAGGTGGGCGGCCTGGCCGACGCCAGCAACACGATCAGGGTGACGAACCCGCGCTTCATCACCACCTCCGACGGCACCAAGGCCTTCGTCGGCGGCACGGTGGGCCCGGCCACGGGCGTGTCGTTCGAGCCCATCTACCGCGACGCCTACGTCAAGTCCAAGGTGCTGGACCTGGAGGGCACCTACGACGGCGGCAACGGCTGGAAGCTGCATGGCCAGATGGGCACGACGTCGGCCGCCGGCGGCAGCAACCACGACCGCAATTTCTGGTTCACCGGCAACACCCGCGCCACCATCAACCTGGCGCCGGACACCTACGAGGTCAAGTATCTCGACATGAGCCCGCTCGACCCGGGCAAGCTGACGCTGCAGGGCGCGCGCGACTGGATACGCCGCATGGAGGGCAAGGAGAACTACGCCCAGGCCGACCTGACCTGGGAAACGGGCGGCGCCTTCATCAAGGACGTGAAGTTCGGCCTCAAACTGCGCGACAACACCGTGCAAAACCGCCGCACCATCGGCACCGTGGGCCCCGGCAGCCCGGGTTGGCAGTCGTTCTCGCTGGCCGACCTGTCGACCGGCGCCTCGCCCCTGCTGAGCCAGGAGGCGGCCACCGCCGGTTCGCTGACGCAGTACGCGTGGGTGGACGACCAGCTCGCCGTGAGCAAGGGTTTCGCCATGTACGACAAGGGCATGGTGTACGCCGAGGCCAAGCGCGAGTACTACCGCATCAAGGAAAAGATCACGGCCGCCTATGTGCGCGCCGACTACGGCTACGAGAGGCTGCGCGGCGACGTGGGCGTGCGCCTGGTGCGGACCCGCCAGACCTCGGAGGCCTACCAGGACGTGCGGGGCAACGGCAACTACACCATCGGCAGCGTGCCGCGCACCTATTCGGACGTGCTGCCCAACCTGAACGCGGTGTACGACCTGAGCCGCAGCGTGGTGCTGCGCGGCGCCATCTCGCGCGTGATGGCCCGCAACACCTATAGCGACCTGAGCGCCAGCACCGAGGTCAGCGGCACCACCAACGCGGCCACGGCCGGCAATCCGCTGCTCAAGCCCTACCACGCCAACCAGTTCGAGTTCGGCGGCGAGTGGTACTTCGCCGACGCCTCGCTGCTGTCGGCGACGGCCTTCAGCAAGAAGCTGGACACCTTCATCTACACCTCGACGGCGCAGGAAAACGTGGGCGGCGTGATGCGTCCGGTGACCCGTCCGCACAACGCCGACAACGGCCAGACCGTGCACGGCATCGAACTGCAGTGGCAGCAGGCCTTCGGCAACGGCTTCGGCACGGTGGTCAACTACACGCTGACCGACGCCAAGACCGGCGCGCTGGCGGGCGGCCAAAAGCTCAACGTGGTGGGCAACTCCAGGAACCAGCTGAACGCCAGCGGCTACTTCGAGCGCAACAACTACAGCGTGCGCCTGTCGTACAACTACCGCTCCAAGTCGTACGGCGGCCTGAACGAGGGCGGCCAGGATGTGACCAGCGCCTACGGCCAGTGGGACGCGACCGCCAACTGGGACGTGACGCCGCGCCTGAGCGTGTTCGCGTCGGCCGTCAACCTGGGCAACGCCGTCATCCGCACCAACACCACCGACGGCTTGCCGGTGGGCGTGTACGAGAACGGCTCGCGCTACAGCGTCGGCCTGCGCGCCAAGTACTGAGCCTCCGAGGCGCCGCCGATCGGGCCTCCCCGTCCGGGGAGGCCTTCCCCTGACCCATCCCGGATGCAAAATGAATCAAAAACTACAACGCGTTGAACCGGCGCGAGAGGCCGCTTCGACCAGGAGCGTGGTCGTGGCCATGCTGTTCATCGGCCTGATGTTCTTCATACTGGGCTTTGTGACCTGGCTGAACGGCTCGCTGATCCCCTTCCTGAAAATCGTCTGCGACCTGAACAATTTCCAGGCGCTGTGGGTGACCTTCGCGTTCTACATCGCCTACACGGTGATGGCGCTGCCGGCGGCCGCCGTGTTGGGCCGGGTCGGCTACAAGAACGGCATGATGCTGGGCCTGGGCGTGATGGCGCTGGGCGCGCTGCTGTTCATTCCGGCCGCGCGCACCAGCTACTACGGCCTGTTCCTGCTGGCGCTGTTCACGCTGGCCAGCGGCATGACCTTGATGCAGACCGCGATCAATCCCTACATCGTCTGCATCGGGCCGCGCGACAGCGCCGCCATGCGCATCAGCATCATGGGCCTGTTCAACAAGGGCGCCGGCGTGGTGGTGCCGCTGGTGTTCTCGTCGCTGATCCTGTCCGGCATCGGCGGTCACTCGGACGCCGCCATCGCCGCGCTGGACCAGGCGGGCAGGGCGGCCCTGCGGGCGGAATTGTCGGCGCGGCTGGTGATGCCGTACGCGGTCATGGCGGGCGGCCTGCTGCTGGTGATGCTGCTGGTGCGCTGGTCGGGCCTGGGCGAGATCGCGCAGGAGCGCGACGGCGGCGACGGCGGGGGGGGGAACGCCACCCGGCGCTTCGGCGTGTTCCAGTTCCCGCAACTGGTGCTGGGGGCGCTGGCGCTGTTCGCCTATGTCGGGGTCGAGGTCATCGCCGGCGACACCATCGGGCTGTACGGCCGCCAGCTCGAGGTCGTCAATTTCGGCGTGCTGACCTCGTACACGATGGGCTTCATGGTGCTGGGCTACGCGATCGGGGCGCTGGCCATCCCCCGTTTCCTGTCGCAGAGGGACGCGCTGCTGGTCTCGGCGCTGGGCGGCATCGCCTGCACCCTGGGCGTGGTGACGGGCTCGCCCACCGGCACCGCCTTGTCGCAGGTGCTGCTGGGCTGGGCCGGCGTGCCCGCGCTGCCGGACACGGTCATGTGCCTGGCGCTGCTGGGGCTGGCGAACGCGCTGGTGTGGCCGGCGATCTGGCCGCTGGCCCTGCAGGGCCTGGGGCCATACACCGCCAGCGGTTCGGCCCTGCTCATCATGGGCATCGCGGGCGGGGCCCTGCTGCCCATCCTGTATGGCCGGATGTCGGACGCCTACACGCCCCAAGGGGCGTATTGGGTGATGCTGCCCTGCTACGCGCTGATCCTGTTCTACGCCCTGCGCGGCCACAGGATGACCAGCTGGCGGGGAGTGGGCGCCTGACGCGGCGCCTTATTTGATCAGGCGCGGCACGGCCTCGGCCACGGCTTCCTTCAAGCGGCTGTTCAGGTAGTCGATCTTCTGGGCCGAGGTCAGCACGTCCCAGGAGGCGCGGCTTTCTCCGGTGTGGTTGCCGACCGGGCTGGCCTTCTTCTGCACCACCTCGTCCACCACGTTCAGCGTGGCCGCGTCGATCAGGCGCACCTTCACATAGGCGAACGGCGCCAGGATGCCGGTGCCGTGGCCGCCGGTCTCGGTGTTCCTGATGCGGATGCTGTTGTTCATGTAATAGCCCAGGCCCTCGATGCGCCCGGTGCTGACGGGAATGTCGCTGATCCAGATGTCGGCCTCGGCGCGCGCCTTGGTCACCAGCACCAGGTGCGTGACGGCGCGGTTGGTCAGCAGGCTTTTGAGGAAGGTGCGGTCGTCGGCGGTCGACGACGGCGACTCGAACATGGCGTTTTGCGCCTTGTACAGGCCGGGGTCCGGCGTCAGCAGCAGCACCGTCTTCGCGTCCGGCTCCCGCTTTTTGATGGCGGCGTTGATGGCCTGGATCGCCGCCTCGTCGAACACCTTGTCGGCGATGGGCACCAGGGTCTTCTCGTTCTGGTCGATCTTGCTGCCGGTCTGCGGCCGTTCCAGCACCGTGGTGATGCTGTCGCCCGCCAGCGACAGGATGGCGTAGCTGCGCTCGGCCGCGCCGGCCGTTGGCATGAACAGGCAGGCCACGACGGCGGCCATGGCGGCGGTCGGGCGGAATTTCGATGTCACGTGGTGCTCCCAATATCGTATTGAAAGGCACCACTATAAAGATTTTTCCTATTGGAAAAGTCACGCTTTGTCACATTGTTTTGAACAAGAACAAGCCGGCGGGTATTTATTTAAGCACCCAGCTGTATTTAACCCGGACCCAGTTTGGCGCCAAATCGCCGGTTTTGGCGGCCGGCTTGAATGTGCATTTTTTGCTGGCCCGCAGCGATGCCTTGTCCAGCTCCTTATATCCGCTGGATTCGAGCAATTTGCTTTCCAGGACATTGCCATCGGCGCCGACCAGCACGCCGATCCTGGCGTTGCCCTCTATGTCCTCCTTCTGCCAGGCGCCCGGAAACACCGGCGTTGCGCAGGTGCCTTGCGCGGAACGCGTGTCCGCGTCGGCCGCCAGCGCGTGGCCGGCGGATAGGGAAATCAGCAAAGACGACATAGTGGCGATGGCGCGCGTATGGGCGGACATGGGAACCTCCAGTAAATAAAGTAATCGATGGGAATAAAGAAGCCTTGTTTCGATTTGAATATACCGTGGTCTTTTGATATTTGAAAATTGATTGTTCGGATGATCGATATTCTCAAATAAGATAACAATGAAACGCACCACCTTATGGCGGATTTGTTTGTTTTATTGCACGGATTATCACCATGCCGGTGCGCGCCGCACCTTAATCGAGAGGGATTGGTTTTCCGCGGGTGTGCCGGAGTGCTACTATCGCCTGACGATGTTGCCGACGGAGACTCAATATGCGGATCACCCAGTTTCACATCACTCGAGTCGCGGCCCTGGACGGCCTGCGATTGCCGGACGATGCCGACCTGCTGCTGGTGTTCGGCGCCCGCCGCTTGCTTCAGGACCCCGCGCTGTTCCCCATGCTGCGCCTGGCCTGCCCGGCGGCGCTGATCGCCGGCTGCAGCACCGCCGGTGAAATCCGCGGCACGGAAGTGCGCGACGACAGCATCGTCTTGACGGCGGTGCGTTTCGCCGGCACCCGCGTGAGGATCGTGGCGGCGCAGCTCGACTCGGCGGCTGACAGCCGCCACGCGGGCGAGGCCTTGATCCACCAGCTGCTCGGCGACCGGCTGCGCCACGTGCTGGTGTTTTCCGACGGCCTGGCCGTCAACGGCAGCGAGCTGGTGCAGGGCTTGCGCGCCACGCTGCCGGCCGGCGTCAACGTGACCGGCGGCCTGGCCGGCGACGGCGCGGATTTCGGCGCCACGGTGGTGCTGGCCAACGCGCCGGCGGCGCCGCGGCAGATCGCGGCGATCGGCTTCTACGGCGACCGGTTGCGGGTGGGCTGCGGCTCCGTGGGCGGTTGGGACACCTTCGGTCCCGAGCGGCGCATCAGCCGCGCCGAGGGCAATGTGCTGTTCGATCTCGACGGCGAATCGGCGCTGACCTTGTACAAGACCTACCTGGGCAGCCAGGCGGACCGCCTGCCGTCCTCGGCGCTGCTGTTCCCGCTGGCGCTGCACCTGCCGGATTCCGACACCTATGTGGTGCGGACCATCCTGGGCATAGACGAGGAGCGGCAGTGCATGACCTTCGCAGGCGACATGCCGGTCGGCGCCTTCGCGCAACTGATGAAGGCGAATTTCAACCGCCTGGTGGACGGCGCCATCGCCGCCGCCGAGGACAACCGCAGCCAGCTCGACGGGGCCGCGCCGGAACTGGCCATCCTGGTCAGCTGCATCGGCCGCAAGCTGGTCCTGCAGCAGCGCATCGAGGAGGAGGTGGAGGGCGTGGCCGAGGTGCTGGGGGCGGGCGCCATGCTGGCCGGATTCTATTCCTATGGCGAGATCGCGCCGCACAGCGCGCTGACGCGTTGCGAGCTGCACAACCAAACCATGACGGTCACCACCTTCAGCGAGGAGTGAGCATGCACCCACTGCTCGCGCGCCAATTGCGCAAGTTTTGCGGCGAGGGCAAGGCCGCCGATCTCGACGGGCTGACCCGGGCGATCGACGACGCCTACGCCGGCTTCGAGAGCGACCGTGTGCTGATCGAAAACTCGCTGGACATCATGTCGCGGGAGCTGGGCAAGCGCAACCGGCAACTGGAGGAGCAACTGGCCGACAAGCAGCGCCTGATGGATCAAATGACGACCAGCAACGCCGAACTGCGGGAGCTCAACCAGAAGCTGGAGGCGGCGCGCAACCAGCTGCTGCAGTCGGACAAGATGGCGTCCATCGGCCAGCTGGCGGCCGGCGTCGCCCATGAAATCAACAACCCGATCGGCTACATCTATTCCAACTTCGGCACCCTGCAGGACTACGTGGCGCGCCTGTTCGCCATGCTGCGCGCCTACGAGGACGCGGAAGGCGCGATAGGCGCGCCGGCGGTGGCGCAGGCGCTGCGCGCGTTGCGGAAGGACGTCGACCTGGTTTATCTGCGCGACGACATCCCCGAGCTCATGGAGCAATCCAAGGACGGGCTGGAACGGGTGCGCCGCATCGTCCAGGACCTCAGGGACTTTTCCCATGTCGACGTCACGCAGACCTGGCATCCCTTCAACCTGCACCAGGGCATAGACTCAACCCTCAACATCGTCGCCAACGAGATCAAGTACCACGCCGACGTGGTCAAGGAATACGGCGACATCCCCGACATCGACTGCCTGTCGTCGCAGATCAACCAGGTCGTCATGAACCTGGTCATCAACGCCGCGCACGCGATCGCGCCGGCGCGCGGCCAGATCACGCTGCGCACGGGGACCGGGGACGGGCAGGTCTGGTTTTCCGTGAGCGACACCGGCTGCGGCATCGCGCCGGAGCACATCGGCCGCATCTTCGACCCCTTCTTCACCACCAAGCCGGTGGGCAAGGGCACCGGACTCGGACTGTCGCTCACCTATGGCATCGTGCAAACCCACGGCGGCGGCATCGAGGTCGAGAGCGAGGTCGGACGCGGCACCACCTTCCGCGTGCGCTTGCCGATCCGGCACGGCGCCGGGGACGAGGCGGAAGCGTAAGCCGCTTTGTATGGGAACGAAAAAGGCTTGCGCGCCGGATGTCGTTGGGCGACAAGCGCTAGAGCAGCTTGGCCTGCTTCAGGTATTTCTCGACGTCGCGGTAGCTCGCGTCGCTGCCTGCGTAGCGCACCAGGTTGCGTGCCGTCTTGAGCCATTCGATCGTCGAGGGTTGGCATTCGTCGAGCGCGAAGGTGAAGTCGGCGGCGTTGATCGGCCGTTCCGGATGGCCTGCGATGATGTCGTGGATGGCGCTTTCCTTTGCCAGGTCGATCAGGCCATCAATGTCGGCGCCGGAGAACTGCTCGGTGGCCTTGGCCAGGGCCTCGGCGTCGATGCCTTCGGTCGGCACTTCGCGCAGCTTGATGTCGATGATATGGCGGCGCGCCTCGAGGTCGGGTGGTGGCACGAATATCTGGCGCGAGAAGCGGCCGGGCCGTTTCATCGCGGCGTCCACATCCCACGGCATATTCGTCGCGCCGAGGAAGAGCACGTCGCGGTTGTTGCGCTCGAAGCCGTCCAGCTGGGCCAGGAATTCATTGACGATGGTGCGGCTATGTTCGCTCTGCGCTTTTGAGCGTGAAAAGGCCAGAGCGTCGAGTTCATCGAAGAACAGCACGCAGGGCTTTTGCGCGCGCGCCTTCTCGAACAGCTGGGCCAGATTGCGCTCGCTTTCGCCCATCCACATATTGAGCACGTCGCTGATGCCGACCGACAGGAAGCTCGCATTGCATTCGCTGGCGATGGCGCGCGCAATCATAGTCTTGCCGCAGCCGGGCGGGCCATACAGCAGGATGCCGCCGCCGCCGTCCTTCTTGAAGCGGGCAAACAGGGACGGGCGCAGGAAGGGCTCGATGATGTGCAGGCGCAGCGATTTCTTCAGCGCCGCCATGCCGCCCACGTCCTCGAAACGCACGGTACGTTCGGCCTGCGGTTTGAGGGGAACCACTTTGTCTGTGCCGGCGATCAGCGACAGCGCCGGCGCGCCGCCATGGCGCGCGGTCTGGGACAGCTGATCGAGGGCGGGGTCGGCGACAAATCCGCTTTGCTGACGCGCGCGGGCATAGGCGCTCAACGCGTCGTTGCGGCGATCGAGCGCGAGCAGGGCGCGCGCCATGCCAACCAAGGCCGGGGCATCGGCCTGCTGGCGCGTGGACAGTTCGTATTGCTGCAGGGCCGCCGCCGCGTCGGACGCGGCCAGCAGCAAGGCCGCGTAGTCGAGGCGGATGGCGGTATTGAAAGGGTCGCCCAGCAGGGCTTGTTCGAGTTCTTCGCGTGACATGCACATGGCGATCAAAGACCGGCGCGGCGTTTAAGCCAGCGCCTGAGCAGGAAGGGATAAACCCAGGAATAGACGCAATAAGCGAGGATGAGGGTGGCGGCGATGTCGGATACCTGCGGCGCGTAGCTGCGCAGCAGCTTATACACCAGTATCCAGCCTATCCACAGCGTGATCGTGGCGGCGGTGCCCCAGCGGTTCAGCGGCCAGAGGGGAACGACGCTCCAGTGGCACAGCGCTTCGATCTCGACCACCAGTTCCAGCGCTTCGCGCGAATCGGGCCGGGCCTTCAGGAGCTCGATGGCGATGCGTTTTGCCGACCAGTAGCGGCCGCGGTTGATGAGGTGGACGATCAGCAGTCGTGCCGTGACCATGTCCTCCGGGTGCTTCATCATCAGCGCGGCGAGGCTGTTGCGTTCATCGCCTTTGCGGCCGTCGATCAGGTCGCCGATCATCGTCGCCGCCAGCGCGCCGTCGTCCTCGGGATCGAGGCGGAGCGCCTCGCGGGCCAGTTCCATGGCCTTGTCGATTTGTTGCGTGCGGTACATCAGCATCGCATAGCGCGCATACAGGGGCGACGATTCCGGGTAGTCGTGCAGCAAGTCGAGCAGGACGGCTTCGGCCTGCGGCCAGTCCTCGCGCGCCTCGTGCACACCCACCAGCAGGTAGCGGCCATTGAGATGCTTGGGCGCGCGGACCAGCAACTGCTGCAGCGTGTGCAAGGACGCCTCGTGGTTCTCGTTGTGATAGTCGATGGTGGCGGCCGAATGCAGCAGCTCGCTGTCGTCAGGGAAGTTGGCCAGCGCTTCGCCTAGCAGTGCGCTCGCCTGCGAAAAGCGGCGGCGCTCGATCAGGCCCTCGATACGTACCCGGTAGTCGTGCGCAGACAGTGCGATCGTGTCATTCATTTTTGGAGGAAGGTAATGAAAAGGAAGCTGATTCCGTACAGCAGGCCGCTGCCGGCGACGGCACAGCCGATGGCGGCGATCCATGGCGAAGGCCTCTCGCCGAACAGGTCGGCCGAACGGTGTTCCTTTCGATGCATCAGGTAAAAGCAGCCCCATAGCACGATAGCCAGGATGCGCGCCGCGCCGCGCATCGACGTGCCTTCGCCCAGCTGTGCGTTGATCCAGACTAGCGCAGCGGGGCGCTGGTCCATGAACGAGGTATAGACCAGTGCACTGAATACGGCCAGCGCGATGGCATAGGCGACCATGTCAACCGCGCGTTTGAGGCGGATCGAATTGAGGGCGCTGTAGAGTATCAGCGGCAGCGGCCCCATGAAAAAGCCGAGCAGGAAGCTCGAGCGCGGCGAGTACAGGGCGGCTGCGGTGCGGGTGTTTGCAAGGGAGGGGCGCAACAAGTGTTCGGTCATGATGGCTGGTGAGGGCGGGGCCAGGGCTGTCAGGCTTATTGTTGGGAATCCGCAATTGTATACTGTGCAAGAACGTGCGGTGCGGATGCCTCAAGGGCCTTGGTGGGGACGTTGCCGCGGGACGCAAAAAATCTTACGCGCCGTAGCGGGTAAGTTCATCACCAGTTGACTGATCGTCCTTGTAGCGGAGCCAGGAGGATTTCAATACCCTTCAGGTTCCCCCGGTGTCAGAATAGTTGTCGCGTCACCTGACGAAGTAGAAACGTATCGGGGGCGGGCAAGAGAGATCGTGTGAGGCAGTATTCAGCAGAACGGAAAGAATCGCTACTGCGGCAGATGATGCCGCCGCAAAACCGGCTGGTGTCGGAGCTGGCCCGCGAGAGCGGGATCACGGAGCAAACCCTTTATACTTGGCGCCGTCAACTTCGTAATCAAGGAATACCTGTGCCAGGTAGTGGGAAAAATGCCGAGGAATGGACCTCGGAAGACAAGTTTGCAGTGGTGCTGGAGACGGCAGCGCTGAACGCGACCGAGTTGGCGGAGTACTGCCGTAGCAAGGGCTT
>NZ_FPBO01000055.1 GCF_900116645.1 Pseudoduganella namucuonensis | reverse complement strand
TCTGCTGAATACTGCCTCACACGATCTCTCTTGCCCGCCCCCGATACGTTTCTACTTCGTCAGGTGACGCGACAACTATTCTGACACCGGGGGATGACGTCAATTCGAGACCAAATGCTATTGCCACTGGCAATATGTAGACGTCTGCGCCACTAAATTTTTGCAGCCGAACATTGTTCGTCGAGGGCATCGAAAGCACGACGTCATCTGGTCCGGTGCTTTCGACAATGCGGTTGGCGCGCAAGCGGACGGTCGGCGCGGCGCCACCTGTTTTCGGACGAGGCCGACGGCGCATACGACGCGCAGCACAGGTGGCGCTTCACGGCCCTGAAACGGAAAAGTGCTGCGCATGGGTGGCTAAAAGCGGGAATTCCTCATCCCGCATTCGCAGGAACTGACCGAGAAGGCTGATGCCTTGATCGAATTGGAACGGTACGCGGCATAAGGTCGGCATGGAAACTCAATTCCGTGCAAGCGCAACGCACTTTACCCGTGCCGCCTTCCCTGCCGGCCAGCTCAACGTCGATCTATTTGATAGCCAAGTCAGCAGGACGAGCAGACCTGCGGGCCTGGTCATGCTCGCGCCAATCCGGATCAATCCTGGCGGTTTCAACGTCCAGTGCTTTGATGATGGGATCGGCCGCGCGTGGCGAATCGAACGTCACACCGACCGCCTTGGCGATACCCGGGCCATATTCTGAAGCAAAAACATGAAAGTGCTTGTGCGCATAGTTCCCGCCTTGAGAAATTCGCCCTGCTAGTCACATTCCAATCACTACCCCGTTTCCACCATGATGGGGTTACCCAAGTCCTGAATCCGTTGGATCGGCAGCCACCTCAGGGCCCCATCCGCATGAGAGCCCAAGGCGGCTTGGCCCCCACTCTCATCAACCGCGACACAGCCGGGCCGCCAGTGGCCTGGATCGCGCAGTGCGTTCCCCCATCCCTGCACCTCATCGCCGAACAGAACGACAACGCCACCTCGTCCGGTGTATCCACGTTGCTCGCGCCATCGCCGCGCCACGTCGGCCGCAGTGTGAATCGATCCGGTTGCATCCATATTCGCCATACCTTGCATTGACCAAGACTCGAGCATTGACGATGCCGTTTTCCCTAAGCGACAACTACTGGAATGCGCGGCACGCCACGGGAATCGGTGCCAAAAACGGTCCATTGCTTGCTAGGTTGGCAGCCGTGGTTCTACTGTTCCAGTCAGCATGCTGCAATGCGCTGTACAGGGCATTGGCTGTCCCTCGGAACGACCGTGGACGGATGAACTAGACCTTCGCGATGCCGGCCTTACCATGGGTTATCGCTTACCGAAGGAGGCACATCATGGGAATGTTCACCGAGCTCTACCCTCTGACAGTCACCACCCGCCTAGCCATGCTGATCAGCGCGGACGCCGAGCGCGGCGTGATGACTGTATCCGTCATGCCGCGCGCCGCGCAAACATCCACGCCATCACCGGCGCGCGATTTGACGCTGACCGCGACACCCGAAGAATTCGACGCCGGTTTCGTCGATGCGCTATTGGGTTACCGCGCGAAGCTGGTCCCCTTGCTGGAGCAGGCCGCCGCCAACAGCAAGGCGTTGGAAGAGGCGCGGTCTGCCAGCCCGAAGCCAGCCAAAACCCCATCGAAAACCAGTTCACATTCCAAACCACCGGCCGCCGGTGCTGCACCGCGTTGCGCCGCTGTCGACGAGGCAGGCGAACAGGAAAAACCCAACGACGATCCCGACCGCGACTGGATGAAGAACCGCCAGCCCGAACTGTTCTGATGAGGAGCCACCATGGCCATCACCACCAAGGAAATCCCGCGCATCTACCGGTACAACGGCATAGAACTGCCTGCACCTCCCGGCATGGCGCCACGCGACGTGCGCGACCTGCACAGCGCGATCTATCCTGAACTCATCAGCGCCGAGATCGTGGTGGCCGACGAACTGGTGGGCGGCGCGCAGGAGATCACCTTCCGTCGCAATGTCGGTACCAAGGGGCGGCGATGAACTGGCGCGAATTCACGGCCCTGACAGAAGCTATGGCGGCGGACCGCGCAGCCGGCAACGCCGCCGCCATCAACCGCGCACTGGGCAAACGCGCCCTGCGCCACACGGCGGCGTGCTGGCTGCACTTCGCCAGCACGTGCAGCGGCAGCCCGCCGAGCCTGGCCGCCATTCCTCGCGCCACCGCGCCTTCGCCATGGCTGCCGCCCACGCCTTAGCCGCATCCAGCCAGCCGGTGCTGGCCGACGTCATCCCGGCCGTGATCATGCCCGCCGCAGGGCAGCGGGTGGCCGGCATCGTCGCCCGCTACCTCGTGCGGGGCGGCGCGGTGACGCGGGGCACATTCCCGCAGGCCAGCAGCGATCCGCTCACGGCCTGCGCCGCCGTCCTGTCGGCGTGGCTGCACAGGCATATCGGCAAAACGGAATGCCTGTCTCCTGTGTTCTCCCTTGAGCCAGTCGATACGTGCAAGGTCGACGAGATCGAAGGAATGGAAGCCGTGCAAGCGCCATCGGACGCCGAGGCGGTGCGCGGCATCCATATCCATTGGACAGAAGGTTCTGTCCACCGTTGGACGGTTGGCCCCAGCCTCAACCGGCTGGAGGCCGCCGTGCCCGGCTTGAGCGCTGCTGTGTTGCGCATTCTGGAGGACAAAAGCTGGAAAGCCTACCCGATCTTTACCCCGTCGGTTCTGCTGGACGAAGCGTCCAACCTGTACTGGCTGGGCGAACCTGACGAGACCGAGTTTCTGGACGAGAACTGCGATGGGGATCCTGAAGCGCGGGAAGCGATGCGGGCCGATATGGTGACGCGCGCGGAGATCGAAGCATCGTTTCCCGCATGGGCGTTGACGCGCACTGCGGGGCTGTCGCAACGACGCCTGCACACGCTCTCGAAAAACCATCGTGACGCCTTTGTGCGCCGGACGACGGAGCTGGCGCTTGCGCTGGCACGCACGCCGGTGTCGAGCGATTTCACGGTCCGGCGCGAAGGGCTGTTCACCGGCTTCGGCGCGGTACTGTGCTGGGCGGATGAAGACATCGCGGTGCGGGTATCCGACGACTACGCCCACTATGCGTGGCAGGGCGATTCATTTGACGAGATCGGGGAAGTGGTCTTCCCCGCCGACCAGCCATCCGCCCTGCGCCGCTGGATGCGCGCCATGCGGCCGCAACTGCGCGCCATTGGCCTGATCGACCGTTTGCTTCACCACCTGTCCGAGTGATACTGGTGACACAGGAGGACACCGCCATGCCAGCACGATTCCGCATCGAAGCACCCCGCGCCGCCAGCCTCGTGCTGGCGGAAGCGGTCTTGGTCTACCGCGAAGCGCAGCACAACGCCACCCACGCCTACGCCAGCATCCACAGGGTCGAGATCAGCGATGGCCGCCCGGTCATCCTGGCCGGCAAGCCCATGTCGCCGCGCGCGGCGAGACGGCTAGCGCGCGAACTGGCGCGGCAAGCGCCCGCCTCCGAGTCCTTTCTCGACGGGCGCACGCTATACGCGGGCGACATACTGCGCGTGTGGTGGGTTCCCGCCGGGGTGCGCCACATCGCCTTCCGCTGCGCGGAACTCGGCGAACGAGGCGAAGCGGTGCCGCATCCGGCGCTGGTGTTTGCCGTCAGCGCCAAGGGCTGGTGGGTGTGGGCCTGCAAGGACAACGTCCGTCCCACGCCCGAGACACCGCTTTGCCGGGCGCCCTACTTCAACGTCAGCGACCTTGGGGCGATCTGCCAAGGCAGCACCGTCGTGCCGACGGGGGACGCCGGCAGCCGCATCGACGCGTGGACCGACGCCTTCTTCGGCTCATTCTTCTCCCATCCCAACGGGACCAAAGTGGTTAAGCACAAGCACGGCGCCCATGCCTTCTGGAAGGGCATGCTGGACGCGCCGCCCGCACGCTTTCCGGTGCGCGCCTTGATGCCGATCGAAAAGACGCTGGCCGACATGATTGCGCATATCGGAGGCAGCATGACTGATCCACGCGACGCGGCGCTGCATGCCGCCCTGCCCATCGTCGCCGCGCCGCGCCACAGCGAACTACCGCCCATGGCGACGGGTCTGCGGCTGGTGGTGGCGGCCAACGGCGTGTTCACGCAGGTGCGCCTGCCGTGGCTGGACTGCCTTCAACGCTGCGGCGGCATCGACACCGGGCTGCCCCTGCCCTACGGCACGTTTGCGCCTTGGCTGCGCCTTTCGTTCGGCGTGATTCCGGCCGACCTGTTGCGCCAGTTCGTGGCACAGGCGCGGCGCGCCGCCCCGCTCGAGACCGCCGCCGCGATCATCCATTGCGAACGCACCGGCGCATTGCGGCTGGCGGCGTGCGAGACGGTGGAGGCGGACCGGGATCACCTCGTCTACCTCCCGCCCATTCTCGCCGCCACCGAGCAGGTGGTGGTCGATCTGCACTCCCATGGCGATGCCCCGGCATTCTTCTCTGCGCTGGACGACGCCGACGACCGGGCCATTAAGCTGTGCGGCGTCTTCGGACGCGTGCGCAGCCGCCACCCGGAGGCGCTCTTTCGCCTCGCGATCAACGGCCTGTTCATCGACCTGTGCGACCAATGGGACAGCGTCGTCGGGCTGGCGAAATTGGAAGGGGAAGCATGATGGAAACCCTGCCACATCGTATTCCAAGTGAACTGCTGACGCGGCGCGTGACGATTCACCTGGCCGGAGTGGGCGGGAACGGCGCGCAGATGGCGGGCTGCCTCGCGCGGCTCGATATCGCCATGCGCGCGCTCGGCCACCCGGCGGGGCTGCACGTGCACGCCTTCGATCCCGATACCGCGAGCGAGGCGAACGTGGGCCGCCAGCTCTACAGCCGCGCCGACGTGGGCGCGCACAAGGCGGTGGTGACCATCACGCGGCTGAACCAGTTCTACGGGCTGGATTGGGACGCGAGCGTGCATGCCATCGAGGCCGCTTGGCGGGGTGAACACAGCTATACCAAGCGCGAGGCCGATATTCTGATCAGTTGCGTGGACACGCGCGCCGCCCGGCGAAAGATGCACGCCTGCCTGTTCGGCGGCGAGCGTTACCTGTACTGGCTGGACTTGGGCAACCGCCAGCACGACGCGCAGGTGGTGCTGGGACAGCCGCCGAGCCACGCCTTGCCGCAGAATGCGCCCGGCCGGTTGCGCTGCGTCACCGAGCGCTACCCGGAACTGCTGGACGAGACGGTGCCCGAGGACGACACGCCATCCTGCTCGGTGCGGATGTCGCTGGCATCACAGGGCCTATTCATCAACGATTTCGCCGCGCGCTACGCTGCGCAACTGCTGTTTGAACTATTCTCGTCAGGTGGCATCAACGCGCAGGGCGTGGTGGTCGATCTGAAGACGAAACGAACCGCACCGATGCGGCTACTACCTGCCGACGTCAACGATGCGCCGTACGATGTTTAGCTAAGAACGCGCAACCGTTTCCCGCCGCAATTGGGCAACAAGCTGTTGCACAATTGCGGGACCGGTCCAAGCACCGGCGAACGCGCCCATCGTCCGGCACTCGGAGAGGTGGACGGCCAAACCGCGCCGCCCACCGCCACCGTCGTCCAAAAGTCTATTCCCAAGCCAGGTAGCTATCGGAACAACCACGGTAGAAATAACTCGGATACACTTTTTCGACCGATCGAATCGCGGCCTCCAGGTTTCGAGCCCGAACATCAAAGACGTAATGCCGATTCCTTCCAAAATTGCCGTAGGCCGAAAAATGAAGAACAAAAGTAGTCATCGTGTCCTCCTCAATGATGTCCTTGGCGAAGCGGCCATGCAGCACCTTCCGCCCAACCTCGGTTACACAGCCTCTTCCGCCTGCATACGACTTGATGCTGCTCGTCTGCACCCGCGGATCGACGGGGGGAGAAATTAGTTCCGCATCCATCCGCGCGTTGGCGTACCCGGCCTGCCACATCGACGCGAGCGAACTGTCAGAAGCGAATAGATCGGGCATCACCCGTGCTCCACGCACGTATGCGGCATAACCATGCCGTACCACGCGCTGGAATATCGCCTCCAATTGTTCGGTCCCGACATACGGGTCCGGAACCGGCTGCCAATCCGCACGCCAACGTTCCATCTCCATCCATTCCATCAGCCCGGGCACAGATTCGTCCTCCAACGCATCGCCACATTCTTGCCGCAGCGATGACTCACTCCGACTGTTCATCCCGTCCATGTTTCGCTCCTTTCATCGGCCTCAGCTCCTCCATGGATACGCCGCCATAACAGCGACATATATCCCTGGCCGAGCACAAGGAACCATCCCTCAGATTGCAGAAGCAGATGCAGGTCCGGTTCGTGCGGATGAACGGCGTACCGTCCCGCGCACGCAGCCGCCTGCCCGGCCTCAACTCTTCCAGCCACGCCAGCAGCGGGGCGCACAGCGCGTCGTATTGCGCGTCCGCGTCCCCTGATGACGGATTCCAGTCCATGCGTTTCATGATGACCTCCTTCATCGCATGATTGCCGGTTCGCGAAAAAACCATCATCCCCGAGGCGCGTTGATTGAACGCGCCCGGTTCCATGCCTAATATGGTTGCAGCGAATCGGGCGGGCGCAAGCGCGCCTGCACCGCATTTCCATCAACAGCAAGCCAAGGCGAGAATCCCCATGCTGCGACTAGGAACCCACATCCGCTTGACCGCCCCCGAGATCGCGTACCTGATCTTCATCACGAACATCGATCCCGGCGAGATCCGCAGCCTTGCCGATCTGAAGCGCTACATCCGCAAGTGCAAGCGCCACTACTGGGGCACCTCCTGGGCGACCAAGAAGCTCCATCGCATGATCGATGAGGCCTATCAGGGATGCCTGGATGGCAGCATCCTAGCGGCCCTCTGAGCCACCTGCCCGCGCCTCGGGTTCGACCTTCGCCGGCTTCGGCTTACGCGTTGGACGCCTGCCAATCTCGGTCAGTCGAATCTCCGCCGGTTCTCCTTGACGCGCCATCATGGCAGCACCTGCGCCGGCACAGAATCGTCCACATCGCATCAGCATCGCGAGCGGCCAGCCGAACAATCCGAACAGCGTGGCCCGGATGGCCCTGCCCACCGCGTGCGCCCTCGCCTGCCGCTCCTTGGCACGCCGCAGCGACTGGCGGCAGCGCAGGTACAGGCCGGAATGCAGACGCCGGGCTTCGTCGTCCTGGTCCATGTGGGCGATCAGTTCAGCGGCGACCGTGGGGTCGCCCACGGTGCGGTAGAACTCCGACCACAACCTTTCCTCTTCGCGGCCCATCCGGCGCACTTGCCGGGTGCCGCGTTCTTCCTTCTCTTTGTACATGGTGAGCTCCCAAAAAAAATCGGGACACCATGCCCTCGCGGGACAACGATGCCCCGCCACTTCAAACTACCCATCATCGGCTGAACTTCAGCCACACCGCCCCGCCCTTAGCCGTGCCAGGGACAGGGATTTCCGCTACCATCCTGGCATTGCGGACAGTCAGCCATTTCTTGACGCTCGCGTTCAAAGTTGAATCCCCAACGCCAAAGGCACAGCAAATATTGCTCTTCGCCCGAGAACATCAACGGGGGCTGGGAATCCCCGTTCTGGGCGTCCTCCCTGCCCTGCGCTTGCGCGCACGAGGCGATCTCGAAGAGCATGTGCTCGGCTTCCTCCGGATTCACGAACGCGGTGATGCGCGCCTGGGCCAGCAGGACCCGGATACGCAACCCACGAATGCATTCCGGGCGCCGCCGAATGGGAAAATCCAAGTAGAACGGATCGGACTGCCGATCTCGCTCGTACAGCATGTCGTCGAAACCATCAATGACGTTGAACACAATGCACCTCCTTCTAAAAAGAAAAGGGGCACGGCTCCCGCAGGCGGGAACGACGTCCCCGCCATGCACGCCAAGTTGGCGCCAAAGGGTAAGCGCAAGAAAGCGCGCAGAAAAAAGGCCCGTGATTCTTGCGAACCAGGGCCTCAACCTAGGAAACGGGTGAACCGCTTCCGAAGCGCGGACATGTGATGCCGACGCCAATCTGTTGAAAAACTCAGATGCTATCCACCGCATCAAGCGAAGGATACAGCCGGAAATGACTCCGGCAATACGAAGACGGGTGACGACCGCAACGCCTTGACAAGTCAAGGTCCCAAGCACGAACCGCGATGGAGCGCGCTGGGAGCGATGTAGGAACGATTCCCACAGTAAGCCTTTCTATCATTGCACCAGCGGACGGCCTTTTCAAGGAAGGCGGCACGCGACGTACACCGGAAAAGCATCAATGGAAACGAACCGATGAGCGGATGCGCTGCGGCTTCGAGACGTCGAGAGGTATTGCGCTAAGTTAGGCCTCCCCGGCGTTCAATCACCCAAACGGCGGCCATCGCAGCCTTTCGGAGAAAAGATCGGTTCTGATGGTAATCAGCAGGTGCTGACGCCGCGCCAATGGTGCCAAAACAGGCTGTGACAATTTGATAGGCTTTCCGAGTTTCAATTGCTGTAAATTACCTATGAGAAATTGAAAATAATCTAGGGAAATAAATGAGCCAACGACCACCGCGCTTGCCTGAACACTCAACTCTGATCAACGTGAAACGATGCGTCATGCTCGTCGCCATCCTGCTGCTGAGTGGCTGCGCTATGGTCTCGGGAAATCGTCCCTACCATACGAGCGCCAGTGACGAAAAGCTGATAGATGACGCCTTCGATTTTCCAATTGCCAATGTGCCCTTGATCACACACCGAACCGGAGACCATCCGGTACAGATACTTCAAATCGGGTTTGACGGCACCATGAATGATAGGGACCGGGTCCCGCCAGGCGAGCAGCCAACCATCACTGCCAAAATCACCAGTCGACTCGGGGGGAGGTATTTCCCTGGTCCCGGTATGCAGTCGCCGCATTACCGAAACTTTGCTGACGGGATGTTCGGCTACAGCAGCAGCGCAATAGCACAGCAAGCCACAGACGAATTGTTGAATAAAGTCGAGAAGTTGCTCGACATCGCGCCCGACACCGAAGTCCGTGTTTTCGTGACTGGCTTCAGCAGAGGGGCGGCGATCGCCCGCCACTTCATGAACCTGGTCGACACAAAGGCGCAATCCAGTGAAAAGCTGCGGAACCACATCTACCTCTATGCGATGCTGTTCGACACGGTATCAACTGGCCAGACCGATAAACTCGACCTGCGTATTCCCCCATCCCTGGATTACCTCGTCCATTTCGTGGCGCTGGACGAATCCCGCCTATTCTTCACGCCCTTTGTCGATGATGAACCTGAATTTGTGTCCAAGGTGATAAACGTCAGCGGCGTCTTGACCATACCTGATCGAATCAACTTCATCGTCCTGCCCGGCGCCCATTCGGATATAGGTGGTGCCTATACACACGGAATCGGTGCGATGTATCAGCAACTGTCTGAAGAGCTCTTGTTCAAAATGGGCTTAATCAGCCAGGACTGCTGGGACACCCCGGATCATGTGATCGAAGATGGGAAGCACGACTCGCGAGGCGTCATTGACCGGCTCTTTGGAGCACTTGCCCCCAATTCAAAGAGCGTGCGGTCGAGGGCCGCGCTCAGTCTTCCCTATCACCCGCTCTCCCTTGCGCGCGTCGAGGAAAATGCCTATCGCCTGCAAGCCATGTCCTTCGCCAACGCAGCGC
Source organism: Pseudoduganella namucuonensis (assembly GCF_900116645.1). Lineage (GTDB taxonomy): Bacteria > Pseudomonadota > Gammaproteobacteria > Burkholderiales > Burkholderiaceae_D > Rugamonas > Rugamonas namucuonensis. Next base: position 26,747 of record NZ_FPBO01000055.1, on the reverse strand, counting down.
GCGGCTCGCTGATTCAGCGGTTCAAAACCACCGCGCAGCAGCCAGCGCTCACGGTCCGGCGCGACGGCGACGATCTGGCGGTCATCGCGCATTCCCCATACATCGATGCGTCAACGCTAACATACAACAAGACACTGCGGCAGCTGAAATTTCGGTACGTTCCTCCTTACGATGCGACTCCGTATACCATGTTCCTCCCAGATGTAGTCTGGCGAAAAATTCCGGACAAGAGACCCGTCGAACTGGCGCATCGTGTCCTGACTCGGGCCGGCAAACAGGAAGTGGCTACCTTCATAGACGATGTGCCTGTGGTCTTCCACGGCTCCTTCGCAGTCTCGCAGTCTCTGCAAAGGGGGCGCAGTAGTTGCCGCATCGGACCCGACGAAATACCTCGGCGCACGATGGAGGCCATAATCATTTCAACGAACCACATCCGTCCCTGAGCACACCACTGCACCTGTTCTGGCCCCACATTAACGGAACACATTCCGTTTCCCGTCTCCCACCCTATATTCCAGGGCCCGATACCGCACCAGCCGTAACAACCTTTCCCCGCTCAGCAAACCGATGTGGTCGGCGTCCAACTTCGGATACAGCCCAGCGCCACTGCGGCCGGTGTGTACAAATAGACCACCGTCATAGCCTCCGCTAGCGATGGCCTCACCAAATGCACAAACATGGGCAGTGCAAACGTGGTGGCGGTAGCGCTTGGACTGCACCGCATGCCAGCCACCACCCGGCAGCCATACCGCACCATCCACGCCGCCGTCGCCGCTGTAACGCCGGCTACGCAGCACCAGCAGGCCCGCATCCTCCAGCGCCGACATCACCACCTCCTCGAACACCAACGGATCAACCGCACGCAGGTAGGCCAGGCTGCGCGCGCCCACGCCCTGCGCTGTGAAGCCGCGCACGGCGCGCAGCACGCGCCGCGATTGGCGCACGTTGCGCTGGTGGCCCGGCAGGCACGAGATCCTGCCGGCGTTGAGCCAGCGCGAGAAACAGCGGGTCGCCAACTTCGATAGCGCGGCACCCCAACGACGAAAACGCGCAGCCCAGGCGGCATCCCAGCCCACGGGTCGCCGCGAAGTGCGACCGTCACCACGGTGACCGCTTTGCCATTGTCCCGTATGACTACCATTCATCGACTCACGCTTCATCGCTCTGCCCTCCTTCCCTTCGGCCGTACGCGCCAAGGTAGGCGGTGCTGATACGCGGCCGGTGATGCCCCAGTTGTTCGGCGACTTCTCGGTACGCCTCCAGGCGCACTTTCGGATCGAGCGCGGGATCGCCTCCCTGCACGGGGGAACGCACCTGCGCAATCTCGAAGTACAGGTCATTGGCGAATTCGTGGCGCAGCCCATGCGCTGTGACACCGAGCCCGTCGCGCGTCATGCCGACGGTGCGCACCACATTGGAAAACCTGTCCAGCGCCTGCTTGAGCGACAAGCCGGGATGCCCCACGTGGTCGGTCGGCTGTGGCGCGATCCGCCTGGCGCGCTCCAGGGCATCGCGCTGCGCATCGCTACGCACGGCCGTATAGCGCAAGCGGCCACCCTTGGTGCCGCGCCGGATGCGCAGGAAGCTCACAAAGCGCGCGTCCAAGGCATACCCACCGGGCAGTGCATAGGACGGCACCTCCGCCACGTGCGGCCAGAACATGACCGCCTCCTTGCGCCGCATGCCGAAGGCGATCATCAGGCGCAACTGGACACCCACGTACTTGTCGATAGCCTCGACGCGGGCAATCAAAGCGCCGGCATCCACGCCATTGCCGGCCCAGGTCAGGTCACGCTTGGCCGCCGCGTGCCGCGTGACCAACGCCGGATCATCCACATACCGGACGGCGGCGCGCACCAGCCCCGGCTTGCCAATCCACCCGGCGTACACGCGCAGGAAAGACAACTGCTGCTGGATGTACGCCGCGCTGCACGGCTGGACACGCCCCTGCGGCCCTTCGCGCCGTTCGCCGCACCAGAACCGCACCAGCGCCGCGACGTGCCGGTCACCCAGGTTGTTCGGCGAGACGCCATAGCCCAGGTCACGCAGTTGCCCGAACATGCGGAACAATGCCTGGCTGCGTGCGGTGCGGGTGCCATGCGAGATGATCTTGTTGCGGAAGGCGTGCATCTCGTTGTGCTGGCCAATAATCTCGGCCAGCCGCGCCTTCCAGTCCCTATCCCTACTCCGATTCTTACTATTCTTACTCATGTGTGACTCCCTTCCCGATGCCCAACCGCAGGTTCACGGCGCCGCCACTGTCCGGCGGTCGCCACACATGGCCCGAGCATAGACCTCACCGCGCTGGCCGTGCGCGGCACGGTGCCGGAAGCGCTGCGACGTGGCGGGTTCCGGCAACCGGCGCGACGTATGGATAACGGATTTGCTTGATGCGTGGTGTCTTAAAAATGAACATACGCGCGGACGGTGAATTTCGCCTGCCGTCGTGCGCTCCGCCTCTTGGGCGGACGGTGCCACGCTTTCGCGCGGCAAGGGCATCACGTGGCGGCATTCGCCGCCAGAACACGTGTAAGCCTCCTCTCATGGTTTATCCCCAGCCCTACCACCAGGCTTCATGATGCCGAACGTACCAGGCTGCTCGACACCGCTAGGGCGACGGCACAGCCCGGCACCGCTTGCGCGGTGGCCGAACGGCGGAGGGGCGTATCAAAAATCGAAGGGACGGCGCCGCCGTTCCCATTCAGCCGGACTTGCCGGTGCGTTCACGCACGCCGCTTGGACGTGCAGCGCGAGACAAGGCATGAGACCAGGTCCGCATTCAGGGCATGGCTGCCCGCGTTCTCAAGAAAGATCGGAGGAAAGAGCACAGGTGTCGCGGCCTCATCGAGGGCGGCACCAGCGCAATCTGTGGGTGATAGCACAATATGGTTTCGGCATTGCCGATCTGAAGACGGGTTACGACCGCAACGGGCTGTATCGCAGCCAGCGCCGCATTGAGAGCACGATGCTCACGGAAGCGGGTCCGGACAGTGGAGGCAGAATAGGAGGGGAAACGCGGGTTGTCAAGGAACGCGCGAAGCGTGAATTTGCGATTGACGGGCAATTGATTTTGTAGGCTGAAGATCGGGCCGGTTTCCCCTATGACGCAAGCGGGCAAGCTCGGGCCTCTGATTGTAGGCGCGGGATCGAGTTCGCATTGATGGACCCGAGCGACACCTCCCCTACCACCAGGACAAGGTGCGGAGACCTGATCGGGGAGGACCAATCGCAGCCGCCCCAGCCTGCGGCTGCCGGAGTACGGCTAAGGCAGTTCTCGAACAGGACTGCATCCGTCGCCAACTCGAAAATGCCTGCCCGAACGAGCCCATTTCGAGTGGACCAGTCCATGCCCGCGCAAGATACTGGGCATTCCCAACCAAGGAGGGTGATCATGGAATCCATCGTGCGCGCGGTCGATGTCGGCCGCGGCAATACCAAATTCATCAGCGGGATCAAGAACGGCGAGCTGCGGTGCGAGATGTTTCCATCCCAGGCCCATCCATCGGAAACCGGAACCGAACCCGAAACGTGGGGCACGCGCCGCAAGACGGTCGGCATCCCCACAGGCGGCCTGGTGTACGAGGTCGGCCCCGATGTGCACCTGGCCGCCGACGTGTTCAACGCGAACGTACTGCAGCACGACCGTTATTGCGACACACCGGAATACCTGGCGCTGCTGCTGGGCGCGCTCCACTACATGCAGCTGGACCGCATCGATCTGCTGGTGGTGGGCCTGCCGGTCGCAACCTACAAGCTCAAGGCGCTGGTGACGGCACTGGAGCGTCGGCTCACGGGCGAACATGAGCTGGGCAAAGGCAAGCGGGTGAAGGTCATGCGCACGAAGGCGATCGCGCAGCCGGCTGGCGCCTTGATGCATTACGGCCTGATGCAAAGTAAAGTGGCGCAGCTACGCAAGGAGCGCAGCCTGATCATCGATCCCGGCCGCCGCACGTTCGACTGGCTGGTGACGCAGGGCATGCAGCAGATCGAGAAGCGCAGCCACTCCGTGCCCAGGGGAATGCACGACGTCCTGCAAGCGATCGTCGAGGGGATTAGCCGCGGCACCGGCTCACACTACCGTGATTACGACACCGTGGACGCGGCCCTGCGCACGGGGAAGAAGCCCGTGGTGTTCCAGACCGAATACGACCTGGCGCGCCATCTACCGCTGGCAAGGAAGATTCCGCAACAGGCCGTGGCCGAAATGATGCACTACGTGGGCGACGCCAGCGACATCAGGAACATCATACTGGTGGGTGGCGGTGCGTTCTTCTACCGGGCGGCGCTCAAGAGCGCGTTCCCGAACCACACCATCCATGAGATGAAGGATCCGATTTTCGCCAACGTGAAAGGATTCCAGCAGGCGGGTATGGAGCTGGCTCGCGCCACCGCCACGAACGGAGCCAGCGCCGGCGTTCCGCCCCAGCCCGATATCGCAGCGGGAGAACGTGATGAGTAAAACGCTCCGTATCAACTTCGAACTCGATCAGGCGGACAATCCGCCCTTGTATGACGAACTCTTGCGCTTCACCAAGGGGGCTAAACGAGCGAACCGGCTGCGCACGCTTGCCTATGCTGGCCTGATCATCCAAACGCAGGCCGGCCTCGCGAAAGCACCAGATGAACAGGCAACACCGCGCACGACCGCGGATCCGACCCATGAAGCGGCGACGCTTGAGCTGTTCGGTCCTTCACTTTGATCAGGGCCGCGACGCTGCGCTGCCGCGCCACAGCTACCGGAAGGCCGGCAACGCGTCGAACTCTTCCGTCAGCATCGACAGGTATTCGATCTTCGCATTGACAACCAGGCCAGGAGCGGGAGCCCCATGCAAGGTGAGCAGCGCCCTGCCCACCTCATCGGCACGGACAACTAGCACATCATCATTGACCACAACGCGCGCGACCAGCACGTCGATTCCTGCGACGATCCGCGCGGTGACGCTGGAGCTATTCTGCTTGGGGAAATCTTGCTTCATCGGACTTTCGATAATAATGCACTGCCAGCGCCGCATAGATCATCGTGGACAAGATCTCGATAGGCCCTCGGCAAGCAGGTTGAACCATGCAGCAGCCTGCATGGTTGGCCGCCGATCATAGCAGGGCGGCACGCCCCTTTCAACATCCCCGAGCCATGGCAAGGCGACGGATCACCGCAGGCCGGTGCCCCAACGCCAGCTCGACATGCCGACGATTGTGTCCGCCGCGGCGCGCCCCATGCTGGAGGCAAAGCGTGCGAGCGACGATTCGCGCGGCCCGAAATTGAACGTCTCGACCGAAGGCGTATTGCGGACCAACGATTCGAGGCTGCCAATTTCATCGACCAAGCCGAGTGCCTTGGCCTCCTCACCACTCCATATCTCCCCAGTCCCGTAGTCAACGTGCTGTTTCAGGCGCGGACCGCGTTGCGCAACGAGCTCTTGCACGAACATCGCGCCCACGTGACTCACCAGTTGCTGGGCCTTTGCATTGGACTCTTCCGACACCGGCGTGAAGGGATTCAGAAATGCCTTCAACTTCCCGGATGCATACACGCGCTGCGACACATGGAACTGCGCGATGGCCTGGTCCAGCCGCCAAGGCGCGATGATTGCGCCGATCGATCCCACCAGGCTGTATTTGCCTGCCACGATGCGGTCGGCATGCATCGCGGCCATGTATGCTGCCGACGCGCCCATGTTGCCGATGATCGCGGTCACCGGCTTCGGGTGCCTTTTCTTCAGGATCGTGATCGCCTGCGCAATGCGCTCAGCTTCCGCCGGCGCACCGCCGGGACTATCGATGGCCAGCACAACGTGCTTGACGTGCCCATCGGAGAACGCGTCTTCCAGGGCCGGCACCACCTTGTCGGCGGATGCCAGCATTCCCTGTGCGATCTCACCTTTGATGTGCACAACGCCGACCACGTCGCGAAGCGGACCCAACGCAAATCCTGTTGAACCAGCCAGGAAGAGCGCGCCCGCCCCGATTGGTGCGATCACCAGCACAGCTCTAAAGCCAAAATTCCATCGGCGTTCGGCCCTGCGCTCCTTGGCCGCCAATCGCTGCTCCTCGCGAATTGCGACTTGCTGGGCATGCAGATCCGCGACCAGCTGAGCCAAGCTTTCTTGCGAGATGTCCTGCGTGGATATATCAGCTTCAGTAGCCATGTCCATTCTCCAAAGTCACCGACAACGTCCACCGAGCCCAAGCAGACTGCCGAAAGTTATCTTTCCGCCACACTCGCCAGGCTTGTCCACGCTTTCATCCATTTCCACGTTTCGCTGGACTGGCGCCCGCTCCTGAATCATTTGCTCGACAGTCGTTGCTCTTTCTGCCGCCACCAGTCGATCCCTCGCTTCTTGAATTTTTAGAAGTTTGCATTTAATCTGAAACGCGTGCGGATACTCTCTGGTGGCAGCGGTTTCGCGGTTCACCTCCGCCGAACTGCACAGTTCCCCGGTCACATCACGAAAAGCGCGCTCGTCAGCAGAGTTGCCCAAGTCGGAGTGAAGGATCAATGTCTGCCCGTTCTTGCATTCGGTCGTGATGAACTGCAGCGCCAGTCGGGTATAGATTTCCGATACCCTGGTAGTACCGGCCGGCACGAATACCCGTCGAGTCAGACGATATGTGGTCAGAGGGGAAAGATCGCACACTGTGTCATCCGTGGCTCGTCCAGCCAACGATACGGCCTGAGCACCAGTACCAATCGCGAAGCAGACCGGAACCATTGCAATATATAGCAGAGTTTTCATTCGTCGCCCCCAACATAGTGGTCATCATTCACATGCTAAGACACATCTTCATACTTTCAAGCGCCGGATACTTCTGCGGCTGGTTGATGGTCAAATTCGACTTTGCAACCCTGCCGCTGGTAGCAGGTACGCTACTCGCGATAGTGTTGGTCTCCCTGTATCTCCTGCTCAGCCTCGTTGTCTGGCTGCTGCCGGCTGCTGACAACACTCAACGCTATCGAGATCGTGAAGAAGATCCCGGCAGAGGTTCGCTGCTCGGTTACGATGGGCGTGGACGCCTGCGCATCCATACTGGCGAACGGCGGCGATGACTACTTCCACTTCGTTTCAATCTTTTCCAAAAGCTCCTTCATTTTCCTCGCCATCAGATCAGGGTCTGACTTCACTTGTTCATTCGCGCTATTGAACAGCGAGCGCTCGCTCACCAGATGACCATCCGCTGTTCTCTTGACCTGCAATGCGTCGAACTTGCCCTGTTGAGCCCTGCCCTTGGCGTCGAGCTCTTCTCCTTTCAGCTGAATCCCATCCCGAACCTGTTCCCCATTTTTCGCACCGGGCACCGCAGTTGGCTGTAGGCCGGCACCGCCACTGGGCTTGCCCTTCACTTGCTTCCGAAAAGCGCCCAAGGCGTTTTCCACATCCGGAGAAGCCGTAAGCTCTTTCTTCGCGTCCAAGTATTCGCTTCTGACGTCATCGAACGAGGATGGCAGGCGGCTTGCCTTTGATATCGGCATTGGCGTCCGCGAAATATTGCCGAGGAAGGATTCGAGCCGGACCAATTCAGCAGCGCTACTTGGTCCTTCTGTACGAAGAAGCCTCTCGAACAGGTCGATGTTTGCAGGATCCTTTGCCAGGTCTTTACTAATCGATTCGCCGCGCTGATACGCGTCCGCGATGCTCTCGGAAAATTGAATCTGGTTCCGCAAACTTGTATCGGCCCGATTGCTGCGCGCGACACTTTCAGTCAGCCGCACGGCAATTTCCTTGCCACTGCGCTGTTCACCCAACGTCGCAACAAGCGAAGAGCTATTTTTGGAAACGCTATCCGAGAACGCCTTGAACTTGGCTTTGTCCTCACTGGAAAGCGCACTATTGATCTGTTGGTCCTGGGCGCTTACCGATGCTGAATAATTCTTCTTCCCTTCGACATGGACCTGCCCGCCTACGTCAACAGGCAGTATGGCTTTCCCGACACCAGGGATACCGATTCCGATATGCGATGAGCCGCCAAAGGCAACAGCGGCTACCTGCTGCTCACTTGCACCAGTGATGTCCGCCACCGACTTCGCGATCTGAACCAACTCGCCAATCCTCGCCCCCGTACTTTCGCTGCTGGCGGATGTGGTCCCGTCCGTTCTGCTATTTGATGAAATTCGGGCATTCGCATTGATCAATGCGTCACTCAGCGCCGCGGCCTTCTCGTTCGATGCCGATACCGCTTCTGCGCGTGCAGTGGCAACTGATCTGGAGGAAGCCTCTACATGGTGCCGCGACACCTTCGCATCCACGATCTTGGAAACAGGTCCTTCATTTGCCAGAGCCCGCCCAGCGGTCAGTCCACTTACCGCATTCGACGTGTAGGTGGTACCGGTCATATCGTCTTGTTTGCTCCGGAAGAATGCCGAAGACCGCACTGGGGCGAGCGAAACCTGATCCATTGAAGTGTTGCCCATCGAGATGTTCCCCGTCGCTGCTGACGAAGAAGAGGATGCAAGCATCGATTGAAGCGAATGCGCTCCGGAGACCAATGCGCTTCCCAGTGTCTCCATCCGTTTCAGCGCTGCCCAGGCGATCATAGGAATGCTCATGGTCATGTAACCGACAACGGCTTCGCCGGATATCGCATTCGCGTAAATCGATGGCGCCGTTACCAGGGCCAAGGCATGGACTCCACCGCCTACGTTCGCCGCTGCCGCCAAGTCCTTGGCGGCGTATACCATGGCCATGTAGTTCAGGATGGCGTACAACGGGGGCCATAGCTGAATCCAGATGAGCAGTGAAACGTAATTTTTTAGGGCAACCATGGTCTCACGTCCGCTCGTGAGCAAAAGCAGCAGTAATATGATCGGGAAGATCGCGTAGGAAATCGCTTCGACGGTATTCCGAATGACTGGGAGCGCCTGCTCGGCCACCTTTCCATTGTTGATCCAAGTTGCATTTGTTTGTGCCACCGCCTGTGCGCGCCCAACGGCAAGCAGCATTGACGCGGGATCATTGACCTTCTGGCCCGCCAACAGTGACGCGTCGTTGATGGCATTGATCAATGCATTCTGCCGAATGATGTCTGTGGCTGCCGCAGCGGCATCGGCGATGCCGTTCTTGATGTAGGCTTGCTGGATTTGTCCTGCAATCACGGCACTTGCCGCCCCCGACGTTAGCGTGGGATTCATCTTGTTGGATAGGAGGCTTTGGATTTGCCCTACCTGCACAGGAAGCCTGCTGTTCAGGTTCGTGTAGGCAGCAGGACACGGAGACACCGTCATTCCGCCGGCGCCGTCGGAAATCGGTGTAAATCTTGCAGGGTTGGGCGATGCCATCAACGGCCATACGTCACTGGATGAGGCGAACACTTCCGGGGATAGGTGGCCCGAGGCCAGGTCAAACATCGTGCAATTATTGAGGAAGTTGATCATGTCCATCCTGAACAACGGGTTTTCGAACACGACCCGACTGGTTTCCCGGATCATGCGATTACCGAACATTAAGCCGTTGCGCTGGTAAGCCAACTCGTTTGGCAAGCCTGCCACTCCAGGCAACGCCTGCATCGCAGTCTCGTACAGCTCGGTAAGCGTATTCCCCACGGTGCTGGAAAGCGACCCGAGGACAGCAAGCCCGAAAGGCACGTTGTCAACGACAGTCACTGCGCTTCCACCTGTCTTGTCGACGATGCCGACCGTGACCTTCGGGACGAATAGCACGGAGATAACCAGCGTCACCGAAGCGAGCCAATACCAGCCCTGCAGCTTCTGCGGGGCCATCGCGTACGCGAGCAGCGCAACGAAGAATCCGCATGCCGCGACCAAGCCCAGCGCGCTGGCATACGATCCGGAGCCGCATATAGCCGCTATCGCATTGAGGATACCGAACAGACTTTCATTGTTCTGATATGCGTAGATCTCCCACATCTCACGCCTCCTGTTTATAGGGAAGAAGGGTGCATTACTTCATGTAGGCCGCCCTACGGCCGAACATGTCGAGAATATGCTGAGGCAAGGCGCTGCGCATCTGCCGTTCCATCTGCTCGAGGCTAGAGGCGATCACGTGGATCGAACCGACACGCTGGTGGATGAGTGCCTTTTCCTGTGAAAGCTGGGTGAGCAAGTCTTGCGCCCTGGTCCGCAATTCCTTTGCCCGCTCAAGCTGCGGCAGATCGAGGAGATAATCCTTTTGAAGCGCGAAAATTCCTCGCCGCAGGTTCTTCTCCAGGAACACGTAGGCGTAATCGGCGGCGATCAGGTCGCGGAATCTGGCGATCATTTGCTCGGAAATATCGGCAGTCGGAACGACCGTTGTAATGGAAAGCATGCGGTACACGGGCTCCGTCGTTTGATTGACAAAGCCGATCTCTGGGGAGTTATTTGGAATAGGAGTGCGCGTAAGAATTTTGTCTGCGATGGACCGCATCAGGGTCTCGACCTTTATTGTGAAGGGGGTATGCGCATAGTTGGTCTGAATCGTTACCGCTCCGCATTCCGTGAAGTTGTCGCAACGCAGAATCTCCTGCAGCACCTTGCCACCAGGTGTAGCAGCGCTGCCGTAGAGCAGGCGGTTAATGGACGTGATCGTTGGAGCGTAGATGTCCGGATCACGGCCATCCTCATAAAAAATCACCGTGCCAACCAAGCTCATGATCAGCTCTCGCTCCTGGTCACTGAGGTTCGTACCAGCAAGCTTCAACGCCTTCCATGTCAGATTGCCCACAAACGGAGCTTTGTTCCGTACCTGCGGATCGGACGACCCGCGCGCTGCAGCCAACACGGATGGCTTTGCCGACTGGCACCGCTGTTTTGCGGCCGCATAATCCGACTCCAGCCCTAGCGACACCGCCAGATCCTCGCAAAGCCTGTCGCCGCTCACCCCGGTCGCCTCCATCGCCGAACTCACCAGCGATTTCGCCGTGTTGCAGGTGCTGATGTTCGCCTGGGTGAGCATGCTCTCCAGGTTCTTGGTCCACTTCGTCACGCCGCCCAGTAATGGCGAGACGGACTCCAGCGCGAGCTGGAACGCCACGCCCGGCAGCGCGGCGGTGATGTTCTTGAGCATGTTCTTGAATTCGGCCGCCGAGATATGCGAGAACGAGCCGCCGAAGATGTCGATGCCGCCGCAGCCCGCCTTCACCGCGGGGAAGTCCATGGCCATCAGCTGGTAGGTCTTGTTCTGGCTGCGCAGCATCAGGCTGCCGCCGCTGTAGGTGTTGAATACCTGTCCCTTGAACGCGCCCGGCGCCGTATAGTTGCCGATCGCGCCCAGGTCGTTGAACATGGTTTCGATGGCCGCGTTCAAGTCTCCCGCGCGCGCGCCGCCGCAGACTACCCCTGCTATGCATACCGCGCCGACCAGCTTTGCGAGCTTCCTCATCATGACCTCCTAATGTTGTGCGGTCCAAAACACCGGTCGCGGAGCATTTTGCCCGTCGCGCCCCTCGAAAAGTGTCACGATCCGCTCGGAAAGCTGGGCTTCGGACAGCACGCCGAAGCCCACCGGCACGATCCGCCCCGTGTATGGCTGCGCCAGGAACAGCGCCGGCACCTGCTGCACCTTCAAGGCCCGGACCGCGCCGTTGTCGCTACGCGCCTCCGGGAACGCCGCGAGCGTGCCGCCATCCATGCTGATCGGCACCAGCCGGATGCCGTGCCGCCTGCGGAAGGCGTCCAGCACCGGCGCCATCGCATGGCAGTAGCCGCAGTCACCGCGGAAGAAGAACATCAGCACGTGTTCCTTCGCCACCTGAGACAGGACACCGGCCCGCTCGCGCAGGCGTGCCTGCTCGAACACCTCCAGCGCGGTGGCGTTCACCGGCCGGCCCTGCGTGGCCGGGTCCAGCTCCGGATGCGCCCAGGCGATGCGCTGGGCAACGTCGGCGAAGAGCGAGGCGTTGCCCACCACCTTCGCTTCCAGCTCCATGTAGCGGCGCACATTGGCCTCGGTCGGGGCGATCACGGCCAGCGCGCGGCGTTCCTCGACCTCTTTTTGCAACTGGCGGAACCTGGCCAGGGCATCGTGCGCGTCGCCCGCCGCCTGCGGAGGCCGTGGTGCCATCCTGGCCCGTTGCGCCCGCGGTGGATCGAGATGGAAATGCCAGCCGGCGCGCGGGTCGGATGGCGCCATCGACTCGTCCAGGAGGGCGCCGTCGCCGGCCGGTGGCGACGCGGCGCACATGGACGCCGCCAACACCAGGGGCAAGCATGCAATGGCTGGCAGTTTCATCGCGGCGCTCCCGTCGCCAGGCTGCGCGGCGGCAGCCCATCGCGACAGTAGTTCAGCTCGAAGCGCATGTGCTGCGGACCCGGCGCCGCCGTGGGATTCAGCTTGACGTCTTGCTGCGACACATCGACCCGCAGCCGCGCGCACCCCTCCTGCCGGTAGCGTACGACCGTCGAGACGTCGATATTGATGGGCGCCCTGGTCCGGTACCGGCTGCTGGTGGCCGCGGCGAGGCGGCCTGTGAGGACGCCGCGCGCCGTGCCATCGGGCGCGTCCAGCGCAGCGCGCAACAGCGGCGCGAACTGGTCCACGGGCGTGCGCGGCCCGTCCGCCGCGCCGGCCGGTGCCGCCAGTTGTGTCAAGAGCGCGAACCCGATTCCCAGGTGGCCAATTTTCAACATTTCCCACTCCCCGCATAACAATGCGCCGCCTTGGCCTCCGCCGCGCCTTTCAGCGCTTCCACGTTGGGTGCCGCCGGGACGATCGATGCGTAGAATTCGGACAGGTCGAACCTGGACAAATCGAGTGCCTGCAACTGCGCCACCGAGAAACCGCCGCAGGCCGGGCTTTGGGCGCTGCCCCATCCCATTCCCAGCTGCGCCCGTCCCTGTTCATTGACGAGCCGGGCCAGCACCGAGTTGAAGCAACACTTGGACGTGGTGCGCTCGATGCAGGACACGCACTTGCCCAGCACATTGATGCATTTCGAGCACCAGGTGCCCACGCTGCGGCACAGGCGCGCCCCCTCCTTCATCGCCAGTTGCTCTTCCTCCGCCTCGCAGGACAGCATGGACATCACGATCATGAAGATCACCATGATCACCAGGGTCCAGGGCGTGAACGCCACCACAATGCTTTCCCCCGCTGCGATGGTGACGGAACCGGCCGGCAGCGCGACGCCGTTCACCGCCACCGTCACGCCGTAGGCCGAGAACGTGCCGCTGAAACCATAGCTGGTCAGCGCGGCCTTGATGCCGGAGGCGATGAAGCTGCGATTGTTGGAATTCATCAGTACATCGAACACCAAGCGGGAACCGGTGCCGAACAGCGAGCCGTTGCTGTGGCCCGCCCCGGCGCCGTTGGTTTTGCAGCAGTTGGCCAGCAGGCGCTCGCGGCAGCGGTTGTCCTCGCCCACGAAGACCTGCATGGTGGCGGGATCCATGTAAACGCCCGCTTCGCGCGCCGCCTCCAGATAAGTCATGGCCTTGGCAAAATCGGCATCCTTGACCTGCGCGGTATCAAAGCACTGCGCGCCCAGGCAGAAGGTGCCGGCCGCGCACGGCCCCGGACCCGGACAGCCGGCATACATCGCGCCCAACTGGCCTTCGACCGCCAGCGGATTGCGCGTCACGGCCGCCGCGCCCGCGACCTGCGGATCGCTGCCCGGCACGGGCGGGCGCGGCGTCGCGGCCGACATCACGGCATGCCGTCCCGCCTCGCACGCCGCCGGATCGGGATGCAGGCCGCACAGCGCCAGTTGGACCTGCGCCTGGGTGGCCAGGTTGGTCTGGCCATACAGGGAGCTCTGCGGCACGCTCGTGGTGTAGCCCGGCACCACGCTTGCGGCGGCGCCCGCGTTGATGGTGCCGCGCGCGATCACGTTCGCGGCGCGCGCGGCGGCCATGTCGTCGGACTGCGCCAGCGCGAAACGCGCCTGGCCCGTCAGGAGCGCACAGAGGGTGATCCAGGCGGTGAGGCGGTGCGTGGTCATGGCGCCCCCCTGCCACGCAACCGGCGCGCCTCGGCCGCGAAGCGCGGCGTTCCACGCGCGATATGCTCCAACGCATAGTCCAGCGTCACATCCCCGGCCACCGATACAAAATCCCCAGGTGCTGCACAACCGCGCTCCTGGCACGCGCTGGTGGCGGCGGCTCCGCGCGCCAGCACAATGGTCGGCACTTGCTCGATTCCGAAGCGGGCAAACGCCTTGGGATCGACCTGGATGGCCGCATTCCCGCCGCCGAGCTGCCGGATGCGCGCCGCCGTCCTGACCATCGAGCCCTCGTGCAGCCCGCGCAGCACCAGCACCGCGCCCGCGCGCGGGGCATCGGCGGCCAGCCTGCGCAGCGAACCATCGGGCATGGCCAGGCTGACGAACACCAGCAGCCGCGGCGCGCCCGCATGTGGCATGGCTCCTACGCCGACGGCCTCATAGCCGCGCGCCACCTCGCCCAAGTCGATTGCGCCGCCAGCCTGCGGCCGCAGCAGCCGGTCGATGCGGTGCGGTGGCGGAAACTCGCCGGACCATGCCGGCGCCACCACGGCGCACGCCAGGGCCAGCACCAGCCGCCGGGCATGCTTATGCAATTTGCAATCAATAGCCGACACAGCAGTTCCCCTTCCTGAACAGCATGAACGCGAAGTCCTCCCCTTGCACCGGGTACTCCTTGCCCCCGCCCCACAGCACGGTGCTGCGCCCGAACGGCTGGCAGCATTTGCCCGCCTCCTTGACGGTGGCGGGAACCGGGTAGGTCAGCTGGCTTTTGTAGGCGCGCTTGTCCATCACTGGCAGGTAGTACGGCCCGCACAGCCCGGCGGTGCCATGCCGCCCCCAGGCCAGCAATTCGCGGTGCAGCTTGGCCGTCAGCCGCTGCGCCAGCAACTCGGCGGTGCGTACCCCGCCCAGGTGGTATGGCACATGGCCATCCAGCGGATGGATCGCCCCCTGGCAGCCGGCACACCAGAACAGTTCCGGGCGCCCGAAGCCGGCGGTGGCCGCCACACAGTCGGCGGCGCATGCGGCCTGCGCGACGGGGTTGGCGAACAGCACCGCCTCCGGATTGAGGATCAAGGTCAGTTCGTCGTCGTTCCACAGCGGATCGACTTCGGTGAGGTAGGCCAGATCGAACGTTCCCGGCTCCAGGCAGGGGAAGTCTGCCACCACCTGCAGCCAGAACAGCACCGGGTTGGCGTAGAAATGCGCCTGATAAAAACTGTTCTGGTCGCCGCCTGCATCCGTCGAGCGCCCGGCATGCGGCGCGGCGATGCCGGGATTCAGGTCCACGCCGCCCAGCGACACCAGGCAGAACGGACGCCGCACAACTTCCACATGGCGCACCGGCTCCCAGAAGCCGATCGAGATGCCGACCGTGGGATTCACGCCGCAGGAGCACACGGGCATGGCGGGATTGGGGATATCCTCCTGGCCGCCGATGTCGCCCAGCGTGCCCCCGCCAAGGGAAATCGGCATCAGACAGCTCCAGCAGATGTCCGTGACGGGATTGGGAAAGCGCCCGGTGCAAGTGCTCGCCGCCATCGACGCCGGGCATAGGCATGCCAGCAATGCGGTCGCCACCGCCGTGCGGGCGGCGCGGCCACACCGTTTCGCGCCCGCGCGCATGCTGACGAGGAGATGGGACCATGTCTTCATCGCGCCACCTCGTCCACCGCCGCATTAGGCGGCACCATCTCATCGATGCGCAATCGCTTACCGTCCTGCGACACCAGCGCCGGCACGCGGGCGATCGCCAGGCGCCGCACCAGCAGGCCGCGCTGGTCGAAATACACCGGGATACGCCAGCGCCGCATCAGGTCGAGATACGAGCCGCCGGTCAGGACCGGCTTCACCGTTCCGGCGTAGGTGCCGATGAGCTTCGATGCCAGCGCCACCTGGCGCGCGTCGCGGCCGTCGAAGAACAGCAGGCGGCGCGGCATCGGCACGATGTCGAGCGGATTGGCGCGGGTGCCGGCCGGGAACAACAGCCGGCCTGAAGCATCGACGATGTTCTTGTCCAGCACATAGGTCGGATCGTAATGGTAAGTACGCGCCGCCTGCGCGACCGGCAGCGCCAGTGGCGCGGGGCTGAGTACCGCTGCGCGCCCGCGCTCCACCGCTTGCGCGCGCAGGCGGGCCAGTTCGCCGCTGGCTTCCTTTTGGCGCAGGCGGCGTTCGATCATGGCCAGCAAATCTTCCTCGGCGATGCGGTAGACCGGCCCGATCACGCCCAGCGACTCGGCGTGCGCGGCCGGCGCCGCCATCAGCACCGCCACCAGCGGCCATCGTGTTTGCAGCTTGGACATGACGCGCTCCTCAGAACAAGGGCCGCACCACGGCCAGCACATCGCGTTCCGGCACCAAGCCGCACAGCCGGTAGCGCGAGTCGAAGCTGTCGTCGCCGGTACCCTGCATGTAAAAATAGCCCGCCGGGATCACCGTGCCGGCGATGGGTTCGAGCGCCAGGTGCGAGACGGAAGCGAAGGGCTTGGCAAGGCCGGCGTGCGCGCCGTTGACGAACACGCGGCGCCCCAGCACATGGACCCGGTCGCCTGCCACGCCCGCCACCCGCTTGAAGAAGGGCTGGCCGCGCAGGCCGGGGAAGTGGCGGACGCCCTCGCCCTGGAACGAGAAAATCACGTAGTCGCCGCGCGATACGCCGCGCGCACCGTAGTGCACCGCCGCCACCAGGTAGGGCAGGCTGGGCGTGAAGTTGAACAGCAGCGGCAGGCGCGGCGTGGGGTCAAACAGCACGCGGATGCTCGCCAGCAGCCATACCGCCGCCAGCATGAGGTAGCAAGGCCAGTCCGCTCTGATTGCCCGCAACAAATGAAGCAGGCGCCTCATGGCCGCACCCGTTGCCGCAGTTGCGCCGTCAAATCGGGCACGGAAGGCGGCGCCGCCGCGATGGCCGAGCTGTCCACCACCAGGCAACCACAGTCATGCTCCAGTCCCGCCAGATTGGCGGGGAAAGCATGGGCGAACCGCTTGGCCGCCGCGATCGCCTTGTCCCGAGCGGTGTCGTCCGGGCTGGCGGAAACCGCCAGCAGGTGACGCTCCTGCTCCTCGCGGTACACCCGGGACGCATCGACCACGCCCACTATGGGGATGGGCTGGACGAGCCAGTGGTGGTACCCGGCCAGCGTGGCGGCGTTCACCGCGAGCGCGGCCAGGAATCCTGCAAGAGCGGGTTTCATGCATGCCCCCGCTGCGCCAGCACGCGCGCGATCGCCTCGTCGATGCTGTAGCCCTGGGCGCGCAGCGCGTCGATCGGCTTGTTGTCCTCCAGCTTGTTCGAGAACAGCAGGTGCGTGGCCGGATCGAGCACCAGGCGCGCCACGCCCTCGCCCACCGGCGACGAAACATACATCTCGGCGTAGCAGCCGGCCTCGGTACGCAGGGAATTGAGCAGCCGCTTTTTGGCAGCGTCCATCAAGAGCCGCCCCTTGCGGTCCAGCAGCTCAATGGATTCGGGCTTCTGACGCAGCAGGAACACCCAGTCCGAGCAATTGAAAGCCGCCTCCATCTGGGCCGAGCCGTAATAGTCGTCCGCGCTCTGGGTGGCGGTGACGAGCGAACCGCCATATTTGCGGGCCCGGCGCGCCGCCTCTTCCACCACCGCCGCTTTCAGCGGATCGTCGCTGCCGATCTCCCCCAGCTGCTGCTTCAGTTCATCCATGATGAGCAACTTTTTCCGGTTGCGCGTCAGGTACATCTCGGCAGTGATCTGGTACATCAGCAGGATGTTGACCACCGCGTGCAGCTCGGGGCGCCGCTTCAGTTCCTCGTTTTCGATCACGATGAAGTCGTTGCTGAAGTCCACATTGTTTCTGCCGTCGAAGAAGCGCGCGTGCTGCCCGCCCTTCGAATAGGGATTGAGCATGACGGCAAGATCCCGGATGCGCTGGTCATCCTTGATCTCCAGATCGGGTATCGATCCGGTCTTGAAGGTGTCACGCATGGCCGTCATCGTCATATCGCGGCCGTATTTCTGCCACTGCTGGAGCAGTACGGCCGAGATCGCCTTGTACTGCACCTCCTCCAGCCGACTTTGCATGGAGCACATCTTCGCGATGGCGGGGACGAGCATGTCCATGTCATCGCAAATATCGTTGATGGCCGTGAACGGGTTGAGATTGATGTCGCTGCGCGCGGAGAACTCGATATAGGCGCCGTCCGCCTTGCGGCACAACTTCTCGAAGGAACGGCCCAGGTCCATCATCCAGATCTTGGCGCCAATGGAGCGGTACGACCAGGCCAGTTCGTTCAGGAACACCGACTTTCCCGATCCCGGCGCCCCCACCACGGCGGCGTTGAAATTGCCCAGATCGTTGTCGAACAGGTCCAGCGTGGTCACCTGTCCACGCCGCCCGGCCAGCACCAGCGTCGGCGTGCTGGTGCCGCGCCACTCGGCGATCACCGGCGCCAGGTGGATGGCGTTGGCGGTGGTCTTCCTGGTCACCCTGCGCATCTTGCGCAAGTCGCCGTGGAAGGCCGGCGAGAGCGTCATCGGCAGGCTGGCGAGCAGCGCCTGGCGCTGCTGGAATACATCGGCATTGAGCTCGAAGCCGCGGGCCCGCCAGATCGCGCGCGCGGTCTCGCAAGCCTGGGCCGCGCCGTCGGGCGACGTGAAGATGGCCAGCTGGTGGTACATCGACACCAGCCGCCCTCCCCCGTCCGCCGCATTGGCGGCCGCCTTCCAGTCCTGGCGCTTCTGTTCCACGTCCGGCATGATCTCGGCCAGCTTGCTGCCCGCGTTCTGGTTGGCCCGGAAGTGATTGGTCGCGATGGCGCTGCGCGTCTCCGCATGATCCAGGACGTGTACACCCATGGTCAGCAGGAACGGTGCGCTGTACTGCAGCGGCGGCTGCATCAGGTCGCCAATCAGGCTACCCATCTGCCACAGCGGAAAGCGCTCGGGGAAGGACTTGATCGACAAAAAGCGCGCTTCCAACACCTCGCCACCTGCGAGCTTGGACAATTGCAGTCCTTCAGGATGCTGGTCTTGTATCGTGTCGAAATCGACGATCTGGTCGCGAATCTCGCGCCCGGGGTCGTAGTGCAGCGCGGGCAAGTCGGTGCGCGCCATGCGGTCGGGGTTGGTGAACTGTGCGCACCAGTTGATCAGGCCATCGGCATCGCAATGGCGATTTGGCAGCGATGCCGACGCCAGTGTCACGGAAAAGGAGTCGCGCAGCGCGCACAGCGTGCCCAGGCGCTTTTCATCCGTACCATTTCCCGGCAGCGAGACGGAAACCAGCAGCCGGAAATCCCGCAGCGTGAAGTGATGGGCCGGCGTGAGCGAGCGCATCGTGCCGGCCAGCAGGTGCTCGACGCGCTGCCGGGCCAGCGACCGGTATAGATTGCTGTTGCGGGCGGGACGGCCGTACAAGCTGCCTTGCTCGTACTGGTCGGCGTCCTCCACGCGCAGGTTGGCGTAGTCGCGCAGGATGTGGCGCACATGCGGGGCCGCGAACAGGTGAAATTGGATGCCGGTCCCTACCGGACAGTTCACGTACAGGCTCATCAGCACTTCGACCATGCGCTCGTCGGCGCCGCATTGCGGCAGCACCTCCAGCACGAAGCCGAGGCAGCCATTGCGGTTGACGAACAGTTCCACGTCGGGAATGTAGGCGCCGTAGGGTAGCCAGGATGCGAACTGGTCTGGCGGTGTGTCGATTTCGGACTTCAATCCCAGCCATTCCAGTACATGGCGGGGGCCACGCCGTATCTCTTCGCTTGCGAAATCAAACATGATGCTCTCCCTGCGAGGTGATCATTGCGCCGGGCCGGCGCCGGGCAGCGGTGGTGCCGCGCCACGCGCGACCTCGGTCCCGTCGCGCGCGGCCGATGCCTCTGGCTGGGCCTCCGCTGCCGCAGATGGCTGCGTCGAGGGCGGACGCAGCGGCGCGTAGGGTGCGCGCGCTGCGCGCTGTACGTGCGCGACCTGCCATTGGCCGTCGTCGACCCGCACATACACATAGGACTGGTCCACCAGATCGCGGTCGCTGTCCTCCCAGGCCTTGACCCACAGCCGTACCACCCGCACCGGGCTGCGCAGGGCCTGAGGCTCAAGGCCCGGCTGCCCAATGGTGCGCGATGCGGGCATCGCTTCAGGCCTTGCTGGCGCTACCACCTGCTGCGGCACGCCCGCGCTGCCGTCCAACGCACGGTTGTAATAGTTCGCGGTGACGGAGGCGCAATGCACGCCTTCAGGGGCCTTGCAGCTCAGCTTTGGCGAGCCATCCAGGCCGGATAGATTGCCGCATGCCGAGAGCATGGTTGCCGCCACGGCGATAGCCGCGTACGCCGGTCTGCGGGTTTTACTTTTCATGCGTGGTTTCATATTCGCCGCTCCTTGCCAGGCCATCGGCCTTCCCCTGCGCTGCCACCGCACGCGCCAGGCCGGTCTCCAGGTCATCATTGCTTGGTAGCCCGGCCACCCTTCGCCCATCGGAGAAGATCAGCGTGGGGGTGGCCCGTACGCCGAGCCTGGCCGCCAGCGCGAGATTGCGCTCCAGCGGGGCGGCGCATGGTTGTTTAGTGGTCTCCGGCATGCCGCCTTCCGCCATCGCGCGGGCATAGGCCGCGTCCCGGTCGGCAGCGCACCAGATCGCCTCGGGCAGGGCGCGTCCCTGGTATGGCAGCAGGTAATGCAGCACGGTGACGTCGCGCAGCGCCCGCAATTGCGTGTCGAGCTGCCGGCAGTAGGGACAGGCGGGGTCCGTGAACACCAGCAGCTTGCGCTCGCCACTGCCGCGCACCAGCACAATCGCGTCCGAGGAAGGCGCCGCCGATAACGCCGCCGCAGCAACCCGCTCGCTCGCCTCCGGGGATTGGATGCGCCCATTCGCTGGCTGTTGCGCTCGGCGACCCGCCGTCAGGTCGCGCATGCGGTGCGCGTCGAACAGATGGCCGAACACCAGGTAACGCACGTTGCCACGGCTGATGTACGCGACGTTCTCCCCCATCCATACCTCGTACAGGCCGGCGGCGGGCGTGGCGACGACACGGTCGAAACGCGTCGCGGGATGGGCCTTGCGCAGCTGCGAGAGCAGATGTTCTTCCGCGCGGCCGGCGACGGCCGGGCGCAATGCCATCGCCAGAAGCAACGGCACAAGACTAATCGCGGGACGCATCGCCAGCCTCCTTCGCCAGCCTGGGCAGCCGCACACCCTTGGTCAGCACAATGTCCACTTGCCGCTTGGCGCCGATCTCGATGACGGGGAAGGTCTCTTCGGCGAGCTTGATGTAGTAGTTGGCTAGGTTGTCGAGCGCACGGCCCACGCCGCCGGCGATGCCGCGTTGCATGCGATCGCCCATCCCTTCGGGCGAGGTGGCGAGCGTGCCGAACGGTGTGGTGGAAAAACTCGCGCCGCTTTGGGCAAAGCCCTGTCCGATACCACTGACGATGCCGGCACGGAGCGCATTGGCCAACATCTGGCCTTGCATGGTCACCAGGCGGCCGCGCAGGCCCAGCATGCCGTCCTCGCCGAGCACGTTCCCGTCGATCTTGACTTCCAGGGCGCGGCCGTCCCTGCGCACGCAGGAGAGGTTCACGGTGCGCAGGTAGGCCCGGGACGCGCTGATGCTGCCGTAGCCCGAGGCGATGACAAAGCACTCCTTCACTTCGCTGCGGAAGTGGTTCGGCAGCACGGCGTTATCCAGCAGGCGGATCAACACCGGCAGCGGGTTGGCCTGCGCCTGCCCGCCGGTGGGCGCGGCAATGCCACTCAAGGTCTCGCCGCGGATGAAGCCCACCGGCAAGTAGGTGTCCAGCATGGCACCCTCCTCCGCGTCGCCGCGCTCCGGTGGCGTGTCTCCCGCTTCTCCGGCCTTGCCCGGCGCGGCTGGATTGGGCAGGTTGATGCGCACCAGCACGGGCGCTGGTTCCGGCGAGGGCGCGGCGCCAGCAGCGCTGGCCATCGGTACCGGCGCGAACGGCGTGCCGGGAGGGAATCCCTGCATGTCGTTGCCAGGCATGGCTGGCTGCACGGGCGCGGCGGCCGGCACGGGTGGCTGGCGCGTCGCTGGCTGCGCCGGCCCTGGCGGCGGCGCGATCGGCGTCATCGGCGCGGACAATGCCGCCAGACTCTGCTCCTGCTGCTTGCGCTCCAGCTCGGCCAGGCGCTGCATCAGCGATTGCTCGCTCGCCTTATGGTCGGCGTTCAGGCGCTCTTGCGCCTCCTTGTCCACCTTGTACTGCGCCAGCGTCTTACCCGCAGTGCCGACCCATTGATCGAGCGGATCGACGCGCAGCGGCGTCACGCCCTCCTGTTCCGGCTTGACCACGACCTTTTCTTTTGACCGGTCGGGGCGCTGTGCCACCTTGGGTTTCTCGGCGCCGGACAGCGTCAGCACCAACCACAACATACCGATCCCGCCGGAAACAATGCCGGCCGCCGTCAGGTATTGTTTATGGCGTGGGCTCAGGCGGCCGGTGAAGCGCTCCCACTTCTCACGCAGTTTCATCGCGCATCCTCCCTGCCCCGGATGACGTGCACGAGCGTGGCTTCGCCCGGCCGCAGATTGTGTTGTTCGATCGCGACCGCCAAGACGCCGTCATGGTCGAATTCCTGTTCGGCGAGCACCATGGCGCTGGGGCCGGTATTGCGCAGCCGGTAGGTTTCCCCAAGCAGCGCCTGCGCCTCGTGGCGGCGCACGAGCCGGAAGTCGCTCTCCTGCCACAGGGCGACGGGCCGGTCCACCTGCTCGACCTCCACCGCCCCTGCCTTCGGCGCACCCGCCATGGAGACCAGCAAGGCTTTCAGGGCGCGCACGTGCGTGGCCGGCTGCGGCTTCGCGGAAGGTGCCACGGCATCACTGGCATCGAGACGGCGATCACGCAGGATCAGCGTGTCCGCGCTCATCTGCGCCGGGCGCAGCAACAGCGTGTAGGTGGCGCGCGGCGAGGAAACGAACAGGTTGATCGGTTTCGACGGGTTTGTGCCGGCGGGCCGCACGTAGATTTCTCCCTTGTCCAGGTCGCAATTGAGGATGACGTCGCCCCGCGCGTTGACGGCGGGCGCCGCCAACTGTGCCGCCGCCTGCGGGGTGGCTGCGCCGGACTGCGGGCCATCGCAGTTGCTGCTGGAATGGATGTTGCCGACCACGTTGATGATCCGCTGCCCCTCCAGCCGCACCCGCGTGGGCGCATCGATAGCTATCGCGGCCTCCATGGTGTCGCCGTCACGCACATCGCGCGGCTGGCCGGCATGGGCGCTGGCGCAGCACGCCAGGGCGAGCGGCAGGATGACGTATCTACTCATTGCCGATCTCCTTGAATGTCTTGAGGTGGGTGCGCCCGCCGCGAAACTGGAACGCCACCCGATACCGCTTCTGCAGCAGGGACGTTTCCAGCCCGTTGACGAGCGTGCGCAGCCTGCCGGTCAGGAGCACCGTCTGGGCCTCCTCGTCCGGCTCCAGTTGCTGTAGCTGGAAATAGGTGCTGCCGTTGATCTTGCGCAGGCGTTCCGCCTCCAGCTCCATCTGGAGCTTCAGCGCCTCGTAGTCCTCTGGCGAGGAGAAGCTCAGCAGGGCATCCTTCTTCCATCCGGCCGAAGCGGGTGTGAGGTCCAACATCAGCCAGGCCACGTAGCCGCCCATCTGTTCCAGGTAGGCGTTGCCGACCCGCTCTCCGGACACCCAGAAGGATTTGGTCACTTGCGGCGGCGTGACGACCACGCGCTGCGCGCCGACCAGGGAATAGGTGATCATCAGCGTGACCAGCAGGCACAAGGCCAGCACGCCCATGGCGAGACGATGGCCGCGAATGCGCGCGCGCAGTTCACGCAGGTCGTCCTGGTATCGGGTGTTGTCCATGTTCGTTCCTTATCCAACCATGCGGCGGATGTGCGATGGCGGCGTGGCGCGCATCGAACTCACCGGGTTGGTGGGTAAATGCCAGTACAGCCAGTGCAAGGCATAGGCGGCGTGCTTGTCCGCCTTGGTGCGCGCCATGAGACGAGAAAAGTAGATGCCCACGGCCACCGAAATGCAGAAACCCCACAGGCTGCTGGCAAGGTAGCCAACAAACAGCATGAAGAGGACGGGCGCCGCGACATCGACATCCCACAGGCCGATCTTCCATTGGTCGTCCAACCGGCGTGGAATGTAGGTGTCGGCAAGCATCCCGTCCTCCGTCAACGCTCAGATCACCGCGCCCATGATCGCGCCGGCGATCACGAGACCCACGGCGGCGAAGATGGCCAGACCGATGTAGAACAGCACCGGCCCGAAATTGCGCAGCGCGGCCAGCGAGATCAACGCCACCACGAAGCCGATGAAGCCGACCAGCGCCTTGATGCCGGGCGCCAGGTCGGCCATCTGGGTCAGGGCCGACACCAGTGGGCCGGTCAAGCCGGAAAAGGCGACCAGGTCGATCGCCTGGCCCGGCGCCGCGGCGACGAGGCCCAGCAGCATCAGCGTCAGCAGCGCCGCCGCGCTGAAGCCCTTGCGAGGCAGGCGCCACGGTATGGGCGGTGGCGCCCAGGTGTTCAACGTACTCATGCATTTCTCCTTGAATTCACATTGCACGCGCGTATTTCATGTGCCCGGTGCGCGCCATCCGGGCGGCCAAACTGCTTAGGCGGGCCGCGCACCATGGCCTTGCGCCGTGGCCGCCCGCGCAATGGACGATTGCCGCGCGGCCTCGTCCACGGCCAAGGTAGAGCCTTGGCGCGCTGGTCGCGCACATGCGCAGCGGTGCTCATGGCTTGTCCTCCCGGGCGGGATGGAACGTGACTTCGGCGCGCCGGTTGGCCTGGCGGCCAGCGCTGGCGGCGTTGTCGGCCACATAGCAGCAAACGCCACGTCCCTCCAGCGTTATCCGGCCGGGCGCCACGCCCAGCTGTTCACGCAGGAAGTCGGCAACCGCACGCGCCCGCCGCCACGCGAGGCGCTGATTGAATGCGTGGCCGCCGACGTCGTCTGTCCTGCCCACCACCGTGATGCGCGCCGCAAGACGCGCCTGGTTCGACGCGTGGACAAGCACAGCGGCAGCGGCCGGTTGCAGCCTCGCCGAACCGCTTAAGAAGTGGACCGCCACGATATCGGGCATTGTGAACCGATCCTGCTGCTGCGGAACTGAAACCTCCGTCTCCCCTGGCCTAGCTGGTGGTTGCGGAGCGGAAATCGTCTTGGGCGTCACCACAGGGCAGGCGGGGTGTAGACAGGTGCCGAAGTAACTGGCGTCGCCGTATCCGAGCTGTACGATCTCGAAACCGGTCGATGGCCGCACTGCGGGCCGCCGCTGTGCGCCGTCATGCGTCTGCACGCTGGCACAGCCGCCAAGCAACATCGGCAGCGGGAAAACGGCGGCGGCCAACAGCGGCGCTGTTTGCAGTGCACGGCGTTTCATCGCAAGCTCACGGAGTATAGGGGCGCGGTGGCGGCAAGCCGTGCGCTGTCATCAGGCTGGGCCGGGGCGATCCGCCGCACCAGCGACCGGTAAACCCGCCATGCATAGCGCATCCGCACGCGCAAGCACTGTTCCAGGGTCATGGTCACGCACGAAGCGTTGTAGGCGCCGACTGCTTCCCATGTGTGGCCATGACGCGCGATTTTCTCGGCAAGAATGCGGGCGCCGGCATTGATGTTGGTGCACGGATCGAAGAGCGACTTTTCGTTTACGCCCAGGTTGCGCAGCATGCGCGCATTGGAGTTGACCTGCATGTAGCCAATATCAACCGTCCCCGTGCGGTGGATATGGCTCTTGTTCACCGCTGACGGATTCATGCCGGACTCGGTCTCGGCGATCGCCTGCAAAAGAACGGTGGGGACATTGTGCTTTTTCGCCGCCTGTTCCCAGCAGGCGCTGGCTAGGCCGGGAATCAACACCAGCAGCGGCACGGTTGAACGGATGGAAAGTCGCATAGTCACCTCGCGGCAAAAACCCAAAAGGAATCGATCTCGCGTTAACGCGAGAAATCTGGTGAATTCGGGTATGCCGGCGGTAGCCTGGCGAGGTGACTGCGGGTGTGCGCGCAACAGGCGCGGTTGCTACATTAGACGGAACTTTGTGCGGCCCTGCGGGCGATGTTGTGGCGGCCTTGCTCGAACAGCTTGGCCTTAGCTCCGCCTTCCGCCATCACCAGGGCCACGCACGCCGTGGTGAAGTGGTCCAGTTTGAACTGTGGATGCGGGTGGCGGTTCTGCTCGGACTTCTGCAAGGCCAGTAGCAATGCGTATTGTTCGCGCCACATCTCCTCGCGCCGGCGCGTGGTTTGCTGGTCGCGTAGCACCAGATGCTGGTGCAGAAAGGTGAAGATGCGGCGCTCGGGCGCAGGCCCGTCGAACACCAGCGACACGCACGCGCTGATGAGGTCGGGGAAGCGCAACTTAGGGGAACAGTTGGCGGCGTCGTTGTAGTGCGCTTCCAACCAGTTGTATTCCTCCTGCCAGACGCGCGTGACCACAGTGGGGCCGTCATGCGCGTCTGGCAACGTGGCTGCAAGATCCCTGCTTGCCAACTGCGGTGTTTGGTCCAGCGGAAAGAATGCGGTAGTCATCGTGTTGTACCTCATGAATCGCCACGGATTTTTTAGACACCCTTGAGCCTCTGAAAATACCGCTTCTCGTACTCAACTGGAGAAAGCCGCTCATTACCTCCATGACGGCGCTTCGGATTGTAGAACATCTCGATGTAATCGAAGATATCCTGCCGGGCGTCTTCCCTTGTTGCGTAGGTCTTGCGCTTGATCCGTTCCCGCTTCAATAGCTGGAAAAAGCTCTCTGCAACGGCGTTGTCGTGGCAGTTACCACGCCGGCTCATACTTGCTTCCAGATTGTGCTCCTTCAGGAAGTCGCGCCAGTCGTAGCTACTGAACTGACTTCCCTGATCTGAATGCACCATCACTGTGCTTTCAGGCCTTCTG
>NZ_FPBO01000008.1 GCF_900116645.1 Pseudoduganella namucuonensis | reverse complement strand
ACCGATTCTCCAGCAGTCACGGCCGTCAGCGCGCCTTCGCGCTCAAGCTTGCGCCAGTTGAACAGCTGGCTCGCGCCGACGCCGTGCTTGCGTGCGACCAGCGATACGCTCATGCCCGGTTCATACGTCTCGCGCACCAGCGCAGCTTTTTCCTCGGCGGACCAGCGCCGGCGGCGTTCCTGGCTCACGGTTACCACTTCGATCGTTTGCTTGTTCCTAGTCATATGCACAGTCCTATTCCTATCCGTAAGAATAGCGCATAGGCCGTGTCCGGTGAATCAGGGGGCTATCTCAATAATCTCCTTCGCCCTGACTCGTCTCTTTCTCTGGTGGTTGCCTACGAGGATACCGGGCAAGTACTCGGCTTCGCGGCAATCTCGCTGACCTACTCGCTTGTGGAGCCCAGTCCTGAGCAACGCCGCCAGTGCCAGTTGAAAGAGCTCTATGTCCGGTCATCGGCGAGAAATCGTGGCGTGGGCAAGGCCATCATGTCGTGGGTTGCGCAATACGCGACCGATTGCGGGTGCTGTCGAATCGATTGGCCAGTCAAGGCGACAAACGCCAGAGGCATCTCCTTCTACAAAGCGCTTGGAGCACAGCAAGTCATCGAGAGGCTCAGCTTCAGGTTGTCCGAGCCCAGCCTTAGTGGGTTGGCCAGCCTGAGCAAGCACGCGCATGGCGGCTAATTCTTCCATCGCGCGGACAGGCTTCCGCGCTAGTCTGTCGCTCTCGGGCACGCAGGCGCGGCAATGTCGATTGGCTATACTGAAATGGGCGTGAAGTTCGGCGCCATTTCCAGTGAAGGAGTTGATCATGACGCGCAAATTTATCGATTGCCGCGAGTTCCCGAGCGATATGCATTGTTCGGTCGCCATTTCGGCCGACAGCGAGGACGAGCTGTTACAAGTCGCGGTGGAGCACGCGGTATCGGTGCACCACCACAGCGATACGCCGGAGCTGCGTGCGCAGCTGCGCCAGTTGTTCAAAGATGGCATGCCGCCCGAACACCTGCCCATCACCGGGCAGGCTGCCGGCACCGGTGCCGCAGCCCCACGCAGCCACTAGCCGCCACCGCTCGCCCCGCTGCTACGAGGCGATGCCGAGTCCGTCGTCTTGCGCGTGCGGGACGCCACCCAACGCGCAGGCCGGCGCCTGGGAGGTAGGCACGTAAGCTGATTCACGTCTCCCGCAAGCACGATGCCGTAAAAGAAAAACTTTCTTCCTTGAAATGGGCGACTTAAGCGCCAAGGCCAGTCGCGACCTGCCCTATAATAAGCTTATCGAATTCCCAACGTATCCACGCCGACACCAATGCAGCTTCCTTCCTCGTCCGTCATTCCGCTGTACGCCCAGATCAAGGAGGCATTGCGCGCGAAGATCGTCGACGGGACCTACGCCCCCCACCAGCGCCTGCCTTCCGAAAGCGAAATGATGGCGGCGTTCGGCGTGAGCCGGATCACGGTGCGCCAGGCGATCCGCGACCTGCAGAACGAGGGCCTGCTGTTCTCGGTCCATGGCAAGGGCACCTTTGTGGCCTTGCCCAAGGTGTCGCAGGAGTTGACCCACCTCCAGGGCTTCAACGAGGCGATGCACCAGCTGGGGCATGAAACCTTCTCCGACGTGTACGGCTTGACGGCCGTGAAAGGCGACGCGCTGGTCTGCGCGAAACTGGACCTCAAGACCGGCGCGCCGGTGACCGAAATCCGCCGGGTGCGGTATCTGAACCGGGAACCGGTCTCGGTCGACGTCTCCTACCTGCCGCACGAAATCGGCGCGCGCCTGTCCAAGACCGGCCTGCGCGACCGCGACCTGTTCTCGCTGCTGGAGAACGAACTCGGCCAGCCGCTGCACTCCGCCGATGTGGAAATCAACGCCAGCTCGGCCAACGAGGAAGTGGCGCTGCGGCTCCAGGTGCCCAACCAGTCGCCCATCCTGCGCATCGAGCGCCTGACCTATGCCACGCCAACCCAGCCGCTGGTGTTCGAATACCTGCACTACCGCGCTGAAACCTTCAAATACAAGCTGAAGGTGCTGCGCTAGCCGGGCGAAGGCCCGTGGGGGTCGCATCCGCCCGGAGCTCGCCGCAACTCATCATAACAAGTTATAATAAGTATGCCGTCCTGGCGCTGCTGAGGAGAGAAAACCATGACCATACAACTGGCGCTGGTCTGCCTGGCGATCGGCCTGCTGGTGGGCGCCGTCGGCATCGGCGGGATGCTGCTGCCATCGGCGCTGAGCGTCGGCACCGGCATCGCCATCCATCAAGGCATGGCGACCGCGCTGCTCACCTTTGTCTTCACCGGGCTGGCGGGCACCCTCGCCTTCCAGCGCCGGGGCAGCATCGACTGGACGCTGGCCCGCCCGCTGACCCTCGGCGTGGCGGCCACGGCCTGGGCCGGCGCGTGGACCAGTTCGCTGCTGGACGCGCCGGCCCTGTCGCTGACGCTGGCGGCGCTCATCGTCGCCGCCGGCCTGTACACGCTCCATGACGGCGCTGCCAAGAGGGCCACGGCGGCGGCCACGCCCGCGCCGACCAGGCGCCGCTGGCTGCTGCTGGCGGCGGCCGGCGCCGCCACCGGTTTCGTCTCCGGCCTCACCGGCGTTGGCGGCCCGGTGCTGTCGGTGCCGCTGATGCTCGCTCTCGGCTTTCCCGTTCTGGCCTCCATCGGCGTGGGCCAGGTGGTGCAGGTGGTTGGCGCGCTGTCCGGCACGGCGGCCAACCTGTCGCTCGGCACCATCGACTTCGAACTGGCGGCGCAGGCGGGCGCGTTCGAAATCGCCGGCGTCGTGGCGGGCGCGGCGCTGATACACCGCGTTGACCTGCGGCTCGCGCAGCGCTGCGTCGCCGCCCTGTGCATCGTGGCGGGCATGGCTTTCATGCTGCGCGGCGCCGCACTGTATTGAATCCCCGCCGCCCCTTTTCCGTCCCGTCCATCACCAGAACGGTGACCGGTTTCGCCGAAAACGCACCAAAGCGTGGCGGCAAACCGGTGCGAAACCACGCCTCCCGGGCTGGCGGTCCCTGGCATATGTCTTGCATAAGATGAACTCATCATAATGAGTTATAACGAGATGGGTTCCAACAATCCCTTCTCGGCCCGTATCGATCGCGTTGCGTCATAACTTACCTCGAAAGGCAGACATGAAAACCATCGAACTGGAATACGACCTCGTCATCGTGGGGGGCGGCACCGGCGGCCCCATGGCGGCGGTGAAGGCGAAGGAAAAAGACCCCACGCTGCGCGTGCTGGTGCTGGAAAAGGCCAACGTCAAACGCAGCGGCGCGATCTCGATGGGCATGGACGGCTTGAACAACGCCGTCATTCCCGGCCACGCCACGCCCGAGCAGTACACCAAGGAGATCACCGTCGCCAACGATGGCATCGTCGACCAGAAAGGGGTCTACGCCTATGCCGCCAACAGCTTCGCCATGATCGAGGAACTCGACCGCTGGGGCATCAAGTTCGAGAAGGACGAAACCGGCGACTACGCCGTGCGCAAGGTGCACCACCTGGGCAGCTACGTGCTGCCGATGCCGGAAGGCCACCACATGAAGAAGGTGCTGTACCGCCAGTTGAAGAAGGCGCGCGTGGAGATCACCAACCGGGTCGTGGCCACCCGCTTGCTGACCGGCGCCGCCGGCGAGATCAACGGCGTGATGGGCTTCGACTGCCGCACCGCCGACTTCTATGTCATCAAGGCCAAGGCGGTGGTGCTGTGCACCGGCGCCGCCGGCCGCCTCGGGCTGCCGGCCTCCGGCTATATGTGGGGCACGTATGAAAACCCGACCAACAGCGGCGAAGGCCACGTCATGGCCTACCACGCCGGCGCCGAGCTGACCAACCTCGAGTGCTTCCAGGTCAACCCGCTGATCAAGGACTACAACGGCCCGGCCTGCGCCTATGTCACCGGCCCGTTCGGCGGCTACACCGCCAACTCGCAGGGCCAGCGCTTCATCGAATGCGACTACTGGAGCGGCCAGATGATGCTGGAGTTCTTCAATGAACTCGAGGGCGGACGCGGGCCCGTGTTCCTCAAGCTGGACCACCTGGCGGAGGAGACCATCTCCGAGATCGAACACATCCTGCACACCAACGAGCGCCCGAGCCGGGGCCGCTTCCACGAGCGGCGCGGCACCGATTACCGCCAGAAGGCGATCGAGATGCACATCTCGGAGATCGGTTTTTGCAGCGGCCACAGCGCCTCCGGCATCTGGACCAACGAACGCGGCGAGGCCTCGATTCCGGGCCTGTACGCCGCCGGCGATTGCGCCAGCATCCCGCACAACTACATGCTGGGCGCTTTCGTGTACGGCAAATTCTGCGGCGAAAACGCGGCCGACTACGTGTCCGGCCGGGCCTCGCCCACCGTCGACCGCGACATGGTGGAGGCGGAGCGGCGCCGCATCGCCGCGCCGCTGGCGCGCAGCGAGGGACTGTCGCCGTTCCAGGTCGAATTCAAGACGCGCCGCATCGTCAACGACTACCTGCAACCGCCCAAGGTCACGCGCAAGATGGAAATCGGCCTGGACCGGTTCGGCGAGATCCGCGAAGACCTCGAGCAGATGAGCGCGGCCGACCCGCATGAACTGATGCGCGCCATGGAAGCCTATTCGATCCGCGACTGCGCCGAGCTGGCCGCGCGCGCCTCGCTGTTCCGCACCGAGAGCCGCTGGGGCCTGTACCACCTGCGCGTCGATCATCCCCAGAAGGACGACGCCAACTGGTTCTGCCACACCAACGTCAAACGCACCGTGGACGGCGACATGGCCTTCCGCAAGCGCGACATCGAGCCCTACATCGTCGAGCTGAACGACGACGAGAAAGCCGCCTACCAGCGCCTGAGGGTGGCCGGCCACACCAATGTCGCCTAAGCGCTTACCGCCCACCCAGTTCAAGGAGAAACCATGAGCATCGCAATGACGAGAACGCAAGCCCCGGTCGTGGTCGACGAATCCAAGTGCATCGCCGACAAGGGCTGCACCGTGTGCGTGGACGTGTGCCCGCTCGATGTGCTGGTCATCGACATGATCAGCAACAAGGCGAAGATGAAGTTCGACGAGTGCTGGTACTGCATGCCGTGCGAGAAGGACTGCCCGACCGGCGCCGTGCACGTCAACATCCCCTATCTCGTGCGCTAGGAGGAGCCGCATGGACACCATACATGAACGCCTGCGCAGCAGCGATCCGGCGGTGCGCCGCGTCGCCGTGATCGACCTGCCCTATTCGGACGAGGAGGACGACGCCCTGCCCCACTTGGTCGCGGCGCTGGCCGACGCCGATCCGGGCGTGCGCCTGGAGGCGGCCAAGGCGCTCGAGGGCAACGAGGAGCCGGAGGCGCTGGCGGCGCTGGCGCCGCTGCTCAAGGACCCCGACGCCGAGGTGCGCGCGGCCGTGGCGCTGACCCTGGCCGAACTGAAAGGGCCGGCCTGCGCCCCCTACCTGCTGCCCTACCTGGCCGACGGCGATGCGCGGGTGCGCGCCGCCGCGCTGCACGCGATCAAGGCCTTGCGCGTCGAGGCGGCCTTCGCGCCGGCGCTGGCGGCGCTGGCCGATGCCGAGCCCGGCGTGCGGCGCGCGGCGGTCGGCGTGCTCGGCTACCTGAAGAAGGCGGAGGCGATCGGCGCGCTCACCAACGCGGCGGCCAACGATCCCGACGACGAGGTGCGGCGCGTGGCGGTGGGCGCGCTCGGCTACGCCAGCGCCGTCAGCGTGCAGCCGGCGCTCAGCTGCGTGCTGTCCGACCCGGCCTGGCAGGTGCGCGAAGAGGCGGCCACCACCATCGGCAAACTGGGCCTGGCGCACTGCGTGCCCGACCTGGTCAACGCGATGAACGACGCGTACTGGCAGGTGCGCCTGAAGTCGGCGCGCAGCCTGGGCAAGCTGCGCGCCAGGACGGCGGTGCCGGCGCTGTGCGAGGCCTTGCGCCATCCGATGAGCAATCTGCGCAAGGAGGCCGTCATCGCCCTCGGCGACATCGCCGACACGCGCGCCATCAGCCACCTGGAGCAGGCGCTGGGCGATTCCGACCCCGATGTGCGCAAGCTGTCCAAGCTGGCGCTGGCGACCATCTACCTGAACGGAGGCGCGCCATGACCCATGTTGTCACCGAATCGTGCATAGGCTGCAAATACACGGACTGCGTCGCGGTCTGTCCGGTCGACTGTTTTCACGAGGGGCCGAACTTCCTCGTGATCGATCCCGAGGTGTGCATCGACTGCGGCGTGTGCGTGGCCGAATGTCCGGTGGAGGCGATCTTCGACGAGAAGGATGTCGCGCCGGAGCAGGCCGACTTCGTCCAGATCAACCTGCGCCTGACGCGGCAATGGCCGCTGATCACCGCGGCGCGGGAACCGATGCCCGAGGCGGCCGCCTGGGCCGGGAAAAAGGACAAGCGCGGGGAGTTGGTGGAGATGGCATAGCTTGTGCATGGTCCGGCGAGGAGAGGAATAAAGGTGGGGTAAAAGCAGCGCGGTACGCATTGATCTTTCTAATTGTGACTCAATGGGGGAACTGAACATGGCAACGACACTTTCATGGATCCGGCGCTGGCGCGGCGGCAAGGCACTGGTCGCGGGCGTCATCGCGCTGGCGGCCGTGGCGGGGGGCGGCGCCCAAGCCAGGGAGACGGTCTCGATCGGCATCGGCACGCAGAACACCACGACCAACACCGTCACCGGCGGCATCGTCATCAAGCAATTGCAACTGCTCGAGAAACACCTGCCCAAGACCGGCAAGTACAGCGACATCGACTTCAAGTTCGACTGGCAGAACTTCACTTCCGGCCCGCCCATCACCAACGGCATGATGGCCAATAAAATCCAGATCGGGATGATGGGCGACTACCCGCTGCTGGTCAACGGCGCCACCTCGCAACAGAGCAAGGGCAACGAGACCCAACTGGTCGCCATCATCGCCTACAACGCCTTCGGCGCCGGCAACGGCGTGGTGGTGCACAAGGACAGCCCGTACTACGAACTGGCCGACCTCAAGGGCAAGCTGGTGTCGGTGCCCTTCGGCTCGGCCGCCCATGGCATGCTGCTGCAGGCGATGCAGGAACGCGGCTGGCCCGAGGACTACTGGAACCTGGTCAGCCAGACCCCCGAGATCGGCACCACCAACCTGCAGGAGCGCAAGATCGACGGCCACGCCGACTTCGTGCCCTTCGGCGAACTGCTGCCCTTCCGCGGCAACTCCCGCAAAATCTTCGACGGCGTCCAGACCAAGGTGCCGACCTTCCACGGCGTGGTGGTGCGCAAGGATTTCGCGGAACAGTACCCCGAGGTGGTGGTGGCCTACATCAAGGCGATGCTGGAGGCGAACGACTGGGTGCGCGCCGACCCCGCCACGGCGGCGCGCAAGATCGAGGAATGGACCAAGATCGAGAAGGAGGTCGTCTATATCTTCCTCGGGCGCGGCGGCATCCACACGCTGGACCCGTCCATCAAGCCCCTGCAGCTCGACACCATCAAGACCGCCTACGGCGTGCTGCAGAAGATGAAGCGGGTCAAGCAGTTCGATGTGGACGCCTGGGTCAACGAAAGCTATGTGCGCCAGGCGTTCAAGGAGCGCGGCCTCAATTACGACGCGCAAAAACAGACGCTGGCCAATTACGACGTCCAGGGGCAGGACCCGGTCTGCAAGAAGGCCGTCACCAATCCGGCCGAGGCCGGCGAGATCTGGCTCCAGGGCGGCGCCATCATCCCGCTCAGCTCCGCCACCTGCACCCTGCTCGGCGTGAGGAAGTACAGCGAAGCGGGCAAGAAGGTGGACGTCGCCTACGTCTACGACAAGGCGCTCGGCATCAAGGTGTTCGCGGACCGCGCGTTCTACGCCACCAGCGGTCCGAAAAAGGACATCGTGCCCTTCCTGCTGAAAAAGGACGCCGACGCGCTGGCGGCCAAGTCGGGCACTGCGGTGCTGTCGTACGAACAGGCGCTCGCCGCCGCCGGGAGGTAAATCATGAGAATGACCGAACTGCACGCCCTGCGCTCGCCGCCGGCCGCCCCCGCCGCCACGCGCGCGGCGGCGCTGGCCTCCGTGGTCACCGGCGCCGCGCCCGCCGCCGCTCCGAACCGCAAGCGCCGCCACTGGCTGGACAGCGCGCCCGCGACCTGCGCGCTGGGCGCGGTCTCGATCGGCGGCATGTTGCTGGCGTGGTACCTGGCGACCCGCTACCGGCTCGACTTCTATGTGCGCTTCTCCAACATTCCCACGCCCGGGGACGTGTTCGACAAGATCCTGGAAGTCAACCAGTCGTCCAAGTACCTGCTCAACATCGGCATCAGCCTGCGCCGGGTGCTGCTCGGTTTCGCCATCGCGGCCGGACTGGGCGTCACGCTGGGGGTCTTGATCGGCCGCTACCGCCTGGTGCGCGCGCTGAGCGTCCCGGCGCTCGAAGTGCTGCGGCCGATCCCGGCCATCGCCTGGGTGCCGATGGCGATCATGCTGTGGCCCAGCAACGAGGTCAGCATCGTCTTCATCACCTTCCTGGGCGCCTTCTTCCCCATCCTGCTCAACACCATCCACGGCGTCGAGGAAATCGACGAGGTGCTGCTGCGCGCCGCGCGCAGCCTGGGCACCCGGGAACTGGACCTGATCAGCCACGTGATCATTCCCGGCGCGCTGCAGCACATCTTCACCGGCCTGGCGGTCGGCATGGGGGTGGCCTGGGTCTCGCTGATCGCCGCCGAGATGATCTCCGGCCAGTTCGGCATCGGCTACTTCACGTGGGAAGCCTATTCGCTGATCTCGTACGCCGAGATCGCGCTGGGCATGATCACGATCGGCATACTCGGGCTGCTGTGCAGCGGCGCCATCCACCTGTGTTCGCGGGCCGCGATGCCCTGGACCGGCCTGGTGGCGGGAAGGGGGCGCACATGAGCGCGCAATCGGGCCATGTGGACGTGCGCGACGTCAGCATCAGCTTCGGCGCGCGCGGCTCGGTGATCGAGGCCGTCAAGGGCGTCTCGCTGCAGGTGCAGCCGGGCGAGTTCGTGTCGCTGATCGGGCCGTCGGGCTGCGGCAAATCGACCTTGCTGAACGCGGTCGCGGGCTTCACGGAGATCGACGCCGGCTCGCTGCTGCTGGACGGCGCGCCCATCGACGGCCCCGGGTCGGACCGCGGCGTGGTGTTCCAGCAGTATTCGCTGTTCCCCTGGATGACGGTGCGCAAGAACGTCGAGTTCGGGCTGAAGATGAAGGGCGTCGGCCAGAGCGTGCGCGAGACCCAGGCGCGCACCCTGCTGGGGCTGGCCGGGCTGCTGGCGTTCGAGAACCATTATCCGGCCCAGCTCTCCGGCGGCATGAAACAGCGCGTGGGCATCGTGCGCGCGCTGGCCACCAGCCCGCAGGTGTTGCTGATGGACGAACCCTTCGGCGCGCTCGATTCGCAGACCCGCTCGGTGATGCAGGAAATCCTGACCAATATGTGGCAGCGGCTGCGCCTGTCCGTGCTGTTCATCACGCACGACATCGAGGAGGCGATCTTCCTGTCGGACCGCATCTACGTGATGACGGCGCGCCCGGGCAGGGTCAAGGCCGAACTGAAAGTGCCGCTGCCGCGGCCGCGCAAGCCGGAAATGATGGACAGCCCGGAGTTCGTGGCGCTGATGCGCACCATCAAGGCGCTGATACGCGACGAAAGCCTGGCGGCGATGGGCAGCGAACTGTCCGACGGCGGCCTGCGCGGGCTCAGCACCGAACTGGGGCCGGAGGGGGCGTGCCATGTCCTGTGAACCCTGGCCCTCGGCGCTCGCCATCAACCACGCCAGCCGCACGCTGGAGCTGGTGTGGGACGGCGCGCCGGCCGCGCTGGCGCACGCGGCGCTGCGCGCCTCCTGCCGCTGCGCCCATTGCGAAAGCGCGCGCCGCGCGGGCGGCCCGGCCCTTCCGATGGCGCCGGACCTGGCGCTGGCACGCATCGAAGTGCT
Source organism: Pseudoduganella namucuonensis (assembly GCF_900116645.1). Classification (GTDB taxonomy): domain Bacteria; phylum Pseudomonadota; class Gammaproteobacteria; order Burkholderiales; family Burkholderiaceae_D; genus Rugamonas; species Rugamonas namucuonensis. The sequence continues at coordinate 237,568 of NZ_FPBO01000008.1, read as the reverse complement.
GGGCGCCAGCGGCTTGCAGCTGTTTTTCTCCGACGGCCACCATCGCGGCATCTATCCCTGGCCCTACCTGTACCAACTCGCTTACGAAAGGCCGATGTCATGAGCAATCTGTTCAATGCCGAAGTGCTGTCCGTGCACCACTGGACCGACCGCCTGTTTTCGTTCACCGTCACGCGCGACCCGGGCTTCCGCTACCAGAGCGGGCAGTTCGCGATGATAGGGCTGGAAGTCGACGGCCGGCCGCTGCTGCGCGCCTACAGCATGGTCAGCCCGCACTACGAACCGACGCTGGAGTTTTTAAGCATCAAGGTGCCGGACGGCCCGCTGACCTCGCGCCTGCAATCGATCCAGCGCGGCGACACCATCCTGGTCGGGCGCAAGGCGTCCGGCACCCTGCTGCTGCAAAACCTGCTGCCCGGTAAACGCCTCTATCTGCTCGGCACCGGCACCGGCCTGGCCCCCTTCATGAGCATCGTGCAGGATCCCGACGTCTACGAGATGTTCGACAAAGTGATACTGGTGCACGGCTGCCGCCAGGTGCGGGAACTGGCGTACCAGGAACGGCTGTCGAAGGACCTGCACCAGCATGAATGGCTGGGCGAGCAGGTCGCCAGGCAGCTGGCCTACTTCCCCACCGTGACGCGCGAACCGTTCCGCAACCAGGGCCGCATTCCCTCGCTCATCACCAGCGAGGCGTTTTTCGAGGAACTGGGCGTACCCGCGCCGGATCTGGACTGCGACCGCTTCATGCTGTGCGGCAGTCCGGCGATGCTGAAGGAAACCCAGGCGGTCCTGGATGGCGCCGGCTTTAGCGAAGGCAATATGAGCCAGCCGGGACACTACGTGATCGAGCGCGCTTTCGTCGACAAATGACGCCATGGCGAAGCCCACCTATCTCGCGGCCGCGTGGCGCGGCAGCGGCGCCGGCGTGCTGCTGGCCGGTTGCAGCCCGGGGTCGCTCAGGCGCATCTGGCCGGGGCTGGCGATCGGCGTCGTCATCGCGCTGGCCGCCAGCTTCGTCGCCACCGCGTACGGCGGCCCGCTGCTGCTGTACGCGCTGTTCTTCGGCCTGGCCTTCCATTTCCTGGCGCACGACCCGGTCTGCCTGCCCGGCATTGAATTCTGCAGCAAGACCCTGCTGCGCATCGGCATCGCGATGCTGGGCGCGCGCATCACCCTGGAGCAAGTCTCGTCGCTGGGCGCGGGGCCGCTGCTGATCGTTGCCGGCGCCGTCGTGTCGACCATTTTGTTCGGCGTCGCCCTGGCCGCGCTGTTCGGCCGGCCCAGCGCGGAAGGCTTGCTGTCGGGCGGCGCGGTGGGCATCTGCGGCGCCTCGGCGGCGCTGGCGATATCGGCGCTGCTGCCGCGCACCAGGGAAAACGAGCACTTCACCCTGCTGACGGTGGTCGGGGTCACGTCGATGTCGACGCTGGCGATGATCGCTTATCCATTGCTGGCCGCGTGGGCGGGGCTCGACGCCACCCAGGCCGGCATCTTCATCGGCGGCGCCATCCACGACGTCGCCCAAGTGGTGGGGGCGGGCTACCTGATGTCCAGCCACACGGGCGATGTGGCCACGGTGGTCAAGCTGACCCGCGTGGCCTGCCTGCTGCCGGTGATCGTGGTCGCCTCGGCGCTGTACCGGCGCTCCGGCGACACGGCCGGCACGGACAGCGCCAAGCGGCCGCCCCTGATGCCGCTGTTCCTGGCCGGCTTCCTGTGCCTGATGCTGGCCAACAGCCTGCACCTGGTCCCGGCCGCCGCGGCCAGCGCCATGAACAGCGCCTCGCGCGCCTGCCTGGTGATCGCCATCGCCACGCTGGGCGTGAAAACATCGTTCCAGGCGCTCGCCTCGCTGGGTTGGCGGCCGGTGCTGATGCTGGCCGCCGAAACCGTGTGGATCGCGTTGCTGGTGCTGGCGGCCATCAAGTTCGCGCTCTGATCCAAAGCGCATGCCTGCCCGGGGCCGGCATTCGGCCCCGCCCCGGGGGCATTTTCTTCAATACGGCGGCTCCCGCCCCGCGTATCGTCCACTCCGGTATCGTCACTCTTATCGGAGACCCCTATCTATGAGCATCCTGATTTCCATGGCGGCCTTCGCCCTGGCTTCATCGATTTCCCCCGGCCCCGTCAACATCGTCGCCCTCGGCATCGGCGCCAGGCACGGCTTTCGCGCCAGCATGCGGCATGTGACCGGCGCCACGGTCGGCTTCACCGTGTTGCTGCTGTTGACCGGCCTCGGCCTGCACGAACTGCTGGCGCGCGCGCCGGCCTTGACGCGGGCGATACAACTGGCCGGCGTGGCCTTTTTGCTGTGGATGGCGTGGAAGCTGGCGCGCGACGACGGCTCGCTCCATCCCGACGCGCACGGCAAGGGCCCTTCCCTGCTGGTCGGCGCCGCCATGCAATGGCTCAATCCGAAAGCGTGGGTGGCGTCGGTGGCCGGCATGGGCGCGTTCGCCGCCAACGGCGACGCGCTGCGGGTGTGGCAATTCGCGGTGCTGTATTTCGCGATCTGCTACCTGTCGATCGCCTGCTGGGCGTACGCCGGCACCTTTCTGCGCGGCCGCCTGGGCGACCCGTCACGCATGCGGCGACTCAACCGCACGATGGCCTTCCTGCTCGCCGCCAGCGCCGTCTACCTGCTGTTCAGCGGCGATACTGCCCCGGCGTCGCCGCGAGGAATTGCTTGAAGATGCGCTGGAAATGCGCCTGGTCGGAAAAGCCGGTGTCGAGCGCGACATCGGCGATCGCCGCGCCGCCCTTGAGCAGGCCGCGCGCGAGCTGTATGCGGCGGTTCAGCAGGTAGGCGTGCGGCGTCATGCCGTAGCGCGTCTTGAAGGCGCGGATCAGATAGGACGGCGACAAATCGGCCGCGGCGCAGATGTCCTCCAGCTTCAACGCGCCGGTGCAGTTGTCGCTGATGAATTCGGCCGCGCGTTCGAGCTTGCGGTTCGCCTCGCGCTCGACGAGGGCGGCCGGATCGAGGCTGGATTGCACCTGTTCGAAAAACGCCACCGCCGCGCATTGCCGCAGCAGCTGGTCGGCCGCGCCGTCCATCAGCACTTCGTAAAAGCGGTTGAAGCCCGCGTACAGCGCGGGCGCGGTGCTCATGGTGGCGGCGAAGCAGCGGAAGTCCTGATTCGCGCTGAATCCCCATTCATGCTGCAAGCCGCCCAGCCAGGAGCGGTCGACATAGAGCATGCGGTACGACCAGGGTTCGTCGGCGATGGGGTTGCAGGCGTGGACGTCGCCCGGATTCATCATGACGACGGTGTTGGGACCGACGCGCTGGCGCGAGGCCTGGTTGATGTAGTCGGTGCGGCCGCTGCGGATCACGCCGATGGAAAAGGTCTCGTGCGAGTGGTTGGCGTAGCCGACCTTGCGTCCATCGTCGATGGCCCGCGCCTCGATGAAGGGCAGGCTGGCATCCCGCCAGAAACGGGGAATGGTGTGCGTGTTTGGAGGCGGCATTTTCCTAGCATACCCCATCCCGGGCGGGTGAACACGGGGCGGCGGCCGACAGGCGTACAATCGGCTTCCACACCCATCGCCGGAGCCTGATATGCGCACATACACCCCACGCGGTTTGTTGCCGGTCCTGTCCCTTTGGCTCGCGGCGTTGCTGCTCGCGCCCGGCCTCGCGGCTGCGGGCAAACCCTATGATTACGCCGTGGTCGGCGATCCCGCCAACGTCACGCTGCCGGCGCCGCCCCTGCCCACGCTGGTGTTGATGGGCGGCGGGCCGGACGTGGACGACGCCTTCAAGTGGATGATACGGAAGTCCGGCGGCGGCAATTTCGTCGTCATCCGCTCGCGCGGCACGGACGCCTACAATCCCTATGTGTACGCGATGGGCGGCGTGGCCTCGGTGGAGACCATCACCATCGCCAGCCGCGAGGCCGCCAGCGATCCGTTCGTGATCGGGCGCATACAGGGCGCGGAGGCGCTGTTCATCGCCGGCGGCGACCAGAGCGACTACGTGAAGTTCTGGAAGGGCACGCCGCTGGAAACGGCGATCGAGGCGCTGGCCGGCAGGAACATCCCCATCGGCGGCACCAGCGCCGGCCTGTCGGCGATGAGCAGGTTCATGTTCTCCGCCCTGAACGGCTCGATCACGTCGTCGGCGGCGCTGGCCAATCCCTACGACAAGGCGATGACGCTGGAGCGCGATTTCCTGGCCCTGCCCGACATGGGCGGCCTGGTCGCCGATTCGCACATGGACACGCGCGACCGCATGGGCCGCCTGGTGGCGTTCATGGCACGCATCGTCAAAGACGGCTGGGCCGGCGGCGTGCACGGCGTGGGCGTGGACGTCGAGACCGCGCTGCTGGTCGAGGGCGGCAATGCCACGCGCGTGGGCGCCGGCTCGGCTTACTTCCTGCGCACGGTGGGCCTGCCCGAGGTCTGCAAGCCCAAGACGCCGCTCACCTACCGCAACATCGGCACGCAAAGGCTGTCCGGCGGCGCCAGCTTCGACATGCGCAACTGGGCCAGCTACCAGGGCGGCACCGTCGACTACAACATCTCCGCCGTCAACGGCGTGCTCACCTCCAGCCAGCCGGGCGGTTCGGTCTACTGAGAGCCCCTTCGGACACCACGCGGCTACAGCTTGCCGACGCCGGCGGCGGCCGGCACGGTGGTGGCCAGGTTGGTGGTGGCCTCCACCGCGTAGCTGTAGTAGCTGGCCGGCGTGGCCGACGGCGTGGCGGCGGGATTGGCGGCCGACGACCAGGGGGTGGAGGTGACGTTCACCAGCGAATTGGCGCCGTTGGCGGTCGCGCTGAGGTTCACGGACGCGCCGTTGAGCAGGTTGCCGCTATCGAAAATATACGGCTTGCAGCGGGCCGTGCTCATGCCGGACAGGGCGGCGCAATTGGTCAGCGCGCTGCCGGAACTGACCGACGCGCCGATGGTGTCGCTGGCCGACGCGCCGCCGCTGATGGCGAAGACATTGTTCTCCACATACAGTTTCGAGCCCTGGCCGGACGTGAGCCCCACCATCCAGTTGTAGAGCGTGGCGGTGTTGCTGCCGGAGAAGTAGTTGTTGTAGAAGTGGACCATGCCGTAGCGCACGCGCGGCTTGCGCTGCACCAGGTTCTGGAAGTAGTTGTGGTGGAAGGTCGTCTTCAGCACGCCCGGGTTTTCCGCCGTCAGGCTGGCGCTGTCGGTGCCGCCCATCAGCATGGCCTTGTCGTGGTCGTGCAGGTGGTTGTACGACACGGTGACCAGGTTGGCCGACTTGGTGATGTCGAGCAGGCCGTCGTGGTGCTGCACGTGATACAGCTCGCCGTCATACGGCGCGGCCCACACGGACGGGAACTGGTCGTCGGTGCGCGCGCCGTCGGAGAAGGTGCAGTGGTCGATCCACACATGGGTCGCGTGCTGGATCGACACGGTGTCGTAGTTCGAATTCCAGCGTCCGCCCGAATCGGTCGGGTCCCAGGCGGTGAAGAAGTCGAACGCGTCCTCGAAGGCGACGTTGCGGATCACGATGTTGTCGACCGGCGCGCTGGAGCTCGCGCCGTTGAGCATGAGGGTGCCGTGGATGATCTTGGCGGTCGCGCCGTTGCCGATGATGGAGGTGTTGGACGGCACGTTCAGCACGACGGTTTTCTTCATCTGGTTGCTGGCGCAGGCGCGCGCCGCCTCCACCGGATCGCTCGACGGCGGAACGTTCGCGTACGGCGGCTTGTAGGCGGCCAGGTAGGCGTTCCAGATCTGGGTGAAGGTGGTGTAGCCGTAACCGGCGCAGGTGCTGCTGGCCGCGTTGGCGTAGGTCACGTAGTTGTTGGCCGTCAGCTCGGTGCCGGCCGCGTTCTGGCTCAGGCTGATGGTGCCGGAGATGTAGATGATCTTCTTGCTGTTGTCGAGCGTGCCGCTGAAGGTGCCGTCGGTCTTGATGGTGGCGGTGTTGCCGTACAAGGCCTGGATCAGCCCGGCGCGGGTGCTGACGGTGTAGGTCTTGGCCGCCGTGGCGCCGTGGCCGCCCGTGGTGCCCGTGCCGCCCAGGTTGTTGGTGCCGGTGGCGGCCCAGCCGGTCGCGCCGAGCGAGGAAATCTGCGCGTTGGCGCCGGCGCTGGCCAGCATCGCCACGCCCGCGCATAGGGCCCTGCTTATCCGCATTTTCAGTATGGTCATACGTCATCTCCAAGTTATTGGTATCGGTTGTACCTGTCGTTGGCACCGAATTTTGGTCAGGCCAATTCCAGCGATCCAGTGTGGATGAGTGTTGCCATGAATTCAACTGCGAAAACCAACAAGGCGCGGTGCGAATCTGACGAATGCCCTGTTCGGGGCGGGGACGGGCGCGGGGCGGCCGCCCGCGGGAGGCGGCGCCCGGCGCGGGGACGCGTCAATCCCGGTCGGGAGCGCCCAGGGGGAACAGGGGCCTGAAGGGGCGCGCCTCGTCCACCGCCCTGGCGATGGACGGACGGGCGAGCAGGCGCGCGCGGTAGGCGCGCAGCACGGGGAAGGCTGCGGAAATCGGGTGCGTCCAGTCCGCGTAGAACAGCGAGGGCGCGGCGGCGCAGTCCGCCAAAGTGAAGTCGGCGCCGGTGGCCCAGGTCCTGCCGGCCAGCTCCCCTTCCAGCCAGGCGTAGGCGAGTTCCAGCTTTTCCTGGGCGAAGGCCAGCGCCTCCCGGCGCTTCACCGGATCCCCCGTGAGCGCGCCGCCCACCGCGTGCTGCATCGGGCTCATCACGTGCAGGTCGAAGTAGCGGTCCAGGAAGCGGACCTCCAGCGCGGCCATCGGCTCCTCGGGCAGCAGCCGCACCGGGCCCGGATGGGCGAGCTGCAGGTACTCGATGATGATGCTGGTCTCGGCGACATTGCGCCCGCCGTCCACCAGCAGCGGGAACTTGCGCAACGGCCAGCGTTGCAGCCAGTCGGCCGTGTGTTGCGGGGTATCCGGCCCGATCGAGCGGAACTCGAAGGGGACGGCGTTCTCGTACAGGGCGATCAGCACTTTCTGCGTGTACGAGGAGAAGGGATGACCGTAAAGCGCGAGCGGCATTCGGGGACTCCTGAATTGACGTTGCCCCCGAATTTACCTCAAAAGTCGGCGAAGCGCGTTCCGCCTTAGTCCACCGTCGCGCCGCTATCCTTCACCACCTTCGACCACTTGGCCGTTTCGGCGTGGACGAACTTGGTGAAGTTTTCCGGCGTGTCGCCCACATAGTCCGAACCGGTCTCGGCGCGGATCTTCTGGTACTCCGGCAGCTTCATGACCTTCTGCGCCTCGGCGTTGATCTTGGCGACGACCTCCTTCGGCGTCCCGGCCGGCGCGAACAGGCCGTACCACGCGTAGGACTCGACCGGCACGCCGGCCTCGGCGAAGGTCGGCACATCCGGCAGCAACGGCGAGCGCTGCGCGCCCGAGACGGCGATGGCTTTCACCTTGCCGGTTTTAATGTGCGGCATGATGGCGATGGTGCTGTCGAACATGATGGGGATGTGGCCGCCCAGCAGGTCGGTGATGGCCGGGGCCGAGCCCTTGTACGGCACGTGGGCCATGTTCAGTTTCATCACCTTGTCGAACAATTCGCCGGTCAAGTGCTGCGGCGTGCCGTTGCCCGAGGAGGCGTAGGAGAAGCCGCCCTGCTTGGACTGTATGAGGGCGATCAGCTCCTTCAGGGTCTTGGCCGGCACCGACGGGTGCGCCACCAGCACCAGCGGCACGCGCAGCAGGTTGGTCACCGGCGCCAGGTCCTTGAGCGGATCGAAGGTCATTTTCTTGTAGAGGCTGGGATTGATCACGATCGGCGCGCTGGACGTGATCAGCAGCGTCTGGCCGTCCGGCTTGGAACGGGCCACCGCGGCGGTGCCGATGTTGCCGCCGCCGCCGGCGCGGTTGTCGATGACGAAGGTCTGGCCCAGCGCCTCCGTGAGTCCCTTGGCCAGCGGCCGCGCCGCGATGTCGGACGGCCCTCCGGGCGGCCACGGCACCACCGCCGTCACCGTACCGCTAGGCCAGCTCTGTGCGAGGGCGCCAAGGGAAAAGACCGATGCCGCGACGGCGAAAGCGACGGATTTGCCTGAACCGGGGAGTAATCGCATATTCCACATTCCTTTAATTGATTGATCGAACAATGGGCGCCACTTCGTGACATGAATGTCACATGTGTAAACAGTACACCTTTTTCGCCGCCGGTCGGGCCACGCGTTCCGAATTTGTGGGCGCACGGCAACTCAAGCCCCGGGGCCGCGCACCGTCACTTGCATCATGCTTGTGACAAAGCACGCATTGCCGCGTTGGTCGCCGCCCGCCGGGGCGCGGCCTAGCGGTGCGCGCCCTGGCGCTGCGCTGCGGGGGCGACGCGGATCTGGTTGCGCCCGCCCTCCTTGGCCTCGTACAGCATGGCGTCGGCGCGCAGGAACAACTCGTTTTCGCTCTTGTACTCGGGATAGGCGGCCACCCCGCCGCTGAAGGAAAAGTGGCGCAGGTCGCCCGGCTTGACCTCGAACGGGATCGCGCAGAAGGACTGGCGCATCGCGTCCAGCCTTTGCCAGCCCTGCTCCAGCGTGCAGTCCCAGAACACCACCACGAACTCCTCGCCGCCGAAGCGGCTGAGCAGATCGCGCTCGCCGATGTGCGGCGCCAGCGTCAGCGACAGGCGCTTGATGACGATATCGCCGAAGTAATGGCCCCAGGTGTCGTTGATGGTCTTGAACTTGTCGATGTCGACCACGCCGAAGGCCAGCGGGCGCTCCTCGCGCGCCGCCTGCCGTATCAATTCCTGCGCCTTCTTCTGCAGGCCCACCTTGTTGAGCAGGCCGGTCGCGCGGTCCTTGCCGATCAAGTCCTTGTTGACCCGTATCTTGTTGGCGCGGTTGACCAGCTGTTCGGTCAGCAGGTCGGCGTCGGCCATCGGCACGATGCCGTCGAAGCCGCTGGCCAGCGCGCGCCGCGCCAGCGCCGCGTCCGGCTGGCGCTGCAGCAGCGTGATTTCGCGCACCGGGTCGGCTTCGATGTTTTTCTTCAGCACCCGCACGATGGCCTCGGTGCGCGCGTATTCGGTGTCGCTGATGAGCACGATGTCGGGCTGCAGTTCCTTCACGCGCAGGTGCAGCGTCTGCGCGTCGGCGTGGCGGATGAGTTCGACGCGCCGCTCCAGCAGCGCCGCCTCGTCCAGCCCCGTTTCCTCGCCGAGGCAGATCAGGCGCACCAGGTCGCCCCGCTTGCGCTGCACGAACAGGTTGAACAGCTTGTCGACCAGCACGTCGTTGGCGATCGGTTTTTCCGCGTAGGCCAGGCAGTTGCTGTCGACCAGGCGCTGCTGCAACAGGAAGCGGCCGCCCTGCCGCACGGTCTGCAGGTAGACGTAGCTTTGCTCGCTGGGCAGGCGCTGCAGCAGTTCGCCCAGCATCAGCGTCTTGCGGCTTTCCAGCAGGTCCGACTGCATGTTGTGCAAGGCGTCCAGGTCGATGACGAACAGGCTGTGGCCCTGGTCGTTCTGGACGGCGGCGACGAAGTCCCGCATTTCGTTGAAGAAGAGGATGTCGAAGTCGTATTTGTGCGCGTACAGAAGCAGCTCAGCCTGGTTGTCCTTGATGAAAAAATTCTGAGACAACAGCATTACGTGATTCTTGTAGAGCGGTGCCTCGCTAGTCATGTTTCGTCAGCTTTCTTTGCCTTGGTGGTTTTCCGTGCCCGCCATGCCACCTTACACAAGAATGCCGAACTTCGCAGCACAAAAGAGTGAACTTTCTAATAAGGCACGCCGAATCAAATCTTTCTTGACTAAATAGTCCAGAATACCTAGACTCCACCCCAGTTCTTGACAATCCAGTCCAGAATTAACCCAGGGGTAATTATGCAAAACGTAAAAGCAGCATTGGTCACCGGCGGTTCGCGCGGCATTGGCGCCGCGATCGTGGAACGCCTGGCGCGCGATGGCGCGGCCGTGGCGTTCACCTATTCCTCGTCGCGGGAGACGGCCCTGGCGCTGGCCGCCAGGATCGAGGCCGCCGGCGGCCGCGCGCTCGCGATCCAGGCCGACAGCGCCGACGAGGCCCAGTTGCGCGCGGCCGTGAACCGCGCCGCCGGGGAGTTCGGCTCGCTGGACATCCTGGTCAACAGCGCGGGCGTGCTGGAGATGGGCCCGGTCGACAGCTTCCCCATCGAACGGCTGGACCGCAGCCTCGCGGTCAATGTGCGCGGCGCCTTCATCGCCATCCAGGAGGCGCTGCGCCACATGAAGGCCGGCGGCCGCATCGTCACCATCGGCAGCATGGCGCGCGAGCGCGTGGGCTTCCCGCAGAGCAGCGTGTACGCGATGACCAAGGGCGCCGTCGCCGCCATGGTGCGCGGCGTCGCCATCGATCTCGGCCCGCGCGGCATCACCGTCAACAACGTGCAGCCAGGCCCCACCCAGACCGGCATGGTGCCGGAAGGGTATGTGGACGCGCTGGTGGGCATGTCGCCGGTGGGCCGGCTCGGACGGCCGGAGGAGATCGCCGGCATGGTGGCCTACCTCGTCTCGCCCGAGGCGGGCTACGTGACCGGCGCCAGCTTCACCATCGACGGGGGCATGATCGCCTGACCGGTATAATGGACTCCCCCATCCAGAACCGATCGCATCCATGGCCCGACCGAAGGCGTTTGACCAAGACACCGCGCTGCAACGCGCCATCGCCCTGTTCCGCGAAAAGGGCTACGCGGGCGCCTCGACCGACGATTTGCTGGGCGCCATGGGCATCGGCCGGCAAAGCATGTACGACACCTTCGGCGACAAGCGCGGCCTGTACCTGGCCGCGCTGGAACGCTACAACGCCGCCAGCATCGCCGAATTCACCGGCGACATGGAGGCGGGCGCTTCGCCGCTGGACGGCCTGGAGGCCGCGCTGAGGGCCTTCGCCCGGCGCGCCGGCGCGGGCCGCGAGGGCTGCATGGGGGTGACCGCGGTGTTCGAGTTCGGCCAGTCCGATCCGGAGGTGGCGTCGATCTCCGCTGCCAGCGCGCGCGCCCAGCTGGCGGCCATCGAGCGGCGGCTGGCCAGCGCCGGCGCCGCCGGCGAGACGCCGTCCGATCTCGACGCGCGGGCCGCCGCCGCGTTCGTGGCGTCCAGCCTGGCGGGCATGCGGGTGGCGGCGCGCGGCGGCGCCGACGCGCGCGCGCTGGAACAGATCGCCGTCTTCACCATGCGCGCCTTGCGCCGGCCTTCCTCCTGAACATCGCGGGCGTTGAAATGTCATTAAGATATGCTTTTTCGACAACCATCCCGCGCCCATGTACAACTCCCGCACCGAAAGCGGCACCCTGGCGGACCTCGACCAGGAAATCGCCTCCAATGAAAACCTGGCGCGCTCCGCCCTGCGCGAAGCCGAGGCCGATCCCGACCATCCCGACCAGGACGGCCTGCTGGACGTCCAGGCGCGCCTGCTGAGGGCGCTGCGCTTCCGGCATGCCCGGGGCGACTCGGCCGCGGAGCTGGAGGAACACTTCCGCCTCCGCCTGCTGCCCGACCTCCAGCGCGCCGGCGGGCTGACGCGGCGCTACTTCCCCGGCCAGCGACCGGAGATGCGCTCGTGGGACATGGACGCCTGGCTGTTGCTGCTGGCCCTGGCCTGCTTCGACACCGACGGCGGCGCGCTGGAGCGCATCGGCGACTGGGTGGACACCGGACAAAGCTCGGCGCCGTTCCACTTGCTGCTCAAGGCCTTCCTGCCCGGGCACGCCTATCCCCGCAAGTTCGCGCGGGACGCGAATACGGACGCCTATGAGAAGCCGGTCGCCGGCGCGGTCCTGGCGGCGGCACCGGAGCGGCAAAAGGCCCTGCACGCCTTCCTGCGCAAATGGCCGGCCATCATGGCGCCGCACGGCTACCGCCGCGATGCCGGCGACGGCGCCATTTTCACCATCGCCCCCTTCCACGCCGCCCTGGCCGCGTGCGCCTACGACATCGACGACGCGGCGTTCCGCGACCTGCCCGACTACCCGGGCGAGCTGGTCGCCTGGTACCGCGTGCATGCGCGCCAGCGGCGCGACGCGTGGCGCGGCGTCGGCGTGGGGGCCGGCGACGACCTGCCCGCGCCGCTCGATCCGGCCGCGCAGGGCAAAAAGCTCACGCCTTCAGCCGCCTACGCGCGCTGGATCGAGATCGTCTGCGGCGACAGCGCGCCGCTGGCCGCCATCGCCCGCAAGGCGCTGGGCCCGCGCAAGACCATGCCGGACCTGTTCAACGCGATGGAAGCGCTGGCCGGCGCCGGGCTGGCCCTGCAGGCGGATATCAAGGACGACGAAACCCTCGCGGATCAGGTGCAGCGGCTGTGCGCGACGCGCGGCTGGCCCGCGTTCACGCCGCCGGCCGAGCCGCCGCAGGGACCGGCGCGCGTCAGCGCCATCCTGTCGGCGCTGCGGCCGTGGCTGGCGGAGCGAGGGCAGACCCTGGCCTTGCTGGGCGACGGCGGCGACGCCTGGCAGGCGACAGTTTTCAAGACTGTCGACGAGGCGCAATTCAACGCCTTATGCGACCAGTTGCAAATCGACGTGCAGGACGAGTAGGCCCGAGGATGAGCCGTCGGGCCTGATGCGACGAGTGCCGGCCAACCACCAGTTGCGAGGTGCAGCGAACGAACAACGGGACAACGCTCCGGGATCCCAACGCGTGGGCCGGGAGCGGTCAGCGCGCCGCCGGCTTGAGCACCGCGTCCACGCGGGCCTGGTCCTGCGCCGTCAACCGCGGCGCCACGGCCTTCAGCGCCGTGTCGGCCGAGGCGTGTCCGGACGCCTTGGCCAGGCTGAACCACACGTAGGCCATCGCCACGTCCTTCGGCCCGCCCTGCCCCTCCAGCGACATCACGGCCAGGTTGAACATGGCGTCGGCCTGGCCCTGCACGGCGGCCTCCTTGAACAGCTTGCGGGCGGTCGCGTGGTCTTGCGGCACCAGCTGGCCCTCGTAGAAATACGTGGCCAGCGCGCTCTCGGCGTCCGGCTGCCCCTTGAGCGCGGCCTGCTTGTACAGCGCGATGGCGCGCGGCTGGTCCGGCGCCACGCCCTGGCCCAGGTCGTACATGCGGGCGGCGGCGAACAGGCCGCCCGCGTGACCGGCCTTGGCGGCGGCCGTGAAGTAGGCGCCGGCCATCTTGTAATCCCGCGCCACGCCGTCGTCGCCGTTGTAGTACAGGCGGCCCAGCTCGTACAGCGCCGGCACGTAGCCGGCCTCGCCCGCCTCCGCCAGCAGGCCGCGCGCCCGCGCCACGTCGCGGGGGCCGCCGAAGCCCGTCAGGCGGGCTTGCGCCAGCATGGCCGAGGCCGGCACGTAGCCAACGTCCGCCGCCTTGGCGTACCACTTCACCACCTCGGCCGCGTCCTTTTTCACGCCGATGCCGAACAGGTGGATCTTCGCCAGCAGCATGATGGCCTCCGCCCGCTCGTTGATCATGTCCGGATGGGCGGGATCGAAGCGCAGGCGGTCCGCGACCGGGTCGTAGCGCGCGTCGACCACCTTGCGCAGCCAGGCGATGGCCTGCGCCGTGTCGCGCGGGGTGCCCATGCCGTATAGATGCATTTTTCCCAGCATCAGCGCGGCGGCGTCGTAGCCTATCTTGTCGTGGGCGGCCTTGAACAGGGCCAGCGCGCCGGGGCCGTCGTCGCGGTCCAGGGCGGCGAAGGCCTGCGCCAGCGTCTTGTCCTTGCGCATGATGCGGTTGATGCCGGCGGCGAAGCGGCGGTCCGCCGGGCCGCAGGCGACCGCTGGCGCGTTCGGGTCCGTCGCCGCCAGCGGGTCCTCGATGGAGGTGGCGTCGGGCGTGTTGGACGCGTCGCCCAGCGGCCCGAATTCGTTGAAGCGCTCGGCCAGGTTCGACGCGCTGTCTTCCAGGTTGAAGTCGCTCATATAGCGCAGCATGACGTCGTCGTCGTTGGCGCTGTAGCCGCTCATGAAGCCGCACGACGAGGCCAGGGTGCGCGACAGCATGCGGTTCTTGGCGGCGACGATGAGACGCGGGTCGCCGGCCGCGCCGCGCTGGCCGCTGACGGTGACGCTGGCCGCCGCGCCCGCCTGAGCCCGGGCTTGCGGCTGCGCCGGCGCCTGCGCCTGGGCGAACAGGGGCGCCGCCAGGACTAGCGCCAGGCTCAGTTGCGTTTTGTCGACAAATACCATGATGGCCTCTCAAAGGTGGGCCGGACGCCGCGCGGCCGGGCGGATTTCAGGCGTACGATGCTACCTTGGCGCCGCGATTTTGAGTGATCAACCCTGTGATTTCACAATGCTGAAAATCAATCCTACATTGTGGAATGGAAACCGGAAAAATCGCCGCAATTTCATCCCATTTTTTGAAAATTAATTTCACATACCGAAATTTAATAATTAACTCCTTGAATTTTAATGATTTAATTTAAGTTATATGTCTTATATAAGACTTGTTTCGACTCATCAGAAGGGCTATCATTTCTCCATGCAGTTCGCTTCCGGTTATCCCACCTTTTTAGGAGATTCACATGTCCCAGTACCAAGACGACATCCAAGCCATCGCCGGCCTGAAAGACAAACAAGGCAGCGCCTGGAACGCAATCAATCCTGAGTCCGCCGCCCGCATGCGCGCCCAGAACCGCTTCAAAACCGGCCTGGATATCGCCAAGTACACCGCCAAGATCATGCGCGACGACATGGCCCGCTACGACGCCGACCCGTCGCAGTACACCCAGTCGCTGGGCTGCTGGCACGGCTTCATCGGTCAACAGAAGATGATTTCGATCAAGAAACACTTCAACAGCACCGACCGCCGCTACCTCTACCTGTCGGGCTGGATGGTCGCCGCGCTGCGCTCCGAGTTCGGCCCGCTGCCGGACCAGTCGATGCACGAGAAAACCGCCGTGTCCGCGCTGATCAAGGAGCTGTACACCTTCCTGCGCCAGGCCGACGCGCGTGAACTGGGCGGCCTGTTCCGCCAGCTGGACGCCGCCGAGGGCGCCGCCAAGCAAGCCATCCAGGCGCAGATCGACGGCCACGTGACCCACGTGGTGCCCATCATCGCCGACATCGACGCCGGCTTCGGCAACGCCGAGGCGACCTACCTGCTGGCCAAGCAGTTCATCGAGGCGGGCGCCTGCTGCATCCAGATCGAGAACCAGGTGTCCGACGAGAAGCAGTGCGGCCACCAGGACGGCAAAGTCACCGTGCCGCACGAGGACTTCCTCGCCAAGATCCGCGCCATCCGCTACGCCTTCCTGGAACTGGGCGTGGACGACGGCATCATCGTCGCCCGCACCGACTCCCTGGGCGCCGGCCTGACCAAGCAGATCGCCGTCACCAACAAGCCGGGCGACCTGGGCGACAAGTACAACTCCTTCCTCGATTGCGAGGAAGTGTCGGCCGACGCGCTGGGCAACGGCGACGTCATCATCAAGCGCGAAGGCAAGCTGCTGCGTCCAAAGCGCCTGCCTAGCAACCTGTTCCAGTTCCGCGCCGGCACGGGCGAAGAGCGTTGCGTGCTCGACTGCATCACCTCGCTGCAAAACGGCGCCGACCTGCTGTGGATCGAAACCGAAAAACCGCATATCGCCCAGATCGGCGGCATGGTCAGCGAAATCCGCAAGGTCATCCCGAACGCCAAGCTGGTGTACAACAACAGCCCGTCGTTCAACTGGACCCTGAACTTCCGCCAGCAGGTGTACGACGCGATGAAGGCCGCCGGCAAGGACGTGTCCGCCTACGACCGCGCCAAGCTGATGAGTGTCGAGTACGACACCACCGAACTGGCCGTCGCCGCCGACGAGAAGATCCGCACCTTCCAGGCCGACGCGGCCCGCGAAGCCGGCATCTTCCACCACCTGATCACGCTGCCGACCTACCACACCGCCGCGCTGTCGACCGACAACCTGGCCAAGGAATACTTCGGCGACCAGGGCATGCTGGGCTACGTGGCCGGCGTGCAGCGCAAGGAAATCCGCCAGGGCATCGCCTGCGTCAAGCACCAGAACATGTCCGGCTCGGACATCGGCGACGACCACAAGGATTACTTCAGCGGCGAAGCGGCCCTGAAGGCGGCCGGCAAAGACAACACGATGAACCAGTTCTAAGACTGCCCGGAACATGAAAAAAGCTCGCCTCGGCGAGCTTTTTTTTCGTCCTCAAGGAGGGATTGTCACACAGTCCGCGGCCGCTCCTGGCGCGCCATGCGCACGATGGTCGCCGCGTTCACCACGGCGATCACCACTTCCAGCGCGGTGCCGCCGATGGAGCCGGCGATGACGTTGTTGGCGATCCACAGCGCCGTCCCGCACAGCATCACCAGCCGCATCGCGATCCCCTGCAGCAGGAACAACGCCAGCGTGCCCAGGCAGGACGCCGCCAGCGGCAGCCAGTCGCTGGCCTGCTTCGCCAGGGCCAGGCCCAGCGCCAGATTGGCCGCCACGAACGCCAGCGCCACCCACAAGGCCCGCGTGCGCAGCGACACGAGCGAGCGCAGCAGCGACATGCACGAACTGGCCACCGCGGTGGGATTGCCCAGCAGCGCGAAGTGGACCACATAGGCCAGGCACTCGCCGGCCATGAACAGCTTGAAGCGCCGGTCGTCCATCTGCAGGAAGGAGCCGACGCCCAGCACGAACGCCACATACCCGACGCACTGCGCCGGGGAAAACCAGTCCATTCCCATCAAGCCGGCGCTACCACATCAAGTCGTCGGGAATCTGGAAGGCCGCGTACGGGTCGTCCTCGTCGACCTGGGTGGCCGTCTTGTTGACGCGCACCACCAGCGAGGCGTCGCGCTCGGCGATCTTGTCGGCGATCACCCTGGGCACCAGCTCGAAGGCGCCGCCCACGAACACGATCACCAGGCGGCCCGCGATCAGGTGCGCCTGCACCGCCGCCGACACGTAGATGCGCTCGATCTTGGTGCCGTGGGTGAAGTTGTAGGCGATGTCGCCGTTGCCCTTGCTCTGGCGGTTCTTCTGCGCCATCTGCACGATCTGCGCCATGATGGCCTTCTGCGCGGCTGCCGCGTCGCGCTGGGCGTTCAGTTCGCGCGCCCGCTCGGCGTTCTTGCGCTGCGTCTCCAGCGCGGCCAGGCGCGCCTCGTCCACGCTCTCGGTGCCGGTGCGGCGCTCTTCCTTCTTCTGCTTGCTCTTGTCCTGGTTGACCTTCTTGACCTTGTTCTTGTCGACCAGGCCGGCTTTCAATAACTGCTCTTGCAACGAGACCATGTGCGGTACTCCGAAAACGGAAAAACCGCTAGCATAGCAAACCCGCCGCCTCCCAACCCCGCCGCGGTTGTGCTACGATTCTGTTATCGATACCAAAAACGGAGACCAACCATGCTGAAAATGACCTGGCGCGCCCTCGGCCTCGCCGCCGCCGTCGCGCTGTGCGCGCCCGCCCTGGCCGGCGCGCCCATCTCGCCGCGCTTCAACGCCGATCCCTCGCCACACTACTTCGCCGGCAAGTTCTACCTGTACGCCACCAACGACCAGGACAATTCCGGCAAGTACTGGGACTCGACCGACTGGCGCCTGTTCAGCTCCAAGGACATGAAGACCTGGACCGACGACGGCTCCTTCCTGTCGGTGGCCGTGTTCAAGTGGGCGCGGCCCGACGCCAAGGCCTGGGCGCCCGAGGCGGCCCAGCGCAACGGCAAGTACTACTTCTACGCGCCGGTCGGCGGCGACAAGATCGGCGTGGCGGTCGCCGATCATCCGCAAGGTCCGTTCACCGACGCGCGCGGCGACGCCCTGATCGACAAGGCGCGCGACGCCAACGCCGGCGACGAACCCATCGATCCGGCCGTGCTGATCGACGACGACGGCCAGGCCTACCTGATGTTCGGCACCCGCGTGCCCAAGATCGTGCGCCTGCAGCCGGACATGATCCACACCGCCGGGCCGATCGAGAACCTGGCCGTGACCGGCCTGCCCGCCAGCGACAAAAAGAAGGTCTACGGCGAGGCGCCCTTCCTGCACAAGCGCAATGGCCTGTACTACTTCAGCTTCTCCACCGGCTGGCCGGGCCAGATCGTGTACGCGACGTCGAAAAACCCGATGGGACCGTACGAGTACCGCGGCGTCATCCTCGACTACCTGGACATCTCCACCAACCACCAGGCCATCATCGAGCACGAGGGCAAGTCCTATCTGTTCTACCACGACAAGCTGCTGCCGGGCGGCGACAGCATACGGCGCTCCATCGCCATCGAGCCGATCAGCTACGCGGCCGATGGCTCGATCGAGCAGGTGCGGCCCGCCAACGCCTCCAAGGCGGCCGCCAAGTAGGCGATCACCGCATTGTTGTTTTTATATTGAAATTGCTGAACATCAACGTTGACCCTTTGATACAAGCTCCCTAACATCGGCTTTCGCCCGCCACAAGCGGACGGCTTCATCAATCCTTACAGCCGATAGGACAACAGCATGTTCATAGCCAAAAGTAAGAATGCAAAAGCAGGCGCGGTATTCGTCATGGGCCTGATGGCCGCCGCGGTGGGCGCCAGCGTGGCCGCCGCCGCGCAGCCGGACAATGTACGCGTCATCGTCGCCTTCAAAAAAGGCGCGCAGCAAAACGGCAAGGCGGCCATCGCCGCCGCCAAGGGCAGCATCAAGGAAGACCTGGCCGACATCGACGCGGCGGCCGCCGAGATACCGGCCAAGGCCCTGAACGGCCTGCGCAACAACCCGCACATCGAATTCGTCGAGGAGGACGCCAAGCGCAGGATGTTCGCCACCAGCGCGCCGTCCACCGGCACGCCCTACCAGACGGGCCAGCAGGTGCCCTACGGCATCGCCATGGTGCAGGCGGACCAGCTGCCGGACACCTACGCCGGCAACCGCACCGTCTGCATCATCGACTCCGGCATCGACCTGGCCCACGAGGACCTGGCCGGCAACCAGGCGACCGGCCACACCAATCCCGGCACCGGCCCCTGGTACACCGACGAGAACCACCACGGCACGCACGTGGCCGGCACCATCGCGGCCGTCAACAACGGCGGCGTGGGCGTGGTGGGCGTGAACGCCAACCGCCAGCTGAAACTGCACATCATCAAGGTGTTCGGTCCCGAGGAATGGGCCTACACCTCGACCCTGATCGCGGCGGCCAACAAATGCGGCGCCGCCGGCGCCAACATCATCAGCATGTCGCTGGGCGGCGACGTGCCGAGCCGCGCCGAGGAGCGCGCCTTCGACGGCCTGGCCAAGCGCGGCGTGCTGTCCATCGCCGCCGCCGGCAACGACGGCAACAACGCCCAGTCCTACCCGGCCGGCTACGCCAGCGTGATGTCGGTGGCGGCGCTGGACGAGAACAAGAAGGTCGCGGACTTCTCGCAATTCACGCCCAAGGTGGAAATCGCCGCGCCCGGCGTGCAGGTGCTGTCGACCGTGCCGATGGGCGCGGGCCGCGACTCGTCGCTCAAGGTGGGCGCCACCAGCTACGCGCCGGGCGGCATGGACGGTTCGCCGGCCTCCACGGTCACCGCGCCGCTGGCCCCGTTCGGCCTGGGCGACCAGATCGACGCCTCGGTGGCCGGCAAGGTGTGCCTGATCAAGCGCGGCGCCCTCGCCTTCGGCGTCAAGGTCGCCAACTGCCAGGCCAGCGGCGGCGTGGGCGCGGTGGTCTACAACAACGCGCCGGAGGGCTTCAGCGGCACGCTGGGCGGCACCGCCACCGCCATCCCCTCCGTGACCGCCTCCGGCGCGGAGGGCGCGGCGCTGCAGGGCCAGCTGGGCCAGAGCGCCACCATCGCCATCAAGGCCACCAACTACGCGCTGTACAACGGCACCTCGATGGCCACACCGCACGTGTCGGCCGTGGCGGCGCTGGTGTGGAGCTACTTCCCGGCCTGCACGGCGGACCAGATCCGCACCACGCTGGACAAGTCGGCGCAGGACCTGGGCGCGGCGGGACGCGACGCCTACTACGGCTACGGCCTGGTGCAGGCCAAGGCGGCCTACGACCGCATCCGCGCCATGGGCTGCGCCAACTAGGCCCCGGACGCCGTGAAGCCCCCCGCTGGCGGCCCCCGCGGGGGGCTTTTTTTGCCCCGGGCGTGAGGATTCGATAGACTTCGCCATGATCGTTTGTGCCATATTGCCTGCCATGCAATCACCAACCCAAAACCCAATGGAGAGCGACATGGAAAGCATGGAAAGCACGGACCCCAAGTACAACAACGTGAAGATCAACGCGCTGATTTTCGACTCCGCCGACCGCGGCTCGCCCGAGCGCTTCAGCCTGAAATACGGCACCTTCGACAAAATCCTGCCGAAGAAATTCATCGAGCTGCAGATGGTCGAGAACGGCGTCAAGATCATGTGGCTGTGGCTGGAGACGCGGCTGGAAAAGGAAACCGGCATCAAGAAAAAGATCAGCGGCCAGGACGAGTGCGAGTCCATCCAGGACGTGGCCGATTGCGTGTACGCGCTGACCGGAAAGGACAAGCCATGATCCGGAAAACCCTGCCCCTGCTCTGCGCGCTCGCGTGCGCGCCCGCGTTCGCCGAAGTGGTGCTGACGGGCGACAAGGCGCCCACCGAGCAACCCTGGGCCGAGCCGGCCACGCTGTCGCATGTGCGCAGCGGCGACGGCAGCGACGTCACCACCGTGCACGCGAACCTGGCCATCAAGGGCAAGCGGCCGCTGCCGGGCGAGGCGCCCGGGCTGCTGCAGTACGGCGCCGGCGTGTACTGGCACAAGGACACCGGCGACGACACCCGCCAGAACGACCGCGGCGTCAGCCTGTCGGCCTACCACTTCCGGGTGGTGGACACGGGACCGTCCGGCGCCGTGGTGTCCTACCAGTACAGCGGCGTCCTGCAGTTCGGCAAATCGCTCACCCAACTGGCGGACGACGGCGGCCCGACCCGCTACGATGACAAGACCAAGGACAGGGAAGTCCTCGCCGCCGAGCTGTTCTACCAGCCCGCCGGCGACGCCGGCTGGACCCATCACACGCAGCTGAAGGGCGGCGCCTATTCCGACCACGCCAGCGGCGGCGGCGCCAGCCCCTCCGGCCGCGTCTCCGGCCTGCTGGCCCGCGCCGACTGGACGCTGTACCCGGCCGGCACGGACGGCGTGGGCGCCACCGGCATCGCCCCCGTGTTCCACCTGCTGGCGCAGCACCAGCACGACCGCTGGACCAGCGGCGGCCGCGACAAGGGCAACCACAAGCTGTACGCCGCGTCCCTGGGGCTGGAGTTCAACAACGCCGGCAAGTTCGTGCCCACCTTCAGCCTGGCGCGCAGCATCGGGGCTGACCTGCTCGCCGGCCGGGCCTACATCGGCAGGACGGAACTGGCGCTGGGCCTCAAAGTGAAACTCTGAGCCACCCCGCCCCGGCGGCCCCCGTTCCTCAATGAGACAGCGGCCGCCCTTCCAAGCCCGGACGTCTTGACTTGCATCAACCCGCGTGCGATTCTGGATTTGCGGCCCGCCCCGGCGGGCCCGCGCCATATAAAAGAATAGCAAGGGAGAGAGTGCATGAACCCGACGTTTTGGCAGTCCATGAGCATCGCCAGGAAACTGGCCGTCCTGAACATCAGCGCCATCGTGGGCATCGTCCTGCTCACGGCGATATTCCTGGTGTCCGAGCGCACGCTGATCCTGGAGGAACGGAAAAGCAATGTGCAGCAAACGGTGGAGGCCGCGCACGGCATCCTGGTGCATTTCCACAACCAGGAAAAGGCCGGCCTGATGCCGCGGGCCGAGGCCCAGAAGCAGGCCAAGGACACCATCAAGGGCCTGCGCTACGCCGGCACCGAGTACTTCTGGCTCAACGACATGCAGCCGAAGATGGTGATGCATCCGATCAAACCCGAGCTCGACGGCAAGGACCTCTCCGGCAACAAGGACCCGACCGGCAAGCAGCTGTTCGTCGAATTCGTCAACGTGGTCAAGGCCAAGGGCGGCGGCTCGGTCGAATACATGTGGCCCAAGCCGGGCAGCGACACACCGGTGAAGAAGGTGTCGTACGTGAAGGGCTTCGAGCCCTGGGGCTGGCTGATCGGCTCCGGCGTGTACGTCGACACCGTCGACGCGGCGATCCGCGCGCGCACCATCGAATTCTCGCTGGCCGCGGTGCTGCTGGCCGGCCTGCTGCTGGCGATCGGCGTGCTGATCTCGCGCAGCCTCCTCAAGCAGCTGGGCGGCGAGCCGGACTACGCCTCCGGCATCGCGCGCAGCATCGCCGGCGGCGACCTGAGCGTGGCCATCGACCTCAAGCGCGACGACGGCGCCAGCATGCTCAACGGTATCAAGGCCATGCGCGACGACCTGGCCAAGATCGTCACCGAGGTCCGCATGGCGACCGACACCATCGCCACCGCGTCCGGCGAGATCGCGGCCGGCAACGCCGACCTGTCGGCCCGCACCGAGAGCCAGGCCAGTTCGCTGGAGCAGACCGCCGCGTCGATGGAGGAACTGACCAGCACGGTCAAGCAGAACGCCGAGAACGCGCGCCAGGCCAACGCGCTCGCCGAGTCCGCCTCCAACGTGGCGCGCAAGGGCGGCGCCGTGGTGTCGCAGGTGGTCGACACGATGGCCTCGATCAACGACTCCTCGCGCAAGATCGTCGACATCATTTCCGTCATCGACGGCATCGCCTTCCAGACCAACATCCTGGCGCTGAACGCGGCGGTGGAGGCGGCGCGCGCGGGCGAACAGGGCCGCGGCTTCGCGGTGGTGGCGTCCGAGGTGCGCAACCTGGCCCAGCGCAGCGCGGCGGCGGCCAAGGAAATCAAGACGCTGATCGGCACCTCGGTCGACACCGTCGAGGCCGGCAACAAGCTGGTGGCGGAAGCGGGCAGCACGATGGACGAGGTGGTCGCCAGCGTGCGCAAGGTGACCGAGATCGTCGGCGAGATCAGCTCGGCCAGCAACGAGCAGAGCGCCGGCATCGCGCAGGTCAACCAGGCCATCACGCAGATGGACGCGGTCACCCAGCAAAACGCCGCGCTGGTGGAACAGGCGGCGGCGGCGGCGGAAAGCATGCAGAAGCAGGCCGCCGCGCTGATGCGGGCGGTGGGCGTGTTCCGGCTGGAAGGCGGCGACGGCGGCGCCCCGCGGCAGCCGCAACGGCAGGCGCGGCCGCGGTCCGCCCGCGACACTGGCGCGCCGCGGCTGGGAACAGGCCGCTAGGCGCCACGCCGGGGCGTGCGCGCGGCGCGCGCCGCCGTCAGGCCTTGGGTGTGGTTCCCGGGATGCCGCCCTCGTCTTCCATGACCTGCCGGGACTTGCTGACACCCTTCTTGTAGTCGGCGACATTCTGGTCCACCACCGCCCGCGCATCCTCGCCCAGCGCCTGCGCCGCATCGCCGAACTGTTCCGTGGTGTCCCGCTGCTTCGCGCTGAAGTCGTCTTTCGCGTTCGTCAGGATGGCGCTCAGTTCCGAGCCGTAGGCCTGGGTGGCTTCCGCGTTGGACTCGCGCTGCTTGGCGCCCAACTCCACCAGGTCGGCCGAACTCCTGGCCAGCAGCACCGAGTGCATCAGGCGCTGGAAGTTCTCGGTGGCCGCCTTGGCGGTGGCGATGTTGAGGGTGACAATCTTCTCCATGCTGTCCACGGCGAGACTACCAAACCAATTGAAGGCGTTAAGCTGCAGGCTGGCGAACGCGGAGCGCGCGTCCGTATTTTCGGTTGCGTTTGGGTACATGATTTTTCCTGGGATTGGTACAACGTGGCGGGGATGTCAGTTGACATCCAGGACACCATGGCAGCACTCGACGCCGCCGTCTGTTTGTTATCTAACATACCTTCAGGCACTACCGCACCGCAGCAAAGTAATGCTAGGTGAATGGGGCGCACTGCTGTATATTGGGTACTGCACTTCATCAAGCTGAAGTTATTGTTGGCCTCTCTCCTGTATCGCTCACCTCGAGCGCTTCCTGTCTGAATATCCTGCGGTTTCGTCTTTCTTGCCTGTAGTGCCTTTCGGGCATACCGCCCTTTATTTTTAAGGAAAAAACAAATGACGACTCAAAACGGCACGGTTAAATGGTTCAACGACGCCAAAGGCTTCGGCTTCATCACGCCGGACGACGGCGGCAAGGATCTGTTCGCGCACTTCGGCGACGTGCAGGCTGAAGGCTTCAAGAGCCTGGCCGAAAACCAGCGCGTTTCCTTCGAACGCGGCATGGGTCCCAAAGGCGAAAAAGCCAGCAACATCCGTCCCATCAAATAAGCACCCGGCACGCCGGGTGGTAGAAGCTCGCCTCGGCGGGCTTTTTTTTTACCCCAGAGGAGCAGGCATGAGCAACCCATCCACCCTCGGCGAATTCATCCTCGCCAATCTGGAACCCATCCTCATGGAATGGGAAAGCTTCGCCAGGACGATAGAACCGCCGGCCTTGACCATGGACGACGACGCGCTGCGCGATCATGCGCGGGAAATGCTGCTGACCGTCGCGCACGACCTGAGGCAATCGCAAACGGAGGAGCAACAGTCGCTGAAGGCGCAGGGCCAGGGCGGGACCAAACGCGGCCCGACGGCGGCGGAAACCCACGCCGAGGCGCGCCTGCTGTCGGGTTACACGGTGGAACAGCTGGTGTCCGAATACCGGGCGCTGCGCGCCAGCGTGCTGCGGCTATGGACCGACGCCACCGAACGCGCGCCGTCCGACCTGCATGAGTGCACACGCTTCAACGAGGCCATCGACCAGGCCCTGGCCGAATCGGTGGCGCGCTACGCGCGCATGGTCAAGCAGTCGCAGAACATGTTCCTGGCCATCCTCGGCCACGACCTGCGCAATCCGCTGGGCGCCATCATCAGCGGCGCCAGCTTCATGATGGGCGCCAGCGACCTGTCGCCGAAGTACATGCTGGTGTCCACCCGCATGTACACCTCCGGCCAGCGCATGAGCAAGCTCATCAACGACCTGATCGATTTCACCCGCACCCACCAGGGCACCGGCATACCGGTCCGCTTGAGCGGCGGCAACTTCATGGAGGTGTGCCGCAACGTGGTGGCCGAGCTGCAGATATCCCATCCGGACCGCGCCATCGAACTGACCGGCCCCGGCGCCATCGAACTGCTGTTCGACAACGGCCGCATGGCGCAGGTGATGTCCAACCTCATCGGCAATGCGCTGCAGTACGGCGCGGCGGACGCGCCGGTCGGCGTCGTCGTGCAGCGCGACGCGGCCCACGTCCGCATCGCCATCCACAACAACGGTCCGATCCTGGAGCCCGGGCAGCTGATCCGCGTCTTCGAACCCTTCATGCGCTTCGCCGCCACCGAACCGGGACAGGAGATCCACAGCACCAATCTGGGCATCGGGCTGTACATCGCCCGCGAAATCGTGCACGCCCACGGCGGCATGATCGCGGTGGAATCCATCGCCGGCGAAGGCACGACCTTCACCATCAGCCTGCCGGTGCCGGCGGCGCGCTAGGCGCCGGGGTTTCCTACTCTGCGCGCCGCGGCGTCGGCCGCCAGCCCCGTCCATCGCCGTAGCCGGCGAAGATCAGCGCGCGGCCGCCGAATTGCGCGCGCGCCTCCTCCGCCGTCAACAGCCGCACGTGCTCGCGCGCGCCCAGGTCCAGCGGGCGTCCGGCCAGGTCCATGCTGCCGTGTTCGCGCCAGCCGGCGCCGGCGCTGCCCACGGCGGGATTGGGCGCCGGCTGCCTGGCGACGCCCTTGCCGGCCCACCCGGCGGGCGCGATGTGCGGACCCATGCGGCAATTGATGAAGGACACGTGGTCCCAACTGGTTTCATAGCCCGGGCTGCGCGCCAGCCAGGTGGCGCCCGCCGGCACGTCGTTGCCGGTCGGCCCGGGGCCGTGGGTCAATCGGCTGTTGAGGAAGACGAAACCCTTGTCATTCGCGGCCAGCGTCCTGGCCTGCACCAGGTAGCCGCCGCCCTTGCCGTTGGCGCTGTCGCCCACCGTGCGCAGCTCGCCGTCCTCGAACAGCGCGGCGCGGTTGTTGCCCCACACGAAGTCCACATTGCCGGCGATGAGCGTGCGGTAGAACCAGGAGTAGCCACGCACCTGGATCGTGTCCTGCTCGCTGAAGAAGCTGGCGTTCTTCGCGATCAGCCGGCCCTCGCTGGCGAAGAACAGGGCCTCGGCCTGGCCGCCGGCCGGCGAGGCGCGCAGCGCGCTGTTGCGAATGGTGAGCGTGTCCAGCGTCAGCAGGTCAGCGTCCTCGACCAGGAAGATCGCGCGGCCGCCGCCGATGCCGGGCGAGCCGGCGGCCTGGGATGCGCCCGAGCCGGGATTCAGGCCGTCGGCGTTGACGGCGTCGATCACCACGCCGTCCCGGCTCTGGCCGCGCAGCGTCACGCGGTCCTTCCCGCGCAGGAACAGCAGTTCCCGGTAGCGGCCGTCGCGGATGGCGATGGTCACCGGCGTGGCGCGCTTCACGTGCCGCATGGCGTGGTTCAGGGCGCCCTGCACGGTGCGGAAGTCGGCGGCACCGTCGTCGTCCACCGTGAGGCGCGCGCCGCGGGGGACGGCGGCGCGGGTGCGGAAGGTCCAGCCCGCGGTCGCGGCGACGCCGGTGAAAGGCTGGCCTTCCAGCGTGCCGGCGAACACGCCGTCGTCCACCGTCACCAGGTATTCCTCGCCCGGCCGCAGGCGCGCGCTGTGCGGGTGGATGACGACCGTGCGGCCTTCCATGACCACCGGCTGCCGGCGCACCGCGCGGCGGTATTCCTGGCCCTCGTAGCCCAGCAGGTCGTACTCGCCGGCCGTGCGTATGGTGTCGACCAGGGCGCCGTCGCGCTTGCGCAGCACGCGGATGGCGCCGCCCCGGCCCAGCGTGGGCGGCTGGTCGAAGCGCAGGCGCAGGGGCGTGTCGTACGGGACGTCGCGCTCGCCGATGGCGGGTGTCACGGCGCCGGCCAGCTTGTAGCCGGCGGCGCGCGCGGGGGCGCGTTCGCCGATGACCACGTCCACCACGGAGAACACGTTCGGATCCTCGACGCTGGCCAGCGTCAGCGACGTCGCGCCCGCGGCGAGTGGAAACAGCGTCACGTGGCCGCCATCGGCCTCCGCCCGCAGCAGGGCCGGATCGGCGGCACGTGCGGTGAAGACGAAGGGCGCGCCGCCGGCCGGGGCGTTCGCCGCGGTGGCCACGCCAGGCCCCGCCGACGGGTCAGCCGCCCTGAAGGCGCCGAACGCGCTGACCGGCAGCCGCGGCGCGGCTTCCCCGGCCTGCAAGTGCACGCGCTGCGGGGCGCGGGCCAGCGCCAGCCGCGCGGGTTTGAGCGCCGCGTCCCCGGTCACCGGAGCGCTGGCATCGAACGCCGCGCCGCTGGCGTACAGGCCGTAGCCGCCCGGCAGCCGCGGCAGGGTGGTGTCCGCGACACTGGTGATGCGTTCGCCGTTCAGGTACACGGCCAGCGTGGTCCCGTTCAACTCCAGCCGCACCGTGTAAAAGCGGTCGTCCGCCGCCGCCTCGCGGCCGAACTGCTTCAGCCGCGTCAGCGCGCCGTCGCGCATGCGCACGATCTCCACCTGCATGCGGCCGGTGGCCGGATTGAAGCCCAAGCCCGCGCCATACCAGTTGCCCGCGTCCCGATGCCGCCCCACGACATACAAACGCCCCTCCCCCGCCCCCTCGCGCAGCGGTCGCAAGCGGCTCTCGACGTAGCCATCCGCCGTCGCCTCCATCCCCGCGACGAGGACCGGCGCCTCCGCCGCCACGCGCACCAGTCCCTGCGCCGCCGCCGACAACGGCGACAGCGCCGCCCACAGCGCCAACCCCGCCCCCGCCCCCGCCACCCTCAACCGACCCGCCATTTCCTCTCCCTTCCCAGAAAAATAGCCCAGGGCTATTTAGTGGCCTGACCGGAAAATAGCCCTGGGCTATTTAGTGGCCTGACCAATTCACGCGCGCGCCGGGCGGCGCCGCGCGGCCGACGATGGTCACGCAATCATAGGCAAACGACTGGGATTTCCCAACGGAATTCCAACGTTGCTGAAAATTCTGTTTGCGCAAACATGATTTTTAATCCATGCTATCACATATTGGTCAGGCCAAATAATCATCGGCCTGACCAGAAGGAAATATTGATCAGACCAGCATCGCATAAGAACCAGGAGACCGCATGAAAAGTACCGTCCCGCGGATGGCCCTGTCCGCCATCGCCATCGCCGTGCTCACGTTCGTGAACACCGCCGCCGCCCAGCGGAACGACGACAACATGACCCGCGTGGAAGTCACGGGTTCCTCCATCCGCCGGGTGGCGACGGAGAACGCCCTGCCGCTCACCACCATCAAGGCCGAGGAACTGGTCGCGCGCGGGCTGACCACGATGTCCGAGGTGGCCACCTCGCTCACCGTCGGCTCCACCAACGAACCGGTGGGCGGCGGCGGCTCGGGCACCATGATCAATATGCGCGGCCTGAACACCAACCGCACGCTGGTGCTGCTCAATGGCCGCCGCCTGCCCAACGAGGCCATCGGCGACAGCTCCATCAACGTCGACGTGATCCCCATGAGCGCGGTCGAGCGCGTGGAAGTGCTGCGCGACGGCGCCTCCTCCATCTACGGCACCGACGCCATCGCCGGCGTGGTCAACTTCATCACCAAGCGCAGCCACACGGGCACCACCGTCACCGGCGCCGTCGTGCAGCCGGAACGCCACGGCGGCGGCGACCAGCGGCGCGTCAGCATCGTCAGCGGCTGGGGCGACCTGCGCGAACAGGGCTGGAACGTCTACGCCTCGCTGGACGTGCAAAAGCGCTCCTCGCTGCTGCAGAAGGACCGCCCCAACATCAGCGATCCGACCCTGATCGCGCAACTGGGCGGCAATCCCTTCTCCTCGAACACCTCGGGCTCCTCGTCCTCGCCGGCCAACTTCACCGTGTACCAGAACGGCAAGGCCACCACCACCACCGGCAACCCCTACTTCGCGGCCGGCTGCAAGGCGCCCTACGACAGCCAATACGCGATCGCCTCCACCAAGGCCTCCGGCGCCGGCAGCAAGACCTGCATCCTGGACCCGGACCTGTACCCGCAGCTGCTGCCGGATAACATGCAGGCCACGCTGTTTTCCAAGGCATCCCTGCGCCACGGGGACGACAAGCTGCTGACGGTGGAACTGCTCACCACCGAGTCCTACATCGACGCGCTCAACCCGCCGCAGATCTTCGGCGCGCAGACCGACTACGACAAGTACAACCCCGGCCTGCGCAAGCCGCTGTTCATCACCAAGGCCAGCAAGTACTACCCCGGCGGCAGCGGCGGCGTGCCCGCCGTGGCGGGCGTCACCGGCCAGGACCTGGCGCTGACCTGGAGCATGGACGAGGTGGGCCCCGCCGTCACCGACGACCGCCAGAACACCCACCGCCTGGCCGTCGCGGACCAGGGCGAATTCATGGGCTGGGACTACAAGGTGGGCCTGACCGCCGCGCAGAGCAAGCGCGCCGTCACCTGGAAGAGCGGCTTCTTCAGCACCGAGGGCATCTACAAGGGCGTGGCCAACGGCACCCTCAATCCCTTCGGACCGCAGGACGCGGCCGGCGACGCCTACCTGGACAGCATCAGCCGCGACGGCATCACCTACCGCACCGCGCGCGTCAAGTACTACGGCCCGGACTTCAACGCGAGCCGTCCGATGATGGAACTGGCCGGCGGCCCGCTGGTGCTGGCCGTCGGCGGCGACTGGCACAAGGAAACCTACCGCGACGGCACCGACGCCGTCGCCAACGAGGTGGTGTACAAGGTGTCCGGCACGCCGGGCGCCTATCCGACCGGCTCGCGCACCGTGGCCGGCCTGTACCTGGAGGCCGACGCGCCGATCACCAGGCAACTGACCTTGACCGGCGCCGTGCGCGCCGACCATTTCAGCGATTTCGGCGGCACCGTCAACCCCAAGCTGAGCGTGCGCTGGCAGCCGGCGCAGGAGGTCATGGTGCGCGGCACCGCCAGCACCGGCTTCCGCGCGCCGACGCTGCCTGAGCTGTACGGCACGCCGCGCACCCGCACCCCGTCCACCGGCAAGTGGGACGATCCGCTGCTGTGCCCGAGCGCCACGCCGTCCATCCCCGGCACCGGCAGCCTGTCCACCGATCCGCGCTACGCGGGCATGGACCCGGCCAAGGTCTGCAACACCAACCTGGTGACACTGACCGGCGCCAACCCCGAGCTGCAGCCCGAGAAGGCGCGCACCCTCACGGCCGG
This sequence comes from Pseudoduganella namucuonensis, assembly GCF_900116645.1. GTDB lineage: Bacteria > Pseudomonadota > Gammaproteobacteria > Burkholderiales > Burkholderiaceae_D > Rugamonas > Rugamonas namucuonensis. The sequence goes on along the minus strand of NZ_FPBO01000008.1, from coordinate 207,512 downwards.
CATCGTGCTGTCGCCGGTGAAGAACATGGTGCTGTCGTTCGACGTGTGGTCGATCAACATGAAGGGCACCATCGCGCAGATCTCCGAGGACACCATCTTCGCCAACCTGGGCAACTACGCCGACCTGTTCGTGCGCAACGCCGACGGCACGCTGGACTACATCGTCAAGACGCGCCTGAACATGGGCGGCCTGCGCACCAGCGGCATCGACACCAGCATCAGCTACACCTGGCCGACCACCGGCTACGGCAAGTTCGGCGTGAGCCTGGACGGCACCTACGTGGACAGCTACGAGGGCCAGAACGAGGCGGGCGGCACCTGGGTGGACAGCGTGGGCAAGCCCGGCGCGCTGGCCACCGGCGCCACCTCGGCCAACACCTATGTGTACCGCTGGAGCACAACCTGCGCGCCTCGTGGAGCCACAAGCAGTTCGGCCTGACACTGACCCAGGCCTACACCTCGGACTACGAGGACACCAACGCGCTGCCGACCCAGAAGCCGGGCCAGCCCTACTTCAACGTGATCGAGCCCACCATCCTGTACAACCTGACCAGCAACTACTCGGTGTCGGACAAGCTGAAGGTCACCTTCGGCATCAACAACCTGCTGGACAAGGACCCGCCGCTGTCGAACCAGCGCCTGGGCTCGCGCGTGGTGTTCGCGCAGAATGTGTCGAAGCCGATCGGCCGCGCCTACAGCGCGCGCGTCAACTATTCGTTCTAACCATTCGTTCCAACCATGCGAAGAGCCATGCGAAACCATACCCTCACTGCATTGCTGGCGGCGCTGCTGCCGATGGCGGCCAGCCAGGCCGCCGAACCCTGGGTCGCGGACCTGGGCAACGGTTCCTACCAGAACCCGGTGCTGAACGCCGACTACTCGGACCCGGACGCGGTGCGCGTCGGCGACACCTACTACATGACCTCATCCAGCTTCAACAGCGCCCCCGGCCTGCCGCTGCTGCAATCGAAGGACATGGTGAACTGGGAACTGGTGGGCCACGCCCTGCCCAAGCTGCCGCCGGCCGCGCACTTCAACGTGCCGCGCCACGGCGGCGGCGTGTGGGCGCCCTGCCTGCGCCACCACGACGGCAAGTTCTGGATCTTCTATCCCGATCCGGACCACGGCATCTACGTGCTCACCGCCGAGCGCTTCACCGGCCCGTGGAGCGAGCCCCACCTGCTGCTGCCCGGCAAAGGCATCATCGACCCGACGCCCATGTGGGACGACGACGGCAAGGCGTATTTGCTGCACGGCTGGGCCAAGAGCCGCTCCGGCTTCAACAACATCCTCACGCTGCGCGCCATGTCCCCCGACGGCAAGCGCCTGCTGGACAAGGACGGCCAGGGCAAGGTCGTCATCGACGGCCACAAGCTGCCCGGCTACAAGACGCTGGAAGGGCCCAAGTTCTACAAGCACAACGGCTACTACTATGTGTTCGCGCCGGCCGGCGGCGTCGAGGAAGGCTGGCAATCGGTGTTCCGTTCGCGCTCCATCGTGGGGCCGTACGAGGACCGCATCGTCATGGAAAAGGGCGACACGTCCGTCAACGGACCGCACCAGGGCGCATGGGTGCGCGCGCAGGACGGCAAGGACTGGTTCCTGCACTTCCAGGACCGCAAGGCCTACGGCCGCGTGGTGCACCTGCAGCCCATGACATGGGCGGACGACTGGCCCGTGATCGGCCAGGCCGGCCCGAAAGCGGGCACCGGCAACCCGGTGTCCACCTATCGCAAGCCCGTCGCCGGCCAGCCCGTCGCCGTGCCGGCCACCAGCGATGAATTCAGCGGCCAGGCGCTGGGGCCTCAATGGCAGTGGAACGCCAACCCGCAACAGGGCTGGCACTCGCTGTCGGCGCGCCCCGGCCACCTGCGCCTGAACACGCAGGCATTCCCCGAATCCAGGGACTTCCTGCGTGCCGCGCCCAACATCCTGGGCCAGAAGCTGCCCGCCTCCGCCTTCACCGTCGACACCCGCGTCGAGCTGCGCGACGCCGCCGACGGCGACCGGGCGGGCCTGATCCTGAACGCCATGAGCTACGCCTGGCTGGGCCTGCGCAAGCAGGGCGGGGACCTGCAGCTGGTCTACACCACCTGCACGCCGTTCGCGCCGCGCTGCAAGGAGCAAAGCACGGTGGTCCTGCCCAAGGCCCCGGCGGCGCTATCCCTGCGCATGACCATGGCGGACGGCGCCCAGGCCCAATTCCACTACAGCGTGGACGGCAAGCAGTTCACGCCGGCCGGCGCGCCGTTCGCGGCCACCAAGGGACACTGGGTGGGCGCGCAAATGGGCCTGTTCAGCGTGGGCGACGGCGGCCAGCCCGCCACCGGCCACCTGGACGCCGACTACTTCCGCGTGAGCCGCTGACATGAGGAGGATACTTTGCCTGATGGCGGCGGCCGCGCTGCCGGCGCTGGTGCAGGTGGCCCAGGTGGCGCAGGCGGCGCAGGCGGCGGGCCCCTACCGCAATCCGGACAACAAGAACCTGTCCGACCCGCTCGAAGGCACCTACCCGGTGCCCTACAAGCTGCCCGTGGTGGCCGAGATCACGGCGGACCTGCACAAGGTGCGCGCCTTCATCGACCGGGCCACGCCCAGCCGCGTCGTCGACCGCAACACCGGCCAGCCCGTCACCGACTTCTCCACGCCGTCACCGCACGCCATCGTGGAGCCGTCGCCCAACGACTTCGGCATCATGAACTACGAAATGGGCGTGATGCACGCGGGGCTGATCAAGGCGCGCGCCGTCACGGGCGACCAGGGTTTCACCGCGATGACCGAGCGCCACCTGAACTTCTTCAACGACCGCTTGCCCTACTTCCGCGAGCAGGAAAAGCGCTTCAAGCTGGGCCGCGCCAACAGCTTCGCGCGCTTCGTGGCGCCGCATTCGCTGGACGACGCTGGCTCGATGTGCGCGGCCATGGTGCGCGCGCGCTTCGCGAAGATCGGGCCGGACCTGTCCCACATCATCGCCGTGTGCGCCGACTGGGTGGCCAACAAGCAGGTACGCCTGCCCGACGGCACGCTGGCGCGCAACCGCCCGCAGGCCTGGTCCGTGTGGGCGGACGACATGTACATGGGCATACCGGCGCTGGCCGAGATGGGCCACCTCACCGGCGAGCGCCGCTACTTCGACGACGCGGTGAAGAACGCGCTGAACATGTCGCGCTACCTGTTCAACCCGCAACTGGGCGTGTACACCCACGGCTGGAACGCCAACAACCCGGACGCGCCGCGGTTCCACTGGGGCCGCGCCAACGGCTGGGCCGTGCTGGCCCTGTCCGACCTGCTGGACGTGCTGCCCAGGGACCATCCCGGCTACCAGGACGTGCTGGCGCAGCACCGGCGCGCGTTGCGCGGCATCGCCGAGCTGCAGTCCGAGGAGGGCCTGTGGCACCAGATGCTGGACCGCGAGCGCTCCTACATGGAAACCTCGGGCAGCGCCATGTTCGTCTACGCCATCGCGCACGCCGTCAACGAGGGGTGGATCAGCCCCACCACCTACGGCCCCATCGCCCAGGCGGGATGGGCGGGCCTGTCCTCGCGCATCAACGCGCAGGGCGGCATCGAGGGCGGCTGCGTCGCCACCACCTTCGCCAACGATCATGTCTACTACTACAACCGTCCGGTCAGCGTTAACGCGATGGCCGGCTATGGCCCGATGCTGCTGGCCGGCGCGGAGATGATCCGGCTGGTCACCAACCCGGACATCGCCATCACCGACAAGGTGCGGACCTACCACTACGGACCCAAGAAACCATGAGGACGACCATGCAAGCCATCGACACCCGGCGCCGCGCGCTGCTGAAGGGCGCCGGCGCGGCCGCGCTGCTGGCTCCCGGCGCGTCGGCGCTGGCGGACACCGCCGCCAAGGCCGCGGCCGATCCCTGGACGCGCGCCGAGGCCATCATCGGCAAATTCGCCACGCCGCTGGCCTTCCCCAAACGCGACTACGCGATCACCACGTTCGGGGCCAAGCCCTGCGCGATGAGCAAGGCCAGGGGCTTCCTGGACAGCGAGCAGGGTCCCACGGAGCTGCTGACGCCCTCGCCCGGCTCGCACGACTGCCACCCCGCCATCCGCGACGCCATCGCCGCCGCCAGCAAGGCCGGCGGCGGGCGCGTCGTCATCCCGGCCGGGAACTGGTACTGCAAGGGGCCCATCGTGCTGCTGTCCAACGTCCACGTGCACCTGGCGGCGAACGCGCAGGTGTGCTTCAGCGCCAATCCGGCGGACTACGCCAAGCACGGCGAATACGACTGCGGCGCCAACGGCAAGCTGTCGCTGTCGCGCTGGCAGGGCAACGACTGCCTGAACTACACGCCGCTGGTGTACGCCCACAACCAGCGCAACATCGCCCTCACCGGCGAGGACTGGACCAGCACCCTGAACGGCCAGGGCGGCGTGACCTTCGAGGACGGCAGCGGCGACAACTGGTGGGCCTGGAGCGGCAAGAACGCCACCAGCCCCACCGCCCGCCAGGGCGTGGTCAATCCCGCCAACGCCGCCTCGCTCTCCGCGCTGGCGCCGCAATTGCCGGAGGCCGAACTGGCGCTGATACAGGGCGCCAATCCCAACTGGCGCAGCGACGAGAAGTTCCTGCCGGCGCTGTCGGAGGCGCGCGTGGCCATCGGCAAGCGGGTGTTCGGCAAGGGCCACTTCCTGCGTCCCTGCATGGTCGAATTCGTCGGCTGCAGCGACGTGCTGATGCGGGGCTACCAGGTGCTGGCCAGCCCGTTCTGGCTGCACCACCCGGTCAACTGCCGCAACGTGCACTTCTCGAAGGTGAAGATGGAGAGCATGGGCCCGAACTCCGACGGCTTCGACCCCGAATCCTGCGAGACGGTGCTGGTGGATGGCTGCCTGTTCAACACCGGCGACGACTGCATCGCCATCAAGGCCGGCAAGGGCACGGACACGCAGTACGGCCCCACCCGCGACGTGGTGATCCAGAACAGCGTCATGAACAGCGGCCACGGCGCGATCACGCTGGGCAGCGAAATGGCGGCCGGCATCGAGCACGTGTACGCCCAGCACCTGGAGATCCGCAATATGCACTGGGCCAGCGATCCCCTGGGCACGGCGGTGCGCATGAAGACCAATATGAACCGCGGCGGCTACCTGCGCCACTTTTACGTGCGCGACCTGGTGCTGCCGAACGGCGTGCGCACCAAGGCGGGCTTCTACAAGCCGATCGAGGGCGGGCCGATCCCGCCCAGGACCGTGTCCTCCGGCGGCGGCGCGGTGATCACCATCGACTGCGACTACACGCCCGGCTTCGACAACGTGCGCACCCGCCCGCCGCGGGTGTCGGACGTGCACATCTCGGATATCCGCGTCTCCAACGTGAAGACCGGGGACGGCGCGTATTCCAGTTACCAGGCCTTCGTCATCCTGGGCCCGGTGGCGCACAGCTACAACGGCGCCGCCGGCGCGCCGGTGCCGCCGCTGACCGACATCAGCATCCGCGACTGCGATTTCGGCACGCCGCGCAACGCGGACCAGCCCTGGTTCATCCACAACGTGCGGGGCCTCACGCTAACGAACGTGAAGATCGGGGAGCGCAGCCACAACGCCACGCTCTCGGGCTAAGCCGCCGCGCGGGACCGGGGCGGACGCGGGGACGCGGCCCGGTTCCGGGCGCCGCGCGGGCGCCGGGCCGGCCAGCTTGAACACGGCGGCGTCGTCGGCGAGCCGGGCGGCCTGGTCGCGCAGAGAGGCCGCCGCGGCGGCCGCCTCCTCCACCAGCGCGGCGTTCTGCCGCGTCAGCGCGTCCATCCGGCCGACCGCCTGGTTCACCTGCGCGATGCCGGCCGCCTGCTCGCCGCTGGCGCGGGCGATCTCGCCCATGATGCCGGCCACGCGGCCGATCCCGTCCATCATGCCGCGCATGGCCTCGCCGGCGTGGTCCGCCAGTCGCGTGCCTTCGGCCACCTGCGCCACCGACACGCCGATCAGGTCCTTGATGTCCCTGGCCGCCGCCGCCGAGCGCTGCGCCAGTTGCCGCACCTCGCCCGCCACCACCGCGAAGCCGCGCCCCTGCTCGCCGGCCCGCGCCGCCTCCACCGCCGCGTTCAGGGCCAGGATGTTGGTCTGGAAGGCGATGCCGTCGATCACGCCCAGGATCTCGCCGATGCGGCGCGAGGTGGCGTCGATGCGCGCCATGCCGTCGGCCACGTGGCCCACCGCGGCGGCGCCCTCGTCGGCGGCGCGGGCGGCGTCCCGCGCCAGGCCGCTGGCATGGCCGGCGTGCTCCGCGTTGGCCGCGACGGTGGCCGCCAGCTGCGCCAGCGCGGCCGCCGTTTCCCGCAGCGAGCCGGCCTGCTGTTCGGTGCGCCCGGACAGGTCCACATTGCCGGCGGCGAACTGCGCCGCCGCGCCGGCCATGGCCTCGGTGCCGCCGCGCACGCCGTCCACCAGGCGCGCCAGCTTGTCGCGCATGGCCGCCAGCGCGTGCATCAGGCTGGCCTGGTCGCCGGGGCGCAGCGCGATCGCCACCGACAGGTCGCCCGCCGCCACGTGGCCGGCGATGGCCGAGGCGTGGGCCGGTTCGCCGCCGAGCTGGCGCGTCAGGCCGCGCACGATGGCGCAGGCCGCCGCCACGCCCAGCAGCACGCCGGCGGCGGCGCCCGCCAGCAGCGTGGCCCTGGCCTGCTCGATGCCCTGCCGCACCGCCGCGCCGCCCTCCAGCGCGGCCTGGCGCTGCAGCTCGGCGAATTCCAGCACCCGCTCCTGCAGCGCGTCCAGCAAGGGCAGCGTCTCGCCGCGCATCAGGGCGGCGGCCGGCTCCCTGGCGCCGGCCGCCAGCAGCGCGGCGGCGGCGGTGAACGAGCGCACATAGCGCGCGCGGGCCTCGCGTATGCCGGCCAGCATGCTCCGGCCGCGCTCCATGTAGACCAGCCTGTCCAGGCTGTCGAGCGCGGCGCCGATGCGCGCCTTGTTGCCGTCGATGCGCGCCAGGATGGCGGACCGCTCGTCCGGCGCCGCGATGAACAGCTGCAGCGTGTAGCGCGCGTTCTCGCGCGTCAGCAGGCTGACCACGCCGGCGGCGTCGGCCTTGGCCCAGTCGCGCTCCACCAGGCGGGCGTTGATCTCCCCCACGCGCGACAGGCTGGCGACGCCGACGGCGGCCAGCGCCACCATCACCACGAGCAGCAATCCAAATCCCGCCGCCAGCCGCCGGCCCACCGTCCATGTCCCCCAACGCATACGTCCCCCTGTCATGATGCTGTCAATTCGAAGGCGGCGCGCTGCGCGCGCAGCAGCGCCTCGAGCGCCGCCGCCGGCATCGGCCGGCCGATGTGGTAGCCCTGCAGCTCGTGGCAATCGTGGGCGCGCAGGAACTCGGCCTGCTCCTCCGATTCCACGCCCTCGGCGATCACGCGCAGCTTCATGCCGCGCGCCATCGCGATCATGGCCGTGATGATGGTGCCCTCGTTCATGCCGGAGTGGATCTCGGAGACGAAGGTGCGGTCTATCTTCAGGCTGTCCAGCGGGAAGCGGCGCAGGTAGTTCAGCGACGAGTAGCCGGTGCCGAAATCGTCCAGCGACAGCCGCACGCCCACCGCCTTCAATTCCACCAGCAGCGGCACGGCCTCCTCGGCGTCGCGCATGATGGCGGTCTCCGTGATCTCCAGCTCCAGGCACTCCGGCGCCAGACCGGACTCGCGCAGCACCTCGCGCACCAGCGGCAGCAGTTCGTCGCGCTGCAGCTGGCAGGCGGACAGGTTGACGGCCATGCTCAGGCCGGGCAACCCGGCCAGCTGCCAGCAGCGGGTCTGGCGGCAGGCCTCGCGCAGCACCCAGGCGCCGATCAGCGTGATCAGCCCGGTCTCCTCGGCCAGCGGGATGAAATCGGCCGGGCCCACCATGCCGCGGCGCGGATGCTGCCAGCGCAGCAGCGCCTCGGCGCCCGTGACGCGGCCGCCGCGCGTGTCCAGCTTGGGCTGGTAGTGCAGCAGGAACTCGCCCCGCTCCAGCGCGTTGTGCAGCTCCACCTCCATGCGCTGGCGCGCGCGGTTGGCCGAGTTCATCTCCTCCGTGTAGAAGCTCAGGCGGCCGCGCCCCTGCTGCTTGGCGCGGTACATCGCCAGGTCCACGTTCTTCATCAGGGTCTGCTCGTCGGCGCCGTCGCGCGGGTACAGGCTGATGCCGATGCTGGTGCGCACATACACCTTCTGGCCCTCGATGACGAAGGGCTGGGACAGCACCTGCAGCAGCTTTTCCGCCACCGCCACCGCGTCCTCGGGCCGCGCCACGTCCGGCATCACGATCACGAACTCGTCGCCGCCCAGGCGCGCCACGGTGTCGCTCTCGCGCACCGCCTCGTTCATGCAGCGCGCCACGTTGGCCAGCAGCAGGTCGCCGGCCGCGTGGCCCAGGCTGTCGTTGATGACCTTGAAGTTGTCCAGGTCGTGCAGCAGCACGGCCACCATCTTGCCGTTGCGGCGCGCCGCCGCGATCGCGCCGCGCAGCCGGTCGCCCAGCAGGTTGCGGTTGGCCAGCCCGGTCAGCGCGTCGTGGTTGGCGTTGTACTCCAGCTGCCGGGCGTAGGCCCGGTTGGCCTCCTCGGCGCGCAGCGCGGCGCGCTCGACCCGTTTGCGCTCGCTCACGTCCAGGATCACGCCGATGGTGACGGCCTTGCCGTCCAGCGCCATGCGCGAGCCGAACACCTCGATGTCGAACAGCGTGCCGTCCTTGCGGCGCGCCTGGCGCTCGTAGCTCACCTCGCTGACCTCGCCGCTCAGGCGGCGCCGCATGTGGTGCAGCACCAGGCCGTGCGCCTCCTCGGGCACGATGTCGAACACGCCGACCGAGCGCATCATCTCCGCGCGGTCGTAGCCGAACAGCTCCGCCATCTTGGGATTGACGAAGCGGAAGCGCGCGTCCTCGGCGATGTAGACGCCCACCACGGAGTTGTCGGCGAGGCTGCGGAAGGTGGATTCGGCGGCGCGCACCAGCTTGCGGCGCGTCAGCCGCCAGGCCAGCGCCAGCAGCAGCATGTCGGCCGCCAGCACGGCGTACATCTGGCGCAGCGCGCGCTCCTGCGAGGCGCCCGCCTCGGCCGCCATCCGCGCCACCACGCCCTCGGCGCGCTCCAGCAGCGCGGGGGCGCGGGCGGCCACCCGGTGCAGGGCGCCGGCGGCGTCCGCGGCGGCGGGGTCGGTGGCAAGGTCGACGTCGGCGCCGAACAGCCGCCACTCGACGCGCAGCCCGGCCAGCCGTTCAGCCAGCGCCGCCGACGGGCGGCGCAGACGGTGGCCGAAGGCGCTGCCGCCGCCGGACAGCGCGTCCAGCGAGGCCTGGTAGTCGGCGCGCGACTGGCGCAGGCGCTCGCGCCAGCCGGGCGGCGCGAGCCGGTGGTAAGCCGTCTCGAAGGCGATCTTCTGGCTGAGCATGCGCAGCCTGCCGGCCACGCTGACCGATTCGGCCACGCCGTTCTGCTCGCGCACCATGCCGTGCGCCAGCAGCAGGTTGCCCGCCGCCAGCGCGCACACCAGCAGGTAGGCGGCGCCCACCTTGGCGCCGGGCGTGGCCCGCCCCTTCACCGGCTCGGCGCCGGGTATCGCTGTCGTTGCCATGGATATCCACTTGTAGGTCGGTCATATCGTCGGCAGTGGATAGCGGCAATGGCGCGCCGGCCCGTCATCGCGGTCCGGTCTGTCGCCCTGTCTCCCCCAGTTCTCCACTTGGCCGCGACGCGCCGGCTTATGCTTGCCGGCTGCGCGCAGAGTGCTGAGCAGTATGTGGCGAGATGGCGCCGGCCCGGAAGTGCTATTGGACCCGGGCCATACGGCCCTTCCCCGTCAGGCGCGGCGGGCGACGATGGCGGCCAGCTGGGCGCGGCGCGTCACCTGCAGCTTCTGGAACACGCTGCTCAGGTGGTTTTTCACGGTCTTGTGGCTCAGGCCCAGCGCGTCGCCGATCTGCTTGTTGGTGAGGCCCTCGGCGATCAAGGGCAGGATCTTGCGCTCCTGCGGCGTGAGCTCGGCGATCTCCGCAGTGTCCGCGCCGGGCGCCGCCGCGCGTCCGGCGGCGCTGGACTTGTCGCGCAGGATCTGGATGGTGTCGGCGTCGATGGCGGGCGTGCCGCGCGCCACCGCCGTGATGGTGCGCGCCAGCTCCTCCACCTTGGCGCCCTTGTGCAGATAGCCGTCGGCGCCGGCCATGATGCCGTCCACCCGCATGGTGTCGTCCTTCAGCGACGTCAGGAACACCACGCGCGTGCACGGCGAGGCGGCGCGGATGTGGCGGCAGGCCCGCACCGCGTCGCCGGACGGGAACTGCGATTCCATCAGCACGATGTCCGGCTTGAGCCGCTGCGCCAGCGCCAGCCCCTGTTCGAGATTCCCGCACGCGCCGACGATGTCATAGCCCCGGGCCTCCAGCAGATGGCGCAGCGCGGTGCGCACCACCTCGTGGCTGTCCAACAACAGCAAACGTATCCTTGCCGTTCCAGTGTCCATGGTATCTCCTTTGTGTTTCGTAGATGCAAGGTCCATGCCACCGGGAAAAACAGTGTGTTCCCGCGCGCGCGGGCCGGCGGCGGCGCGGCCAGCCCCCGGACGGTGCCCGCGCCGCACCAAGGGGGTGCGTTCCAGGGGGATGCGGCGATCAGTAGCGGCTGATCAGTTTGAGCCACTCGCTGTCGTGGGCGATCGGCCCCAGCACCGCGTTCAGGTCGGGCAGGATGGCGGCGAACTCGCGCGGGATCAGCAGCATGCGGTCGTAGGAGTCGTGCGGCACGCGGGCGGCGTGGAACTGGTTCCTCCATTCCGGCCGGCGGCGCACCAGGTAGTCGAGCGTGCGGCGCGTGACGATGGCGGCGTCCACGCGGCCGCGCGCCAGCTTGTCGAGCGAGGTTTCCTCGTTGATGGCGTCGTCGCGCTCCAGCCTGCCGGCGCGTATCAGCTCGTCGACGCCGAAGTAGTAATAGCCCATCGACAGGCCGACGTGCCGGCCCACCAGCGATTCCGGCCCGTCGTAGCGGAGTGGCTTCGCGGCGGGCGAGACCACGACGTCGTTGTCGTGCAGGAAGGACGGCGACCACAGGTAGCGGGTGCGCGACTCGTCCTTGAACCAGGACGGGTGCACGCCGACCACCATGCCGCGCAGCCGGCCCAGTTGCAGGTCGTGCTCGAGCCGGCGGCGCGGCAGGTAGACGGTCTTGAAGGTGTGGCCGGGGATGCGGTCCGTCAGCAGGCGGGCCAGGTCGTAATAGATGCCCACCTCCTTGTCGCGGTCCACGATGTAGGGCGGCTTCAGGTGGTAGGCATACAGGATGAATTCGGCCGCCGCCGCGTGCGGGGCGCAGCACACCGCCAGGCACAACAGAAGGGCGCGGAGCTTGCCCATGAGACACTCGCTTGCGTTTTAACCCTTGCAGGCTAGCATTGTTCCTTTGAGGAAGCAAGCTAGCCCGCAAGGCCGCGAGACCGCCTTAGTACTTGTACGACAGTCCCACCACGAAGGAGCGGCCCGAATGCACGTACAGCAGCGTGTCGTTGCGTTGCGAGTCGCGGCCGTAGCGCAGCGGCACGTCGGTCAGGTTCTGGCCCTCGAAGCTCAGGCGCAGCTTCGGCGTGAGGTTGTAGGACACGCTGAAGTCCACGTTGGTGGAGCCGTCGACCACCGTGTAGTCGTGCCCCGCCACGTCGCCCAGCACGTTCAGCAGGTAGGCCGAGCGGTGCGCCGCCGAGACGCGCGCGCTGAACTTCGGATCCTCGTAGTACAGGGTCATGTTGTAGGCGCGCGGCGACAGGCCGGTGAAGTTGGCGGTCTGGCTCAGCAGCTCGTTGGCCGCCGTGTTCGGATTGTCCACCCGCGTGATGTAGCTGATCTTCGACTTCACGTAGGTGTAGTTGGCCAACGCGCCGAAGTTGCTCCACGCGCCGGGCAGGAAGCTGAACGGCGCCTGCAGGTTCAGCTCGTAGCCGTTCAGCGGTCCGCCCGGCGTGTTGACCTTGCGGTTCACCACCACCGTCGTTCCCGGCAGGGTGGCGCAGGCCGGCGTGCCGCCGGTGATGCTGCAGCCGCCGCCCAGCAGGATGGAATCCGGCAGCCCCAGCGAGGAGAACACCGCCCGCTCCGACACGCCCTGGATGAAGGTGTTGATCTCCTTGCGGAAGAAGCCGGCCGAGATCATCGCGTTCTTGGCGTAGTACCACTCGGCCTGCAGGTCATAGGTGCGGGCGCGGATCGGGTCCAGCGTCGGGTTGCCGATGCTGACGGTCTGGCTTTGCGAGGACAAGGTGGTCGACGGCGCCAGGTCGGTGTACTCCGGGCGCGACAGCGTCTTGCCGGCCGAGAAGCGCAGCAGCACGTCTTGCGGCAGCTGCGCCGTCACGTTCAGCGCCGGCAGCCAGTCGCGGTACTTGTGGCTGATGGTGGCCGGCGTCAGCGCGCCGTTGGCGTTCAGCAGCGCGAACGAGGTGGCCTCGGTCTCCGCGCCGCGCACGCCCACGTTGCCGCGGATGGGGATGGGGCCGACGTCGTACTTGAAGTCGGCCGACGCGTACAGCGCGTTGATCGATTCCTCCACGCCGCGGTTGGCCTGGTTCAGCAGGTTGTATTCCGAGCCCGGCACCGCCGCGCAGTGGCATTCGATGTCGTACACCTTGAGGAACTTGTCCAGGTCCACCGCCGACCACGAGGTGGCCACGCCGCTGCCGCCCAGGCCGCGCCCGAAGCCGCCGATCTGGCGCGAGATGCTGTCCATGGTGACGCCGGCAGGCAGGCGCAGGCCGTTGCCGCCGGAGCCGATCTCCACGTTGGTCCAGGTGTTGCCGCGCTTGGACAGGCCGCCGCGCAGCGTCAGGTTGTCGTTCAACTCGAAGCTGGCGTTGACGGCGTTGGTCTTCAGCTTGTTCTTGGTGTGCAGGTAGCGGCCCACGAACTGGCCGTGGAAGGTGCCGTCCGCCTCCTGCGGCGCGAAGGTGAACAAGTTGGGGTTGGACACGTCCATGCCGAAGTTCAGCGTCGGCACGTTGCGGTTCTGGCGGAAGTCGTAGGAGAAGCCGTTCACGTTGGGCGTGTCGAACTGCACGGTGGCGCGCATCGGCTCGTCAAGGTCCGAGTTCGACACGCCGCTCAGGAAGTCGACCTTGAAGCGGTCGCTGAAGTCGTGGCGGCCCGAGATCACGTGCTGCTTGAACAGCGTGGAATACTTGTCCAGCAGGCCCTCGGTGCGGATGTCCACCGCGTTGAACTTGCCGTAGTCCCAGCTGCCGTTGCCGTCGAAGTGGGCGTCCACGATGGACGACTGCGGCTTGCCGTTGGACTGCGCCAGGCTGCGGCCGAAGGAGATCGCGCTGATGTAGTTGTCGTAGCGCTTGTTGTCGAACTTCCCGCCCAGCAGGTCCAGGTTCAGCTCCGTGGCCGAACCGGGGCGCCATTGCAGCGAGCCGGTCACGCCGGTGCGCTCGTAGTTGGTCAGCGAGCGGCGGTAGCGCGGAATGCGCGGCGCGAAGGCGCCCGAGCCGGCGGCCGGCGAAGCCACCGTGCCGCCGTAGTTGTCGGTGCGGCCCATCACGTCGGCGTAGGCGGCGGCGCTGGAGGTGCGCGGCACGCCGAAGCCGCAGTTGGCCGCGTCGATGCCCTTGACGGCGCTGTTGCCGGGGTTCTGCGGCGCGTAGCCGGCCGGCGAGCAAAAGCCGCCGTCCGCGCTGGCGCTCAGCAGCTCGACCGCCTCGTAGCCCTCCTCCTGTATCGTGCGGCGCGAATGCGCGATCGACACCAGCGCGCCCAGCTTGCCGATGCCGCTGTCCCAGCGGTTCGAGTACAGCGCGGTGACGCGCGGCTCGGCCTTGCGCGACAGCGAGTTCCACGAGCCCTGGCCGCCCAGGCTGAAGGTCTCGCCCTTGAAGTCGAACGGGCGCGCGGTGCGCAGGTCCACGGTGGCGCCCAGCGAGCCCTCCTCCACCGCCGCCTCCGAGGTCTTGCGCACCTCCAGGCTGTTGAACAGTTCGGAGGCGAACACGGAAAAGTCGAAGCCGCGGCCGCGGTTGGTGCTGCCGTTGATGTCGGAGGCGCCGGTGGCGGTCACGCCCTCGATGCCGTTGATGCGCACGCGCGTGAAGCCCGCGTTCAGGCCGCGCACGGTGATCTGCTTGCCCTCGCCGCCGTCGCCGCGGGTGAGCGACACGCCGGGCACGCGCTGCAGCGATTCGGCCAGGTTGGCGTCGGGGAATTTGGCGATGTCCTCGGCCTTGATGACGTCGAGGATGCCGTCGCTGTTCTTCTTGGTGTTCAGCGCGCTGTTCAGGCTGGCGCGAAAGCCGGTCACGACCACCACGGAGTCGGCGGCGGCGTCCTTGGCCTCCTGCGCCTGCGCTTGCATGGCGGCCAGCATCAGCACGGCGAGCGCGATGGGTTTGGCCTGGAACGTGGGATGCCGGAAATTGCTGTGATGCCGAGTCATATGACGAAGTCCCTCAAATTATTATCGAATGGAAATACGGCGCCCTCTTCGGGGTAGGGCGATCATATGCGCATTCGATGGCATCTGATTCACGTTGTCATAAACACTCAGCGAGTTGATTTTTGTGTTACGGAAAAGAGAAAAGCCGCCCAACGGCGGCTTTCTCGTACTGCTGCGCTGCTAACCGCGGTTAAAAGCGATAGTTCACGGAAGCGGCGAAAGTGCGGCCCAGCTGGCTGAAATGCGAGCCGTCGTAGGTCACCATCGCGTAGCGGCCGTTGAAGGTCACCAGGTTGCGCTGCACGTCGGCCTGGGTCAGGCCGGTCGCCGCGTCGACCTTCTTGTCGTCCAGGATGGCCTGTCCGGTGGAGTTCAAGGCCTTGAAGCTCCAGCTCGGCGTCACGTTGAGCAGGTTGTTCACGTTGAAGGTCAGCGTGGTGCTCGGCGTGAGGTTGTAGGTCATCGCGAAGTCGGTCACGGTCTTGGTCTTGAACTTCACTTCCAGGTTGCTGTCCAGGCCGGCGTTGCGGAAGTGGGTCGGACCGAACACCGTGTTGTTCAGCGAGTAGCTGACCTTCGAGTAGTTCAGGTCGCCGCCCAGGATGGTCTTGAACTTCGGACGCGAGGTGAACATCAGCGCTTCCTGCGTTTCATCGAGCACCGACTGGCCGGCGGCAGCGATCTTGGGAGGATTCTGCACCGCGCCGACGCGCTCGTTTTTCAGCGAGTAGTTGCCCGACAGGTTCAGGGTCAGCTTGCCGTCCATGAAGGGGATGTTTTTGCGCGACAGTACGTAGTCGATGCCCGAGGTTTCGCTGGTCAGCGCATTCACGAAAAAGCTGACCGAGACGATTTTCTCCGCCGCCAGTACGATGTCCAGCGGGTTGTCGGCGTTGCCGGTGGGCTTGATCTCCTTGCCCAGCACGATGCGGTCCTTGACCTTGATGTGGTAGTAGTCCAGCGTGATGCTGGTGTTGTTGTCCGGCTTCAGGCCCAGGCCCAGCGTGAAGTTGTTGGACTTCTCGGCTTGCAGCTTGGGCACATCCAGGGCCGCCGCTTGCGCGGACACGTTGTTGACCAGGCCGGAGACCTGGATGCCGGAACCGGCCACGAAGGAGTACTGCGCCTTTTGCGTGAAGGTCTGCGCCAGCGACGGCGCGCGGAAGCCGGTGGAGGCCGAGGCGCGCACGGTGACGGTGTCGCTCGCCTTCCAGCGGGTCGAACCCTTCCACACGAAGGCGCTGCCGAAATCGGTGTACTTCTCGTAGCGGCCGGTGCCGTCGACCAGCAGCTTGTCGCTGATGTCCCAGGTCGCGCCGCCGTATACGCCGTAGTTCGAGCGCGAGGACGGGAAGGAGTTCTCGGGCGCGTTGCCGGCGTAGGAGTCGGCGCCGCCCAGGGTGTAGGAGGCGAAGTCGCCGGCCAGCACGCTGTACTTCTCGTGGCGCAGTTCGGTGCCCGCGTAGGCGGTGACGGCCGGCGTGATCTGCTTGTTGATGTCGCCGTTCAGCACGAAGTGTTCGAACTTGACGCCGCCGGCGTCGAAGCTGGTCGGCGAGGCGATCTTGCTCTTGCCGGCCAGGAAGTCCTCCTGCAAACCGCGGTTGACCGAATTGGTCACGCCATAGCTTTGCTCGTTGCCGCCGTAGGTCAGGCTGACGTCAGTGCTCCAGCCCGCGACTTCGAACTTGACGCCGCCGGTGGCGTTGTAGTCGTCCAGCGTGCCGTTGAAGCCGGGCACGTAGCCGATGTAGGGCGTGCCGGCCGGATGCAGCAGGCCGTAGTCGGTCGGACGCCAGTACGGGGTGCGGTAGTTGGCGAAACTGTCGATTTCCTTGCGCACGTAGGCGGCGTTGCCGTAGATGCTGACGCCGTCGCTCAGCTCGTAGCGCGAGTTGACCAGCGCCTTGTACGAGTCGGTGGCGGGCGAACCGTTAATGTTGCCCGCGTCAGGCTTGAGCGCCAGGAAGGGCCGCACCTTGTTCTGCAGGAATTCACTGTAGACGTCGGTCAGGCCCTTGAAGTCGCCCGCCTCGCCCTGCGCGTTGACCACGCCCGGACGGTTGGACAGCTTGGTCTTGGACACGTCCACCGTGTAGTTGACGAAGCCGCGGTCGCCCAGCGCCACGCCGTGGTTCAGGCTCAGGCCGCCCATCTCGCCGTCGCGCTCGTGGGTGATGCCGCCGCGCGCCGTGACGGAGCCGCCCTCGGCGTTGTCCTTCAGGATGATGTTGACCACGCCGGCGATGGCGTCCGAGCCGTATTGGGCGGACGCGCCGTCGCGCAGCACCTCGATGCGCTTGATGGCGTCGGTCGGGATGGCGGAAATGTCGGAACCGCTTTCGCCGCGGCCTGGGGAGGTCTGGGTGTAGATCAGGGAGCTGGAGTTCTTGCGCTTGCCATTGATCAGGATCAGCACGCGGCTGGGACCCATGTTACGGATCTCGTAGGGATCGAGCAGCGAAGTGGCGTCGTTGACCGGGGTCTGCACGGTGTTGAACGACGGGACGGTGAACTGCATGGCCTTGTCGAGCGTGGCCTGGCCGGTCTTGGCCAGGTCTTTCGAACTGAGGATGTCGATGGGCACGGCCGTGTCCACCATGGTGCGCTGCGCGCCACGGCTGCCGGTGGAGACGATCACCACCTTCTGGATGTCGTCGGCGGGAGCTTCGGCGGCCGGCCTGGCGGCCTCGCTTGCCGGTTTGACTTCCTGCGCGAGGATGAAGGGACTGGCGGACAACATCAATACGGCAAGCGGAAAACTTTTCTTCATGGATCTTCTCTCATGTATCGGTTTTTTTTGGGACGTAGACTACTTGTGATAGTCACAGCGGATGAATGTATATGTAACATTGTCATGCGTCCATGATTTCCGGGTAGGGCTGAGGGAATACAACATTCGTCGCGAAAATTGTAATTAGCAGTCGATTTATCGATTACATTAGTAGGTTCCGCCTCGCCAACAGCAAAGTGCCATCTTCCCGATGGCACTTTTTTTTTCGCCTTTCATAAATATTTCAGCTACAGTGCATTTCTTGCATTTTTCTCGTAGTAATATTACATAACCGCCGAATTCAGGCGGATATACAAAAACTTACGGGGAGACAAGTATGAGAATACACTGTAGTTTTAGTTCAAAAACCCTGCCTGCCATCGTCGTCTGCGGCGCGCTGACGCTGCTGGCCGGTTGCGGCGCGGGCGGCGGGGACGGCGCCGCCGGGCAGCCACCTAAAGTGATGGGCGGCAAGGTCCAAGGCGGGCCAGCGCTCGCGCCCGCCACCATCCGCATGCACTTCCACCGCACCCAGAACGACGCGGCCCAGTGGGGCGTGTACTCGTGGGACGGCCCGCTCAACCCCAGTTCGGCCTGGATCGCCGACCGCTTCATGATGACCGGCGGCGACGCCTTCGGCGGCTACGTGGACATCCCCGTCAACACCGCCAAGTCCGCGATGTGGTTCCTGGTGACGGATGGCAGCGGCAACAAGAATTGCGGCAGCGACCAGTCGGTGAACTTCAGCGCCGACATCGCCGCCGCCGGCCAAGAGGTGTGGATGCTGGAGGGCGACTGCACGGTCTACCCGGCGCAGCCGCCCGTCAGCTTCGGCAACCTGAACCAGGCCACCGCGCACTGGCTGAGCGCCTCCACGCTGGCCTGGCCGGGCGTGCCCAGCGCCGGCAGCTATAAGCTGTATTACGCGGCCAACGGCGGCCTGGGTTCGGACACCGGCGGCGTGACCGGCGCCGACGGCAGCATGGCGCTGACGCCGGCCGCCGCGCTGCCGGACGCGCTGAAACAGAAGTATCCGCACCTGGCCGCGGCCACCGCCCTCACCCTGTCCGCCAGCGACGCGGCGTCCGTGGCGGACAAGGCCAGCGGCCAGTTCGCCGTCGCGCAGTTCGACGCGGCCGGCAAGCTGGTGCAGGTCACCTCGCTGCAGGCGGCCGGCATGCTGGACGACGTGTTCGCGCCCGCCGCCGCCAGCGCCAACCTGGGCCTGAGCTTCGACCAGGCCGGCGTGCCCACCTTCCGCGTGTGGGCGCCGACCGCCAAGTCGGTCAGCCTGACGCTGTACCCGGACGCCAGCTCGCCCAGCACCCTGCAAATGCCGATGACGCGCGACGCGGCCAGCGGCGTGTGGAGCTACACCTCGGGCGGCAGCGGCTGGACCAACCGCTACTACTACACCTACAACGTGAAGGTGCTGTCGCGCTGGGCCAACAACACCCTGGTCAGCAACACGGTGACCGACCCGTACTCGCTGAGCGTGAACGCCAACAGCCAGCGCAGCTTCGTGGCCAACCTGGATAGCCGCGCGCTGAAGCCGGACGGCTGGGACAACCACGCCATCCCGCGGCTGGCGCATCCCGCCGACATCTCGCTGTACGAGCTGCACGTGCGCGATTTCAGCGCCGGTGACAGCACGGTGCCGGCCGAGCGCCGCGGCAAATACCTGGCCTTCACCGAGCGCGATTCCAACGGCATGCGCCACCTGAAGGGCATGCAGGCGGCCGGCCTGACCCACATCCACCTGCTGCCGGCGTTCGACTTCGCCAGCGTCAACGAGAGCGGCTGCGCCACGCCGGCCATCCCGGCGGCGGCGGCCAACTCCGAACTGCAGCAGGCGGCGGTGGAGGCCACGCGCGGCGCCGACTGCTTCAACTGGGGCTACGACCCGGTGCACTACACGACGCCCGAGGGCAGCTACTCCAGCAACGCCAACGACGGCGCGGTGCGCGTGCGCGAGTTCCGCTCCATGGTGCAGTCGCTGCACGAGCAGGGCCTGCGGGTGACGATGGACGTGGTGTACAACCACACCAGCGCGTCGCAGCAAGGCCCGCTGTCGGTGCTGGACAAGATCGTGCCGGCCTATTACTACCGGATGAACAGCGCCGGCGGCATCACCAACGACAGCTGCTGCGCCGACACCGCGCAGGAGAACGCGATGATGGCCAAGCTGATGATCGATTCGGCCGCGACCTGGGCGCGCGACTACAAGATCGACAGCTTCCGCTTCGACATCATGGGCTTCACGCCGCTGGCGGTGATGAACCGCCTTCAGGCGGCCGTCAACGCGGCCGCAAAACGCGACATCTACATCTACGGCGAGGCGTGGAACTTCGGCGCGGTGGGCAACGACGCCCGCTTCGTGCAGGCGCGCCAGGCCAATATGTTCGGCAGCGGCATCGGCTCCTTCAACGACCGCCTGCGCGACGCGGTGCGCGGCGGCGGCTGCTGCGACGGCGGCGAGGCGCTGGTCAGCCAGCAGGGCTTCATCAACGGCGTGTTCTACGATCCGAACGCGAAGTCCACGCAGAGCAAGGACGACCTGCTGCGCCTGGCGGACCTGGTGCGGGTGGGCCTGTCCGGCACGCTGCGCGACTACAGCTTCACGGACCGCACCGGCGCCGTGCGCAAGAACTCGGAGATCGACTACTTCGGCCAGAAGGCGGGCTTCGCGGCCAACCCGGCCGAGACCATCAACTACGTGGAGGCGCACGACAACCAGACCCTGTTCGACCTGAACGCCTTCAAGCTGCCGGCCAACACCAGCCTGGCCGACCGCGTGCGCGTGCAGAACCTGGGCGCGGCCATCAACGTGCTGTCGCAGGGCGTGCCCTTCCTGCACGCGGGCCAGGAGATCCTGCGTTCGAAGTCGCTGGACCGCGACAGCTACGACGCGGGCGACTGGTTCAACCGCCTGGACTACGGCTACCAGTCCAACAACTTCGGCGTGGGCTTGCCAATGGCCGGCGTGAACCGCGACAACTGGAGCCTGATGTCGCCGGTGCTGGCCAATCCGCTGATCAAGCCGGACCGCGCCGCCATCATCGACGCGCGCGACTACATGAACGACCTGCTGGCCATCCGCGCCGACAGCACGCTGTTCCGCCTGCGCACCGCCGGCGACGTGGCCGAGCGCCTGCGCTTCCACAACACCGGTCCGCTGCAGGTGGCGGGCGTGGTGGCGATGAGCATCGACGGCCAGCATCCGAGCCGCTACGACGGGGCGAAGTACAAGTCGGTGCTGGTGCTGTTCAATGTGGACAAGGTGGCCAGGACGGTGACCCTGGCCGAGCTGCGGGGACGCAAGCTGAAGCTGCACAAGGTGCAGCGCAAGTCGGAAAGCGACCGCGCGGTGCGCAACGCCGCCTACAACGGCGCCTCGGGCGCGTTCACCATCCCGCCGCGCACGACGGCGGTGTTCGTGGAGAACGCCGCCCATGAGGAGGACGACGACTAAACGGACCTTACTTCTTCGCCGCCATGAAGATGGTTTTCGCGTCCTTGTGCGCCTGGTCCAGGTTGCGCAGGGACGCGACTTCATCGTGGCGGACGAAGAACTCCTCGTCCTGCGCCTTCATCACCAGCTTGATGGCGGCCGCATCGGCCACGTTGTACTTCTCCGTGATCAGCGTGGTCACTTCATCCAGGTATTCCTCGTACGTCATTTTGATTCCTTATCGCGGTGGGCGGTGGGCGGTCGCCCGGACCCGCATTCTAACAATTCAACCCCGCCCATCCGCGATCCGTCGCAAATTTGACATCCCGGGGGCGCGCGCCATTACAATAAACGCAACAACTTATAGGAGGGTCACACATGCGCCGTCTACTTATCCTCGCCGGGTTCGCCACGTTCGCCGCCTGCGCCCACGCCGATGAACAGGTGCGCACCGTGGCGCCGTTCACCGCGATCGACAGCAAGGGTCCGCTCAGCATCACGGTCGAAGGCGGCAAGGCGCAATCGGTGACGGTGAGCGGCAACGAGAAGTTCACCAGCCGCCTGATCACCGAGGTGGTGAACGGGGAGCTGAAGATCTACATGAAGGACAAATCCATGAGCAACACCGGCGGCGATCCGCGGGTCGTCGTCACGGTGCCCGCGCTGGTCAAGTTCATCGGCGAAGGCGCCGGCGAGACGGTGCTGAGGAACATGCGGGGCGAGCGGCTGGACGTGAGCTACCAGGGCGCCGGCAGCTTCTCGGCCAGCGGCAAGGTCAAGCTGCTGCGCCTGAAGGCGCAGGGTGTGGGCGAGGTGGACACCAAGGAACTGCATGCGGAGCGCGCCGACGTCAACTTCAACGGCCTGGGGGCGGTGAAGGTGACCGCGACGGACACGCTGAACGCCGTGGTCAACGGCATGGGCAGCCTGGATTACTACGGCAAGCCGCGCCACGTGAACAAGACCGTCAACGGCATCGGCAGCGTCAACGCCCGCGAGTGACGCTGCATGCGCGCGTCGCCCCCTCGTTGACGAGCTGGCCATGCCGGCGAACGCAGCATAAAACATCACTACACTCTCGCCACATCATTGTGCGCTCCGCACGAAACTGGGGCGAGCGTCCCCGAATGCATCCCCAAACCACGGGCGCACAGGCCTTTGCTGTTGGGCACGGAATTTGCTCAACTAAAAGTAGTGTTCTCTGAGGGGAAGTCATGAATAACTGGAGCTTGCGCACGTCGGCATATGCAACCGAACATCGGGAGGGCATCTGGCGTGATGCATTACAGAAGGTATACCTGTCGATGTCGCGGGAAACCATACTGGACGAGCTGCGCGGTGAAGTCAGCTATAACCGCTCACCACTGGGGATGCAGTTCGTCAAGTTGTCTGGTTCGCCGCAAGCCATTGTAGGCGACTACCCCACCACTCGAACCAGTTCCACCAACCTGTGGATTGCATTGATACACGAAGGAAATGCAACATTGCGCATTGGCGGGCAAACGCATGCGCTGGACGTCGGCGACATCCTGTATGGTGCGGGCGGGGTGGAAAGAGTCGAACTGCATTTGAACAGCGACTTCGAAATTCTGACGGTGGAAATACCGCATGAAGTGTTCTACAAACGGCTGCTGAATCCGCTGGCCATCCGGGCGGGAACCATTTCCCGTCAACACGGGATTAATCACGTGCTGTCCGATTTTCTCAGCTCGGTGGCAGCCCAGATGGGCAGTTTCACCGAGATGTCATTCCACCCGGTGGAAACAGCACTGGCTGAACTGTTGACCTACAGCCTGGCCATGCTGCCGCCCCTTAACGACTGCAAAGACCTGGGCCATGCACGGCATTTTCAGGAAATCTGCCATTCGATCGATTTGCACTTGGGCGATTGCGAGCTGAGTCTTGCCGGCGTGGCGCGCCGTCACAACGTCTCGCCGCGCTATGTACAAAAGATCTTTGCGCAAGCAAATACGTGCTTCAGTCAATATGTACGCACGCGCAGGCTGGAGCAATGCAGGAAGGATTTATCGAATCGGCTGAACGCTTCATTGTCGATTTCTGAAATCTGCTATAACTGGGGATTCAACGATCTCGCCTACTTCAGCCGCGCCTTCAGCGCCGAGTATGGCTGCTCGCCACGCGCGTACCGGACCAAATTATTGGAAGTACCAGTAGCTAACTAAGGCTGGCGGCTGCAATGCGGAAAAAGCCGCGGGCCGCGACTTTTTCTGGTGTTGATACCGGTTCAGGCGTTGAATGCACCGCGATGATAAACCAGCGCCGGATGCGCTGGCTCACGCCTGATCAGCGCCGGCTTGCCGATCAGGATAGCGTGATCGCCTTCGATATAGCTGGCGTGGACATGGCACTCGATGTTGGCGCAACAGTCCGATAGCAGTGGACAACCCAGATCGCCGACCTGGTAATCCACGTCCGCAAACTTGTCGCCTTCTTTCACCCCGAACTTCAATGCCAGCGGCTGTGCCTGTGCTGAAAGAATATTGACGGCGAATCTGCCGGTTTCATTAATGGCCTTGAGGGTATTGCTGCGCAGGTCGAGGCATACCAGCAGCAGTCGCGGCCGCAACGACAGGCTGCAAAATGCACTGACCGTGGTGCCTGAGGGGCGCTCATTGTCCATGGTCGTGACGATGGTCAGGCCCGAGGGAAATTCCGCCATGGCCTGGCGCCACTGCGTGGTTTGTTCTTTCGATTCGAACGTTCCAGGCTCTGCGGCCACCGGGCCCGGCGAAGTCAATGCGGTTTTCATTAGCTAAGATTCCTGTTATTGAGTTAGGCACGGCCACAAATGGCCAGTGCGGTCAGCGCATAGATTTTTGCACTGCGGACCAGATCATCCGGGGTTGGCAACACCCGCGGAATGCCACAGGTGACGGCCGGAATGCGCTGCATATTGAAGACATTGTGATCGCGCCACATGCTTGAATAAATCGGATCGGCGCGCTTCAGCGCATGTCCAAGAACGCCCTCGGTGGCGCTGCCAATGGCGGCAACCAGCGGTGCGACGGCATCGCGGTCGGCCTCATAGCCATGGCGCACCACCAGCGGGCTGATGTCAAACTCGCCAAGGTCCAGGCTACCCAGCAGCGTTTGCAACTCGCGCAACACCGGCGCCACCGTCTGCCGTGCGGTCAGGCCCACCTCCAGATAGAGCCCGCATATCTCGCTGCCACTGCCAAAGGTATGTGGCACACCGCCCCGGATGGCATCGATTTGCACCTTCGGAATCGATATGCCGCCTTCGCTCTCGTCGCGATAGCGCACTTCATAGTCGCCAGCCCAGCCGTGCAACGCTTCGATCAGCCTGCCGATCCGATAGATCGGGTTGGGATGCGATGCCAGATCGGCATGGTGGGCGAGCGCCGGCGTAAAGGTGCTTTGGCCCAGCAGGCGTATACGGAATAGCACGTAACCGCAGCCCTTCCACGTGATACCGTAATCGGTACCTTCGGCGGCGATGGCATAATCGGCCGCGATGCCGCCATGATGGAACAGATAATGGGCGCCAATGTCCTTGCCCAGATAGCCGATACCCTGGTATTCCTCGATCGGCTCCGGTCCAATCTCCCCCGGGCATGCGGTCAGATAAAGCCGCCCAGCAAGCTCAATGCCAGTCTTGCGCAAGGCTTTGGCGGCGATGAGAAAGCAGCTCATCGGGCCGCGATCATTTGCGATGGGATAGCCGTGCAGGCGATTATCCTGCAGCCAGCACCGCGTCCACTCCTTTTGCTGAACCGTCTCGGGACGATATTTGTAATCGTCGAGCTGGGCGGAAAACGCCGGGCTTTCCGTGTCGAGATGCGCGGTAAAAAGCAGGTTGGCTGCATTGCCGCGTCCACCATACTCGCCAATGATATTCGGCCGCTCTGGCGTGGCGCCCACTGCGCGCGGCTTAAATCCTTCGCGCCGCATCCAGTCGAAGACATAGCGTGCCGCGGCACCCTCTTCGCCGGAACGGCTGGGAATATTGCCAAGTTCCAGTGCCAGATCTGTCAATTCCTCACTATCAATGGCGGCGTCTATCTGGGCTTTTTCTTCGGCGGAAATCCGATATAACTGTGAAGCTGGCTGTTGATGAGCATTGAAATTCGATGCCATGGTCCTATCCTTTTATCGTTTGTCGTTCCCACTGCGCG
The DNA here is from genome assembly GCF_900116645.1 of Pseudoduganella namucuonensis. Classification (GTDB taxonomy): domain Bacteria; phylum Pseudomonadota; class Gammaproteobacteria; order Burkholderiales; family Burkholderiaceae_D; genus Rugamonas; species Rugamonas namucuonensis. The sequence goes on along the minus strand of NZ_FPBO01000008.1, from coordinate 182,712 downwards.
ACGATTTCATCCGTATCGAGAATGGCTGCGAAGTTCTCCGCCAACACTTCCAGTGTATGGACATGGAAATCGTCACGATAGGCCGCGCAGGCGTCACCCGCCACGACCACCAGCCAGTCCCGCTGGAACGCGTCGCGCACCGTCGAGTCAACGCAACATTCGGTGCTCAACCCGCAAATGACCAGCGTGTCGACCCGCAGATCGCGCAGCCGGGAGTCGAAGTCGGTTCCAACGAACGCGCTATAACGCTGCTTCCATACGATCTTGTCGCAGCCCTGTGGCAGCACCTGATAAAAACACTCCCCGCCTGAACCATCGCGGCATACCGCATAGGCCGCATCCGGATCGACGTTGCGGTAGCGCATCCACTTGATCCAGGCCGCCGAATCAGTTGTCGGATCGGTCTTCAATCCGGCAAAAAATATCGGCACACCGGCGCCGCGGGCCGCGCTGACCAGCCGGGCGGCGTTTCCGATCGCGGCGGCGGCTTGTTCAACCGGTACGCCCATGCGAGCCAACGCCCCATCCGGCGCTGCGAAATCGACCTGTATATCGATCACGCATAGCGCCACTCCGCCTGGCGCGAGCAAATCATCCAACGGGGACGGCGTCATGCGAACTCGGCGCGAAGTTGCGGCAGAACATCCCGCCCGAAACGTGTCAGGCCTGCCGCATATTCCGGAAAAATCAGCATCACCCCATCGAGCTCGCAGTTACGCAGCAACGCCGACAACTGGCTACGGCACGCCGCCGGATTGCCGATGGTGGTATGCGTCATGAAGGCATTATTGGCACGCTCGACCATGGCGTTGTTCTGCCCGCCGACATCGACGCCAAAGCTGCGCATCATGCCCTTGACCGCGTCGACATCGAGACCCGCGCGATAATGTTCGGCAAGCGCGGCGGCCTCGGCGTCGGTGTCTGCGCAAATCACGGTGGACATGCAAAACGTCTTGATCGACGTATTCAACTCCTGCGCCAGGGCTTTGGCCCGCAAGCTGATTTTGCGGGTTTCCTCGTCATCCTTGCCCCCGATAAAGCAGGCATCGGTATTGCGCACACTAAATCGCAGACCACGCTCCGATTGGCCGGCACACACCAGGAAGGGACGCGGCTTGCTGACCGGCTTAGGATCCGAGATGCAGTCTTTCAACGTAAAGAATTTGCCGTCGCAGCTGACGCGCGGCTCGGACCAGAGCATTTTGATGAGGCTGGTCCATTCCGACGTCATCGCGTAGCGCTCGTCATGGTCCAGCGACGCATCCCATGCGCCCATCTGTTCGAATTCATCCTTGAACGAACCGGAGACGATATTCAGGCCGGCGCGTCCACCGCTGATCTGGTCAAGCGTGCTGATCATCTTGGCGACCACCGCGGGATTATGCAAACCCGCATGCATAGTCGCGATGATACGGGCGTGCCGTGTGGCCTCGGCAATCCCCGCCATCATCGTCACCGAATCCAGCGAAGCATCCCAGTGCTGCGTATCGCCGCCAAATCCACGCCACTTGGCCATCGACATGATGAAATCAAGGCCAATCTCGTCTGCCAGGATGGCGGCTTCCCGGTTTTGCTGATACGAGGCGTCCAGCAGTGGCGTGTTGCGGGAAATGATCCATCCGCCTTTGGCGATGGGAAGAAAAACACCGAACTCTTTAGAGCATTCCATTTCTATGATTCCTCACTGATAAATACGATGACGGTTTAACTACCGGAGTTGCCTTGAACGTTAGTCGGCAGGTCGCTGAATTCCTGTTGCTTTACCGGTGGTTTCAAGCAGCGGATAGCCAGCACAATCATCATTGGAATAATCGCAACCAGCAAAAACACCCCGCTAAAACTTCCCAGGTCGTCCTTCATCCGGCCGGCAAGTAAAGGACCGAAACAGGCCAACGTGGAGATCAGATTGACGGCAGAGAAAATCTCCAGGTACGGCCCACGTCCGAAGTAGTTGGACAGCAGCACGCTGGTGGCCAGGAATGCCGCGCCATAGCCGGCGCCGACACCGATGGCGAAAATAATCAGCATCGGGAACGACGCGGCCGCGCTGAGTGCAAGCGTGCCTCCCACCATCAACAGCAGACTGCTGATGAGCATTTTCTTGGGTTCGATTTTTTCGCCGAAAATACCGGCGATCGAACGCGAGAAGGAGTTGATCAGGGCTTCAGCGCTCAGCAATGCGGCGGCCAGTTGGGGACTGAAGCCATGATCCGTGATGTGCGCAACAGCAAAGCTGTTGGTGGTAATGCCCACCAGCAGAAAGGTGGTATACGCCGCGGCAATCGCATAGAACTGCCAGGTGCCCATCGCTTGCCGCGCCGTCCAGGCCTGATCGGTGTGGTAGACCGCGCTCCCTTGGTCCCGGTTTGCGGCATTGCTCACATATTCCGCATGTTCGCGTTCGCGCTGTCCCGACGGCAGGGTCGCGGCAGCGAGCAGGCATGCGGCGGTCAGGAAGATGCCACACAGCTCCCAGTGCATGCGCCAGCTGCCCAGCACGTCGGTGGCGAGGACCACCAGCAACGGCCCCACCACGCCACCGAGCCCGCCGACGGTGAAATAGAAACCAAACGCGAACGCCTGATTTTTATACATCCGGCCGATGACGTAAGTTCCCGGCACGGTGGCCACAAAGCTGAAACCGGTCCCGAGCAAAATCATGCCTGCCAGGTAAGACACCAGGCCATGGCAACAGGCCAACAATGCGAAGCCTGACGCCAGGATCAAGGCGCCGAGCAAAAAAGTCTGGCGCACCCCCAACCGGCGAATAAACATGGCCGGTAGGTAGCTCGAAAGACCGCAGGCCAGTCCCAACAACGTAAAGCCCAGGCCTGCGCTCGACCAGCTCCATTGCATCTCGTTGATCATGCTTGGCAACACCACGCCCAACGAAGTGAAGGTCGCCGCCGTGATCAAAAAATAGATCGTGCTCAGGAGCGCGAGCATGCTCAGTTGATAAACCTTGCTATAAGTATTTTTCATGCGATTTCCCTCTACCGGATCATTCCCAACAGGTTGCCGCCAACCTGCCGGTTGCGTCAGAAGCTATAGCCGATGGTGGCAATGACCTGGCGCGGAGCGATGTACTCGTTGCTGGTCTGGCCGATACCGTAAGGATCGGTATAGCGCGAGTTGATGCCTGCCTTATTGCGCAAATTTGACACGGCCACGGAGTAACGAACATTGCTGTCGTTCGGCTGATAGTCGAAATTCAGGTTGACCAAGCCATAGGAAGCGACATGATCGAGCGCGCCGTTATTGAAGACGCGATAGACAAAGGCACCGCGGTAGACATACTCGGCGCGCGAGGTCAGCACGCCGTGTTCGGACAGGAACTTGTAACTTCCGTTAATCGAACCCTGGTATTTCGGTGTCTTCGGCGTCGAATTGCCTTTCACGTTACTGGCCTGCGCGGCTATCGCCGCTTCACAGGCGCGGCTTGGGCCGGGGAAGCCGTAATAACCGGCACAGATCGGCGTCGCCGCGACCGCATTGGCGACACCGGCCGCATCCAGCGTCTTGTAGTCGCCGACCACCAGGCCGCGCATAACGGTCAGGTTGGCATTCATGCGGAGGCGATTGGCCAGCGTGAGCCACGAGGCTTCGGCTTCCAGTCCATAGATACGGGTACGTGGAATGTTGCCAATACCGCCTTGGTAGGGCACTGGATCGACCGCTAGGTATTGCATGTTCCGGTAGTCGTTCAGGAAGGCCGAGAAATTCAGGCGCAGCGTATTGTCCAGGAATCTGTTTTTCGAACCGAGTTCATACGCTGTAATGGTCTCCGGCTTGAATGCGCGCGGCACCATCAGTGGATCGCTATTGGCGTTGTCGCCACCGGGCTTGTAGCCGCGCGTGACATTGGCATAGATCATGCTCTGTGGAAGCAGGTCATAATCGATCGCCAGTTTGCCCGTCGGCTTGCCGCTGCTGTAATTGATCTTGCCGGGAGGGCCATAAAGATTGAAGTAGGTGCCACGGTCGCCCTTGGTCGCGTCACTGTTGTAGCGCGCGCCGCCGGTCAGACGCAGGTGGTCTGTGACGTGGTAGGTGGTCTGGAAAAACGGGGCCCACGAAGTACGGTGAACCGTCGTGTTCTCCGCATACTTCAGATTGGCAGGCAAGCTGGTGGCGTTGTCGGCCGGGACGATGTGCTCGCGCGCCAGGTCTTTTCCGCTGTATTCGAGCACGTACTGGTTGCTGCGCTGTTTCATGATAAACAGGCCGGTGACCCAGTCGACTTTGCCGCCAGGTTGCGATTGCAGGTCGAACTCCTGGGTAAAGTTTTGCAGCTTGGTGTTCCACGCAGCGACATCGTCATAGACGCCGAGGGTGGCGAAATCCAGGCGCGCGCCATTCATATGTTGTTTATGATCAAGCGTCTGATAACTGGTGATGGACTTGAATGTCGCCCACGGCAGGTTGTAGACCAGGTTCAAGTGGTACAAATCGGCGGCGAGTTTGAATGTGCTCGCGTAGTCCTGAGTGACGGTGCGTGGATCAGGTTCGGGATCGAGGATGTTTTTCTGCTCCGCGCCGTTTTGGTTGGCGCGGTACCACTGGCCGGTCAGGATGGCCGAGAAATCGGCGTTTGGCTTCCACATCATGGCCAGCTTGCCACTGGCGTCATGCAACTCGTCGAGGCCGAAACCGTAGGTCGACCTGGCGAAGCCGTCGTGGTCGTTTTTTTGTGCCGAACCGCGTACAGCGACCGTTTCGCCGATCGGAATGTTGAGCGCCACACGCCCTTGCCGCAGCTTGTAATTGCCGGCGCTAAGGTCGGCACTGCCGCCGAAGTCGTTCAGCTCGGGCTGCTTGGAGATCAGATTGATGGTGCCGCCGGTGGAGCTTTGACCGAACAGGGTGCCCTGCGGACCGCGCAGGACTTCGATCCGGTCAAGGTCGAACAGGCTTTGGTCCAGCGAGATACTGTTGGCGATGTAGACACCGTCCACGTGCAACGACACGCCCGGCGCGGTGGCATAGGCGCTCTCTGGCGTTTCGGAACCGACGCCGCGCATGGTCACCACCGTTTCGTAGCCGCTGCTCTTTGCAATCGACATGCCGGGAACCTGGCCATTGAGCCCATTAAGCGCAGTGATATTGGATTTTTGAAGATTTTCACCACTGATCGCGGTAACGGAGAGCGGTGCATTCTGTATGTTCACACTGCGCTTCTCGGCGGTAATGATGACTTGCTCGATCTTATCGGGCAAAGCGGGACTGCCCGACTTGCCCGCCGGCGCCACAGTTTCCGGCATCGCGGCATCGGCCTCTTGCCCATACGCCGCCTGCATGCCCAGCACAAATGGCACTAGCGCTCCCGCCCATATGACGGTCCTGCCATCAGTTCGTTTTTTGTTATTCAGCATCGTGATTTCCTGGTTTAGTGGAGAGCTGGCGCTTGAAGCGCTGGCACAACTTGCTTCGTTGCATGCATGAATGATGCGCTGAATGCTCGAAGAAGCTCTTGCATTGCAGCGCATGACAAATTGGATTTTTGCCGCACTGCGAAAGGCAGGCGTTGGGAGGACTTCGGATTCCGGAAACAAGACCTGGCTGTCGATGCGCCCGCCATGAGCCCGCGCGAGTTCTCGCATTGATGGGGGGACCTGCCCATGCTCTTCAAGCTGGACGTGGTGTGGCTGGAGGGAGTGGCACGAAGACGCCGGTGCACGCCCGGCATGCCGAAGAGAGGGTTAGGCAAACTGGGCGAGCGCCGCCCAGCGCGGCGCCACGTAGCGCCACCCTTCGTAGAATGCGAAAGTGGCCGCCCGCGCATTAGCCGCGCTGCGGGATGTCCAGTGCCCAGACAGGTGCCGGGTTCGCGTTTTTTTCGAGCTTGGCACTGGGCCGCCGCCGACTTGGTACCAGGCTCGCGTACCGCGAACCAGGCACTCGCCAAGTCCGCAAGGGATTTCGCCGGAAAGCTCTACCTACCGCAGGCCGCCAGCCAGCATCGGCGACGACAACAGCTTGCGGAACGCTTCCCAGCGCTGCGCGCGCGCCGTGTCCGGATCGGCGGACGTGGCGTGGCGCCGCACGTATTGCCCCACCAGGTCCGCGCCCACCGTGTAGTTGATCACGTAGCCCCGGTTGGCCTCGTAGAAGCGCACGCGCTGCTCGGCCTTCTCCGGCGGATACAGCTGCACATTGACCAGCCAGTCCACCGTCTGCTCCTTGGTGAACGCGCCGTCCAGATATAGACGCGCGGCGTCGTTGTCGGCGTAGGCCAGCTTGGCCAGCAACTGGGTCAGGCGCGCGTACGGCTCGGCCAGCGCCGGGTCCAGCCCCGCCAGCGGAAACAGCACGTCGCGCTCGAACGCCAGCCGCTCCTGCGGCGTGAACGCCATCAGGATGCCGTAATTGGCCGAACCCTCGGCCACCAGCGACATCGGCGAATACAGCGGATAGACGCTGAACTCCCGCCACCCCTTGCCCCGTACCAGCGACTGCTCCAGCAGCGCGTTGTAGACGTGGTGGCCGGGATAGCCCTCGTGGCAGCCCAGGTCCACCGCGCGGTCTATATAGATGGGGAATTCGCTGTTGATCTGGATAAGGCTGTGCGCCCCGCCCTTGTACCAGTTGTAGCCCGACCATGGCTTGCCGCCGACGAATTCCAGCACGAAGGTCTCGCCGGCCGGCAGCGCGATGTGTTTTTCGGTGCGTTCGCGGCAGGCGCGTATCGCCGCCTCCATCACGGGACGCAGCTTGTCCTTGGGGATCTCCACCCTGGCGCGGAAGGCCTTCAGCCTTTCGGTCACAGGGCCCGTGCCGCCCAGCAGCGTGTCGATCTCCGCCACCAGCCGCGCGTAATGGGCGCGGTCCTGATGCGGCGCCACCGCGTTGTACATCGCCGCCGTTTCCTCGTCGAAGCTGAACTTCTTCCCGCCCAGCATATCCACCCGCATCAGCATCGACCGCAGTTGCTTGTCGAGGAAGACGATGCGCAATGCCTCGTCTGCGTCGGCGCCGGCTTTGGGCAGCTCGCGGAGCGCGGCCTCGGCCTGGCTTCGAATCGCCGCCAGGCCCAGTTTCTCGGCATCCACCCGTTCCTGCAACTGGGGCGGGCCATAATAGGCGTCCACGTACGAGGCGTCGTGCCGGCCCACCGCCAGCACCAGCCGCATATAGTCGTCCGCCACCTCCTGCACCGTGGCCGACCAGGCGCTGCCCGCGATCAGCATGGCGGCTCCCGCCGTTAGCAGTTTTTTCATAGTCGGTCCCTTCCCTGGCGCGGATTTTCAGCCGCTGATTATACGTGGCGCGGGTGTAAGATCGTGGCTTTCCATTCCGAGGCGTCCCATGAAGAAAGCACTCGTCCACCTCGCCCTGATGCTGGCCAGCGCCGGCGCCATCGCGGCCGACTACCCGGCGCCGCGACAGGGCGACCATGTCCTCAAGGACTTCCGTTTCACGTCCGGCGCCACGCTGCCCGAGCTGCGCATCCATTACCGCACGCTGGGCCAGCCGCGGCGCGACGCCCAGGGCGTGGTGCGCAACGCGGTGCTGATCACGCACGGCACCGGCGGCACCGGCGCGCAGTTCCTGCGTCCGGAATTCGCCGGTGAGCTGTTTTGCGCCGGCTGCCCGCTGGACGCGGCGCGCTACTACATCGTGCTGACCGACGGCATCGGCCACGGCCAGTCCAGCAAACCGAGCGACGGCCTGCGCGCCGGCTTCCCCCGCTACGGCTACACGGACATGGTGGAGGCCCAGCACCGCCTGCTCAACGAGGCGCTGGGCGTGAACCACCTGCGCCTGGTGTTCGGCACCTCGATGGGCGGCATGCAGGCCTGGGTGTGGGGCCAGCGCCACCCGGGATTCATGGACGCGCTGATGCCCATGGCCAGCCTGCCGACGCAGATCGCGGGCCGCAACCGAGCCTGGCGCCGGGTGGTGATCGACGCCATCCGCAACGACCCGGGCTGGCAAGAGGGTAATTACAAGGCGCAGCCACAGGCGCTGCGCACCGGCCAGCAAATGCTGTACCTGATGGGCAGCAACCCGGTGCTGCGCCAGCGGCAGACGCCGACCCTGGCGGCCACCGACAAGTCGCTGGACGAGTACACCGACGCAGGCGTGAAGACCGGCGACGCCAACGACCTGCTGTACCAGCTGTCGGCGTCCTGGGACTACGATCCGGGTCCGGGGCTGGAGCGCATCCAGGCGCCGCTGCTGGCGGTGAACACGGCGGACGACATGATCAATCCGCCCGAGCTGGGCATCCTGGAGCGGGAGGTGAAGCGGGTGCCACGCGGCCGCGCCGTCGTGCTGCCACTCACGCCGGACACGCGCGGCCACGGCAGCCACACTGTGGCGCCGCTGTGGAAGCAGTATCTGCTGCAGCTGATGGCCGAGACCGAGCCAAAGGACTAGTCGCCGTCAGGCCCCGTCGCGCAGCCGCAGCCGCATCGTCAGGCCGATGGGCGACATCACGAAGGACATCAGTTCCCCGGCCTCCTTGCCGTCCGGCGTGTCGACGGCGAGGATGTCGTAGCGCCCCAGTATCATGGCCATCGCGACCTTGATCTCGAGCAGCGCCAGGTAGCGCCCCGGGCAGGTGCGCGGCCCCGAGCCGAATGGCATGGGCACCCGCTTGTCGCCGGCGACGACGCCGTTGGCGTCCGGCAACCAACGTAGCGGATCGAATTCCGCCGCGCGCGGGAAATGGCCGTCGGACACGCTGTCGTGGCGCAGCACGCACCACACCAGCCCACCGACCGGCACGTGGATGCCCGCCACCGACGTCTCGCGCAGCGCCTCCAGCGGCATGTACGGCGCCACGGGCTTGAGCCGCATCGACTCCTGCACGCAAGCGTCCAGGTAATCCAGCGCGTCCATGCGTTCGATGGTGAAGCCGGCGGGGTCCGGCGCCAGCCGCCGCACCTCCTCGCATGCCCGCTCCAGCGCACCGGGGGAGCGCCGCAGCAGATACAGCAGCCAGGCGATGGAGTTGGCGGTGGTGTCCTCCCCAGCCAGCAGCATGGTCGACACGTTGCCGCCCACCGCCTCGTCGTTCACGCCGCTGCCCTCCTGGTCGGAGGCGGCGATCATCGCCTCCAGCAGGTTGCCCGGGCGCGCCGCCAGCGCGGGATTGGCGGCCATGCGGTCGCGCGCCTGGGCGATCAGGTCGCGCACGGCCGTGGTCAGCTCGGCCACCGCCCGGTCCAGGCGGCGGTCTTGCGGCAGCCGGAAATAGCGCCAGTACGGGATCGGCGAAAAAGTGCGGCGCGCGAGGGCGGGCAGGATCTCGTCCAGGTATTGCTGGATCACGTCCTCGCCGCCGTCGATGGTGTTGACCTCCGTGCCGAAGGCCAGGCCGGCGATGATGTCCACCGTGTAGCGCTTCAGGTCCGCGGCCAGGTCGATGGCGCGCCCTTCGCGCGCGGCGCCGTCCCAGCGCCGCTGCAGCCGCAGCGCCACTTTCACCAGCGAGGGAAAATAGGCCTTGATGGCGTGCGGCGCGAAGCCCTGCATCACCATGCGGCGCTGGTTGCGCCACTCCGCGCCCTCGGCGTCGAACAGGCCAGGCAGGCCGCCCATCTCGCGCGCCACCCGCTCGGAGATGACGGGCCGCCGGAATCCGTCCGGCCGGTTGCGCAGCACCTCGGACACCGCGTCGTGGTCGGCCACCACCAGCGCCATGGTGCGGCCGATATCCATGCGGAAAAAAGGTCCGTACTCGCGGCACCAGCGCTCCACCTCCTGGTGGATGCGCAGCGGATGGATCTGCAAGGCGTTGCCGACCAGCGGCAGGCGGCGCGGGCCGGGCAGCGACGCGATCGAACGCAGCGGCTGCTCGTCGGCGGCGAGGGAAACGGTATGGTCCATACGGGTCGTCCGTGATTGCAAATTTGACATCTGGCAATAATACCGCGGCGAGCGCCACCTGTGCCGTGCGTGGCGAAAAACCATCGCGGCGTAAGATGGCAGGATGAGATGGCAGGACGCAGAGAAGGAGGCCACCATGCCCAGCCACGCGAGGCCGCTCCTGGCGGCGCTCATTCTGTTGGCGGCGGCCGGCGCCGCGCCCGCCCAGGACGCGCCCATCCCCACCGTCAACGTGCCCTACACGCGCGACCCGGTCGACAAGTCCTACCGCAAGATGTTGCGCGGCATGGACCGCTACCAGCGCGACATCGCCCTCGCGCCGCGATCGACGCTGCGCTTCCAGGTGCTGCCCCGGCTGCCCACCGTGAAGCTGGACGGCGTGACGCTGCAGGTGAAGGGCGACAGCGTGACGCTGCCGGTGGCGATGGCGCAGGACCACAGCTTCACGCTGGAGCGCAACCCGCAGGCCGTGCGCGAGGACGCCGCGCTGGTGGCCAACCGCAAGACCAGCAGCATGACCTGGCGCGCCATGGTGCGCAGCGCCGGGGTGCCGGAGGGAATGCGAAGACTGGGCGACTTGCGGCTGGAATGCCTGGTGGGGATGGAGTCCGGCCTGGTGTCGAACAACTCCAGGCTGTTCTCGTGGCTGTCCGACCTGCTGGCCGACGCGGACCAGGTGTGCGCCGACAGGGACGGCAACTACCTGCAGTTCAGCGACCGTCCGCTGTTCGGCGTGACGCTGCGCCATGGCGGCCGCGCGGAGACGCTGCCCTTCCGCGCGCTGTACGCGGGCGGCACGCAGACGCCGGACACCCTGCCCTATTGCGACTGCCAAGTGCTGCTGGACCGGACCTATTACGCGCCGATCTGGGACCGGGGCTGGCCGGACGACACGCTGATCGGCTTTGAATACATGGACGACCCGGCGGAGGGGGCGCCGCCCGTCGCCGGCAAGGACGAGGCGCGCGCGCGGCTGGGACCGCCGGCGATGGCCGTGCGCTTCGACAGCGGCCACGAGGTGTGGATGTACGAGCACCCGCCGGCGCGGCGCGTGCCGCCGCTGCCGGACGGCAGGCCGCAAAAGGCGGAGCAGGTGCTGTTGTTCGGGCCGGGTGGCGAGGCCCTGAAGGCGCGCCGCCGCGAACCCTGACCAGTCGTTCAATGCCCGCCGAGGCGCTTGGCCAGCCGGTACGGGAACTCCTGGCCCTCGTACAGCGAGCGCACGCGCAGGCGCCCGGCCACGCCCTGGTTCAGCGGCGTGACCTTGATGCCACAAAGGAAAACTTTACGTCCGGACATGTCAAACGTCAACGAAGGGCTAGGCAAACGGATTTCGAGCCGCTATAATTGCGGGCTCTTGGCCTGGTAGCTCAGTTGGTAGAGCAGAGGATTGAAAATCCTTGTGTCGGTGGTTCGATTCCGCCCCGGGCCACCAAGAATTCCTCGAGAAGACGCCAACCCATGCGGGTTGGCGTTTTTTTTTTGGTGGACTTCGCAGTCCTCGCGTGCGGCCCGTTTCCGGTTCACCGACTCAGACAAGCCGCCCTAACTCCAGAGGCGATCCGAAACCGTCACGCCGGCCTTCGGCGCGCCGGTGCCGCCGCCCGATCGCCTCTGTCAGCGTTGCCAGCCCTTGCGCCGGGCCAGTTGTTCGGCCTGGGCGTCGAGAGTCTGGCCGGCGATGCGGGCGTCGATCGCATCGCTGACCGCGGCCGGCATCGCACTGCCGGCCTGCTGATAAGCGCCACTGGCATTCTTGTCCACTTGCGCCATCAAGGGCAACTGCCAGCGCTCGCCCCGACGGCAGGCCAGCCCGGCCCCCTGTCCCATGACGAAACTGCGGCAGTAATTGCCGTCGCTGCCGACAAAGCTCACACCGATCCGGATACCCTGCGCCGACGGTCCCGCGCCGGCGAGCTGCTCAGATAGGGCGGTGGCCAGCGGACCGTGCGCGAAAAGCGCGCCGTCGGCACCGACGACCGATGCGCTTGCCGCATCGCCGCGCAAGCTCTGGTGGCCGACACTGCCGGCCAGTACGCCAACGAGCAGGGTCGCCGCCAGCGCCCCCCACTCCGGCCACTCCCAGCGCCGGCGCGTCTGTTGTTTCAGCCGGGCCGCGCGCGCCGCCTGCAAATCGACGGCCCCGGCCGCGGCGGCATTCAGGCGTGCTGGCACCGCCTCCTCGACGATGGGTGCGAAAGCGGCGAACACGTCCACGCGCAAGGAGCGATGCTGGCGCACACGGGCAGCGAGCTCCCCATCGTTCTCAATGGCGCGCGCGACAGCGGCGCTGGTCTTTTCATCGAGCTCCCCATCGGCATAGGCCATCAGCGTTTCATCGGAAAAACTGCTCATACGGTCCTCGGTTGATCGGATAAAGAGGCTTGCAGGGCCGAACGCGCACGCGCCAGACGGCTCATCAAAGTGCCCAAGGGTAGTTCCAACACATCCGCGGCCTCCTGATACGCCATGCCATCGACCAGCACCAGACCGACCACCATCCGGTGGTCTTCCGAGAGCAGGCTGATCGCCTTCTGTATTGCCAGTCGCTGCTGGTGGGCTTCGGCAAAGCCGTCACCGACATGCTCACCCGCCTCTTCCGACGCAAAGATATTGTCGCGCCGGATACGCGAGCGCACCTCATCGATCCAGGCATTCTTCATGATGCGGAACATCCAGCTGTCAAGGCGGGTACCGGCCTCCCACTGCGCACTGCGGTTCAGTGCCCTCTCTACGGCGACCTGCACCAGATCGTCGGCATCGTCACGGTTAAATACAATACTGCGGGCAAAACGGCGCAGCCGCGGCAGCAGCGCAGCAATTTCGCCATGAAGCGGATTGGCGGCAGATGTCATCGTTGCTTGTTAAACGTTTCGCGGCGGGACTTTAATCCGTGTTCCAGACGTTTACCCTATGGAATTTTCAAAACATTATATGATCAAGCCGGTATGAAGCCTCAACCATTCGCCCTCCTTGCGCGCCCGCTACGCCGCATCCTGCTACTGGGCGCCGTCGTCGGCGCCGCACCGGCGCAGGCCCAGTTACGCCTGCCATCGCTGAACCTGCCCTTGCCGCAATCGTTGGGCGTGATCGATACCGAAACCCTGCGCGACCGTGGCACGCGCCTGCTGGCCAGTGCCGATGTGCGTGCGCTGGGCGAGTTGCGTCTGCTGCAGGTGGGCGATCTGCTGCGTCAGCACCGCGATGTGCTCGAGCCGGACCCGCGCGGTGAACCGATGGTGCGCAGCCAGATCCTGGCCTGGTCGCCCAGCGCTGCCAGCCTGCGGGCCGCCAAGGCCGCCGGACTGAAGGTAATCGAAGTCAGCACCCTTGACGGCCTGGACGAGACCATCGTCGTGCTGGGAGTGCCACCCGGCACCAGTACCGCCGCCATGCTGGAAAAATTGCGCGCACTCGATCCGGGCGGCCAATATGACTTCAACCACGTCTATACCGCCAGTGCGGCCCGGTCAATGGGGCTGTCAGCGCCTGCCGATGCGCCGGAGCGGCCCGCCGGGGCCGCGCGCAGCGGCGTGCGGATTGGCCTCATCGATGGCGGCGTTGCCGACAATCACCCGGTATTTCGTGAAGCGGCGGTGACGCGCTGGGGCTGTGAAGGAAAGCTGATCCCGGATGCGCATGGCACCGCGGTGGCGGCGCTGATGATCGGTCACTCGTCGCGTTTTCGCGGCGTGGCGCCCGGCGCCGAACTGTACGCGGCCGATGTGTATTGCAGTTCGCCGGTCGGCGGCTCGGCCGAACGCATCGCCACCGCACTCGGCTGGCTGGCCAAACAGCAAATAGCGGTGATTAATATCAGTCTGGTCGGTCCACCAAACCAGACGCTGGAGCGCGCCGTTGGCGCGATGGTGCGACGGGGCCACTTACTGGTCGCCGCGGTGGGCAACGACGGACCGGCCGCCGCGCCGCTGTACCCGGCCAGCTATCCGGGCGTGGTCGGGGTGAGCGGCGTGGACCGCGACGGCCGAACGCTGCCCGAAGCGGCGCGCGGACCACAGGTGATGTTTGCCGCACCCGGCAACCAGATGGTCAGTGCGGCGCTGGGCAACCCGCCTTACCGCGTGGTCCGCGGCACCTCCTTCGCCGCGCCTATCGTGGCGGCGATGCTGGCGGGCGAACTAAACAAGCCGGAGCCGCTCGCCGCCAGACACGCCATCAGCACGCTGGCGCGTCAGGCATCCGGCGCACCGGCAAACGGCGTCAGCGATGCGATCGGGTACGGCGTACTAGGGGCCGCATTTCGCAATGAACCGGGCAATTTCCGCTGATTTGAAAAAATATTTTTGCGATCCCGGGATTAAATGCCGGTGCCCAAACGTTTTCCTTGTAACAACTGCGGATTGTCCGTAGTCCCAACAAGGAGAATTGCCATGAAAACCGTCCACATCGTTAAGCAACTTACCATTGTCGCAACCCTCGGTCTGGCGTTGTCGGCCCACGCCCAATTGCTCGGCGGCGGAGGCGCCATCGGCGGCATGATCGGCGGCAGTGGTGCCGGTGGCTTCGGCGGCATGGGCAGCCTGGGTAATGCCGCCCAGATGGCCGGGCGCGGCTCCATGCTGGGAAGCGCCGCTTCGGCCGCCGATATTTCCCGCGGCGACAGCCTGCGCAAATCGGCCAACGCCAACGGTGACGCCAACGGCAGCGGTTCGGCCGGTTTGCCGGGCGGCCTATCGAGCGTCGCGCCCGCCGCGCCAACGCTGCCTTCGACGAATGGCGCTGCGCCATCGGCGGCGATGCCAGCCACACCAGGCGCGGCGGCACCGGCGCCAGCGGCGACCGCGCAAGGTAAAGGTCTCGGCGGCTTGTTGGATGGCCGCACCGGTGCCGCAGCCAACGCCGACGGTTCAGGCGGCGGCAACGCGGCCCTGGATCCGGGCATGGGCGGTGGCGCGCGCGCAGTCGACAGCGTCGCTCAAGGTGCCCGCGGTACCGCGCAGCCAGTGCGTCAAGGTGTACAAACTCAGGCTGAAACCACACGCACCTTTGCTCAGGCAAGCGGCGCAAATGCCAAAAGCGCCGTCGGCCAGATGGGCGCCATCGGCAATTCCAGGCAGATCGCCTCTGCCGCCCGCTCGTTGAAAATCAAGCCGCAACTCGAAGCAAACGGCTCCGCCCAGGGCAGCGGCTCCGGCGGTGTCTCCGGCGACGGCGGCGGCACCAAGGGCGAATAAGGTCTCGCCTTCGGTACGCGCCCAAGCACAAAGGCCAGGAGCTTTCCATCCGGCCTCAACGCCAGTCGGTCCGAGCCGAACAGCACCGCACCAGTGCCGGCATGGGCCGGCTGTTGTTGCAGCCGGCGGGGCGAGATCGAGACCACCCGGAAACACGCTAGAGTTTGGCGCCGGCGCTGGCAGCCAAGTCTGTAGAGAGGATTGAAAATCCTTGTGTCGGTGGTTCGATTCCGCCCCGGCCACCAAGAATTCCTCGACAAGACGCCAACCCATGCAGGTTGGCGTTGTCGTTTCTGGGCTTTCTCAGTCCTCGGCTCCGGCCTATTTCCGGTACTCAAAACGAAAGCATACGGACCGGAGACTCTTGCCTCCGGTTTGCATCCTTACGCGAGAGGCTGCGTCAAAACTCTTCCCAATCGCCGCTGGCGGTCCGTCTCATCAACAACGCGGCAGAACCAAACAAAATGCCTGCCCGCCGCGAGCCGCCCCCGTTGTCTATCACCGCTTGGAACGCGTCAATGTCCTGGCCAGGCTGTGATTGCTGGAATCGTTATCGGCATCCGCGCCTGCCGCGACAGGTGAGCAGAACAGCTGCGCGACGAGCGCCGCAAATTGCGCCGGTTTTTTTTCAACGCGGGCCGGTCTCAACGGAGCGCATGGAACCGGGCGGGCCCCGGGCTCGGCGGGATGGGCCAGCGCGAACGCGTCTTGCAACTCACTGCGATAGCGGTCTATGAGCGTGAACAAGGATGGCTTTTGCGTCGACAGTTCGAGCCGCGCGAGGAGCTCGGTCCAGTCCGTATCATGCTCGATGGTACCCGAGCGTAGGGCTTTGCAGATCGCTTTCCATGAATCGTGCTTCGCACCGGCGGGAAAGCGCGCGCGCTGACTCGGTGTCCTGCCCGCGTTCTCCGTCATATGGACGACGATCGCCGCCTTGATCGACGCGATCGAGCGCCGCTGACGCCGGACAGGCTGGTAACGCGGATTCAGCGACGCCAGCGACGGCATGACGCCAAGCTGCGCCATCTTGCCGCGATGCGCTATCCAGAGCGGACATTCGCCAATGGCGCCATCCGCCAGGGCACTGTCGATCGCAATCCAGGTGTCCTCGTATCCGCGCACCTCGAACGGGTCGGTCCTCAGCGGGAACCTGCCGCCGTGCTGTTCGCTGGACTGCTTGACCATGTGAAGAATGTCCGCCAAGTGGCGTCTCCGTGTGCGCGGGGCGGTGTACGACGGGTCCAGGCGCGCCAGAGTCGGCGTCAGGCCACGCCGCCGCAGCGCCGCCTTCAACTGCACGAAGTGCGGACATTGAACGATGGCGTCCCTGCGCAGCGCGCCATCAATGGCGTTCCAGCTACCGCCGGCCCGTGGAAATGGCGACCTTATGGTGGGGAATTTCCCGTCATGGCGGGCCTGGAATTCCCTGATCAACTCCAGGATATCGTTGATCCTGCGCTTGGTCATGGTCCTGGCCGGACCGCCCCCATCGTCGCGGTTCAGGCGTCCTGGCGTATCCCTATCCTCGGTTGGGCGATTTGGGTTTGAAGTCGGGATGCCCGTTGATCGAAGGAAGGTGACAGCGTTTGGCGAGTGATGCATATAGTTCCCCTTTCAGCGCTCGCTTCAGGGCCTTGTTGAACAGGTCGCAGGCGTTGCGATCAAGAAAAGCCAGCCGGTACTGGGTCAACATAGCGCGATTGCCCTGGTCGCCTGCCCTTGCGCCGGAAGGCCAGCAGCCACGATGGCTTCGAACTCGGCCAGCCGCATTGGCCTGCCGAACAGATAGCCCTGCGCCAGCCGACAACCATGCGCCGTCAGGTACTCCGCCTGTTCGATCGTCTCCACGCCCTCGGCCACGGTTTCGAGGTGCAATGCCGATGCGATCGACAACATGGCTTTCACCAGTTCGCACTTGTTCCGCTGTGCCGGAATCTCGCTGACAAACGAACGATCGATCTTGATCTGGCTGACGGGAAAACGACTCAAATAGCTCAGCGCCGAATAGCCGGTGCCGAAATCGTCAATCGAGATGGACAGTCCAATCTCGTGCAAGGCCGCCAGCATGGCCGCCACCTCGGTGCTGTCTTCCAGCAGCAGGCTCTCGGTGATTTCCAGTTCCAGCCATGCGGGGCTACATCCGGTTTCGGCCAAGACGCGGCGCACCGCGCCGACCAGGTCGTTGCGAATGAACTGGCGGGTGGATAAATTCACCGCGACCCTGACAGGGGTCGCCCGTCCTCGATTCCAGCACACCGCATCCTGGCAAGCGCTCAACAATACCCACTCGCCGATACCCAGGATCATCCCCGACGCCTCGGCTATCGGAATAAACCGATCCGGCGCCACCATGCCATGTCCGGGACGCTGCCAGCGCAGCAACGCTTCCGCACTGACCAGGCGCCCGGTCTGCAACTCGATCTGCGGTTGGTAATACAGCACCAATTCGCCTTTCTCCTGCGCTTTGCGCAACGCGGTTTCGACCTCCATCCGCTCTTGCGAGCGCACAGTGAATTCGGGCTCGTAGAATTGGAAATTGTTGCGCCCCATTTTCTTGGCATGGTACATGGCCGAATCGGCATACTTGTATAGCGCGTCGATCTCGGTGCTATCGGCCGGGTAGAGCGCGATGCCGATGCTGCACGTGACAAACAATTCCTGTCCGTCCAGCACGAATGGCTCAGCCAGTTCATGCAGGATCTTTCCCGCGATCGTCGCCAGATCATCGCCCCTGCGCATATTGGGAAGCAACACTGAGAATTCATCGCCGCCCAGTCGGGCCACGGTGTCGTAGGAACGCACGCAAGCGAGCAGGCGTTTGGCCGCCGTGCGTAGCAACTCGTCGCCGACACCATGCCCCATGGTGTCATTGATTTCCTTGAAGTTGTCCAGATCGAGCATCATCAGACCGAACTGATGTCCATGATATGCGGCATCGGCGATGGCTTGGTGGATGCGGTCCGATAAGAGCATCCGGTTGGGCAGACCAGTCAGAGCATCGGAAAATGCCTGGTGATGGATTTGCTTACGGTATTGGTCGATTTCCGTGATGTCGCGGCCCACCGCCAGCACATGCGCGACCTCGCCGGCGCCATCGAATTCCGGGGTCATGCGGACCTGCGTGCAGACCTCCGCGTCGCCTGTCTTCCAACGCAATTCAAAGTTCCGTTCCTCGCCTCGTTCGCACACCTGGCGCAATATGTTCTCGTATTCCAGCGCCGATGCGCCGCCCGGAAATTGCGCTGGGGTCGTTCCAAGAATCCGTACCATATCCCCGCCCATGTCGGCCACCATCCGCGGGTTGGCATACACGCGGCGGCAGTCCCGATCGTAGCGGGCGATGGTATCGGGCGAGTTTTCCACCAATGCACGGAACTCTCGCGCACGCTTGCGCAGCAGTTCTTCCATGCGCTTGCGCTCGGTGATGTCGCAAACATATCCATGCCAGACAATACCGCCATCCGGGTGCCGCTGCGGTTTGGTATGGCTTTCCATCCAGCGCTCCCCCAGTGTCGGATGCAAGATCCGGTACTCCTCGCGCCATGGAAGCATCGTGCGGGCCGATTCGGCGATCGACTCCTGCACCCGCCGCGCGTCGTCGGGATGGTTCCTCATCAGCAGGGGAGTTGCATCGTCGACGACATCTTGCGGGTGCAAGCCGAAATGCTCCAAAATATTCGGGGAAACATAGGGCATGCAAACCGTGCCGTCCGGGCGGAGATGGAAGCTGCCCATCATGCCCGGCGAAGATTCCGCCAAGGCGCGCAGCTCCTGTTCGCGGGAGGCGATGGCAGTCTGCAGGCGGAATTGCTCGGTCATATCGCGACCGATCGCCAGCACGGCCATGATTTCGCCGTGCGCATTCCATTCCGGCGTTAGGCTGATCTCGTGCAGCCGCATGGTGCCATCTTCTTGCGGAACAGGCTGGCGCGTGAACCGTTGCGGCTGCCCGGTTTCGATCACCGTGGCGATTGCCTGTTCCACCGGGGTAAAACGTCCATCGGGAAAAGCTTCGCCGATGGTCTTTCCCAACACGTGCGCAGCTGGCACTCGCAAGGTCGATTCATGGGTTGGATTGACATAGAGATAACGCCCTTCGCGATCCCAACGGGCAAGGTTGTCCGGCAGGTTTTCGGCCAAGGAATGGAATTCCCGTTCGCGCTGAATCAGCATTTTTTCTGCTCGCTTGCGCTCGCTAATATCGTGCGCCCGTCCCAACGCGCCTATCAATTGACCGTCGTGGCTGTACTCAGGAACAACATGGACGTGGTAATAACGCGCTTCGGACTTCGACGGGAGCGGATCCGCGACGAACTCGAATTCGACGGGAGACGAGGTGTCCAGAACTTGCTGGACCTTGCGCCGGTAGAAGGCGCCGGAAGGCGTGTCCCACAGTTTATCCAGCGCGGCGTTTGGCAGCTCCGACGTTCCGACAGCCAGTTCCCGCCACGCGGACGGATTGAGATAAATATGGCGCGCGTTCCGGTCGTAGCGGACGATGGAGTCAGGCAGGTTTTCCGCCAGTATGTGGAATTCCTGTTTGCTGGCGATCAGCGCCAGTTCCATTTGTTTGCGCTCGGTGATGTCATGGGTGAAACCATGCCAGAGCACACTGCCGTCCGGCTCCCGTTGCGGCTGGGACCGGGCTTCTACCCATCGCCCGCCTTTTTCCGGGTGATGGACCCGGAATTCGACATGAAACGGCGACATGGTCCGCGCCGACTCCGCCATGGCGGCCAAATTTCTCACCTCATCGTCAGGATGGATAGTGGCCACCAGCCGCGATACGTCTTGCTCCACGTCCTCGGGCCGCAGCCCGTAAATCTCGTGAATACCAGGGCTGGCGAAAGGCATGGCAATGCTGCCGTCCGGCCGTTGGACAACGGTATAAAAATACCCGGGCGTATTGCCAATAAAACGGGACAGGCGGCCCAGCCCTGCCAACTCGCTCTGGTTCCGCTCGTATTCCAGGCGCCGCGCCTCTTCGGCCTTACGGGCACGGATATCGCGCGTATAGCCGATAGTGATCCGGGCCCCCTCGCGTACCTGACAGAGCTGCATCACTTCGACCGGCACCAGTTCTCCCGACGCGACCCGGTGTTCCGTCTCAAAAACCACCGAGTCGCCGGATTTGAACGTCCGATACAGGGCCTCCACATCTGAAGCGTCGAAATGTGGATTCCAGTTGGTAGGCCGCCAAGTCAGCAGCGTCGCCCGGCTCACGCCAAAATGCAGGCACGCGGCATCGTTGGCGTAGATCACCCGCCCGCCGTCCTCCATATCGTGAACGGTAACCGCAACATCCCTCACCAGATCGATCATATCGCGGAACATCGCGCCTTCGCGCGCCAGGACTCTAAACCGGTTCATCCAGCGAGCCAGGCGAACGATGAAGCAGGCGCATAGCACTGGGAAGATCACCAAAGCCGCGAAAGCGAATAGCGCGTACCAATACATACTTCTCCAAATGTCACCGAGCGACGCGATTCCTTACGTTGGCGCCAGGTTGGCGGGGCTGGGCGCGGCGAACGCAGGCTGCCGCGAGGAATTTCCAAGAAAGAACTCTGCCGCAATATTCTCAAGGAAAACATCAGCAAATCCCGGGGTTTCGGTAGGAAAATCCTTACCGCACAGCAAACTTCCGCCGCGCCGCACGGGATAGACCTTCCATGGCGCCCCTCCCTTGAGTAGAATAAAACGTCCTGCCGGCGCTTTCGTGTTCGGGGGCGAGGGTCCGCACCCCTTGAAACCATGATCTGAACATGACTCAGCCGGCCTCCCGCACGATGATGAAAAGTTATTATTTAATAATTTTTCTATTGGTGCTCACTCCCGCATTATTGATCTGGCAGCATTTCGGCATGACCCGGATCATCGAGATTTCCCCCCGCCAACCGTACGGCGCCAGGGTGACCGATGACAGGGAGGACAACAACGGTAATTCGCGCGCCTCGCTGGTTCGCTCCGGTGATGCCCTGATCATGCGCTGCGAGTTGGGTCGGGCCGCCGCCTATCCATTTTGCAAGCTGCAATTCCTGTTGGGCGTCGCCGGTAAAGGGGTGGACCTTTCCCAGTTTGACACGATCGTGTTCAACATGGGCTATTCCGAGCCATCCCCGCAATATATCAAGCTTCATCTGATGAATTTTGAACCAGATATTTCCACCGTTGGCGACTGGAACTCGCAGCGGTTTAACGAAGCCGAAATGGAACCCGCCGGCCGGCCCACCTTCACGATTCCATTCCAGGTCTTGCGCACCGCGGACTGGTGGCGAGGCGTACGCAAGGTGCCGCTGACCAAGAGCTACCCCCGGTTCGATAACGTGACGGCCGTGGAACTTTCGACGGGAAGCATCCCGCCTGGCCAACTGGTCGCAATCGAGCTGCGCTCGATCCAATTCCGTGGAAAATGGATCTCGCAGGCAACGCTTCTCATGTATCTGGTGTCCGCGTGGATCGGATTCGGCATTCTCGGCTTGTTAAGTGTGCAAACCCGCACCGCCGAGCTGCGCCAGCAAACCCGCTATCTGCGCACACTGATCGACACGCTGCCGCTGTGGGTCTGGCTCAAGGACACGGGCGACCATTACCTGACGGTCAACCAGGCCAAGGCCGCGGCCTGCGGGCGCAGCGTCGACGAAATGGTCGGCAAGGCGGACCACGAATTGTGGCCGCCCGAACTGCCCGCCCCCTATCTCACCAACGACACCGAGGTGATCGCGACGCGCCAACGCGTCACCGTGGAACAGGCCATCGAAAGCGCGAACGGCCTGGTCTGGATGGAGACCTACCGGGCCCCGGTGCTGGACGAGGACGGCACGCTGTTGGGGATGGTGGGCGTGGCCCGCGACATCAGCGACCGCAAGGCGGCCGAAGCGGCGCGCGAGGCGGCGCTGGCCGAGGCGGTGGGACTGGCGCGCCAGCGCAGCAGTTTTTTGGCGCAAATGAGTCACGAATTGCGCACCCCGCTCAACGCCATCATGGGCTATACACAGCTGCTGCAGCGCGACCGCCAGCAGTTGACCGAGCGGCAGGCCGCCGGCCTGGCCACCATCCAGGAAAGCAGCCAGCATTTGCTCACCCTCATCAACGACATCCTGGACCTGGCAAGGGTCGAGGCCGGCAAGATGGTCTTGCATCCGACCGCCGCCCATCTCGACGGCTTCCTGCGGGTGGTGGCCGACATCATGCGCGTCAAGGCCGAGGAGAAGGGCCTGCTGTTCAGCTTCGAACCGGCGGATGACTTGCCGGCCGCGGTGACGATCGACGAGACGCGCTTGCGCCAGGTGCTGCTCAACCTGCTGGGCAACGCCGTCAAATTCACCGATCGCGGCGCGGTCTCCCTGCGGGTACTGTCGGCGCCGCCCGCCGACGGGGCCGCCGACCGGGGCGGCGAAGCCACCGCGCGGATCCGCTTCGAGGTGGCCGACAGCGGTATCGGCATGAGCGCGCAACAGCTCGGCAAGCTGTTCCACCCCTTCGAACAAGTGGCCGACATGGCGCGGCGCCGGGACGGCACCGGCCTGGGCCTGGCCATCAGCCAGCAACTGGTGCGCCTGATGGGCGGCGACATCGGCGTCGTCAGCGAGCCGGACAAGGGCAGCGTGTTCTGGTTCGAACTCGCCGTGCCGGTCGCCACCGACGCCCCGGCCATCCAGCCGGTGCCGCGGCGGACCATCACTGGCTATGAAGGCGAGCGCAGGAGATTGCTGATCGTCGACGACGTGCCGCAAAATCGCGCGATGTTGATGGAGATGCTGCAAGCGCTGGGCTTCGTCGTGGCCAGCGCCGGCAACGGGCTGGAATGCCTGGCATTGCTCGACAGCTTCAAGCCCGATCTGATCGTGATGGATGTCATGATGCCTGAAGTGGACGGCAACGAGGCGACGCGCCGCATACGCCGGTTGCCGGAATGGCGCAGGATTCCGATTATCGCCGTGACCGCCAGCGCCAGCCACGAGGACGAATTGAAATGCCGCGAGGCCGGCGTCGACGCTTTCCTCGTCAAGCCGATCGACCACGATGTTCTGCTCAACGCGATCGGCGCGCAACTCTCCTTGCGCTGGACTACCAGGCAAGCGCCGCTGAAACCACAGGCCCCGGACAACGAGGAATGCGCCGATCTGGTCATTCCGCCGGCCCAGGAGATCGAGGCGCTGTGGCAATTGGCGCGGATCGGGAATATGCGCACGATCAAGGCACGTGCCGAATACGTGGCGGCGCTCGATCCGGCCTATACGCCTTTCGCGCAACGCCTGCGGACGATGGCGCAAGGCTTCCAGTCGAAGGCGCTGCTCGCCTTCCTGGAGCGCCACAGGGCCGAAAGCACGGTGCCGCCGCTTTGAAAAACACCGGCGGGTGGCGTTTTTCATTTCCAGGTCAGCCCTGTCCGGCTGCCGCCAACGCGTTCAACCGTTCACGCGCCCCGGCGGGCAATGCCAGCCGGGCCGACGCAAGGTTCTCTTGCAGGTGAGCGGGCGATGAAGCGCCCGGGATCAGCAGGATGTTCGGCGAAAGCGTCAGCAGCTTGCGTCACATTGCTCAGGCCAATGTGCCGGACCAGTCCCGGCTGACACTTCCAGCGGGCCTGCGCGCTCAGCATGCTGCGCAGGTTGACCACCTCCCGCGCCTCCAGCCCAAGGTTACGCAAATTGTCGTGGGCCGCCTGGACCAAGTCCTCGCGTGACCACACCGGCAGCCACGCTCCACTGGCATCGCGGCGCGCACCGCTCTTGGTCACGATTGTTAGATCGGCCGGGTATGCTCGCCGCCGCGCGGCACGGCAAAGACATCAACATCTACCACGCCCACCAAGGTGAAAATGAAAATCGGGCAAGCGGCAACAACCGTGTAAACCAATACCATCAAAGGCGAACAAATTCATGCAGATTTACCGGAAGGACACCTGCGTCCAGCATCCCGCAAATAAGCCACGCCTGCGAGTTCCGACTTGTGCTCTAATGGTTGCGGAAATTGCATGACATTATTGCCATTTTTCTCAACCACTACTTGCGGGAGCATATGATGGGATTACTCGATCAACTGGCAGGACAAGTCATCGGTTCACTGGGCGCCCAGAAGCAGGACCCGGTGTCGCAAAGCGACTTACTCAGCGGCGTGATGGGTTTGATTAACAATGCGGGCGGCCTGCAAGGGATATTGCAACAGCTGCAATCGAGCGGGATCGCGGATCAAGTGGCGTCATGGGTGGGCACCGGCGAAAACCAGCCGGTCTCGGGCAACCAGATCACCGATGCCCTGGGCGCGGAAAATATCACGCAAATCGCCCAGCATGCCGGCATCGAACCCGACCACGCGGCCACGGGACTGGCCCAGCTGCTGCCTCAAATCATCGACAAACTGACGCCAGATGGACAAGTGCCGGAAAACGCATTGCTGGAACAAGGCATGAACCTGCTGCGGGGCAAGCTTTTCGGCTGATTCGGGCACGTCCTTAATCCTGGTCCGTCCCGGCGGCGGCGCGGGCCACGGCCGCCGGGTCTATCGCCATCGCGCGCGCACGCGCCTGCGCCGCGAGCGCCATGTCGCCACAGCGTTCCCATGCCGCGCCCAGGCGCAGCAGCGTCGATGCGCAACGCGGCCCCAGGCTGACCGCGCGGCCGTACGCGCCCGCGGCGGCGCGCCATCGGCCCTGGCGCCACTCGGCCATTCCCAGCCCGGACCAGGCATGGAGGTCGCGGCCGTCGTAGGCGATCGCGGCCGTGAAACTGGCCGCCGCCGGCCCCCATGCCTGCCGCGCCAGGTGCGCCCGGCCCAGCCACATGGCGGCGTTGATCGGCTGCGGCGCGGCGTCGGATGGCGCGGCCGCGGCGGTCTCCGCCAGGGCGCCTAGGCGCGCCACCGCTTGCGGCCAGTCGGCGCGGGCGTAGGCGACGACGCCGTACACGGCGTCGGCCCACACGCCGCCGGCCCGCACCAGTGGAAATTCGCGCGCGTAGGCCAGGCACTCGTCGTATTCGCCCGCCAGCAGCAATTGCTCGGCCAGGGCGATGCGCACGCGCGGATCCTCGCCGAAGCCGAGCGCCAGTTCGCGCAGCTGCGCCAGCGCCGCCGGCCGGCGGCCACGCAAGGCCGTCATGGCCGCCAGCGCCAGGCGCGTTTCGCACTCGATGTTCCGGGCGAACGCGATTTGCGGTCCGAAGCCGGGCATGGCGACGCCGTCGCGCGCTAAAACGGCCAGGTCCTGTTCCGACAGCGCCGGCCCCGCCGGCGTCGCGCCGATGTCGGCCGGCGTCAGCGGCGCCACCGGTGGCGCGGCGGCCTTGCCCGTGGCCTCTCCCACGGCGCGCCGGCGCGCCGCCGGGCCGGCGGCCCATGCCTCGTCGATGACCCGGCCGTCGGGCTGGGCGCCTGCCGGCAGGCCCAGCACTTCCGCCAGCGTGGGCCAGACGTCGCAGGCGGACACAGGCGCAATGGCGCGGTCGCGCGCGATGCCGGGGCCGCACAGCAGCATGAAGCCGGCGTCGCGCGCGCCGTTCGACAGGACCGCGAAGCAGGCCTCGCGGCCGGCCAGGCTCTGGTAGCGGCCGCACACCAGGTCGAGGAACTGGTAGCAGCGCGCCAGGCAGACGCGGGCCGCCTGCCGGTCCGATACCCCCGCCAGCGCCGCCGCCATGGCGGCGATGAACGGCAGGCGCAGCATCAGCATGTCCGCGCCGCGCGCTTCGATGGCGGCCGTTCCCAGCGCATGCAGGGTCGCGCATTCGGCCAGCGCCGCCGCGGCGGCCCGCGCCAGCAGGCGCCGGTCCGCGTCGTCCAGGGGGCCAAGCAGGAAGCGCAGGTCGCCATCCAGAATGTCGGCCGGCGCCAGCCGCAAGGCATGCACGCTGTCGCGCAGGTCGGCCGGCCAGACCGACGCCGGGTCCAGCGGCCACGCCTGCCCTTCGCCGCCGGGGGCCACCTGCACGCCCGGCGCAAGCACCGTGCCGTGCCGCAGCCGCAGGCCGCGCGTCGCCGGCCAGCCGATGACGGCGGCGTGCAGGCCGCTGTCGTCGGCTGCGTGCCAGGCGGCGGGCGTGCGCAGCGCGGCGGCGGCGGGCGCGCGCGCGAACAGCGATCCATCGATGGTTGCCAGCGGATGCAGGATCCCGTGGCGGTCCGGCTGCATGCCGGTGGCGACGCTGATCCAGCCGCTGTCGGCGCAGGCCGGCAGCGGAAAATCCAGCGGCGCCCAGCTGCCGGCTTCCACCAGGCTGGACAGGAATGGCGTCAGGCCGCGGTCCGCCAGTTCCTGCAACAGGCCCCAGTCGACGCCGTCGAGCGCCAACACGATCAGCGGGGCGGCCGCCTCAGAGCGCGAGGACATGGGTTTGGGTGGTGCGCAGCAGCGTGGCGTCGACGCGGCGGGCGATCTGCAGCGTGGTGCCGGCCGCGTCGTTGCAGGCGAAGCGGTAGCGCGGCAACGCCTGCCGCACCAGTTGCCGGTTGGCCGCTTCCAGCAGCAGCATGGCGGGCCAACCGTGGCGGAAGCCCGGCTGCGTGATCCACAGGTCGACCTCGGGCACGGCGGCGTCCCGTTTCCACAGCAGCAAGCCGATCAGCCGGCCGTCGAGTTCGAGCACCTGCGACAGCGCGGCGCAGGCGGGATCGGCCAGCGCCGCGTCGAAACGGGCGGCGGCCTCGTCATGAGAGAGGTCCGCGTGGCGGCGGTACAGCGCGATGGCCTGCGGGAGGTGGCGCGGCGCCAGCGTCGTGACGGCGGCGGCTTCCGGAATGCGTCCGCCGGCGCGCAGGCGCGCCAGCACCTGGTCGCATTGCGCGCCCGAATGGCGGGTGTCCGCTTCAAAATACCGCAGGGTGCGCTGCGGCTCGAATCCCGAGCGCGCCAGGAACGGCGGGGCGCCGCCGGCGTCCCACTCTCCCCACGCGTGCAGGTATTGGACGTCCCAGCGCCGGATGGCGGCGCCCAGCGCGGCGAGCAGCGCGCCGCCGACGCCGCGCCGCCGTTGCGAAGGCAGCACGAAGACCGCGCCGCGCAGCCCGCCACGCAGCGATTCCCACGGGGTCGATGAAAACGCCGCCACGCCGGCGATCGCGCCCTGGCCGGGCTGGCGCGCGACCAGCACCGATTCGGCCGCCACGCCCTGGTTGGCGACGTGGGGCAGCAGGGCGAAAGCCAGATCCAGTTCGCCCGCCCGCGCCGCGGCGATGCGCGGCGCCGCCATCGGTGACAAGGCCACAGGCTAGGCCGGCGACGCGGTGGCGCGGCGGCTGCTTCGGCTGCTTCGGCTATCGCGGCTGTTGCGGCGGTAAGCCGCCATGCCGGCCAGGCCGGTGGCCAGCATCAGCAGCGACGAGGGCTCGGGCACGGAAGCGGGCTCGGCGCTCGTGAAGGCGGCCGCGCCTGCGGCCACTGCGGCGCCCGTGTCGTCGTAGCCGTAGCCATGGAGCGTCACATCGAACGGCTGCAATGTATAGGGGGTGTAATAGGAGGCGACGTAGCCGGGGTCGCTGATGGAGAGATCGAGCCAGCCGTACTGCGTCTGCTGCTCCCTGGAAAACTGAAACGGAAGCAAAAGGTGCTCGCCGGTGGTGCTAATGGTGGTGAAATTGTAGTAGACAGGAATGGCGACCCAGCCGCAAGGCCGCTCACCGTATGCTCCCGGAGCCGCCTTGATGCCGCATGGGCGGTTCTCGTACATCGTTCCCGTAGTGGTGGTCGTGAGATCGAGCGTCGTCGTTGCCGACATCGCCATCGACGGCCCGATCAAGGTGCCGGCCGCAACCGCCGCGGCGCCCACGCCCTGCCCGCTGGCCGTGACCGCGCGGTTCATATAATAAGAATAGCCCGAGTGCGTAATATTATTCGACAGGGAGATGTCGTTCGTGCCGCTGTTATCCACGTCCAGGCCCACCGTGGTTGACGAGCTGCCAACGACCTTCTGGTTCAGTCCATCGACGCGGATCACATCGGCGTGGGCCGCCAGCGAGGTCAGGGCCAGCAGCGACGCCGCACCGGCGCCAAGTTTATGTGATGGTGTGGTTTGCATATGCCTTGGCGCTTTATTGGTGGAATTGCATTTAGTCAATTCGCATTGTAAGGGAACAACATTTGGCCGTATGCCCCCAAAATTGAGGACATGCCGTTTCTCCCGGTAAATGGTGTTATGCTCGGCCCAGCACCATGTTCCAGACTGAAAGATGTCCACCTTGATCCCCGACACCACGCCATGCCGAGTCGCCCTCGTGGAAGACGACGTGGTTTTCCAGCGCGCCTTCACCGACGCGG
The DNA here is from genome assembly GCF_900116645.1 of Pseudoduganella namucuonensis. Taxonomy (GTDB): domain Bacteria; phylum Pseudomonadota; class Gammaproteobacteria; order Burkholderiales; family Burkholderiaceae_D; genus Rugamonas; species Rugamonas namucuonensis. The sequence goes on along the minus strand of NZ_FPBO01000008.1, from coordinate 154,431 downwards.
TCGCCGCCAGCGGCGATTGCGTCATGGCGGGCGTGGCCAGTTCACTGGCGGCCGGCATGGTCCTGCTGCAAGGCCCGGCCGCCGACGTGCTGGTGGTGGACCTGGGCCTGCCCGATGGCTCGGGCATCGACCTGATCCACGCGGCGCAAAACGCCTGGCCCGCCTGCGGCGTGATGGTGTCCACCATGTTCGGCGACGAGGCGCATGTCATGCGCTCGCTCGAAGCGGGCGCCACCGGCTATCTGCTCAAGGACAATTCCGCCAGCCTGACGCAGGAGATCCGCAGCCTGCACGCCGGCGGCAGCCCGATCAGTCCGATGATCGCGCGCCAGGTGCTGATGCGTTTCCGCCAGGCGCCGCCGGCGCCGCCCGCCATCGGCGCGCAGGAGGAATCGGCCCTGCTGTCGGCGCGCGAACGGGAGGTGCTCAGCCTGATCACCAAGGGCTTCACCGCCAACGAGATCGCCGATCTGATCCAGGTGTCGCGCCACACCGTGCCGACCTACGTCCGGCGCATCTACCGCAAACTCAAGGTCAACTCCAAGGCCGAGGCCATCTACGAAGCCCACCAGCATGGCTTTATTTCCCCGTAACCCGCTGTTGCTGCTGCTTGTATTCCTGTTGCTCCGCGCCGTGCCGGCCTGGGCAGCCGATCCCTCCGCCCAGCGCCACACCACCATCGACATGCTGGACCTGCCATGCGGCGCCCCCGCCCCGCCGCCGGCGCGGGTGGACAGCGCCGGCCTGCCCGGCCAGTGGAAAACGGTCGCCCTGCCCCTGGTGCTGCCGGACAGCGCCTGCCCCAGCCAGGTCTCGTGGTTCCGCCTGCGCGCCGCCGGGGCGCCGGCGGGCGCCGCGCTCGCGCTCTACGTGCCGCGCGTGAAAGCGGATGGCCGGTACGCGGTGTATCGCGACGGCTGGCTGCTGCATCAGGCCGCCGTCCAGGGGCCGGTCTGGAACAGCAACCGGGTACCGCTGTGGGCCGGGCTGCCCGCTCCCGCCGCGACGGCCGGCGCCCCGGCCGGGGAAATCCTGCTGCGCCTCGAGCGCACGCCGCGGCGCTTCGATTCGATCACCTCGATCTGGCTGGGCGACGAGCGGGCGCTGCGCTGGCGCTACCAGGCGCGGCTGATGCTGCAAACCGAATTGCCCGCCATGTGCGGCGCGGCCTTCCCGGCGGTTGGCCTGCTGGCCTTGCTGATCTGGTTCAAGCGGCGCACCGAATGGCGTTTCCTGATTTATTTTTGCATCGCCGCCACCACCTTCCTGCGCGGCGTGCTGTTCTTCCTCGGCCACCCCTTGGACAACGACATCCCGACCTGGCTGAGGATGAACTCCATGTACTGGATGATCCTGGCCTCGCATTTCTTCATCCTGGAATTGCATGAACGGCCCCAGCGATGGCTGACGCGGTGCCTGACCGGCATGACCGTGCTGACCGCCATCGCGACGCTGCCCGCGCTGGGACTGGTCGACCACACGGCGGCGACGCCGGCCGTGCTCTCCATCACCCTGCTGCTGGCCGGCGGCGCGGTGATCGTGGCCGGCCTGGCCGCCTCCTGGCGCAGGTCCGGCAGCGGCCTGCTGGTGGCGGCATGCTTTGGCGCGGGCATCCTGGTGGCCCTGAGCGACGGCTTCCTGCAAAGCAATCAGATCGACATGGAGGGCGTGTATCTCGGCCCCTATTCCAACATCCTGTGCTTCCTCACCTTCAGCTACATCATGTTGCGCCGCTACCGGAGCGCCGTGGGCGAGGTGGAAAGAAGCAAGGAGACGCTGCTGCAACGCCTGGCGCAGCGCGAGGCGGAGCTGGCGGACAGCTTCGAGCGCCTGTTGCGGGTGGAGGAGCAGGCCACGCTGAGCCGCGAACGCCAGCGCATGATGCAGGACATGCACGACGGCGTCGGCTCGTCGCTACGCTCGGCCCTGTGGGCGGTGGAGAAGGGCAATCTCGAAGAGGCGGCCGTGGCCGAGGTGCTCAAGGAGTGCATCGACGACCTGAAGCTGGCGATCGATTCGATGGAACCGGTGGAGGCCGATCTGCTGCTGCTGCTGGCCGCGCTGCGCTACCGCCTGGGCAACCGGCTGGAAAACTCGGGCATCGCGCTGGTCTGGGGCGTCACCGACGTTCCCGCGCTCGACTGGCTGTCCCCCGTCAACGCCCTGCACATCCTGCGGATACTCCAGGAAGCCTTCGCCAACATCATCAAACACGCGAACGCCACGCAAGTGCGCGTCGGGACCGGCGTCGAACGGGACGGCGTCACCGTGTCGATCGAGGACAACGGCAAGGGCTTCGCGGTGGACGGCACGGCGCAAGGCGGCAAAGGCCTGTCCAACCAGAAATTCCGGACCACGGCCATCGGCGGCGACATCCAGTGGACCTCCGGCGCCGGCGGCACCTGCCTGAAACTGTGGCTGCCGCTGACGCAGGCCCGGACGGGAGCGCGGCACCCGTCCGGCGAGGCCTTCGCGCCATCCCGACCCTGAAAACCCGGCCCCCAACCCGACATTGATTGCGTGCATTTTCTCGCAAGCACGCGTACCATAGTTCTTTATATACAAAGGACTAAGTGGTGGCGAGACCATCAACATCCGTGTCGCGACCCGCCTGCCCCAACAGAGCCCCTGACCTCCGGCAAGAACAAGCGGCGAGTCGGGCGCGCTCGCACCACAATCCGCCGGCTCGCGATGGCGGGGGGATTTTAAGAACCGATAACTACACAAGAGATAACATGCGTCATATTTTGATCGGCCTGCTGCTGGCCGCGAGCAACTGCGCCTGGGGCGCCCCGGCCCCCACCGCCACCCAGGTGCAATACCTGAGCGGCACCGACAAGGACCACCGGGTCGACTGGGAATTCATGGTCAACGGGGGCCGCAAGGCCGGCGCCTGGACCACCATTCCGGTGCCGTCGAACTGGGAAATGGAAGGCTTCGGCACTTACCGCTACTTCGTCGACAACACCAGTGATCCGGCGCCGGACTCGACCGGCATCTACCGCCACCGCTTCGAGGTGCCCGCCAACTGGCGGGACCGGCAGATCGAGATCGTGTTCGGCGGAGCCATGACCGATACCCGGGTCACGGTCAACGGCCAGAGCGCCGGGCCGATGCACCAGGGCGGTTTTTATGAATTCCGCTACGACATCAGCAAGCTGATCAAACCGGGCCAGAGCAATGCGCTGGAAGTCACGGTGAACCGCTACTCGGCCAACCTGTCGGTCAACCGGGCCGAACGCGCAGGGGATTACTGGCTGTTCAGCGGCATCTACCGGCCGGTATGGCTGGAGGCCAAGCCGCTGGCCAATCTCGAACGGCTGACGGTCGATGCGAAGCATACCGGCGATTTTCGCGCCGAAGTCTTTACCGGCGGGGCCGTGCCGGACGGCGCACGGGTCAGCGTGCAGATCGCCACGCTGGACGGCAAAGCGGTCGGCAAGCCGATGACGGCGACGGTGAATCAGGGCATGGCCCGCTTGAGCGGCCATATCGACAAGGTGCAGGCCTGGTCGGCCGAACAGCCGCGGCGTTATCGGGCGCATTTCAAGATGCTCGATGGCCAGCGGCTGGTGCATGAAGTCAGCAAGACCATCGGCTTTCGCACCATCGAGCTGCGCAAGAACGACGGCGTGTATGTCAACGGCGTCAAGGTACGGCTGAAGGGCTCGAATCGCCATACGATCTGGCCGACCTCCGGACGCGCTTCCAGCAAGGAGCTCAGCTATACCGATGCGCGCTTGATGAAGGAAATGAATATGAACGCGGTGCGCATGTCGCATTATCCGCCGGATGAGCATTTCCTCGACGTGTGCGACGAAGTCGGCCTGTATGTGATCGACGAACTGGCCGGCTGGCAGAAAGCCTACGACACCGATGCCGCGACGCCGCTGGTGCAGGAACTGGTGCGGCGCGACCAGCATCACCCATCGGTGATCATGTGGGCCAACGGCAACGAGGGCGGGTACAACCTGGCCCTCGACCCGCTGTACGCAAAATGGGACCTGCAACAGCGCCCCGTGATTCATCCATGGGCCAATTTCGGCGGCATCGACACCGCCCACTATCTGAATTACGACTGCTGCGCCAGTTCGTTCTTCCATGGCCGCGACGTGTTCATGCCGACCGAATTCCTGCACGGCCTGTACGACGGCGGCGCCGGCGCCGGGCTGGACGACTGGTGGAAAGCCATGCTGGCGCACCCGCTCAGCGCCGGTGGATTTATCTGGGCATTCGCCGACGAAGGCATCGTGCGCGGCGACAAAAACGGCGCGATCGACGTGGCCGGCAATCTGGCGCCGGACGGCATCGTCGGGCCGTATCGCGAAAAGGAGGGCAGCTTCTTTGCGATCAAGGAAATCTGGTCGCCGTTGTATCTGCCGATGTCGGAATTGTCGTTCCTGCCGGCTTCCTTCGACGGCAAACTGGTGCTGGAAAACCGCTACGACTTCACCAACCTGAACACGCTCAGGCTGCAATGGAAACTGGTGCGTTTCGGCACGGCGCCGGGCTTCGAGGTGCTCGCGCAGGGCGATGCCAGGCCGCCCGAGGTCGCGCCCGGCATGCGCGGCGTCACCCGCATCGGCTTGCCGGATAACTGGCGCCGGCACGATGCGCTGATGCTGACCGCTTTCGATCATACCGGACGCGAAATCTATACCTGGTCGTGGATGATCGCCAGCGCCGACGAGGTGGCAAGCCGCATGAGCGCCGCGGCTGGCGGGGCGGTGGCGCTCGAGGAGTCGGACGCGGCCTTCGAGATGAGAGCGGGGCCGTTGAGCGTGTCGATCGATAAGGCGACCGGCTATCTGCGCGCATTGAGCAAGGGCGGCACGGTGGTGCCGTTGAGCAACGGGCCGCGTCCGGTGTTCGGTACGGCGGAATTGAAATCGATTAAGGCCGCGCGCGAGGGCGAGGGCGCGGTGGTGCGCGCCGAGTACACGGGAGGACTGCGCAAGGTGGAGTGGCGCCTGCGCGGCGACGGCAAGCTCAGCATGAATTACGCGTATGGCTTCGACGCCGGCAAGCAGGCCGACGCGCTGGGCGTGAGCTTCGACTATCCGGAACAGCAGGTCACCGCCATGCGCTGGCTGGGCAAGGGGCCATACCGCGTATGGAAGAACCGCACCAAGGGCGTGGAATTCGGCGTGTGGCAAAAGGACTATAACGACAGCATCACCGGGCTGTCGTGGAATTATCCGGAGTTCAAGGGCTTCCACGACAAGGTGTACTGGGCGACGCTGTCCACGCGCAATCTGCCGCTGACCTTTGTCAACCACAGCGACGATATCGCGCTGCGCGTGTTCACCCCCTCGCAGGCCAGCGGGGCCGGGTTTGAGCCGAAATCGACCAGCTTGCAATTCCCGCCCGGCGATATCTCGTTCATGAATGCGATCCTGCCGATCGGCACCAAGTTCAAGTCCGCCAGCGAACATGGACCGCAAGGGCAGCCCAGCCGCGCGCCCAACCTCGGTCAATGGTACGAGAACACCGTGGACATCCTGGTCGGCGACCGTCCCGCGGATTAATACACACGAGGAGACGACCATGCCACGACAGCAGCGAGTGCGGCGGATGGCCGCGGCGATCGGCCTGGCATGCGCCAGCGCGGTGGCGCAGGGCCAGACGGCCAGCCATCCCTTTCAGAACCCGGCCCTGCCGGCCGGGCAGCGCATCGCCAACATCCTGTCCTTGATGACGGTGGGAGAAAAGATCGACATGCTGTCGACCGACACCAGCGTGGCGCGGCTCGGCATCCCCAGCTTCGGCGATTCCGAGGGCATACACGGACTGGTCCAGCGCGGCAGCGACGAGCACAAACGCGACGCCATTACGACCACCCAGTTTCCCCAGCCGCCCGGCATGGGCGCGAGCTGGAACCCCAAGCTGGTCCAGCAGGCCGCCGCGGTGCAGGGCGACGAAGGCCGCTATATCACCCACAGCGACCGGTACAAGCGCCCATCGCTGTTGCAATGGGGCCCGCAGGCGGACTTGGCGCGCGATCCACGCTGGGGCCGCGGCGAGGAGGTCTACAGCGAAGATCCGTTCCTGGCCGGGACCATGTCCACAGCCTTCGTCAAGGGGCTGCAGGGCGAACACCCCAAGTACTGGCGCGCCGCCGCCCTGCTCAAGCACTTCCTCGCCAACAGCAACGAGAATGGCCGCGGCAATTCGTCGTCCGATTTCGACGAACGGCTGTTCTGGGAATACTATGCGGTGCCGTTCAAGATGAGCTTCGAGGAAGGCGGCGCGCGCGGCGTCATGGCCGCCTACAACGCCTGGAACGGTACGCCGATGGGCGTGCACCCCATTCTCAAGAGCCTGGTGATCGGCCAGTGGGGCGCGCTGGTGGTCTCCAGCGATGGCTACGCCATCGGCAACCTGACCAAGCTGTACAAGCGCTACCCGGACCACAAGGCCGCCGTGGTGGCCGGCCTCAAGGCCGGCCTCAACCAGTACCTCGACACCTTCAAGGACGAACTGCGCGCGGCGCTCAAGGAAGGCAGCGTCAGCGAGGCGGAACTGGACGCCGCGGTGGCGCTCAAGCTGCGGGTGACCCTGCGTCTCGGCCTGCTCGACCCGGCCGAGGGCAATCCTTACGCCGCCATCAAGAACGGGCCGGAACCGTGGCTGAGCGAACGGCACAAGGCGGTGTCGCTGAGGATGGCGCTCGAATCCATCGTGCTGATGAAGAACGCCGGACACGCCCTGCCCTTGTCCAGGCCGGCCATCAAGTCGATCGCCGTGATCGGCCCGCATGCCGACAGCGTGCACTGGGACTGGTACGGCGGCATGGCGCCCCACACGGTGACGGCGCTGGCCGGCATCAAGGCGGCCCTGGGCCCCGGGGTCACGGTCAACCACGCGCGCGACGGCGACGATGCCGTGAAGGCGGCGCGGGCGTCGGATGTGGCGGTGGTGGTGGTCGGGAACCATCCGACCTGCGGCCCGAACATGGCGAAGGAATGGACCGACAATGGCACCAAACCCTGCGCCGATCCGGGCGATGGGCGCGAAGGCCGCGACCGCGAAACGCTGGCGCTCAAGCAGGAGGAACTGGTCAAGCGCGTGCTGGCCGCCAATCCCAAAACCGTCATGGTGCTGGTGTCGAGCTTCCCGTTCACGATCAACTGGTCGCAGCGGCACGTTCCGGCCATCGTGCAGATGGCGCATTCCTCGCAGGATCAAGGCACGGCGCTGGCCCAAGTGCTGTTTGGCGACTACAACCCGGGCGGGAAAACGGTGAGCACGTGGCCGGCGGCCGAAAGCCAGCTGCCGCCGATGATGGATTACGACATTCGCCACGGCCGCACCTATCTGTACGCCAAAGGCAAGCCACTGTATCCGTTCGGGCACGGCCTGTCGTACACCACCTTCAAGTACAGCGCCCTGCGCACCAGCGGCCCGGCCCTGGCGGCGGACGGCGCGGTCAGCGTGGATGTGGACGTGGCCAACACCGGCAAGACGGCCGGCGACAGCGTCGTGCAGCTGTATGTCGGCTATCCGAAGTCGAAGGTGGAGCGGCCGCGCCGCGCGCTGGTGGGTTTCGAGCGCGTGACGCTCAAGCCGGGCGAGCGGCGCACCGTGCGTATTCCGCTCAAGGCCAGCCAGCTGGCTTACTGGAACGTGCGGCGCAAAGCCTTCGAGGTCGAGCCGGTACCGGTCAGGCTGATGATTGGCGCGTCGTCGGCCGACATCAAGCTTGAGCGCCCGCTGCCGGTCCTGGCTGCCGGCGGCGGGACACGCTGAGCGGTCCGGCAAATTCCCCATGGCATAGGCACATCTGGATCGCCCACCGCAAATGCGGTATCGGTCAGCCGGGTCTGGCCAGATCCAAAGCGCCTTGCCGCGCGGTGGCGACCGATTGGCGGTGTACTGCCAGTGTCGGCACGATCTGTACCGGTGGTTCGATTCCGCCCCGGGCCGCCAAGGAACGATAATAAAAAGCCCACGGATGCACACTCGTGGGCTTTTCGCTTTCTGGCCCGCCGGCGGCGCAGTAAAATAACCGACGTTGCTGGCGCGAAATCAGGCCGGCGGATTGGTTCATTGGTTTGCAACACTCCAAGGATGCCCATCATGGCTGCATGGCCCCGACTGTACATGGCAGGCGCTCTGCTACTCGCCGCGCAGTCCCACGCGCAAACCACGCCGGAACAGCCGCCCGGCTCCGACGGGCAGATCGAACGCGTCACCATCACCGCCGAACGCCGCAGCACGACGCTCGACACCACGCCAGCCGCGATCACGGCGCTAGACGGCGCCAGGCTCGCCGACCAGGGCGCCACCAGCCTCGCGGACGTGCTCAACCTGGCGCCGAACACCTCGTTCGCCGGCCAGAACTCGACGCAGATCTTCATCCGCGGCGTCGGCGACGTGTTCCTGCTGGCCGGGGGCGATCCCGGCGTGGCGCTGTATGCCGACGGCGCCTACCTGTCCGACCAGACCAGCACCAATGTCGCCCTGTTCGACATGCAACGCGTCGAGATCCTGCGCGGCCCGCAAGGCGCGCTGTACGGGCGCAATGCCACCGGCGGCGCGATGAACCTGATTTCGGCACGGCCGACCAGCACCTTCCAGTCCCGCCTCGGTGTCGAGGCCGGCACCTATGGCCGCAAGCAGACCGAGGGCTTCATTTCCGGGCCGCTGGCCGGCGGCGCCACCGCGGCCCGCCTGTCGTTCCAGCGCAAGGACCTCGACGGCTACACCAGGAACCCGCTGGCGGGCATGCCGCCCGGCCCGATCGTGAGCGGCGCGCCGGTCTTCGCGCCGCCCGGCCGGCTCGACGATCTGCATTCCACGGCGCTACGGCTGCAGACCTCGACCCGGTTCGCCGACAGCGGCAGCTTGCGCCTGATCGCCGGCTATTACCACCAGAACGACAACGGGCGCAGCCTGTCGCTGCTGATCGACCCGTTGATGAATTCGTCCTTGCTGTATGGCTTGTATCCCGAGGCCGATCCGCGCCGCCAGGCGAGCCAGGGAGCCGTCCACCGGGTCGATGTGCGCTCGCTGCAGGCCATCTACGAGCGCCCGCTCGACGGCGCCACCTTGAGCCTGACCGCGGCGTGGCGTAAAAGCGGCGTCCACCACGCCTGGGACGGCGACCAGACCGCGGCGCCCAGCGCCATGGTCAGTTTCACCACCGCCAGCATCGACCGCGGCATCGACCTGCACGTCGCCTCCAGCGGTGAAGCGAGGCTGCAATGGCTGGCCGGCCTGACGGCGCAGGATTTCAGGCAGCGGCAGGACGTTTCCTTGCAGGCCCAGGTGCCGCTCGGCTTCCTGGTGCCCGGCCAGTCCCTGACCACGGCGCTGCCGGGCGGCTTTCGCGTCGAGCTGGGCGGCCCCATCCTCACGCGCTCGGCCGCGGCCTACACGGACTTGCGCTATGCGCTGACGCCGTCGCTGGCCTTGCTGGGCGGCGTACGGCTGAATCGGGACACCAAGCGCGCCGACGAATACCAGGCGCTCACGATTCCCGCTTTCGGCCTGGCGGGAACGCGCACCGGCGCGCCGCGCGATGGCTGGACCAGCCTGACCGGCAGCGCCGGGGCCGAATACAAGCTCGCGGCGGACACGCTCGGCTACGCGCGCTTGTCGAACGGTTTCAAATCCGGCGCGGTCAACCTGGGGGCGTTGCAGGGCAGCCTGGTCAAGCCCGAGAAGGTGAGCGCGCTCGAATTCGGACTGAAGACCAGGTTCCTGGAACGGCGCGGCGCGTTCAACGCCGCCGTGTTCAGCAGCACCTACAAGGACATGCAGGTCGCCCAGGCCAGCAGCGCGAACGTCATCCTGGCCAATGCCTCCAAGGCCAGTATCCAGGGCGCCGAGTTCGAACTCATGCTGCGGCCGGCGCCCGCGTGGCTGCTCGGTGCGACGCTCGGGCTGATGAAGCCGACCTACCGCGATTTCACCAATACCGATACGCGCAACGATCCGACCCGCGCGGTCAATGTCGGTGGCAGGCAACTCGCCCAGGTATCCAAGGCGCAGCTGGGCCTGGTCGCGGAATACACGCGCAAAGTGGGCCGGCACAAGCTCTCCCTGCGCGGCGATTATATGCGGCGCAGCAAACTCTACTTCACTGAATTCAATACGCCGGACGCGATGCAGAAAAGCTACGGCCTGCTCAATCTCGCCGCGTCCATCCAGCCGGCGGCGGGGCGCTGGAAACTTTACGGCCATGTCCGCAACGCAACCAATACGACCGCCATCACGAGCATGCTGATTACTGGGACCAACCTCGGATCGACCCGGCAAGTGACGTATACCCCGCCCCTCCAGGTTGGCATTGGGGCATCGATCGAATTTTGACCATTGGAGAAACTGACAAAATTGCGCTTCCGGCAAGCGTATGCAATTCGAAGCAACTGTGCGATATTGTGAGCCAGGGCAAGGAGATACCATGGTCATTCCCGATCACCAGTTGCGGACACTGGATGCCGTCCAGGACCCCGGCGCTCGCATGGCCCTGCCCGATTGCCTGCGCATCGCCAGCCAGCTGGCCCAAGCCCTGGCCGACCTGCACGCCGCCCAGCTCATCCACGGTGACATCCGGCCCGCCAATCTCGTCATCGCCCGCAAGCATGGCGTGTTGCAGCTGATGGACCTGGGCCCGGCCTCGGCCGCTGGCACCGCCGCGCCCGGCGACTGGGCCTATGTGTCGCCCGAGCAGACCGGGCGCATGAATCGTCCGGTCGACCACCGCAGCGATTTCTATTCGCTGGGCGTCACGCTGTACCGCATGCTGACCGGGCAACTGCCGTTCCAGGGCGGCGATCCGCTGGAGTGGACGCATTGCCACATCGCGCGCACCGCGCCACCGCCCCGCGCGGTGGCCGACATCCCCGAGGCCGTCTCGGCCATCGTGATGAAGCTGCTCGCCAAGCTGCCGGAGGACCGCTACCAAAGCGCGCGCGGGCTGCAAGCCGATCTCCAGCGCTGTCTGGCGCAATGGCAAGCCGAGGGCCGCGTCGATCCTTTCCCGCCGGGTGCCGACGACGTCTCGGAGCGCTTCCAGATTCCGCACAAATTGTATGGACGCGAGCGCGAGCGCGCCGCCTTGCTCGACGCCTTCGTCCGCATGGCGGCCAGCGGCGAAGCGACGCTGGTGACGGTATCGGGCTATTCGGGCATCGGCAAGTCCTCGCTGGTGCATGAACTGCACCAGCCTATCGTGCGCGAGCGCGGCTACTTCATCTCCGGCAAGTTCGACCAGTTCATGCGCGACGTGCCCTACGCCACACTGGCCCAGGCGTTTCGCGACCTGGTCCAGCAACTGCTGGCCGAGAGCGATGAGCGGATCGACGACTGGCGCCAGCGGATCCAGTCCGCCGTGGGCGCCCACGGCCAGTTGATCGTCGACGTGTTGCCGCAAGTCGAGCTGATCATCGGCGCGCAGGCGCCGGTGCCGGCGCTGCCCCCGGCCGAGGCGCAACATCGTTTCCGCCAAGTGTTCCAGCGTTTCATGGCCGTGTTTACGACCCACAGCACCCCGCTGGCGCTCTTTCTCGACGACATGCAATGGGCCGACGCGGCCAGCCTGCAATTCCTCGAGCATCTGTTGCCGCACCCGGACGCCGGCAGGCTGCTGCTGATCGCCGCCTACCGCGACAACGAGGTCAGCGCCGCGCATCCGCTGATGGCGGCGCGCGAGGCGGTGCGCGCCAACGGCACCCCCGTCTTCGACATCGAGCTGGCGCCGCTGTCGGTCGCGCACCTGAACCAGCTGGCGGCCGATACCTTGCACGCGCCGGCCGCCACTTGCCTGCCGCTCACGCGCCTGATTTTCGAACGCACCGAAGGCAACCCTTTCTTCTTTACCCAGTTCCTCAGCGCGCTGCACAAGGACGGCGTGCTGCGGCACGATCCGGCAAGCCGGGTTTGGCGCTGGGATGTCGCGCAAATCCGCGGCAGGAACCTGGCCGACAACGTGGCCGACCTCATGGCCGGCAAGTTGCGCCGGCTGCCCGAGCCGGTGCGGGAAACGCTGCGGCTGGCCGCCAGCCTGGGCAACAAGTTCGACCTGCACCAGCTCGCGCTGGTCGGCGGGCTGGACGCCGAGGAAACCCGGCGGCGCCTGGCGGTCGCGGCCGACGAGGACTTGATCCTGCTGTCCGGCGGCGGCGGCAAGTTCCTGCACGACCGGATCCAGCAGGCGGCGTATGCGCTGATCCCGGCCCAACAGCATGCCGAAGTGCATCTGCGCATCGGCCGCACGCTGGTGGCGGGCTTGGGCGCCGGCGAGATCGACACCCAGTTGTTCGATCTGGCAAACCAGTTCAACCAGGGCGCCGCGCTGCTGACCGACCTGGACGAGAAAGTGCGGGTGGCCACGCTCAACCTGCGCGCCGCGCGCAAGGCCAAGGCCTCGGTGGCGTATGCGTCGGCCTGCGTCTACCTGGCGGCGGGCATGGCCCTGTTCGGCGAGCGGGACTGGGACAGCCAGCATGAACTGATGTTCAACCTGTGGCTCGAGCGCGCGGATGGCGAATTCCTCAGCGGCGAGCTGTTGATGGCCGAGCAACTGATCGCCAGCCTGATGCTGCATGCGCGGTCGAAAGCCGAGCGCCTCGCCGTGTACAACCAGAAGTCCCGGCTGCACGTTTTCAGGTCGGAATGCGCGCAGGCGGTCGACAGCGCGCTCGCCGGTCTGCGCCTGTGCGGCATCGACCTGCCCGCCCATCCCGACTGGCAACAGGTCGAGGCCGAATACGAACTGGTGTGGCGCAACCTCGGCGCGCGGCAGATCGAAGACCTCGCCGGCTCGCCGCCGATGCAAGATGCGGAGCGGCAAGCCAGCATGGACATGCTGGCGTTTCTGACGGCGCCGGCGGCCTTCACCGATTTCCCCTTGTTTTGCCTGACGTTCTGCCGCATGACGAACTTGAGCCTGCTGCACGGCATCGGCAACGCCTCGCCGTATGCCTACGCCTTGTTCGGCTTCTTGCTCGGCCCGACGTTCCGGCGCTATGCCGATGGTTATCGTTTCGGCAAACTCGCCAGCGCGCTTGCCGAGCGCCACGCGGGGTCGACCTACAAGGCCGAGATGTACCTGGTCGCCGCGGTCAACGCGCTGTGGACGCAACCGGTCGGGGACGCCATCGACTTTCTCCGCTTGAACTTCCACGTGGCCCGCGAGACGGGCGATGTCCTCACCGCCTGCAACAACTGGGTCTTGCTGATCGGCGCGCGGCTGCTGCAGGGCGCTCCCCTCGATGCCGTGTGGCAGGAGTCCGAAAAGGGCCTCGATTTTGTGTGCAAGGCGAAATACCAGGACGACGTGAACGTCCTCACCAGCCAGCGGCGCTTCATCGCCAACATGCAGGGCCGGACCGCCCACTTCTCCACGTTCAGCGACAGCGGGGCCGGGACCGGGACCGGGGCCTTCGACGAGGCCGTCTTCGAGGCGCGGTTGCAAGCGGACCATACCGCCCAGCCGATCGGCCGGCACTTGCTGTTCAAGATGCAGGCCCGCTACCTGTCGGGCGACCTCGCCGAGGCGACGGCGGCGATGCAGTCCTTGCGCGCCCAGTCATGGGCCTTGTCCAACCTGCCCCACCTGGTGCTGGAGTACCACTACTACGCCGCACTGACCCTGGCGGCCATGTGCGAGGCCGGATCGGCCGACGAGCGCCATGGCTGGCGCGAACAGTTGAGCGCCCATGCGGAGCAGTTGCGCGAATGGGCCGAGAACTGCGGGCCGGCCTTTGCCGACAAGCACGCGCTGGTCGCGGCCGAGGTCGCGCGTCTCGACGGGCGCGACAGCGATGCGATGGGCCTGTACCAGCAAGCCATCCAATCGGCACGCGACAACGGCTTCGTCCAATACGAAGGCGTGGCGCATGAAGCGGCGGCACGCTTCTACCTGGCGCGCGGCGCCGCGACCGCGGCCCGCGCTCACCTGTGCGAGGCGCGCGATTGCTTTGCGCGCTGGGGGGCCGAGGGCAAAACCAGGCAGCTCGAACAGCGCTACCCGCAGTTGCCCGCGCGGTTGGCGCCGCCGGCGGCGGCCGTCGACGCGGGCATGGCGCAGCTGGACGCGCTGTCGGTGGCCAAGGCCTCGCAAGCGATCTCGGGGCCGATCGTGCTCGACGAGCTGATCGACACGCTGATGCGCATCGTACTGGAAAGCGCCGGCGCGCAGACAGGCGCCCTGCTGCTGCTGCGTGGCGGCGAGCTGGAGCTCGCCGCGCAAGCCGGCCTGACGCAACAGTCGGCCGAAGTGCGCCTGCACCTGGGCCAGGCGCCGCCGGCATCGACCGTGCCCGAGACCATCCTCAACTATGTGCGGCGCAGCCAGACCCCGGTGCTGCTGTCCGACTCCGCCAAGCCGAACCCGTTTTCGGCCGACCCTTACCTGGCCGGCGGCGGGCCAAAATCGGTCTTGTGCATTCCGATCGTCCTGCAAGCCAGGCTGATCGGCGTGCTGTATCTGGAGAACACCTTGACCACCCACGCCTTCACGCCGGAGCGGATCACGGTGCTGGAACTGCTGGCCTCGCAGGCGGCGATCTCGCTGGAAAACGCGCTGCTGTATGCCGGCCTGCAACAGGAAAACGCCGAGCGCAAGCGGGTCGAGGCCACCTTGCGCGAACGGGAGGCGCGCATCCGCCGGCTGATGGAGTCGAACATCATCGGCATCTTCTTCTGGGACCTGCAAGGCAATATCAGCGACGCCAACGACGCCTTCCTGGACCTGATCGCGTATGGCCGCGACGAGCTGGCGTCCGGCGGGGTGCGCTGGAACGATTTCAATCCGCCGGAATACGCCGCCGCCGATGCGCGGGCCACGGAGGAAGTCCTGCGGACCGGCAAGCTGATTTCTTACGAGAAGGAGTTCGTCCGCAAGGATGGACGGCGCGTGCCGGTGCTGATCGGCGGCGCCCTGCTGGAAGGGTCGCAAGACCACGCGGTCGGCTTTGTGCTCGACCTCTCCGAACGCAAACAGGCCGAATTCGAACGCAGCGCGCGCCAGGCCGCCGACGCGGCGAACCGCGCGAAGAGCGCCTTCCTGGCCAACATGAGCCATGAATTGCGCACGCCCTTGAACGGCATCCTGGGCTATACGCAGATCCTGCAACGCGACCGCGCGCTCGGCGACCACCAGCAAACGGGGCTGAACGTGATCCGGCACAGCGGCGAGCATCTGCTGAACCTGATCAACGATATCCTGGACTTCGCGAAAATCGAGGCCAGCAAGCTGGAGCTGTACGAAACCCCGGTCCGGCTGAGCGGATTCCTCTCTATCGTGAGCGAGATCGTGGCGGTCAAGGCGGCCCAGAAGGGCCTGGAATATGTCACCGAGATCGCCACCGATTTGCCCGCGGCGATACAGGCCGACGAGAAACGGCTGCGCCAGGTGCTGCTCAACCTGCTGTCGAACGCCATCAAATTCACCGATCGCGGGCGGGTGACGCTGCGGGTGCGTCGCCTCTCCGCTACGCGCTTGCGCTTCGAGGTGTGCGACACCGGCGTCGGCATCGGCGAACAGGAACGGGAAGTGATCTTCGAACCCTTCGAGCAGGTCGGCGACCAGCGGCAGCGGCTCGGCGGGACCGGGCTGGGACTGGCGATCAGCCGCCAGTTCCTGCGCCTGATGGGCAGCGATATCCTGGTCGAGAGCCGCCCGGGCGAAGGCAGCACTTTCTGGTTCGAGCTGGACGTGCGGTTGGCGCAAGCCGCGGCCTCGCCCAGCGCGCACGGCATCGTCGGCGGCTATCATGGCGCGCGCAAAACCATCCTGGTGGTCGACGACGTGCGCGAGAACCGGATGGTGCTGAACGATATGCTGAGTCCGCTGGGCTTCACGATGTGCGAGGCGGAGGACGGCGCCGAGGGGCTGGCGCAAGCGCAGGCCTCGCGGCCGGACCTGATCCTGATGGACTTGGTGATGCCAAAAATGGATGGCCTGGAAGCGATGCGCCGGCTGCGCCAGTCGCCGGACTTCAACACGGTCCCGGTCATCTCGGTTTCCGCCAGCGCGGGCGACAACCACGCGGCCAGCAGCCTGGCGGCGGGGGCGAACGCCTTCCTGCCGAAACCGGTCAACCTGGATCGCTTGCTGGAGCAGGTCGGCGCCCTGCTCAAGCTCGAATGGATCATCGCCGCGCCGGAAACGCCGCCCGCGCCGCCGGAGCCGGGCGTACCGCTGGTGGTGCCGCCGCCGGAGGAAATGGCCGTCCTGCACCAGTTGGCCATGCAGGGCAATATGCGCAACATATTGCAGCGGGCACACTACCTGTCCGAGCTCGACCCACGCTACCGGCCGCTCGCCGACCAGCTGACCGCGTTGGCCAAGGGATTCCGCTCCAAGGCCATTCTGGAGCTGGTGAAGCAGTGCATGGGGCGGGACGGAACGGTTTGATTGACTGGCCAATCCCGGATTCGCGGCCGGGAAATCGTTACCGGACGGCCGGCAACGCCATCGACACCACCAGGGCCAGCGCAAGCGCGCTCCGGCCCTGGCGGAACAGCGGTCTCTGCAGCACCGCGACGGTGCCGACGATAGCCGACTTCGCGCAGGTGATCGCCACCGGCGCCGGCGACTCTGCGCTTTTAATCCGCTTGATTCCGGGGTATTCGCATGCAGTGCGCCGCCACCCAATCCGTGATGATCTTGAGCGCGCCTGGCGCCATGGTCTCGTCGTCGAGCACGGTCGCATCCTTGTTGTCCCGAAGCGCGGTGCGTATGGCCGCCAGGTTTTCCGTCGCCGGCACTTGCACGTCCAGCGAACCGTTCAGCGCCAGTACCGGCACGTTCAACTTGCGCAACGCAATCGCTGGATCATAAGCGAGGAAGTGGCGCTGCCACGCGCTCGTCAAACTCATTGGCAGCGTCTCGGCATCGTTCGCATCGATAACCTTGTCGGCGACACCCCGCGCCACCAGCGCTTCCGCCTGCTCGCGAGCCGCTTCGCCGGTCGGCGCGGAGATGATCGCGTCGTATAGCCGCTGATCGAAGAGCTTGCGCCTGGCGATGATATCGGCCGGCACGCCATACACCTGCGCCGTCATCGCCGATTGCAGTACGAACAGCTTGTCGCCCCGGATACCCGGGCTGGCGATCATGACAAAGAAGGCGACATGTTTGTTCTCCGCTGCCACGGCCGGCGCGATGATCCCCCCTTCGGAATGGCCCACCACGCCGATACGGCGTGCATCAATGCGGGCGTCGGTCTTGAGGAAGTTGACTGCCGCATTGGCGTCGGACGCGAAATCCGCTGTCGTGGCCCCGAGATAGCCGCCACTGGAGCCGCCCACGCCCCGCTTGTCGTAGCGCAGCACCGCGATCCCCCGGCGATTCAAGGCGTCGGCGATGACGAGAAAACATTGATGGCCGTCGACCTCTTCGTCACGTGTATTGCGGCCCGTGCCGGAAATCAGCACGACCGCGGGAAACGGCCCCTTGCCTTCAGGTAGGCTTAACGTGGCTGCGAGTTTGATGGCGGCGGACGGGTTGTCGAAGCTCACTTCCTTCTTGATGAGGCTCAAGATTAACGGAACAGCTGGTCGGTTTTCAATCTTTCTCGACTATGCGGCCACCGCCCCGGCCGACCGCGCGCCCCTCGACTGGACCGGGCGGACCGGCGCTGTCGTTGGTCAGAGCTTCATTTCCAGATTCACCTGCAATTTCGCCGAACCAGGGCCGCGGCTCCAACTGCGGCTCGTTCCGCGCCCATCCTCGTAACTCGTGTCGCCAAGCGTGTCCTCGCCCAGGGCGTTGCTCACGCCGGAACGCAGCTGCAGCCCAGTCCCGATCTTGTATAGCAAGTAGAGCTCGAGTTCACGGCGCGCCTGCATCCGGCTGCGCTGTTCTTCGGAAACCCGCACCGGCCCGCCCGCGCGGACGGCGAGGTTGGCGCCCGCGCTGAACGTGTCCACCTTGTAGTCGACGCCGAACACCGCGCTCAGCGGTACTTGCTGGTCGAGGCGATTGTCCGGGCCAGGTACGGACTCGACCCTGGACCAGTTGCGGTTCACGCTGGCCCGGATGTCAAACGGGGGCGCGTCCGTCATGACGGCCTTGAGCGGGAATTTGAGTTCCACGTCCAGCGTGCGCACTTGCGCCGTGCCGTTGTTGAGCGGTTGAACCAGCCATCGGCCCTGCGCATCCTGGGCCAGTCTGCCGCGGATGTAGTCCTTGATCTGACGGGCCGAGCCTCCCACCGAGAGTACCGCGCCCGGCGCCCAGAAATGCTCGTATGTCACGTCGAGTCCGTTGGCCAGCTCGGGCCGCAGCCGCGGGTTGCCGCTGGTATCGGGGTTGAAACGATCATTCTGATCGGCCTCGTACCGGCGTGCGCTGAGCTGATAGGTGTTGGGCGCCTTGTAGGTGCGCGTCAACGCCATCCGCAACTGCCGCCCGCTACCGCCGGGGAACTTGTACAGGGTCTGGGCGATAGGGCTGAGCACGCCGCTGCGCGAGGTCGTGCCCGCCTGGCCGCTGCCTTCGCTCGCCGTGCGTATGCCTTCCCAGCGTGCGCCCAAGTACATCGACCAGTTCGTGGTGATGTTCCATTCGTCTTGCGCGAACACCGACCGGCGCTTGACACGCGGTGTGAACACCTCGTGGATGGTCTTCGGCGCGACGCCGGCCAAGCCTTCGGTACGGTCGATGTTCTCGTCCACCTTGTGAAAATTGGCTTCCCATCCGACAGCAAGCGCATGTCCGTCGAACAGGGAGCGCGCGTACTTTCCACTGGTGTTGACGTTGCCGAAGTCATTGGTGGTATCGGTGTCCCGCCGAAGCATGGTGACGCGGTCGGCGGTACTCGACAGCGCGCGATTCTCGATGCTGGCGCGGCCTTTCGACACGCCAAGCTTGGCGTCGAGTTTGCCGCCCCATAACTTGGCGACCCAGTTCAGGTCGGTCCCGGCGAAGTGGTCATCGACATTGGACGTGCTCCGGCTATCCCGATAATCGGGCGGCGCGAATGCGCCGACCGAGCTGGTCGTCAGGTTGGAAAACCCGCCTCTCGAACGTTGTCCCTGAAGATAGGTATTCCAGTTCAGTTGCCCATCGTTATCCAGCTTCCAGTTCAGGCGGGGCAGCAGTCCGCCGCTGGTGGTGCGCATGTCCCTCGTGCTGCGTTTTTCACGCGATTGCAGCACCTGCCCGTCCGGCGCGGCCAGAAGCTGGACCGTGGAACCTGGCGTCCCGTCCACATTCTGCGACATCATCGCGTTCAGGTAATACGACAGCTTGCCCGAACGGTCGGCCAGGGTGCCCAGCGCCATCAGCTTGTGCTGCTCTCCACTACGGCTCGCGTTCAGCCGCAAATCGCGCTGCGTCCTGGACACCACCTTGCTGAGGACAATGTTGATGGTGCCGGCGATCGCCTGCGTTGAATGCTCGGCCGTGGCCGCGCGGATCACTTCTATCCTGTCGATCTGATCGGGCGTCAACGCTTCCATGGAAAAGCCCGGCGGGGGACGCTCGCCGTTGACCAGCACCTGGGTGTAGCCATTGCCCAGTCCCCGCAGGCGGATGCTGTTGCCGATGACGGTGACGCCCGGCGCCCGCTTGAGCACATCGAAGACATTGGTGTCGCCGTACTTGATGATTTCCTCATGCGTCAGCACGGTCTTGCTGGCGGTGTCCTCGCGACGCGGGTCGTAGGACTCCAGCGCCCCTTTGACTTCGACCTTGACGAGCTCGCCCGCCTTGGGGGCCGCGACCCCTGGCGCGGGTTCCGTGGAAGCGGGGGGCGGCGCCAGTTTACCTTCGGCCTGCCGCGCCATGACGGCGGCATGCGAGCACAGAATGGTGATGGCCATCGCGACGCGTGAGAGAGGCAGTTTCATTTGTTCGGGGAAGTTATCGATAACGACGCAATTGTGCGTAGTTGCTCATTCCCGAGGGCGTATTTTGCGACGAACTGCGAGAAGCGCCCTGGCTCGCGCGGCGTATTTCCGTCCTTTTTCATAGGGAAAACCGGCGCCCGCCCGGCCCGCCCCGATGGTCCGTTTTTGCGATGAGCACGCATGCGCCAACGCGCACCACCTACCCCGCGGCCGCCACCCTAAGCGCCTGCGCCGGCTGTGCATTGGCACCGCCACCGCGCGACGTGTCCACCGGCGCGTCAAACCGGTAGGCGCCCGCCTCGTGCACCGCCCACGCGCCCTCGCCCATCAATTGCAGCACATGGGTATGGTGGCGCAGCACCGCGGGGCGGTGGGCGATGCTGATCAGCGTGGCGCCGCCGCCGCGCAGGCGCTCGTATAGGGAGGCCTCGTTGCCACTGTCCAGCGCACTGGTCGCCTCGTCCAGGATGACGATGCGCGGCTCGTGCACCAGCACGCGGGCGAAGGCCAGGCGCTGCTGCTCGCCCACCGACAACAGCTTTTCCCAGTCGTGCACGGCGTCCAGGCCGCCCACGCGCTCGGCCAGGCTCGGCAGGTGGACCTGCGCCAGGATGTCCAACAGCCGCTCGTCGCTCAGGCTGGACTCCGCGCTCGGATAGATGAGCTGGCTGCGCAGCGTGCCGGACTGCAGATAGGGCTGCTGGGGCAGAAAGAAGAAGTCCTCCAGCGGCGGATGCTGGATCACGCCGCTGCCCGTGTGCCATAGACCGGCGATCGCGCGCAGCAGCGAGCTTTTACCGCAGCCGCTGTCGCCGGTGATGAGCAGCGCGTCGCCCGGCTTCAAGACCAGGCTCAGCTCCTTGATGAGCACCCGTTCGGACTGCGGCGGATGCAGCGTGAGGGCTTCCAGCGCGAGGTGCGCGCCTGGACGCAGCTGGATGCGCGGGTGCTTGTCGTCGGCGCCGGCCTTGGGCTCGGCGCCGGGCAGCACCAGGTTCGACAAGGTCTGCAGGCGGCCTATCCCCGCGACGAAGCGGCTCAGGCTTTCGAAGTTGTCGACGATGACCGCCACGGCGGCGAGCACGGCGGTGAACGCGCCGGCCGCCTGTATCGCCCGCCCCACTTCCAGCTCGCCCGACAAGACGCGTTCGGCCAGGATCACGCCCGGCAGCACCAGGGTGAGTTGACTGAAGGTGCGCTGGAACAGGTTGAGGGAGCGCTGCTTCTTGATCAGCTTCGCGAAATTATGGATCACCTTGTCGAACTTGCCGTCGATATGCGCGCGCTCCTGCGCCTCGCCGCGATAGAAGGCGATGGATTCGGCCTTCTCGCGCAGGCGCATCAGGCTGAAGCGGAAATCCGCCTCGCGCCGCAGCTGCCAGAAATTCAGCTGGATCAGCGGGTTGCCGAACACGTAGAGGGCGACGGCCGTGCCCATCAACGCGTACACCGCCAGCACGCCGACCAGCAGGTGCGAAATCGACCACAGCACGGTGCTGAACGCCACCAGCTGCATGATCGAGCCCAGGAAGATCAGCAGGAAGTGGATGGACCTGCCGGTGAAGGTGTTGATGTCTTCGCTGATGCGCTGATCGGGGTTGTCGATCTCGCTGTCCGAGCCCAGCTCGTAGTATTTGCGCCCTTTCAGATAGCCGTCGAGGAAACGGCTGGTCAGCCAGCGCCGCCACTGGTTGGCGAAGAGGTCGCGCATATAGTAGTAGAAGGCGTAGATCGGCACCGCGAACGCCAGCACGAACAGGCAGGCCCGCACCGAGGTCCAGAAGCGGTCGCCGTTCTTGGCGGCCAGCGCCGAGGTCATCTCGCCGGCCTGGTTGTTCAGCATGACCGCGAACTTGGTCTCGACCAGCATCAACACGATCAAGACCAGCAGCAGGATCCAGGCCTTTTTCTTTTCCTCCCCCAGCCAGTAAGGCTTCGCCACGTTGACGAATTGCCTCCACGCGGCGAGCGACAGGGGAGCGGGCCGGCGTCGTTTTCGGTGTCCCGGCGGGACCTCGTTGTTCGCGGCGTCAGGGGGAGTGGAGGTGGGCGTGCTCATTTTCTGTCAACCGCGGTAGTGGATCAAGGTTCGAACTCATGCACCCTGAGCATACGGCCGGGGAACGAAACCGTTCTGTGCGGAAACCGACATAGCGTCGACAGCCGCTGAAAAAAAGGCGCAAGGTTTGCCGGGTCCGGCGGAGCTTGACAACCCTGCCGGCGGCACTAGGCTTCATACACCGGCCCTCCCCGGCATGACTACCCGCGACTGCCATCGGACCGCCGATATAACAGGGGGATATCATGAGCACGCAAGAGAACAAGCAACTTGTAATCGAGGGATATCGGCTATTCCAGCGCGGCGAGATCGGCAAATTGCTGGAGCTCTATCACGACGACGCCGAGTGGATCGGCCCGGAATCGGAGTTCCTGCCCTTCGCCGGCGCCTATCACGGCAAGGCGGAGATCGCGCGGTTTTTCACCAAGCTTGACGCCGCCGCGCACGCCAACCGCTTCGAGCCGGCAGAGTTCCTGGCGGTGGATGACAAGGTGGTGGTGACGGGCCAGGCAAGCTGGCTGGCCAAGCCCACCGGCCGCAGCTACGACAGCGCCTGGGTGCACGTGTTCACCCTGCGCGACAACAAGGTGGCCCGGCTCGACATCCACTACGACACGGCGGCGGCCGAAAAAGCCTTCCGGCCGGAGCAAACCGGCCAGGCCTCCGTTGCCGCGCAGTTGCATCACTAGGGTGGCGACATCGGTTCAGCGCTTGCGTATCACCACCTCCAGGTATTCCGCCGGCACCACCAGCGACGCCTGGCCCGCCGTGTTGAAGCGTTCGAGCAACGCCATGATGTCGTGTTCGAGCGCCTGGCCGGCGCCGGCGTCGAGCGCGGCGAAGGCCTTGTGCACGGGGCCGTAGAAATCACGGAACACCTGCAGCCAGTGCGCGGCGGAGGCGTACCGGAAGTTGAAGATTTTCCGCTCCGCGTGGATATGGGCCGCCTGCGCGCCGAACAATCCGTTCAAGTATTCCTCGTTCCCCCACATGCCGGGCGATTTCAAACCCGCCGGCGGGGGCAGGTGCTGCCCTATCGTCTTGAACAACTGCCCGATGAAGCCTTCCGGCGTCCAGTTCGCCAGGCCGATGCGGCCGCCGGGCCGGACCACGCGCAGCATTTCGCCTGCCGCGCGGACATGGTCGGGCGTGAACATGACGCCAAACGTCGACAGCGCCGCGTCGAAACCGCCATCGGCGAAAGGCAGCGCCTCCGCGTCGGCTTCGCGGAACGCCACCGGCAGCCCCTACGCCGCCGCGCGCATGCGCCCCTTTTCCAGCAGCGCCGGCACGTAGTCGGTGGAGGTGACTTTCGCGAACCGGTGCGCCGCGGCGAGCGTGGCGTTGCCGTTGCCCGCCGCGATGTCGATGACCTGCTCGCCGGCGCGGATATCGGCGGCCTCGGCCAGCGTCTCGCCCACGATCTGGAGCGTGACACCGATGACGGCGAAGTCGCCGCTCGCCCACGTGGCCTGCTGGCGTTGTTTGACCGCGGCGAGATCGGGTCCTCCCGGGTCACGCGCTTGTTGGGTGGAAGGGATGGTTGTGGATAGGCTCATGGCGGTTCTCCCGGGTTGATTGGGGCTGGCCGACGCAGGGATTTGCGCGGGTCCCGACTTCAGTAACCGGTCTGACAGCGCGGCGCGGCGGCGGTTCGCCCAATCTCGCGATGTTCCTTCCATGACGCCATCCACTGTCGGTGCGCTTTACATGCATTTAGGAAATGGAAACGCTAGCGCTACCAAGTCCTTGATATAAAACAAGTTAATTTCCGGGCATACATATTGCTTATTCATCAATTTACAAAAATTTAAGAGGAATGACCATGTGGAAAACCAAATTGGCGGCCGGGCTGCTCTCAGCCATGTTTTCGCTCAGTGCGCAGGCGGGTTTCATTCAATACGATTTTTCAGGCGTCACGTTTTCCGATGGCGGACAGCTGAACGGCTACTTCGTGCAAAATACCGCCAACAAGGCGGTCGCGTATTTTGACCTTGCCGTTAGCGGCGGAAGCGCCATGCACGCAGCCGAATTTTTCCCTTCGGGCAGCATGAGCAATATCAGCGCGGCTTCCACGCATTTTTCAGGCGCGGGCCCGACCAATTTTTCCGTCTTCAACAACCAGGACACCATCCTGTACAAACTGGCCCTTAGCTTCGGCTCGACCTCCACCGCAGGAACCTACCGCGTATTCGGCAGCAATAGCCAGTCGCCCCAGGCAGAACCGGCATGGATGTACGGCGAGCCCGGCAGCCGAACCATTGTCAGCGGCCAGGTGACCGAGGGTGTGATCTTGCAGGGGCTGCTCGCGTATCTGGAAGCAGGCGATGTCCCGGAAATCAATGACATCATTCCGCTCTACTCCCCCGAGCCGGAACAGGTTCCCGAGCCAGGCTCGCTTGCGTTGCTGATGCTCGGCGCCGCCGGCATGCTGGCGGCCCGCCGGAAGGCGGCCGCCTAGCCGTCCGTGCTTTTCACCGGTTGAAGCTCCAAGGAACTCGCGCCTTCCGGATTTGGTCCAACACGGGTTATCAGCCTGATGCATCGACCTGGAGCCATCCATGAAAATCACCCCCATCGCGGCGGCCGCGGCAACGACCGCCTTGGCGGCGCTGGCATTCCTGCCGGCCGGCCAAGCGGAACGTCCCGGCCTCGCCAAGCTGTTGTTCGACAATGGCGCCGTCTGCGCCCCCGCGCAGGACGGCCGCCCCGTCCTGCTGGAGCGCATGATACTGGCCCAGGCCGAAACCGCCCCCTTCCAGCCCGGGCGACAGCCGGCCGCCAGGCCCGCCGAGGGCACGCCCCCGCTGTACAAGGACCTCGGCAAACTGGCCGTGCCCATCACGACCGCCAGCGCCCAGGCGCAAGCCTATTTCAACCAGGGCATGCGCCTGACCTACGGCTTCAACCACGCGGAGGCGGCGCGCGCCTTCCGCGCCGCGCAGCGGCACGATCCCGACTGCGCCATGTGCCACTGGGGCGAGGCGCTGGTGCTCGGCCCCAACATCAACGCCCCCATGTTCCCCGAGGCCTACCCGGCCGCCGCCGCCGCGGCGGCGCGCGCCCTCGACCTGTCCGCGCGCGCCACCGGCCCCGAGCAGGCCCTGATCCGGGCCGTGGCGCAGCGCTACGAGGCCACCGCCCCGGCCGACCGCGCCCCCCTCGACCAGGCCTACGCGGCCGCGATGACGGAGGCCGCGCGCGCCTTCCCCAACGACGACACGATCCAGGTCCTGTTCGCCGAGGCGCTGATGGACCTGTCGCCCTGGAACTATTGGGAGGCGGGCGGCGCCAAGCCCAGGGGCCGCACGACGGAAATGGTGGACGCGCTCGAGCGCGTGCTGGAACGCCACCCCACCCACCCGGGCGCCATCCACTACTACATCCACGCGATGGAGGCGTCCACCGAGCCGGGCAAGGCATTGCCGTACGCGCGCCGGCTGGCGCGGCAGATTCCCGGCGCCGGCCACATCGTGCACATGCCCTCGCACATCTACTACCGGCTGGGCCTGTACAAGGACGCGCTGCAAAGCAATCTCGACGCCGTCGCCGTGGACGAGAAATACTTCGGCCGCTCGGCCAGCGACCCGGTCTACAAGGGCGCCTACTACCCGCACAATCTCCACTTCGTGATGGTCTCGGCGCTGATGGGCGGCGACGGCGCCACCGCCCTGGACGCGGCCGCCAAGCTGGACAAGGCCATCGCCCCGGTCCAGCTCAGGCAGTTCGCCATGATGCAGCCGGTGAAGGCGGCGCCGTACTTCTCCCACGTGCAGTTCAGCAGTCCCGAAACGCTGCTGGCGCTGCCCGATCCGGGCACCGATTTCGTGCTGGTGAAGGCGATGTGGCACTACGCGCGCGCCGTCGCCCAGGCGCGCAAGGGCAACGCCGCCGAGAGCCGCCGGGAGATCGACGCCATCGACGCGATCGCCCGCACGGCCGACTTCAAGCCCATCACCGACTGGGGCGTGCCGGCGCCCGAGATCGTCCGCACGGCGCGCGCGGTGGCCGCCGGCCGGCTGGCCGACGCCCAGGGCGACCTCCCGGCGGCGATCCGCTCCTACCAGGAGGCGGTGGCGATCCAGGACCAGCTGCCCTACACCGAACCGCCGTACTGGTACTACCCGGTGCGGCAGTCGCTGGGCGCGGCGCTGCTGCGCACGGGACGGCTGGACGAGGCGGAGAACACCTTCCGCGCCTCGCTGGCGCGCACGCCCAGCAACGGCTGGGCGCTGAGCGGCTTGATGGAGGTCTATCGCCGGCGCGGCGACGACGCGGCCCTCGCCGCCACGCGCAAACGCTTCGCGACGACCTGGCTGGGAAAAGCGGGCGGGCCGGCGCTGACGCTGCTGTAGCGCGACGTCGCGCGCCTATTTCGGGACCGGCCGCGGGAACAGGGCGAAGTCCGGCAGCCTGCCCTGCAGCTTGAGATCGGCCTCGCCGCCGATGCGCACCACGGACGCGTCCGACCCGTCGAAGGCGGGCCAATCCGGCAGCCCTTTTCCGTTGGGATTCCCGCTGCGCGCGAAATTGACCCAGGTGTCGGCCAGCCTGGCCGCCAGTTGCCGGTCCGCCGGGGTCCAGGCGCGCTTGTCCTGGTCCAGCTGGTCGAACACGTATTGGATCTCGGCGCCATGCCCCGCGCCGCAGCCGTAGCCGCACGGCGCAGCGGGCGCAGCCGGCCGGTGGGCGAAGTAATACAGGTAGGGCTTGGCCCGGCCGTGTTTCGCCTGCAGGTCCGCCCAGTACCACATGCGCCAGCCCCACCAGTCGTTGGTGAGTTGATTGATGGAGGCCGCAGCCTGGGCATCGGTGGCGCCGGGATAGGCCGCCAGCAGCGCGCCGGAAGGCGCGTGGCCCAGCAGCTTGGCCACCAGTTCCCGGTGGTTGGCGGCCTTGAACGCGCCGGTGCCCAGGATTTCCGGGGCCAGGTCCTTGCCCTCCTCCGCGTTCCATCCGGCGAGCAGGGGCACGTCGTTCTGGCGGCGCTGGCGATAGGTGGTGGTGAGGTCTTCGCGCAGGACGTGGCCGTCGACGATGGGATGCGGCGCCCACGCCGGCTTCTGCAGGGCCTCGACGCTCATGGCGCGCAGATCGGCCAGGTTTTTCGCCCCCGCGGCCTGGGCGAACGCCAGTCCCTGCGCCTCGGCGGCGCGCCGGTCGAACTGGCCGTCCTCGCCCGGGTCGAGCGGCATGGCGTAGTTGCCGCTCTGCGCGATGGCGCGCTGGAACAGCCCCTTCGCCCGCGGCGACGCGACCAGGATCGTGACCGATTCGGCGCCCGCCGACTCGCCCATGACGGTGACGCGCCCGGGATCGCCGCCAAAGGCCGCGATGTTGTTCTTCACCCAGCGCAGCGCGGCGATCTGGTCTTCGATGCCCTGGTTGCCGGAGGCCTTGTGGGGCGACTCCGCCGTCAATTCCGGGTGGGCGAAGAAGCCGAATATGCCGAGGCGATAATTGACCGTGACGACGATGGCGCCGCGCCTGGCCAGGTTGCCGCCGTCGAACGCCGCTTGCGAGGCCGTGCCGCCGTAGTAGCCGCCCCCGTGTATCCAGACGATGACGGGAAGATTCCCGGCTTTTTCAGGAGCCCAGATGTTGAGGTAGAGGCAGTCTTCGCTCTTGGGACTGGAAATCCACACCGCCGTCTGGGCGCACGCCGCCGAGAAGCCGCGCGCGTCCCGCACGCCCTTCCAGGGCGCGACGGCCTGCGGAGCCCGCCAACGCAGCTTGCCGACGGGCGGCGCCGCGAAGGGAACGCCGAAATAGGTCTTCAGATCCCCGGCGTGCGCGCCGGCGATCCGCCCGCCCGTGACGTTCACCGGGGCTGTCGATTGCGCCGCGTGGCCGGTGTGGGCCGACAAGCCCGCCAGGCAAAAGGCGGCCAGGCCGATGGTCCGCAAACGCTTCATACATTTCCGCACGTGGTCTCCTCCTTCATTGTTAATGTGTGCTTAACATATTAACGAAATGAAAACGATAGCGCTACCAATTTAAGGAGCGGGCATCCAGCCGATCGGCGGCCAGCGCGCCCGCACCCGGCCCGGCTTCAGCGGGCGGACCAGTGTGGCCTGGAAACGACACCCGCCGCGTTTGGCGAGTCCGTCACTTGGGCCCATACGCCGCGCTTGTGTTTCGGGCAAGCGGGGGCAATACTGACTCTCCAGGCAGTCGACACGGAGCGCATATCATGGACGAGCAAGCCAACCTTGGCATCGTAAGACAGTGCTACGAAGCGTTCGCCACGGGGGACACGGCGCGCATGCGCTCCTACTTCGCCCCCGGGATCTCGTGGGAGATCCCCACCGTGCCCGGCGTGGCCTTCTCGGGCAAGCGCCAGGGCTGCGAGCAGGTGATGGCGTTTTTCAGGGAAATGGGCGAGGCGCAGGAGGTGCGCGCCTTCGCGCCGAACGAGTTCATCGCCAAAGGCCCGCGGGTGGTGGTGCTGGGCCACTACGCGTTCACGATACGGGCCACCGGCGCCTGTTTCGAAAGCGACTGGGTCCACCTGTTCACCGTGCGCGACGGCAAGATCACCGACTTCCGCGAATTCCTCGACTCCCACCTGGCGGCCGCCGCCTATCGCGGCGGCGCCGGCGGCTGAAGCGCCCGCCGCCGGCCCGGGCGCCCGCACGGTTGCGCGGGGGCGCGGTTGATCACGGCGCATGAGGCAGGTATGCTGGTCCCATGAACATGCCCGACAGCCTACGCATCTCGATCGATCAGCTACAGGTCGGCTTGTACGTCCATCTCGACCTGAAATGGTTCGAGCACCCCTTCGCGTTCAGCCATTTCAAGATCAAGAACGAGGAGCAGCTCAAGACCATCCGCGGCCTCGGCCTGGCGACGGTGCGCTACGATCCAGCCCTGAGCGACGCCCCGCCCCTGCCGGCCGGCGCGCCCCCGTCCGCGCCGGAACCGGAGGAGGCCGCGGCGCGGCCGCCGACGGCCGCGCCGGAGCCCTCGGCCGAGCTGCTGGCCAAGCGCGCCATGATGGCGCGCATCAAGGCGCAGCGCGACGACGCCGCCCGCATCGAGCACGCCTTCGTCAACACCGCCAAGGCGATCCGCGACATCGAGAAGAACCTGTTCTCCCGCCCGGCAGACAGCCTGCGCCAGGCCAACGAGCTGATCACCGGCATCGTCGATTCCATCCTGGCCGCGCCGGAGTTGGCCATCCACGTCATGGGCGACAAGATGGGCGGCGAGGAGGTCTATTACCATTCGCTCAACGTGACCATGCTGGCGATGATGATCGCGCGCGACATCAAGCTGCCGCAGGAGGTGGCCGGCCCGCTGGCCATGGGCGCGCTGATGCACGACGTGGGCCACAAGAACATCCCCGACAAGATCCTCAACAAGCTCGACCCGCTGAGCCACGCGGAAAAGAACCTGTACGAGATGCACAGCCAGTACGGCGCCGACATCGGCGAGCGCCTCGGCCTGTCCGCCGTCAGCAACGCCGTCATCCGCGACCACCACGAGACCTTCGACGGCGCCGGCTACCCGCGCGGGCTGAAGGGCGAGGCGATCGGCGTGCTGGCGCGCATCGTCTCGATCGCCAATTTCTACGACGAGCTGTGCAATCCCATGAACATCGCCGCCGCGCTCACGCCGCACGAGGCGCTGTCGATGATGTTCGCCAAGCTGCGCGGCAAGTTCGACCCCAAGCTGCTGCAGGTCTTCATCCGCTGCCTGGGCGTGTATCCGCCCGGCACCATCGTCCAGCTGTCGAACGGCGTGATGGGCATGGTCGCCACCGTCAACACGCTCAAGCCGATGAAACCCATCGTCGCCATCTACGACGCCAGCGTGCCCAGGGACGAGGCGATCCTGGTCGACATGGAGCGCGAGTCGGACCTGAACATCGTCAAGGCCATCCGGCCGGCGCAAGTGCCGCGCGAGATCTACCACTACCTCAGCCCGCGCAAACGCGTCAGCTACTACTTCGACGCGGGTGCGGCGGGCGCCGCCCCGCCATGAAGAGCCTGCCGCAACTGATGCTCGACCATTGCCCGAACATGATGCTGCTCGTGCGGCCGGACGATCTGGGCATCGCCGTGGTCAACCGGGTCGCCTCGCAGGTGCTGGGCTATAGCGAGGAGCGGTTGCTGGGCATGTGCATCACCGACATCGAATCGTCGCTGCAGGACGTGTTCTACTGGGAGGAGGTGCGCAACGGCCAGTACGACGCCATCGACGCCCAGGAGGGCCAGTACCAGTGCGCCGACGGCGCGCTGCTGACGGTGGCCAAGTCGATCCACGTGATCCACCACGAGGGCGCGCCGCTGCTGCTGGTGCAGGCGCGCGACATCCAGCACCAGCAGCAGGTCGAGGACGCGCTCGAGCAGACCCTGTCGCAGCTGCAGGCGACCCTGGAGTCGACCGGCAACGGCATCCTGGTGCTCGACTGGCACGGCAAGATCACCAGCATGAACCGCCTGTGCAGCGCCATGTGGCGGATACCGGAGGAGCTGCTGCTGGCCGGGAACGACGAGGCCATCCTGGGATTCCTGTCCGCGCAGGTGCTGGAGGCGGACGTCTGCCGCGGCCGCCTGCGCGAAGTGCTCGACCGCGGCGAGGCCGAGGACCTGTTCCGCCTGACCGACGGCCGTGTCTTCGAATGCAAGTCGCGGCCGCAGTACCTGGGCGAGCGCATCATCGGCCGCGTGTTCGGCTACACCGACATCACCGAGCGCAAGCTGGCCGAGGAGGCGCTGCGCCAGTCGCGCGACCGGCTCGAGGAGCGCGTGCTGGAGCGCACCGCCGACCTGCGCCTGGCCAACGCCACGCTGCAGACGGAGAAGGCGCGCCAGCAGGACTTGATCGGCAAGCTGGGCGAGGCGCAGAGCCAGCTGCTGCAATCGGAGAAGATGGCCTCGATCGGCGTGCTGGCGGCCGGCGTCGCGCACGAGATCAACAACCCGGTCGGCTTCGTCAACTCCAACCTGGGCTCGCTGCAGCGCTACACGCGCGACCTGTTCAGGCTGCTCGACGCCTACCAGGAGAGGGAAGCCTGCCTGGCGCCGGCGGACAGCGAGCACATGCGGCGCCTGAAGCTGGAGATCGACGCCGACTTCCTGCGCGAGGACCTGGACAGCCTGCTGGCCGAGTCGCTCGACGGGCTGGACCGCGTCAAGCGCATCGTGCAGGACATGAAGGAGTTTTCACACGTGGACGGCGGCGGACGCCAGCAAGCCGACCTGGAGGCGGGCCTGGACAGCACGCTCAACGTGGTGTGGCACGAGATCAAGTACAAGGCCGAGGTGGTCAAGGAGTACGGCGCGCCGCCCGCCATCGAATGCTACCCGTCGCAGCTGAACCAGGTGTTCATGAACCTGCTGATCAACGCCGCCCACGCGATCGAGGAGCACGGCCGCATCACCGTGCGCACCGGCCACGACGGCGCCAACGTGTGGGTCGAGATCGAGGACACCGGCAAGGGCATCGCGCCCGAGCACCTGAGCCGCATCTTCGAGCCCTTCTTCACCACCAAGCCCATCGGCCAGGGCACGGGGCTGGGGCTGTCGCTGTCCTACGGCATCGTGCAAAAGCACGGCGGCGCGATCGAGGTGCGCAGCGAGGTGGGCGCGGGCACGGTGTTCCGGGTGGTGCTGCCCACGCACCCGCCGGCCGCCGCCGACGACGCCCCTCAGCGCACGTAGACGCCGGCGCAGACCACGCGCTCGTCGAGCCGTTCGCAGTACATGCGCTTGGCCAGGATCTGCTTGGTCACCGGGTCGAGGAAGCTGTAGTTCTGCCAGAACTTGCCCTTCTGCCTGGCCAGGTCGACCCGCTCGCGGACGAAGGGTCTGCCGTCCGCGTCGCGCAGCTCGATCAAATCCTTGCCCACCATCTTGGGGTTCTGGCCGTGGGCCAGCACCTTGCCGTCCAGGTCGTACACCACCGGATACAGGTCGCCATGGACCCAGGCCGCGTCCTTGGCCGTGATTTCCTCGTAGGTCTTGGCCGCGTCCTTGCGGACCGCCGCCACCGCCTTGGCCACCAGTTGCTCGGCCTGCTGCGGGGTGGCGTAGTCGGCGGACAGCGCGCCGCCGGCGAAAGCCAGCAGCAAAGCCGCCGTGATTGCGTGTTTCATGCCCATCTCCTGGTTACTTGTCGATATCGCACCGGAACAGCCTGCGCCGCCCGGCCGCGTCAGCCTA
Organism: Pseudoduganella namucuonensis; assembly: GCF_900116645.1. Taxonomy (GTDB): domain Bacteria; phylum Pseudomonadota; class Gammaproteobacteria; order Burkholderiales; family Burkholderiaceae_D; genus Rugamonas; species Rugamonas namucuonensis. The sequence goes on along the minus strand of NZ_FPBO01000008.1, from coordinate 122,394 downwards.
TCATACCGCCATTCCCCCGGCGCATGCGGGCGCGCCGGCGCGGGCAAAGGGCATACAATGGATCAGCCCGCCTTCAAGCAGTCCAGGCCATGCAACGCGCCGCCGCGGCGCACGAGGACGCCTCCATGACAACGGAAACCGCAACCCGCGCCAGAACCCTGGTGGACCTGCCCTCGCCCAAGGGCGTGCCCGTGCTGGGCAACGCGCTGAAGATGGACCCCAAGCGCATCCACCTGGTGCTGGAGGAATGGGAGCGCGAACTGGGGCCGGTCTTCACGATACGCCTGGGCCCGCAGCAGGTGCTGGTCTGCGCCGACGCCGGCATGCTGCAGACCGCCTTGCGCGAGCGGCCGGACAAGTACCGGCGTTTCTCGCCCATCGAATCCGTGCTCAAGGAAATGGGCGGCAACGGCGTGTTCTCGGTCGAGGGCGAGGGCTGGCGCCCGCAGCGCCAGCTGGTCATGCACGCGCTGGCGTCGACCAATTTCCCGGCCTTCTTCCCGGCCATGCACGCCATCACCGAGCGCCTGCACCGGCACTGGCGCCGCGCCGCCGAGCACGGAGAGATCGTCGACATGGGCAAGGACCTGGCGCGCTACACGGTGGACGTGACCACCGCGCTGGCCTTCGGCGAGGACCCGAACACGCTGGAGAAACCGGGCGACGCGATCCAGGACCACATGGCGCTCATCTTCCCCATGATCATGGCCCGCGTCAACGCGCCCTTCCCGCTGTGGCGCTACATCAAGCTGCCCAGGGACAGGGAGTTCGACCGCTCGCTGCGCGTGGTGCAGGAGCACGTGCACGGCCTGATCGAGCGCACCCGCAAGCGCATGGCCGGCCTGCCGCCCCTGCATCCGCACAACCTGCTGGAGGCGATGCTGCAAAGCAGCGCCCAGCCCGGCTCGGGGATCACCGACGACATCATCTTCGCCAACGTCATGACGGTGCTGCTGGCCGGCGAGGACACCACCGCCCACACGCTGGCCTGGACCATGTACTTCCTGGGCACGCGGCCGGACATCCAGCCGCGCATGCACGCGGCGGCCGTGGAGGCGCTGGGCGAGGCGCGCGTGTGCCCGGCGTTCGACGACATCAAGCGGCTCGATTTCTTCGAGGCGGTGGCGCACGAGGCCACGCGGCTCAAGCCGGTGGTGCCGGCGCTGTACCTGGAAACCGTCACCGACACGGTGCTGGGCGACGTCGCCCTGCCGCCGGGCACGCCCATCTTCTTCCTGCTGCGCCCGTCCATGCTGGACAGCGACCACTTCGCCAACCCGGCCGCCTTCCTGCCCGAGCGCTGGGAAGCCGGCCACCACCAGGTGCAGCCGCACGACACGCGCGCCTACGCGCAATTCGGCGCGGGGCCGCGGGTGTGCCCGGGCCGGCATCTGGCGGGCGTGGAGCTGCGGCTGGTGCTGTCCATGCTGGCGCGCAACTTCACGCTGGAACTGGCGGTCGATCCCGCCACCATCGCCGAGGTGTCCGCCTTCACCATGCGGCCCAGCGCCATGCCGGTGCGCCTGACGCCGCGCCCGGATTAGGCGTACAGCAGCATCGCCGCGGCGAGCGCCACGAACAGCGCCCCCATGCAGCGCTGGAAGCGCCGCATGCCCTCGCCCGCCAGCATGGCCGGGCCGGCGTGCGCGGCCAGCAGCACGTAGCTGAAATGGGACACGAAGGTGCAAGCCACGAACGTCAGGCTGAGCACGAGGAAGCGCGCGACCGAGAACGTGCCGATGGGCATGAACTGCGGGAAGATCGCGGCGAAAAACACGATGCTTTTCGGATTGCTGCAGGCCACGGCCAGGCCGCGCGCGAACACGGCGTAGCGGCCGTCCTCCGGCTTCGGCGTCGGCTCCCGCTCACGCCGTGCCGGCTGCGCCGGCGCCCCCTCGCGCGCCGCCGGCGCGGGCGCGGGGGCCGGCTCCTTCGCACCGGCCTGGCGCCACTGCTTCACGCCCAGCCACGCCAGGTAGCACGCGCCGCCCGCCTTGAGCAGGGTGAAGGCCAGCGGCGAGCGCTGGAACAGCAGCCCCACCCCGCTCACCGCCACGCACGACACCAGGAACACGCCCACCGCGTTGCCGGCCGAGCTGTACGCGGTGCGTCGCGGGCCCAGCGCCATCGTGGTCGAGATCGCCAGCAGCACGCCGGGACCGGGACTGAAGGTCGCCGCCAAGGCCACCGCGAGGAAGGAAAGCCAGAGAGAGTAGGTCATGCCGGGCACCGGAAGTGATCAGGAGCGACCAGTATCGGGCTTTTCACATTCTTTAAAAATAGCATACCATTTACAACATCTTTAACCCACGTTTAACAATCCCCATGGACAAGATGCGCAGCATGGAAGTATTCGTCCGGGTGGTGGACGCCGGCAATTTCACGGCGGCGGCGCGGGCGCTGAACCTGTCGACGGTGATGGTGAGCAAGCATATCGCCGCGCTGGAAAAGCTGGTCGGCGCGCGCCTGCTGCACCGGACCACCCGCAGCCAGAGTCTGACGGAGATCGGCGCGCAATACTGCGAGGAATGCCGCCACATCCTGGCGCTGGTGGAGGCGGCCGAGCGGGGCGCGCAGTCCATGCGCGCGGCGCCGCGCGGCACGCTCAAGGTGAGCGCGCCGGTGGCCTTCGGCGGGCAGTGCCTGGCGGGGGCGCTGGCCGACTACCTGGAGCGCCATCCCGAGGTGAACGTGGAGCTGGAACTGTCGAACCGGCTGGCGGACGTGGTGGAGGAAGGCCTGGACGCGGCCATCCGCGTCGGCCACCTGAAGGACACCTCGATGGTGGCGCGCGCGCTGCGGCCCATCCACATGGCGATCTGCGCCGCGCCGGCGTACTTGGCGCGCCACGGCACGCCGCAAAAGCCGGCCGACCTGGCGCGCCACCACTGCCTGGACTTCTCGCACTGGCCGCGGCACGTGCGCTGGCGCCTGGACGAGGCCGAGCCCGCCTTCAACATGCGCGCCAGCCGGCTGCGCTCGAACAACGGCCACGCGCTGAAGCAGGCCGCCTTGGCGGGCGCGGGCATCGTCATGCAGCCGGAGATGATGCTGGCCGACGAGATCGCGCGCGGGCTGCTGGTGCCGGTGCTGGGCGGCTACCTGCCGCCGCCCCGTCCACTGCACCTGATCTACCCGCGCGACCGCCAGTCCACGCCGAAGCTGGCCAGCTTTGTCGAGTTCATTGTCGAGCGCTTCGGCGCCGGCGCGGCGGGCGGCGCATCAAGCGGCGTCTCAGGCCGCGCTTGAGGCGCGCCGTGGCGCGCCACGGCGGCGGCGCGACCAGCCCAACAGGCCCAGGCCCGCGCCCAGCAGCCCGAGGCTGCCCGGTTCCGGCACGTCGTTGGCGACCCGGGCGGTGCCGTCGAAGGTGACTTCGTCGATGAAGGTGAACGGCCCCTCGGCCACCAGCGACAGACGCAGCTGGTCGGTGTAGAAGCCGAGGCCGGTCAAGTCCAGGAACACGTGCGCAGCCATCGAGCCCACGGCCCGGTCGTTCGCGCTGCTGAGGGGCACGGTCAAGCTGCCCGCCAGCGCCCACGCCGAGCCGGTCCAGCCGTACACCTCGAACGAGGGCAGGACCACGTCGGCGATGTTGTCCTGCGTGCTGCCCACGTGCACGCCCGTGAAATCGTACTTGCCCGAGAACGTGAAATCGATGTTGACGCGGTCGTCGGTCCATCCCGTCCATTCCGCGGCCGGGCCGCCGCCCAGGTTGACCTCCCAGCCGGCCCGTCCCAGCGCGCCATTGGTCAGTTCGCCTCCGCTGTCGGTGTAGCAATAGGTGCCGCAGTCGGTCGCCACGTCGAAGCTGTAGCTCGAAGGAACGGGGCCGGCGCTGGCCTGGCCGGACGCCAGCAGGGCAAGGGTGAAGGCAAGGGCGGAAGTCATGGCTCGCATGGGGGTCTCCTGTTGAGGTTTGTCGTATACACACTTGCGATCGACAAGCAACGAATGTGCCATCCATCCCGCTATTACTCCAAATAATTGATTTTCAAAGGAAATTTAAGTTACTTTAAAGAACTGCAACATTAACCTTCTTACCATTGTGTAAAATTTTCCGAAAGCAAATTAAATTGGCTCAACTGAGCGCGACAGCGGCGAAAAGCGCCCAGGGCTATTTTGAAAAACCCGGGGCTTTTTTCTAAATACCCCAGGGGTATTTTCAACGGGGTCGGAGCGGAAGCAATGGCCTTACTCCGACCGCCACATGAGAAGGAGTCCTACTTCGGGCGCACGCGGGCGGGGCAATAATGGCGCTTCACCTATAGTTTTGAGGAGAAGCCCATGAACACCAAGGCACTATTGCTGGCCGCGGCCGTGATCTCGGCGCCATGCGCCTGGGCGCAGGAAGTCAATCCGCGCAACCCCACGGACACGCCCGCGCTGAACACCATGGCCATCGACCAGGGTCCGCCCACCGCCACCGATTACCAGTTCAAGCGTCCCACCGACACCAAGAACAGGAACGAGCTGCGCTCGGCCGCCCGCTTCGAGCCCGCGCTGACCACCTACGGCGCCAGCGGCGCCACCGGCTCCACCGGCGGCGGGACCGCCACCTATCCGGGCGACACGCTGGACAACGCGCGCCAGCCCGCCACGCCCGGCGCCACGCGCGACCTGCCGGTCCAGCCCGACGTCGAACGGCCGGACAACGAGCTGCGCCCCGAGCGCTACTAGCGTCTCCCGCCCGCGGCCCCGGCCGCGGGCGCACCCCATCCACGCCGCGCGGCGTGCTGCAATGCACATACGACAGTCGTTGACCCGGTCCATGCGGACTGCGATACTTTCTTATCGGATAGGGCTGATGGCATAAAGACATGACTGAAATCCATGCGTCGCTCAAGACCAGTACGCGCAAGTTCTCGCTCAACTGGGGTTACCTCAACGCGATCGCCAGCGGCGTCTCCGCGATCGACCTGGGCGCGCTGGCGCTGCGCAACCTGCGCGACGCGCGCCAGTTCGTGCTGGAATACGGCTTCGACCTGGACCAGCCCGCCGCCCCCGGCGTGATCTGCCGCGCCCACCGGGAGGCGGTGGCCTTCATCGCCAGCAGCTTCCTCGAACCGGGCCAGGTGGCGCTGATCCCGCGCGAGGTCAGCCATCCGGAGGATCCGCTGCAACTGCTGGTGTACGCCTCGCGCCGCGGCCAGCAGTCCGACACGCTGCGCATGTGGTCGTGCGCCGTGCTCAAGGTCATGCACGGCATCTTCTACATCGACAACAACCTCAAGCTGCGCCACTTCAACACCATTCGCGAGCAGGTGTTCGCCACGCTCGACGAGTTGATCCATTGCGACGAGGGCCACTACTTCCTGCGCCACGGCGACACCTGCCTGCCGCTGCTGCACTTCGACCGCAAGAACAACAAGGGCCGCAACAGCATCCTGCTCAAGCTGCTGCAAAAGGCCGGCTACCTGGCGGCGGACGTGTACGACCACCTCGGCGTGCGCATGATCTTCAACACCCGCTTCGAATGCCTGCTGGCGCTGCAGACGCTGCAGCGAGCGCACCTGCTGTCGGTGACCAACGTGGATTCCCAGCGCACCCGCAACACGCTGCTGGACATGGACGCGGCCAAGCAGGTGTTCGTCAAATACCGCGCCATGCTGGACCGCAGCGAGGATTATCCCGCCGAGCTGCTGCAGCGCATGGACGCGGAACTGCTCGCCATTTCGGAGGCGCAGACGCGCACCAGCAACCCGCACAGCGGCGAGGGCTTCAGCAGCATCCAGGTCACCGTGCGCAAGATGATCCACCTGCACGCCGACGACGTCGGCGGCGCCAGCCTGCCCGCCTACGCCGCCCAGGAATCGGGCGAGGACGGTCCCGCCGAACCGGACTACGACGTGGGCTTCTTCTTCGAATACGAGATCCAGCTGATGGACAAGGCCAGCCACGACCGCAGCCTGAGCGGACCGGCCAGCCACGAGGCCTATAAACGCCGCCAGGTGGACACGGCGCGCGTGCGCGTGTTCGGCCGCGAGCTGCTGCGCTGGATCGCCGGCCAGCCCGCCGCGACGCCGCCGGCGCCCGCCCCGGCGCGCACGGTTGACGCGGCTTTGTTGACATAGAGCAATTGCGTTGATACATTGAGCGTCGACCCTGGACGCCCGAGCCAGCGGCGTCAGCGAGGAGCGCGGTGCATGAACGGGTTCGACCCAGCCCGGCTGGACGAGGTCCTGCGGGATTTCGCCGCCGACAAGGCCAATTTCCACAGCCTGCTGGTGGAGCGGCGCGGCGTCATGGTGGCCGAGGCCTACAAGCGCGGGCGCGACCACGCGCCCTGGTCGCCTTTCCGGCGCGACGTGGCCTTCGACGCCGACACACGGCACGACATGCGCTCCGTCAGCCGCACCGTCACCGGCCTGCTGTGGGGCATCGCGCAAGGCCAGGGCCTGTTGCCGGGGCTGGACACGCCGGTCGCCGGCCTGTACCCGGAATTGCGCAAGCTGGCGCAGCGCAGGCGCGGCCTGATCACCATCCGCCACTTGCTGACCATGACCTGTGGCCTGTCCTGGAACGAGATGCACGCCTCCAGCGCGCTGAACGACGAGCTGCGCCTGCACTGGCGCGCGCCCGCGCCCTATCTGTTCTTCCACCGGCTGGCGTCGCCGCCGGGCATGCGCTTCAACTACAACGCCGGCTGCACCGCCGTGCTGGGACAGCTCCTGGCGCGCCACACCGGCGTGACGCTGCCCGAGTTCGCGCGTACGCAACTGTTCGAACCGATGGGCATCACCGACTGGGTGTGGGACAAGGACCTGCGCGGCCGGCCGCTGGCGTTTTCGGGCCTGCACATGCGGCCGTCCGACCTGGCGCGCCTGGGGCGCATGGTGCTGCGGCAGGGCCAGTGGCAGGGGCGCGCCATCGTCCCGGCGGACTGGCTGGCGCAAGCGACCCGCGCCCACATCGACACCGGCGACGGGCGCCAGTACGGCTACCACTGGTGGCTGGGCAAGGTGGAGGCGCTGGGCGGCAAGCACCCCTGGCACGCCGCGTTCGGCAACGGCGGCCAGCGGCTGTACCTGGTGCCGTCGCTGGACCTGGTGGTGGTGATGACGGCGGGCGACTACAACAAGGCCGAGATCGGCCAGCAGTGCAGCCAGTTGCTCAAGCGCGTGGCCGGCGCCATCCTGGACTGAGAGGCTGGGAGTCTTTCGATCATGCCCGCTCATCACGCCAGAAAAACTCCCAGCCTCTGAGGTCCGCGAACGGCGGCCGCGCGGCCACGCTTCAAGCCTATTTCGCCGCCACCGGGCCGCCCGCCTTGGCGCCGCCGGCCGGATAGTGGCCCAGCGCCGTCAGCGCGTTGCCGAACCCCGTCAGCGACACCGGCAACAGCATCTGCTTGCCGCCCTGCTGCAGGAAGGCGAGCTGCGCCATCTTGCCGTTGCGCCACAGCTTCAGCACCTCCGGCGACAAGCGCCCCACCGCCTCGCAGCGCTGCTCGTTGCAGTCGCTGATGGCCAGGCGCATCTCCGGCTGCGCGTCGATCTTGACGCCGATGCCGGCCTTTTGCACGGCGGCCGGCGAGAAGCGCGCGCGCATGGTCGGCACCTTGGACGAATCGCCGTAGTCGACCGAGACGCCCAGCACCACCCGCGCCTTTTGCGGGTTGGTGTAGACCAGCTGCGAGATCATGCAGCGCTCCTCCGGCTGGCCCGCTTCGTTCTTCGAGACGGCGCAGGTCAGCCCCCAGGAATCGAAGCGCGCCTCGCGCGTGACGCGCGGCTTCTCGGCCAGCGCGAGCTTGCCAGCCTGGCCGGCCTGGCCGATCTGCGCGGCATGCGCGGCCTGGCCGGCTTGCGCGGCTTGTCCGGACTGGCCGGCTTGGCCGGCTTGGCCGGCGGCGCTGGCGTCGGCCAGGCCGGCGGCGGCCGCCAACGCCAGCACCAGCAGCAGCGCGCGGCCGGAACCGGCCAGCGGCGTGGCCGGGGCGAACCTCGCCGTCACCTTCACGGACGGCCCGCCTGGCGCTTGCGGCGCGTCAAGCCCAGCGCGGTGGCGCCCAGCAGCATCAGCGCCAGCGAGGCCGGCTCGGGCACGTCCTGGGTCAGCGGCAGCTGGGTCATGTCGACCGTGCCGGGACCGGCGAAGGTCAGGCCGGTGACGAAGGCGGTCGGATTGTTCGGATCCAGGCCGGCGGCGGCCTCGATGTCGGTCAGGCGGAAGCCGTTCACGCCGGCCGGGCCGAAGTCGAAGATGTCGCCCGGCAGTACGATGCCCAGCAGGATGTCGTCCAGCGAGCGGATCTCGTAGCCGTCGGTGTCGCCGGCGACCACCGGCAGCAGCGCGCTGGTGATGTTGGGGCCGGAGTTGACGCGGTATTCATAGCCGACCGCCACCACCGGATCGATGAAGATGCGCTGGTTCAGGTTGATGTTGAAGTTGAACTGGTAGCCGGCGTCGGTGACGATGGTGGGCATCAGCGGCGCGGCGGCGCTGGAGCCGTCGGACAGGGCGCCGTTGCGGATCGCCATGGTCCACACGCCGGGCGTGGTCTCGCTGACATTGCTGGTGTTGACCAGGTCCAGGATGTCGCCGGTCAGCGAGCCGGGCAGCGTGAAGAAGTGGTTCTGGTCGCCGGCGTCGTAGCCGGCCTGCGCCGGTTTGCCGCCCAGGCCGGCCACGCCGCTGCTGGCGTCGCCGGTGGTCCACTCCAGCTTGTTGTAGCGGAATTCGACGTCGAAGTTGCCGGCGCCGGTGTCGGCGCGGTTGAACAGCGTCATCTGGAAATCGTTGAGCTTGTCGCTGTGGGTGTTGTAGTAGCCGACGTTGTTCCACGTCACCACCACCGTGTTGGCGTCCGGCGCCGCGGTGTAGACGGCGCCCGTGCCGCGGGTGTCCACGTCGGCCCAGAACGGCGCGATGATGGGCTGGTTGGCGATCGGGAACGGGCTGGGCGTGAACGTCGACAGCGCGGCGTTGAACGACACGTTGCCGTTGTTGTTGACGAAGAACTTGTCGTAGTTATGGCCGAAGAAGTTCAGCGCGAAAGGCAGGTTCAGCTGGTTGGACGAGCCGTCGTCGTTGGCAGGCTGGGTCAGTTCGCCGTAGCCGGCCACGCCGCCGAAACCGCTGCGCAACGGCGCCGCGCCGGCCGACTGCAGGAAGCTGGCGCTCACCAGCAAACCCGCCAACAGGAAATTTACTTTCTTCATAGTCACCCTTAGTGGAAATGTGAAACTTTTTGTTTGGAAACTGTTACAAAGTGATGATATTAGCAAGATTAGTGCCAATACCACGATTTTGATCCAAATCAAATACTTATCATTTCCACAATGCCGCCGGTGTAAAGAAAACCGACACCACCGCCGAAAATAGCCCAGGGCGCTTATTCCCCCGCGGCAAAAAGCGCCCAGGGCCATTTTCGCCGCGCGGACGGCGGCATGCGCCCCGGCGCCCGATTCCCCCGCGATCCGGCCCAGGGCCATTTTTTCCGCGTGGATAAATACGCCCTGGGCTATTTTCGGGGGGACGGGTGTTTTTGCTTTTTATTTAAGTGTTACTTGGATACAATTAAATCCCTGATCCTTACGACGCGGATGCTTTCTTGATCGATGGCCGTTTATCGCTGACCACTCCGGAGGGCATCCGGCTGCTGCTGACGCCGGCCGGACCCGCTCCGCGCGCGTGGGCCTGGGCCATCGACCTGGGCCTCTGGCTGGCCTTCATGCTGCTGCTTTCCTTCGTGCTGCCCGGCAGACTGGGCAAGGGCCTGTACGCGCTGCTGCTGTTCCTCAGCTATTGGGGCTATCCCATCCTTTGCGAGGTGTATTTTCGCGGGCAAACGGTGGGCAAGCGCGTGATGGGGCTGGAGGTGCGCCGCGCCAACGGCCTGCCCGTGGGCTGGCGCGAGTCCGTGCTGCGCAACCTGTTGCTGGTAGCCGATTTCCTGCCGCTGATGTACGCGGCCGGCCTGCTGTCCATGCTGTTCGATTCCCATTTCCGGCGCCTCGGCGACATCGTGGCCGGCACCCTGGTGGTGTACCGCGACAAGCGCCCGGCGCCGCCCGCCGCCCGCCCCGGCGCCGTGCCGGTCCCGCCCGCGCCGCTGCCGTTTCCGCTGCCGCCCGAGCAGCAGCGCGCGCTGGCGGACCTGTTCGAGCGCGAGCACGAGCTGCCGCGCGCGCGCCTGGTGGAGCTGGGCGATATCGCCGAACCCTTGACGGGCCTGCGCGGCGAGCCGTCGCTGGAACGGCTGCGCGCCTACGCGGCGGGGTTGCGGCAATGAAGCAGCAGCGATTCGAGCTGGAACACGCGGCGCTGTGGGAGGACATCGCGGCCATCCTGGAGAACCGCTCCGAGCGGCCGGCCGCCCTGCCCGAGTTGTACCGCCGCCTGGCGCAGTGCCAGGCGCTGGCCGGGCAGCGCGGCTATTCCCCGGCCTTGACCGACTATCTGCACGCGATGGCGGCCGAGTGCCATCTGCGCCTGTACGGCGCGGTGGCCGAGCGCCCGCGCGCGCTGACGCGCTGGATGCTGGTGGATTTCCCGCGCCGCGTGCGCGCCGAGTGGCGGCTCTTCCTGGCCGCGTCGCTGGCGTTCTGGGGCGTGGCCATCGTGCTGGGGCTGCTGGTATGGCGCCATCCGCAATCGGCCTACAGCTTCATCGATCCGCATCAGCTGGACCAGTACCGCCGCATGTACAGCCCCGGCAACATCCGCATGGGGCGCGGCGGCAGCGAGGGCGACATGCTGATGTTCGGCCACTACATCTGGAACAATGTGTCGATCGGCTTCCGCACCTTCGCGGCGGGCCTGTTCGCCGGCCTGCCGGCCCTGCTCAGCCTGACCTTCAACGGCCTGCACGGCGGCGTCATCGCCAGCTGGCTGAGCATGGACCCGGCCACGCGCCAGAACTTCTGGTCCTTCGTGGTGACCCACGCCAGCTTCGAGATCACGGGCCTGGTGCTGTCCGGCATGGCCGGCATGCGCCTGGGCCTGGCCCTGCTGGCGCCGGGCCGCCTGAGCCGGCGCCACGCGCTGTTCGCGGCCAGCCAGGCCATGTTCCCGGTGATCGTGGGCGCCGCCCTGCTGACGGTGCTGGCGGCCTTCGTCGAGGCCTTCTGGTCGGCCAGCACGGCCATCGCGCCCGGCGTCAAGTACGCCGTGGGCGGCGCGTGCTGGGCGCTGGTGATCGCCTTCCTGCTGTTGGCCGGGCGCGCGCCGCGCGGAGCGTCCGATGCGGCTTGAGCACCTGCGGATCGCGCTGCGCCCGCGCCCCGCGCGGCAGGCGCTGGACCTGGGCTTCGCGCTGCTGCACGCGCGCGCCGGCACGGTCTACGCCAGTTGGCTGGCGCTGTGGCTGCCGCTGTGCGCCGTCGCGGCGGCGCTGACGCTGGCCATGCCCGGGCACGCCTTCCTGTGGATGCTGCTGCCATGGTGGCTGCGGCCCCTGCTCGAGCGCGCGCCGCTGTATGTGATGTCGCGCCAGGTGTTCGGCGAACACGTGACGTGGCGCCAGGCGCTGCGCGCGTGGCCCGGGCAGCTGGGCGGCGGCTGGCTGCGCATGCTGACGTGGTGGCGCCCCTTCATGGCGGGACGCGGCCTGTACCAGCCCGTGTGGCAGCTGGAGAACGCGCGCGGCGCGGCGGCCGACGCGCGGCGCGCCGTCATCGGCCGCAACGGCACCGGCCGCGCCGCCTACGGCTTCGGCCTGGCCTGCGCCCATTTCGAGGCGGTGCTGCAGTTCGGGCTGGTCGCCTTCATCGGCTCCTTCGCCAGCGAGAACCAGTTCGAGCTGTTCGCCTTCATCGGCCGCGGCGGCGACCGCACGCTGCTGTCGCTGCTGCCGGTGACCCTGCTGTGCGCGAGCGGCGCCATCATCGGCCCGATCTACGCGGCCTGCTGCTTCACCCTGTACCTGAACCGCCGCGCCACGCTGGAGGCCTGGGACATCGAATTGACGCTGCGGCAGATCGAGCCGCCCGCCGCGCGGCGCGACGCGGCGCAGGCCGGCCGCGCGCTGCCCGCGCTGCTGGCCGCGACCGCGGTGCTGGGCGCGCTGCTGTCGCTCCTGCCGGCCGCGGCATCGTCGTCGTCGGCGGCGGCGGTGGCGGTGTCGCCGAACACGCCGCGCTGCGAGGGCGAGAAGCTGGTGCATCGCCCGCTGAACCAACTGGGCCCGCCGCACGACGCCGCGCAGGCCGCGCTGCACAAGGAACTGGAACAGCTGTACGACAGCGAGGAACTGCGCGGCTACGTGTGCGAACAGAGCTGGGAATTCAAGGAGCCCGGCAAGCCCCGCCAGCCCGCCAAACCGGGCAGCATGCCCAACCTCGCCCTCGCGGCCCTGGTGGCGAAGTGGCTGCTGATCGCCGGCGCCGTCGCCGTGGCGGCCTGGATGCTGTACCGCTACCGGGACAAGCTGCGCTGGCTGCTGCCGCCGCCCGCGCCCGCGTTGGCGACCGAGATCGGCGGCCTGGACATCCGCGCCGAGAGCCTGCCGGACGATGTCACCGGCACCGTCCGCGCGCAGTGGGACCGCGGCGAGCGCCGCGCCGCGCTGGCCCTGCTTTACCGCGCCACCTTGTCGCGGCTGGTGCAGCGCCACGGCCTGCAACTGGCGCAAGGCGCGACCGAGGGCGATTGCCTGCGCCTGGCGCGGCGGGCGGCGCAACGCGGCGAGCTCTCCGAGGCGCGCTGCGGGGTGGCCGACACCGCCACCACGTTGTGGCTGAACGGCGCCTACGGCGGCCGCTGGCCGTCGGCGGACGCCGTCCATGCCGCCTGCGCCGCGTGGGACGCCCAGTTCCCCCGCGGCGCCGGGAGCGCGGCGTGAGCCGGCGCGGCGTGGCGATCGCGCTGGCCTGCGCGGCGCTGGCGGCGGCCGGCTCCTGGCTGTGGCTGGACCTGATGGAGCGCGTGTGGCGGCCGGCGCAGCGCATCCATCCCGAGTCGGTCAGCAATCCCATGCTGGCCGCCAGCCGCCTGCTGGAGCGGCATGGGCGCAAGGTGCTGGCGTACAAGCAGCTGGGCGACGTGGACCTGCGGGCCATCCCGGACGGCATGCTGGTCCTGGCCGACAACACGGGACAGATGAACGACGCGCAGGCGGCCCAGTTGCTGGCCTGGGTCGCGCGCGGCAACACGCTGCTGGCGCAGCCGCACTGGTCGGGCCTGCCCGGCCTGCGCGGCCTGCCGGTGCCGGTGGGCGAGCCGCCACAGCGCGCGACCGGCGGACGCAATCCCTTGCGCCAGCTGGCCGAGCCCGACCCGATCGGCGCGCACCTGGGCGTGTCGCTGAGCTACCGCAGCAAGCTGCGCGCCGGCTGCGAGACGGACGCCATGCCGCCGCTGCCGCCCGAGGAAGAGGACCAGGAAGAAGACCAGGACGAGGACGGGGACGCGCCCGCCGCCATCCCGGTGGACAGCCAGGGGCCGCGCCAGCTCACCTGCGTCACGCTGCCGGGCGGCGCCTATCCGTTGACGCTGGAAACCGGCGGCGAGGTGCTGACGTCCGGGCCGAAGGCGCGGCAAGCGCTGTGGAGCGACGTGGACGGCATGGCGGTGCGCGTCCACGCCGAGGGCAAGGGCCACCTGGTGCTGCTGTCCGATAACTACTTCAACAACTACCGGCTGGGCCGCCGCGACCACGCGGAGCTGCTGCTCGGCCTGGCCGCGCTGAACCCGCGCGCGCCGCGGGTGCTGATCGTGCGCGACCTGAGCGCCGTGCCCTGGTATGCCGCGCTGTGGCGGGCGGCCCACCTCTTCCTGGGCGCGCTGGCGGTGCTGCTGTCGCTGGCCTGGTGGCGCGCCGCGCGCCGCCACGGCCCGCTGCTGCCGGAACCGGCCACCGAGCGCCGCGCGCTGCTGGAGCATATCGAGGCCAGCGGCAACTGGCTGTGGCGCGCGCGGGGCGGACGCGAGGTGCTGCTGGCGGCGGCGCGCCAGGAAACCCTGGCGCTGCTGCGCCGCCGCGCGCCCGAGCTGGAGCGGTTGGGCGACGCGGAGAAAGCGGCGCGCCTGGCGCGCCTGTGCGGACTGGAGGAGATCGCGCTGCGCGAGGCGCTGTTCGGTCCCGCCGCCGCGCAAGCGGCCGCCTTCACGCGCCAGATCCAGACACTTCAACACATCAGGAAGCGATATGAACGACATTGAGAACGGCGACCCATCGGGCGTGGAACCGGGCGCGGAATCCGGCATGGAACCAGGCATCCCCGCCGAGCGCCTGCGGCAGGCGCTGGACATCGTGCGCCGCATGGGCGCGGAGATCCGGCGCGCCGTGGTCGGCCAGCAGGAGGTGATAGACCAGGTGTTGGCCTGCATGCTGGCCGGCGGCCACGTGCTGATCGAGGGCGTGCCCGGCCTGGGCAAGACGCTGCTGGTGCGCGCGCTGGCCAAGACCTTCGCGGGCGACTTCTCGCGCATCCAGTTCACGCCGGACCTGATGCCGGCCGACGTCATGGGCCACGCGGTGTTCGACCTGAAGAACCAGACCTTCAGCGTGCGCAAGGGGCCCGTGTTCGCCCACCTGCTGCTGGCCGACGAGATCAACCGCGCGCCCGCCAAGACCCAGTCCTCGCTGCTGGAGGTGATGCAGGAGCGCCAGGTGACCATCGAGGGCGAGTCCCATCCGCTGGCGCCGCCCTTCATGGTGCTGGCGACCCAGAACCCGCTGGAGAACGAGGGCACCTACCCGCTGCCCGAGGCGCAGCTGGACCGCTTCCTGATCAAGGTGCGCATCGGCTATCCGTCCGAGAGCGAGGAGCAGGAGATGCTGCGGGCCGTCACGCGCAACCGCGTGGGCGACGCGCTGGACGTGGCCGCCGTGGCCACGCTGGTGAAGCCGGACACCGTGGCCGCGCTGCAGCAGCTGGTGGCGCGCGTGCGGGTGGACGACAGCGTGGCCGCCTACGCGGTGCGGCTGGTGCGCGCCACGCGCGACTGGCCCGGCATCGCCATCGGCGCCGGACCGCGCGGCAGCATCGCGCTGGTGCGGCTGGCGCGCGCCATGGCGCTGCTGGCGGGCCGCGACTACGCGACCCCGGACGACATCAAGCAAGCCGGCCTGCCGGTGCTGCGCCACCGCATCGCCATCTCCCCGGAGAGCGAACTCGATGGCCTGAGCGCCGATCAGTTGCTGACCGCGCTGCTGCAGCAGATCGCCGCGCCGCGCGCATGACGCCTTCGAGCAAGCTGCTGCGGTGGGTGCTGGGCTGGGTCGCGTGCGGCCTGGCGGCCAGCCTGCTGCCGGCGCTGGCGCCGCTGTACTGGGCCGCTGGCGGCGCGCTGCTGCTGGCCGCCTGCGCCGACGCCTGGCGCGGCTGGCGCGCGCCGCCGCTGCGGGTCGAACGCCAGTTGCCGGGCGTGCTGCCGGTGGACCAGTGGCACACCGTCACGCTCACGGTGCGCAACGCCGGCGCCCTGCCCGTCCGGCTGGAGATCTTCGACGACTACCCGGCCGCCTGGGACATGGAGGGCCTGCCCTGCGCGGCCGACATCCCGCCCGGCGAATGGCGGGCGCAAGGCTACCGCGTGCGGCCGACCCGTCGCGGCGACGACGTCTTCGGCGCGCCGCACCTGCGCGTGGCGACGCCGCTGGGCCTGTGGCTGCGCGGCCACCGCCTCGGTCCCGGGCAGAACGTGAAGGTGTTCCCCGACTTCTCCCGCATGCTGGGGCAGACGCTGATGGCGACCGACCGCCGCGCGCCCGCCGCCGGCGCGATCCGCAAGCGCCGCCGCGGCGAAGGCACGGACTTCCGCCAGCTGCGCGAATACCGCCAGGGCGACAGCCTGCGTTCGATCGACTGGAAGGCGACCGCGCGCCAGCGCAAGCCGATCAGCCGCGAATACCAGGAGGAGCGCGACCAGCAGGTGGTGTTCCTGCTCGACTGCGGCCGCCGCATGCTGGCGCGCGACGACGGCGCCAGCCACTTCGACCACGCGCTGCAGGCCGTGCTGACGCTGGGCTTCGTGGCGCAGAAACAGGGCGACGCGGTGGGCTTGATGAGTTTCGGCGGCGAGCCGCGCTGGCTGGCGCCGCACAAGGGCCGCGCCGGTTTCGACCACCTGCTGGCGGGCGTCTACGACCTGCAGCCGGGGGAGGCGGCGCCCGACTACACGCAGGCGGCGGGCGCGCTGATGCGGAAGCTGGGCAAGCGCGCCTTCGTGGTCTTGATCACCAACCTGCGCGACGAGGACGACCTGGCCATGCGCCGCGCCTGCGAGCTGCTGGGATCGCGCCACATGGTGCTGTGCGCCAGCCTGCGCGAGCGCGCGCTGGACCGCGCGGCGGCGGCCGACGCCGCGGACTTCGCCGGCGCGCTGCGCCAGTCCGCCGCCCTCCACTACCTGCTGCAGCGGCGCGAGGCGATCCAGCGCCTCGGCCTGCGCGCCTCGGGACTGATCGACGTCCCGCCCGAGCAGCTGAGCGCCTCGCTGATCAATCGATACCTGGACATCAAGGAAAGCGGCCAACTGTAGGCGTATTCACAGCCGGCCGCTGGACGACCCCGCGTCCATCCGCTCCTGCGCCAGCTTGATGGCCGGGTACATGACGGCCACCGTCCCGCCGATGATCAGCAGTGGCAGCAGCAGCCCCACGATCTTCACCAGCACCGGGTTCGGCGCGGGCGGCGGGCCGTAGTCGTTCGCGCCCTCCGAGCCGCCCGCGAAGGCCAGGTACAGGCCGACGAAGAAATTGACGACCGGGATGACCAGCAGCAGCACCAGCCAGCCGCTGCGATTGACGTCGTTGAAGCGCCGCTTGGCCCACGCCAGGCTCAATCCCAGCACCGGGATGTAGAACACGATCGACAGCAGCATCTCCCACGAGGCGGGGTCCGGCAGGCGCCTGGCCACCGACAGCGCGGCGCCCGCCAGTCCCAGCACCACCATCGACAGCAGATAGGCGCAGCACAGGTAGCTCAGGTAGCGCAGCCGGCCCAGGCGCCCCTTCCAGGCGAACACCCTGGGCTGGTAGGTGTCCCCCGGCGCGTCGGACAGGGCGGCGCCGGGCGCCAGGTAGGGGTTGCTCACGATGTTCTCCCGTTCCATCACTTGCCGACGCTGAACTCGCCGTAGGCCTTCAGCTGCTCGGCCACGGCGGCCGGATCGCCGACCACCACGATGGACTGCGACTCGGGCGCGAAGTACTTGCCGCCCATCTCGCGCACCTGCTCCGCCGTGACCTTCTGGATCCTGGGCACGAACTCGCCCAGGAACTCCGGCGGCAGGCCGACCAGCCAGTTGTTGGCCAGCGAGCCGGCCACGGCGCGCTGCATCTGGTTCTGGATCAGGTAGCTGCCGGCGACGTAGCGCTTGTTCATGCTCATCTCGTCCTCGCCCACCAGCTCCGCGCCCAGCCTGCGGTATTCCTTGAAGTACTCGGCCAGCGCGGCGCCGGTGACCTCGTTGCGCACGTCCGCGCCGCCGACGATGGCGCCGCCGTCGCGGTACATGCGCGCGCCGGCCGAGGCGCCGTAGGTGTAGCCCTTGTCCTCGCGCAGGTTGAGGTTGACGCGGCTGCTGAAGCCGCCGCCCAGGATGGTGCTGGCCAGGCGCAGCGGCACCTGGTCGGCCACGCTGGCGGCCGCGCCGGGACGGCCCAGGCGCACGGTGGACTGCACGCTGCCCGGACGTTCGAGCAGTTGGCGCACCGGCTCGGCGGCGGCGCGCGCCGGCGGCGTCTCCGGCAGCGCGGGGCCGGCGGCCTTCCAGTCGCCGAACGCGGCCTCGGCCAGCTTCATGGCCTCGGCCTCCTTGATGCGGCCGGTGATCACCAGCAGCGCGCGGTCGGGACGGAAGCGCTTGGCGTGCTCGGCGCGCAGCAGCGCAGCGTCGACCGAAGCGATGGCCTCGGCCGTGGGGTTGGTGCGCCCGTACGGGTGCTCGCCGTAGACGGCCTTCGACAGCGCGCGCTCGGCGCGGTAGCCGGGCTGGGTCTCGGCCACCTTCAACGCCTGCAGCGCGTTGGCCTTGGCCAGCTGCACCTCGGCCTCGGGGAAGGACGGCTGGCGCGCCACCTCGGCCAGCAGCGCCATCATGGGCGCGGCGCCGGAGGCCAGCGCGTTGGCCGAGACGGTGATGCCGTCGTGCGCGGTGCCGGCGCCCACGCCGCCGCCCAGGCCCTGCCCCGCCTCGGCGATGGCGCGCGAGCTGCGCTTGGCCGTGCCTTCGCTGAGCAGCGTGGCCAGCAGGCTGGCGAAGCCGGGATGCCCGGCGTCGTCGGCGGCGTAGCCGGCGCCGCGCACGGCCAGCACGTAGTCCACCCGTGGCAGGCCCTGGCGCGGCACCACCCACACCTCGAGCCCGTTGGCCAGCGTCTTGCGCGCGATGCTGGGCACCGGCAGCGGCTTGTCGGCGCCGTACGGCGGCAGCTTGGACGCCTGCGCGGCCGGTTCGGCCTTCGGCGTGGCGGCCCGCAGGGCCGGGACGCACAGCGCGCCGATGACGGCGGCGAGTATCAGTTTTTTCATCGTGGCGGTTCCTTATTTGGTGGCGGCGGCGGGGGCGGCGGCGGGGGCGGCGGCGGCGGCCGGCGCGGCCAGCATGGCGGCCGGCTTGCGGTCGATGACGGTGCGGTTTTCCCTGGTCAGGTAGGCGGCGGCGACGCGCTGCACGTCGGCGGCGGTCACGGCGTCTATCCACACCGGGATCCGGTTCACCACCTTGGCGTCGCCCCACAGCGCCTGCAGCTTGGCCAGCGTGTCGGCGCGGTTCATATAGCTTTCCAGCTTGTTGTACCAGTCGGCCAGCATGCTGGTCTTCACGCGCTTCAGCGTGGCGGCGTCCACGCCGTCCTTGGCGATTTTCGCGATCTCCTCGTCCATCGCGGCCAGCATCGCGTCGGCGCTGCTATTGGGCTTGTACAGGCCGAACACGGTGAACAGGGTCGGGCCGTCGTATTCCCACGGCCCGGTCAGGCCCCACAGCGGCTGCACGTTGAGCGCGATCTCGCGGCCCTTCACCAGCCCCTGGTAGAACAACGAGGCGTCGCCGCCGGCCAGGATCTCGCCCAGCACGGCCATCGGCGCCTGGTCCTTGCTGCCGCGCGCGGGCATCTTCCACGCCGCCGCGACGGCCGGCACCTGGGCCAGCGCGTCGGACTGCGTCACGCGCTTCTCGCCGGTGTGCAGCTTCTCGCCGAAGTCGCCCGACGGCGGCGTGGCGCGCTTGGGAATCGCGCCGAAGTATTTCTTCGCCAGCGCGTAGCCCTGCTCGGGCGTGACGTCGCCGGCGATGGCCAGCACCGCGTTGTTCGGGCCGTAGTAGTCGCGGTGGAAGCCGCGCACGTCCTCCAGGTTGGCGCCCTCCAGGTCCTCGAAGCTGCCGTAGCCGTCGTGGTTGTTCTCCCATTTCTGGAACGCCTGCTGGTTGATGTCGAGCCACATGAAGCCGCCGTAGGGCTGGTTCTTCACGTTCACGCGGATCTCCTCCTTCACCACGTCCTGCTGGTTCTTCAAGGTCTTCTCGTTGAAGTCCAGGGTCTTCATGCGGTCCGCCTCCAGCCACAGGATGGCGTCCAGCGCCGAGGCCGGCGCGGTCTCGATGTAGTTGGTGAAGTCGGGCCGGGTGGAGCCGTTGTTGCGCCCGCCGCCGGCGGTGATGGTCTTGTCGAACACGCCCTTTGGCGCGTTCGGCGTGCCCTGGAACATCAGGTGCTCGAACAGGTGGGCGAAGCCGGTGCGGCCCTTCGGCTCGAGGCGCATGCCCACCCGGTACACCACGCTGACACCGACCGTGGGCGAGCCGCGGTCGGGGGTGACGACGACGGTCAGGCCGTTGTCCAGCTTCTTCACGTGGACCGGCACATCCCAGCGGTCGACGCCGGCCGCGTGGGTGGACAGGGGCAGGGACAGCGACGCTGCCGCCAGCAGGACGGAAAGTTTGCGCAGGCGCATAAGGTTGGCTACCTCGTATGGGTTGATCGGACCGGTGTGTGATGGAATGCCATACCGGAACACCGATTCTGCGCCCATTGTGGCGAAACTGGCAAGTTTGGCGCGGCGCGGCCGTCTGGTGCAGCATGAAAGTGAGTGCTAAAAAGCAAGTCTTATGATGACATCCGCATCGATTGGAGTTACCATCGCTGGCACGCTGTGTGCACCGCACCATCTGTAGGAGGGCCGATTTTGGCTGTGCAAAACGAAGTAGCCCATTGGCGGGCGCAGATTTTCATGCGCATACTGCAGGTGGTGCTGGCGCTGGGCCTGGTGACGGCCCTGCCCAGCATCGTCCTCAGTCTGTCGGAGGGCATCTGGTCGATCGCCGTCATCGACGTGCTGGCCATCGCCTGGATCGCCGGCATCTGGCGCCTCACACACGTTTCCTACCGCGTCCGTGTACTGAACTTCCTGGCCGTCACCTTCCTGGTCGGCATCGGCCTGATGGTCAAGATCGGCCCGCTCAGCCAGATCTACCTGGTCGCCGTGCCCATGCTGGCCGCGCTGCTGCTCGGCCTGCGCGCCGGCATGTGGGCGCTGGCCGTCGACGCGCTGGCGCTGGGCCTGATCGGCTACGCCAGCAACACCGTGGGCGAGGACACCTGGAACGCCGCGGCCATGCTGCAATGGGCCGTCATCACCCTCAACTACGTGTTCATCATGGCGGTGCTGACCCTGTCCTGCGGCGTGCTGCTGCAGCGCCTGGAGCGCTCGATCGGCGACCTGCAGGGCCTCAACGAGGAACTGCGGCTGACCTCCACCGCCGTGGCGCGCCTGAACGACATGGTCATGATCG
This sequence comes from Pseudoduganella namucuonensis, assembly GCF_900116645.1. Lineage (GTDB taxonomy): Bacteria > Pseudomonadota > Gammaproteobacteria > Burkholderiales > Burkholderiaceae_D > Rugamonas > Rugamonas namucuonensis. The sequence continues at coordinate 101,706 of NZ_FPBO01000008.1, read as the reverse complement.
CCGAGGTCACGGACGACGAGCACCGCATCATCTTCGTCAACAAGGCCTTCGAGCGCCGCACCGGCTACCAGCGCGAGGAGGTGCTGGGACGCAGCCTGCGCCTGCTGAAGGGGCCCGACACCTCGGCCGGCACGCTGGAGCGCATCGCCAAGGCGATGTCGCGCAGCGAGGCGGTGCGCGCCGAGCTGCTGAACTACACCCGCGGCGGCGAGGCCTACTGGGTCGAGACCGAGCTGGTGCCCTTCGCCGACGAGGGCGGCAACAACACCCACTGGGTGGCCGTGGAGCGCGACATCACGGAGCGCAAGAAGTCCGAGGACGACATCCACCGCCTGGCCTACTTCGACGTGCTGACCGGCCTGCCCAACCGGCGCCTGCTGATGGACCGCATCGACAAACTGCTGGCCAGCTCGGAGCGCGGCCACACCTACAGCGCGGTGATGTTCATCGACCTGGACAACTTCAAATACATCAACGACGCGCGCGGCCACGCGATCGGCGACGCGCTGCTGAAGAACGCGGCCGGCCGGCTGGAGCAGCTGATGCGCAAGGCCGACACGGTGGCGCGCATCGGCGGCGACGAGTTCGTGGTGCTGCTGGCGCACCTGGGCAGCGGCCACGCCGCCGCCGCGCACGCCGCGCTGGTGGTGGCCGAGAAGATCCGCCTGTCCATCGCGCAGGACTTCCTGATCGAGGGCCAGAACTACAGCTCCTCGGCCAGCATCGGCGTGACCCTGCTGCCCAAGGGCGGCCAGAGCGCGCACGACCTGCTGCGCGAGGCCGACATCGCCATGTACCGCGCCAAGGCCGACGGCCGCAACGGCATCGCCTTCTTCGAGGCCGGCATGCAGGCCGAGGTCGAGCAGCGCCTGAACATGGAGCGCGACCTGGCCCTGGCCATCGACGCGCAGCGCCTGTGGCTGCACGCGCAGCCGCAGGTCGATTGCGCCGGCCGCGTCGTCGGCGCCGAGCTGCTGATGCGCTGGCAGCTCGACGACGGCGGCTGGGTGCCGCCGTCGCAGTTCATCCCGCTGGCCGAGGAGTCCGGGCAGATCCTGCAGCTGGGCGCCTGGGCGCTGCGCCAGGCCTGCGGCTTCGTGCTGGAGCTGGTGGCGGCGGGCCACGCGGTGCCGCTGTCGGTCAACGTCAGCCCCAACCAGTTCCGCCAGCCCGATTTCGTCGAGCAGGTGCGCGCCGTGCTGGCCGAGACGGGCGCGCCGGCCAACATGCTGATCTTCGAGGTGACCGAGGGCCTGCTGGTGGAGAAGATGGAAGAGACCATCGAACGCATGCACGCGCTGGCCGCGCTGGGCATCCGCTTCTCGATCGACGATTTCGGCACCGGCTATTCCAGCCTGGCCTACCTGAAGAAAATGCCGCTGTACGAACTGAAGATCGACCGCAGCTTCATCCAGGACACGCCGGCCGACCCCAGCGTGACGGCCATCGTGCAATCCATCCTGGCGATGGCGCACCACCTGGGCTTGCAGGTGGTGGCCGAGGGCGTGGAGACGCGGGCGCAGGCGGACTTCCTGGTGGCCAACCGCTGCCAGGGCATGCAGGGCTACCTGTTCGCCCGCCCGCAACCGTTCTCGATGCTGCTGTCGTCGCTGCAGCCGCAGCACGCGGCGGCTTGAGCGCCGCGTCCGGGTCGCCCCGCTTTTACTTCTTCAGGTAGCCGTCCAGCCAGTCCAGCACCGTGTGGTGCCACAGCACCGAGTTGGCCGGTTTGAGCACCCAGTGGTTCTCGTCCGGGAACACCAGCAGCTTGCTGTCGATGCCCTGGCGCTGCAGCGCGGTGAAGGTGGACAGCGCCTGCGCGGTGGGAATGCGGAAGTCCAGGTCGCCCTGGATCACCAGCATCGGCGTCTTCCACTTGGCCACGTGGTGCACGGGATTGAACTTCTCGTGCCCGTCCACCGCCTTGTGGTACGGACCGCCATATTCCCACTCCGTGAACCAGATCTCCTCGGTGGAATAGGCCATGCCGCGCGTGTCGAACACGCCGTCGTGGTTGACGATGCACTTGAAGCCGTCGGACCAGTTGCCCTCGATCCAGTTCATCATGTAGCCGCCGTAGGACGCGCCCAGCGCGCAGGCGCGGCCGCGGTCCAGCCACGGGAACCTGGCTACCGCCGCGTCCATGCCCTTCTTCAGGTCCTCCAGCGGCTTGCCGCCCCAGTCGCCGCTGATCGAGTCGGTGAACTTCTGGCCGTAGCCGGTGGAGCCGTGGAAGTCGATGAACACGGTGGCGTAGCCGGCGCCGGCGTACACCTGCGGGTTCCAGCGGTAGCTCCACGAGTTGCCGAAGCTGCCCTGCGGGCCGCCGTGCACCAGGAAGGCGACCGGGTACTTCTGGCCCGGCTGCGCGTTCCACGGCTTCATCACGTGGCCGTACACGGTTTCGCCGTTGGCGCCGGCGAAGGAGAACTGCTCGTACTCGCCGAAGCGCACGTCGGCCAGCGCGGCCTCGTTCACGCTGGTGAGCTTCTCGGCCTTGGCGCCGGGTGTTCCCGCGGAAGCCAGCTTCTGCCTGTACAGCTGCGCGCCCGAGGCCAGGTTGGCCTGCGCCATCACCAGCGTGTCGCGCGCCACCGAGAAGGCGCTGACGTAGCCCGGGCCGCTGACCGGCGTGGCCTTGCCGCTGGCCGCGTCGATGCTGAACAGGCGGTGCTGGCCGACGTCGTCGGCGACGGCCAGCAGGGACTTGCCGTCCGGCGCCCACTGGAAGTCGGCGACCGAGCGGTCCCACGCGTCGGTGAGCGCGGTCTTGCGGCCGGTGGCCACGTCCATCAGCACCAGGTGGAAGCGGTCCGCCTCGAAGGCCGGGCGCTTCATCGCCACGTAGGCCAGGGTGCGGCCGTCCGGCGAGTACTGGGCCTTGGCGTCCCAGGCCGCGTTGTCGGCGGTCAGGTTGCGCGGCTCGGCGCCGCCGGCGGCGGGCACCGTGTAGACGTCGAAATTGGTGGACCAGGCCTCGGTCTTGCCGGCCAGGCGCACGGAAAAGGCCAGGGTCTTGCCGTCCGGGCTGTAGCGGTATTCGTCGCGGTCGCCGAAGGGCTTGGAGGGCACGTCGCCGTCCAGTTTGCCGCTCAGGCTGACCGGCGCGGCGCTGACCTTGCCGTCGGCGTCGATGGGCGCGCTGAACAGCACGGCGTTGCGGCCGTCGGCCCAGGTGTCCCAATGGCGCACGAACAGGCGGTCGTAGACCTTGCCGGAGGCCTTGTTCGCGGCCTGCTTGTCCAGGCGGGCCTTGGTGCAGGCCAGGTCGGCGCAGTCGCGGAACACCGCCAGGCTGAAGGCCAGGCGGTCGCCCTGCGGCGACAGGCGGAAGTTGTCCACGTCCAGCGGCAGGTCGGTCACCCTCGCGGCCTCGCCGCCGGCCAGCGGCAGGCGCCACACCTGCGAGCTGCCGGAGCGGGCCGACAGGAAGTAGAGCGCGTCGCCGGTCGGCGACCATTCCGGATCGCTGCTGCTGGCGTCGGCCTGCGTCAGGCGTCGCGGCACCGGTTTCGCGGCGCGCAGATCGATCATCCACAACTGGGTGTTGCCGCGGTTCTTGTCCATGTTGGTGGAACGCACGGTGTACACCACCTTGGACGCGTCCGGCGACAGCGCGGGGCTGCCGACGCGCTCCATCCTCACCAGGTCCTCGACCGTGAAGCCGCGCGGCGCGGCGTGGGCGGGTTGGACACCGGACGCGGCAAGCGCGGCCGCCAATACAAGCAGACGTAATTTCATTCGGGGGTCTCTCCGACATGGTTATCAAAAGTGCCGGCTCGTGGCCGGCAGCCGAACATGATACCAAGAAATCGGAGGCGCAAAGAATGCCGCCGAACCTCGCGGCCCGGCGGCGAAGGGAGACTGCGCGGACGACGGACCCGTCCGCGCACTGCTACACGGCAGGGTGGAACGCGCTAGCGGCGCGCCACCAGCAATTCGTATTCGACCGGCCGTCCGGCCACCTCCGGCGTGCGGGCCAGCAGCAATTCGCCGCCCAGCTCGCCGCTGTCCAGGCGCTCGAAGCGCATCCGCATTTGCCGGTCCAGCGCCACGAAGGCGCCGCGCGGGGCGGCGGCCAGCTCGTGCCGGTCGCCGTCGTCGATCTGCGCGTACATGCGCTTGCCCTGCGCCACCAGGTACAGCGTCTTGCCGTTGGCGAGATCGTAGGCGCCCTGGTACATGCCGAAATCGATGTCCCGCATTTTCAGCGCGCGCTCCGGCAACTCGATGGACTGGGTCCGGGCCGGGATGGTGACGGGATCCAGCACCCGCGGCGCCTGCGCCAGCGCGGCCGCGGAAAGCATGCTCAACACCGGTAACAGCATCGGATTCTTCATGATGGTTTCTCCGTCTTCCGCGTCGCGGGACCGGGGCTTCGGTCCCGCTAAAGTTCATCATAGACAGCTTTGCGGAGCTTGCGTCATAGTATTTTTCTCACTCAAACCAGGCGGGAATAGACGATGTGCATGCCGCCGGCCGGGGCTGGCCGCGCTGGGCTAAAATATGCCGCATGAACATTTCCCTCGAAAATCCGGACCAGCCGGACGTGATCGCCCTGATCGGCGAACTGGACGACTACCTGTACTCCCTGTACCCCGCCGACAGCGTGTACGCCCTCGACATCTCCTCGCTCGCGCGGCCGGAAGTGCTGTTCGCGGTGGCGCGCGACGCGGACGGCGCGGCGATCGGCTGCTGCGCGATGCTGGTGACGCCGGAGTATGGCGAGGTCAAGCGCATGTACGTGCGGCCGGCCGGGCGCGGCAAGGGCGTCGCGCACAAGCTGCTGGACCTGCTGGAGGCCGAGGCCGGCACGCGCGGCTGCGCGCGTTTCATGCTGGAGACGGGGCCGTCCAACCCGGAGGCGCTGGGCCTGTACAAGCGTCGCGGCTACACCGAGCGCGGCCCGTACGGCGACTACCCGGACGACCCGTACAGCGTGTTCATGGAAAAGGCGGCGTGACGGTGGACCGGGACAGCCTGACCGAGTTGCGCGACCTGGCGCGCGCCTTCGCGGCCGAGCGCGACTGGGGCCCATTCCACACGCCGAAGAACCTGGCGATGGCGCTGACGGTGGAGGCGGCCGAGCTGGCCGAGCACTACCAATGGCTGCCGACCGGCGCCGACCACGAGCTCGACGAGCGCAAGCGCGAAGGCATCCGCCACGAATTGGCCGACGTGCTGCTCTACCTGATCCAGCTGGCCGACCAGAGCGGCGTCGACCTGCGCGCCGCCGCTCTGGAGAAGATGGAACTGAACCGCCTCAAATACCCCGCCGACCAGGTGCGCGGCGACGCCCGCAAATACACCGAATATTAATTAACACTTTTACATCGGTGTCAGGCGCGACATTCGGACATTCGGACGACAAGGCGGAGTCCCCGGCCCCACCATTGCGCGCGTGCGCCGAGCCCGCGAGCGCGATGCGGATCGGCAATTTGTCCGAATGTCGCGCCTGACACCGATGTTATTATGACAACCTTGTGGCGCGGTGGATGGCGAGGCGCCGCCGTAGGCGGCGTGCCGGTACGGCGAGGGCCCCTTCGGCGCGAGGTGGTCCCGCGGCGTCATGGGGCGGCGGAGACGCCCGGCGCCGCCCTCAGGAGGCCGCCTGCGCCGGCAGCGGACGCGCTTCCAGCGCCGGCGCCGGCGGCAAGCCCGTGACCGACAGGATCTCCTTCTCGTCCAGCGTTTCCCTGGCCAGCAACGCGCGCGCCAGCGCGTCCAGTTCCCGCCGGTGCAAGCGCAGCAGGCGCGTGGCCTCGGCGTGGCAGTCGCCGATGATGCCCTGCACCGCGAGGTCGACGCGGCGCGCCGTCTCGTCGCTGAAGGGCCGGTCCGCCCCGAAGGCCAACCGGCCGCCCAGGTAGGGGCTCTGGCGCGGCGCCAGCTGCACCATGCCCAGTTCGTCACTCATGCCCCACCGGGTCACCATGTTGCGCGCCAGTTCCGTGGCCTGCTCGATGTCGTTTTCGGCGCCGGTGGTGCGCGTGCCGTACACCAGTTCCTCCGCGACGCGCCCGCCCAGCATGCCCACGATGCGGGCCCGCAGATACGCTTCCGGATAGTTGTAGCGGTCGGTCTGCGGGCGCTGGTAGGTCACGCCCAGCGCCTGTCCGCGCGGCACGATCGTGACCCGGTGCACGGGGTCCGCGCCCGCCACCACCAGGCCCAGGATCGCGTGCCCGCTCTCGTGGCAGGCGATGCGCTCGCGGTCGGCCTCGCTCAACAGGATGGGCCGTTCGGGTCCCAGCACGATCTTCTCCAGCGCGTCCATGAAATCCTTCTGGCGCACGCCGGCCTGTTCGCGCCGCGCCGCCAGCAGCGCCGCCTCGTTGACCAGGTTGCGCAGGTCCGCGCCCGACAGGCCCGGCGTGGCGGCGGCCAGCTCGGCCAGGCTGGCGTCCTTCGCCAGCGGCACCTTGCGCACATGCACACCGAGGATGGCCTCGCGTCCGTTCTTGTCGGGAAGATTGACGACCACGCGCCGGTCGAAGCGGCCCGGCCGCAGCAGCGCCTTGTCCAGCACGTCCGGCTGGTTGGTCGCGGCCAGCACGATGATGCCTTCGCGGCTGGAGAAGCCGTCCATCTCGGTCAGGATCTGGTTCAGCGTCTGTTCCTGCTCGCTGGCCCCGCCGAGCGCCAGCTGGCCGCGCGCGCGGCCGATGGAGTCGAGCTCGTCAATGAAGATGATGGCGGGCGCGTGCTCGCGCGCCTGCCTGAACAGGTCGCGCACGCGCGCCGCGCCGACGCCCACGATCATCTCGACGAACTCGGCCGCGCTCATGGAAAAGAAGGGCACGCCCGCCTCGCCGGCCACCGCCTTGGCCAGCAGCGTCTTGCCGGTGCCGGGCGAGCCGATCAGCAGCACGCCCTTGGGCGCGGCGCCGCCCAGGCGGGTGTATTTGCCGGGGTCCTTCAAGAAGTCGACGATCTCCACCAACTCGTTCTTCGCCTCGTCGATGCCGGCCACGTCGTCGAAGGTGACGCGCTCGGCCCGCTCCTGGTCGTAGCGGCGCGCCTTGCTCTGGCCGATCCCGAACAGGGAACCGCCGAGGCCGCCGCCCTGCTGCGCGGCGCGCCGGTAGAGCCAGAAGTAGAAGCCGATGAGCAGCAGCGCGGGACCGAATCCAAACAGCAGGGTGCCCAGGGCGCCGCGGGCCTGCGGCGACTCCGCGCTGATCTCGACCCTGTGGCCGATCAGGAACTGCTCCAGGCCGGGGTCGACGAAGGCCGGCAGCGTGGTCTTGAACACCCGCGCGCTGCGGCTGGGCGCCGGCGGCGGGGCCCCGGGGAGGACGCGGGCGGCCGCGTCCTCCCGGCCCTGGGACGGCGGCGGCCAGGTCAGCGGCGACGCGAAACTCCCCTCGAGGATCTCGCCCTGGCTGTAAATCGATTTGACGTTGCCCTTCGCCACCTCCTGCTTGAACACCGTGTAGGGGATGGTGACCGGCGTGTCCGCCCCGGGGAAGTAGGTCTTCATGACGAGGTAGTTGACCAGCAGGGCGATCGCGAACATCAGCCAGACCTTACGCGGTGGCAACTGATCCTGCGGAGGCGCGCCGGGGGCGCCCGGCCACGGCTTGTTCGGCGTGGCCGGCTTGGGTGCCGGCGGGAAGTCCTTGCGCTTCATATGACGGTTGGGCAGCGCTTCCCGCGTTTAGTTCACCCCTTTTCATCCGGGCGCGCGGGCGGCCGGCGAGCGCGATGCGGGACGGCAACTTGTCCGAATGTCGCGCCTGACACCGATGTAATTATGGCAACTTGAGGGCGCGGCGGATGGCGGCGGAGACCAGTTTCCAGGACGGCGAGCCGGAGGCGACTTCGTCGTAGTGGCCGCCGCCGGGCAGCAGGATCACTTCGGCGCTGTCGCCGGCGGCCCGCGCGCGGCGGGCGTAGTCTCGCGCCACCCGCGGCGGCGAGACCGTGTCCAGCTCGCCCGTGATCAGCGCGGTGTGGACGCCGGCCGGCAACAGCTCGGCCGGCGAGGTGTCGGAAAACACGTCGGGCCGCGACGCGCCGGGCGCGCCCGTCAGCTGCGCCATGTCGCGCGCGCAGCTGGTCTTGATCAGCTTTTCCTCGCGGCGCAGGTCGGCCAGCCCGCCCAGGCTGATCACCTGCGGGATGGGCAGCGGCGCCGCGCGGTACGCCGGGCTGCCCGCCGGCAGCTTGTGGCGCGACGCGGCCCATTGCGCCAGGTGCCCCCCCGCCGAATGGCCGACCGCCACCACCCGCGCCAGGTCCAGCTTGTGCGCGGGCGCGGCCTCGCGCAGCCGGTCCACCGCCGTCGCAACGTCCTGGTACATGCCGGGATAGCCGCCGCCCTCCTCGTCCACCCGCCGGTATTCGACGTTCCACACGGCGATGCCCTGCCTGGTCAGATTCCCCGCCATGTCGCGCATCTGTTCCATGCCGCCGAAGTGCACGGTCCAGCAGCCGCCGTGGATCAGGATCACCACCGGGAACGGCCCCTCGCCGGCGGGCTTGAACAGTTCGACGAATTGCGACGGCGCGCCGCCATAGGCGATGCGCAGGTCCGGCGCGGGGCCGGTCAGCGCGAGGTAGTCCTGCAGCGTCATGGGGGCGGCGGAGGCGCCCGCGCCGCCGGCGATGGCGGCGGCGAAGACGGTCTTGCGGAGTTTCTTCAGCATGCGCGTGGTCCTGGGAAACGGGGGAAGGCGCAGCATACCGCGCCCTCCCCCGCCTGTCATCCACGCCCGCTTAGAACTTGTAGCTGGCCCGCGCGTAGTAGTAGCCGCCGTTGATGCCGAACGGCGAGAACGAGGGATAGATCGTCACCGCCGAGTTGTCCAGGTTGGCGCGGTACACGGCCAGCAGCGCCGGGTTCACCTGGTCCGGGTACTTGTTGAACAGGTTGTTGGCGCCGCCCGACAGGGTCCAGCCGTTGGCCATGCGGTAGCTCAGCTCGAGGTCGGTGGTGGCGGTGGCGCCGATCTCGTTCTTGAAGAATTCGGCGCCGTCCGACGACTGCCATTCGGACGATTTGCCGTAGATGGATTCGCGCAGGTTGACGGTCCACGCGCCCTTCTTCCACAAGGCGCCCAGGTTCAGGCGCATCTTCGGCGACGCGGTCTCCAGGTGCGAGATGGCGGTCTTGTCGAGCAGGGTTTGCGGCCGCAGCTGCGCCGGCGCCTGGTTGATCTTCATGACCTCCACCTTGTTGTAGTTGGCCGCCGCCGACCAGTCCACCCGCCCCCAGTCGCCGTAGCTGCTGTTCACCGTGGCCACGAACTCCAGCCCGCGCGAGCGCGTGTTGACGGCGTTGGTGAAGATGTTGATGCCGGTCTGCACCACCGTCGGGTCCAGCGTGTTGCCGTTGGCGAGGATGGCGGCCGTCACCGCCGGCGAGTTGTCGGCGCCGCCGGAGCCGTACAGCGAGCCGCTGCCGACGATGCGGTCGCGGATCGTGATCTGGTAGGCGTCCAGCGTCAGCGCGACGTTGCTGGCGGGGTTCAGCACCAGGCCGGCGCTGAAGTTGGTGGACTCCTCCGGCTTCAGGCCGTTCACGCCGACCAGCGCGGCGCCGGGCGAGTTCGGCGCCAGCTGCACGAAGGCGCTGCGCGGCGAGACGTTGGTGGCCGAGTAGTACTGCTCGGCCAGCGTTGGCGCGCGGAAGCCGTTGCTGACGGTGCCGCGCAGCGCGAAGGCCGGCGTGAAGTCGTAGCGGCTGGTGATCTTGCCGACCTTGGCGTTGCCGAAGTCGCTGAAGTGCTCGTAGCGCGCGGCCAGGTCCACCGTCAGCGCCTCCACCGGGTGGGCGATCACGTTGGCGTACACCGCCTTGTTGTTGCGGTCATGCTTGCCGGCGTCGGTCAGCGAGAAGCCGGGATAGGACTGCGAGCCCTCCTTGTAGCGCGCGTACCGGTCGCCGGCCTGGATCTCGTACTTGTCCACGCGGTGCTCCAGGCCCAGCGCGAAGGTCAGCGGCCTGGCCCAGCCGACGTGCACGTCGCGGCTGAAGTCCAGGTTGTTGGTCCACTGGCTGGCGATGAAGGCGCCGGCGGAGAACACGGTCGGCGTGAAGCCGGTGTCCTGGTACAGCGAGACGTTGGCCGAATCCTCGACGCCGATTTCGGCCTTGTCGCGGCCGTAGGTGGAGCTCAGGTCCCAGTTCCACGCGCCCAGCTTGCCCTTGACGCCAGCGGTGAGGGCGTAGTCCTGGTCCTTCATGGTTTCCTTGGGGCTGAAGCCCAGCGGATAGACCTGCGGCAGGCGGTTCGGCATGCGGTAGTTCTCGAAGGCGCGCGCCTCCTTGCGGCCCACGGTGCCGAAGGCGTAGACGGCGGTGTCGTCGTCGATGTCGTAGCCGGCGTTCACGCCGAACACGGTGAGATGGTATTGCGCGTCGCCCGAGATCTTGTTCAGGTTGGGATAGCCGGCCGCCTGCAGCAGCGGCATCGCGGCCAGGTTGGCGCGGTCCGTCACGCGCGGGTCGATGCCGCCGCGGTTGCTGAAGCCGTGGTACTTGGTCTCGGCCGAGAGGCTGACGAAGGCCTTGTCGAAGGGCTCGAAACCGACGTTGCCCATGGTGTCGGCGGTGCGGCCGCCGCCGTCCGCGTAGCCGCCGCCGTTGACGTTGAAGGTGCCGCCCTTGGTGTTGGACTTGAGGATGATGTTGATCACGCCGGCGATGGCGTCGGTGCCGTACTGCGCGGCGGCGCCGTCCTGCAGCACCTCGATGTGGTCGATCATCGCCACCGGGATGTAGCTCAGGTCCGCCGCCGCGCCGCCCTGGTACGGCCCGCCCAGCACCGCCAGGTTGGAGGTGCCGTGGCGGCGCTTGCCGTTGACCAGCACCAGCGTGTTGTTCGGGCTCAGGCCGCGCAGGCGGGCCGACAGCGTCAGGTTGGCGGTGTCGCCGCCGAAGGCCTGGGCGGTGAAGGACGGCAGGTTCTGCGCCAGCGCCTGCACCAGGTCCGGCTGGCCGGTGCGCTGCATCGAGGCCGAGTCCAGCAGCTGGATCGGCGAGGCGCTGTTCTCCACTTTCAGGCCGCTGGCGCGGGTGCCGGTCACGATCACGGCGCCGGCCGACGACGGCGTGGCGGCGGCGGCTCCCGCCACGGCCTCCGCCTGCGCCTCGTCCGGCGCCGCGGCGCAGGCCAGTCCCGAATACACCACCAGGATGGCGGCCGCGCATGCTTTGAGTTGAGCCTTGTGCATATGGATATCCCTTCAGATCTGTTATTTTTGGATGCTTACTTTTGGACGCGTTATTTTTTCGCGGCCACGACTTCGATTTCCACCAGCCAGCCCGGCACGTTCAGCGCCGCCACCTGCATCACCGCGCGCGCCGGCAGGTTGGGCTGCGCGCCGCCGAAGAACTGGGTGTAGGACTCCATGAAGCCCTTCACGTCGGCGCGCCCGCCCTTGGCCGGATCGCCCACCAGGAACACCTGCATCTTCACCACGTCGCCCATGGCCAGGCCCATGCCCTTGAGGATCTCGTCTATCTTTTTCAGCACGCCCATGGTCTGGGTCTTGGTGTCGCCGTAGGCGGCGATGGAGTCCGGCGCCGCGGCCTTGTCCACCACCGGCGGCACCTGGCCGCTGATGAAGTGGATGGTGGCCGACGGCGGCACGCTCACCGCCTGCGCGATGGGGAAGTCGGAACCGGGGATCTTGTGGCGGACGATCTCCGCGGACTGCGCCTGCGCGGTGGAGGCGATCAAGGCCATCACGCCCGGAACCAGCAGGCTGGCCGCGTTCAATACCAAATTCTTCTTCATGTGTGTCCTTAGTGTTTGTTCGACATTTGCCCACTGGCGTGTCGCTGCGCGCCGAGCTGGCCGCGCAACGCCGCTACCGCTTCCGCGCCCACTGGCGCGGCCTTGTTGCCCCATGCCCCGCGCGCGTAACTGAGCACGGAGGCGATCTCCTCGTCGCTCAGGCTGCCGCTGAAGTCCGGCATGCCGCCCCGTCCCTGCAGCAGCACGGCCACCGGTTCCCCCGGCGCGCCCTGCACCAGCGGATTGCCCGCCAGCGCCGGGAAGGCGCCCGGTATGCCCTTGCCGCTGGCCTGGTGGCAGGCCGCGCAGTTCTTCATGAACAGCGCCTTGCCGTCGGCCCCCTGGGCCCATGCCGGCAAGGGCGCGGCGGCGCCGGCCGCGTAGGCCAGCGCCATGAACCACGCCGGCAACGCCGCCAGCCAGGCCGGCGGCGCGGCCCGTTTCGGATGGTGCGCGCGGCTCATGCGCTGGCCCTTTCATGGATGCGCGCCAGCTGCTGCCAGGCCGATTCGATGGCGCCGGCCTGCCAGCCCGTCAGGTAGCTCAGGTGCTCGCCGGCCAGCAGCACGCGGCCCTCGCCCTCCAGCAGCTTCGGATAGGCGTTCTTGCGGCTGTCGTCGTTCCAGTCGGCCCAGCCGCCCAGGTTGTATTGCACGCGGTGCCAGGCCACGGAGAAGGCGCTGTCGAACGACTCGCGGTAGGCCGGGAAGATCTTTTCGCCGGCGGCCAGCGCGAAGTCGGCGCGCTCTTGCGGCGTCATCGCGCTCACCTCGATGGCGGCGGTCTGGTAGTTGTAGTAGCCCAGCAGCACCCCCTTCTTCTTCTGCCAGCCGGACGAGGGCAGCGAGATGGTGTTGATGCCCTTGATGTCGGTGAGCACGTGGCCGCCGTAGATCTGGTCGTCCTCCTCCCAGAAGCGGCGCTTCATCTGCAGGCCGATCTTGCCCACCGGCGCGTAGGCCACCTGCTTGATGGCGGCCTTGAACCCGGGCGAGAAGTCGGTGTCGACCATGCGCAGCACTGATAGCGGTATCGTGCACAGGCAAAAATCGGCCGTCACAGATTGCAGCTTGCCGCTCGCCGTGTCCTTGTAGGTGACGGTGACGTTGTTCTCGCCGTGGCGCAGGCTTTGCACCTCGGCGCGGTAGCGGATGTGGCGGCCGACGCGCTTCTCGAAGGCCTTGGCGATGCGGTCCATGCCGCCCACCGGCTGGAACATGGTGTTCTGCATGGGGAAGTCCTGCACCGCGCTGTAGACGTTGCCGACGCGGGACGCCAGCAGCTCCTTGAAGCCCAGCGGATCGGACGCGGCGCCCGGTCCCGGCGTCATGCCCGCGCCGGGATTGACGGCGTAGCCGCGGCCGCTGCGGCCCTTGTAGCGCAGGTCGCCCGCGTCGAGCTGGCCCTCGTGCGCCAGGTAGTCGAGCAGCAGGCGCTTGTCGTCCACGCTCAGTTGCTGGTCCAGCTGGTTGTCCTTGACGCTCTTGGCCAGCAGCTCGGCCACGTGGCCGCGCATGTCGGCTTTGATCTGCGCGGGACGCAGGCGCTGGCGGGCCAGCGGTCCGCCGTTCTCCAGGTAGACGATGGAATGGTCGTTGTCGTTGACCATCACCTCCAGGGGCACCTCGAACAGGCGCGTGTAATGCAGGGTGGACTGGTGGTGCAGCGGGATGCGCCACGGCCCGTGGTTGATGTACTGTCCCTCGTCGAAGCGGCAGCGCTGCTCCTCGCCGCCCAGCTCCGTCAGCGCGAAGCCCTTGCGGGCGGTCTGGCAGCGCCCGCCCGCGAAGTCGCGCGCCTCCAGCACCCGCACCTCGTAGCCCAGCTTGCCCAGCTCGTAGGCCGCCGTCATGCCGGCCAGGCCGGCGCCCAGTATCACGACCTTCCTGCCCTTGCCGCTGCCGCTCAAGGCCGGCGGCTCGGAAGTGCGCGACGCGATGCCCATGCCCCAGGCACTCATCGTGTTCAACATCAGTCCCGTGCCCCCGACGGCGGCGGCCCGGTACAAGAAATCTCTCCTGCTGATCATCGACAACCTCCTTTAAGTGGTACCCCTCCCTTCTAGCAATCGGCGTGCCAATAAAACATAAATGAATAATTCATTATGGAATTAAATTGTGTGGATTCATGCCCGGAAATCAATCTTGATTCCGGGCGACGCGCACGCGTAAGTGGTCCGGGGCAGGGGCCGGGCGCGAGCCGCCGCGCGGGCGACGGACTTTATTCGGGGATCAACTACTGTATTTTTCGGCGCGGCGTCTTGCGCGCGCGCAAAGCAAATCAGCCCCGTGCGGGGGCTGATTTGGCTGATCGCGGAGATGGTGCGGTTTTGACGCGCCGCACCAGGACGATGCGGGGACTAGCTGGCGAGCGCCGCCACCATGAGGCCGAAGTGGGTGGCCGGCAGTTGCGGCTGATGGGGCGCCACCAGCGTCGCCACCGGCAGGTGGCAAACCTCGGCGGCCGACAGCCGGCGGTGCGCGCTGCTTTCCTCCGTCAGGTGGCAGGCGTGGAAGTGCATGGGCGCGTGCGGGTCCAGCAGGTAGACCATGTCCAGGCTGGAGGCGTCCACCGCCACCTTCACCGGCCACTGGCCGCGCTGGCGGGCGCGCTCGAACCACTGCTCCTGCTCCGCGCGCGCGCAGCTGTAATACAGGCCGTTCAGGCAGATGCCGTCGGCCGTCACGGTGGCCTCGTCCACCGGCAGCAGGCAGCAGCGCACCAGGTCCTCCGCCTGCTGCTTCAAGGCCGAGCCGCGCTGCGCCAGGCCCCAGTCCCACAACTGCTTGGGCGTGCAGCCGTCGGCCTGGCGCTCGTGGTTGTAGTGCAGCAGGCTGTCGATGACGAGGCGGGTGAACTGTTCCAGGTCCAGCACCGCGTCCAGGCGTCCGCACCCGCCCGGAGTGGGGGTGGGGGCGGGCTGCTGGAGCAGGTCGAAACGCCGCGCCAGCTGCGCGCGCCATGGCGCCGCGTGGGCGACCGAGGCGTCGCACGCCAAGGCCTCGCCGGCCGCCGGGATTTGCGGCGCCGGCGTGACCAGACTGCGCACGTTGAAGTTGTTCAGCAGCGCCTCGTCGTCGGCGCCGGCGGCCAGCGCCGCGTCGGCGAACAGCAGATTGGGCAGATGCTGCACCGGCCAGAGCTCGGGCGCGATGTCGCGGCCGAAGCGCAGGCAGTAGCGGCGCTTGTCGGCGGCGGCGTTGGCCAGCGCCAGCAGCGCGTGCGGCCAGCACGGCGCCTCCATGCCCACGTAGACGCCCGCCGCCATGCCGCTGAAGACATCGGTGGCGACATAGACCACGGGACGGCCGATGACCTGGGCGCGGTCGGCGCGCGACACCAGCCGCACGTCCGGCTGCGCCGCCTCCAGGCGGAAGGCGGTGCCGGGCCGGCCCGGGCGCGCCACCATCGTCGCGGCGTCGAGCGGCGGCGCCGGCCGCGGCGCCGCCAGCGTGCGGTCCTGGTCCAGCCAGTAGTTGAACTGGCCGAAGGTCGGCAAGCCATCCACCGGCTCCATGCGCTGCACGCGCTGGGTGGCGGGATCGACGCGGCGCTCGGTGAAGAAATCGCGCAGCATCTGGCTGTAGGCGGTGCGGCGCTGGAACGGCAGGCTGGTGGCGGCGTGGCGCGTGGCGGCCACGCGGAACACGCGGCGCATGGCCTCGTCCACGTTCACGCCGGGCGGCGTGCCGGCCTTGCGCGGACGGCCGCGCTGCACGCCCTCGGAGACCGCGCGGATCTTGCCGCGGCCGCCGGAGTTCGAATAATCGGGCAGCAGGGCGTTCGGCGTCTGGCCGCGCTGCCAGTAGCGGCGCAGGTAGCGGTACACGGTGGGATGCGACACGCCATGGCGGCGCATGCACTCGAGCACCAGCTGGCCGCGCCGGCGCGGCTCGTAGATGGCCGGCTCCAGCGCCACCAGCTCGCGCACGATGTTCCAGGCGCGGGCGCGCAGCTGCAGATGCTTCTGCGGCAGCAGTTCCTGGTTCATCGCGACCACATAGGGATCCTCGGCCAGCACGCGCGCGCGGCCGGAGGCCAGGTCGGCCTCCAGCATCGGCAGGCGCGCCAGTTCGGCGTCGGTGCCCCGGGCCAGCACATCGAAGACATAAGCGACCGTACACGCAGCGTCTATCCACAACACGCGGATGACTTTGCGATTCGGCCCGGCGTATTCAAGCAGATCGTTACGGGATATCACAGCGCCCCTCGCAAGACAGGAAAATGAAGCTGTCTATGCAAGTTCCGGGCCACCCCTCCAGCAAGCGCGTTTCCCCAGTGACGGCCGGCGCCGCGCCCCATTTACGACGCACCGCAACAAAGCAGCGCACCGCCACCGTGCACGAATTATCAAAAACACATCGGTGTCAGGCGCGACATTCGGACATTTGACTCGGCGTCCCCGTCCGAATGTCGCGCCTGACACCGATGTGGTGGGGGAAATAAAAAGGAGCCTGGCGGCTCCTTTGGTCTCACTTCTTGGACTTATTTACCGAACTTGCCCGGCTTTTTGGCGGGCTTGCCCGCCGGCGCGGCCTTGGGCGGGGTGTGCTTGCCGGACTCCGGCGGCATGGCGTCGGCGTGGCTGATGCGCAGCTGCTGGCCGCCCACCCACACCTTGCCCAGGTGCTGGAAGATGTCGTCCGGCATGCCGTCCGGCAGCTCGACCATGCTGTGGTCGTCGAAGATCTCGATGCGGCCGATGTACTTGGCCTCCAGCCCCGCCTCGTTGGCGATGGCGCCGACGATGTTGGACGGCGTCGCCGCGTGCTTGCTGCCCACCTCGATGCGGAAGGCGCTCATCGGCAGCGTGACCTTGTTCTTTTCCTTCTTTTTCTTCTTGGCGGCTTCGGCGCTGTCGAACACGGGTTCGTCGTCGTCCGGCTTGGCGGACAGCTGCGGCTCGCGCTTCGGTTCGCGTTTCGGCTCGGGACCGGACTCGGCGCGCACCTCGGCGCGCGGCTCCGGCTTGGCCTTCTTCGGCGCCGCGGGCGCGCGCGCCGGGGCGGCGGCGGCCGGCGCGGGGGCGCCGTCACGGCGCAGGCGCATCGCCTGGCCGGCCACGCGGATGCCTTGCAGGTGCTCGATCAGGTCCGGCGGCAGGTCGTTCGGCATGTCCAGCACCGAGTAGTCGTCGTAGATCTCGATGCGGCCGATGTGCTTGGAGTCCACGCCGCCCTCGTTGGCGATGGCGCCGACGATGTTGCCCGGCTTGACGCCGTGCTGGTAGCCCACTTCGATGCGGTAGGTCTGCATGCCCGGCTCGGATTCGCGGATGACGCGTTCCTTTTTCGGGAAGGCGCGCTCGCCGCGGTCCGGACGGTCGGGACGGTCGAAGCGGTCGCCGCGGTCGAAACGGTCCGGCCGGTCGCCGCGGTCGGGACGCTCGGCGCGCTCGGGACGCGGCTTGCCGTCCTCGTGCCAGCCGGTTTCCTTCTTCTTGTCCAGCAGCAGGGACTTGCCGCCGCGCGCCATCATGGCCAGCGCCGCCGCCACCTCCACCGCCGGCACGTTGTGTTCGCGCTCGTAGTCCTCCACCAGGCCCATGAAGTGTTCCAGGCCGCCCTTGGCCAGGGTCTCGGTGATCTCGTCCTTGAAGCGGGCGATGCGCACGTCGTTCACGGCCTGCAGCGACGGCAGTTCCATCACGCTCACCGGCTGGCGCGTGGCGCGCTCGATGGCCTTCAGCAGGTTGCGCTCGCGCGGGGTGATGAACAGGATCGCCTCGCCGCTGCGGCCGGCGCGGCCGGTGCGGCCGATGCGGTGGGTGTAGCTTTCGGGATCGTGCGGCACGTCGTAGTTGACCACGTGGCTGATGCGCTCCACGTCCAGGCCGCGGGCGGCGACGTCGGTGGCGACCAGGATGTCGATCTTGCCCTCCTTCAGCTGGCTGATGGTGCGCTCGCGCGCGGCCTGCTGCATGTCGCCGTTGATGGCGGCGGCCGAGAAGCCCCGCGCGTTCAGGCGCTCGGCCAGTTCCTCGGTGCCCATCTTGGTGCGGGAGAAGATGATCATGCCGTCGAACGGCTCGGCCTCCAGGATGCGGGTCAGCGCGTCCAGCTTGTGCATCCCGCTCACCAGCCAGTAGCGCTGGCGGATGTTCTCGGCGGTGCCGGTCTTGGAGGCGACGGTCACCTCGGCCGGGTTGCGCAGGTAGGTGTTGGCGATGCGCTTGATCACCGACGGCATGGTGGCCGAGAACAGCGCGGTCTGGCGCGAGTCCGGGGTCTCCTGCAGGATGCGCTCGACGTCGTCGATGAAGCCCATGCGCAGCATCTCGTCGGCCTCGTCCAGCACCAGCGTCTTCAGCTTGGACAGGTCCAGCGAACCCTTGTCCAGGTGGTCGATCACGCGGCCCGGGGTGCCGACCACGACGTGCACGCCGCGGCGCAGCGCCGACAGCTGCGGGCCGTAGCTCTGGCCGCCGTAGATCGGCAGCACGTGGAAGCCGGGGATGTAGGCGGCGTAGCGCTGGAAGGCCTCGGCCACCTGGATCGCCAGTTCGCGGGTCGGCGCCAGCACCAGCGCCTGCGGCGCGGTCAGCTTGGTGTCGATGCGCGACAGGATGGGCAGCGCGAAGGCGGCGGTCTTGCCGGTGCCGGTCTGGGCCTGGCCCAGCACGTCGCGGTTGTCCAGCAGGTAGGGGATGGTGGCGGCCTGGATCGGCGATGGCGCCTCGTAGCCGACTTCCTTCAGGGATTTGATCAGGGCCGGACTCAGGTCGAGGTCCGTAAACAGGGGACCGGCGGGGGGGATTGCGTTTTCAGGTGTTCCAGACATGGCGTCACTCACAGTTAATGTTCGAATCGCCCAATGCGAAACAAAAGCGCTAGTTTACTCTGTCTGGCGCGCGCACGCGAATTCCGGCCCCGTTTTGTATCCCATAATCAATATAACCGTTATCGCACGACACCCGGATTCAGCGGGCGAAACGCAGGGCATGATGGGGCTCCAACAAGGAGACACCGATGAACCTGCCAATGAATGTCATCTTCCGTCCACAGTTCAGCGAAGAGCAAGCCGCCGTGATGGACCCGATCAAACAATACATCGAGGGCCACGCCCGCGACGACGCCTCCTTCATGCGCCAGGCCTTCCTGCCGAGCGCGCACATCGAGTCCATCCGCGAAGGCGTCTTCACATCCTGGCCGCTGGACGTGTACTGCCAGCGCTTCAAGGGCGCGCCCGCCGCCGACGAGGCCGAGCGCCAGCGCATCGTCGACTGGATCGACGTCAAGGGCAACGCCGCCTGCGCGCGCCTGCGCCTGATCCACGGCGCCACCACCTTCACCGACTACTTCGTGCTGCTGAAAACCGCCGACGGCTGGAAAATCGCCAACAAGGCCTTCCACGGCGAAGCCACCGAAGACTAGGCCTCAGGCGGGCTGAGCCCCATTGGGGGCCAGGCCCCAAATGGGGCTCAGCCCGCTTCCACGATACGCTCCAAGGGGAGTAAGATGGCCGCTCCGCGCCTCCTGCCGGGAGGGCGCGGAACTCTGTCAACCCGAACATTGGAGCAGCAATGCGCGCAGTAACACACCTTGCCACGCGACTTACCCCCCTGGCGTGCGCCGCCGGCCTTACCCTGGCCATGGCGTCGTCGACCGTTTTCTCCCCCCTGGCCCAGGCCCAAACCATACGCGAAGCCCCGCTGCGCGCCCACCTGTCGTTCCTGGCGGACGACCTGCTGGAAGGGCGCGGCACCGGCCAGCGCGGCGGCGACCTGGCGGTGCGCTACCTGGAAACCCAGGCCGCGCTGATCGGCCTGCAACCCCTGCCCGGCGGCGGCTACCGCCAGCCGGTGCGCTTCGAGGGCACCAAGCTGCTGCCAGGCAGCTCGGTGACCTTCCGCGCCGGCGACGCGCGCCTGTCGCCCATCATCGGCCAGGGCATCGTGTTCGGCACGGGCAGCGGCAAGGCCGCCCTGAGCTTCGACGCGCCGCTGCTGTTCGTCGGCTACGGCGTCTCGGCGCCGGAGGAGAAGTGGGACGACTACAAGGGCCAGGACGTGAAGGGCAAGATCCTCGTGATGATGGTGAACGACCCGCAGCCCACCGCCGAGGAGCCGAACCGCTTCGCCGGCAAGGCCTACACCTACTACGGCCGCTGGCTGTACAAGTTCGAGGAGGCGGTGCGCCGCGGCGCCGCGGGCGCGCTGCTGATCCACACCACGCCGTCGGCGTCCTATCCATGGAGCGTGCCGGCCAATGGCTTCAGCCACGAGCGCTTCCACCTGAACGGCGCGGGCAACAACATCGAGGGCTGGCTGCACGAGGACACCGCGCGCGACCTGGTGGGCGCCTCCGGCTTCGATCTGGACGAACTGCGCCGCCGCGCCGAGAGCCGCGACTTCCAGCCGGTGGACCTGAAGGCCAGCGCCCACGTGGAGCTGCGCAGCACCATCCGCCAGGTGGAGCAGTTCAACGTGGCCGGCATCGTGCCGGGCACCGATCCCAAACTGAAGCAGGAAGCGGTGATCTACTCCGCGCACTGGGACCACCTGGGCATCGACGAGGGCGTGCGCCGCGACGACAAGACCGACCACACCTACAACGGCGCCATCGACAACGCCTCCGGCACCGCCGCGCTGCTGGTGATGGCGGCGGAGGCGGTCAAGCGTCCCGCCAAGCGCACCCAGATCTTCCTGTGGCCGGCGGCCGAGGAGCAGGGCCTGCTGGGCAGCGCCGCCTACGTGGCCCATCCCGCCTGGCCCCTGGACAAGACCAGCGCGGACCTGAACCTGGACAGCATGAACTTCGCCGGCCGCACCAGGGACATCGGCGTGGCGGGCGCGGAGCGCAGCTCGCTGTACGAGACCGCCGGCCAGGTGGCGAAGAAGATGGGCCTGAAGCTGGCGCCGGCCATCCCGGACATCTCGGGCGCCTACTTCCGCGCCGACCACTTCAACTTCGCCAAGGCCGGCATCCCCGCCTTCAACGTGGGCTCGGCCGTGTTCTCGGGCGACGGCCACTTCGAGTTCGAGAAGGACCAGAAGGCCAACAGCGACACGCTGGTGGCCTTCAAGAAGGACTACCACCAGGTGACCGATGAGTACCGCCCGGGCTGGGATTTGTCCGGCATGGTGCAGCAGGCGCAGTTCACGCTGAACCTGGGCTACGCGGTGGCCAACGCGCCCGCCATGGCCAGCTTCAAGAGCAGCGACCCGTTCTCCAAAGTGAAGCGCTGATCCCCCTCTGTGGCTATCCGCCGACACTCCCGTCGGCCGGGCGGCGGGCTATATTTCTTTAAGGGAAATACGCTTGCTGCCCTATTCTTTTCATACTAACCTTCACTACGCCCTTCTTTTTCCCATAATCATGAAGACTTTGTTGCTTGCAGGAAGCATATCACTGGCTCTTGCAACCGCAGCGATACCGCACGCCCGGGCGCAGGAGGGTTCGCCCGAGCCGGAACAGCGCTTCGACATCGCCCGCTTCGACGTCGCCGGCAACACCCTGCTGGCGCCGGAGCGCGTGCAGGCGCTGCTGGCGCGGTTCACGGGAAAACAGCGCAACTTCGCCGACGTGCAGCGCGCCCTGGAGGCGCTGGAGGGCGCCTACCGCGCTGATGGCTACGGCACCGTGCAGGTCGAACTGCCGGAGCAGGAAGCCACCTCCGGCGTGGTGCGGCTGAACGTGGTCGAAGTGCGCATCGGCGCCGTGCGCGTGACGGACAACACCCACTTCGGCACCGACAACGTGCTGCGCGGCCTGCCCGCGCTGCGGACGGGACACGCGCCCAATCTGCGCCGCCTGTCCGAGAACGTGCAGCTGTCCAACGAGAACGGCGTCAAGCTGGTGGAGGTGACGCTGGCCGCCGGCGAGGCCGAAAACACGGTGGACGCCAAGGTCCGCGTGACCGACCGCAGCCCGCACCAGGCCGGCCTGTCCATCGACAACTCCGGCACCGACGCCAGCGGCAAATGGCGCACCGGCGTCTCCTACCAGTACGCCAACCTGTTCGACCGCGACCACACCGCCAGCCTGGCCTACACCACCTCGCCGGACAGCCCGGACGGCGTCACGGTGCGCAACTACAGCGTCGGCTACCGGCTGCCGCTGTACGACTGGGGCGACAGCGTGGATTTCATCTTCGGCAAATCCAGCTCGAACACGCCCAGCTCCACGCCCACGCTGGGCGGTGCGCTGAACATCGTCGGCAAGGGCGACGTGTTCGGTCTGCACCTGAACCACAACTTCGCGCGCGCGGGCGAAACCACCAGCCGCCTGGTGCTGGGCCTGGACTACAAGTTCATCGACGCGCGCTGTTCCACGGTGGACGGCCAGCCGGTCAGCATCGAACCGCCCACGCCGCCCATCGCCGCCTGCGTGCCGTACAAGGTGACGCCGCTGAGCGCCACCTATTCAAGCTCCACCCGCGGCGGCGCGGCGCAGACCGACTACAGCGTGGGCCTGGCGGTGAACCTGCCGCGCGGCGCGCGCTACACCAACATCACGGGGCGCACCGACCGCTATTCCTACCTCACCTCCGGCAACCGCGACACGCGCGACCGTTTCATCGTGCTGCGCGGCGGCGCCAGCCACCTGCGCGGTTTCGCGAACGACTGGCAACTGCGCCTGGCGGCGTCCGGCCAGTATTCGTTCCAGCCCATGGTGACGGCCGAGAACACCGGCCTGGCGGGCGCCTACACGGTGCGCGGCTTCGACGAGCGCGCGCTGTCGGCCGACAGCGGCGCGGTGGCCAACGCGGAGCTGTACACTTACGACATTGGCGCCGCCAACGGCTGGAACGCCAGCGTGCGCGGCCTGCTGTTCATCGACGCCTCGCGCGGCTGGAACCGCGCCGCGCGCGCGCCGGTGCCGGCCGCGGTGTCGGCCAGCAGCGCCGGGCTGGGATTGCGCGCCAGCGTCGGCCGGCACGCCAACCTGCGCATGGATGTGGCGCGCGTCATCCACGCCGGCCAGCGCGAGGCCGCCGCGGCCGGCGCCGCCGGCGGCGACTATCGCGCGCATGTGTTCCTGACATTGGGATACTGAAGATGAAGACCACACTCCCCCGGCAATCGAACCGCGGCCCGCGCCTGCCCGCGCTGCCGGCGCTGCTGGCGCTATCGGCCGCGCTGGCGTCCGGCGGCGCGTGCGCCGCGCCCGGCGACATCGTGGCGCAGGTGACCCACCTGGCCGGCGTGCTGACCGTGAAGCGTCCGGACGGCTCGACCAAGTTCATGAACGTGAAGTCGCAGGTGATGGAGGGCGATGTGCTGAACACCGGCGAGGAGGCCTTCGCCCGCCTGAAGTTCATCGACAGCTCGGAGATGGTGCTGCGGCCCAATTCGGTGCTGAAGATCTCCGAATTCACCTTCCGCCAGCCGGACCCGAAGGGCGACAAGATACGGATAGAGATGCTCAAGGGCGGCTTCCGCGCGGTGTCCGGCATGGTGGGCAAGCGCAACCGGGAGGCCGTCAGTTTCAGCCTGCCGACGGCCACCATCGGCATCCGCGGCACGCACCTGGGCGCGCTGTTCTGCCAGAACGATTGCGGCGGCGTGCCCACGCCGACCGGCCAGACCCCGGACAACGGCCTGCACGTGGACGTGGCGGCGGGCGCGGTGGTGGTGACGCCGAACCAGGCGCCGGGTTTGGCGCCCTCGGCAACGTCGCCGTCGCCGGCCACCGTGCTGAACGCCGGCCAGTTCGGCTACCTGCCGCCGCCGCGGAACGGCGTGCAGCCGCCGCTGGTGCTGGTGCCGCCCGCCCAGGCGGTGCAGGTGCGGATGCCGGCGTCGATCAGCCAGAACGCGCCGGCCGGCGGCGCCACCGGCAAGACCTCCGACCCGGAGTGCGTGGTTCAATAAAACCACCGGCAAAGACCGGGGTCAAGCCGGTGGTTCTAAGCGGCGGTGTAGCCCGCCATCGCCGCGCGCACGCCGGCTTCCCACTCGTGGGGGTCGGGCTCGTACAGGTAGGCCGGCGCCAATTCCGGCAGCCCCTCCAGCGGCCCCTCGCGCCGGTACAGGAACACCGTGGTCCACGCCACCGTCTGCGACGGAAACTGCTCCACCAGCCTGAAGGCCGGATGCCGCAGCGGGAAGGTGGTGGTGCTGACCAGGCATCCCTCCGGCACGCCGCGCGCCAGCTTCTCGCCCAGCTTGTCCATCAGCGGCGCGAAGCAGGTGCTGTAGACGAACACCAGGCTGGCGTCGCCGACGTCGGCCTCGAACATGTCCTGTTCAATGAAACGCACCCGCTCCCGCATGTCCAGCACGTGGCGGGCGCTCGCCACGCCGCCGTGGCCCAGGGCCAGCGGCTCGTCCGGCGCCGGCGGCGCGGGCAGCGCGGCCAGCGCCTGCTCGCCCGCGTCCAGCATGGCGGCGAAGCGCCGCAGCGCCATGCGGTGCCGGTAGCCCAGCAGCTCCACGCCGGTGCAGCGCGCGAACGGGAACGCCAGCGCCGCCGACATCACCACCTTGCCCAGGCCGCTGCCCAGGTCGTACATCGCCCCGCCCGGCCGCACGTGCGGCGCGATCGCGGCGAAGTAGTTGTCCAGTTCATGCGGCTTGAATTCGCCGTAGATCAGGCGCCCGTCGTCGATCAGCCACTGCCGCAGTTCCTCGTCGCCGACGTCCTCCAGCGCCCTCCCGTCCGCGCCCCCCTCGTCCGCCGGCAGCAGGCCGTGGCGCTGCACGCCGGCCGGCACGGCGCCGATGATGAGTTTGCGGAAGGGCCGCAGGCGTTCGATCAGGTAGTCTTGCCGTGCCCGGTCGCGGTAGCAGCGCCGCAGCGCCAGGCCGATCTCGACGAAGCGGCCGAACGGCGTGCCGTCCCCCTGCTCCAGCAAGGCGCGCAGGTGGTGCTCGCCGTCCTGGATGTGTTCCCGCATCGCCGCCAATACGCGTTCCGCTCCCGCCATGGTGCCCTCCCCCGGGTCTCCGTGTTAAGTCGCCTGGCCGGCGGTGCGCTCCGCGCCGGCATGTTCCAAATCGCCGAAAAGGCCGTCGTTGTCGCGCAATACCGCCTCCAGGGCGGCGGCGGGCAGCGGACGGCTGAAGTAATAGCCCTGCATCTGCTGGCAGCCGTGCTGGCGCAGGAAGGCGAGCTGCTCCCGCGTTTCCACGCCCTCGGAAATCACCTCCAGGCCCAGGTTGGCCGCCAGCGCGATGATGGTGGTGACGATGGCCGCGTCGTCCGGGTCCACCGTCAGGTCGCGCACGAAGGTCTGGTCGATCTTCAGCACGTCCACCTCGAAGCGCTTCAGGTGCGCCAGGCTGGAATAGCCGGTGCCGAAATCGTCGATGGCCAGCTGCACGCCCAGCTTCTTCAATTCGTGCATGACGGCGATCGCGTGCTCGACGTCGCTCATCACCTGGCTCTCGGTCAGTTCCAGCTCGATGCAATGGGGCGGCACGCCGGTGGCCGCCAGCACGTCCGCCACCGACTGCACGAAGTCCTGCTCGGCCATCTGCCGCGCCGAGACGTTGACCGCCACCCGCAGGTCGCGGCGGCCGTCCGCGCGCCAGGCCATCAGCTGCTCGCAGGCGGTGCGCAGCACCCAGGCGCCGACCGGCAGTATCAGCCCGGTCTCCTCGGCCAGCGGGATGAAGCGGTTGGGCGCCACCATGCCCAGCTCCGGATGCTGCCAGCGTATCAGCGCCTCCAGGCCGACGATGCGGCCGCTGGCGATGTCCACCTGCGGCTGGTAGTGCAGCACGAATTCGCGCCGCTCCAGCGCCGTGCGCAGCGCGTTCTCGATCAGCATGCGCTCGCCCAGGCGTTCGTTCATGGCGGCCGTGTAGAACTGGTAGTTGTTGCCGCCCATTTCCTTGGCGCGGTACATGGCGATGTCGGCGCGCTCCATCAGCGGCCCGGTCTCGGCGCTGTCCTCGGGATAGACGGCGATGCCGGCGCTGCAGGTGAGGAACAGCTCCTGGCCGTCGATGTGCAGCGGCGCGGCCAGGCAATCCAGCACGCGCTGCACCTGGTCGGCGCGCGGCGTCAGCGAGCCCTGCTCGGGCAGCAGCATCAGCGCGAACTCGTCGCCGCCGATGCGCGCCACCGTGTCCACCGGCCGCAGCGCCAGCTGCAGCCGCTCGCCCACCGCCCGCAGCAGCCGGTCGCCGCCCTTGTGGCCCAGGCGGCTGTTGGTGAACTTGAAGCGGTCCAGGTCGATCGACACCACCCACAGCCGGTGGCCCTTGCGCGACGAGTGGGTGATGGTCTGGTGCAGCCGGTCCTGCAGCAGCACGCGGTTGGGCAGACCGGTCAGCGCGTCGTGCGTGGCCTGGTGGCGCAGCTCGGACTCGTAGGCCTTGATGGCCGTGATGTCGTGCTGGAAGCAGACGAAGTGGGTCACCCCGCCATGCTCGTCGCGCACCGGGGAGATGTGCAGCTCGTTCCAGAACATGGCGCCGTCCTTGCGGTAGCAGCGCACCACGGCGTGGCCGTCGCGCTGCTCGCGGATGGCGGCGCGCACCTCCGCCACGCCGGGCTGGTCCAGGTCGTCGCGGTACAGCGCGCGCGGGCTCCGGCCCAGCATGT
Source organism: Pseudoduganella namucuonensis (assembly GCF_900116645.1). Taxonomy (GTDB): domain Bacteria; phylum Pseudomonadota; class Gammaproteobacteria; order Burkholderiales; family Burkholderiaceae_D; genus Rugamonas; species Rugamonas namucuonensis. The sequence goes on along the minus strand of NZ_FPBO01000008.1, from coordinate 75,464 downwards.
CGGCGCCGCCGTAGCCGGTCAGGCGCTCGAACGCGGGGTTGACGTAGACGGTGGGGTTGCCCGGCAGCGCGGCCGTGATGATGATGGCGTTCACGCTCGATTCGATGGCGCGGTCGCGCAGCAGCATTTCGCGGTTCAGTTGCTTGAGCTGGGCGGTGCGCTCGTCCACGCGGCGCTGCACGTCGTGGTTGCGCGAGGCCAGCGTGTTCACGTAGGCCGCGCCCAGCACGCTCAGGATGGCGCCCAGCCCCAGCGTGAAGATGGACGCCAGGTGGTCTTCCACGAGCGCGCCGCCGGGCTGGCGCGCCACCATCAGCCAGGTCTTGCCGGCCACGTCGAAGGGCTGGGCGACGCGCTCGCCGGACGTCGGGTACAGCCAGCCGGGCAGCGTGTCGCGCGCCGGCGCCGCGGGCGGCGGCGCATGGAACACCAGCTTGTCCGGACTCTCGCCGGCGGCGGCGTAGACGCGCAGGTCCATGCCGGCGTGGCCGGCCATCCTGGCCTGGCCGGCCGCGTGGAGGCTGGCGATCATGTCGGACGGGCGCAGCACGGCGGCGGTCTCGCCCTCGAGCGCGGCCAGGCGCGCGTCGCTGCCGTCCAGCGCCGCGCCGTGGCGGTACACCGGCATCGAGACGACGACGCCGACGCGCGGCGCCGGTCCCTGCGCCAGCCGCACCAGATCGCTGGCGGAGGGCTGGCCGGTGGCGTAGGCGCGCGCGCGCGCGGCCTCGTCGTGCACGGGATAGGCGGTGTCCAGCCCCAGCGCGGCCTCGTTGCCGGCCAGGGGCACCACGTAGTCGACGACCCGGTAGCGCGGACGCGCGCCGGCGGGCACCGGCCGGCCGTCGCGCAACTCCGTCACCACCGTGCCCGGCAGCAGGCGCGCCATGTCGGCCTCGAAGGCGGCGCGCTCGGCATGCGACAGCAGGCGCAGGTGGCTGATGCCCTGGATATACGGATGTTGCCGCAGGATGGGGCGGGTGAACAGCTCGAATTCCTTGCGGCTGACGTGCTCGCGGCTGGCGAACAGCTGGTTGACGGAGCCCACGCTGGCGATCGCGCCGCCCACGCCCTGCTGCAGCTGGAACAGGCGCGCGCCGGCGCGCTGCTGGAAGGCGAGCGCGACCTTGTCGTGCTCCAGCCGGCTCACGCCGGAAAACAGCAGCGCCGTGACACCCAGTCCGGACAGCAGCGCCAGCGCCATGGGGCGGTACCTGGCCAGCCGGCGCCTGGACGGCGCGGTGGGGGCGGAAGGGAAAACGGCGCTAATTGGGGTCACCCGTTGTCGATACGGTAAAGGTTCAAGAGTAGCATGAATGTCCCCGCGCCGACAGCCCGGCGGCGCGGCCGGCGCGCCTTGGCGTGCCCGCGGCGCGCGCGTTTTCGCGGTAGCATGGGCGTTTTTCCACCAACGGCTGAAAGGATCAAGCATGAGCAGCACTTCCCAATGGATAGAGGTGGACGGCGACGACGGCAAGTTCGGCGCCTACCTGGCGCTGCCGCGCGGCGGCAAGGGACCGGGCATCGTCCTGGCGCAGGAGATCTTCGGCGTCAACGCCCACATCCGCGGCGTGGCCGACCAGTACGCGGCGGACGGCTACGTGGTGCTGGCGCCTGACCTGTTCTGGCGCCAGGGCGCGCGCATCGAACTGGGCTACGACGAGGCGGACTGGAAGCGCGCCGTCGAGCTGAAGACGGCCACCGACACCGGCAAGGCCCGCGCCGACGTGGCCGCCGCCGCCGCAACGCTGCGCGCGCTGCCGGGCGTGGAGGGCAGGATCGCCTCCATCGGCTATTGCTACGGCGGCCTGCTGTCCTACCACGCGGCGGCCGACGGCGTGGTCGACGCCGCCATCGCCTACTACGGCGGCGGCATCCAGAACGCGCTGGACCGCGCCGACGGCATCCGCCTGCCGCTGATGCTGCACTTCGGCGGCAAGGACAGCCACATTCCCATGTCCGCCGTGAAGAGCGTCGCCGAGCGTTTCGCCGAGCAGGACAATGTGGAGATCCACGTCTACCCGGAGGCCGAGCACGGCTTCAACTGCTCGCACCGCGCCAGCTACCACCAGCAGTCGGCCGCGCTGGCGCATGGCTATTCGCTGATCTTCCTGAGCGAGATGCTGTAGCCGTCCCCGCCGCTCTCCCCTATGGCGCATGGCAGGGCGCCGCCGCCGGCGGCATACTGTCGACGATCAGACACCGGGAGAGCGGCATGGGCACTCAAGCAGACAATCAAGCGACAACACGGGACGAACCGGTCCTCATCCTCATCAACGGCTGTTTCCACACCGTGGACAAGAGCCAGCCGCAGGCCAGCGCGGTCGCCATCCAGGGCGGGCGCTTCCTGGCGGTGGGCGACGCCGACGAGGTGATGCGCCACCGCACGCCGGCCAGCGAGGTTATCGACCTCAACGGCCGCACCGTCATTCCCGGCCTGAACGACTCCCACCTGCACCTGATACGCGGCGGCCTCAATTACAACCTGGAGCTGCGCTGGGAGGGCGTGCCCTCGCTGGCGGACGCGCTGCGCATGCTGAGGGAACAGGCCTTGCGCACGCCCAGCCCGCAATGGGTGCGCGTGGTGGGCGGCTGGACCGAGTTCCAGTTCGCCGAGAAGCGCTTGCCGACCTTGGACGAGATCAACGCCGCCGCGCCGGACACGCCGGTGTTCATCCTGCACCTGTACGACCGCGCCCTGCTCAACCGCGCCGCCCTGCGCGCGGTGGGCTACGACAAGGACACGCCGAACCCGCCCGGCGGCGAGATCCAGCGCGACGCCTCCGGCAACCCGACCGGCATGCTGATCGCGCGCCCCAACGCCATGATCCTGTACGCCACGCTGGCCAAGGGACCGAAGCTGCCGCTGGAGCTGCAGGTCAACTCCACGCGCCAGTTCATGCGCGAGTTGAACCGCCTGGGCGTGACCAGCGCCATCGACGCCGGCGGCGGTTTCCAGAACTATCCGGACGACTACGCCGTGGTCGACCAGCTGGCGCGCGACGGCCAGCTGACCATCCGCATCGCCTACAACCTGTTCACGCAAAACAAGGGCAAGGAGCTGGAGGACTTCCAGCACTGGACGGAGATGGTCAAGCCCGGCGACGGCGACGACTACTACCGCCACAACGGCGCCGGCGAGATGCTGGTGTTCTCGGCGGCCGACTTCGAGGACTTCCTGGAACCGCGCCCCGACTTGGCGCCCGGCATGGAGGCGGAACTGGAAAAAGTGGTGCGCCACCTGGTGGCCAAGCGCTGGCCGTTCCGCCTGCACGCGACCTACGACGAATCCATCTCGCGCATGCTGGACGTGTTCGAGAAGGTCAACCGCGACATCCCCTTCGGCGACCTGCACTGGATGTTCGACCACGCCGAGACCATCAGCCCGCGCAACATCGAGCGCGTGAAGGCGCTGAACGGCGGCATCGCGATCCAGCACCGCATGGCCTTCCAGGGCGAGTACTTCGTGGAGCGCTACGGCGCGGAGGCGGCCAAGGCCACGCCTCCCATCAAGCGCATGCTGGAGAACGGCGTGCCGGTGGGCGCCGGCACGGACGCCACGCGCGTGGCCAGCTACAACCCGTGGACGGCGCTGTACTGGCTGGTGTCCGGCCGCACGGTGGGCGGGCTGCGGCTGTACGACGCGGGCTCGAAACTGTCGCGCGACACGGCGCTGGAACTGTGGACGGCGGGCAGCGCCTGGTTCTCCAGCGAGCAGGGTAAAAAGGGCCGCATCCAGGCCGGCATGCTGGCCGACCTGGCGGTGCTGTCGGACGACTTCTTCACGGTGGACGAGGACGCGATCAAGGGCATCGAATCGGTGCTCACCATCGTCGGCGGCAAGGTGGTGCACGGCCAGGCCGAATTCACGCCGCTGGCGCCGCCGCCCATCCCGGTGCTGCCGGACTGGTCGCCGGTGCGTTCCACGCCGGGGCACTGGCGCCGCGCCGCGCCCGCCGCGGCATCGGCCGCGCTGCCGCACCAGTGCCAGGGTCCGTGCGGGGTGCACGCGCACGCGCACGACAAGGCGCGCAAATCGTCCGTGCCGGTGTCCGACCACGGCGGCTTCTGGGGCGCGTTCGGCTGCAGCTGCTTCGCCTTCTAAAGGAGCGCATCGATGAACAAGATCCTGATCGGAATCGTGCTGTCCTTCGTGGTGGGCGCGGGCTGCCGGGTGTTCGGCATCCCGGCCGCGTCGCCGCCGGTGCTGAGCGGCGCGCTGCTGGTGTTCGCCATGAGCTGCGGCTACTGGCTGGTGGACCGCCAGCTCGGCAAGAGCGCGGCGCGGCACAAGAAAAACTGCGGCGGCCACGCGCTGGAATCCAACGGGGAGGCGCCATGAGCGCCCTGCTCGCGGGTGCCGCGCTCGGGCTGGCGATAGGCGCCGCGTGCCGCTGGCTGGACATACCCTCCCCCGCGCCGCCGACACCGGTGGGCGCCCTGCTGGTGGTGGCGATGACGGCCGGCTACGTGGCCGCCGGGCAGTTGTAGAAGGGCGGAGTAGCGCGCGGGCCCGGCGCCTCCCCCGCTATTCCGCCGGATACGTACGGGCCCGCATATCTCCATCGCCGACGCCGCTTGGGGGTCAGACCCCAAGCGGCGTCGGCCGTTGGCGCAACGCCGCGCCGCGCCCGGCCAACGCTGGCTAGAATGGCTCACTTTCCTCATCAGGAGTAGACCATGCACTGGCTCAAATTCGCCGTTCAGCCCGTTTCCATCCTGCTGCTCGCCTCCTGCGGCGGTGGTGGCGGCGGCGCCACGCCGGTCCCGCCCACCACCACGCTGGCGCTGACGCTGCGGCAAGTCGTCGGCGGCCTGAACCAGCCCATCTACCTGACCGCGCCGGCGGGCGACGCGCGCCTGTTCATCGCCGAGCGGCCGGGGCGCATCCGCATCGTGTCCAACGGCGCGCTGCTGACCCAGCCCTTCGTCGACATCAGCGCCAAGACCACCGTGAACGGCGAGCGCGGCCTGCTCTCCATGGCCTTCCATCCGCAGTACGCGCAGAACGGTTATTTCTACCTCTACTACACGGACACGAACGGCGACATCGCCGTCGACCGCATGCAGGTGTCCGGCGACGCCAACGTGGCCAACCCCGCCTCGGCCACGCGCGTGATCAGCGTGCCGCATCCGGGCGCCACCAACCACAACGGCGGCCAGCTCGCGTTCGGGCCGGACGGCTATCTGTATCTCGGCACCGGCGACGGCGGCGGCGCGGGCGATCCCAACGGCAACGCGCAAAACCCCACCAGCCTGCTGGGCAAGATGCTGCGGCTGGACGTGGGCGGGTCCGGACCCGGCTACGCGATACCGCCGGACAACCCCTACATCGGCATGTCCAGCCGGCGCAACGAGATCTGGGCCAGCGGCCTGCGCAATCCGTGGCGCTTCGCCTTCGACCGCACGGACGGCCTGCTTTACATCGCGGACGTGGGCCAGGGCGAGCGCGAGGAAGTGAACATCGCCGCCGCCACGCAGGGCGGCAACAACTACGGCTGGCGCACCATGGAAGGCACGGCCTGCTACAACGCCGCCACCTGCGAGCGCGCCGGCCTGTTCATTCCGCAGTTCGAATACCAGCACGGCGCCAACGACGCCAACGGCTGCTCCATCACGGGCGGCTTCGTCTACCGCGGCGCCGCCATCCCCGAACTGGCCGGGGAATACTTCTATTCGGACTACTGCAAGGGCTACCTGAAGAGCTTCCCCTACCGCAACGGCGTGGCCGGCGCGGTGCGCGACTGGGCCACAGGGGACATCGGCAACGTGCTGTCGTTCGGGCAGGACGCGGCGGGCGAGCTCTACATGCTGTCGGCCAACGGCGGGGTGTACCGTATCGCCAAGCGTTAAAATAGCGGGCACCGATACCCGCCCGCAAAGACCATGGCACGCCTGAAACTCGAATTCCCGGAAGACCAGTTCTACTTTTCCACGCAACTGACCGTGCGCGTCACCGACATCAACGGCGCCAACCACCTGGCCAACGACTCGATGATTTCGATGATCTCGGAAGCCCGCGCACGCTTCCTGTACGACTTCGGCGTGCGCGAGACGGCGGCCGACGGCAACGGCATCATCATCACCGACCTGGCCACCACCTACAAGGCCGAGGCGCACGCGCGCGACCATTTGCTGTTCGAAGTGGGCGTGATGGACTTCAACAAATACGGCGGCGACATCACCTTCCGCATCACCCGGCCGCGGGACGGCGCGCTGGTGGCGATGGCCAAGTCCGGCTTCGTGTTCTACAACTACAAGAGCGGCCAGGTGGTGCCGATGCCGGAGGACTTCCTGGCCAAGTTCCCCCGGGTGAACTGGCTGGACTGAATGGGTCAGCCGCGCTTGACCTTCACGCCGAAGGTCTTGCCGAACCACTCGTCGATCATCTGCTTCTCGTAGCGCAGCGTTTCGCCGCCGTTATAGCGATTCATCTCGCGCAGATAATTCATGCTCGACAAGTCCGCCTCGCCGCTGTTGAGCACCTTGCCGTCCGCCACCAGGCTATAGCGCAGATGCATGCGGGGCCAGTCGGCGCCGCCCGTCATCAGGCGGAAATCCTGGCCGTCTCGGCGGTGATGTTCGATCCGTCCCGCCAGATCCAATTCCGTCACCTCCAGCCGCAATTCCTGGCCGGCCGGCAACTGCTTGCCCAACTGCGTGAAATGGTCGGTCAGCAGTTTAAGCACGCGTTCGCGCTCGACGGGTGAAAACGGCACATCGGCGAACTTGTCCGCCTCCACATACGTGACGGTCGCCGACGCCGACGCGGCGCCGCAAGCGAGCAGCGCCAAGGCCGCCGCCGCGAACAGTTTCAAATAAGGATGGTGTGCGCGCATGATTAACCTCACGGAGAGCGCCGTCTCGGGGACGGCCACATTTCAATATACTCCGTTTCCCCGCCCACCCCACCCCTGAAACTTTTTCTTACCATTCAGCAAAAAGCGCCCAGGGCCATTTTATCCGCGCGGGAATAATGGCCCTGGGCGCTTTTCAACACCGGGCAACCCTTCGCCCGGGGAGCCGTTGAAAAAGCCGGAAAACCGCCCAGGGCTATTTTTTCCGCTGGGGAAAAATGGCCCTGGGCGCTTTTTGAGGGTTAGCTGCCGATGCGGCCGCCGTCGTTTTTGGTGATGACGATCGTGGCGGAGCGGGGGCGCTTGCCGGCGCCGTAGCCAGCGTTGCTCGGCCATTGGCTGGTGTATTTCGTGGGGTCGGCGATGTTGGCCTGGCTGGTGCCTTCACCCGGATGCTGGATGTTGACGAACAGCGCTTTCCCGTCCGGCGTTTCGCAAATGCCGGTCAACTCGCAGTCGACCGGGCCGACCAGGAAGCGCTTCAAGGTGTCGGCCGTCGCGGCCTTGCCGACGTAGGTGTCGACCGCCAAGGTGGCGCCGGCCGCGCCGGCGTAGTTCAGGGTGACCTTCTTGCCGTCGCCCACCTGGCCCGGCAGGCCGGCCAGCATCATGCAGTTGGTGACGTCGGTGTAGGCGCCGTCGTCGGTCTGGATCCAGCAGATGCCGGTCGAGGGCGAGAACGCCAGGCCGTCCGGGCTGGAGAAGTCCTGGTCCGAGGTCAGGTTCGACAGGTTGACCTTGCCCGCGTCCGCGCCCGATTCGGCGCCGAACAGGTAGACGTCCCACGCGAACACCAGCGCCGCCGCGCCGGACGAGCCTTCCTTCAAGCGCAGGATGTGGCCGTTCGGGTTGCCGCTCTGTGTGGTCGTGCCCTTCATGTCGGTGTAGGCGCGCGGGTTGGCGGCGTCCGGCGCCAGCTGCGAGGAGCCGCTCGGCGTGGCCGTGCGGTTGCTGTTGTTGGTCAGCGCGAAGTACACTTCGCCGTTGGCCGGGTTGACCGAGCACCATTCCGGACGGTCCATCTTGGTCGCGCCCACCGCGTCGCCCGCCAGGCGCGCGTTGACCAGCACGTCGGCCTGGTCGGCGAACTTGTAGCCGGCGTAGGCGGCGATCTGCGGGTTGGCGATGCTCAGCTCGATCCAGCTGCCGGTGCCGTCGGCGGCGAACTTGGCCACGTACAGCTTGCCCGAATCCAGGTATTTGTCGCCGGTGGCCAGCATGTCGGCCGGGGTGGCGTCGGCGGCGGACCAGACGGCGGTGGAGACGAACTTGAAGATGTATTCGTTGCGCGAGTCGTCGCCCATGTAGACGGCCAGCGGCTGGCCCACCACCTGCTTGCCGAACGCGGCGCTCTCGTGCGCGTAGCGGCCCAGCGCGGTGCGCTTCTTGACGGCCTTGGCCTTGTTGTACGGATCGGCCTCGACGATGTAGCCCATGCCGTTCATCTCGTTGCGGTAGTCGTCGGCGCCGTCGGTCGAGGCGCCCAGCTTGCTGTTGTTCCAGCGCGCGTACTTGTCGTCCGCGCCGGCCGTTTCCCATGCGTGGCGCGAGGCGGCGCCCTGGGCGCGGCCGTAGCGGTTCAGCGAGGCCACGCTCTTGTCGTTGCCGCGCGCGGCGTTGTCGGCGGCGCCGCGCACGAAGTAGCCGGACCAGTTCTCCTCGCCGGACACGAAGCTGCCCCAAGGCGTCTTGCCGGTGCCGCAGTTGTTCAGCGTGCCGCGGGTCTTGGTGCCGTCCTTGGAGTACTTGGTGACCAGCAACGCGTTGCCGCGCGCCGGGCCGGAGATCTCGCACTCGGTCAGGCAGGTGACGCGGCGGTTGAAGGTCGAATCCTTCACGTATTCCCACTTGCCGCCGGCCTTGCGCACCTCGACCATGGACAGGCCGTGCAGCGCGGTCTCGCGGTCCACCTCGGCGGCCGGGCGCGGCAGCGTGTTGGTGCCGCCGTTGGCGTGGATGAAGAAGGACGACAGTTGCTGGTTGGTGGTGGCCTCGTGGTTCATGGCCAGCAGGCCGCGCTCGACGGCGCTGGCGGACGGCTTGCCGTCCGCGCCCAGGCCGAAGAACTCCATGCCGTCGTGGTGGTCGCCGGCGCGGTTTTCGAAGTCGGCGTCGCTGCCGTCGTTCTTGAAGGCGGTGGCGCCGTTGAGGATGGGGTCGCCCAGCGCGTACAGCACGCTGGCGGTGTAGCCGGCCGGCACCACGACCACGTCGGCCAGGCTCTTGGCCACGGCCGTGAAGCCCAGCAGTTTTTCGGTGGGGACGACCGGCGTCACCGGCGTGACCACCGGCGGCGCCGCCGGCGTCTCGGTGCTGCCGCAGGCGGTCAGGCCCATCGAGCCCAGCACCACGCTGGCCGCGCCGGCCGCGCCGCCGCGCAGCAGGTTGCGGCGGCTGATGCGCTGCTCGAGCACGGTGCTGAAGTGTTCGTTCGGCGTGTCGTTGTAGCCGATGTCGTCCGGGTCGATCGAGGCTGGTACGCGGTCTTTGCTGTTCATGGTTTCGTTTGGAAAGTTAGGGTGGCGAACGCCGGCGATTCTAGAGAGGAAAAATGACAACATCGTGACGCGCGGATACGCCCCGCCGGCGCGCTATGTGGGCGTCCGCACCGCCGCGCCCGCGAGCGGCGCGCACACTGGCCGCTTCACACAAGGAGCGCGCCATGCCCGAAGGACCCTCGATCGTCATCATGAAGGAACAGGCCGCCGGCTTCGTCGGCCGCACCATCGCCAACGCCAGCGGCAACAGCAAGACCGTCGATTTCGCCAGCCTCGAGGGGCAGCCCATCCTGGGCCTGCACAGCTGGGGCAAGCATTTCCTGATCGAACTGCCCAGGCAGGTGCTGCGCATCCACCTGCTGATGTTCGGCAGCTACCGCATCAACGAGCGCAAGGACACCGACCCGCGCCTGAGCCTGGGCTTCGAGGACGGCGAGGAATTCAACTTCTACACCTGCTCGGTCAAGCCGCTGGAGGGCGGGCTGGACGAGGTGTACGACTGGCGCGCCGACGTCATGGCCGACGCGTGGAGCCCGGCGCTGGCGCTGAGGAAGCTGCGCGCCGCGCCGGACAAGCTGGCCTGCGACGCCCTGCTCGACCAGAATATCTTCGCCGGCGTGGGGAACATCATCAAAAACGAAGTATTGTTTCGCTTGCGGATACACCCGCTGTCGCCGGTGGGCGCGCTGCCGGCGCCCAAGCTGCGGGCGCTGGTGAAGGACGCCCGCGACTACAGTTTCCTGTTCAAGGAATGGAAGCTGGCCTATGAATTGAAGAAGCACTGGCAGGCGCATACCAGGCGCGTCTGCCCGCGCTGCGACATCCCCTTTTCCAAGGGGCACCTGGGCGCGACGAAAAGGCGCAGTTTTTATTGCGAAAAGTGTCAAAAACGCTACGGAAATTAGCGGGGCGCGGCGGTTTGTTGTTAAGCGTTATCGTAATAGATGTTGCCAGTTGTTAATTGCGCCGCTGTGGGACTACAATCGAAAAAGTGCGCCTAAAAATTGCGCTTCGGATAAGTATCAGTGTCATTTTGCGGAAACCGCCCATATGTCTTTTTTGTCCTCACCATCGCCAAAGCTTGCGCCATGGAAAGTCTTGCTGGTCGATGACGAACCCGATATCCACGACATCACCAAGCTGACACTGAGCCGCTTCCGCCTGGACGGCCGCGCCCTGAGTTTCGTGCACGCCTACAGCGGCGCCGAGGCCAAGGAGGTGCTGGCGCGCGAGACCGACATCGCGCTGGTGTTCCTGGATGTGGTGATGGAGAAGGAGGACAGCGGCCTGGAGGTGGCGCGCTGGATGCGCCAGGAACTGAACAACCAGTTCACCCGCATCGTGCTGCGCACCGGGCAGCCGGGCCAGGCGCCCGAGGAGCGCGTGATCGTCAACTACGACATCAACGACTACAAGGAAAAGACCGAGCTGGACCGCACCAAGCTGTTCACCACCACCTTCGCCGCGCTGCGCGCCTACCGCGACATCATGAAGGTGGAGGAGGCCCGCGTCGCGCAGCTGAACTACCGCGAGGGACTGGAGCGCGTGATCGCCGCCTCCGCCCACATCTTCCAGCAGCGCAACCTGAAGGACTTCGCCAGCGGCCTGCTGCAGCAGGTCGTGGCCCTGCTGCGCCTGGAAAACAGCCTGCTGCTGCGCCTGCGCGGCGCCACCGCCATCAGCGGCGAGAACGAATACGAGATCCTGGCCCGGATCGGCGACGAGGACAGCACCATCCTCGACGACGCGCTGCTGGCCCAGCTGGACGAGGCCAAGAGCAACCGCATCTCGCGCCTGCGCGGCGACACCTACGTCGGCTACTTCCCCAACGCCAGCGGCAAGGCCTCGCTGCTGGTGCTCAAGGGCGTGGACGAGATCTCCGACATCGACGCCAAGCTGCTGCAGATCTTCTGCTCGGGCGTGGCGATCGCCTTCGACAACATCCTGCTGACGCAGGAGATCACCGACACCCAGGCCGAGTTGATCCTGCGCCTGGGCGACGTGGTCGAATCGCGTTCGAACGAGGCCGGCAACCACGTGCGCCGCATGGCCGAGGTGTGCCATCTGCTGGCCGTGGCCAGCGGCATGCCGGACGAGGAAACGGCCGTGCTCAAGCAAGCCGCGCCGATGCACGACATCGGCAAGATCGCCACCCCGGACGCGGTGCTGCTGAAACCGGGCAAGCTGGACGCGGCCGAATGGGAGATCATGAAGCAGCACCCGGCGGTGGGCCTGTCCATCCTGGACGGCTCGCAGCGGCCGATCCTGAAGGCCGCCGCCGTGATCGCCCACCAGCACCACGAGAAATTCGACGGCAGCGGCTACCCGCAGGGCCTGCGCGGCGAGCAGATCCACCTGTACGCGCGCATCGTCGCCGTGGCCGACGTGTTCGACGCGCTGATGCACAAGCGCTGCTACAAGGACGCGTGGCCGATCGGCGAGGTGGTCGGCCACCTGCGCGAGGTGGCGGGCCAACACCTGGACCCGGTGTATGTGGAGCTGCTGATCAACAACATCGACAAGGCACTGGCCATCAACGAGCGCTTCCCGGACTGAGCGACAGGAATACGGCGGCGCGTCCATAATCCAGTCTTGCCCGGAACCGCGCCCGCCAGTGGCGACCAAGATGCCGCAACGCGAAAACAAGCAGTCCGTATCCCCCGGCCGGCGCACGCCCCTGCTGCTGTCCCTGGCCGTGTTCCTCGTGGCGCTGGCCGCCACCTACGGCACCTGGCAGATGTCGCAGCAGCAATTGACGCGCTACCGGCAGGCCGAGTTCGACTTCCAGGTCAGGCAGACCCAGCGCCGCATCGAGGAGCGCATGGCGACCTACGCCCAGGTCCAGCGCGGGGTCCAGGCCTTCCTGCTCGGCTCGATGGACGTCAAGCGCGACGACTTCCGGCTGTACGTCGCCTCGCTGCGGCTGGAGGACATGTTCCCCGGCATCCAGGGCATCGCCCTGGCGCCCCTGCTGACACCCGCGCAAGTGGCGCCCCACGTCGCCGCCATGCGCGCCAGCGGCGTGCCGTACGAGGTGCACCCGGCCGGCGCGCGCCCGCTCTACTCGGCCATCTCCCACATCGAGCCCTTCACCGGGCTGAACCCGCGCGCGCTCGGCTTCGACATGTTGACCGAGCCCAACCGCCGCGCCGCGATGGAGCGCGCGCGCGACAGCGGGCGGGTCTCGGCCTCGGCCAAGGTGCGCCTGATCCAGGAAAACGGCCGCGACCCGCAGGCCGGCCTGGTGATGTACCTGCCGGTGTACCGGCGCGGCATGCCCACCGCCACGCTGGAGGAACGGCGCGCGCACCACATCGGCTGGGTGGGCGCGCCGTTCCGCATGAACGACCTGATGGCCGGCCTGGGCGGCGAGCGCTTCAGCGACGTGATCCTCTCCATCTACGACGGCGCCACCGCGCGCGACGAGGCCCTGCTCTACGACTCGCACGCGGGCGCGGCGGCGCGGCACCGGCCCATGTTCCAGGAAACGCGGCTGATCGTGATCGCCGGCCGGCCCTGGACGCTGGACGTGCGCTCGGCGCCCGTGTTCGAGGCCCGGCTGCAGTCGGACCGGCCACGCCTGATCGCCACGGTGGGCGTGGTGGGTAGCGTGATGGTCGCGCTGCTGGTGTGGATACTGGCGACCGGCCGCGGCCGCGCGCTGGCCCTGGCCAGGAACATGACGCAGCAGCTGGGCGAAAGCGAATTCCGCTGGAAATACGCGCTGGAGGGCGCCGGCGACGGCGTATGGGACGGCAACAGCGTCACCGGCGAGGTGGTGTATTCGGCGCGCTGGCGCGAAATGCTGGGCTATGCGATGGCGGACATCCGCAACGCGCCGGAGGAATGGGAGCGCCTGCTGCATCCGGACGACAGGGAGCGCGTGTTCGCCACCTTCCAGGCCTACCTGAACAGCGCCAGCGCGCCCTACCAGGCGGAATACCGGATGCTGTGCAAGGACGGCGGCTGGAAGTGGATACTGGCGCGCGGCGCCGCCGTCACGCGCGACGCGGCCGGCCTGCCGGTGCGCACCATCGGCACCCACACCGACATCACCCGCGCCAAGGAAAACGAACACCAGCTGCGCGAAACCAACGAGCGGCTGGCGGCGGAGCAGCGGCGGCTGCACGCGGCGCAGCGGCTGGAGGCGGAACGCACGCTGGCCCTGGAGCAGACCCGCAACGCGCTGCAGCACGCGCAAAAGCTGGAGGCGGTGGGCAAGCTCACCGGCGGCATCGCGCACGACTTCAACAACGTGCTGCACGTCATCGGCGGCAACATCCAGCTGCTGCAACTGATCGCCAAGGGCAACGAGCGCATCGAGGAGCGGCTGAAGCGCATGCAATCGGTGACCGACCGCGGCGCCAAGCTGTCGTCGCAACTGCTGGCGTTCGCGCGGCGCCAGCCGCTGCAGCCGCGGGTGCTCGATCCCGGCGCCATCCTGCTGGACATGGACGACCTGCTGCAGCGCGCCGTCGGCGACGCGGTGCGGGTGCGGGTGGAGGCCGGCGACGGCGTGTGGAACTCGCTGGTCGACCCGGGGCAGCTGGAGAACGTCATCGTCAACCTCGCCATCAACGGCCGCGACGCCATGCCGGAGGGCGGCGTGCTCACCATCGCGCTGGCGAACGCCACGCTGGACACCGCCGCCGCGCACGCGCTGGTGGACGTGGCGGCGGGCGACTACGTGCGCCTGACCGTGACCGACACCGGCGGCGGCATGCCGCCGGACGTGATGGCGATGGCCTTCGAGCCCTTCTTCACGACCAAGCCGGTCGGCCAGGGCACGGGGCTGGGGCTGAGCATGGCTTACGGCTTCGTCAAGCAAAGCGGCGGGCACATCCACCTTGAAAGCGCGCCCGGCGAGGGGACGACGGTGGTGATCTACCTGCCCCGCTCCATGGCCAACGCCGACCAGCCGGCGGCGGCCGCGGAGGAATCGGCCGAGGGCGGCAGCGAAACCATCCTGGTGGTGGAGGACGACGCCGAGGTCAGGCAGATCGCCATCAACACCTTGACCGAACTGGGCTACACGGTGCTGGACGCGGAGGATGGCGAGCGCGCACTGGCCATCGTGCGGGGCGGGATAGCGATCGACCTGCTGTTCACGGACGTGGTGATGCCGGGGCCGGTGTCCAGCACCGAGCTGGCGGCGCTGGCGAGCGCGATGCTGCCGCGCATGGCGGTGCTGTTCACCTCCGGCTACACGCGCAACGCGCTGACCAGCAAGGGGCGGTTGCAGGAGGGGGTGCAGCTGCTCAGCAAGCCTTACCGCAGGGAGCAGCTGGCGCAGCGGGTGCGGGAAGCGCTGGCGCGGCGGGGCGATCACCACAAATCTTGACCAAATAGAGAGGCGGCCGAGGTGGTTTACTGCGATTGTTTGATACAATCACCGTAACAACTAATCCGCGACGCCGGTGTGGCTAGACCATCTGGAGCGCGGGGGAAAAAGCCGGCGCAAGCCGGTTTTTTCATTCCGGGAGCAAAAAATGCCAGGAGCGACGTTCCCAGCCCAGGCACTGTTACGCACACGTGTCTACGTTGATGGCTACAACCTCTACTATGGCTGCCCGGATGTGCAGCAGCAGGTAGTGGCGCGGGCGACCCGCGTGGTGGGGAGCTGCGGCAAGGCCTTCAAGTGGCTGCAGGTGGAGAATCCCTACTTCGACGGCTTGGTGCCTATCGAACTACTCGACACCGACGATGGCGCCGCCCGCGTGCTCGCTTACATCACGCAATACGAGCGCGACCATCCCATCAGGCGATAGGGTTTTCACTGCACCTGACAAACGCCTGTCCTATCTCATCGGTCAGCAACAGCAGCACCTTCATCATCACCGAATCATCCAGATTCGGCGCCAGGCGCAGCAGGGTGATCGTCAGCTGCGACAATGAAATCGCGGTGGAGTGCGCCGGGTCGGTCATGCCGGAGTTGCTGGGTCCGACCTGCAGCGCCTCGCTGACCGTCTCGCTCAGCCCCAGCGAGGTCTTGATGGTCTTGGCGCTCGCGTGGACGTTCTGGCTGGCCCACATGTAGTACGGCCGCAAGTGGTCCAGCCCGACCGCCTCCTCCATCGACAGGAAATTGGGATTGCCCTTGCCCAGGAAGGGACGCGCCCAGCCGTACGCGTTGGCGAAATCCTTGCCGTAGGCGTCGAGCACGGCGTCGTAGCGGGCCTTGAGCTGGGCCAGCTCGCCCTCGCTGAAGCCCGGCGTGTTCAGGCGCGAGACGAATTTTTCGAGCTGCAGCGCGGCCCGGTAGGCGTCGACCGATTCGTGGTCCAGATAGCGCCGCGCGGCCTCCTGGCCGTGCGCCAGCATGAACATCGCCGTGACCGTCATCTCGTGCAGCGAGCGCCAGCGTCCGTGCGCGCCGTCGGCGTAGCCGTTCTTCAGCAGCGTCAGGATCTCCTTGGCGACCAGGATGCCCTTGGCCTGCAGGCGCACCAGCAGGTCGAACACCAGGTCGCCCTCCGCCGTCGCCTTCGGCCGCAGCCGCCGGGTGAAGGAGTCGCCGGCCTCGATGGAGATTTCGATCTGCAGCTCGAGCAGGTCGAAGCCCTCCTTCCAGCGGCTGGTGTTGCGGTCCACGAACTCGGCGTGCAGCTTGCGCCGCTCCGCCAGCCCCCTTTCCGCGTTGACCTTCAGCCCGGCCAGCATTTCGCTCGGATATTTGCTCAGCAAATTTTCCATGCGGTGCGGCACGTCGGCCGAGATTTGCCGGCGCTCCTCCTCCGAGCCGGCCGCCGCGGCCAGTTCCTGCATTGCTTTGTCAAACGACTTTTGTAGTGTGTCCATATTCAGGCGCCATCGCCCCCCTGCCCTTTCCGCTGCTGCACTTTGGGGAATCGCAGGCTGTAGTGTAGCCCCATCCCCGGCGCGCTGACGACCTTGACCGTGCCGCCCAGCGGTCCCGTCACCAGGTTGTACAGGATGTGCGCGCCGAGGCCGCTGCCGCCGGAGCCGCGCTTGGTAGTGAAGAAGGGGTCGAACAGTTGCGCCAGCGTGGTCGGATCCATGCCGATGCCGTCGTCGCTGTAATCGAATTGCACGTGCTCGCCCTCGGCGCGGCCCTTGATCCTGATCTTGCCTTCCTGCCCCTCGCCGAAGCCGTGCACCAGCGAGTTCACCACCATGTTGGTGACGATCTGCGACATCGCGCCGGGGAAGCTTTCCATGTGGATGTCCGGCGGGCAGTCGATGGTGACCTCGATCGGCTTGCCCTTGAGCTTGGGCTGCAGCGACAGCAGCACCTCGTCCAGGTATCTGCCGAGGTTGAAGCCGCGGATGCTGTCCGAGGACTGGTCCACCGCCACCTGCTTGAAGCTGCGCACCAGCGCGGCGGCGCGCTGCGTGTTGGAGGTCATGATGCGCAGCGACTGGTCGATGATGTCGAGGAACTGGTTCAGCCCTTCCTCGTCCAGCGTGCCGGCGGCGAGGTCTTCGCGGGTGAGCTTCAATTCCTGCACCAGGTGGCTGGTGGCGGTCACGCAGATGCCCAGTGGGGTGTTGATCTCGTGCGCCACGCCGGCCACCAGGCGCCCCAGCGAGGCCAGCTTTTCCTGCCGCACCAGCTCGGTCTGCGCGGTCTGCAGCTGGGTCAGCGCGGTGTTCAGGGCGGCGTTCTGCTCCTCCAGCGTTTCCTTGGCGTGGCGGATGGCGCGCTCGGCCTGCAGGCGCGAGATGGCGACCGCGACGTGGTTGGCCATGAAGGCGAGGATGTCGAGGTCGGACTGGCCGTAGATCACGCTGTCGTCGTAGCTTTGCACGATCAGCACGCCGTAGGCGTAGTCGTTCAGCAGCATGGGCGCGCCCATCCAGCTGGCGATGTCCTCGTTGCCCAGCGGGTGTTCCATCTCGCCGCTGGCCACCAGCGCGGCGTAGCTTTCCCGGTCCAGCAGGCAGGGCTTGCGCTGCTTGAGGATGTAGGAGCTCATGCCCACGCCGTAGTGGAAGCGCTTCACGGGCGCGTCCGCGTCCTTTTCGTCGACGAAGTAGGGGATCGTCACCTCGTTGGTGTTGGGGTGGTATAGCGCGATGAGGAAGTTGCGCGCGGTGACCACTTCGCTGATGGCCTCGTGCAGGCGGCCGTACATGGTCTCGGTGTCCCACGCGCCGGCCGACAGGCTGGCGATCTCGTACAGCGCGTGCTGCAGGCTTTCGGCGCGGCGCCGCTCGGCCACCTCGTGTTCCAGCGCGGCGGTGCGCTCGCGCACGGCGCGCTCGAGGCGGTCCATGCTTTGCAGGCCTTGGAGCGCGCTGGAGACGTGATTGGCCATCAGCGAGAACAGGGCCTGGTCCTCCTCGCTGAAGGTGTGCTGCTTGTCGTAGCTCTGGATGACGATGGCGCCCAGCGCCTGGTGGTTCTGGTCCAGCAGGGGGCAGCCCATCCAGTGCTCGGCGGCGCTGCCGCCGCCCCAGGGCGTGCCGTCCACCTCGCGCGAGTTCTGGTCCTCGAACGTCATGGTCAGGCGCTGCCGGTTCAGGATCACCCAGGCGGTGGGCGACTGGTCCGGCGAGGCCAGGGTCACCAGCTCGTCGCGGTCCGGCGCCGCGTCCAGTTCGTCGACGAAGTAGACGAAGCGCACCGTGTTGGGCTTGCCGTCCAGGTCGTTCAGGGCGACGTAGAAGTTGGCCGCGTACATGATGCGGCCCAGCGCGTGGTGCACCGCCCGCAGGAACTCGGCGATATCGGTGCAGGTGCTCGATTTCTGTCCGATTTCGAGCAACATGCTCTGGACGGCTTCCAGTCGGCTGAGACGGCTTTCCATCAGTGGTTTCCTATTCGAGGAGATGCGTGTAGGAAATACTATCAGGTCGGGACGGGCCGCGCCATCCGCCTCACGGGCGGCGGTAGCCGCCGTCTATCCACGCGGTGGCGCTGGCCACGCTGAGCTTGAAGTTGGGCGCCACGCGCACCTGGGCCTGCTCCTCGCCGTAGGGGTCGAAGGCGGTCAGGGTGGCGTAGGGTTCGTCCTCGTCCGGCGTGATGTCCAGGTTGACGGTGATGTAGGCCGCGCCCTCGGTGTTCACGCGCACGCTCTTGTGCAGCTGGGCGTGCAGCTGCTGCTCGTGGCGGCGCAGCACCTCGTTGGCGGTCTTGACCAGGGTGTTGAAGGCGTTCACGTCCAGCGGCTTGGGGTTCTTCTTGTCCCGGCCCATGGTCCAGGGGCCGACCAGCGCCGGCTCCGGCTCGCCGTCCTTGATCATGGCCACGGCCCAGCCTTCGTCTTCCTCGTTCTTGATCACGCGCGCGGTCCAGCCGTTGGCCTGCCACAGGCGGTCTTCCTGCACCAGCACGTCGTCGTCGGGGGAAAGCAGGGTATCGTCAGTCATGAAGGTCTCGCTTTTACTGGATAAATATACAGTATAGCCGAAATCAGCGGGGTTTTGCTGTCGAGCCGCGCACGACCAGCTCCGGCTTCAGGCGGATCTCCATCTGGCCGCCGCCCTCCTGTTGCAAACCTTTTAACACCAGCTGCGCCGCCTGCACGCCCATCGCGTGGTGGCTGATGCGCACCGTCGTCAGCGGCGGGTTCACCATGTCCACGAAGGGCATGTCGTTGTGGCCGACCACGGACACGTCCTCCGGGCAGCGCAGGCCCAGTTCGCGCAGGCCGTCGTAGCAGCCCAGCGCCAGCAGGTCGTTGCCGGCGAGGATGGCGGTGGCCTGCGGATAGCGCGCCATCGCCTCCAGGCAGGCGGCGCGGCCCGCCTCGCGCGTGTAGGCGCTGCCCTCCACTTCCCACGCCGCCTCGCGCGGCACGCCGTTGGCGGCCATCGCCAGCTCGTAGCCCTCCTTGCGCAGGTGGCCGGTGGACAGGTTTTGCGGCCCCACCAGGTGCACCATGTGCCGGTGGCCCAGCGCCAGCAAGTGCTCGACCGCCTGCCGCATGCCGGCGTATTCGTCGTTCACCACGCTGGACACGCGGCCCCGGTCCTCGCTGCGGTTGACGGTCACCAGCGCCACCCCGGCCGCCAGGCAGTGCGAGATCACGGGGTCGTCACGGGTGGCGGTGGCCAGGATCAGCGCGTCGACCTGGCGCGCCAGCAGCTGGTCGACGACGAAGCGCTGTTGCGCCTGGTCCTCGCCGGCGTTGGTCATCAGCGCCACGTAGCCGTGCTTGCGCAGTTCGTCCTCGATGCCCAGCACGATGGGCGGGAACACCGGGTTGGTGATGTCGGGCAGGATCACGCCGACGATGTTGGAGCGCCGGGTGCGCAGCGACGCCGCCATCTTGTTGGGGCGGTAGCCATGCTTGGCCGCCTCCTTCAGCACGCGCTGGGCCACCTCCTCGCCCACCATGTGGCGCGTCAACGGGTCCATCACGCGGCCGACCGTGGACGTATGCACGCCCAGAATCTGCGCCAGGCCCTTGAGCGTCATCTTTTTTTGCTGCATAGCGTGCTTCCCTAACGAACGATGTCGTATTTTCGCACGCCAGGGCGCCAGAGGGCCAACCGCAGGACTTACGCGAACGATCGCGTAAATTTCGCGTAAAAATCGATTTTTGTTTTGACTAAAGCTTTTCCAGTGCTACTATCCATTCAACGCGAACGATCGCGTAAAGGAGAATAGAGTGGATATGAACCTGGCAAACATCATCGACGGCGAAGCATCCGTCACCGCCGTGGCGCACGCCGCCATGGCCCGCACGCCCGACGCCCGCCTGCGCCAACTGGTGGGCGCCTTCGTCGAGCACATGCACGCGCTGGTGCGCGAAGTGGACTTGACCGAGGCCGAATTCAGCACCTTCATCCAGTTCGTCACCGACATCGGCCAGCAGACCAACGACAGGCACAACGAGGTGGTGCTCGCGCTGGACGTGCTGGGCATCTCGACCCTGGTGGCGCTGCGCAACCATCCGCAGACGCAGGGCCAGAGCGCCGCCGCCCTGCTCGGCCCCTTCTGGCGCGCCGAATCGCCGCGGTGCGCCAACGGCGACTCCATCGCCCGCTGCGACATGCCCGGCGCGGCCATGCTGGTGTCCGGCCAGGTGCGCGACCTGCAGGGCCGCCCGGTGGCCAACGCCAAGGTGGACGTGTGGCAGGCCTCGCCCGTGGGCCTGTACGAGAACCAGGACCAGGGCCAGCCGGAGATGAACCTGCGCGGCCACTTCCTCACCGACGCGGAAGGCCGCTACAGCTTCCGCACCGTGCGCCCCGCCGGCTATCCGGTGCCGACCGGCGGCGTGGTAGGCGAGCTACTGCGCCTCCAGCTGCGCGGCTGCATGCGCCCCGCGCACGTGCACTTCATGGTCACCAAGCCGGAGTTCAAGACGCTGATCACGCAGGTGTTCGCGGACGACTGCGAACACCTGGAAAACGACGTCTCCTTCGGCGTGACCCGGCCGCTGGTGGGGCGCTTCGTGCGCCGTGCGGATGGCGACTACACGCTCAACTACGACTTCGTGCTGGAGCGCGGCGAAAGCCGCATCCCCGAAGCGCCGATCAAATAAGGAAGCGACTCATGAATCTCGAACTTGAAGGCCAGGTGGCCGTGATCGCCGGCGGCGCGGGCGCCATCGGCTACGCCAGCGCGCTGCGCCTGGCGCGGCGCGGCGCCCGCGTGGTGCTGCTGGGCCGCGCCAGCGACGACGCCCACGCCAAGGCCGCCGCGCTGCCCGGCGCCGGGCATTGCGCGATCGAAGCCGACCTTGTATCCGGCGCCGCGCTGGTCCGCGCCGCCGAACAGGTGCGCGAGCGCCACGGCCGCGCCGACATCCTCGTCAACTCGGGCGGCTTCACCAGGCCGGTGCCGCACGCCTCGCTGGACGCGCTGGACGATGAACTGATCGACGCCATCTTCGCCGCCAACTGGCGCGCGCCGTTCGCCGCCATCCGCGCCTTCGCGCCGCTGCTGCGGGAGTCCGGCCGGGGGGTGGTGGTGAACGTGTCCTCCATCGCGGCCACCACCGGCATCGGCAGCAACGTCGCCTACTGCGCGGCCAAGGCCGGGCTGGACGCCATGGCCACCTCGCTGGGCCGCGCGCTGGCGCCGCACATCCGCGTGCTCAACGTGTCGCCCGGCGTGGTGGACAGCGCCTTCGTGCCGGGCCGCGACGCCTCGTTCAACGACAAGCAGGCCGCCACCACGCCGCTCAAGCGCATCGGCCAGCCGGACGACATCGCGGCCGCCATCGAGGCCTGCGCCACCACGCTGCTGTTCGCCACCGGCACGGTGATACAGGTGGACGGCGGCCGCCACCTCGGCGCGGCGTGAGGAGGCGGCCATGAACAAGACCATCATCACCTGCGCCGTCACCGGCAACATCGTCAAGCCGGAGCAGCATCCGGACCTGCCGGTGACGCCGCGCGAAATCGCCATCGCCTGCCTGGACGCGGCCGACGCCGGCGCCGCCGTGGTGCACATCCACGTGCGCGATCCCAAGACCGGCCAGCCGTCCATGGAGCTGGACCACTACGCCGAAGTGATGCAGCGCATACGGGACCAGAACCGCGAGCTGGTGATCAACCTGACCACCGGGCCGGGCGGCCGCTTCATCCCCGGCGCGGACGATCCGCGGGTGGCCGCGCCGGGCAGCACGCTGATGCTGCCGGAGAAGCGCGTCGCCCACATCGCCGCGCTGCGGCCGGACATCGCCACGCTGGACCTGAACACCATGAACTCCGGCGCGGACGTGGTCATCAACACTCCGGCCAACGTGGCGCGCATGGCGAAGGTGATACGCGAGGCGGGCGTGAAACCCGAGATCGAGATCTTCGATTCCGGCGACCTGCACCTGGCGCGCGACCTGATCCGCGACGGCGTGCTGGAGGGGCCGGGACTGTTCAGCTTCGTGCTGGGCGTGCGCTACGGCTTCAACGCCAGCCCCGAGACCATGGCCTACGCGCGCGGCCTGCTGCCGGCGGGCGCCGTGTGGACGGGCTTCGGCATCGGCCGCCACGAGTTCCCGATGGTGGCCCAGGCCTGGCTGCTGGGCGGGCATGTGCGGGTGGGGTTCGAGGACAACCTGTACATCGCCAAGGGCAAGCTGGCCAGGGACAACGCGGAGCTGGTCGCCCGGGCGCGGCTCATCGTGGAGTCCATGGGCGGTGAAATCGCCAGCGCCGCCGAGGCCCGCCGGCTTCTCGGACTCGCGCGCTGAAACCCACTGCAAACGCAGGGGTCAGACCCGCCGGGTCTGACCCCACACCACCGGCGGCGGCGTGGCACCGACACGCATGCCGGTTTTCATATCAAGCCTCAACCAGGAGATCCACCAGCATGAACACCGTCCGAGTCACCGAAAAAGCCGCCAGCATCGACGCGCTGGCGCCCACCCTGTCCACCGTCGAGCGCCCCGTGCCCGCCGAGGGCCAGTGCCTGGTCGAAGTCCACAGCGCCGGCGTCAACCCCAGCGACGTGAAGGCCGCGCTGGGCGCCATGCCGCACGCGGTGTGGCCCCGCACCCCTGGCCGCGATTACGCCGGCGTCGTCATCGACGGCCCCGCCCACCTGGTCGGCAAGGAAGTCTGGGGCAGCGGCGGCGAACTGGGCATCCGCCGCGACGGCACCCACTCGCGCTACCTGCTGATCGACACCGCCGCCGTGCGCGAAAAGCCGTCCACCGTGACGATGCTGGAGGCGGGCGCGGTCGGCGTGCCCTTCATCACCGCCTACGAGGGCCTGCGCCGCGCCGGCCTGCCGCAAGCGGGCGACGTGGTGCTGGTCTGCGGCGGCAACGGCAAGGTCGGCCAGGCCACCATCCAGCTGGCCACCCGCGCCGGCGCGCGCGTGTTCGCCATCGAACGCACCAGGGAAGCCTACATCGGCCACGCCAGCGGGCAGGTCGACATGATCGACGCCAGCACCCAGGACATCGCCGCCTACGTGCGCGACAAGACCGGCGGCCATGGCGCGGACATCGTCTACAACACCGTGGGCAGCCCCTACTTCGAGCAGGCCAACCAGGCGCTGGCCACCGGCGGCCGCCAGATCTTCATCTCCACCATCGACCGCGCCGTGCCCTTCGATATCTTCACTTTCTACCGCGGCCAGCACACCTATGTCGGCATCGACACCCTCGCGCTGGACTCGCTGGCCTGCGCCCGCATCCTGGACGCGCTGGCGCCGGGCTTCGCGGACGGTTCGCTGCGCCCCTTCCCCGTGCTGGCGGACACCGTCTACGCGCTGAAGGACGCGGTGCTGGGCTACCGCGCGGTGCTGGGCGGCGCGCGGGAACGCGTGGTGTTGCAACCAGCCCTGCAAGCGGCGGAGTCGGCATGAACCTCACCCGCTACCACGGGGCCCCGCCCTACCACCCGCCCAACCACGAGGGCATGCACTGCCTGCGCCTGCAGGGCCACGAGGCGGGGCCGTCCACCAACCTGTGGCTGGGGCTGTCGCACCTGCTGCCGGGCGGCGGCACCACGCTGGACGGCTCGGGCGTGGAGAAGATGTACGTGGTGCTCGAGGGCGAGGTCACCATCGTCACCGAGGACGGTGAACACGTGCTGCGCCGGTACGATTCCGCGCGCCTGGCGCCGGGCGAGAAACGGGCGCTGAGGAACAAGACGAATCACCCGGCCAGCATCCTGCTGGCCATGCCATACCAGTCACCAAAACAAGCTTTACCCGATTGAAGCAAACGACGAGTAATGGAGGAGACAACGTGATTACCATGACCCCAAGCGGGGCGGACGCGATACCGTCCGCCGTGCGCAAGAAGAAGCCGTTCTACAGCATCCTGTACGTGCAGGTGCTGGCCGCGATCGCGGTCGGCATCCTGCTCGGCCACTTCGACGCCAAGCTGGCGATCGACATGAAGCCGCTGGGCGACGGCTTCATCAAACTGATCAAGATGCTGATCGGCCCCATCGTGTTCTGCACCGTCGTCAGCGGCATCGCCGGCATGCAGGACATCAAGAAGGTCGGCCGCATCGGCTGCAAGGCGCTGCTGTACTTCGAACTAGTGTCCACCTTCGCGCTGTTCATCGGCATGGCGGTCGGCAACTGGGTGCGGCCCGGCGACGGCTTCAACGTCAACCCCGCCACGCTGGACGCCAAGGCCATCGGCGACTACGTGGGCAAGGCCAAGAACCTCAGCACCAGCGAGTTCCTCCTGAACATCATCCCCACCACGGTGGCGGACGCGTTCACCAAGGGCGACGTGCTGCAGGTGCTGCTGATTTCCCTGCTGTTCGGCTTCGCGCTGTCGGCCATGGGCAGCCGCGCCAGGCCGGTGACGGAGTTGATCGAGATGGGTTCGCAGGCGGTGTTCGGCGTGATCAATTTCATCATGCGCTTCGCCCCGATCGGCGCGTTCGGCGCCATGGCCTTCACGGTGGGCAAATACGGCGTGGTGTCGCTGGGCCCCCTGCTCAAGCTGATCGGCACCTTCTACCTGACCTCCTTCCTGTTCGTGTTCCTGGTGCTGGGCCTGATCGCGCGGCTGGCCGGCTTCTCCATCGTGAAGTTCCTCGCCTATATCAAGGAGGAGATCTTCCTGGTGCTGGGCACCAGTTCGTCCGACACGGCGCTGCCGACGCTGATGGCCAAGATGGAGAAGCTGGGCTGCTCCAAGCCGCTGGTGGGCTTGATCGTCCCCACCGGCTACACCTTCAACACGGACGGCACCAGCATCTACATGACGATGGCCGCGCTGTTCGTGGCGCAGGCCACCAACACGGAGCTGACCCTGCTGCAGCAGCTGGCCATCTTCGGCGTCGCCATGCTGACCTCCAAGGGCGCCAGCGGCGTGCAGGGCGCGTCCTTCATCGCGCTGGTCGGCACGCTGGCCGTGGTGCCGACGGTGCCGGTGGCCGGCATGGCGCTGATCCTCGGCATCGACCGCTTCATGAGCGAGGCGCGCGCGCTGGTCAACATGATAGGCAACGGCGTCGCCACCGTGGTCATGGCCCGCTGGGAAGGCGAGCTCGATCGCGAAAAACTCGCCACCATCCGCTAACCCAGGACATTCAATGAAATCGACTATCTTTTTCGGCTGCCTCGCGCTGGCTTGCGGCGCCGCCGCGGCGCAAGGCAACGTCACCATCTACGGCCGCCTGAACGTGGCGCTGGAGCGCGCGGAAACATCGGCCAACGCGGCCGGCCGGCCGCTCGGCCTGACCCGCATGGTCAACAACCGCTCGGTGTTCGGCTTTCGCGGCGTGGAGGACCTGGGCGGCGGCATGCGGGCCGTGTTCCAGATCGAGGGCACGCTGTCGCCGGACACGGGCGAAGGCAGCCCGGCCCAGCGCGACACCCGCGTCGGCCTGGAGGGCGGCTTCGGCGCGCTGTTCCTCGGCCACTGGACCACGCCCTACAACAACGCCACCTCCGGCCTGGACCCGTTCTACCCCACCACCGCCGGCTACATGAGCATCATGGGCAACGGCTCGGGCTCGACGGTGGACAACGTGGGCAACCTGTCGTCCTTCGACCGGCGCCAGCAGAACAGCGTCAGTTGGTATTCGCCCGCGTGGCGCGGCCTGTCCCTGCGCGCCGCGCACGGCGTGGGCGAGGAGCGGCCGGCCAACGGCGCCAAGCCGTCGCTGACCTCGCTGGCGGCGGTGTACGAGCAAGGCCCCTGGTACGCCACCCTGGCGCATGAGCTGCACCGGGATTACCAGGGCGCGGGCCGCGACGACACCGGCACCAAGCTGGCCGCCGCCTACCGCTTCGGCGACACCCGGGTGGCCGCCATCGTGGAAAAGCTGGCCTACGAGACCGCCACCGGCAAGCTGGACAGCAGGCAGGCCCACCTGTCGGTGACGCACCAGATCGGCCCGCACGGCTTGCGCTTCGGCGTGGCGCGCGCGGGGGACGGCAAGGGCGCGTCCACGCAGAAGATCGGCTATCTAAAGAAGGGGGCGGACACGGGGGCGACGCACTACACGCTGGGCTACGATTACGCGTTCTCGAAACGCACCAGCGCCTTCGTCTACCACACGCGCCTGGACAACGAGGCCAACGCCGCGCACGACTTCGCCATCAACGGGCTGACGGTCAGCCCCGGCGCCACCCTCAAGGGGACGGCGGCGGGGTTGCGCCACAGCTTCTGACCGGCCGCCCGCGCGCTTATGGCACGCAGCGCATGCGTTGCGTGCCCAAGCCCGTGACGCTGGCCTCGACGATGTCGCCGGGCCGCAGGTAGCGCCGGTGGTGGCTGCCGAATCCCGCCGGCGAGCCGGTGCAGATCAGATCCCCGGGCTCGAGCCGCGTGTGTTGCGACAGATAGGCGATCTGCTGCGCGATGTCGAACAGCATGTCGCCGGCGGCGCCTTGCTGCATGGTCTCGCCGTTCAATCGCAGTCGCAGTTCGAGCGCGTTCGGGTCCGGAACATTCCACGCCGGCGCCAGCCATGGTCCCGCGGGCAGCCAGCCCGGGCGCGCCTTGGACCGCAGCCAATCGGTGCCCAGCGCGGGCAGGTCGGTCCGGAATACCCGTTCGCGCAGCGTGATGTCGTTGACCACGCAATAGCCGGCGATGTGTTCCAGCGCGGAGGCGCGGTCGACGCGCCATGCGGCGCGGCCGATCACGACGCCGATCTCCACTTCCCAATCGAGCGTGGCGAGGTCCTCGCCCACCTCCAGGTCGTCATTGGGGCCGGCGACGCAGACGCTGCCCTTCATGCAGACGTAGGGCGCGCCCTCGCGCCGGCGCGTTTCGATGGCGGCGAGCGTCGCCGCCCGCCGCGCGGGCGCTTCCGGGCCGGCGGGGCCGTCGCCGCCATCGAGGGCCGCTTCCAGCAATTGCGCGCGGTAGTTGCCGATGGTGCAGTACACCTGCCGGGGGGCGATCGGCGCGTGCACCCGGCACGCTTCGACCGGCACGCCGTGGCGCGCGATGGCCTCGGCGCTGACGGTATCCCGGCAGAGCGCCTCCAGCGCCGGCGCGTGCCGCGTCCAGTCGTGCAGCAGCGCGGCGATGGAGCCCGCGCGATCGGCCGCGGTATCGAACCAGTGGTCCAGGGCGAGCGCGCGGCCGCCGTGCAGCAGCGCCGGGTATGGCGCGCCACCGGCGCTGGAAATGTTGACGAGTACGGGAAGCATAAGCGCCTGAGAAAGTGGTTGTGGTATGCCGGCCTAGGGATGCCGCCGGGTGCTGCCGCGCACGATGAGGGTGGGCGGCGAAATCGAACTGTATGGCGCGCCGCTCGGGACCTTCTGCTTCATGCGATGGACGAACCAGAGCCCGCAGGCGGTGGCCAGCTCGGAGACCGGCAGGCCCACCGTGGTCAGCCCCGGCCCCCACCAGCGGAACGCCAGCTCGTCGCTGAAGCCCGCGACCGACAAGCGCTCCGGCACGCTGACGCCGCTCGCCAGCAGTTCCTCGAGCACGCTGAAGGTGTGCAGCACCGAGCCGACCACCAAGGCGGTGGGCGGCGCCGGCAGCGCGAGCATGCGGCGCAGGGCGTCGCGGGCGAACTCGCTGGAGCCGGGCGCGCCCAGCTCCTCGATGCCCTCGCAAGGCGAACCGGCGCCGGCCAGCGCCTCGCGGAAGCCCTTCAGGCGCGCGGCGCCGGTGGGCAGTTCGGCCGAACTGCCGATGTAGGCGATGCGCCGGTGGCCCAGGTCCACCAGGTGCCTGGTCGGCTGGTACAGCGC
Source organism: Pseudoduganella namucuonensis (assembly GCF_900116645.1). Classification (GTDB taxonomy): domain Bacteria; phylum Pseudomonadota; class Gammaproteobacteria; order Burkholderiales; family Burkholderiaceae_D; genus Rugamonas; species Rugamonas namucuonensis. The sequence continues at coordinate 47,556 of NZ_FPBO01000008.1, read as the reverse complement.
CTGCACGTCGTCGATGCCGAACCACTGCTCTCCCAGCGACGCGTGCTTGCGCAGCAGCTGTATGTGCGGCGTCATGCCCAGCAGGCGCACCGATTCGGCGTGCGGCTTGGCGCTGGGAACGATGATGATGCCGGCCACATTGGCGCTGGTGAGTTCGCGGATCTGGCGCAATTCGGTCTGCCGGTCGTCGTCGGTCTCGGATAGGGTGAGCTGGTAGCCCTCCTGTTCCAGGCATTTCGACAAGGCGTGCGCGATGGTGGAATAAAAGCTGTTGCGGATGTCCGGCACCACCAGGCCCACCAGGTTGCTCGACACGCCGCGCATCATGCGCGCCGCGCGGTTGGCGACATAACCCAGTTCGTTGGCGACTTCCTGCACCTTCTGCTTCATGGCGGCGCTGATGCGCGCGTCGTCGGCCAGCGCGCGGCCCACGGTGGATGGGGAAACCTGCAGGCGGGCGGCGATGTCTTTAATTGTGATCATGTGAAACGGTATCCTCGGATCTGCACAAACGATAGCGCAAATTATTCAGGGTTTGCCAGGGGCGAGCATGATAGCATGCCTCCCACCCGGGTCGCACCCACTGCGCGGGAGGCTAACGTTAGCATTTTTCAGGCCGCCGCCGCGCGCCGTTCACGCGCGCGCAGCTTGAAGGAGCTGACCAGTTCCGCCAGTTTGACGGCCTGGTCCCGCATCCGTTGCGATTGCCCCTCCGCCTGTTCGACCAGGCGCGCGTTCCGGCGCGTCATGTCTTCCATTTGCACCACGGCCTGGTTGACCTCCCCTATGCCTATCCGCTGCTCGCGGCTGGCGACGGCGATGTCGCTCATGAACGAGGTCACCCGCCCGACCGCGTTGACGATTTCCGTGATGGCGGCGCCGGCGTCGTCCACCAGTTTGCCGCCCGCCTCCACCTGCCGCACGGAGTCGCCGATCAGCGACTTGATTTCCCGGGCCGCGTCCGCCGAGCGCCCCGCCAGGCCGCGCACCTCGCTGGCCACCACGGCGAAACCGCGCCCCTGCTCGCCCGCCCGCGCCGCCTCCACCGCCGCGTTCAGGGCCAGGATATTGGTCTGGAAGGCGATGCCGTCGATGACGCCGATGATGTCCGCTATCCTGCGCGAGCCGTCGCGGATCGAGCCCATGGTCCGTATCACGTCGCCGACGGCGCGCTTGCCATCCGCCGCCATGCCGGATGTCGCCACCGCCAGGGCGTTGGCCTCGTGCGCGTTGTCGGCGTTGTTGGTCACCGTGGAGATCAGCTCCTCCAGCGAGGCGGCGGCCTGCCGCAGCGCATTCGATTGCGATTCGGTGCGCGCCGACAGGTCCGCGTTGTCCGACGCGATCCGGGCGGCGCCGGTGTTGACCTGTTCCGTGGTCTCCTTGATCTGCGAGACCAGCAGCTTGAGGTTGGTCTGCAGTATCCGCAGGGAATGCCGGATCCTGCCGATCTCGCCGTCGCCGTGGACTTCGATGGCGTTGGACAGATTCCCCTCGCTCATCTCGTCGATGAGCCCTTGCACCCGCGCCAGCGGCCGGGCGACGCCGCGCGCCAGCAAACAGGGCGCCAGCGAGCAGGACGCCGCGCCGAGCGCGGTCGCGGACACGAGCCAGGCGCCGGCGGCCGCTCCGGACAGCAGGGCGGCGAGGTTGGCCAGGAAGATGGCGGCCAGGATGGCGGCGAACACGGAGATCCGCGTCGCCAGGGACAGCCGCGGCCACACGCGCAGGTGGCGCAGCGCGGAGCGGCGCTCGATCCTGCCGCCATTCATGGCCACGCGCTTGCTGCCAGCCTTCATTTGCTGGTAGGCCCGCTCGGCCGCCCTCACCTTGCCGGGGGCGGGTTTGGTGCGTATCGTGATGCAGCCGACCGCGCGGTGGTTCTCGAATATCGGCGCGGCCGTCATCTCGACCCAGAAAAAATCGCCATTCTTGCGCCGTCCCTTGCTCACGCCGGACCAGGTCTTGTTCGCCTTCAGCGTGCGCAGAAAGTCGTCGAACACCTGTTTGGGCGTGTCGGGATGGGCCAGGATGCTTTGCGGCCCGCCCATCACCTCCGCCTCGGCGTAGCCGCTGATCTTGACGAAGTCGCGGTTGACGTAGGTGATGTTGCCCCGCAAGTCCCCCTTCGAAATGATGGTGTCGGCGTCGTCGAGCACGTACTCGGCGCCGGTGGCCGGCGGCATGGTCTGCATGGCTGGTCCGCTCCCCGTCATGAATGGCGCCGGCCGGTTTCCGCCAGCCAGGCCTCGGCCACCAGCGCGAGGCGCTCGGCCGGGCGGTGCAGCAGCGGAATGGCGGCGGCGCGCACTCGCGTGCGCTGGAGTTCGTTCGTCAGGTACTCCACCGGCGACTTGCCGTCCACCCGCGCCAGCAGCAGGGCGGGCAGCAGTTCGGCGGCGCGCGCCTCCAGCCCGGCGCGCGGCTCCCAATGGGCCTCGTGGAAATAAGCCTCGGCCAACGCCGTGAACGAGGCGGCCAGCGCGTCCCGCCGCGCCGGTTGCGCCAGGCATTTCAGCAGCAGGTGGTTCAGGCAGAAGGCGAGGTCGAAGGCGGGATCGCCATACCAGGCGCACTCGGCGTCCAGCAGCACCGGCCCCCTTGGGCCGACCAGGATGTTTTTGGGGCTGACGTCGCCGTGCACCAGCGCCGCGCGGATGCCGGCGGTGCGCAGCGCCAGCAACCGCAGGCGCTGCGCCACCGCCGGATGGCGGGCCGCCGTGGCCAGCAGATAGGGCTCGATGCGCAAGGCCTGGAAATTGTCGCCCGTGTCGAAGGCGGCCGCCAGTTCCGGACTGCCGGCGCTGGCCGCGTGCAGACGGCCCAGCAAGCGCCCCACCGCGGCCGCCGTGCCGGCCTCCACCTCGCCGTCCATCAACTGCCGCTTCCACACCGGATGCCACTCCGGCGCCAGGAAGGACATGGCGAACACGCCCCCCTCCGCGTCGTGCGCCAGCGGGGCCGGCACGTTGTCCGGGCTGTGCCGGGCGGCGAACTGGATCCACGCCCATTCGTAGGCGTTGCGCGACAACGGCGCCTCCCAGTCGGCGGCGACCTTGAGCCTGGACAACGCGCGCTTGACGCACAGCGAGCGTCCCGGCAGGTCGACCCGCCAGATGTCGGAGGAGACGCCGCCGGTCAGCGCGCTCCAGTGCGCGGGCTCGCCCGGCCGGGCGAGGCCTTGCTCGATCAGGAAGGTATCCAGCAGCGGCTCTGGGCAGGTCGGATTCGTCATGGCGCGGGTATCGGATGGTTGGAGGGAATGAGACATTATCGGAGGTTGCACGGCTGCTGTGGCGCTTCGCCGCGCAATACCCGCACCACCTCCTCGGCGGCGCGCCTGCGCAGCTCCAGCAACGAGGCGTCCGACGAGAACGCGACGTGCGGCGTGCACATGGCGCCCGGCTGGGCCAGCAGCGCGGACGGCACCTGGGGTTCGGACTCCAGCACGTCCAGCGCGGCGCCGGACAGCTGGCCGCTTTCCAATGCCGCCACCACCGCCGCGGTGTCGACGATGCCGCCGCGGCTGACGTTGATCAGCAGGCCGCCCGGGCGCATCCGGCTCAGGCGCGCCTCGTCGATCAGGTGGCGCGTGTCCTCGGTCAGCGGCGCGTGCACGATCACGATGTCGCTCTCGGCCAGCAGGGTGTCCAGGGTCGCGCGCTTCACCTCCCCGGCATCGGCGGACAGGAAGGGATCGTGCGCCAGCAGGCGGCAGCCGAAGGCTCCCAGCTTGCGCGCGGTGGCGCGGCCGATGCGGCCGAAACCAATCAGGCCGCAGGTCAGCGCGCCCAGGCGGCGCAGCTTCGCGTCGGCCGGCGCCCAGCGCCCGGCGCGCACTTCGCGGTCGAAGAAGACCAGGCCGCGGGTCCAGGCCAGCGCGAAGCCCACCGCGTGGTCGGACACTTCCTCGACGCAGTAGTCCGGCACATTGGTGACCTGGACGCCGCGCTCGGTCGCCGCCCGCACCGCGATGTTGTCGAGCCCGACGCCCAGCCTGGCCACGATCCTCAGGTCCGGCGCGGACGCGATGGCCGCCGCCGACACCTGCGCCCAGCAAGTCAGGATGGCGGCGGGCCGGTGCTCGCGCACCAGGGCCTCGATGGCCTCCGCCGACGCCGGCTCGGCCGGGCCGCTCACCAGCCGCATGCCGGCCGCCTCGATGATGCCGCGCTCGACGCCGTCGTCCGGCCAGGCGTAGTCCGTCAATAAAACCGTGTTGTTCATGATGCCGTCTCCTCGCTTTGGTAAAAATGCCGTCATTTGCACGAACGTTAGCATAACAATTTACGAATTACAAGCGCCTGGATATGAAGCGCAATCCCAATACAGGGCCGGATTTGTTCGATTCGCCACGTTTTTTTGCCGTTTTCGCGACTTATCGAAAGATAGTTGACATGCCACTCAAAGAATCCTAGACTAAATTAATGCTAACGATAGCACTGAAATTCGGCGGCATCCGGCTGGCCTGATCACCCTTCCGGCACACCCTTATCGATCATAAAAACAAAACGGGAGACAACTTGAAGAACCACATACGCAAGGCGGCCGCGATGGCCGCCGTCGCCACGCTCGCCAACGCGGCGCAGGCGCAATCACAGGTGACGGTGTTCGGCATCCTGGACCTGAGCCTGAAATCGGTGACCACCGGCGGCGTCACCGTCAACCAGATGGCCAACGAGGGGATGCTCAATTCCCGGCTCGGGTTCAAGTCCGAGGAAGACCTGGGTGGCGGCCTGAAGGCCGGCGCCTGGCTGGAAACGGCGGTCAATCCGGACACCGGCACCATCAACGCCTCCGGCAAGCTGTGGCACCGCCGCTCCACCGTCAGCCTGTCCGGCGGCTTCGGCGAGCTGCGGCTGGGGCGCGACCTCGACCCGACCTTCTACAACCTGTCGGTGTTCGATCCCTTCGGCACGCTGGGCGTGGGCGCCGGCTTCAACCTGACCACCAACCTTGGCAGCGGCGCCGCGACCTTGCTGCGCGCCGACAACGCCGTCAGCTATATTCTGCCGGCGGATCTGGGCGGCCTGTATGGCCAGATCCAGCTGGCGCCCGGCGAGGGCGTGCCCGGCAACCGCTACGGCGGCGCGCGCGTGGGCTACCTGAAAGGGCCGTGGAACGTGGCGCTGGCCTTCGCCAACACGGGCACCGCGACGGCGGACGACTTCAAGCTGGTGAACGCCGGCGTGTCCTACGACGCGGGCTTCGCCAAGCTGATGGTGTTGTTCAACGGCGCGCGCTACGGCGCCAAGAGGCAGAACAACTGGGAACTGGGCTTCACGGCGCCCATGGGGGTAGGCCTGCTGCGCGCCAGCTACCAGCGCGCCGACGCCTCGGGCGCCGGCACCGACGCCAACGACGCCGAGCAGATCGCGCTGGGCTATGTGTACAGCCTGTCCAAGCGCACCTCGCTGTACGGCACCTGGTCGCATATGACGAACAAGGGAGCGGCCAGCTTCAAGGTCGGCTCGCCGCCGAACGGCGTGGCCGGCGCCACCTCGCGCGGCGTTGAAGCGGGCATCATGCACGCCTTCTAAGGCGCGCCGTCCGACCGGGCCGGGCATGCAACAACAATTCCGACAGAAGGAGAATGGGATGCGCACCACACCATCGAATTCCCCGGCCCGGCCCTGCAAGGAACTTGTCAGGGCATGGCTGTTTGAACGCCACCGCAACCGCAAGCCCTTGCCCGATCTCGAGGAGATACGCCGGGCATTGGGCTGGGTGGCCATCCCCGGCCCGGCCGCCACCTCCCCCGCGCACGCTGGCGACACCTGCCGCGCCAAGCTGTAGCCAGTTGGGCAAGGGCGCGCGCCCGCCGGTGATCATCTATAAGGTTTCCGGTTTGGCCGGGTGTTGCCGAAGTATCCAGTCGCTGACTTTTTTCAATACGACCGGCGCGACCGTCTCCTCGATCTGCGCGTATTCGGAAAGCGCGCCCGTCCTGGCGGTCTGGAACAGGTGATTGAGCTCCGGGATCTCGACCAGTTCATTGGCCTGGTTCGCGGGCAGACTGGCGCGAATCGCTTCCAGGTTCATGGCTGGCGGCACCTGCAGGTCGAGGGCGCCATTGATCGCAAGCACAGGCTGCTTTACCAGCCGCAAAACAGGCGCTGGGTCGTATGCGAGCGCGGTTCGAAACCACGGGCTGGCGAATACCTCAAGCTGAGCCCTTGCCTCATCGGGCGCGATATCCTTGGTGGCGACGGCGCTGTCGAACACTGCCCGGGCCCGGGCCTTGGTTTCTTCGCCGCTGCCCGGCGTGGCCAGGGCGGCGAAGACCGCGCGTTTCAGGCGGCTGTCTTTCGCGATTTCCGCTTCGCTCATGCCACCGGCCCGGTTGATCAGGGCGGCCTGTTCGACCAGCAGCTTGTCACCCTTCACGGCTGGCCCCGCCAGCAACACGATAAATCCGAGCGAAGGATCGCGCGACGCCGCCAGTGGCGCGATTATCCCGCCTTCCGAGTGGCCGACGATGCCGAGGCGCCGCTGATCGACTTCGGGCCGGGTCCGCAGAAGGGCGACGGCGGCCTCGGCATCCGAGGTGTAGTCGAGTGTTGTCGCCACGTTGGCGTCGCCGCTGGAGGCGCCGGAGCCCCGCTTGTCGTAGCGCAGTACTGCAATCCCCTGGCGCGTGAGATGGTCGGCCCATACCGCGAATATCTTGTGGCCATATATATCGACGTCGCGCTTGTGTCTGCCGGAGCCATGCACCAGCACCACCGCCGGAAAGGGGCCAGCGCCGGGCGGCACGCTGAATGTGCCCGCCAGTGCGACGCCGGCCTTGGCGTTGCTGAAAGTGACATCCTGCTCGCGATAGGGGCGGGCGGCCTTCTCAATCGCCTCCTCCTGCGGGCGTTTCAGGACCAGCGCCGGCATGCCCTTGGCGTCGAGCCGCTTCAACACCAGCGGTGTCGGGCTACCCTGGGTGAAGGTGCCGACCCAGGCCTGCTGTTTCTCATCCCATTCGCCCTGATAGCTGCTCTTGAATCGATCGATCGAAAAGTTCAGGCGGGTGGCGCTTGCGCTTACCGTATCGGCCGCGAACAGGTCTTTCGATTGATCCGGGCTACCCAGCTTGGCGTGGTAGCCGCCATCGGCCGCCTTGGTGATGTGCACGGTCAGGCGCAGCGTGTTGGCGATGACGCCGCCCCAGTCGCCCTGGGCTTCCTCGGAAAAGGCGGGAGCGCTGGCGGCGAACGCCAGGAGGACGCAGGCTTGCAATGTCGTTTTTTTCATTTTTTAACGCCGGTTGTGGTGAAAGAGAGGAGCTTAGGGGCCGACGAAGGCGGTCAGGACGACGCCTTGCTCGTCCAGCGAAATGAGCCACTGGGCGGTGCCGTGTTCGTAGCGCACCAGGTACTTGTCGGCGCCATTGGTGGCCACGCCGATAAACTCGACGGATCTGACATCGCCAAGCCGGTTCAGGTGCGCGCGCATGACGGGTTCCTGCCGCCGAATAGCCGCCGCCAGCTCTGGGCCGATCCCGTCGAGTTTCATCGGGGTCTCATTCAGCTGCGCGAACAGTCGCCGGAGGGCCGTTTCGGTCCCCTGCGTCGCCACTTGCAGCGCGACCTTGCGCGCCAGCCCGTCCTTGATTTGCTCTGCGAGCGCGGCGTCGATGCGCCTGGCCGTCAGTTCCTCCTGACCCTGCACGTGAAGCACCAAAGCGGTCGCGCGGCCTTGTCCATCGCGTATGGCTGAAATGCTCATCTTTAGCGCCGGAATGGTAAATTCGGCGTCGCCTGCCGGAACCATCTCCAAGGGTCCTTGCCCAGGGAGCTGGGCCAGCAGGCGAGCGCCGTCGCCGGTCACGCTGATAAGATGATCGCCCGCCACCCGATAGCTGCCAAGGTAGTTGCCGATTGCAGCAGGCCCCAGCGACTGCCCTTCGGATGGCGCCTTGAGCGCATTGGGCGGCATGATTTGCGCGGCGATGGCCGCGGTCAAGAGCGACAGGCAGGCCAGGGTGGCGGCGGCGCCACGGTTCCAGCGCGCCGGCTTCTTGAGCATGATTTGGATGCGCTGCTCCAGAAACGAGGCGCTCTCGGACATCGCCGCGGCCACGCCCAAGTAGCCCGACCGGCGCTGGCCGACCGCCAGCAGCGTCGCGCCGTAGTCCGCCAGGTTGCGCTTGTAGCGCAGGACGCGCGCATCGCAGTCGACCTCGATCGCGCGCCGCAGGCGGTGTAGTTGCCACCAGAGCGGCAAATTCCACGGCATCAGAATGAGCAGGCAGAGGGCGATGCTGAGCAGTTGCGGATCGAAGGCATCGAGATGGGCTTGTTCGTGCGCGATCACCAGCTCCTGCTGCGTGCTATCCGCCTGCGTGAGCCAGGCCGGCACCACGATGCGGGGCCGCAGCAAGCCCACTACCGCCGGGCCGGTATCGGGCGCCACCAGCACGTCGGCGCCGCTCATCCGGGCACTGCGCCAGTGACGCTTGCGCCGCATGACGATTGCGCCGCTGATCAACAGGCCGGCCGCGATGGCCGCCGATGCGGCGCCCCATGCGCGCTTGATGATGCGCGCATGGTCTGCTTCGCCGCCCCCAATGGCGCCGGCCGGCGCCGGTCCCACGAATGGCAGCCGCAGCGACGCCGATTCGCGCAGCACGACGATTTTTCGCGACACCGCCGGTGCAAACAAATCGGGCATTTGAACCGACACCGACGAAACCACGGTCGGGATCAGCAGCGAGGCCACGATCGCCAGCGCCCAGATCCAGCGCCGCGGTCCGCGCCGCTGGTGCACGGCCTGTTCGGCCAGCAGGGCCGCGCCGCTCAAAAGAATCGTCACCGCCACCACGTAGATCATCCAGGCGGTCATTTGCCGTCCTTGCCGCCGGCCTGCTGGTCGAGCAGTTGCTGAATGCGCGCGATCTGCGCCTCGCTCAACTTTTTGTCGGACACAAGCTGGGCGAACAGCAGTTCGGTGGAGCCATTGAACAGCTTGTCGGTGAGGTGCTTGAGCGCGCTCTTGCGGGCGGCCTGCTGCTTGACCCTGGCGAAGTAACGGTGGCCGCGGCCCTCCTCCTCGTGGCCGACGATGTCCTTTGTTTCCAGTGTGCGCAGCACGGTCAGCACGGTGTTGTAGGCCAGCTTGTCGTCCAGGCGTTCGCGCACTTCGGCCACCAGCGACGGGCCATGGGTCCACAATACCCGCATCACATCGGCTTCGCGGTCGGTCAGTGAAATGCTCATTGGGCTCTTATCAACTATAAAGATAGTTGATCATACCGCGGATGCGCCGTTTGTCAACTATAACTATAGTTGACAACCCTGATCCGGGCCCATCGGGCCGGCCAGCCCCGCCATTGGGATGGCCGGCCGCGCCTACCTCAGGGAATCACAACATAGTTGCTAAACCCGCCGTCGCGGTCCTTCAGGCCCGAAATGGCCTCGTTCACATCCGCCAGCGCGAACTTGCGGTGCTCCAGGTAGGACAGGTCGATGGTCCCGGTGCGCACCATCTCGGCCATCTCCTGCCCCTGCGCGGTGGAGAACCAGTTCGAGCCGATCAGCTGGATCTGCTCGTCCATCAGCCATTTCACGTCGATCGGCAAATCCTCCGCCACGCCGCCCACGTTGACCACCCGCCCGCCGCGCCGCACGCCCTTCATCGAGTCCAGCATGGTGGCGGCCGGCGCCTTCGCGCCCAGCGCGCTGATGGCGAAGTCGGCGCCCTCGCCGCCCGTCATGGACTTGGCCCAGTCGCCGGTGGAGCCCTCGCCCAGCCGCATCACCTCGATGCGGTCCGGCGCCAGCGCCTTCACGCGCGCCAGCAGGCGCTCGTCGCGGCCGGTGCCGAGGATGCGCGACACGCCCATCGCCAGGGCCAGCACGGTGGCGGCCACGCCCAGCGTGCCGGTGATGCCGTCGATCAGCGCCACCTGGCCGGGACCGGCGGCGGCGTTCTTCAGCGCGCCGTAGGAGGTGCCCAGGTAGCCGAAACGGCCGGCCTGCTCGAAACTCAGGTTGTCCGGCAGGTTGACCAGCGAGTAATCGGGCGCGGTCATGTATTCGCTGAAGCCGCCGTAGGGATACAGGTCGAAGATGCGCTGGCCGTCGCGGCTGGTGCTGAAGTAGCCGTTCAGCGTGTAGTAGCGGCACTGGCTGCGCTGGCCCGCCTTGCAGGCGCGGCACGAGCCGCAGGAGCGCAGCGGGCTGACGTAGACGCGGTCGCCCGGCTTGGCGTTGATGACGGCCTCGCCCACCTCCTCGATCACGCCGGTCGCGTCCAGGCCGAAGATGGCCGGGAACTTGGCCAGCGGCTGGTGCGGGAACCAGGTCGGCCAGTTGTTGATGACGTTGGCCATGTTGGGCACGATGCCGCAGGCCTTGACCTTGACCAGCACGTCGTTCGGACGCGGCTTGGGCACGGGGATGGTGTCCAGGGTCATCGGCGTGCCGAGCGCGTGCAACCGCGCCGCGATCATAGTTTTTTGCATGATGGTTCTCTTTCTATGGATGGAAGATGGTGCTCAGGGCGCGATGAAGACCGCGCCCTGGGGACGGAAACCGGCCGGCCAGATGGTGACCCATTTGCCGTTCTGCGCCTGTTTGAGCTTGGTGGACGGCGCGCCGCTGTTGAACTTGCCGTCGAAGCCGCGCGGCCCCAGCACGGTGTTGACCTGGTGGGTGCGCAGCCACGCCGCCATCGCCTTTTCGTCGAGGCGGCCGACGGCGGTGGCCGCCGCCTCCAGTATCTGCCAGGCGGCGAACTCGCCCGCCGCCTGCGATTCCACCTGCGGCCACGGCAGGCCGGCGGCCTTGGCGCGCTCGTTGTACAGCGCCATGAAGTCGGCGGCGCCGGCGTACTGCGTGAACGGCGCGTGGGCCTCGAACCAGGTCAGGCTGGTCAAGCCGTTCGACTGCGGGTTGGCCACCGTCGGCCCCGGCGCGGGGAACAGGTGGAACTGGCGCGCCGGCTTGTAGTCGATGCGCTTCATGGCGTCCAGCAGTTGCGTGGCCTCCAGGCCGATCGCGCCCGACCACAGCAGGTCCGGATTGGCGTCCTTGATGCGGGCCGCGATGCCGCTGAAGTCGCGCGTGCCGAATTCATACTCCAGCGACAGCACCGTTTTCAGGCCGCGCTTCGCCGCCACCTCCTGCCCGCCCTTGGCCAGGTCCAGCGCCGAGGGGAACTTGCTGGTGACGAAGGCGATGGTCTTGGGCGGCGTGGCGCTGCTGGCGTAGGCGTCCAGCACCACCTCGGTGTTGGCCGTGCGCGGGTCGGCGCCGATGGGCAGCGCGGGGAACTGCATGTCGTAGGGCGCCAGGTTGGGATCCCCGAGGCTGCTCTGGATGAACAGGCGGCCGAAGCGCTGCGCCACGCCCATCGCCGCGATGATGGCGCTGGTGCCGTAAGGCCCCATCAGCAGGTCGACCTTCTCCGCCGTCACCAGGCGCTCGTACAGCGTGCGCGCGTTGGAGGGCTGGGACTGGTCGTCGAGCAGCACCCATTCCACCTTGCGGCCCAGCAGTCCGCCGCGCTTGTTGAGCAGCTCGACAAACACTTCGCCGGCGATCTTGTGGATGGTGCCGACCGGCGCCAGCGGCCCTGTCAGCGGCAGCGTGCCGCCGATACGGATGGGCGCGCCCTGCTGCGCGAGCGCCGGCAGGGTCCAGGCCAGCGCCAGCGCGCCGCCCGCCGCAAGAATGGCGCGCCGCTGTGATTTGTTGTTGTCCATTTCTCGTCTCCTCTTTCCCACGGGTGAATTAGCGGTAGCCCTCTTCCAGCTCGATGCCCAGCAAGCCCATGATGCGCACGCCGGAGTTGTACCAGGCGATGTTGAGCGACAGCTCCACCAGCTGGCTTTCGCTCATGAACGCCGCCACCCGGTTCCAGGCCGCGTCGCCGACATCGACCTTGAGCGTCGATTCCCGGGCCAGCGCCATCACCGCCCGCTCCTCCTCGTTGAACAGCGGCGAGTTGTCGAAGTCGGCGATGGCCTTGAGCTGTTCGGGGCTGATGCCCGCCTTCAGGCCGTGCGACTGGTGGTGCGCGATCTCGTATTCGGAACCGGTGCAGTGGCCGACGGTGAGGATCGCCATCTCGCGCAGCTTGGGGCTGATGTCCGACGCCCGTATCGCGTTGGCGTAGGACAGGAACTGGTCCAGTATCCTCGGCGAGTGCGCCATGACGCGGAAGATGTTCGCGGTGGGAACCTTGCGTTCGCGCTCGAGGCGATCGAACAGGGGGGCGCCGGCCTCGCCGAGGTCCGAGCGCTGCAGGTATTTGACGCGTGCCATATGTTTATCCTTGGTTTGAATTGGTTGCCGAAAGCTTTTGCACGTAGCTCTCCAGCGTTTCGGGTTTGGGTTTGTCGGCCGTCTCCAGCATCGCCGCGCCCTCGAAGCGGGTGGCCTCGAAGTACCAGCGGCGCGGCGCCGGCAGCCCCCAGCGCACGTTGGTGCTGAGGGTGGCCGCGTCCCAGCGCACCGGTTCGATCTCGATGTCGATGGTCTGGTAGTGGCTGTTGAACAGCTCCACGCGGTGGCCGTCCGGGTCGCGCAGGTAGACGAACAGCATGCCGCCCGGGCCGTGGCGGCCGGGCCCGCGCTCCACCGCCGTCGAGTAGCCGTAAATGCCGGCCAGGTCGCAGCCGGTGAAGATGTTGTGCGACTCGGACACGGTGTAGGCGAAGTGGTGCAGGCAGGGGCCGTCGTTCTGCACGATGGCCAGGTCCAGGCAGGTGCCCTTGCGGTACATGAAGGCGCCCAGCAGCTTGTCGCCGTGCGACAGGTATTCGGAATTGCGGAAGCCCAGCCGGCTGTAGAAGGCGCAGGAGGCGTAGGTGTCCGGCGAGAAGATCTGGTAGTGGTCCAGGCGCTGGCCGTGCGCGCCCTTGAACTTCTCGATCTCCAGGTACATGCGCGGCCGGGTTTCCATCGTCGCGCACAGTTCGAGCTTGGTGCCGAAGGGATCCTCGACGTGCAGCGTGCGGCCCTGGTAGGGCGCGTCCACCCACTCGGCGGGCAGGCCCTCGGACCTGAACCAGGCGTGGGCCAGGTCCAGGTCCTCCTCGAAGAACACGCGGAAGCCGATGCGCTTGCAGGTGGCCTCGCCTTCGGTCTGCACCAGCACCATGCTGTGGTGGCAGGCCTCGGCCAGCCCGCGCAGGTAGCAGGTGTCGGCGGTTTCGTCCGAGACCACCAGGCCGACGATGTTGACGTAAAAGTCCCGGCTCTTCGCCAGGTCGGCGACGTGGAGGACGACGTGGCTGGCGCGCGTGATGTTGAACGGGGGCCGGAGATTGACTTCAGGTAGCATAAAAACCTCGCTGGGGTGGGTGTGGGGTTAGAGCTGCGCGCGCAGCAGCTTGATCTCGGCGGCCAGGTCGTCGACGGCGGCCAGCGCGAACTGCAGGCTGGCGTCGTCGGTGAGGCGGCCGTTGTCGATCTTGGTGTGGATCGCGCCGATCACCACCGGCGGCCGCGCGATCACGCGCGACAGGGTGCCGGCCAGCGTCTCGCGCAACTGCGCCTGCGCGCGCACGCCGCCGGTGAAGGCCGGCGAACAGGTGATGATCAGCACCGGCTTGCCCTTCAGCGGCGAGGCGAAGGCCGGGCGCGAGGCCCAGTCGAGCGCGTTCTTCAGCACGCCGGACATGCCGAAGTTGTATTCGGGCGAGCTGATGACGATGCCGTCGCAGTCCGCGATGGCCCGCTTGAATTCGCCGACCGCGGCCAGCGGCTGCGGGCCGTCCAGGTCCTGGTTGTACAGCGGGATGCCGTCCAGCGGCAGCAGCGTCATTTCCACGCCTTCCGGCAGCGCGCCCTTCAGCGCGCGCAGGACGGCGGTGTTGCCGGACGCCTGGCGCAGGCTGCCCGAGATGCCGATCAAACGTATGGTGTTCGTGGGTGCGGTGTTCATGGTGCTTCCTCTTGATGTGGTGTTGGGGGTCATTGCGGCCGTTCGCGGAACGGCAGCGCGGACCAGCCGCTGAAGGCCGCCGCGCCGCCCAGCGCTTCCTCGATGCGCAGCACCTCGTTCCATTTGGCCATGCGCTCGGAGCGGGCGAAGGAGCCCACCTTGAGCTGGCCGGCGTCCCAGCCGACGGCCAGGTGGGCGATGGTCACGTCCTCGCTTTCGCCGGAGCGCGCCGAGACGATGGTGCCGAAGCCGGCCGCCTTGCCGGCCAACAGCGCGGCGTGCGCCTCGGTCACGGTGCCGGCCTGGTTGGGCTTGACCAGCACCGCGTTGGCGCTGCCCGCCGCCGCCGCCGCCGCGACGCGCTCCGCGTTCGTCACCAGGAAGTCGTCGCCGATGATCTGGCAGCGCGCCCCGTAGGTCTGCGTGAAGTGGCGGAAGCCGGCGGGGTCGTCCTCGGCCAGCGGGTCCTCGATCGACAGGATGGGATAGGCGTCCAGCCAGCCGCCCAGCATGGCGATCATCTGCTCGCTGTCCAGGGTGCGCTGGTCCAGCGCCAGCGTGTAGCGGCCGCCGCGGCCGAACTCGGAGGCCGCGATGTCGAGCGAGATGCCGGCGTCGCGGCCGGGGCGCAGGCCGGCGTCGGAGATGGCTTGCACCAGCGTGTCGAGCGCCTCCTCGTTGCTGTCGAAGGCCGGCCAGTAGCCGCCCTCGTCCGCCACCCCCTGCAGCTTGCCGGCCCGCTTCATCAGGGCGCCGGCGGCGCGGTAGACCTCCGCGCTCCACTCGATCGCCTCGCTGAAGCTGGCGGCGGCCGGGCACATGATCATGAAGTCCTGCACGTCGACGCGCCGCGCCGCGTGGGCGCCGCCGCCGAAGATCTGGATTTCCGGCAGCGGCATGCGCACCGGCCGCCCGCCGGCCAGGTGGCGCCACAGCGGCGCCCCGGCGGCGGCGGCGGCGGCGTGCAGCACCGCCATCGAGGTGGCGACGATGGCGTTGCCGCCCAGGCGGCTGCGGTTGGGCGTGCCGTCCAGCGCCACCAGGCGCGCGTCGACCGCGGCCTGGTCGGCGGCGTCCATGCCGGCCAGCGCCTGGGCGATGGCGACGTTGATGGCGGCCAGCGCCTTGGTCACGTCGAGCCCGCCGAACGGGGCGCCGCCGTCGCGCAGGTCGAGCGCCTCGCCGCTGCCGGTGGAGGCGCCGGCCGGCGCGATGGCGCGGCCGACGGCGCCGCAGGCCAGCGTGACCTCGGCCTCCACGGTCGGCCGGCCGCGTGAATCCCAGACGCGCCTGCCGTGCAGGCGAACGATGCTTGTATCAGTCATGAGTGTTCCTTGTGTGGGTTGAAATCGCGCGTTCCGCCCCCGCTTCCGCCCCGATCAGGACGAAGGCCAGCGTGGCGGATCGCCCGCTTTTGTTGCGCCAGGCGTGGCGGGTGCCGTTTTGCACCACCACGTCGTGGCGGCGCAGCAGTTCGGCGCGGCCGTCGTCGAGCTCCAGCCAGATCTCGCCGTCGAGCACGATGCCGTAGTCGACGGTCGGCGTGGCGTGCATGCCGTCGGCCTCGAAGCGCTCGGCCAGGCCGGGATTGAGGGCCAGGTTTTCCGCCGCCGCGGCGGCCGGATCGAAGCGCGGCGCGGCGAACACGCTGTCCGGCGGGAAGGTGACGACCAGGAAGCGCGTGCCGCCGGCCGGGGGCACCATGCTCGCCACCGCCGGCGTCGGATCGGCGCCGGCGAACGGCAGCGCGGGCGCGGCCTCGGTCGCCCACACCAGGCGCGACATCATGCCGGGGATGTGCCGGAAGGCGTCCGAGCGGGGCGGCGCGGTGTCGAGGGCGACCAGCGACGCGCCGCCGTCGTCGTGTCCCGTGACGACGCGGCGCAGGATCAGCGGCACGCCTTCGTTGTTGCCTGGATCAGATGCCAAGGTAGGCCTCCCGTATGCGTGGGTTGTTCAGCAATGCGCCGGGCTGGCCCGACGTGACGATGTTGCCCTGTTCGATGACGTAGGCGTGGTGCGCCACCTCGAGCGCCTTGTTGATGTTCTGCTCCACCAGCAGCACGGCGACGCCGCGCTCGTTGATCATGCGGATGATGCGGAACATGTCGTCGACCACCGCCGGCGACAGGCCCAGCGAGGGCTCGTCCATCAGCAGCAGGCGCGGACGGGCCATCAGCGCGCGGCCGATCGCCACCATCTGCTGCTGGCCGCCGGACATGGAGCCGGCGATCTGGTGGCGCCGCTCCCCCAGGATGGGGAACAGCTCGAACACCTCGGCCAGCGCCTCTTCCCGGGCGGCGCGCGCGCCGGGGCGGTGGCCGCCCAGTTCCAGGTTCTCCAGCACGCTCATATGGCCGAACAGGCGGCGCCCCTCGGGCACGATGGCGATGCCGTGGTCGCACACCCGGTGGCCGGCGATGCGCGCGATGTCGGTGCCGTCGATGCGGATCTCGCCCTTGGCCGGGCGCAGGATGCCGGCGATGGCGTTGATCAGCGTGCTCTTGCCGGCGCCGTTGGGGCCGACCACGGCGACGATCTGGCCGGCTTCGATGTCCAGCGTGGCGTCCCAGACGGCCGGCGCGTCGCCGTAGGCGACATGGATGTTTCTCACTTCAAGCAGCATGGGAGGCTCCCAGGTAGACGCGGATCACGGTGGGATCCCGCATGGTTTCGCGCGGCGGCCCCAGCGCCAGCAGCACACCCTGGTCGAGCACGGCGACGCGGTCGGCCAGCGCGACCACGGCGCGCATCAGGTGTTCGACGAAGACGATGGTGGTGCCGCCGGCGCGGATCTTGAGGATCATCGCCACCGCCTGGTCGACCTCGGTGGGCGTCAGGCCGCACAGCACCTCGTCCAGCAGCAGCAGGCGCGGCCGGGCGGCCAGCGCGCGGGCGAACTCGACGAACTTGCGCTCGTGCAGGTTCAACGCGGGCGGCAGCAAGTCGGCCTTGTCCGCCAGCCCGGTGAAGGCCAGCCATTGCCGGGCCAGCGCGTCCGGGGTGGCGCCGTCGGCCTGGTCCTGGCGGCCGAAGGCGGCGCACAAGCGCACGTTCTCCAGCACCGTCAGGTGCTCGAACAGCCGCGGAATCTGGTAGGTGCGGGCGATGCCGCGGCCGGCGATGGCGTGCGGCGGCAGGCCCGAGATGGTCGCCCCGTGCAATTCGATGGAGCCCGAGCTCAGCGGGAAGTGGCCGCTGATCATGTTGATCAGCGTCGACTTGCCGGAGCCGTTGGGACCGACCAGCGCCAGGATCTCCCCTTCCCTGACCTGCAGGTTCACGCCGCGCAGCGCGCGGATGCCGCCGAAGGACTTGGCCACCTCGCGGCACTCCAGCAGCACCGGGCCCTGCGCGGCCAGCGTGGCCGGACCGGACGGCACCAGGTTGAGCGCCTTGCCGGCGGCCGGCGCCGCCCCGGCGGCCCCGGCGCCCTTGCCGCCGACGCGGCGCAGCACGCTGGGCACGATCCCCTGCGGCAGCAGCAGGATGACGACGATCAGCGCCAGCGCCACGCCGGCGCGCCCCAGTTCGGCGTGCGCGCCGCCGACGAAGGCGCTCAGTGCGATGGTGATCAGGGTGGCGCCGACCGCCGGCCCGGCCCAGTGGCGCGCGCCGCCCAGGATGCTCATCAGGACCACGTACAACGGCACCGTGATGGAAAAGGTTTCGCCCACCGTGACGTAGCCGACATAGCCGGCCTGGATCGCGCCGGCCGCGCCGGCGATCGCCGACGAGATGGCGAAGGCGGCCAGCTTGTAGCGGAAGGTCGGCACGCCCTTCACCTCGGCCACGTCCTCGTCGTCGTGGATGGCCAGCAGGCCGGCGCCCAGGCGGGAACGCAGCACCAGGCGCGAGACGGCCAGCGCGCCCAGCGCCAGCGCCAGCCCCAGCAGGTACAGCGCGCCGGACACCGAGGCGCCGAAGTCCGGCATGGCGACATTGCTGAGATAGACGCCGGCGCCGCCGTCGATGGCCGTGTTGGAGATGACCGCCGCCAGCACATAGGTCACCGACAAGGTCAGCAGGGCGAAGAACTCGGCGCGCAGGCTCTTGACGCGGAACACCACGGCGCCGATGCCGGCCGCCAGCAGCGCCGCGACGGCCGCCGCCGCCGGGATGGTCAGCAGGAACGGCAGTCCCAGCTTGCCGGACAGCGTGGCCGTGGTGTAGATGCCGGCGCCGAAGAAGGCGGCGTGGCCGAAGCTCCAGTAGCCGGCGTAGCCGCTCAGGATGCCCCAGCTGGTGCCCAGCGCGATCCAGAAGAAGATCACGTACAGATACGACAGGTAGAAGTCCGCGACCCCGGCGTAGGGGAGCGCGGCCAGCATCGCCACGGCGGCCAGCGCCGCGGCGCGCAGCGGGTGGCGGATCGGAGCCGCCGGGGTCGGGGCCGTTGGGGTCGGGGCCGTTGGGGTCAGAGCCATTTTGGTTTCCACAGCAAGAGGATGATCAGGATCGAGAACGCGACCAGCGGCGCCCAGGCGGGATTGACGGCGGCCATCGTGATGGCCTCGGACACGCCGATCAGCATGCCGGCGGCGAGCGCGCCCAGCGGGTTGGCCAGGCCGCCGATGATGACGACGGCGAACACGACGCCGATCCAGGCTTCGATCTGCGACGGCGCCAGGGTCGAGGTCAGCGCGATGAACACGCCGGCCACGCCCGCCGAGGCGGCGCACAGGCCGGCCAGCACATAGGACAGCCGCCGCGCATTGATGCCGAACGCCGCCGCGATGGGGCCGTCGTGCGCCACGGCGCGCAGCGCCTTGCCCAGCGAGGTGCGGTGCAACCCCAGCCAGGCGCCCAGCGCGAGCAGGACGGCGCAGACGAAGGCGAGCAGTTCCAGCACCGGCACGAACAGCGGCCCGACGCGCAGCGATTCCTGGGTGTAGCTGGTGTCGTAGGTGCGGAAGTCGGCCGACCATATCCACTGGATCAGCGACTCGATCAGGATCGTGACGCCGAAGGTCACCAGCATGGAGGCGAACTCGGTGACCTTGAAGCGCACGAAGAGCGCGTGCAGCGCCAGGCCGGCCAGGAAGAACAGCGGCACGATCAGCACGGCCGACAGCCAGGCCGGCACGCCGAAGCCGGTGCCCAGGTGGTAAGTGAGGTAGGCGCCCAGGAAGGCCAGCGCGAAGTGGCTGAGGTTCACCAGGCGCAGCAGTCCCCAGCTCAGGCTGAGGCCCAGCGCCAGCAGGGCGTAGATGCCGCCATGGAGCAAACCGCCCAGGGCGGATTGCGCGAGCAAGGTCAGGCTCATCGCATCCCCCCGCTGGCGCTGCCCGCCGCGGCGGGGATGGGGGCGGCGCCCCCGGGGCCGGGCAGCGGCTGCCGCACGGGACGTGGTGTGTAGGTCATGCTGGTCTCCTTTTATTGCTAACGTTTGCGCACATTCTGGCAAACCTGCGGCGTCCTTGTCAACAACAGAATTGTCATTCACCAAAACAGAGCGCGGACACGGCGCGTGGCGGGCTTGACTCGCCGCCCGCGATTTGCTAACGTTAGCACTCATTCGCGGAAAAAGGCTTGCTTATGTCATCCAATCACATCATCCGGTACGCGCTGGGACGGCGCGTCCACTACGGCATCGTCGAGGACGGCGCGACCATCGCGCGCCTGGCGGACGCGCCCTGGCACGGGCTGCGCGCCAGCGGCGAACGGGACACGCTGGCCGCGGCCCGCGTCCTGACGCCGGTGCCGCTGCCGCGCGTGTTCGGCCTGGGCTACAACTACAAGGCGCACTCGCAGGAGGTGGGCAAGCCGGTCCCGGCGGCGCCGGTGCTGTTCATGAAACCCAGCACCTCGGTGATCGGCCCGGGCGAGCACATCGTCTATCCCGCCGGTGGCGAGAACATCCATTTCGAGGGGGAACTGGTGGCCATCATCGGCAAACAGGCGCGCCATGTGCCGGAATCCCGGGCGCTGGATCACGTGCTGGGTTACACCTGCGGCAACGACGTGAGCGACCGCGTGCTGCAGCGCCGCGAAAGCGAATTCGGCTGTTTGCTGGCCGGCAAGGGCTACGACACCTTCGCCCCCATGGGGCCGGTGATCGCCACCGGCCTGGACCCGTCCAGCCTGCGCATCGTCACGCGGGTCAACGGCGCCGTGCGCCAGGACGGCAAGACCGCCGACCTGCTGTTCCCGGTGCCCTACCTGATCGCCTACCTCAGCCGTCATATGACGCTGCTGCCGGGCGATATGATCATGACCGGCACGCCCGCCGGCGTCGGCCCGATCAAGCCGGGCGACACCATCGAGGTCGAGATTCCCGGCATCGGCGTGCTCGTCAACGACGTGGTGATGGAGGAGCTGGATGCGCGGGACACGCGCGGGTAGCGCCACGCCACAGGCGCGGACTTGGCACCTGGCTCGCGAAAATCGCGAACCAGGCGCTTGCCGCGTCGGCGGGAAGCGTTACTCCAAAGCAAAAAGCCCGCTCTTTAGCGGGCTTTTCCGTGTCCGGACGGAACGGATCAGGCGTACTGCAGTGACATCGCGGGCCGGTGCGGCGGCATGATCGGCGGCCCCAGCGGCGTGCGGCGTGGATCGATCGCCGGTTCCGGCATATGGTAGGTGTAGGGATTGATGATGATCGGCGGAATAGTAGGCGGTGCGGATGGCGGCCCTTTCGGCCCGCCCGAGCACTGTACTGCGCTGCGCTGGCGCATTGCACTGCCGGATCCCGAGGATATCGATTGACCCTCGATAAGTTCTAGCCAAGCCATATTGCCCTCCATGTGCAAGATAGGTATTCAGTATAGGCAACCATAGCTTTAATTCAAGGTGAAAACTGCCGCTTTTTCCGGCAAACCCGGCATGTCCGCCCTTGCGCGCCCGCCCTGGCGCCATTCACCCCGCCAAATCCGCCGTCCGTCGCACGCCGCTGGCGGCGGCCGTCGCGCCGCCGTAAAGTTGAACCATACCAACCACCACCGTACGGGGAAACACCATGAAAAAGCTGCTCGCATTCGCCATCATCCTGCTGCTCGCCATCGCCGCGTTCGACGCCATCGATCCCAGCGACATGATCGTCCACATCGGCGACGAGGAGTTCGACGGCCCGCTGGGCGCGCTGCTGGGCCTGGTGTTCGGCGGGGTCGGCATGCTGATCGCGGCGATCGCCCTGACCTGCGCGGCGGTGTTCGTCGGCTTCCTGTTCGCCGGACTGGGCATCCTGATGGTGGTCGGCCTGGCGCTGCTGGCCCTGGTGCTGGCGGCGGTGGTGGCCCCCTTCATGCTGCCGCTGCTGATCCCCGCCGCCATCGTCTGGTTCTTCGTGGCGCGCAACCGCCGCCACCGCGAACAGGAAACCCGGCACTTGAAGGAACAAGCGGTGTAAGCATGCCCGGGGCGCGGTCCGCCCCGCGTCCTCACACGACACTCCCCTCCAAACCGGGCTCCTCGTCCTCCTCCGTGTTCACCCTGTTGCGCCCGGCCCGCTTGGCGCGGTACAGCGCCTTGTCGGCGCGCACCAGGGCCGCGTCGCCCCCCGAGTCCGCCGCGTCCATGGCCGCGATCCCGATGCTGACCGTCACCGCCACGCTGTGGCCGTCGATCTCCAGCGGCGTGCCGGCGATGCGCTGGCGCAGCCGTTCGGCGAACGCGGCGGCCGCCGCCAGGTCCGCGCCCGGCAGCAGCACCGCGAACTCCTCGCCGCCCACCCTGCCCAGGATGTCGATCTTGCGCTGGCTGTCGCGCATCAGCGCGGCCATGTGGCGCAGCACGGCGTCGCCCGCCGCGTGGCCGTATTCGTCGTTGATGCGCTTGAAATGGTCGAGGTCCAGCATCAGCACGGCGGCCAGGCCGCCGCGCACGCCCACGTCGCGCTGCAGCCGGGCCTGCTCGTCGTCCAGCCGCGCCATGAATTCGCGCCGGTTCGGCAGGCCGGTCAGGAAGTCGGTGGTGGCCAGCACCAGCAGCTCGTCGTTCATGCGCTTGCGCTCGGTGATGTCGACCGTGGAGACGATCACGAAGTCCAGGCTCTGCGTGTGCCCCGGCATCACCAGCAGGGTCAGCTCGTTCTGGCGGCTGACGCCGTCCAGCCTCTGGTAGCTGCTCTCGCAGGCGAACAGGTGGGCGCCCTGCGCCAGCGCCGCCAGCGCGCGGCCGAAGCTGGGCATGGCGGCCTCGTCGAAGTTCTGCGCCAGGCTGAGCGCGGAGATGTCCTTGCCGCCGGGCGGCGCGCCCACCTGCGCCAGCGCCGCCGCGTTCACGTCCATGATGCGCACCAGGCCCGCCATGCGCGCGATCTGGCTGGGGTTGTTCTGCAGGTAGAGCGGGATGTTGTCCACACCGGACTGCTCCAGCTCCTGCAGCGCGGCGCGCACCGCCGACCAGTCCTGCTCCCACAGCGCCACCGGCGCGTTGTCGTACAGGCTGCGGAAGCGCGCCTCGCCGGCGCGCAGCGCGACGCCGGCCTGGGCCTGCTCGATGGCGATGCCGGCCAGCCGCGAGGCCTGTTCGATCTGCGCCAGGTGGGCCACGGTGGGCCGCCGCGCCTCGCGGTGGAACACGGCGAAGGTGCCCAGGATCTTGCCGGTCGCGCCGCGGATGGGATCCGACCAGCACGAGGCCAGCCCGGCGCGCAGCGCCAGGTCGCGGTACTGCGACCACAGCGGGTCGCTGCCGATGTCCTCGACGATCACGCGGGTGCCGGTCAGCACCGCCTGGCCGCAGGCGCCCTCGCCCACCTCGATGTGGTGGCCGTCCAGCGCGGCGTTGAAAAACGGGGGCAGGCTGGGCGCGGCGCCCACCATCAGCCGCCGTCCCTCCTCGTCCAGCAGCAGCACCGCGCACAGCATGCCCGGGTTGCCCGCCTCCACGCCCTGCACCACGCTCTCCAGGATGGCCGGCAGCGGCGCGCCGGTGGCCAGCAGCTCCAGCACCTGGCGCCGGGTCTGCTCGCGCCGCTCGCCCAGGGTGCGCTCGGTGACGTCGCGGAAGGACCACAGCCGCGCCGGCGCGCTGCCCAGCCTCAGGCCGCGCGTCAACTGCTCGATCACGCGGCCGTCCTTCAGTTGCAGCAGCTCGCGCCGCTCCTCGTTTTCGCGCTGCAGCCGCGCGCCCGTCTCCAGGAAGGGCTGCGGCTGCGCCAGCCGGGCCGCCATCTGCTCGAACAGGATGGCGCCGTCGCCCACCCAGTCCAGGTGCTCCGGCACGTTCCACAGTTCGCGGAAGCGGCGGTTCGAGTTCAGCACCACGCCCTGGAAGTTGTCGACCAGGATGCCGTCCACCGTCGAATCCAGGATGCTGCGCAGCACCACCTCGCTGCGCTGCGCGCTTTCCGCCATCGCCACCAGGCTGGCCTGGCCGGCCTCGAGCTCCCCGGCCATCGCGCGCGCCCGCTCCAGCGCCTCGCGCGCCTTCAGTCGGCTGCGCGCCAGCAGCCAGGCCAGCGCGGCCAGCACGCAGCTCAGCACCACGCCGGACAAGCCGATCAACCGCGCCTTGCCGTCGCGCTCCGCGCCCACGGCGCCGCCGGGCAGGCCGGCGATGCGCACCGTCCAGCGGTGGCTGGCGATGCTGATCTTCTGCGTGGTGTGGCGCATGCCGGCGCGCGGCGCGCCGGGCGCGCTGTCGTACATGCGGGCGGCGTCGCCGACGGCGTCGCCGTCGTAGATCTCCACGTCCAGGCTGGCGCCGCGCTCGCTGCCCAGCCCGGCCATCACGTCATCGGTGCGGAACGGCGCGTACACCCAGCCCTGGATGGCGGCGCGGCGCTGCTCGACCGAGGCGCGCGGCAAGGCGTTGTGGTACACCGGCAGCGCCACCAGGAAGCCGGCGCGCTCCGCGCCCGCGCTTTCCTGCACCAGCCGGATCTTGCCCGACATGGCCGGCATGCCGGTGTCGCGCGCCAGCTCCAGCGCGGCGCGGCGCACCGGTTCGGACAGCGGATCGAAGCCGAAGGCCTTCAGGTTGTCGCCGCCGAAGGGCTCGATGTAGACGATGGGGGCGTGCCACTCGCGCATGCCGTCCGGGGAAACCGAGTAGTCGGGAAAGCCGTCGCGCCGGATGGCGGCGACATGGGCCTCGCGCTGCGTCCCGGGCACCAGCCGCATGTAGCCGACGCCCTGGATGCCGGGGAAATGCTGGTTCAGGCCCTGGCCGGCGAGGTAGTTGCGGAACTCGTCGCGGTCGACGAAATCGGAGCTGGCGAACAGGCCCTGCACACCGTACAACACCTGCACATAGGTCTGCATGCGCTGCGCGATGTTGTTGACCAGCTCGCGCACGCGGAAATCGAAGTCGGCGCGGGCGCTCTGCTCGGCGTCGGCGCTGGCGTCGGACCACAGCCACCACGTCGAGCCCAGGCACACGGCCAGGACCAGGCCCGACACGTTGGCCGGGCTCAGCAGGTCCTGCAGCGGCCGGCGGTGGCGGGGTTGGGGCCTGGGCCGGATGTCGGGAGCGTCCATGGTTTTCGCGCGCGGGGAAAACAGGCAGTGACATCGATAGTACGTTAGGCGGGGAATGCAGGCAATGTGCTGTTGTGGATATGCGGCAATAAACTTTGTCTCATCGCCATGGACAATCGATAGGCCGGAACCGATTGTCAGGGGATCGCTTAGACGGGGTCCGCCGGCGGGGCCGTCTTCGCGGCCGCGTACTGCAGGTAGCCGCGCGCGCGCAGCTCGCAGGCCGGGCACTTGCCGCAGCCGTAGCCCCAGTCGTGCAGCGCGCCGCGCTCGCCCAGGTAGCAGGTGTGCGTGCCCTCGCGGATCAGGTCCACCAGGCCCTGGCCGCCCAGGCTCTCGGCCAGGGTCCAGGTCTGCGCCTTGTCCAGCCACATCAGCGGCGTCTCCAGCTTGACGCGGGTGTCCATGCCCAGGTTCAGCGCCACCTGCAGCGCCTTCATGGTGTCGTCGCGGCAGTCCGGGTAGCCGGAGAAGTCGGTCTCGCACATGCCGCCCACCAGCACGTTCAGGCCGCGCCGGTAGGCCAGCGTGGCGGCCACGGTCATGAACATCAGGTTGCGGCCCGGGACGAAGGTGTTCGGCAGGCCGTTCTCTTGCATCACGATCTCGATGTCCTCCGTCATCGCCGTTCGCGACAGCTGGGAGATCAGCGACAGGTCGATCATGTGGTCCTCGCCCAGCCTGGCCGCCCACTCCGGCTTGTACGCGCGCAGCCGCTCCAGCACTCGCGGACGCACCTGCAGTTCGATGGCGTGGCGCTGGCCGTAGTCGAAACCGATGGTCTCGACGCGGTTGTAGCGCTCCAGCGCCCAGGCCAGGCAGGTGGTGGAATCCTGGCCGCCGCTGAACAGGACCAGTGCCGCATCTGTAGCTATCATTTTATTGCCTTTAATAAATCTTTGTAGAACGCCATCGTTCCGGACTATCCGGTAACATGCGGGGTGCACCATCCACCTCACGAAACCGGCGGGACCACGAATTTTGGCACATTCCTTCACAAAAGTAATGGGCAAGCCTGCCCTGGCCCTGGCCATCGCGTTGATATCGGCGGCGGCGCCCGCGTTCGTCCGGGCGGCCGAAGGCTACCCGTACACGGTGCGCGTCAACGCGCCCGGACCGCTGGACGATCTGCTGCGCGACAACCTGGACCTGCTGCGCTTCCGTAACAGCCCGCGCATGGACCGCGAACAGCTGCTGCGCATGGTGCGCGCCGCGCCCGAGCAGGTGCGCACGCTGGTCGCCACGGCCGGCTATTACTCGCCCGTGGTCGGCGCGCGCCTGGAGGGCGGCGACGGCGGCGGCGCCAACCCCGTGGTGGTGGTGGACGTGCAGCCCGGCGAGCCGGTGCGGGTGGACACGGTGGAGATCGCGCTGCAGGGCTTCGCGTCCACGCCGGAGTCGCCCTTCGACACCGAGGCGCTCAAGGCCAGCTGGACGCTGTCCAAGGGCGAGGTGTTCCGCCAGGACGAATGGGAGCGCGCCAAACGCGCCCTGCTGCGCCAGGTGGTGCAGACCCGCTATCCGCGCGCCCAGCTGACCGAGAGCCTGGCCACCGTCGATCCGGACCGGCGCACCGCCGCGCTGCGGGTGGCGCTCGACAGCGGGCCCGAACTGCGCTTCGGCGAATTGCGCATCGAGGGCTTGAAGCGCTATCCGGAATCGGTGGTGCGCAACCTGAACCAGATCAAGCCGGGCGAGTACTACAACGAGGCGGCGCTGCAGGCCTACCAGTCGCGCCTTCAGGACACGGGCTACTTCGCCAGCGTGGAGGTGAGCGCCGACACGTCCGCCGTGCTGAGCGAGCAGCTGGACGCCGCCGCCGAGAAGCGGGAGGACCCGATGGCGGCGTCGCCCACCGATCCGGCCGCGATGGCGCCGCTGCCGCTGCTGGTGCGGGTGGTCGAGAACAAGCGCCGCAACGTCAGCGCCGGCGTCGGCTACAGCACCAACACCGGCAACCGCGCGCAGCTCAATTACGACGACCTGGCCATCTTCGGCCTGAAAATGAAAAGCGCGCTGACCCTGGAGACCAAGAAGCAGACCGCGCGCGGCGACTTCTATTTCCCCGTCACGCCGGACGGCTACAGCGACAGCTTCGGCGCCGCCTACGAACGCAGCGACATCGAGGGCGAGGAGACCACCGTGTTCACCGTGTCCGGCAAGCGCGCCTGGGGCACGCCGCTGCTGGAGCGCAGCGTCGGCCTGGAACTGCTGACCGAACAGAAAAGCGTGGCCGGCCAGCGCGGCGCGCGCGCCACCAGCCTGCCGCTGACCTACTCGGCCACGCGCAGGAAGGTCGACAACCTGCTGTTCCCGACCAAGGGCTATGTGCTGAACTGGCAGCTGGGCGGCGCCCTGCTGCCGCTGCTGACGGACGAACCCTTCATCCGCGTCAGCGCCAAGGGCATGCGCTACCTGCCGTTCGGCGCGAAGCAGAGCGTGATCCTGCGCGGCGAGGTGGGCGCGCTGGCGTCCAGGCAGAAGGAGGGCGTGCCCGCCGTCTACCTGTTCCGCGCGGGCGGCGACCAGTCGGTGCGCGGCTACGCCTACCAGGAGCTGGGGGTCGACGTGCTGGGCGCCACCGTCGGCGGCCGCTACCTCGCCACCGCCAGCGCGGAGTACCAGTACTGGTTCAAGCCCGCCTGGGGCGCCGCCGTGTTCTACGACGCGGGCAACGCCGCCGATTCGCTGAAGGACCTGCATCCCAAGTCCGGCTACGGCGTGGGCGCGCGCTGGAAAAGCCCGGTCGGCCCGATCAACGTGGACCTCGCCTACGGCCATGCCGTCAAGAAGGCGCGGCTGCACTTCTCACTGGGGTTCACTTTCTGATGGCCGGCAACGACGACAACGACCGCCCGGGCACACCGGCCGCAACGACGGCGACACCTTCCCGCCGCTGGCTGCGGCGCGGCCTGATCGCGCTTGCCGCCGTGGCCGTGCTGCTGGGCGGCGCCGCATGGCTGCTGGGCCGCGAAGCCACGCTCCAGCAGATCGTGCAGCGCGTGGCCAGCGCCAGCGGCGGCCAGATCGCCGCCACCGGCGTCACCGGCTCGCTGTACGGCCGCATGCACATCGACCGCCTGGTCCACCGCACGCCCGAGGGCGTGCTGACGGTGAACGACATCACCATCGACTGGTCGCCGCTGCAGTACTTCTCGGACGGCGTGGCCATCAGCGAACTGCACATCGCCAGCGCCGTGCAACAGACGCTGAAGATCGGCGAGCCGGCCAAGCTGCCGGACACGCTGGCCCCGCCCTTCCGCCTCGCCATCGCGGACGCGCGCCTGGACCAGCTGACCCTGACCGGCCTGGCCGGAGCCAGCAAAGGCAGTGAAAACATCGTCACCGCCATCCGCTTCAAGCTGGAAGGCGACCGCGCCGCCTGGCGCCTGCGCGACGCCAGCGCGATGACGCAGGTCGGCCGCGTGAACGCCGAGGGCACGGTGGGCGCGCAGCGTCCCTTCAAACTGGAGGCCAAGGCCAGCCTCACGCAAACCACCGGCATCCCGGCCGGCGCGCAGCCCGCGCGCCTGGCGCTGAGCGCGGGCGGCACGCTGGCCCTGGTGGAACTGGCGGCGCAAGGCACGTCCACCAACGCCAGCGGCGACGGCATGCTGACCCTGGCGCCGTTCGATCCCATCATCCTGCGCGCGATGGACATCAAGGGACGCGGCATCAATCCCGCCCTGTTCAATCCCGCCTGGCCGCAAGCGGACCTGAGCCTGCAACTGCAGGCCCGAATCGCGCCCAACCAGGCCGTGAGCGGCAAGCTCTCCGTGCTGAACCAGGGCCAGGCCGGGCCGCTGGACCAGCACCGCGTGCCGCTGCGCGCCATCGACGGCCAGCTGGGCGGCACGCTCACCGCCACGACCGTCGACAACGTGATGGTCGATCTCGGCGCGGCCGGCCAATTCGCCGGCGGCGGCCGCATCCAGCGGCCGGCGATGGACGCGGGCGTCGACGCGGCGGCGTTCCAGTTGCACACCGCCAGGCTGGACCTGCACGCCATCCACGGCAGCATCCACGCCACCCGCATCGCAGGCGACATCACGCTGGGCAGCACCGGCGACACGCAAACGCTGATGGTGAACCTGGCGCAGGCGGGCCTGCGGCTTGAGGCGCAAGCCACGCTGGCCGACGCGCTGCTGCGCGTGAAGCAGGCCCGCATCGTCGCCGGCAAGGGCAGCGTCAATCTGAGCGCGGAGGCCAGCCTGAAAGACCAGCAGCCCTTCTCCGCCACCGCCACCATCGCGCGCTTCGATCCGTCCGCGCTGGGCGCCTACCCGGCGGCGGACCTGAGCGCCAATATCGACGCCAGCGGCAAACTGCTGCCGGCGCCGCGGGTGGACGCCACCTTCAAGCTGGGCGCCAGCCGCTACCTGGGGCAGGCGCTGTCCGGCGGCGGGACTCTGCGCGCGCAGGCGAAACCCGTCAATGCGAAACCAGAGGCAAAACCCGGGGTCAGTCCCGCCGGGACTGACCCCGGCCCTTCGCAGCTGGTTTTAGGAGCCGACGCCAAACTGGCCCTCGGCAAGAACACCATCGCCGTCACCGGCGGCTTCGGCGCCCCCGGCGAACGCCTCGCGTGGCGCATCGACGCGCCCCAGCTGTCCGCCGCCGCCAGCGACCTGGCCGGCGCCTTGACGGCCAGCGGTGTCGCCACCGGCACCTTCGCCGCGCCCCGCTCCAGCTTCGACGCCTCCGCGCGCGGCCTGGGCCTCGCCTCCGCCAGGAAGCCCGTGCCCGACAGCGTGCTGCAAGCGACGGGCGAAGTCTGGCTCGCCAACGGCGCCGCCGAGATCAAGGCGGCCGGCAGCGCGCAGCGCTTCAACCCCGCCGCCTTCGGGCCGTACGGCACGGGCAGCATCAACGCCGATTTCAGCGGCGCCGGCAGGCTCGCCGCCGACTGGCGCGGCACGCTGGACCTGCGCCTGCAGCCGTCCACGCTGTCCGGCGCGCCGCTCACCGGCTACGCCAAGGCGGCGGCCACCCACGCGCACATCGACAGCACCGACATCGACCTGCGGCTCGGCCCCAACAGCCTGCAGGCCAAGGGCGGCTTCGGCGCCCCGCGCGACCGCCTGGACTGGAAAGTGGACGCGCCGCAGCTGGCGGCCCTGGGCACGGGCTTCGGCGGCACGCTGCGCGGCGCCGGCACGCTCACCGGCACCATGGCGCAGCCCGCGCTCAGCCTGGGCATGGAGGGCGCCGGCCTGCGCCTGTTCGGCCAACACCAGATCAAGGCGCTGAAGGCCAGCGCCAGCGTCGGCTCCGGCCAGGGCGCCAACGACCCGATGAACAGCGAGCTGGAAGTGACGGGCTACGCCTCGCCCGGCCTCGCGCTGGACAAGGCGCGCTTCCTTTCCAGCGGCACCCGCGGCGCGCACACGCTGCAACTGTCCGCCGCCAACGCGGAATTCGACGCGCTGGTGAAAGTGCGCGGCGGCTCCGAGCAAGGCGACTGGAAGGGCGTGATCGAAACGCTGCAGAACAAGGGCCGCTTCGCCCTCGCGCTGCAGGCGCCCGCGTCGCTGCGCCTGGTGGCGCCGCCGGGCGCGGGCGCCGCCGGCCTGGCGCGGCCCGAGCAGATCACGCTGGCGGGCGCCGTGGTCAAACTGGCCGATGGCACCATCCGCATCGACAGCCTGGAGAAGAACGGCGCCCGCTGGCGCAGCAAGGGCGCGGCGGCCGGGGTGCCGGTCAGCTACCTGGCGCAGCTGTCCGACCTGTGGCGCGACAACATCGTCAGCGACCTCACGCTGGGCGCCAACTGGGCCCTCGATATGCAGGCGCCGCAAGCGAAAGGCGCCGCGCCGGCGCTGGAGGGCGCGTTGCGCCTGTACCGCGAAAAGGGCGACGTGACCGTCATCAGCGGCGAGAAGCCGATCGCGCTGGGCCTGCGCCAGCTGGAGGCGCGCGCCAACGTCGTCGGCGGCGCGCTGCGCGTGCAGCTGGACCTGGACGGCGCGCGCGCCGGCAAGGCCCATGTGGAGGCGAGCACGCAACTGGCCGACGGCCGCGTCGCCAGCGGCGGCGCGCTGGCGATGACGGGCAACGTCGACATCGGCTCCATCGCCTGGCTGGCGCCGCTGGGCGGCATGCCGGGCCTGGAGCTGGACGGTTCGCTCCAGGTCAACGCCACCGCCTCCGGCACCATCGGCGAGCCGGTGCTGAACGGCGACATCAACGGCGAGAAGCTGGTGGTGAACTGGGCCGAACAGGGCGTGAAGCTGCGCAACGGCCGCCTGCAGGCCAAACTGGCCGGCGACCAGCTCCAGCTCCAGCGCCTGTACTTCGACGGCGACAGCGGCCACGCGCAGGCGGACGGCTGGGTGAGGTTCGCCAATGCGGAGGCGACCATGCAGCTCAAGCTGGTGGCCGACAAGCTGCAAGTGCTGTCCCGCCCCGACCGCACGCTGGTCGTCAGCGGCAGCAGCACGCTGGTGCGCGACCAGAAGCACTTCCAGCTGGACGGCAAAGTGAAGGCGGACCGCGCCAGCATCGAGCTGGCGTCCGAGAACACGCCCACCATCAGCGACGACGTGGTCATCCTCGGCCGCGCCAAGCCGGGCAAGGCCGGCGCGGGTGGCGCCGCCGTTCCCGCCATGCCGCTCAACGTGGACCTGGAGGCGGACCTGGGCGACAACTTCCGGCTCAAGGGCAAGGGGCTGGACGCGGAACTGGCCGGCACGGTGCGGGTGCGCATCCTGGACCGCCGTCCGCCGCGGGCCACCGGCAGCATCCGGGTGGTCAGCGGCACGTACGCGGCCTACGGGCAAAAGCTCAGTATCGAACGGGGCGTGCTCAATTTCACCGGCGCCTACGACAATCCCGGCCTCAACATCCTGGCCGTGCGCAAGCGTCCCGAGGGCGAGCAGCTGTCCGAGACCAATGTCGAGGCGGGCGTGGAGGTGCGCGGCACGGCGCTGGCGCCGCAGGCCAAGCTGGTGTCCACGCCGTCCGTGCCGGACAGCGACAAGCTGTCCTGGCTGGTGCTGGGCCACGGCATGGCGGACACGGCGGGCAATGAAATGGCCCTGCTCGGCACGGCGGCCGGCGCGCTGTTCGGCGGCACCGGCGGCGGCATCGCCGGCAAGCTGGGGCTCGACGAGCTGGGCGTGTCCCAGGCGCAGGGCAGCACGCAGGCCAAGGGCCTGGAAAACACGGTGGTCACGGTCGGCAAGCGCATCTCGTCGCGCGCCTACCTCAGTTTCGAGCAGGGCGCCGGCACGGCCACCAGCCTGGTCAAGCTGCGCTACAAGCTGAATCCGCGCATCACGCTGCAATTCCAGACCGGCACCAACAACGCGCTGGACGTGCTGTACACCTGGGCCTTCGACTAGCTCGGATTATGGTCGGGCACCGGATCATCCTGCGGCACGGGCGGGTCCGGATGGTGGTGGGGATGCACCGGGCGCTCTTCGGGGACGGGATCGTCTGCCGGCGCCGGGTCGGGCGCGCGGTGGGCGTGGATGCGGGGCTGCTGGTGCGTGATTGCAGTGTCCATGCTGGTCTCCTGTGCGAAGTACACCATATGACACTACCACAACCGCCCCCCGCACGCATTCCTGCCTTGTGGTAAGCTGCACGGCCCTGCTCCAGGGCGTTCCCCCGCACCGATCACCATGAAAACTATCGCCGTCGTCGGCGCCGGTATCACAGGCGTGACCACAGCCTACGCATTGTCGAAGCGCGGCTTCGACGTCACGCTGTACGAGCGCCACCGCTATCCCGCCATGGAAACCTCCTACGCCAACGGCGGCCAGCTGTCCGCCTCCAACGCCGAGGCGTGGAACCATTGGTCCACCGTGCTGCGGGCGATGAAGGGCATGTTCTCCCCCGGCGCGCCGATGCGCGTGCATCCCGCGCCCACCTGGCACAAGCTGAGCTGGTTCGCCGAATTCCTGGCCGGCATTCCCCGCTACCACGCCAACACGGTGGAAACGGCGCGCATGGCGATCGCCGCGCGCGAGCACATGTTCGCCTGGGCGGCCGAGGAAGGCATCGACTTCGACCTGCGCCGGCAGGGCATCCTGCACATCTACCGCGACAAGCCCGCCTTCGACACGGCCATGGGCGTGACGCGCATGCTGGCCGAGGGCGGCCTGCGGCGGCGCGCGGTGACGCCGGACGAGATGCGCGCCATCGAGCCCACGCTGAGCGGCGACTATTACGGCGGCTTCTACACCGACAGCGACGCCACCGGCGACATCCACAAATTCAGCCACGGCCTGGCGGCCGCCGCGCGCCGCCGCGGCGTGGCCACGCGCTACGGCGCGCGGGTGTCCGGCCTGTCCACCGACGGCCGCTCGGCCACCGTGAGCGGCGTGGTGGACGGCGCGCCGTCGCGCGAGCGCTACGACGGCGTGGTGGTCTGCGCGGGCACCGCCAGCCGGGCGCTGGCCGCGCAGCTGGGGGACCGCGTCAACGTCTATCCGGTGAAGGGCTATTCCATCACGGTGGCGCTGGACGACGCGGCCAGCCAGGCGGCGGCGCCGGTGGTCAGCCTGCTCGACGACGCGACCAAGATCGTCGCCAGCCGCCTGGGCGAGCGCCTGCGCGTGGCCGGCACGGCCGAGTTCACGGGCTTCAACCGCGACATCCGCGACGAGCGCATCCAGCCGCTGGTGGAATGGGTGCAGCGCTGCTTCCCCGGCGTGGAGACGCGGCGCGTGGTGCCGTGGGCGGGATTGCGGCCCATGATGCCGGACATGATGCCCCGGGTCGGACCCGGCCGTTCGCCGCGCGTGTTCTACAACACGGGGCACGGCCACCTGGGCTGGACCCTGTCCGCGATGACGGCGGAGATGGTCGCCGATGCGGTGGCGGCGGCAAGATCCTGAGCCGCGGGCACGCTTGCTTTACAATCGAGCTTTCCGATTTTTAGCGCCACCCCATGGAATTGACCACTGTCGCCCTGCTCCTCCTCATCCCGCTGCTGATCTGGCGCATCTACCTGCGCCTGAAACGCATGCTCGCGCGGCAGGAGTCCCTGATGGGCAAGCACTGGATGTCCGCCGTGGCCTTCTCCGTGTTCCTGGTGTGGATGGCCGCGACCATGGCCGACAACGTGCTGGCCGTGTCCTGCCTGGGCGCCGGCGCGCTGGCGGGCGCCTGGCTGGGCTTCTTCGGCTTCAAGACCACCCACTTCGAGGTCTTCGGCACCCGCGTCTATTTCACGCCCAACCTGCGCATCGGCCTGGCCGTGTTCATGCTGTTCGCCGGCCGCATGCTGTACCGCGGCGTGGAACTCTACATGAGCAACCACCTGCAGGCGCATCAGCTGGTGTCGCAGAAGGACTTCGTGCAAAGCCCCGGCACCACCATCATCCTGGGACTGCTGGCCGGCTACTGCGCCGCCTATTCGTCCCTGATGATACGCTGGCGCCAGGCCCACAAACCCGCGCCGGAGCCGGAACTCTGAATCACATCAGGCTTTGCAGCGCCGCCCGCGTGGAAGCGTAGCGGAACGCGAAGCCGCTCTCCCGCAGGCGCGCCGGCGCCACCGCCTGCCCCTCCAGCAGCAAATCGGCCTGCTCGCCCAGCATCAGCCGCACCGGCCAGCCGGGTGTCGGCATGAAGCAGGGACGCACCGCCACGGCGGCCGCGATGCGCATGAACTCGCGCTGCGTCACCTGCTCCGGCGCCGTGAAGTTCCACGCGCCGGCCACGTCGGCGCCCTCGCCGCCCAGGCGCGCCAGATGCGCCATCCCCCGCAGCACGTCGTCCACGTGGATCCACGACATGCGCTGCCCGCCGCCGCCCATGGGGCCGCCCATGCCCAGCTTGACCGGCAACAGCATCATCGGCAGCGCGCCCTCCGTCCCCATCACCAGACCGAAACGCATGCAAGCCACCCGCACGCCGTGTGCCGACGCCGCCCGCGCCGCCTGCTCCCACTCCTGGCACAGGCGGGACATGAAGATGTCCCGCGGCGGCGCGTCCTCCGCCAGCGGCGTGGCGTCGTCTTGCGGCTGGATGCCGTAGTAGCCGATGGCGGAACCGGACAGCATCAGGCGCGGCTTGTGCTCGGCGCGGGCGATCCAGTCCACCACCTTGCTGGTCAGTCCGACGCGGCTCGCGCGCAGCGCCGCCTTGCGCGCCGGGGTCCAGCGCCAGCCCAGGATGCGCGCGCCGGCCAGGTTGATGACGATGTCGATGCGCGTGGCCGGATGCAGCTGGTCCATGCCCTGGACGCAGCGCACGGCGCCGTCGAATTGCCAGGCGGCCTGCCTGGGCTGGCGCGTGAGGATGGTGACCTCGTGGCCGTCCCTCAGCAGCGCGGCGACCAGGCGCTTGCCGATGAAACCCGTGGCGCCGGTGACCAGGAAGCGCTGGCCGGACGGGCCGAAATCCAGCGCCTGTTCCACCGGGCCGGCCTGCGCCGCGCGCGACAAGGCCAGCGACGCCAGCGCGTCGCGGACGCCGGACAGGCCGACGCCGACGCCGCACAGCGACAGGAACACGGTTAGCCAGCCATGCGTCTGCCAAACCAGGCCGGTCGGCATCGCCCACCAGTCGAGGCAATTCATCGTCAGCAGGGCCACGAAGGCGCCGCCGTTCATCGCCAGCACCGTGTGCGTGACGCGTTCCGTGGCGGGCAGGAGCCGGGTGCGGTCCTCGACCACGAAGTCCCACAAGGTCAGCACGATCTCCACGCCGAACAGGAACAGCAGCGCCAGCGCCCACCAGCCGTGCCACGTCCACGCGGACAGGCCGATGAACAACACGCTGTAGATCAGCGCGCGCACCGCGTGGATGCCCAGTTCGCGCTGCGCCGACCGCCGCCGCGGAAGCGCCTCGGTCAGCTCGTGGTGGTACAGCGTATCGAAGGCGCCCAGCAAACCCTGCACGGCCATCAGTTGCAGGGCCAAAAAATGCGTGTTCATGACGTGCTCCCGTTTTGCCCGGCGACGCGATCATGGCGCCACAGCCAGGCCAATGGCAGGATCATGGCGACGACGGCGAAGCAATCCAGCCATACGTTGGTCCAGACGCCGGCGCGCAGCGACACCATGACATCCTGCGGCGCCCAGACCAGGATGCCGGCGGCCAGCCACGCCCAGGCGGACGCGCTGCGCTGTTGATCGGCGATGCGCACCAGCGCGACCATCCAGACGCCGACCGTCTGCACGGTGGGGCCGAACAGCGCCATCCACCAGGCTTGCTGCGCCAGCGCGGCGGGCGGCGCCGGTTCGGCCGGCCAGAAAGCCAGCACAATGCCGCGATGGTAGCCGTCCAGGAAGGCGGCGTCGGCCAGCCAGGGCAGCAGCGCGCCGACCAGCAGGTGCGCCACGGCGGCCGCGTAAAGCCAGCGCACCAGCCAGGCGCGAAGCGGTTCCGCGACCACGTCGGGATGGGAGGCGGGCATCATGCGTTCCAATCGCGCAGGCGGCGCATGGAGGCCAGGCAGAACGGGCAATGGCCGTCGTAGTACAGCGTGAACCGGGCGGTCTCCATGATCAATGCTCCTTGTCGTCCGGGCCGATGAAGCGGGCGATCTTGCCGCCCATTTTGAACAGCTTCATCATGGTGGCGGGCGGCAGGTGCTTGTAGTCCTCGTAGCTGGAGCCCAGCATCTCCATGAATTCCAGCACGCTGGCCATGCGGTCGCGGGTGGCCGCTTCCAGCGCGGCATCCTGCTCGGCCTCGATCGCGCACTCGCGCAGCACGGTCAACGTGGGGTCGATCTCGCGCTTCTTGCGCTCCTCGATGATGACCTTGAAGATCTCCCATACGTCCTGCAGCGCCAGGAAATGGTCGCGCCGGTCGCCCATCACGTGGCTGATCTTGACCAGGCCCCAGCTTTGCAGCTCCTTCAGGCTGTTGCTGACGTTGGAGCGCGCCACGCCCAGCGTTTCAGTGATCTCCTCCGCGTTCATGGGCGCGTTGGCCAGGAAAAGCAGCGCGTGGATCTGCGCCACCGTGCGGTTCACGCCCCAGCGCGTGCCCATCTCGCCCCAGTGGAGGATGTACTTCTGCATGGTTGGACTGAGCTGCATGACGATTTCCTTAATTTCTGTTGTTACAGAAATTTAAGACAAGACTTCATTGAAGTCAATCAAATTCCGGGGTGGGGTTGCCAAAACAACATCGGTGTCAGGCGCGACATTCGGACATTCCATGCAAGAAATGTCCGAATGTCGCGCCTGACACCGATGTAGTGAGAGCAACTTTGGGGGCTAGGCGGCTTGGGCCGGGGTGCGGCGCTGGAGCACGAAGATGGGTTGGGCCCATTGCGTGTCTTTTTTCTTTTTGCTGGTGATCAGCGTCAGCTCCGATGGGTCGTAGACGTCGGTGTTGTGGGTCAGCGGCGTCGTCATCAGGTATTGGGCCTCGGTGTTCTTCAGGAACTCGCCGACCAGCTGGATGTTGCGGATGTCCAGGTGGGCGAACGGTTCGTCGATGAACACGAAGCCGCCGGAACCGTCCTCGGACTTCAGCAGCCCAATCAGCAGCACCAGCGATTTCATCACCTGCTGCCCGCCGGACGCCTCGCCGTCGTTCATGCCGATCGGCCCCTTGCCGTCGAACTTGAAGCGCACGTGCAGGCCGGCTTGCGCCAGTTGCAGGTCGTCGTCCTCCAGCCGCACCGGGTCGGTGTGGACTTCGATGTTGGCCAGTTCGCCCAGCTCCTTGATGTTCTTGCTGTACTGGCGGATCGTGTAGCGCAGCCGCTCCATGTAGGCGGCGCGCGCGTTGACGGTCGCTTCGATGGCGCGGTTGTTTTGATATCGCCGCTCCTCGGTCTCGCTCTGGCGGCTCTTCAACTGGTCGTTCAGGCGCGCGTACTGGTCGATGACCGTGGCGTCCAGTTCCCAGTCGCTGCGCGCCAGCGAGTTTTCCAGGCTGTGGATGCGCAGCGCCACCTGGTGCGTGTTGTGGTACTCGGACACCAATCGCGTGCGCCGCGCGGGACGGCGCCAGTTGTGCGGCATGTGCCGCCACTGGCGGCGCAGCGCGAGCAGCGCCTTGGCGTGGTCGGTGCGCTGTTCCAGCACGCGCTTGTGGTTCAGGCGCAGCCCCGCTTCGGCCTCGGACAGGTTGAAGCGCGCGTTCTGCCAGGTGGTGTCGGCACGGGTGCGGGCCACGGTGGCGTTCTTGATCAGGCCTTGCAGTTCGCCCAGGCGCGAGCCGACTTCGAGGCGTTCGCTGCGCAGCGGCACGGCGCTGTGCGCGGCTTCGTCGAATTCTGCCATGCGCGCGGCCAGTTCCTTGGCCGCGTCCACGCCGGCCAGGCGCGCTTTCAACGCGCTGACTTCGGAGGCCAGTTTGCTGATGGCGAGGGTGTACGTGTCCTCCTGCGCCTCCAGCGCGGGGATGCCTTTCTGGATCGCTTCCATGCGCTGCGTGCGGCCGGCGGAACCGAAGCGGTAGCGCGAGGCCTCGACGAACAGCGAACGGCCGCCGCGGCGCTCCTTGTGGTAGGCCTCGGGCGTGATCCATTCCTCGACGTTGCCCAGGCGCGCGCCCTCTTCCACCGAATCCACGCGGGTGATGCGGGTCAGCTGTTCGATCAGCCAGCCCGGCGTCTTGTCGGTGAAGCGCACCACCGACATCAGACTGTCGCCCTTGGTGGTCGGCGCGGTGACCAGGTCCGGCACGATGAAGTGGCGGTAGCGTTCCTTCTCGGCCAGGCGGTAGGCGGCGGCCGCGTCGCCCGGCTTGTCCAGCAGGACCACGGAGGCGTAGCCACCCAGCACGCCCTCGACGGCGCCCTGCCAGCGCGGGTCCGTCACTTCGACGATGTCCGACAGCATGGCGTGGCCGATCTTGGCGTCGTTCAGCGCGCGGCGCATGGCGCGCACGTTGTCCGGCTCCGGCATGGCGGTCTTGCCCTGCAGCGCGGAGATGGTGGCCTTGTCGGCGGCGATGCGGGCGGCGATGGCGTCGCGGGCCTGCTTCTGGCGCGCCAGTTCGCCTTCCTTCTCCTCCAGCTGCGCGCTCACCTCGGCGATGTCGGCGCCGGAATTGGCGGCCAGCGTCTGCAGGCGGGTCTTCTGTTCCAGCAGGCTGTCCAGCGGCTTCAGTTTGGCGTTGATGACGGACAGGCGGCTTTGCAGCGCGGTCGATTCCTGTTCCAGCACCGTTTCATGCTGCTGCGCCTCGGTCAGCGCCTTGACCTGCGCGGCCAGCGCGGTGCGCTTGTCGGCCAGCAGCTGGTCGGCCACCAGCAGCGGCTTGCGCGCTTCGCGCAGCTGGCGGCTGATGTTGGCCTGCTTTTCGCGCGCCTCGTGGTATTCCAGCGTCGGCAGCACTTCCTCCTGCAGGTTGCGGCGTTCCTTGTTCAGGTCTTCCCACTGGTGGTAGTTGGCCACGCGCAGGCGCAGGCCTTCCAGGTTCGTTTTCGAACCCTCCAGTTCCGCCTCGAAGCGCTTCAGTTCCT
Organism: Pseudoduganella namucuonensis; assembly: GCF_900116645.1. Classification (GTDB taxonomy): domain Bacteria; phylum Pseudomonadota; class Gammaproteobacteria; order Burkholderiales; family Burkholderiaceae_D; genus Rugamonas; species Rugamonas namucuonensis. The sequence goes on along the minus strand of NZ_FPBO01000008.1, from coordinate 8,865 downwards.
GCTCGGTGTCGCGCTGGTGGCGCTTGGCCTCGTCGTAGGCGTCCAGCACCTCCTTGTCGCCGAACACCTGGAACACCAGGTCCAGCAACTGGCGCGGCGCGTATTCGCACAGCTTGTCGGTCTCGCCCTGCTCCAGCGCCAGCACTTTCGCCATCGCGGGCGACAGGCCGGCGTTGGCCAGGCGCTTGCGGTAGTTTTCCACGCCGAGCCAGTCGTTGGCCTCGGTGACTTCCTCGATCTGCACATTCCCGGGACGCATCAGGTACTGGCGCTTCCAGTCGCCGCCGTTCTTCTGGATCTGGCAGAACAGCGTCACCTCGTCGTCGGAGAAGAAGCCGGAGCTGCGGAACGGACGGTTCGACAGCTGGCGGCCCTGGGCCTTGTTGTCCACCACGGCACGCAGCCAGGCGGTCTGCTGGCCGGAGTGGCGGGCGTAGTGCTTGTAGGTGCGGCCCATCGAGCAATCGAGCCCGAACAGGGTGCGCATGGCGTCCAGCAGCGTGGTCTTGCCGGAGCCGTTCTGGCCCGCGATCGTGATGATCTTGGCGTCCAGCGGAATGTTCTTGATGCGCTGCCAGTAATCCCAGTGGACCAGCTCCAGCGATTTGATGTGAAACATGGCTTAGTCTCGGTTCGGGGTGTCGGAGGGCGCTTCGGCCGGGGCCTCGGGGGCGGGGACGGCGGAGGACTCGGCGGCATCGGCGCCGGCCGGCATGGCGCCGGCGGCGGCGACGTCGGAAGGGCGGCCGCCGGCAATGTCGGCGGCCGCCGCCGCCGCGACGGCGCGAGCGGCTTCGGCGGCGGCGATGGCGGCGTCGGCGACGGCCGATTCGACGGCGTCGCTGTCGCTGGCGGCGGACAGCGCGGCGCCGGTGTCGGCGGCCGCGCTTCGTGCGGCCGCGCTTTCCGCGGCGGCATCGGCGGCGGCGTTCTCCGCTGCGGCGAAGGCGGCCGCCTCGGCCAGCGCGGCGCGCGGAATGTGCACCACCTGCGCCGGCACGCGCTTGAACACGTCGGCCAGCGCGCCGTTGACGATGCGCTCCTTCAGCAGGTCGGTGTCCATCAGCAGGTCCAGCAGCGGGCCCTCGACGATGATGTCGCCGCGCCGCTCGATGAAGCCCAGCTTGGCCAGGATGCCCAGGTTCATGTCCATGCGGGTCTTCTTGCCCAGCTTGTCGCCGAAGTCGGCCAGCAGGGCCTTGTAGGGGATGCCGATGGAGGTGTCCTCGGCGCGCGGCAGCGGCTTGTCGGTGCCGAACATGTCGTTCTGGTCGTCCTCGGCGTGCTGGTGGGTCTCCTGGCGTTCGCGCTTGGGCAGGATGATCTGCGCCCACAGCACCACCAGCAGGGCCACGCCGTCGCGCGCCAGGCCGAAGTTGTTGTTCTGCCAGACGTCCTTGGCGCCGAAGATCTTCGGCTCGATGTTGCGCGACAGCGCCAGGGTCACGTGGTCGGCGTACACGTTGTCCAGCATCTTCATGCCGCAGGCGGCCAGGCGCTGGTCCACCTCGGCGCGGAACAGTTCATCGGACAGCACGCGCTTGACCAGGCGGTCGTCGCGGCGCAGCGTCTGGTGCGTCAGCAGGCGCGCGATCAGGATTTGGGAATCGTCATTCATCTTTTTTGCTCAGGTCCATGTTCAGGGACAGCGTGGCCATGCTCATCGCGGCCACTTCCATGTCCTGCAGCTGCACCATGGTGTCGGTGGGCGTGAAGCTCACGGGCAGGCGCGCCAGTTCGGCGGTGGCGCCGGTGAGGCTGGCCTCGGACTCGTCGCCCAGCAGCGGCAGCAGCGAGGCGCGGTAGGACGCCACCGCGAAGCTGGCGGGCAGCAGCGATTCGTGCACCTGTACCGCCTTGGGCGCCTCCTCGGCCACGCTGGGGAAGTTGCCCAGGGCGGCGAAGTCGGACAAGCGGGCCAGCCAGTCGTCCAGTTCCTTCTGCATGGCGGGGCCGTCGTCCAGGGTGGTGGGCGCGTCGGTGCCGGTGGGCAGGCCATTTTGCACGGCGCCGTTGGCGCGTTCGGACAGCAGTTCGGTTTCAGCCACGTCGATCATTTCGGCAGGAGTAATAAACAGCGGCATCACCGGCTGGTCGATCGCGCCTTCCGCCAGTTGTGCCAGGTCTTCATGTTCAAGCAGCCAGCGCTTGATGTCGGTGGTGGACAGGCCGGACTGGCCCAGGTGCACCCGCTGGCGTTCGATCTGGTTCAGCGCGCGCGAGAACATGCCCTGCATGTTCAGCAGCGTGCTTTGCGCGCGGCCGATGGCCTGCGCGGCCTTGTGGGTGGCGCCGTCCGCGTTCTCGTCGCTGGTGATGGCGCGCAGGATCTCGGAGCCCTTCTCCACCCAGTCGCAGGCCATGTGCCACTTTTCCTGCGAGGCGCGCAGGCGGAACTCGGAACCGGAGGCGATGGCGTCGCGGAATTCCTCGGTCAGGTCGTTCAGGCGGCCCAGCAGGTGCTGCAGCTGCTCCACCGTGACGCCGCCCACCGCCTGGGCGCCGGCCACCTGCGACAGCAGGAAGCCCATCTCGGCCTCGTCCTCGTTCTGGTTCAGGCCCAGCAGGCTGTCGATGGCGGAGAGCACGTTGCGCGCCATCGGCGTGACGCGGTAGACGGCCTGCTGCGCGTCCCAGGCCAGCAGCTGGTTCGAGCGCAATCGCATCAGCACCGTTTCCAGGCTTTCCGGCAGCAGGTAGGCCAGGCGCGTGTTGATGTCGCCCCGCGAGAAGGAGGAGGTGGCGGTGTCGTTGGCCAGTTCGCGCAAGACCAGCAGGCGCACCAACACGCCCTCGAAGCCGCCGTGGAACAGGGCCGTGAAGACTTGCAACAGGGGCTGGGCGCGCTTCAGGTGGTAGACCTGCTCGATCTCGTCCGCCGCGACGTGCGGCTGGAAGTGCGCCTGGAGCGCGTCCTGCTGTTCCTGCTCGGTGGGGTTCGCGTCCGCGGCGAGGGCCGCATTTGCCATTATGTCTATCATTCTGCTCCGGGTTGCCATTCTGTACACGCCCCGTGGCCGACTCGTCGCGGGGGGGCGTCAGTATAGCAGTTCCGTCCAGCCCACCGGCACGCGGCGCGGCCGGGCCGCGACAGCCGAAATTCAGCCGAAGTTATTTTTTGGTGACTTTTTCAAGCAACTGGTCGACGGTGTCGCCGTCGTCCTCGACGAACAGGATGCGCACCGGATACCAGTCCAGCGACGGCGCCAGCCACAGGTCCACGTGCTGGCCCTGGTTGCCCTTGGGCGGGGCCTTGGTGAAATGGACGGCGTCCACCTGGCCCGCGCCGGTCTGCACCGGCTCGCGCCCCACCACCTTGAACACCCACGGCTCGGCGTCGCGCCGGCCGGCCACGAAGAAGGCCCACTCGGAGCCCGGCGTGAACTTCTCCGGCGCGCCGCGGGCGACGGACAGCAGCTGCCACGGCGCGCTGGTGCGATCCTGCTCGCCGCCCTTGATCGGGTAGCTCTCCTCGCCGCTGCTGAAGGTGATGGTCTTGGCGTCGCGCTGGAAAGTGGCCGTGGTGGGCTCCTTGCGCGCGCGCTTTTCGGTGAAGGTGGCGGGCGCCAGGCCGTAGGCGTCCACCGCGCCCTCGCTGTGGTTTTCCACGATCTTGCCGAACAGGCCGGCATGGCTTTCGGTGTGGATGCTGTACTTGCCGTCGCCGTGGCGCCACTGCACCACGGCGTCGCCGTTGATGGGAATGCTGCCCTTGCGCGCCTTGATGGCGTACGCCAGGTCGGCCGGCGGCGGCAGCTTGAACGGGCGCTTGACGCTCGGATGCTCGCCCACCGCCGCGCCGGCCGACGGGGCGGCGGTGGCGGTGATGGCGGCGGCGGCCAGCAATACACTCGATAACAATTTACGCATAATTACTTTCCGGACGTGTCGTCCATGGTGATCTTGGTGACGGTCTGCGTGGTCAGCGCGCCGTTCGCTTCCGTGTTGCGGATCTGGACCGGGAACCAGTTCAGGCCGGGCGCGAGCCACACGTCGAGCCGCGCCGAATAGGAGCCCGGCCGGGGCGGACGCGCCAGGTGCCAGGTGACCAGGCGCCCCATCTTGGTGTCGATCTCCTCCTCCCCGACCAGCTGGAAGCGGTAGATGTTGGCGTTCTTGTCCTCGCCGACCAGGATGTCGATGTCGCTGCCGAACTGGTTGACGTCCGCGCGGCCGATGCCGCCCAGCTGGAACGGCACGCTGGCCTTGTCCTGCGCGCCCGCCAGCAGCGGGAAGCTGCGCTCGGACGCGGAGAACGTGATGCGCCCGTCGCCGCGCTGGAAATGGGTGGCGGTCTGCGAGCGGCCGCGCCGCTTCTCGGTGAACCTGGCGGGGGCGATGCCGGCGTCGTCGATCTCGCCCTCGCTCACCAGCTCCAGCAGGTTCACGCGCGTGACCAGCATGCTGATGCCGGCCTCCATGCCGACCCGGTACTTGCTGCCGTCGGTGCGCCAGCTCATCACGCCCTCGCCGCTCCACTGGGTGCCGTTGGCGTCGGTGCGCTTGAGTTCCATGTCGAAGCGCGCGGACGGCGGCAGGTTCACCTTGTAGCGCCGCGTGTTCAGCGGCGCCGGCGCCGGGCTGGCCTGGCGCTCCGCGGGGCCGGCCACCGCGTCCGGCGTCGATTGTACGGCAGGCGGCTCGGGGACGGCGTCCGGCTGGGCGGGCGGCGGCGATGGCGGGGGCAAGCCCTGCGCGAGGCCGGCCAGCGCGTCCGAGAAGGCGTCCGTCTCGGACGGGGCGGCAGCGGGCGCGGCCGGGTCGGCGTTGGACAGGGCGCCGGGCATGGCGGTGGGGGCGGCGGCGCGGCGCGGCGCCGGCCTGGGCGCGGGTTGGCGCGGCTTGGGCGCGGCGGGGTCCAGCGGCCGCACCTCGGGCACCGGCTCGGTGGACGCGGTGCGCGGCGGCAGCGCCAGCCGCAACTGGGCGGTCATGACGGTGGGCTTGACGGTGGTGCTTTGCTGGGCGCCCAGACGCGTGCCCAGCCAGTCGATGGTGACGAAATGCAGCGCCACCGTCGCCGCGCATAGGGCAAACACTCGGCGGCGTCGGGAAAGGAGGGAAACTAGCGTCATGGCGCTAGTTTAACGCGGGAAGCATCGCGGTCGCTGACATGGCAACACTGCGGAAACGTTGCCTGAAGACATTTCAACGCTAAATTGATCGTCTTGCGAAACCGCAATCGATACGGCGGCCATTTTCACACCATTATGGCTCATCCAGGCCGCCCTCCCATCTCTGGTGTTTTTCGGCAAGATTGACTTTGGAGACAGTGAAATTCCCCACGTGGAATTTGTATTGCGTAGCGCTACACAATACAGCACCATTTGATCCAATAATTTGATCAGGGAAATCCGCCAGAGGCCACGAATGAGCACATCCGATGAGATCCGACATCCTGGCGAACGCATCAAGGCAGAAATCATTCCGCCAAAAATGTCAGTGACGAAAGCTGCTGAGCTAATAGGGGTGGGTCGCCCCGCCCTATCAAACCTACTCAACGGAAAGGCTTCCCTTTCTGGTGACATGGCGACGAGGATCGAGAAAGCCTTCGGTTTTCCCCGCAAGGACCTGCTTGAGATGCAGGCTCAGTACGACGCATTCAAGGCAAAGCAAAAGGATGCCCCTACAAATGCGAAAGCTTACATTCCACCATTCCTATCGATCAGGGCAAACGACCTGGAAGCCTGGGCTTCGCATAATATTTCTGCACGCAGCAGGTTCGCTGTCTTCCTGAGAACGCTTGTGCACTCGACCGGCGGCGGCCTAACGGAAGTAAGCTTCCCGGGCAATGACGATGCCGAACGCGCAGGATGGGACGGTCTTGTCGAAGCAAGCGAAGGAACGGCTTGGATACCTGCGGGCCGCTCCGGCTGGGAGTTCGGCACGAATGAAGATCCTAAAACGAAGGCCGAAAAAGACCATAAGAAGAGCGTGGCGGCAACGACTGCGAGTGAGCGAGCCGCGATGCACTTCATTTTTGTCACTCCCCGCAGGTGGGCAAGCAAGGACACTTGGATTGTCGAGAAAAGAGCCGACGGCGGCTGGAAGGACGTCCGGGCCTATGACTCAAGCGACTTGGAGCAGTGGCTCGAGCAATCGCTTTCCGGGCAGACATGGTTCGCCAACGAGACAAAAGTTCCGGCCCAGGATGTACGCTCGCTGGACAAGTGCTGGGCGGACTGGGCGAACGTGGCAACGCCGCCGCTGCCGGGCACGCTATTCAACTCCGCCATTGACGAGGCCAGACGGAAGTTCGGCGCGCGCCTTGCGAAGCCTCCTGCCGGGCCGATAGTAATTGCGGCGGATTCCACGGATGAAGCTCTGGCCTTCATCGCCCAGTGCTTCAGCTCTGACGGAGGCACGGAACTGGAACCGTTCCGGTACCGGGTTCTCGTGTTCGATAAAACGGGGGTTTTGCCACGGCTAGCAGAAGGAACCCGTTCCTTCATACCGGTCGTCCATTCGCGGGAAGTCGAGGTGGAGCTCGCGCCTTACACGGAGCAGTTGCACTCCATCATCGTGTACCCACGAAATTCCATCAATGCTGAACCGGACATTGTTCTCGAGCCCGTCGGTTTCGATACTTTCGAATTTGCCCTGAAGGGCATCGGTAAGAAACGCGACGAGATCGCAAGCCTCGCGAACGAGTCGGGCCGATCGCTGACCGTCCTGCGCCGCAGGCTCGCGACCGTCGAGGCGGTGCGGAAGCCACTCTGGGCGACTCAGCAGCACGCTCCAGAGAACCTTATCCCGTTCATGCTGGTAGGTGCCTGGCACATGCTAAACGAGACCGACAAGGCAGGCTTGTCCCTGCTGGCTGGCGATCGCACCTTCGACGAACTGGAGAAGGATTGCCAGCGATTAGTCCAGCTGAACGACGCACCGCTCTGGTCCATAGGTACGTATCGCGGCGTCGTCTCGAAGATCGACATCCTTTACGCCATTGCCCGATACGTGACACATGACGACCTGAAGCGATACTTCGACGTCGCGCGAATGGTCCTGGGTGAGGACGATCCGTCCCTAGACCTCGCCGAGGACCAACGCTGGGCGGCGTCCATCCACGGCAAGACCCGCGAATTCTCGGCGGTGTTCCGGCGGGGTATTTCGGAAACCCTCGTCCTGCTGGCAGTCCATGGCGGAAGCCTATTCAAGGGACGCCTGGGAATCGATACGGAGGCGGAAGCAGCTCTGGTAGTGCGCGACCTGCTACCTGTCCCGCTTACCACTCGCGTTCTCGAGGCCAACGACCGCGACTTGCCACTCTATGCCGAAGCTGCTCCGCAGGAGTTCATGTCCATAATTGAACGCGACCTGAAGAGCGCGAGCCCGGCTGTCTTTGGCCTCATGCGCCCAGCAGGGTCTGGGGTATTCGGCAGCCCAAGCCGCACAGGGCTGCTTTGGGCCTTGGAAGGACTTGCATGGAATCCGGTCACGCTGCCCCGCGCAGCGCTGATTCTCGCGAGACTCGCACAGATTGAAATCAACGACAACTGGGTGAACAAGCCGGGACACTCCCTGAGAGCTATTTTCCGCGCCTGGATGCCGCAGACGGCAGCTAGCTACGAGGACCGACTGGGCTTGGTGAAAACGCTGTTCGAAAAATATCCGGACGTGGCGTGGCCCCTCTGCATTGCCCAGTTCGGCAATCACAGCCAAATCGGCGACTACAGCCATAAGCCGCTTTGGCGTCCTGATGGATACGGCTTCGGTGAACCACTCCCGACCTGGGACCCAGTCCATGCGTTCGTCTACGAAATGGTCGAGCTGGCCCTCACCAGGGATCAGTACTCGCTCACGATGCTCCGCGATCTCATCGACCGCCTCCACGACCTGACTAATGCCGACCAGGATCGAGTGTGGGCATTGATAGGAGCATGGGCGAAAACCGCTAGCGACGGCGATAAGGTTGCCATGCGCGAGAAGATCCGTGTTTCCACGCTCTCGCGCCGCGCGGCATTGTTGGCCAAGGCGAGCCGGAAGCCAGCCCGCGTGCCAACCGCAGCGAAGGACATTTATACCGCTCTGGAACCCACTAACCTACTGGACAAGCATGCATGGCTGTTCCGCGACACGTGGATCGAGGAATCCGCCGACGAGCTCGAAGATCTCGAGAACACCGACTACGCGGAACGCGACCGCCGGATCCGAGACCAGAGAACCCATGCGCTGCGGGAAATCTACAATGAGCACGGCATTGAGGGGATACTAGATGTCGCGAATCGTGGAAACACATCGTGGATAGTTGGCGCCCTTTCTACGGAAGGAATATTGGAGAGCGGGGAACTGCTCAGGCTAGTCACGACAGCGTTTCGGAAAATGGGCGCAGGCGAAAGCGCTGTACACGCTTCAGAAGGGCTGATACGCGGGGCGATCGGAGCCATAGCGGATGAGATAGCCCCCTGATTCACCGGACACGGCCTATGCGCTATTCTTACGGATAGGAATAGGACTGTGCATATGACTAGGAACAAGCAAACGATCGAAGTGGTAACCGTGAGCCAGGAACGCCGGCGGCGCTGGTCCGCCGAGGAAAAAGCTGCGCTGGTGCGCGAGACGTATGAACCGGGCATGAGCGTATCGCTGGTCGCACGCAAGCACGGCGTCGGCGCGAGCCAGCTGTTCAACTGGCGCAAGCTTGAGCGCGAAGGCGCGCTGACGGCCGTGACTGCTGGAGAGTCGGTTGTGCCGGCAAGCGAACTGGCGGCCGCCCGCGCGCAGATCGCGCAGCTGCAACGGATGCTTGGCAAAAAGACGATGGAAGCGGAGATCCTGAAGGAGGCAGTCGAGTTCGCTCGAGAAAAAAAGTGGATTGCGCGCTCGCCCTTGTTGGACAAGGACGGCCAGTGAAGGCGGTCTGCT